>CAWDJA010000014.1:0-343467 GCA_963802485.1 uncultured Actinomycetota bacterium
CCAACTTGCGCTCCGCGCCTGCGAAGCTAGACGTCCGCACTCAATCGCGGCATTACCCCGACGGCCAACCTGTCGGTCGCAGCCGTCAGTGGCGGAGCGTCGCCGCTGTGCAGGTAAGCCTTCTCGAGTTGGTCGCCTCCATCGCGAGAATCGCCCTCGCTGACCACCGATCCGCTGCGCAGCAGGTACCAGCGGTCGGTGTACTCGAGTGCGCGGCGCGCTTGCTGCTCCACCAGGAGCACAGCCAACCCGCGCGTGGTCGCTGCCTCACGGAGGGCAATGAGGAGTCGGTCGACGATCATCGGAGCCAGGCCAAGGGAGAGCTCGTCCACCAAGATCAGGGACGGACTCGAGGCGAATGCACGAGCGAGCGCAACCATCTGCTGCTCGCCACCGGACAGCAGACCGCCCTTGCGGTCGAGCAGGGGGATCAGCTCGGCAAAAGCGTCGATCGCCACGACTCCACCCCGTCCGAGTTCCAGGTTCTGCTTCGTTGTCAGCTCCGAGATCACCGACCGCTGCTCAGGCACGAAGGCCACTCCGTCACGGGCGAGCCGGTGGAGGGGCTTGGACGTCGCCTGACCCTTGATGTAGACAGTGCCGCCCATCTGCGGCAGCTCGCCGACGCTCGCCAACAGGGTCGTCGACTTGCCCGCACCGTTGGGCCCGAACAGTGCGACCATCTCGCCGGCCATCACGTGGAGCGAGACGTCCCGCACGGCGGCGAGATCGCCGTAGCCCGAGGTCAGACTGTCGATCCTCAACACCTCCTGATCCGCCGAGTGCGACGACGGCATCGGTGGACGGCTCGAGTGTCAATCCGCGGCCCGAATCGGTCATGGAGAACTTCCCTTCGGTGCGGAGCGGCGATGTCAGTCGCGGTTTGGCGGGTCACGTGGGAGCTCCAAGATAAGCATCGATGACGACTGGACTCTGTCTGACTTCATCCGGAGTGCCGGACATGATCACAGTGCCGGACTGGATAACGGTGACCCGGTCGCAGAGCCGGAGGACAAGGTCGACGTTGTGCTCAACAAGCAGGACCCCGATTCCCCACTCCCTTCGCGAGACCCGCGACGAGGTCGGCGAGCTCTTGGGCCTCAACGTCGCCGAGACCGGCAGCTGGTTCGTCGAGGAGGAGAACAGAGGGGGTAGCTGCCACCGACCGCGCGATGGCCACCGCCTTGCGGTGCCCGAAGGACGTGTTCTCTGGATGCTCATCGATGAGATCGATGAGCTCGAAGCGACGCACTGCTTCCCACGCCGCGGGGCTGAGACGGATCTTGCCGGGCAACACCAGGTCCGCGACGTATCGGAGGAGTCCAGGACGTTCGCAGGCCACGGCCAGGTTCTCGCGGATGGTGAGGTCGGCGAACAGCTCCAGACTCTGGAACGATCGCGCCACTCCTTGACGGTTCCGCCGCCTGGTCGCCATGCGGGAGATCTCGACATCCCCGATGCGTACGGAGTTCGAGGGGCGATTCTCGCGACGAACCCCTGTGATCCCGTCGATCAAGGTGGTCTTGCCGGCACCGTTGGGTCCGATGATGCCGTGGATCTCGCCCGGCTCGATGCTCAAGGAGACGTTGCGCACGGCCTTGACCCCACCGAACGAGACCGAGAGATTTTCCACGGTGAGGGCTCGTGCTGGTACCCGCACAGGGTCGGGCTCCCGCGCGGCTTGACTCTTGGACGGCTTGGCGGAGGGCAGATGCAGCAGCGCACGCCACGGCACGTGCACCAACGATCTCCGGTTGAGCCCAACAAACCGTCGGGTGCCACGATGAGGATGGCGAGCAGGACGATCCCGCCGATCAGCTGAAGAGTCGTTGACTGACGGCCACGACTCGAAGAGCACGGAGACCACGCCCCCGGACACCAAGAGTGAGCCAATGAGGGCGCCGGGGACATAACCCACTCCGCCCACCACCACGACGGCTACGACGATGATACTCAGGAACACGGTGAATCCGGTCGTCTCGACGGAAGGTCGGCCGAAGGCGAGCAGCGTTCCGCCGACCGAGGCAATGGCTGCGCTGAGCGCAAAGGCATACGACTTCATCGCTGACACGTTCACGCCGAGCGAAGTGCAGGCCTCCCCCGTTGGACCGCACCGCCAGGAGTCGCCGCCCGATGCTTCCGCGGCGCAGGTTGGCCACCGCCAGCGCGATGAGGATCAGGGCGACGAAACCAGAGTTGCATATCGCTCCGGATAGAAGAATGGGTCGATGTCGAGGCCGAACACGGAGGGAATCGGGACGCTCAGGCCCTCAAGCCCGCCGGCAAGATCACGGTTGCGCAACACCAGGTCGGTGAGTACCCCTCCGAGGCCGAGGGTCACGACGGCCAGGGTGATTCCCCGGATCCGCAGGGCCGGGATGCTGATGACCAGCCCGACGAGCGCCGTGATGACAGCTGCCGCTGGCACAGCAAGCAGGAACGGCACGCCGTTCATCGCCAGGCGGGCTGCGACGACCGCTCCCACGCCCGCGATCGAGGCCTGCGCCAACGAGAGCTGCCCCGTGTAGCCGGTGATCACGACGACCGACAAACACACGATCGCGATCGCCAGCGTGGCGATCGCGGCCGTCGCCCAGTCGGCGTTCATCGTGTAGATCACCCACCCCACGACCGCGACCAGGGGTACGACGACCCCGAGGCGAACCCGGCCCGACCCCGCCGAGGGAAGCCGGTCCAGCACGAAACTGCGCAGCGGCAAGGCGCGACCGCTCACCACGAGAATCGTCACGACGACCAGGAAGGGCGCTGCCGTCGTCCAGCCCGGCTGGGTGACATACCGCTGTATGAGCGACTGAGCGATACCCAACGCGATCGCAGCAGCGAGCGTCAGAGGGAATGAGACGAATCTTCCGATCAGTGCAGCCGACATGGCGGGGATGACCAGGAGCACCAACGTGCTCGGCTCCAGGAAGATGAGCGGCGAGATCAGCACACCGACGAGACCGGCAAGGGCGCTGCTCAGAGCCCAGTTGATGGCCGCAACCTTGTCGGGCGAGTGCCCGAAACTGGATGCCGCCAGCGTGTTCTCCGCCACGGCGGTGGTCACACGACCGAAGCTGGACGTCCGGTAGCCGAAGTAGAGGGCTGCACTCACGATCAAACAAATGGCGATGATGACGAGACGGTCGACTCCAAGCGACAGCTGGTTCGAGAACAACGTCACTGAGCGGGTCGGGAACAACGACGGCACGCGGAGTGGGTCGTATCCGTAGCGCAGGAACGCGAAGCTCTGGATCACGATGAGCACGCCCAGGGTGGCGATGACGCGTTGCAGAGCCGACGCATGCCGCATGGGTCGCATGATTCCGTAGTGAATAGCAACGCCCAGCAAGGCGCAGAACGCCACGGCCACCACCAGACCCAGGTACTTGGAGAGATCGGCCTTGACCGTCACCTCGTAGTACGCGAACCCCCCAGCAAGGGCAATCGCGCCCTGCGCGAAGTTGAGCAGGCCCGACCCTCGGTAGACCAGAACGAGCCCTTGTGCGAGAAGAGCCAGAAGTCCCCCACTAGCGATGCCGAAGATGACAAATCGAAGGACTTCCACGTTCGCTGCTCCCTCGTGCTGATGATGCTTTGATTGAATGGTGGCAATGGTCGTGGGAGCCCGGCCGCAGCCGGGCACCCACGGGTCGGGCTACTGGGCTTGACCGGACAGCTCAGTGAACGGATCGATGAAGCCACCTTCGGTCGCGTACGTGCCGTTCTCAACCTTGAGGGCTCCGATGAAGTGGTCGACATCCGGGGTTGGTCCTCGACAGTCGACGTATTGCCCTTCACCTGTCGTCTCGTGCTCCTCGAAGCTCGGATGCCGCACCTCGACGGCGTGCTCGAGCGGCCGCTCGGGCGCGGCCCGCAGCGCGTACGACGAGCGTCCCGACATCCGCTCCTCCCGATGCCGCGCGAGGGCGGCTGCAGCTCCGTGCGTGCGCGGCAACCGGGCCAGGAACGCGTCGAGCAGGGGCTCGTCGAACCCGAGGTTCGGCGGCAGCTGCCAGAGCACCGGACCCAGCTTCTCACCGAGGGCGAGGAGGCCGGAGGCGAGGAAGTTGGCGAGCGGCGCGTCGATGTCGCCGAGGCGCTTGAGGTGCGTGATGAAGCGCGGACCCTTCACGGCGAAGACGAAGTCGTCGGGCACGGCGTCGCGCCATCGCACCCAGTTGGCGGGCTTCTGGAGCGCGTAGAACGAGCCGTTGACCTCGATCGAGGTGAGCTGCCGCGACGCGAACTCGAGCTCGTCGGCCTGGCGGAGGCCCTTCGGATAGAACTCGCCCCGCCAGTTCGGGTAGACCCACCCCGAGATGCCGACTCGCGCCTCCGCCTCGCCCGTCATCGTCAGACGGCCACCCCGAGCAGCCCGCCGATCGCCCACGTCACGGCGAGCGCGAGGGCGCCGCCGATCGTGACGCGCAGCACCGCGCGGAGCCTCGGGCTGCCGCCGATCCACGCGCTCAGCCAGCCGGTGATCGCGAGCGCGATGACGACGGCGACGAACGTCGCGATGATCCGCCATTCCGGCGGCGGCAGCAGGATGGCGAGCATCGGGAGCACGGCGCCCACGAGGAACGCCAGGGCGGATGCTCCCGCCGCATGCCACGGGTTCACCACGTCGTCCTCGTCGATGTGCAGCTCCACCTCGAGGTGCGCTGCGAGCGCGTCGTGGGCCGTGAGCTCCTGGGCGACGGTGTCCGCCGTCGCGGCGGAGAGACCCTTGGCGCGGTACAGCTCGGCGAGCTCGGCCAGCTCCTGCTGCGGCATCGTCTCGAGCTCGTGCCGCTCCTTGGCGATGAGCGCGCGCTCGGTGTCGCGTTGGCTCGACACCGACACGTACTCGCCGAGTCCCATCGAGATCGCGCCGGCGAGCACCGCGGCGACGCCCGCGATGAGGATCGCCGCGACATCCGTCGTCGCCGCGGCCACGCCGACCACGAGCGCGGCGACCGAGACGATGCCGTCGTTGGCGCCGAGCACCCCGGCGCGGAGCCAGTTGAGCTTCGCGTGCACCGCGGAATCGTGCGGGTCGGCGCGGTGGGTGGGCTCCGCTGGCTCGCTCATGGCGCCAGTCTTGCACCGAGCCGCACGCAGCGGCCAGCGGCATCCGCTCGGTTCGGACCCTCCGATGAGGGGGAGTACCATGGTGGTCGGCCCGCGTATCTCGATATCGAGAGAGTCAGCGTTCGACGAGGACAGGCCGGGCCACACCCACCAGCCACTGTGCGCCGTCGCGCGTGCGGACCGATTGGAAGTAGAGCGTGGATCTTTACGAGTACCAGGCCAGAGACCTGTTCGAGAAGTACGGGGTCCCGGTGCTCCCGGGCATCGTCGCCGACACCCCAGAAGCGGTTCGCGCCGCGGCCGAGGAGCTCGGCGGCGTCGTCGTGGTCAAGGCCCAGGTGAAGACGGGCGGCCGCGGCAAGGCGGGCGGCGTCAAGGTCGCGAAGAACCCCGACGAGGCGGAGGAGGCCGCGAAGGCCATCCTCGGGCTCGACATCAAGGGCCACGTCGTGAAGCGCGTGATGGTCGCCGGCGGCGCCCGCATCGCGCAGGAGTTCTACTTCTCGGTGCTCCTCGACCGCGCGAACCGCTCCTACCTCTCGCTCACGAGCGTCGAGGGCGGCATGGAGATCGAGGTGCTGGCGGTCGAGAAGCCCGAGGCGCTCGCACGCGTCGAGGTCGACCCGATCACCGGCATCACCCCCACGACCGCGCGCGAGATCGCGGTCGCCGCGAACTTCCCGGCCGACCTGGTCGACAAGGTCGCCGACGTGTTCGTGAAGCTCTACGACGTCTACAAGAGCGAGGACGCGACGCTCGTCGAGGTGAACCCGCTGATCCTCGACGAGGACGGCAACATCGTCGCCCTCGACGGCAAGGTCACGCTCGACGAGAACGCCGAGTTCCGCCACGCCGGCCACGCCCTCCTCGAGGACAAGGCCGCGGCCGACCCGCTCGAGGCGGAGGCGAAGGCCCTCGACCTCAACTACGTGAAGCTCGACGGCGAGGTCGGCATCATCGGCAACGGCGCGGGCCTCGTGATGTCGACGCTCGACGTCGTCGCCTACGCCGGCGAGAACCACGGCGGCGTGAAGCCCGCCAACTTCCTCGACATCGGCGGCGGCGCCTCGGCGGAGGTCATGGCCAACGGCCTCGGCATCATCCTCGGCGACCCGCAGGTCAAGAGCGTGTTCGTCAACGTCTTCGGCGGCATCACCGCGTGCGACCAGGTCGCGAAGGGCATCGTCGGCGCGCTCGCCGAGCTCGGCCACACCGCGAACAAGCCGCTCGTCGTTCGCCTCGACGGCAACAACGTCGTCGAGGGCCGCCGCATCCTCGAGGAGGCGGCGCACCCGCTCGTCACCCTCGCCGACAACATGGACCAGGGCGCCGACAAGGCCGCCGAGCTGGCGAACGCCGCGTAGAGAAGGATTCGAGAGCAATGACGATCTTCCTGAACAAGGACTCCAAGGTCATCGTCCAGGGCATCACCGGCGGCGAGGGCTCCAAGCACACGGCGCGCATGCTCGCGGCGGGCAGCCAGGTGGTCGGCGGCGTGAACGCCCGCAAGGCCGGCACCACGGTGCTGCACACCGACAAGGACGGCAACGCCGTCGAGCTGCCCGTGTTCGCCTCGGTCGCCGAGGCGATCGAGCAGACCGGTGCGGATGTCTCCATCGCCTTCGTTCCGCCGGCCTTCACGAAGGGCGCCGTGATCGAGGCCATCGACGCCGAGATCCCGCTCCTCGTGATCATCACCGAGGGCGTGCCCGTGCAGGACTCCGCCGAGTTCTGGGCGTACGCCAAGGAGCAGGGCGACAAGACCCGCATCATCGGCCCGAACTGCCCGGGCATCATCAGCCCCGGTGAGTCCCTCGTCGGCATCACCCCGGCGAACATCACCGGCAAGGGCCCGATCGGCCTCGTCTCGAAGTCGGGCACGCTCACCTACCAGATGATGTACGAGCTGCGCGACCTCGGCTTCTCGACCGCCATCGGCATCGGCGGCGACCCGATCATCGGCACGACGCACATCGACGCGCTCGCCGCGTTCGAGGCCGACCCCGAGACCAAGGCGATCGTGATGATCGGCGAGATCGGCGGCGACGCCGAGGAGCGCGCGGCCGACTTCATCAAGGCCAACGTGACGAAGCCGGTCGTCGGCTACGTCGCGGGCTTCACGGCGCCCGAGGGCAAGACCATGGGCCACGCCGGCGCGATCGTGTCCGGCTCGGCCGGCACCGCGCAGGCGAAGAAGGAGGCCCTCGAGGCCGCCGGCGTCAAGGTCGGCAAGACGCCGTCCGAGACGGCGTCACTGCTGCGCGAGGTGTACGCCGCGCTCAGCGCGTAGGCGCTTCGCACCACCGGGAAGGCCCCGTCGGCGATGCCGGCGGGGCCTTCCCGTGTCAGGTGCGATCGAGCGGATGCCTCCACCCGATCTCGCGCGGATGTCTCCCTCAGATCACGGCAGCTCCACTCGACCACGTCGTCCCGTCGCGTCAAATCGAGAGATGCCCACCCTGGGAACAGGGGTCACGACGCCTCGATCGTGAGAGGCTGAAGGCATGGTCGAGTCGCAATCGGATGCCTCAGGCAGCGTGCGTCAGGGGGCCGATTCGCCGCCCGCGCAGAAGGGCCTGGCGCACCGGTTCATGCGCACGACGTTCGCCACCGAGGAGTCGGTCTACGGCGTGATCCTCGTGTCGGGCATGATCATCGTCGCGGGCGGTCACGGCGAATCCTCGTGGACGGTGTTCTGGACCGTGCTCATCACGGTGATCGTGTTCTGGGCGGCGCACGTCTACGCCGGCACGGTGGCCAGGCACGGACTCGACGACGACCGCATGATCGGCCTCCGGGAGGCGTTCCGCATCTCGTTCCGCCGGTCGCTCGGGCTCCTCGCCTCGGCGCTCATCCCGTCGTTCATCCTGCTCCTCGGCGCCACCCGCGCGATCCCCGACGCGTACGCGATCTGGGTGGCGCTCTGGGCGGGCGTGGTCGTGCTCGCCGTGCTCGGATGGATCGCCTTCTCCCGCCGCGGGTCGCCGTGGCCGGTCCGTCTCGCCGGCGCACTCGGCACCGCGTCGTTCGGCATCGCGATGATCGTGATGAAGGCGCTCATCCATTGAGGTGATGAAGGCTTTCATCCATTGAGGATGATGCGCCCGACGCCCTCGTCGCGCTAGGTTTCGTGCAAAAGGGGGCGGACATGTCTGATGCAGGGACGTCGGAACTCGAAGCCAGGATCGCGGCGCTCGAAGCCGAGAACGCCGCGTTGCGGTCCGTGGCGGTCACGGCGAGGCCGGTCGATGGCACGGATGCCGCGAGCCCGCCGCCGCGCGAGCGCCGCCGCCGCGGGCGCACCGTGGCGGCCGTCGTGCTCGTGGTCGTCGCCCTGCTGCTCGCACCCGTGGCCGTGATCTCGGCGTGGGCACGGATCCAGCTCGTCGACACCGACCAGTTCGTCGCCACGTTCGCGCCGCTCGCCGAGGAGCCGGCGGTGCAGGCGTACGTCGGCGACCAGGTCACCGCGGCGATCGAGGAGCAGGTCGACATCCCGGCACTGACCTCCGACCTCTTCGACGGCATCAAGGAGCTCGACCTGTCGCCGCGCGCCGAGCAGGCGCTCGGGCTGCTCGAGGCGCCCGCCACCCAGGGGCTCCAGTCGCTCGTCTCGGGCATCGTCGACCGGCTCGTCGAGTCGCCGGCATTCGCCGAGATCTGGCGCGCGGCACTCACCCGCAGCCACCAGGCCTTCGTGGCCGCGGTGCAGGGTGATCCCAACGCCGCGCTCGCGATCGGCGGCGACGGCACCGTCACGGTGCAGCTCGGCCCCGTCATCGAGGCCGTGAAGGAGCGCCTCGAGCAGCAGGGCGTGGCCTTCGCCGCCAACATCCCGGTGGTCGAGCGCAGCATCGTCATCGCCCAGAACGACGCGTTCGTGCTCGTGCAGACGATCTACGCGCTCGCGGTCGCCGTCGGCACGTGGCTTCCGTGGGTCTGCCTGGCGCTGCTGGCTGCGGGCGTGTTCGTCGCGAAGCGCCGCACCGTGGCGCTCGTGTGGACCGCGGCGGGACTCGCGCTGACGATGCTGCTCCTCGCCGCCGGCCTCGGCGTCGGCCGCACGTTCTTCATCGGCACCGTCAGCCCGTCGATCATGCCGTCCGACACGGCCTCCGTGCTCTTCGACGGCCTCGTCGAGCTCATGCTCTCGACCATCGTCGCGTTCCTCGTGCTCTCGCTCCTCGTCGCCGTGATCGCCTGGTTCTCCGGACCCTGGCGACCTGCGAGAGCGGCCAGGGAGTTCGCCGGCGCCGGATTCGCGAGCGCCCGGAAGGCCGCCGCCAGGCACGGCGTGACGACCGGTTCGTTCGGCATCGGCCTCGACCGGTGGCGCGGCGCCGTCTACATCGCCATCGCGTTGATCGCGGCGGCCGTGGTGCTGTTCAACCGGCCGGTCACGGTCGGCGCGGTCATCTGGACCGTGATCGTGGCCCTGATCGCGGTGGTGATCGTCGAGCTCCTGCGGCGTCCGGCCGACGAGGTCGCGGCCACGGAGGCGGAGGCCGCCGTGGCACGCGCCGAGGACGACGCGGAGGCCGCTGCGGCATCCGACGCCGACGCGCCGACGGAGGAGCTCGTCGACGTGGTGGTCGTGCCGGCAGGCGACTCGCCGCCCGAGCCTCCGAGTACGCCCGATCCCGCACGTCGCACCGACTGAGCGGCGCCCTCCGGGATAGGCTCCCGGAGGAATGAGACGCACGACGATCGCCCTGCTGGCCGCCCTCGAGGCATCCGTCGCGGCGCTCATCGGCCTCGGCATCGCGCTCGTGCCGCTCATGCTGCTCTGGGCCCTGCATTTCGGCCTCGCCGTCGACGCCGTCGTGTTCTTCCGCGCGGCCGCCGACGTCTGGCTGCTCGGCCACGGCGTCGACCTCGTGGTGCAGCTCGACCCCGTGACGGCGGGGCGGATCGCGCTGCCGGGCGCCGGCGACCCGTTCCCCATCACGATCGCACTGCTCGGCTTCGCGCTCATCACGGTCGCGTTCGGCCGCCGCATCGGCCGCCGCTCGGCGGCGGGCGGCCACTCGTTCAGCGGGGGCATCGCGGCGGTCGTCGTCTTCGCGCTCGCCGGCGCCGCGCTCGCCCTCGCCGCAGGCGTGGATGCGGCACGCGCCGACCCGCTGCAGGCCGCGCTGATCCCGGCCGGCATCGTCGCCCTCGGCGTCGTGCTGGGTGCGGTCGGCGAGGTGCTGCGCACCGATCCGGCGACGGATGCCGCGACCGGCGTCGTGCGCCGCGCGCTCGCCGCGCTCCCACCCGGCCTCGTGGCGGGCGCCCGCGCCGCGGTGCGCATCGGCGCGGGAGCCGCCTTCGGCGTGCTGGCACTCGCCGCGGTGCTCGTGGCGGTGCTCATCGTGCTCGACTACGCGACCATCGCCGCCCTCTACCAGGCACTCGGCGCCGGCGTCGACGGCGGCATCGCCCTCACCGTCGCCGAGCTCGCGCTGCTGCCGAACATCGTGATCTGGGCGGCGGCGTGGCTGCTCGGGCCGGGCTTCGCGATCGGCACCGGAAGCCTCGTCTCGACGGGCGGCACGCTGCTCGGCCCGGTGCCCGGCATCCCGCTGCTCGGCGCGCTGCCCACCGACGCCCCGGCGCTCGGTGCCCTCTGGCTCGTGGTGCCCGTGCTGCTCGGGTTCGTCGGCGCATGGGTCGTGTCGACCGGCGGCGACGCCGACCGCGACGTCCCGCGCCGCGCGGGCTGGTGGGCGCCGCTCGCCGTGGCGGCGGGTGCCGCTGCCGCCGCCGCGATCGTGCTGGGCCTCCTCGCGTGGTGGTCGGGCGGTGCGGCCGGACCGGGGCGCCTCGCCGACGTCGGGCCCGTGCCGCTCGCCGTCGCGGGCGTCGCCGCGGCCACGGTGGGCATCGGCGCGCTCGTCGGCGGCTACGCCGCGCGCCTCCGCGGGCGGGACACGGGCGACACGGGCGACACGGACGGCCCCGGTGCATCCGAGCCGACCCATGCCGCGATGGCCGGCGTCTGAGCGGCGGCGACAGCGCCTGAGCGATGCACGGCCCGAACGGTGCGCATCGGCGCAGCGGGTAGGCTCGAGGGGTGCAGAAGCTCGTCGTGCTCATCTCGGGCACTGGCTCCAACCTCCGCGCCCTCCTCGAGGCTTCCGAAGACGCCGAGTTCCCGGCGCGCGTCGTCGCGATCGGCGCCGACCGCGAGGCCGACGGCCTCGTGCTGGGCGAGGAGTTCGGCATCCCCACCTTCACCGTGCCCTTCACGGCGTATCCCGATCGCGACGCCTGGGGTGCGGCGCTGATCGAGCAGGTGCGGCAGTGGGAGCCCGATCTCGTCATCCTCTCGGGCCTCATGCGGCTGGTGCCGCCGGCCGTCGTCGACGCCTTCTCGCCGCACCTGATCAACACCCACCCGGCCTACCTGCCCGAGTTCCCGGGCGCCCACGGCGTGCGCGACGCGCTCGCGGCCGGCGTCGACCAGACCGGAGCCAGCCTCATCGTCGTCGACAACTCCGTCGACGGCGGCCCGATCATCGCGCAGGAGCGCGTGCCGGTGCTGCCCGACGACACCGAGTCGACCCTCCACGACCGCATCAAGCCGGTCGAGCGCCGCCTGCTCATCCAGGCGGTGCTCGACATCGCCAACTCGCACCTCGACCTGAAGGAGCTCAGCCGATCATGAGCGGCCCCACGCACGACCCGAGCCTCTACCGCGATCGCGACCTCGTCCCGGTGCGCCGCGCGCTCCTCTCGGTCAGCGACAAGTCGCGCATCGTCGAGCTCGCGACGGCCCTCGCCGACGCCGGCGCCGAGATCGTCTCCACCGGCTCGACCGCGCAGGCCATCCGCGACGCGGGCTTCCCGGTGACGGATGTCGCGAGCATCACGGGCGCCCGCGAGATGCTCGACGGCCGCGTGAAGACCCTCCACCCCGCGGTGCACGCGGGTCTCCTCGCCGACCTCCGGCTCGAGCACCACGAGCGCGAGCTCGGCGACCTCGACATCGAGCCCTTCCAGCTCGTCGTCGTGAACCTGTACCCGTTCGCCGCGACGGTCGCGGCCGGGGCATCCGAGTTCGACGCCGTCGAGCAGATCGACATCGGCGGCCCCGCCATGGTGCGCGCCGCCGCGAAGAACCACGCGAACGTCGCGATCGTCGTCTCGCCCGACCGCTACGACGAGGTGATCGCCGCGATCGCCGCCGGCGGCACCACGCTCGCGCAGCGAAAGGCGCTCGCCCGCGAGGCGTTCCGCCACACCGCCTCGTACGACGTCGCGGTCGCGTCCTGGCTCGGCAGCGTGGTCGCGCAGGACCAGCCCGTCGAGGAGTCGCCGTTCCCGGCGTGGGTCGGCGGCACGTGGACCAAGGACGCCGACCTCCGCTACGGCGAGAACGCGCACCAGCGCGCGGCGCTGTACGCCTCCACGGGCGGTCGTCCCGGCATCGCGCAGGCGGTGCAGCTGCACGGCAAGGAGATGTCGTACAACAACTACGTCGATGCGGATGCCGCGGTGCGGGCCGCGTTCGACTTCGACGAGCCGGCCGTCGCGATCATCAAGCACGCCAACCCGTGCGGCATCGCGATCGCGTCGCCCGGGGCATCCGACCCCATCGCCGACGCCCACCGGCGCGCGCACGAGTGCGACCCCGTGTCGGCCTACGGCGGCGTCATCGCGGCGAACCGCACGGTCACCCTCGAGATGGCCGAGACCGTCTCGGGCATCTTCACCGAGGTGCTCATCGCCCCCGCGTTCGAGGGCGAGGCGCTCGAGCTGCTCGCGAGGAAGAAGAACCTCCGCCTGCTCACGCTGCCCGAGGGCTTCGCGCCCACCGCGGTCGAGCTCCGGCAGGTGTCGGGCGGGCTGCTCCTGCAGCAGGCCGACCGGCACTTCGCCGCGGCATCCGAGTGGACGCTCGCCGCGGGCGATCCCGCCGACGAGGCGACCCTCGCCGACCTCGAGTTCGCGTGGAAGGCCTGCCGTGCCGTGAAGTCGAACGCGATCCTGCTCGCCTCCGGCGGTGCGTCGGTCGGCGTGGGCATGGGGCAGGTGAACCGCGTCGACTCGTGCAGGCTCGCCGTCGAGCGCGCCGGGGACCGGGCCACGGGATCGGTCGCGGCATCCGACGCCTTCTTCCCCTTCGCCGACGGGCTGCAGATCCTCATCGACGGCGGCGTGCGTGCGGTCGTGCAGCCGGGCGGATCGGTGCGCGACGAGGAGGTCGTCGCGGCGGCCCGCGCCGCCGGCATCACGATGTACGTCACCGGGGAGCGGCACTTCTTCCACTAGGCGCCGTGCGGCACGCGCAGCGCCGCCAGGTTTGCCGGGGTCCTCGTTGGCCGGATCGGCCCCGACATGTCGAAGGTGGCGGATATACGATCCGACACGCCGTGCATGTGGGGAGATGGCGGCGGTCGGATCGTATCCGCGGCAGTCATACATCTGCGGGTATCGGGCGCCGTGCGGCACGCGGCAGGTCCGCCGCGGCGGTACCCTTGAGGTGAGCGGCGCTCAGAAGGCGCCCACCGCCGTTCCGCCCACGAAGCGGATGAACAAGGAGAACGATCGATGACGATCACCCACGCCCCGGCCACCCCCGCAGCCGAGGTCAGCGCAGCACTTCCCACCGAGGCCCCCGAGCACGAGCGCGTGCTCATCACCCGAGGCCCCCGGTCCGGACTCACCATCATCGTGGCCGTCCACTCGACGCGGCTCGGCCAGGCCCTCGGCGGCGCGCGCCTCTGGCGCTACGGCCACTGGACCGACGCCCTCGCCGACGCCCTCCGCCTCTCGCAGGCGATGACCATGAAGAACGCCGCGGCCGGGCTCGCCCGAGGCGGCGGCAAGTCCGTGGTCTGCATCCCGTCGGGCGTCACCCTCGACGAGCAGACGACCCACGACGCCATGCTCGACCTCGGCGACGCCGTCGAGTCGCTCGGCGGCGCCTACATGACCGCGGAGGACGTCGGCACGAGCGCCGAGCTCATGGCCGTCGTGCACGAGCGCACCGAGCACGTGTGCGGCCTCCCCGCCGAACAGGGCGGCGTGGGCGAGCCCGCGGATGCCACGGCGGCGGGCGTGCACGCCTCGATCCTCGCCACGCTCGACCACGTCTTCGGCTCGGCCGACGTCGCGGGCCGGCACTTCGTGGTCGCCGGACTCGGCCAGGTGGGCGGCCGGCTCGCCCGGAGCCTCGCCGCAGCGGGCGCCCGGCTCACGGTGACGGATGTCGCGGAGTCCAAGCGTGCGCTCGCCGACGAGCTCGGCGCCGAATGGGTGGAGCCGAACGAGGCCCACCTCGTCGAGGCCGACGTGTTCGTGCCGTGCGGGCTCGGCGGCGTGCTCACCCGCGAGGTCGTCGACGCACTGCGCGTGCGCGCCGTCGTCGGCGCCGCCAACAACCAGCTCGCCTCGCGCGAGGTCGCCGGCCGTCTCACCGAGCGCCGGATCGTGTGGGCGCCCGACTTCGTGGTCAACGCCGGCGGCGTGATCTACCTCGACGTGGCGAGCGCCCCCGACGCCGACCAGGCGGCCCTCGACGCCCGCATCGCGAGCATCGGCGACACCGTGGCATCCGTGCTGCAGTCGGCCGACGAGCACGGCACGACGACCCTCGCGGCGGCCGAGCGACTCGCCCGCGCGCGCCTCGACGCCGCGCGCTGAGGGGCGGGCACCGGCCGCTAGGCTCGTGCCATGACGTCCCCCGCCGCCACGCCCCCGCCCGCCCCTGCCCGGTTCCGGCCGGCGCCGTCGCCCGGGCAGCGGGCGCTGGCGGTGCTGGCGTCGGCGGCGGTGGTGGCGGTCATCGCGATGCTCGTCGCGGTGTTCGCGTTCTTCATCGGCAACGGCCAGTCGCCGCAGGTGTTCCCCCAGCTCGTTCCGCACTTCGCGCTCGCCGCGCTGCTCGTGTGGGTGCTGCTGGCGATCGCGAACGGCCTCGGCGCGACCCGGGCGTGGTTCCTGGCGCTCATCACCGGATTCACGTCGGCGTGCATCGCGGCGCTCCTCGCCACCACCGTCACCGCGGGCGCGGCGAGCGGCGGGTTCCCGCCCGCGCTCTTCCTGTTCGTGGTCGGCTCGCTCGCGAGCCTCAACCTCGTCTTCATCCTCGCCGTGATCGCGGGCGAGGTGTTCCTCGCGCCGAAGGTGCTGCGCGGCATCATGGCCTACGCCCCCCGCCACGCGCCGCGGCGCATGGCGCTCGTGCGCA
Source organism: uncultured Actinomycetota bacterium (assembly GCA_963802485.1). Classification (GTDB taxonomy): domain Bacteria; phylum Actinomycetota; class Actinomycetes; order Actinomycetales; family Microbacteriaceae; genus Agromyces. The sequence continues at coordinate 15,257 of CAWDJA010000014.1, forward strand.
TCCCGGCGTCGAACCTCGACGAGGGCGAGCGCACTCGCCTGGATCGCGTGCCCGTCGACAAGGCGCTCGCCGACGAGCAGTGGGACAACTACTGCGCGGCCCTCGTCGCCGAGGGGTGGGAGACGCTCGAGGTCGACGCCGCGCCCGAGCTCGCCGACTCGGCGTTCGTCGAGGACACCGTCGTGCTCTTCGGCGACCTCGCGGTGATCACGAGCCCCGGCGCCGAGTCGCGCCGACCCGAGATCGACGCGGTCGAGCGCACGATGCGGGCGATCCCCGGCCTCACCGTCTCGCGCATCGAGCTGCCGGGCACGCTCGACGGCAGCGACGTGCTGAAGGTCGACTCCATCGTGTACGTCGGCGCCTCGGTCCGCACGAACGCCGAGGGCATCCGCCAGCTTCGCACGCAGCTGACGCCGCACGGCTACTCGGTGGTCGCGGTGCCGGTCACCCGGGCGCTCCACCTGAAGAGCACGATGACGGCGCTTCCCGACGGCACCATCATCGGCGACCCGTCACTCGTCGACGTGCCGAGCCTCTTCCCCCGGTTCCTCCCGGTGCCCGAGCCCGAGGGGGTCGCGGTCGTCGAGCTGTCGCCCGAGTCGCTGCTGATGTCGTCGGCGGCGCCGAAGACCGCGGCCATGCTCTCCGAGCTGGGCTACCGCGTCGTCACGGTCGACATCGGCGAGTTCGAGAAGCTCGAGGGCGGCGTCACGGGGCTGTCGGTGCGGGTGCGGTAGCCGGTACTGCCCGCGTCGACATCGCCTTCGTCGGCTGTCGACGCATTCGCACGACCCGTCGCGAGAACGGGTCTTGCACGCGAGCACTCTCACCCCCTAGTCTGAAGGGCTGGTCATCGCGCGACATCCGATGGCCGTGAGGGTTCGCAGACGACGACGCAGGAGGACACCATGCAGACAGACAGCTACGCCCGCCAGGTCGCGGTCGACGGCGCTGCCCGTCCGGTCCTCCAGGCCGAGGGCATCTCCGGGTAGCTTCCGCCCCAGCCCCGCAGGCGCAGCCTGCCCATTCCGCGGTATCCCCGCATCTCGACGCCGCCACGTCGCGCGCGTCTGCTCGATCCGACACGTCGTGAGACGTCCCACGAGGACGCCGCGACGCCCCTCCGGAAGGAAACCGGCTTGTCCGCCACCCCGCACCACCAGGACCCCACCCCGGCGCGCATCGGCACCGTGCGCGCGCTCTTCAGGCTGCGCGAGTACGCCGGCCCCGCACTCCCGTTCATCGTGGCGGGCATGGTCGCCGCGCTGATCGCGCAGCTCATCGCACTCGCGATCCCGCAGGTGCTCCAGGCGATCGTCGACGGCCCGCTGGCCGACGGCGACGCGAGCGCGATCTGGCCGCTCGCCGGCCTCGTCTTCGCGCTCGGCGTGCTCGAGGCGGGCATGATCGCGCTGCGGCGCTGGTTCGTGCTCACCCCGGGCACCCGCGTCGAGGCGCGCATGCGCAACGCCCTCTACGCCAGGCTGCAGGACCTGCCCGTGAGCTTCCACGACCGCTGGCCGAGCGGACAGCTGCTCTCGCGCGCGGTCAGCGACCTCGGGCTCATCCGCCGCTGGCTCTCGTTCGGCCTCGTGCTGCTCGTCGTGAACCTCATCGTCATCGTCGTGGGCCTCGCGATCCTCGTCTCGATGAACTGGATGCTCGGCCTCGTGTTCCTCGTCTGCTCGATCCCGCTCTGGGTGGTCGGCTACCGCTTCGAGGGCCGCTACTCCGAGGTGTCCCGACGCAGCCAGGACCAGGCGGGCGACCTCGCCACGGCCGTCGAGGAGTCGGTGCACGGCATCCGCGTGCTGAAGGCGTTCGGGCGCGGCAAGCACGCGCTGTCGACCTTCCGCGCGCAGGCCGAGTCGCTCCGGAGCACCGAGATCGAGAAGGCCCGGCTCGATGCCGGCATCTGGACGTGGATCCTCGTGGTGCCGACCGTCGCGCTCGCCGTGTGCCTCGTGCTCGGCGTGTGGCTCGCCTCGCAGGGCTCGCTCACCGTCGGCGAGCTCGTCGCGTTCTTCGCCACGGCGACGGTGCTGGCGTGGCCGATCGAGTCGATCGGGTTCCTGCTCGCCTTCTCGGTGGACGCGCGCACCGCGACCGACCGGTTCTTCGACATCCTCGACAGCGAGAACGAGATCACCGACCCCGAGCGACCGGTCGCGATCGAGCGACCCCGGGGCGAACTCGTCTTCACCGACGTGCGGTTCCGCTACCAGGACTCGCCCGACCGGTTCGGCGACCTGCTCGACGGCGTCGACCTCGCCCTCGAGCCCGGCGAGACCATGGCCCTCGTCGGCCTCACGGGCAGCGGCAAGACCACGCTCACGGCGCTCACGACGCGCCTGTACGACGTGACCGAGGGCTCGATCACGCTCGACGGCGTCGACATCCGCGCGCTGTCCCGCGAGGAGCTGCGCACGCACATCGCGATGGCGTTCGAGGACGCGACCCTGTTCAGCGCCTCCGTGCGCGACAACGTGCTGCTCGGCCGGCCGGAGCTCGCGCGTCGACGAGCCCGCGGTGCGCGCCGAGGCCGAGCGCGTGCTCGCCGAGGCGCTGCGCATCGCGCAGGCGGGATTCGCGTACGACCTGCCCGACGGCGTCGACACGAAGGTCGGCGAGGAGGGCATGAGCCTCTCCGGGGGCCAGCGGCAGCGCCTCGCGCTCGCGCGTGCGGTCGCGGCCTCCCCGTCGGTGCTCGTGCTCGACGACCCGCTCTCGGCGCTCGACGTCGCGACGGAGGCGAAGGTGGAGGCCGAGCTGCGCAGCGTGCTCGCGTCGACGACCGCGCTCATCGTGGCGCACCGCCCGTCGACGGTCATGCTCGCCGACCGCGTCGCGCTCCTCGAGGAGGGGCGGATCACGGCCGTCGGCACGCACTCCGAGCTCCTGCGCGAGAGCGAGCACTACGCGTTCGTCATCTCGAGCCTCGAGGACGAGGTGCGACGCGAGGCCGCCGAGGCATCCGACCGCATCGAGCACGACGCGGCGGCGGCGGCCAAGGCCGAGCTGGCGGATGCCGCGGCATCCGTCACCACCGGCATCGAACCCATCCAGCGAGAGGAGGCGACCCGATGAGCGTCCTGGGCGTCGAGGGCGAGGAGCGCCACGACTTCACGAAGGCCGAGTCCAAGCAGATCCGGCAGCGTTCGCTGCGCCTGCTCGGTTCGTTGCTGCGCCCGGTGCGGGCCAGGCTCTGGATGACGATGGCGATCGTCGTCGTCTCCACGGGCGCGCAGGTGGCCGGACCGGCGCTCATCGCCTACGGCATCGACCAGGGCCTGCCGGCGCTGCTCGAGGGCGACTGGATGCCGGTCGGCTTCGCCGGCGTCGCGTACCTGCTCACGGGCGCCGTCGGCGCGTTCCTCATCGCGTGGTACATCCGGCTCTCCGCCAGGATCAGCCAGGCGGTGCTGCTCGACCTGCGCACCCGGGTGTTCCTGCACACGCAGAAGCTCTCGCTCGAGTTCCACGAGTCGTACACGTCGGGCCGCATCATCTCGCGCCAGACGAGCGACCTCGACGCGATCCGCGAGCTGCTCGACGAGGGCATCAACCAGCTCGTGCGCGGAGCGCTCTACATGTCGTTCACGGCGGTCGCGCTCGCCCTGCTCGACTGGACGTCGGCGCTCGTGCTGCTCGTCGCGCTCGTGCCGCTCGCGGTGCTCACCCGGTGGTTCCAGGTGCGCTCGCAGAAGCTGTTCCGCCGTTCGCGGGTGGCGTCGGCGTCGCTCATCGTGCACTTCGTCGAGTCCATGACCGGCATCCGCGCCGTGCAGGCCTTCCGCAAGGAGCGCCGCAACGAGCGCGAGTTCGGCGACCTCGTCGAGGACTACCGCGACGTGAACGCCAAGGTGATCCAGCTGTTCGGCATCTACGATCCGGGGCTGCTGCTCATCGGCAATGCGTGCGTCGCGGCCGTGCTCGTGGTCGGCGGCTTCCGGGTCGTCGACGGCGGCATGGAGGTCGGCGTGCTGCTGGCGGCGGTGCTCTACACGAAGCGGTTCTTCGACCCGATGGAGGACATGGCGATGTTCTACAACGGGTACCAGTCCGCGGCATCCGCGCTCGAGAAGATCTCGGGCGTGCTGGAGGAGGAGCCGAGCGTGCCCGACCCGCTGCACCCGGTCGACCTGTGGAAGGCGCACGGCAACGTGCGGTTCGAGGGCGTCGAGTTCGCGTACACGCCCGACCGCGTCATCCTGCCGCGCTTCGGCCTCGACATCCCGGCGGGGCAGACGGTGGCGCTGGTGGGGTCGACGGGCGCCGGCAAGTCGACGCTCGCGAAGCTCATCGCGCGCTTCTACGACCCGAGCGACGGCGTGGTCGAGCTCGACGGGGTCGACCTGCGCTCGCTGCACCCCAAGGACCTGCGCCGCGCGATCGTCATGGTCACGCAGGAGGCGTACCTGTTCTCGGGGTCGGTCGCCGACAACATCGCGCTCGGCCGGCCCGACGCGTCGTTCGACGAGATCGTCGCGGCCGCGAAGGCGGTGGGCGCGCACGAGTTCATCGAGGGGCTGCCGAACGGCTACGACACCGACGTGAACAAGCGCGGCGGACGCGTGAGCGCGGGGCAGCGCCAGCTGATCTCGTTCGCGCGCGCGTTCCTCGCCGACCCGGCGGTGCTGATCCTCGACGAGGCGACCTCCTCGCTCGACATCCCGAGCGAGCGGCTGGTGCAGGAGGGCCTGCAGTCGCTGCTCGCCGACCGCACCGCCGTGATCATCGCGCACCGCCTGTCGACGGTCGCGATCGCCGATCGCGTGCTCGTGATGGAGCACGGTCGCATCGTCGAGGACGGCGCGCCGTCCGACCTCATCGGCGGGTCGGGCCGGTTCGCCGCGCTGCACGCGGCCTGGCGCGACTCGCTCGTGTGACGGCGCGGCGCGGCATCCGCTGACGATCGGGCGCGGCATCCGGTGGTCGACGGATGCCGCGCCCGCCCCGTGCGGCGGTCGGCGTTCAGGACGGGACCACGACGACGGGCGTCGGCGCGATGCCGTTGAACCCGGTGGCCGTGGCCGCCGTGCAGGCGCCCATCATGGGGCTGAGGAGCAGGTCGCCCACGGCGAGCGGCGGGAGCGGCAGGCGACGCGCCACGACGCCGACGCTGTCGCCGGTCGGGCCGGCGAGCGTGACGGGCTCGCGACGGTGGTCGCGCAGTCGTCGGGTCGCCCGCTCGCCCGTCTCGTCGACCGGCGGCTGCACGTCGAGCTCCGAGCCGGCGAAGACGAGGTCGGGCACGTCCTCCGCCGGGATGTTCGAGTACGCGCCGGAGAGGCCCTCGTCGAGGTACGCCCACCGGCCGTCGACGCGGTCGGCGGTGCCCACGACCCGCGACACGAGGGTCATCGCCGGCGCCGAGACGAACCGGCCCGGCTCGATGAGGATGCGGTAGCGCCTCGGTGCGGCCGAGAGCGCGGCCCGGATGCCGCGGGCGAGCTCGGCGAGCGAGGGCACGGGCTCGTCGCCGCCGACCGGGAAGCCGCCGCCGAGGTCGAGCGTGTCGAAGCGGATGCCGTGCGCGTGCTCGAGTCGGCGCATGAGCGCGAGCGTGCGGCGGATGGCGTGCACCCACGGCGCCGCCGACATGGTCTGGCTGCCCACGTGGAAGGTGAACCCGGACACGCGCAGCCCCGCGCGCAGGCAGTGCCCGACGAGGTCGCCCGCCTCCTCGGGGGCGATGCCGGACTTCGACGAGACATCGGACTCCGCTCCCGGGTTCGGGAACGACAGGCGCACGAGCACCGAGAAGTCCGACGACAGGCCACGGAACTTCGCCACCTCGTCGGGGTCGTCGACGACGAAGGTGCGGATGCCCCGCAGGTAGGAGCCGGTGATGTCGGCGACGGTCTTGACGGGCTGCGAGTGCAGGCAGCGGCCGATCGCGACGCCCTCTCGCTCGAGCAGGTCGATCTCGCCCCGCGACGCGACCGCGAAGCTCGCGCCGAAGGCGTCGACCGCACGGATCACGGCGGGGTGGGGGAGCGACGTGGTCGCGAAGTGGATCTGCGCCTCGGGCAGCTCGCGGCGCAGCGCCAGCAGCTGGGTGGTCACGCGGTCGACGTCGAGCACGAAGAGCGGGCTGCCGTGCTCGCGCACCAGGTCGGTGAGGCGGATGCGCGCGGCGTACGCGGCGAGCTCCCGTCGCGCGAGCTCGCGGTGCGGCGGCCGCTCGGGCGCGGGCCCGTCGTCGAGCGTCTGCGTCATGCGGGTGACCCGCGTCGCGAGGCGGCGGGATCGTTCCGCGAGTGTGGTGGTCATCCGAGTGCCCCTTCCCGATGTGGTTCGGAGACGATGGGGTGTGCGGATGGTCCTGACGCGATCGATCGTGGACATGACGCGATCCTCGCCGGGTGGCGTCCCGGCCGGATCCGGGCGGCCACCCCGACCCCGTGCGTGCTGCCACTGAATCCCGAACGGGGCTTCGGATACCCCCAGAACTGGGACCGACGGGCGGGACGGCCGACGCGATACGCTCGGCACAGGCGGGTGACGCCCCCGAACGGTTCGGCCTGCCTGTGAAACGGAGGCTCGATGAACGACGCTCGCCCCCTGCGCGTCGCGATCGCCGACGACGCGCTGCTGCTGCGCGAGGGCATCGCCAAGGTGCTCGAGGGCGGCGGCCTCGACGTCGTCGCCTCGGTGGGCACGGGTGACGAACTGCTCGAGGTCGTGCGCCGCGGCGGCGTCGACGCGGCGGTGCTCGACATCCGCATGCCGCCGACGTACCGCGACGAGGGCATCGTCGCGCTCGAGGCCATGCGGGCGGAGGGCTCGACGATCGGCCTGCTCCTGCTGTCGATGTACGCGACGCCCGAGTACGCGCTGCGCGTCATGGGCGCGGGCAGCGGCACGGGGTACCTGCTCAAGGAGCGCGTGTCCGAGCCGCAGACGCTGGTGCGCGCGGTCGAGACCGTCGCGTCGGGCGGCTCGGTGGTCGACCCCGAGGTCGTCGAGCAGCTCGTGAAGCGCACGCGCGCCGACGACCCGTTGTCGCGCCTCACGGAGCGCGAGCGCTCGGTGCTCGAACTCATGGCGCAGGGCTACTCGAACGGCGGCATCGCCCAGACCCTGTTCCTCGGCCTGAAGACCGTCGAGACCCACGTGCGCAGCATCCTGCAGAAGCTCGACCTCGAGGAGTCGCCCGAGCACCACCGTCGTGTGCTCGCGGTGCTCACGCTCCTCGGCGAGCGGTGATGGCTCCCGGCCGCAGAGGCCGGATCATCAGGCGCACGATCGTCATCGCCGCGGTCGCGGCGCTCTCCCTCACGATGGAGATCTCGGGGTTCCTCGCGACGCCCGAGGAGTTGCGGCCCGAGGTCGCCTGGACCACCCTGCACGCCCTCGTGCCGCTCGTCTTCCTCGCGTGCGCCGGCACCGCATGGAGCCTCGGGCCCACGCCCGTGCCGGCGCGGCTGATGGTCGCGTTCGCGGTGCTCTGGATCCCGGTGACGTTCTTCAGCGTCATCAAGGACCTCGGCTGGCTCTGGCCGATCGTCTACGGCGCGCACCTCTGGTGGGCGGCGATCCCGACCCTCCTCCCGCTCGTGTACCCCCGCGGCCGTCTCTCCAGCACGACGGACCGATGGCTCGTCGGCATCGTGTCGGGCGCGTCGATCGTCTTCTTCCTCGGTGCGGTGCTCCTCGCCGGACCGAATCCCGACGTGTGCGACTGCGCGCCGAATCCGTACCAGGTCGCCGATGCCCCAGCGGTCTTCAACGCGATCGACATCGGGTTCCGCCTCGTCGGCACGGTCATCACGCTCGTGATCGCCGGGCGCCTCCTCGTCGGGTGGGTGCGCGGGAGCATCCCGGCGCGCGCCGTGGCCTTCCTGATGCCGCTCGCGCAGGTCGCCTGGAGCCTGTCCGTCGGGGCGCTGGCCGTGACGTACGCGGTGGACACGCCCGCCGACCAGGTGCTCATGACGGTCTCGCTGATCGCGATCGCGTCGATCCCGGTGAGCTTCGTCGCGGGCGTGTCGCACACGCGGAACATGCGCGCCAGGGTCGCCGACCTCATGCGGATCACCCGCGAGGGCACCGACCGCGGGCTCTGGGCGGAGTCCCTCGCGCGGACCCTGCGCGACGCCTCGGTGCGCGTCTACTGGTGGGACGAGGAGCGCGGCCGGTACGCGGATGCCGCCGGCGAACCCATCGAGCAGGGCCCCGCCGACCGGCACGCCCGCCACGGCCTGCTGCCGGTCTCCTCGCCGACCGGCATGCCGATCGCACTCATCCGGCACGACAAGGTGCTCACCGACAACATGCGGCTCCTCGACGGGGTCTCCAGCGCACTGCGACTCTCGGTCGACAACGGTCGCCTGCGCTCCGAGATCGAGCGCACCCTCGAGCAGGTTCGCCAGTCCCGCCAGCGCATCGTGGAAGCGGGCGTCGAGGCCAGGCGGCGCATCGAGCGCGACCTGCACGACGGCGCGCAGCAGCACCTCGTGTCCCTCGGGATGCGACTGCGCCTCGCCGCCAACACCGCGAGGGACACCGACGAGGTGCAGCTCGCGACCGAGCTCGAGGGCACCATCACCATGCTGAACATGGCGCTCAGGGAGCTGCGCGAGCTGGCGCACGGCATCCACCCGAGCCTGCTCTCGTCGGGCGGCCTCGCCCTCGCCGTGCCCGAGCTGGCCGGGCGGTGCCCCGTCCCCGTCGAGGTCGACGTGCAGGCCGAGGGGCGCCTGCCCGAGCTCATCGAGTCGACGGCCTACTTCGTCCTCGCCGAGGCGCTCGCGAACGTGGCGAAGCACTCCGGAGCGACCCGCGCATGGGTGCGCGCCCACGTCGTCGACGGCGAGCTCGCGCTGGTCGTGCGCGACAACGGCACGGGCGGCGCCTCGCTCGAGGCCGGCACGGGCATGCTCGGCATCAGCGACCGCGTCGAAGCGGTCGGCGGCACGCTCGAGCTGGAGAGCCCGCCGGGGGCGGGCACCACGCTCACCATGCGGATCCCGCTCGGAGTGCCGCTCGCGGCGTGACCACGACCTGGCTCGTGCGTCCGCGCGGGCTCAGGGGCGCCAGCGGCAGCGGGCGATCGCGATGCGGTAGCCGTCGTCGTCGGAGGTCGCGACGATCGGCGTCCCCTCGGCCTCGTAGCGCGGCCGGGCCGCCGCCGCATGGCCCACCGGCGGTCGGCCCCCGGCGCGCACGACGCGCCACCAGGGGACCTCCGAGCCGTACCTCGCCATCACCTGTCCGACGGCCCGCGCGCCCCGTGAGCCCAGGATGGCGGCCACGTCGCCGTAGGTCGCCACGCAGCCCGGCGGGATGTCGTCGACCACGGCGAGCACGGCCTCGACGAATCCGGCGGGGTGCTGCGGCATCCGCTCGGTCAGAGCTCGAGGGCGCCGATCACGTCGCCGTAGGCGGTCTCGCCGACGTCGACGAAGCCGATGCGGTGGAAGAAGGCCTCGGGGCCCTCCTCGCCCGGCTCCCACAGCACGGTGATGCGGTCGAAGCCGCGGCGCTTCGCCTCCTCGGCCAGCGCCTGCGCGAGGAAGCGGCCGACGCCCTTGCCCTGCACCTCGGCGTCGACGTTGATGCGCCAGATGCAGGCCCGGAACTCCTCGTGCGGGTTCTCGGGGTCGAAGTTGCCGTGGATGAACCCGACGACCTTCTCCTTGAGCAGCGCGACGCGCTGCCACGCCGTGTCGGGGTTCACGACCGAGGCCTCGGCCGAGTAGGTGACCGGAGCGATGAACTGCTCCTGTCCGGGCTTCAGCGACAGGTTGTTCGCGGCCACGATGTTCGTCGCGTTCAGTTCTTGGAGTCGCAGATCAGCCATGCCGCCAAGGCTAACCTGTGGCGCCCCTCGGCAGGTAGCCGCGGCGGCGGGCAGTTGCCGCAGAGGGCGCCGATCGGCCCGGAACTGTCTCGATGTCGAGATATCCCGCCGACGCGGTAAGCTGGCAGGCGGCGTGTCCGCCCACCAGACTTCCCCATCCCACACGAGAGATCCAAGGAGAGAACTCACTTGTCCAAGATCAAGGTTGAAGGCACGGTCGTCGAGCTCGACGGCGACGAGATGACGCGCATCATCTGGCAGGCCATCAAGGACCAGCTCATCCACCCGTACCTCGACGTGAACCTCGAGTACTACGACCTCTCGATCCAGAAGCGCGACGAGACCGACGACCAGATCACGATCGACGCCGCCCACGCGATCCAGAAGCACGGCGTCGGCGTCAAGTGCGCCACGATCACGCCCGACGAGGCGCGCGTCGAGGAGTTCGGCCTGAAGAAGATGTGGCGCTCGCCGAACGGCACCATCCGCAACATCCTCGGCGGCGTGATCTTCCGCGAGCCGATCATCATCTCGAACATCCCGCGCCTGGTGCCCGGCTGGAACAAGCCGATCATCGTCGGCCGCCACGCGTTCGGCGACCAGTACCGCGCCACCGACTTCCGCTTCGAGGGCGAGGGCACCCTCACGATGACCTTCACCCCGAAGGACGGCTCCGAGCCGCAGCAGTTCGAGGTCTTCCAGTCCCCGGGCTCGGGCGTCGCGATGGGCATGTACAACCTCGACGCGTCGATCAGGGACTTCGCGCGCGCCTCGCTCAACTACGGCCTCGACCGCAACTACCCGGTGTACCTCTCGACGAAGAACACGATCCTGAAGGCCTACGACGGCCGCTTCAAGGACCTGTTCCAGGAGGTGTTCGACACCGAGTTCAAGGAGCAGTTCGACGCCGCCGGCCTCACCTACGAGCACCGCCTCATCGACGACATGGTCGCGGCGAGCCTCAAGTGGGAGGGCGGCTACGTCTGGGCGTGCAAGAACTACGACGGCGACGTGCAGTCCGACACCGTCGCCCAGGGCTTCGGCTCGCTCGGCCTCATGACGAGCGTGCTCGCCACGCCCGACGGCAAGGTCGTCGAGGCCGAGGCGGCGCACGGCACCGTCACGCGCCACTACCGCCAGCACCAGCAGGGCAAGCCCACCTCGACGAACCCGATCGCCTCGATCTACGCGTGGACGCGCGGCCTGTCGCACCGCGGCAAGCTCGACGGCAACCAGGAGCTCATCGACTTCTCGCACACCCTCGAGGACGTCGTGATCACGACCGTCGAGTCGGGCGCCATGACGAAGGACCTCGCGCTCCTCGTCGGCCCCGAGCAGCCGTACCAGACCACGGAGGAGTTCCTGCAGACCCTCTCCGACAACCTCAAGGCGCGCATCGCCGCCTAGCGCGCGGTGCGCGAAGGGGTCGGATGCCGCGGCATCCGGCCCCTTCGTCGTTCCCGATCGCGCGCAGATCACAACTCGGTAACCACCCGGGCCGAAGTGGTGCCGAAGACTTGCATGAAGTTTGTTCGTAAGCTTTACTAACAAACGTGACGACGGATGCGCAGCGAGGCCAGGTCAGCGAGGGCGGCACCCCCAACGCGGGTGCCGACGTGCTCACCGCACCGTTCGGCGGCGCGCCGATCTTCACGCGGGCCCGCGCCCTCCGCCCCACCGGCAAGGTGCTGCCCGAGCATGCGCGCAGCCACAACCGCTCGCTCGTGCTGCAGACGCTCTACACGTCGGGTGCGCAGAGCCGGGCGGATGTCGCCCGCGAGACCGGCCTGACCCGGGTCACGATCTCCGACCTCGTGGCCGGCCTCATCGCCGAGGGCCTCGTGATCGAGCTCGGCCAGCGCGAGGACGCCCGCCCCGGCAAGCCCGCCACGCTCATCGACGTCGACCGCGCCGCGTTCCACATCGTGGGCGTCGACCTCTCCGAGCACCAGCGCTTCCTCGGCGCGGTCGTCGACCTCGACGGCGGCATCGTGTCGCGTGCCGAGGTCGCCCTCGACGGCGCCACCGGCGACGCGGCCGTGGCGCTCGTGACCGACCTCGTCCGCCGGCTCCTCGCGAGCACGGAGACGCCGGTGCTCGGCATCGGCGTCGGCTCGCCCGGTGTCGTCGACCCGCTCGGGGTGGTGCGCTCCGCGCCCAACCTCGGCTGGACCGACGTCCACCTGCAGGCCCGCCTGCACGCGGAGTTCGAGCTGCCCGTGCACGTGGCGAACGACGCCAACGTGGCGGTGCTCGCCGAGCACGGCTCCTCCCACCAGGACGACCTGCTGCTCGTGAAGATCGGCCACGGCGTCGGCGCGGGCCTCATCATCGGCGGCCGGCCCGTGATCGGCGGCGGCTTCGCGGCCGGCGAGATCGGCCACGTCGTCGTCGGCACCGACGGCGGTCCCCGCTGCGCCTGCGGCAAGCACGGATGCCTCGAGGCCTGGCTCGCCGTGCCCCGGCTCACCGCCCAGCTCGATGCGCTCGACGCCGATGCGGCCGACGCGGCATCCGCTCGCGAGCAGATCCTCGCCGAGGCCGGACGCCGGCTCGGCATCGTGCTCGCGCCGGTGGTCGGGGCGCTCAACCTGTCGGAGGTCGTGCTCAGCGGCCCCGCCGAACTGCTTGACGGCGCGCTCCACGACGCGACCGTCGACACGCTCCGGACGCGGACGATGGCGGAACACAACCGTGATCTGAGGCTCCGGATGACCGAGCAGGCGGAGGACGTCGTCCTCCGCGGCGCGGCCGTCATGGTCCTCTCCGGACAACTCGGAGTCTCGTGAGGGACTCCACGCACCAAGGGTGCAGCGAACCCCCGCTGTTTCCCTCACCCCATGAAAGGAAACGACAATGAGGAAACTCGGCATCGTGGCGCTCGGCGCCGTTGCTGCGCTCACCCTCGCCGGTTGTGCCACCGGCGGAGGCACCGATGCCTCCGAGGAAGGCGCCGAGATCCGCGTCTGGCTCGTCGGCACCGACACCCCCGATGAGGCACGTGAGTACCTGGTGGACACCTTCGCGGAGGAGAACCCCGGCTCGACCCTCGTCATCGAGGAGCAGTCGTGGGACGGCCTCGTCGACCGCCTGACCACCAGCCTCTCCGGCTCGGACAGCCCCGACGTCGTCGAGGTGGGCAACACCCAGGCCTCGGCCTTCACCTCGGCCGGCGCGTTCCTCGACCTGACGGAGGACTACGAGACCCTCGGCGGCGACGACCTGCTCCCGGGCTTCGTCGAGGCGGGCTCGTACGACGGCAAGTTCTACGCGGCCCCGCTCTACTCGGGCGCCCGCCTCGTGTTCTACAAGAAGGACGCCCTCGCGGCGGCCGGACTGACGGTTCCGACGACGCTCGACGAGTACATCTCGAACGGCGCAGGCGCTCGCCGCCGCGAACCCGGGCAAGTCGGGCATCTGGTGGCCCGGCCAGGACTGGTACAACGCCCTGCCCTACATCTGGGAGAACGGCGGCGAGATCGCCGTGGCCGACGGCGAGGAGTGGGACGCGCAGCTCTCGAGCCGAGGAGTCGCTCGCCGGGCTCGCACAGGTCCAGGAGGTCATGACGACCGCCTCGTCCGCCCCCAAGGACGGCAACGAGACCAGCCCCGAGGTCGGCTTCTGCGACGGCACGTCGCTGCAGCTCTCGGCCCCGAGCTGGGTCAAGTGGTCGATCCTCGCCCCGGCCGACGCCGAGGCGCCCGGCTGCCCCGACCAGGAGGAGAACCTCGGCGTCTATGCCCTTCCCGGCATGGACGGCGGCGCGGCGCAGGTCTTCGCCGGCGGCTCGAACATCGGCATCTCGGCGAAGTCGGCTCACCCCGAGCTCGCGCTGAGCGCGCTGGAGATCATCCTCTCCGACGAGTTCCAGACGATCTACGGTGAGAACGGCCTCGTTCCGGCCAAGCTCTCGCTCGCCGACACCCTCGGCACCGACGAGGTCGCCCAGGCGATCGCGGCGGCCGCCGGCAACGCCAAGCTCACGCCGGCGTCGCCGAACTGGGCCGACGTCGAGGCCGCCGGCATCCTGACCGACCTGTTCGTCAACATCGCGCAGGGCGGCGACATCGACGGCGCTCGCCGAGGCCGCCGACGAGGAGATCGAGGCGATCCTCAACAGCTAGTCGGACCCGTCCGACTGCGCGGTGCGGCGGCCCCTACCGCCGCCGCACCGCACCCCAGGCCCGGTCGGGCGACGACCACACACGTCGCCCGTCCGGATCCGGGAGCGGCACCGTCGCCCGCCCCGAACCCCTCGACTTCCAGGAGCACCACCATGACCACGGTCGACAACGGCCTCGACCCGGCGCCCAGCGCGTTCGAGGGCGAACGCCTGATGGCACCCCAGCCGAAGCCGGCCGGCCGGCGCACCCGGCGGATCCGGGGCGGCTTCACCCCGTACACGCTGCTCACGCCGGCGCTCATCGTGCTGGCCCTCATCACCGGCTGGCCGCTCGTCCAGCTCATCACCACGTCCTTCCAGGAGTTCGGCCGCGCCCAGGTCTTCGGTGCCCCGCCCGAATGGATCTGGTTCGAGAACTACGCGAACGTCCTCACCGACCCCGTGTTCTGGGCCGTGCTCGCGCGCACGCTCGTCTTCTCCGCCGCGTGCGTCGTGATCACGATGCTCGTCGGCACGCTCATCGCCCTCATGATGATGCGGCTCCCGAAGGGCTTCCGCATCCTGCTCTCGGTGGGCATGCTGCTCGCCTGGGCGATGCCCGCCCTCACCGCCACGGTGGTGTGGGGCTGGATGTTCGACACCGCGTACGGCGTGGTCAACTACGTCCTCGTCAACTGGTTCGGCATGGAGGAGTACTTCCAGCACTCCTGGCTCATCGACCCGCTGAGCTTCTTCCTCGTCGCGGGCATCATCATCGTCTGGGGCGCCGTGCCGTTCGTCGCCTTCACGCTCTACGCGGGCCTCACCCAGGTGCCCGACGAGGTGCTCGAGGCCGCGCAGCTCGACGGCGCGGGCGGGTTCAAGCGATTCCGGCTGATCATCTTCCCGTACCTCAAGCCGATCTTCCTCATCGTCACGATCCTGCAGATCATCTGGGACCTCCGCGTGTTCACGCAGATCTTCGCGCTGCAGGACATCGGCGGCATCCGCGCCCTCACCAACACGCTCGGCGTGTACATCTACCAGACCTCGATCGCGGGCGGCGACTTCGGCCAGGGCGGCGCGATCGCCGTGATCACGGCGATCCTGCTCATGTCCATCTCGATCTACTACGTCCGCCAGGTCACCAAGGAGGAGGAGCTGTGAGCGCCACCGTCGCCCCCGGCCAGCAGGTCGGCGGCCTCGTCGCCGAGACCGCGCCCGCGACGCACCGTCGCCGTCCGGCGGCGGTCGTCGTCGGATCACGACGTGGGTGCTCAGCGCCGTGTCGGTCGTGCTCTTCCTGTTCTTCGTGTTCCCCGTCTACTGGATGGTGAACACGTCGTTCCAGCCGAACAACGAGATCCGCGGCACGCGACGTCAACTTCTGGCCCGAGAACTTCACGCTGCGCAACTACGAGACGGTGCTGTTCGACCCGGGTCGCACGCCGTTCCTGCCCGCGCGCCGGCAACTCGATCATGATCACGATCCTCACGGTGGTCATCGCGCTCGTCTTCGCCTTCCTCGCGGCGCGTCGCGGTCACCCGGTTCCGGTTCAAGAGCCGGCGCACCTTCATCATCGCGATCCTCGTCATCCAGATGATCCCCGGCGAGGCGATGATCGTCTCGGTCTTCCGCGTGATCGACGGCTGGCAACTGCTCAACACGATCATCGGCCTGACGCTCGTCTACATCGCCACGGTGCTGCCGTTCACGATCTGGACCCTGCGCGGCTTCGTCAACGGCGTGCCGGCCGAGCTCGAGGAGGCCGCGATGATCGACGGATGCTCCCGCGCCGGCGCCTTCTGGCGGGTGACGTTCCCGCTGCTCGCCCCCGGTCTCATCGCGACCGGCGTCTTCGGGTTCATCCAGGCCTGGAACGAGTTCATCATGGCGCTCGTGCTGAACGCCCGACCCGAGGCGATGACGCTGCCCGTGTGGCTTGCGCACGTTCCTCGTGGCGACCGGCACCACGAACTGGGCGGCGCTCATGGCGGGGTCGACGCTCATGGCCATTCCCGTCATCGTCTTCTTCCTGTTCGTGCAGGGCCGGATGACGAGCGGTCTCGTGAGCGGGGCCGTCAAGGGATGACCGAGCTCCACGAGACCGGTGCGGGAACCGACCTGCACCGGGACATCCTCACGACACTGCTCCCGGGGTTCGACGCCACCGCGGCGCCCGCCTGGGTGCTGGGCCGGCTCGAGGAGGGCCTCGGCGGCGTGTGCCTCTTCGGGCAGAACATCGCCGACGCCGCGCAGCTGCGCGAGCTCAACGCCGCACTGCGGGCCGCGAACCCGCTCGCGGTGATCGCGATCGACGAGGAGGGCGGCGACGTCACCCGCCTCTTCTACGACCGCGGTGCGCCGTACCCGGGCAACGCGCTGCTCGGACGCATCGACGACATCGACCTGACCGAGCGGGTCGCCCGCGCGGTCGGCGAGGCCCTCGTCGCCACGGGATGCACCGTCGCGTTCGCGCCCGACGTCGACGTGAACTCCAACCCCGACAATCCCGTGATCGGCGTGCGGAGCTTCGGTGCCGATCCCGCGCTCGCGGCCCGCCATGCCGCGGCGTGGGTGCGCGGACTCCAGTCGACCGGCGTCGCCGCGAGCGCGAAGCACTTCCCGGGGCACGGCGACACGGCGACGGACTCGCACCTCGCCCTGCCGGTGGTCGACCTGCCCCTCGAGACCCTCCGCGAGCGGGAGTTCGTGCCGTTCCGCGCCGCCATCGCGGCCGGCACCCGCACGATCATGACCTCGCACATCCTCCTGCCCCGCCTCGACGCGGAGCAGCCCGCCACCCTCTCCCCGCGCATCGTGCACGGCCTGCTCCGCGGGGAGCTGGGGTTCGAGGGCGTCATCGTCACCGACGCCCTCGACATGCAGGGGGCGAGCGGCGTGCACGGCATCCCCGAGGCGGCCGTGCGCGCCCTCGCCGCCGGCTGCGACCTGCTCTGCATCGGCAGCGACAACACCGCCGAGCAGCTCGACGGGATCGTCGCGGCGATCGCCGCGGCCGTCGCCTCCGGGCGGCTTCCCGAGAGCGCGAGTGCGCGACGCGGCGGCCCGCGTGCGTGCGCTGGGCGCCTCGGCGCCGGCCGTCCCCGCGGCGTCGGCGGCGGTGGACATCGACCCGGTGCACACGGCCTCCGAGCTGGCGCGCATCGCCGCCGCGTTCGACGTGACGGATGCCGCACACGCGCGCCTCGCGGCATCCGGGCCCGTGCGCACCGTCGTGCGCGTCGACACGGTCGCGAACATCGCCGTCGGCGTCGCACCGTGGGGGCCGTTCGCGGTCGCGGCCGCGCCGGGGGAGCCGACCTGGCTCGACGACGCGGACGTGGTGGCCGTCGCCCCCGACGCGCCGCTCGCCGACCCGGCGGCCCTGCGCGGGCCGGTGCTCGTGGTGGGCAAGGACCTGCACCGGCATCCGTTCGCCGTCGCCGCGATCGACGGCCTGCGCGCCGTGCGCGACGACGTGGTGACGGTCGACATGGGGTGGCCGTCCGACGACCGCGCCCATGCCGACGTCGCCACGTTCGGCGCGTCGCGCCTCGTCGGCGAGGCGCTCATCGCCCTGGTCGCGGAGGCGTCAGGACTCGTCACGGCGGACGCCCCGTGAGGCTCGGCATCGACATCGGCGGCACCAAGACGGCCGCGGTCGCGATCGGCGCCGACGGCGAGCTCAGCGACCAGTTCCGCATGCCCACCGGCTTCGGGGCGGAGGAGGTCGTCGCGACGGCCCTGCGCACCGTGGAACGCATGACGGAGCTCGCCGGGGTGGACGCCTCGTCGTTCGCGTCGATCGGCATCGGCATTCCCGGCACCGTCGACAGCGACACCGGGCGGGTCGCCCACGCGGTCAACCTCGGGCTCGAGGGACTCGACCTCGGTCCGCGCCTCGCCGACCGGCTCGGCGTCGAGGTGCGCATCGAGAACGACGTGAAGGCGGCGGCGGTCGGTGCGCACCACCTCCTCGGCATCGCCGACGGCATCCGTGCCCACTCGATGGCCTACCTCAACCTCGGCACGGGGCTCGCAGCGGGCATCGTGCTCGACGGGCGCCTGCTGCGCGGCGGACACGGCGTCGCGGGCGAGATCGGGCACATCCCCGTCGATCCGGCCGGGGTGGTGTGCACCTGCGGCCAGCGCGGATGCCTCGAGACGCTCGCCTCCGGCTCGGCGATCGCGCGGATGTGGCCGACCGACGGCCCGCTGCCCGCGAAGGAGCTGTTCGACGCCGCGGCGGCGGGCGACGACCGCGCGATCGTGGTCCGGGAGCGGTTCCTCACCGGCGTCGCTGCCGCGGTGCGCCTGCTCGTGCTCACGACCGACGTCGACGACGTCGTGATCGGCGGCGGGCTCGCCGCGCTCGGCGACCCGCTGCTGGCGGGAGCCCGCCGTATCCTGAGCGAGTGGGCCACGGACTCGGCCTTCCTCGCCTCCCTCGACCTCCCGTCGCGCGTGCAGGTGATCCCGCTCGGATTCCCGGCGGCCGCCGTGGGCGCCGCCCTCGTAGGAGAACACCAATGGCTGAAGTCGTGATCGTCGCCGACGAGGACGCCGCGGGCGCCCTCGTCGCGGATGCGATCGTCTCCCTCATCCGCTCGAAGCCCGACGCCGTGCTCGGACTCGCGACGGGCTCGACGCCGCTCGCGAGCTACCGGGCCCTCGCCGCGCGCATCGCCGGCGGAGTCGATCGACGTGCGCGGCGTGCGCGGGTTCGCGCTCGACGAGTACGTCGGCCTGCCCGCCGGGCATCCCGAGAGCTATCGCGCGGTGATCATGCGCGAGGTCGTCGAGCCGCTCGGCCTCACGCCCGAGCTCGTGCGCGTGCCGAACGGCGACCCGGCCACGATCGAGCATGCGGGCGGCGACTACGAGGCCGCGATCTCCGCCGCCGGCGGGGTCGACCTGCAGATCCTCGGCATCGGTCGCACCGGTCACATCGGCTTCAACGAGCCCGGTTCGTCGCTGGCCTCGCTCACGCGCGTGAAGACGCTGACCGAGCCGACCCGGGCCGACAACGCGCGGTTCTTCGACTCGCCCGACGAGGTGCCGATGCACTGCATCACGCAGGGGATCGGCACCATCCTGCGCGCGCGGCACCTGGTGCTCCTCGCGTTCGGCGAGGCGAAGGCCCACGCGGTCGCGGCGGCGGTCGAGGGACCGGTGTCGGCCAGCCAGCCCGGATCCGCCATCCAGCTGCATCCGCACACGACCGTCATCGTCGACGAGGCCGCGGCGTCCGAGCTCGTGAACCTCGACTACTACCGCCACGCCTGGGCGAACAAGCCCGGGTGGCAGGGCATCTGACGGCCGACGCGTCCGCCGGGGCGCCCGCTGACGGGCGCGGCCCCGGTCAGTGGGGGAGCACCTCGGGGAGCGCGGCGGAGGAAGGCCTCCTCGTCGAAGTCCGGCAGCGATCGCGCGCTGGATCATGAAGCCGGGCACGACGCCGACCACGACCGGGGTCGACCCGGGTCGCCCACTCCTCGGGGTCGCCGTCCACACGGCCGGGCTCGGCCGACGCCCACTCGACCAGCCGCTGCCGCACGGTCTCCCTGCACGCGCGCGAGCACGCGCCTGCACGAGCCCGCCGATCTCGGGATCGATCGCGGCCTCCGCCCACAGCTGCACGATCACGTGGCCGAAGGGCTCACGTCGCATGCCGTCGAGAGCGTCGCCATGACCATGCCCGGGCGCGAGCGGTTCGCCGTGCGCGCGCTGCTCCTCGAGTTCGTGCTGCCGCGCCTCGAGGACCCGGCCGGCCACCGCGGCGAAGAGCTCCTGCTTGCCGGCGAAGTACCCGTAGATCGCGCCCGCCGAGAGGCCGGACTCCTCGATCACGTCGGCCATCGACGTGCGCTGGTATCCCTTCGCCGCGAAGCACCGCAGCGCCGCTCCGATGATCTCGTCGCGGCGGGCGGTGCGGTGCGCCTCGGTGACCTTGGGCATTGCTCCTCCAGAAAAACGAACGCTCGTTCCTTGACAAGGATAGGCGACCGGCGGAAGATAATAAAGAACGAACATTCGCTTTCTTGGAGGAATCATGGCCGCCCATCCGGATGCCACCACGGCACGCACCCCCATCGGCAAGGTGCTGGGCATCGCCCTGGCCCTCGTGGGCGTCGTCGCCGTCATCGTGCTCGCCTTCGCCTGGCCGTCGGTGACCGCCGAGCCGAAGGACCTCCCCGTCGCGATCGCGGGGCCCGCCGCGGCGATCTCGGCCGCCGAGCAGGCGGTCGACCAGCAGGCGGAGGGCGCCATCGCCTTCGTCGAGGTCGACGACCGCGACGCGGCCGTCGCGGCGATCGAGACGCGCGAGGTCTACGGCGCCATCGTCCTCGGCCAGGAGCCCGAGGTGCTCACCTCGTCGGCGTCGAGCCTCCCGGTGTCGCAGCTGCTCACCGGCGTCGCGGCGTCGCTCGAGGAGGGCGTCAACGCGCAGGCCGCCGCGGCGGCGGAGGCCGCCGGCGCACCCGTCGCGCCGCCCCGCATCGAGGTCGCGGCGACCGACGTCGTGCCCCTCGCCGACAGCGATCCGCGCGGCACCGGGCTCACCGCAGCGCTCTTCCCGCTCGTGCTCGGCGGCATGCTCGGCGGCATCGCGATCTCGCTCGCGATCATCGGGGCGATGCGCCGCGTGACCGCGGTGCTGGTCTACTCGGCCGTCGGCGGACTCCTGCTGGCCGGCATCCTGCAGGGCTGGTTCGGCGCCCTCCAGGGCGACTACTGGCTGAACGCCGCCGGCATCGCCCTGGCGCTGGCCGCGATCGCGGCCCCGATCACCGGGTTCGTCGCGGTCATGGGGCGCGCCGGCATCGCGCTCGGTCCGATCATCATGCTGCTCATCGCGAACCCCATCTCCGCCGCCGCGATCCCGAAGGAGTTCATCCTCGCGCCGTGGGGCGAGGTGGGCCAGTGGTTCCCGCCCGGGGCCGCCGCGACGCTCATGCGGGAGCTGTCGTACTTCCCCGCCGCGGACACCACCTTCCCGTGGCTCGTGCTCACGGCGTGGGCGGTCGGCGGCATCCTGCTCTCGATGATCGGCCACTTCCGCACGGCCGGCGGGGCGGAGCCCGACGACGAGGCCGCGGCCATCGACGACGAGTCGCACGACGCCGGACGGCCCGCCGACAGCGAGCATCGCGTCACCGCCTGAGCGCGAACGGTCAGCGGCCCGGCGCCAGTCGCCGGGCCGCTCGACGCATCATCGACCGCACCACCGCGGGGTGCACGAGGGCCACCGGCGCGAAGTACAGCCGGCCGCGCCATCCGTGCAGCCGCACGACCGTGACCAGTCGCACGAGTCGCCGTTCCGCGTCGACGCCGATGCCCGCGGCGAAGTCGAGGTGCCGGTCGGATGCCTCGACGAGCGCCTCCTCGCCCACCACCCGCCGCACCGCGAAGGCGGTGTCGGGGTCGCCCTGGCGCACCCCGATGAGCGGGACGAGCAGCTGCCGCAGCCCGAAGAGGACCCGCACCCAGATCGGCGTGGAGTCGACCGAGAAGATCGTGCGCGTCCACTCGGACGGGTCGGTGGTCGCCCCGGGGGCAGCGCGACGGCGATCACGTCGACGTGGTCGGGCCTCGGGATGGCGTCGAGCGCGAGGCTGCGGAACGCGGGCGCGTCGTCGGCGGGCATGCTCCGACCCTAGCGCCGCCTTCAGCTGAGCTGCTTGCGTCCGTGGAGGATGCCGCTCACGGCCGCGACGACCGCGAAGACGATCGCGACGACGGGCTGGCCGAGCATCCACCAGGCGAGGGCCGCCGCGGAGAACACCGCGATCTCCACGAGCGCCTGCCCGAACGGGTCGACCTTGAAGACCGCCTTCGGGGAGTTGAACAGCGCCCAGAGCAGGATCGCCAGCGCCGGCGCCCCGAGGCCGATCAGCACGCCCGGCCACGGGAGCGGGAACGCGACGAACCCCCAGATGCCCAGCGTCACGAACGCGAAGAGCTCCAGGAAGAAGCGGAGGACGTCGTTCGGGCCGATCTTCGGCTGGGGTTCGTTCGGCACGGCATTGCTCACGGCATTCCAGCCTAGTTCGCCCGGAGGGCGGTCGGATCACCCGCCGCTCGGATCAGCGCAGCGGTCGGATGGTCGGGGACGGATCAGCGGAAGATGATCGTGCGCGCGCCGTCGAGCAGCACCCGGCGCTCGGCGAACCACTTCACCGCCTGCGAGAGCGTGCGGCTCTCCTCGTCCTGTCCGATCGCGACGAGCTCGCCGACGTTGCGCGAGTGGTCGACGCGCACGACGTTCTGCTCGATGATGGGGCCCTCGTCGAGGTCGCTCGTGACGAAGTGCGCCGTGGCGCCGATGAGCTTCACGCCGCGTGCGTGCGCCTGGCGGTAGGGGTTCGCGCCCTTGAAGCCCGGAAGGAAGGAATGGTGGATGTTGATGCATCGTCCGGCGAGGGCGTCGCAGAGCTCGGGCGTCAGGATCTGCATGTAACGGGCGAGCACGACGAGCTCGATGTCGTGCTCGTCGACGGCGGCCAGCACGCGCTGCTCGAACGCGGCCTTCGACGCGGCATCCGTGACCGCGAGCGACTCGAACGGCACGCCGTAGAAGTCGACCAGGTCGCGCAGGGTGCCGTGGTTGGAGAGCACGAGCGGAATCACGACGGGCAGCTGTCCGGCGTGCTGGCGGAAGAGGAGGTCGTTCACGCAGTGGCCCGCGGTCGAGGCGAGCACGAGCGTGCGCAGCGGACGCCCCACCTCGTCGAGGTGCCAGGTCATGTCCCAGCGTTCGACGACGGGCGCGAGCGCGGCCTCGAACTCGGCGCGGCCGGCGGGCGACTCCACCTGCACGCGCATGAAGAAGCGCCCGGTGTCGACGCTCGCGAACTGCTGGCTCTCGGTGATGTTGCCCCGCGCGGCGACGATCGCGCCGCTCACGGCGTGCACGATGCCGGGCCCGTCGGTGCACGCGAGCGTCACGACCCAGTGGAACAGGTGGGTGGGGGCGGCATCCGTGGTCATCCGCCCAGAGTAGTGCGTCGGGTAGACTGGTCCGTGGTCGGCGGACAACGCACGGCCCTGGGCGCGCACATGAGCGCGTAGTCGACCCGCGCGGTGAATGCACCCGCACGGGGAACGCCGTCGGAGAGACATCCTGATGTCCGTCACCGAATCCGCGCGCGTGCGCGCACCACGACTGCCCTGGCCGGGCCTGCTCATGCTGGCCGCGGGCGTCTTCCTGTCCATCACGATCGAGATGCTGCCCACCGGCCTGCTGCCCGAGATGAGCGGGGGCCTCGGCGTGGCCGAGCCCTTCATCGGGCTGCTCATGTCGGTCTTCGCCTTCACGGTCGTCATCACGTCGACGCCGCTCACGGCCCTCACCAGCCGGATGCCGCGGCACGGCCTCCTCGTCGCCGTGCTCGCGGTGCTCGGGCTGACGACGCTCGCCTCCGCGTTCGTGCCCGAGTACTGGATGCTCGTCGCCGTGCGCATCGTCGGCGGCGTGGCGCACGGCCTCTTCTGGGCGATCGTCGCCGCCTACGCCTCACGGCTCGTGCCCGAGGGCCAGATCGGCCGCGCCGTGTCGGTGACCCTCGGCGGCGGCACGCTCGCGCTCGTCGCCGGCGTGCCCGCCACGACCGTGCTCGGCCAGGCCATCGGCTGGCGGCCGGTGTTCGCGATCGTCGCCGGGCTCACGCTCGTCGGCGCGCTCGCCGTCTGGCGGTTCCTGCCACGGGTGGCGGCCGAGCCCGGCGCCACCGCCGCGCGGTTCCGCCGCGGCGACGTGGCGCTCGGGCCCGTGCTCCTCGTGTGCGGCATCACCGCGGCCACGATGCTCGGCCAGTACGCGGTGTTCACCTACGTCGCCCCGCTCATCACCGAGGTCGTCGGACTGCAGGCCGGCGCCGTCGGCCCGCTGCTGCTCGTCTACGGCATCACCGGCGCGCTCGGACTCGTCGTCGCGGGCTCGCCGCTCGCACGCCGGGCCGACCGGGCGATGCTCGCGGCGATGGCCCTCGCGGCCGCCGCCCTGGTGGTGCTCGGCCTCGCACCCGGCGTCGTGCCCTCGCTCGTGGCCTTCGCCGTGTGGGGGCTGGCGTTCGGCGCCATCCCGCCGCTGCTCCAGACCCGCCTCCTGCAGGCGACGCCCGCGCGCCAGCGAGACGCGGCCAGCGCGCTCTACACGACGGCCTTCAACGTCGGCATCGGCGGCGGCGCGCTCGTCGGCGCGGTGCTGTTCGAGCGCGTCGGCGTGCAGAGCCTGCCGTTCGTGTACGCCGCGGTGCTCGTCGCCGTGGCGCTCGTGCTCGTCGGCGACGCCGCGCGACGCGCCCGTCAGGCCCGCTCGACCACGGCGCTGGAGACCGGGCCCGTGCGGCCGTCCACCGCGTAGCGCACCTCGACGGCGGTGTCAGGCGAGCCGCGCGCCCGCGCCCCACACGGCCTCGACGTCCAGGTCGGGCGTGAGCAGCACGGCGTCGGCGGCGTAGCCCGGGTCGAGTCGTCCGAGGTCGTGCGCGCGTCCGATCGCCGCGGCGGGAGCGACCGTGACGGCGCCCACGGCCTCGTCGAGCGGGATGCCGCAGTCGACCACGGCCCGGCGCAGGGCCGCGTCCTGGGTGAGCGTGGATCCCGCGATCGAGCCGCCCTCGAGCAGACGCGCGACGCCGCCCTCGACGACCACCCCGAGCGAGCCGAGCCGATAGGCGCCGTCGGCCGCGCCGGCGGCCGCCATGGCGTCGGTCACGAGCGCAACCCTCCCGTGCGCCCCCGCGAAGGCGAGCCGCACCACGTCGGGATGCACGTGCACGCCGTCGTTGATGACCTCGAGGGTCACGTGGTCGGCGTGCATGGCCGCGACCACGGGTCCGGGCGCGCGGTGGTGGATGCCGCGCATGCCGTTGAACGCATGCGTGAGGATCGAGGCTCCGGCACCGAACGCCGCGAGTGCCGTCTCGAAGTCCGCGCCGGTGTGCCCGACGGCGACCGCGACGCCCGCGTCGACGAAGCGGGCGATCGCCTCGGCCGCGCCGGGATGCTCGGGCGCGATCGTGATCTGTCGCAGCGTCCCGCCGGATGCCTCGAGCAGCCGCTCCACGGTGGCCGCATCGGCCGCGCGCAGTTGGAGCGGGTCGTGCGCGCCGCGGAAGTCGTGGTCGAGGAACGGCCCCTCCAGGTGCGCGCCGAGCACGCGGGGGTCCGACGCCGCGACGCCGGCGATCACCTGCAGCCGATCGCAGAGCAGGTCGACGGGGGCGGTCACGAGCGAGAGCACCGTGCGGGTGGTGCCGTGCGCGGTGTGCACGGCGAGCAGCGTCTGGATCGCCTCGGCGCCCTCCTCGACGGACGCGCCGCCCGCACCGTGGCAGTGCAGGTCGATGAAGCCGGGCACGAGCGTGCGGCCCGCGGCATCCGTCACCGAGGCGTCGGCGGGCAGGTCGTCGCGCCAGGCGTCGCCGATCCCGCGCGCGGCGACGCGGTCGCCGTCGAAGCGCACCCAGGCGTCGGCGACGGTGTCGAGGCCGCTCACGAGGCGGGCGGAGTGGACGACGGTCGAGGTGGTGCTCACCTAGGCAACGATAACGTCGAAGCCGCCGTCCGTGAGGCGCTGGCGCTGCTCGGGCGTCGCCGCGTCGTCCGTGATGATCGTCGGGAACAGCCGACGGTGCCCGATCGCGGCGAACGCGCGCTTGTCGATCTTCGACGAGTCGGCGACGAGCACCGGATGCGCCGCGCGCGACGCCATGAGGGCGTTGACGGCGGCCTCGCGCTCATCGTGCGACGTCGGGCCGACCACCGGGTCGACCCCGTTCACGCCGATGAAGGCGAGGTCGAGCGTGATGCTGCCGAGCACCGTGTCGACGTACGAGCCGACGAGCTCGTACGAGCGCGCGTGCACGACGCCGCCGGTGACGACGGTCTTGATCTGCGGTCGCATGGCGAGCTGCATGGCGATGTTGATCGCGTTCGTCACGACCGTGAGGCTCGGCTCGGGCGACGGCTCCATGATGTCGGCGCGCGACATGAGGGCGTCGGCGATCGCGGTGGCCGTGGTGCCGCCGCAGAGCCCGATCACCGCACCGCGCGGCACCAGCGCGCTCGCGGCTCGGGCGATGGCCGCCTTCGCCTCGGGATTCTGCTGGTTCTTGTAGCGGATCGGCAGGTCGTAGGCGACCGAGTGGGCGACGGCGCCGCCGCGGGTGCGGGTGAGCAGCTGCTGCTCGGCGAGGGCGTCGAGGTCGCGGCGCGCGGTGGCCGGGGAGACGTCGAGTCGCTCGACGATCTGGTCGACCTCCACCTGCCCGCTCTCGGCGAGCAGGTCGAGCACGGCACTGAGTCGTTCGGCGCGGTTCATCCGGTGCTCCTTGGTGGTCGAGGCGAACAGGGTGAGCATGCGTGCGGCCTCGGATCGCACGGCCGCGCGGCCCGCCGCGACGTACGTGCGCGAGTCCACGGCCGCCGGATGCCGCGCGAGATGCTCGCGAACGGCACCCGTGAACGCCTGGTTCAGGTGGGTCGACACGTTGACCTTCGTGAGTCCCGAGCGGATGCCCCGCACGATCGTGTCGTCGGGCACCCCCGACGATCCGTGCAGCACGAGGGGCACGGGCACCGCCCGTGCCAGCCGGGCGACGAGCTCGAGGTCGATCGCGGCGACCCGTTCGGTCATGGCGTGGGAGGAGCCGACCGCGACCGCGAGCGCGCCGACGCCGGTCTCGGCGACGAACCGCGCGGCCTCGTCGGGGTCGGTGCGCACCCCGGGGGCGTGGGCGCCGTCCTTGCCGCCGATCTCGCCGAGCTCGGCCTCCACGAGCACGCCCGCCGCCTCCGCCCGCTCGACCACCAGCCGGGTGGTCGCCACGTTCTCGGCGAAGTCGAGCTTCGCCCCGTCGTACATGACCGAGCCGAAGCCGCGGTCGATCGCGCGGAGGGCGAGCTCGGGATCCTCGGCGTGGTCGAGGTGCACGGCGACGCGCGCCGACGACGCCTCGGCGACGGCGAGCGTCGCGAGGGCGATCGGGTCGAGCCCGCCGTGGTACCGCACGCAGTTCTCCGAGAGCTGGAGGATGACCGGCAGGCCCGCGTCCTCGGCGGCGCCCGCGAGGGCCTCGGCGGTCTCGAGGTGCACGACGTTGAAGGCGCCGATGCCGCGGCCGGCGGCGCGCGCCTCGTCGAGCAGCGTGCGGGTCGGGATGAGCGTCATCGGCGTTCCTCGTCGATCGTCGTCAGGACGACCTCGTCGGCGAGCGCGAGGTGGTCGGGGGAGAGCTCGCCCGCGAGCGGCATGAGCACGGCGCTCGCCGACCACGCGGTCGCGCGGCGGGCGAGGTCGGAGCGGGCGCGGTCGGCGGCATCCGTGGCCGACCCGAGGTCGTCGCCGGCGGCGAGGGCCACCGCGATCGCGGCGACCGCCGCGTCGCCCGCGCCCGTCGCGTTGCCGTGCAGCACGCGAGGGAGGCGGGCCCGGAGGGGAGCGCCGCCTCGACCGACGACCACCAGCCCGTCTGCGCCGAGCGAGACGAGCACGAGGCGGGCGCCGCGGTCGAGCAGCGATCGGGCGCCCTCGACGGGGTCGTCGAGGCCGGTCGCATCGGCGAGCTCCTCGCGATTGGGCTTCAGGGCGTCGGCGCCGGCCAGTGCCGCCGCGAGGATCCCGGGCCCGCTCGTGTCGACGACGACGGGAACGCCGGCCGCGACGAGGCGGCCGACGAGCGCGCCGAGCTCCTCCGGGCCGAACCCGGGTGGCAGGCTCCCGCTGATCGCGACCGCCTGCGCCGCGCGCCCGAGGTCGACCGCGGCGTCGGAGAGCGCGGCCGACTCGGCCGACGAGAGCGGCGCGCCGAGCTCGTTGAGGATGGACGTCTCGCCGTCGGCGTCGTCGACGATCGCGACGCTTCGGCGGGTGGCCGCGGCGGTCGCGACGAGTCGATGGGGCACGCCGGATGCCGCGAGGTCGGCGCGGAGCTCGTCGCCGGTGACGCCGCCCGCCGTCGCGAGCGCGAGCACCTCGTGCCCGGTCTGGTGCAGCACCCGGGCCGCGTTCAGCCCCTTGCCGCCCGCGCGGGACGCACCGGCCGGCACCCGGTGCGTGGCGCCCGGGGTCAGCCGGTCGACGTGCCAGGTGAGGTCGATCGCCGGATTCGGCGTGACGGTGAGGATCATGCGGCGGCGCTCTCTCGCGCGATGAGGGCGGCGCCGAGCAGTCCGGCGTCGCCGCCGAGCTGGGCGGGGACGAGCAGCGGGCGGCGGTGGAAGCTGAGTCGCTCGTTCACGCGCGACGCGAGCGGGGCGAACAGCGCGTCGCCGGCGCGGGAGAGGCCCCCGCCGATCACGATCGCCTCGGGGGCGACCGTCGCGGCGAGCTGCGCCACGGCGAATCCGAGGGCGTCGACCGCGGACTCCCACACCTCGCGCGCATCGGCGTCGCCGGCCTCCGCGCGGGCGAGCACGTCGCGCGCGCCGTCGACCTCGACCCCTGCGCGCTCGGCGTAGCGCCGGGCGATGGCGCCCGCCGAGGCGATGGCCTCGAGGCATCCGCGGGCACCGCAGGCGCAGCGCGGCCCCTCGGCGACGGGCGAGTGTCCGATCTCGCCCGCGTAGCCGCCGCCCGAGGTGCGGCCGGCCGTCGAGGATCAGCGAGCCCGCGATGCCGGTGCCGATGACGAGCACCACCACGTCGTCGTAGGCCCGCGCGGCGCCCAGCCGGTGCTCGGCCCAGCTCGCGGCCGTCACGTCGTGGTGGAACGCCACCGGAAGGCCGAGCGCGGCCTCGGCGAGGTCGCGGATCGGCGCGTCGTGCCACCCCAGGTTGCTGGCGTAGACCCCGACGCCCCGCTCGGCGTCGACGATGCCCGGCACGAGCAGTCCGGCCGCGACCGGCCGCAGGCCCGGGTGCGCGGCGCGCAGCTCGGCGGCCAGCTCGGCGACGAGGCCGACGACCGCCTCGGCGGTGCGGTCGCCGTCGAGCGGCGTCGGGGTGCGGCGCAGCCCCAGCACGCGCCCGTCGGCGTCGACGATCGCCGACTTGGTGTCGGTGCCGCCGACGTCGAAGGCCAGCACGACCTCGCCGGGCCCGAGGGGCGCCGGCGCGGCATCCGGGGTCTCGGTCATGGCCGTCAGCCGCCGAGGATGACCGAGCGGGTGAGGTTGCGGGGGCTGTCGGGGTCGAGGCCCCGGGCCAGCGCCCGGGCGAGGGCCACGCGCTGGGCGCGCACGAGCTCGGCCATCGGGTCGAGCGCGCCGGCCTCGAAGCGGGCGCCGGTCGGCGGCGACCTCGTCGGCGAGCCCGGCGGGCGATTCGCCGAAGTGCCAGGTGACCCGGCCCGGCGCCGCGATCGAGATGGGGCCGTGCCGGTACTCCATCGCGGGGTACGACTCGGTCCACGACTGCGAGGCCTCGCGCATCTTGAGCGCGGCCTCGTGGGCGAGCCCGACGGTCCAGCCGCGGCCGAGGAACGTGAACTGCTCGGCGTCGACGAGGGCGGGGTCGAGCTCCTCGGCGACCGCGGACCGGGCGTCGGCGACCGCCCCGTCGAGGTCCTCGCCGAGCGAGGCGCGGAAGAGGGCGAGCGCGGTGGTCGCGAAGCGGGTCTGCACGACCGACTGCTCGTCGGCGAACGGCAGGGTCACGGCGTCGTCGACGAGGTCGACGAGCGGCGAGGTCGGGTCGCCGATGACGCCGACCGTGCGCACGCGCCCACGCAGTCGCTCGACGAGGTCGAGCACCTCGGTGGTGGTGCCCGAGCGGGTCAGCGCGACCACGGCGTCGTAGCCGCGGTCGACGAAGGCCTCGGATGCCGCGAACGCGTCGGTCTCGCCGTGACCGCCCGCTTCGCGGAGCCACGCGTACGACTGCGCGATGAACCACGACGTGCCGCAGCCGACGACCGCGATGCGGGTGCCGTGCGCCGGGAGGAGCGAGTGCTCCCGGGTCATCGATGCCGCCCGGGCCCACGTGTCCGGCTGGGAGGCGAGTTCCGCCGCCATGTGCGCGGCGGGGGTGACGGAGGGGCTCTGCGGTTCGCTCACGGTCGGTGCTCCAGGTGGGGTGGGAGGTCCGCACGCGACGTGGCACGACGGCGGCATGACGAGTCAATGATTGCAGATGACTGTTCATGATGTCTATCGATCAAGCGAAGCGATCGATTTGCACGAGATGGGCGAGAATTCTCCGTTTGTGAGGGATCTGAACAAAATCCGGTAACAAATCCCGTTTCCAGTCTTGACGGGCGAGTGGCATCCGTCATAGATTTCGTGCGTCGCTTGAACGAACATGATCGATTCATCGGCAAAACAGTCAGGAAGCATCATCACGGCATGCTCGAGCTGCATGTTTCCCGACCAACGCACCGTCGCGCGAGGCTCGAGTTGCGTCAGGTGCCCATCCACCAGAGTGAGGAAGCACAATGAAGAAGTCACTGCGTCTCAGCGCCGCGGTCGCGGTTGCCGCCGCAGCATCGCTCACGCTCGCGTCCTGCGGGTTCGGCGGCGGCTCCGGCTCCGGCGACGAGGCCGGCGGGACCACGCTGGACCTGCTCGTCCCGAGCTACTCCGACAACACCCAGGGGCTGTGGGAGGACGTCATCGAGGGCTTCGAGGAGGAGAACCCCGACATCAGCGTGAACCTCGAGGTGCAGTCGTGGGACAACCTCGAGAGCGTGATCGCCACGAAGGTCCAGGGCGGCGAGGCACCCGACATCTACAACGGCGGCCCGTTCGCCGGGTTCGCGGCCGACGGCCTGCTCTACCCGGCCGAGGAGGTCGTGTCGGCCGACACCTACGGCGACTTCCAGGAGTCGTTCCTCGCCAACGCCGAGGTCGACGGCACGGCCTATGCGCTGCCGCTCATCGCGTCGGCGCGTGCGCTGTTCGTCAACAACGCCCTGCTCGAGCAGGCCGGCGTCGCGGCGGCGCCCACCACCTGGGACGAGCTGCTCGACGCGGCGACCAAGGTCTCCGCGCTCGGCGGCGGCACCGCCGGCTACGGCATGCCGCTCGGCTCGGAGGAGGCGCAGGCCGAGGCGGCCGTGTGGCTCTGGGGCGGCGGCGGCACGTTCGGCGACGCGACCGAGATCACCGTCGACGACCCGGCGAACCTGCCCGGCGCCGACCAGATCAAGAAGATGATCGACGCCGGCGCGACGCAGGCCGACCCGGGCTCGACCGACCGCTCGCCGCTCATGGACATCTTCATCCAGGGCAAGATCGGCATGCAGGTCGGCCTCCCGCCGACCGTCGGCCAGATCGAGGAGAACAACCCCGACCTCGACTACTCGATCGTGCCGATCCCCACCCAGGACGGCAGCCCCTTCACCCTCGGCGTGATGGACCAGCTCATGGCCTTCCAGAACGACGGCGACAAGCAGGACGCGATCACCGACGTTCCTCGACTACTACTACACCTCCGACGTCTACGTGCCGTGGGTGCAGGCCGAGGGCTTCCTGCCCGTCACGAAGTCGGGCGCCGAGGCGCTCGGCGGCGAGGAGGCGCTCGCGCCGTTCCTCGAGGTGCTGCCCGACGCGCAGTTCTACCCGAGCACCAACCCGCAGTGGGCGGCGACGGATGCCGCGTTCAAGGCGCTCTTCGGCCAGCTCCAGACGAAGCCGGCGCAGGACGTCCTGACCGAGATCCAGGCGCAGGCCGACGCGGGCTGATCCCCGCGACGACCGCGACCACGTCCACGCACCACCGGAGGGATCGGTGACCATCGAGATCATGAGCACCACGACCGACACGTCATCGACCCCGGCGGGGGCGGCCACCGGCCGCCCCCGCCCCGGCGGGAGCGACTCCCGCACGGGCCGGAAGCCCGGCGGACGCGAGTTCCTCGCGTCGCTCCCGTGGATCGGCCCCGCCCTCATCCTCATCTTCGGCGTCGTGCTGTTCCCGGCCGTCGTCATGTTCTTCAACTCGACGCGCGACATCTCGATCTCGGGCGTCGACCACGGCTCGGTCGGCTTCGACAACTACGTCGAGGTCTTCTCGTTCCCCTACTTCTGGCCGATCTTCGCCCGCACGATCGTCTGGGTCGTGGTGGTCGTCGCGGCGACCGTCCTCATCTCCCTCGGGCTCGCGCAGGTCCTCAACAAGGCGTTCCCGGGCCGGCGCATCGTCCGCCTCGCGGTGATCATCCCGTGGGCGGCATCCGTCGTGATGACGACCATGGTCGTGTACTACGGCCTCGAGCCGTACTTCGGCATCATCAACAAGTTCCTCGTCGACATCGGACTCGTCGACACGCCCGAGGGCTACGGGTGGACCCGCAACCCGACCACCGCGTTCGCGTGGTCGATCGTCGTCGCCGTCTTCGTCTCGCTGCCGTTCACGACGTACACGATCCTCGCCGGCCTCGCGACGATCCCGGGCGACGTGCTCGAGGCGGCCAAGATGGACGGCGCCGGGCCGATGCGCACCTACGTGAGCGTCATCCTCCCGCAGCTGCGCGGCGCCCTCAGCGTGGCCGTGCTCATCAACATCATCAACGTCTTCAACTCGCTGCCGATCCTGAAGGTGATGACCGGGATCGATCCCCGGCTACGACGCCGACACGATCATGACGCTGATCTTCAAGTACATCCAGAACCAGCACAAGGTCGACGTCGCGAGCGCGCTCTCGGTCGTCGCCTTCCTCATCGTCATCGTGATCGTCGCGGTGTACGTGAAGGTCGTCAAGCCCACGAAGGAGGTCTGAGCCGTGGCCGTCACCGCACCCGCCTTCGAGACGATCGACGCTCCCGTCGGCAGCGAACCGCCGACGCCGCTACACCGAGGACCAGGTGCCCATCGGCCGCGTGCTGCTGCGCATGCTCGGCGGCTTCATCGTGCTGGTGATCTTCATCCTGCCGTACACGATCATGTTCTTCGGCTCGGTGAAGACGAAGGCGCAGATCCGCTCGGTCGAACCCACCTACTTCCCCACGGAGTGGCACTGGGAGAACTACATCAACATGTGGTCGACGCCCGAGACGCCGCTGCCGCAGAACCTCATCTCGACGATCGTGATCGCGGTCTTCGCGACCGTGCTCGTGCTCGCGGTCGCGATGCCCGCGGCGTACTACACCGCGCGATTCCGGTTCCCCGGGCGCTTCGTGTTCCTCTTCCTCGTCATCGTCACGCAGATGCTGCAGCCCGCGGTGCTCACGTCGGGCCTGTTCCGGCAGTTCGTCACCCTCGGCCTGATCGACACCTGGGCCGCGATGATCTTCATCAACGCCGCGTTCAACCTGTCGTTCGCGGTGTGGATCATGCACTCGTTCTTCGCCGGCGTGCCGAAGGAGATCGACGAGGCGGCCCAGATCGACGGCGCGGGGCGGCTGACCGTGCTGTTCCGGATCCAGCTGCCGCTCGTGTGGCCCGGCATCGTGACCGCGATCGTGTTCACGTTCGTGGCGTGCTGGAACGAGTTCGCGGCCTCGCTCGTCATCCTCTCGACGGCGGGCAACCAGCCGCTCTCCGTGGCGCTCACGAAGTTCGTCGGCCAGTACGAGACCTCGTGGCACTACGTGTTCGGCGTGTCGATCGTGGCGATCATCCCCGTCGTCGTGCTCTTCATGATCATCGAGAAGCGCCTCGTCGGCGGGCTGACGGCGGGCAGCGTCAAGTAGCACGGGCGACGGATGCCGCGGCATCCGCCATGCAGGTGACGGATGCCGCGGCTCCGTCACCGGCTTCGCCGGGCAGCGCGCTCAGGCGGCGCCTCAGGCGGCGTCGGTCGCCGTCGTCCAGAGCCCGAGGACGTTCCCCTCGGTGTCCCGGAAGTACCCGAAGTACCCCATGCCCGGGATCGCGGTCTTCGCCTGCACCACCGCGCCGCCGAGCGAGGTGATCCGCTCGAGTGCCGCGTCGATGTCGTCGACGTCGACCGTGATGATCGGGTTCGGGAGATCGGCGGTGCGCTCGAACATGCCGCCGTTGATCGCCCCGGGTTCGAGCGGCGCCTGCGTCGTCTCGTCGACCGGGGTCGTCACCACGTTCGTGTATCCCAGGTCGGGGAGGACGTCGAGCCGCCAGTCGAAGGCGCCCCGGTAGAACCCCCGTGCTCGCTCCTCGTCGTCGGCCGGGATCTCGAAATGCACCACGCCGGACATGTGGTCACCCCTCTCGTCTGAGGCACCGCACCGTGTCGCCTGGGGCACCGTACCGTGCCGGTCGGGAGCATAGTCCTCACGTCGGGAAGCCGGAAGGGTGCTCCTGACGGCCTGCGCTACTCGCGCCAGGGCACCCCGCGCACCGGGTAGTACGCGGTGCCCGCGGCGTCCCAGTGCGCGCCGAGCGTCGGCGACCCGCCCGAAGAACTCGCCGGTGTCCCGAGCGCCGCCCGGGGGCGGAGCCGGCGACCAGCCGATCTCGGCGATCGCCGTCGATGCGGGGGAACGCCATGAACTCCGACCTCCCCGATGCGTGCCGATCGTCTCGGTCCAGAGCGGCGCCTCGACGCCGAGGATCTCGTCCTCGCCGACGCCGGGCACGATCGCCGTGGGGTCCCAGAGGTACGCCTCGTCGATCGTGGTCGGCCCCTTGGCCCAGTCGAGGCCGAGAGTGCCGCCGAGCGGTCCTGGGGGTCGTCGACGTACTTCATGTCGAGGTAGGCGACGTCGGCGGGCGAGAGGATGACGCTGCCCGCCCTGCTCGACGAACGAGCGGGTGAGCTCCGCCGCGTCGCCCTCGGGCTCGACGAAGCTCCAGTACTGCCCGACGGTGCCCGCGGGCAGCTCCCGCGAGGCGCCCATCTCGTGCCACCCGATGACCGTCTTGCCGGTCGCGGCGGCGGCCTGCGTCATCCGCCGCACGAGGTCGAGGTAGTCGTCGCGGCTCGTCGACAGCGACTCGTCGCCGCCGAGGTGCAGCCACGGCCCGGGCGTGAGCTCGGCGAGCTCGCGCGTGACGTCGGCCAG
Organism: uncultured Actinomycetota bacterium; assembly: GCA_963802485.1. Taxonomy (GTDB): domain Bacteria; phylum Actinomycetota; class Actinomycetes; order Actinomycetales; family Microbacteriaceae; genus Agromyces. Next base: position 50,043 of record CAWDJA010000014.1, read on the forward strand.
GAACCGGTCGGTCGCGTCGGCACGCTCGGGCGCGGCGCAGAGCGACGAGAAGCCGACCTCGATGCCCTCGTACGGGCGCGGGTGCGACCCCGTCGCAGTTGAGCTCGGGGTAGGCGCTGAGCGCCGCGTTCGTGTGCCCGGGCAGGTCGATCTCGGGCACGATCGTGATGAACCGCTCGGCGGCGTACTCGACGATGCGGCGGTAGTCGTCCTTCGTGTAGGAGCCGCCGCCGTCGCCGCCCACCGAGGTCGAGGCGCCGACGCCCGTGAGCTCGGGCCACGCGTCGATCCGGATGCGCCAGCCCTGGTCGTCGGTGAGGTGCAGGTGCAGCACGTTGAGCTTCAGCAGCGCGATGGCGTCGAGGTAGCGCAGCACGTCCTCGACGGGGAAGAAGTGCCGGGCGACGTCGAGCATGGCGCCCCGGTAGGCGAAGCGCGGGGCGTCGGCGACGGATGCCGCGGGCACGATCCATCCGCCGTCGGGTGCCGCCGCGGCATCCGCTCGCTCGATCGCGGCGGGCAGCAGCTGCCGCAGCGACTGGGTGCCGCGGAAGAGCCCCGCCGCCGTGTCGGCCGCGACGCGCACGCCGCCGTCGCCCGACTCGAGCGTGTAGCCCTCGGCGGCCGCCTCGGGCGCTTCGCCGTCGGCGACCACGAACGAGAGGTCGGATGCCGCCGGCTCGCCCTCGACGACGGGCAGCTCGAACCCCGTGGCGGCCCGCGCCTGCCGCGCGAACGTCTCGGCCACCGCCGCCGCACCCTCGCCGTCCGCGACGAGCCGCGACGTCCCGGTGAGCCGGAACGGCGCCTCCTCGCGGAGCTCGAAGGACGTGGGGGCGGGGATGATGCCGGTCACGGCGTCTCCGTTCTGTTCGGCGGTGCAGGCGGTGAGCGACCCGAGCGCGGCCGCCATCGCCACGACGCTCGCGAGCGCGGCGAGTCGGCGGCCCGGCGGCGGCCGGGCGGCGACCCGGGCGGTGGGCGGGGGCGGTGCGTCGGTGCATGCGTCCTCGATGGTGGGCGGGGATCCTGCCGATAAGGCAGGAATCCTAACAAACGGCGGCGGCTCCATCCTGCCACGCGGCGACGCCGGATGACAGCCTTCCCGCGGGCGAGCCGACCGCGCGGGGCATCCGTTGCTATGCTTGCGAGCGTCGCGACTGGCGTTGAGATGGATACCCATCGGGGAGCGACTGGCACGGACCGACCGCTCGCCTGGGCCGGTGCGCCTGCTGCCGCGCGAGTCGCGCTCGCAGCAGCACCCATCAGGTCCGCATGTCATGAAGGAGCCAGTCTTGGCCGAATCCGTCTTCAATCAGCCGCTGTCCGAGGTCGACCCCGAGATCGCCGAAGTCCTCGATCTCGAACTCGGACGCCAGCGCGATTACCTCGAGATGATCGCGAGCGAGAACTTCGTTCCGGTCTCGGTGCTGCAGTCCCAGGGCTCGGTGCTCACGAACAAGTACGCCGAGGGCTACCCCGGCCGCCGCTACTACGGCGGCTGCGAGTACGTCGACATCGCCGAGTCGCTCGCGATCGAGCGCGCGAAGAGCCTGTTCGGCGCGGAGTACGCGAACGTGCAGCCGCACTCGGGCGCCACCGCCAACGCGGCCGTGCTGGCCGCGATCGCCACCCCCGGCGACACCATCCTCGGCCTCGAGCTCGCGCACGGCGGCCACCTCACCCACGGCATGAAGCTCAACTTCTCGGGCAAGCTCTACAACGCCGTGTCCTACGGCGTGAACCCCGAGACCTTCCTCGTCGACATGGACGTCGTGCGCGACAAGGCCCTCGAGCACAAGCCGCAGGTCATCATCGCGGGATGGTCCGCCTACCCGCGCCACCTCGACTTCGCCGCGTTCCGCGCGATCGCCGACGAGGTCGGCGCGAAGCTCTGGGTCGACATGGCGCACTTCGCCGGACTCGTGGCCGCCGGCCTGCACCCGAACCCCGTGCCGCACGCCGACGTCGTCTCGTCGACCGTGCACAAGACGATCGGCGGCCCCCGCTCGGGCTTCATCGTCGCGCGCGACATGGAGCTCGCGAAGAAGCTCAACTCGAACGTGTTCCCCGGCCAGCAGGGCGGCCCGCTCATGCACGTGATCGCGGCCAAGGCCACGGCGTTCAAGATCGCGGCATCCGCCGAGTTCAAGGACCGCCAGGAGCGCACCATCCGCGGCGCGCAGATCCTCGCCGAGCGCCTCACGGCCGACGACTCGCGCGCCGCCGGCGTCGACGTGCTCACGGGCGGCACCGACGTGCACCTCGTGCTCGCCGACCTGCGCAACTCGAAGATCGACGGACAGCAGGCGGAGGACCTGCTGCACGAGGCGCTCATCACCGTGAACCGCAACGCGGTGCCGTTCGACCCGCGCCCGCCGATGGTCACCTCGGGCCTGCGCATCGGCACGCCCGCGCTCGCGACCCGCGGCTTCGGCGACGCCGAGTTCACCGAGGTCGCCGACCTCATCGCGCTCGCGCTGCAGGGCGAGGCGGATGTCGCGTCGCTCCGCGCGCGCGTCGAGGCCCTCACGGCGGCGTTCCCGCTCTACCCGGGCCTCGTGCAGTAGGCGATCGGCATGACGCGCGATCACGCTCGACGGCGATCGCGACGCGGCGGCCGTGAAGGGCGGAGCTCGCGTCGCGCATCGCGCTGCTGCGCGCCCACGGCGTCGTGCCGGGCCTCGGCACGCTCCTCGTCGGCGACGACCCCGGGTCGCGCTCCTACGTCGCGGGCAAGCACCGCGACTGCGCCGAGGTCGGCATCGAGTCGATCCGCGTCGACCTGCCCGCGTCGGCGACCACCGCCGACGTGCGGCGCGGCGATCCACGACCTCAACTCGGCGCACGAGGTCACGGGCTACATCGTGCAGCTGCCGCTGCCGGCGGGGCACGACGAGAACGCGATGCTCGAGCTCATCGACCCCGACAAGGACGCCGACGGCCTGCACCCGACCAACCTCGGCCGGCTCGTGCTCGGCATCGAGGGCGAGCTGCACTCGCCGCTGCCGTGCACGCCGGCCGGCATCGTCGAGATGCTGCGTCGCTACGACGTGCCGATCCGGGGCGGCACGTCACCGTGATCGGCCGCGGCCTCACCGTCGGGCGTCCGCTCGGGCTGCTGTTCACCCGCAAGGGCCTCGACGCCACGGTCACGCTCACGCACTCGCGCACGCAGGACCTCGCCGCCGAGGTGCGCCGCGCCGACATCGTCGTCGCCGCGGTCGGCGTGCCGCACCTCGTGCAGCCCGACTGGATCAAGCCCGGCGCGGCCGTGCTCGACGTCGGCATCACGCGCGTGCAGGACGAGGAGACCGGCAAGGGCCGGCTCACCGGCGACGTCGACCCCGGCGTCGCCGAGGTCGCGGGCCACCTCTCGCCGAACCCCGGCGGCGTCGGGCCCGATGACCCGCGCCATGCTGCTCGCGAACGTCGTGAAGGCGGCCGAGCAGCGCCTGCACCGGTAGGAGCGACGAACGCGAGCGGATGCCGCGGGCCCGGTGCCTGCGGCATCCGCTTCGTCGTCCATCGGCCGGGCGTCCGGCGTCGGCGGCATCGACCGTCGACCTGACGGTCGCCCCGCGTTCACCCGGCGTGCACCGCCCGGCCGTCCGGGCGGCATAGCTTCGCGCCATGACCCACGTCGAGCTCCGGCACGCGCCCGCCGGCGGCGGCGCGCACGCCTCGCGCCGCCGCCGGTCCGCGCGCGGCGATCCGCCGACCGCGCTCGCGACGGCGATCATCCCGGCGCGCGGCGGCTCGCAGGGACTGCCGGGCAAGAACGTGGCGCGCGTCGGGGGCGTCCCGCTCGTCGCGCGGGCCGTGCTCGCCGCGCTCGCCGCGGAGCGGATCGGGCGAGTGGTCGTCACGACCGACGACGACGCGATCGCCGAGGCCGCGCGCGACGCGGGCGCCGAGATCGTCGCGCGTCCCGCCGAGCTCGCCGGCGCCACCGCGTCGAGCGAGTCGGCGCTGCGGCACGCGCTCGGCGCGCTCGGACTCGACGCCGCGCCGGGCGACGACCTCACCGTGTTCATCCAGGCCACGTCGCCGTTCATCGACCCCGCCGACCTCGACGCCGCGATCGAGCGGGTCGCGTCGGGCGAGCGCGACGTCGTGTTCTCGGCCGCGCCGTCCCACGTCTTCCTCTGGCGCGACGACGCCGTCGCCGGCGCCTCCGGGGTGAACCACGACGCCGCGCACCGTCCGCGCCGCCAGGACCGCGAGCCCGAGTACGCCGAGACCGGCGCGTTCTACGTGTTCCGCACCGCGGGTTCCTCGAGGCGGGCCACCGCTTCTTCGGGCGCGTGGGCATCCGGCCCGTGCACCCCGACCACGCGATCGAGATCGACGACGCGGCCGACCTCGAGCGGGCGCGCGCGCTCGCGCCGCAGGTCGACCGTGCGCTCGCGGCGGCACGCTCGCGGCGTCGGCGTCGACCCGCGGCATCCGCTCGTCGACGTCGACGCGCTCGTCACCGACTTCGACGGCGTGCACACCGACGACACCGTGATGGTCGACCAGCTCGGGCGCGAGACCGTGCGCGTGAGCCGCAGCGACGGCCACGGCATCGCGCGGCTCCGGGCCGCGGGCGTGCCCGTGCTGATCCTCTCCGCCGAGGAGAACCCCGTGGTCGGCCGCCGTGCCGAGAAGCTCGGGGTCGAGTGCGCGCAGGGCATCGCCGACAAGGGCGCGGTGCTCCGCGACTGGGCGGCGGCCCGCGGCATCCGGCTCGATCGCATCGCGTACCTCGGCAACGACCGGGGCGACCTGCCCGCGCTCGCCCTCGTGGGGTGGCCGATCGCCGTGGCCGATGCGACGCCCGAGGTGCTCGCCGGCGCCCGTCTCGTGCTGCGCCGCCGGGGCGGCGACGGGGCGGTGCGCGAACTCTCCGACCTCATCGTCGGAGCCCGCATGACGAGGGGCGCGACCGGCGCCCCGAACGAGGAGGAGTGAGCGAATGACCGCTGTGCGCATCGGCCGATCGGTGATCGGCCCCGGCCTGCCCGTCTACGTGATCGGCGAGATCGGCCTGAACCACAACGGCGACGTCGAGATCGCCAAGCGGCTGATCGACGTCGCGGTCGAGTGCGGCGCCCAGGCCGTGAAGTTCCAGAAGCGCACCCCCGAGATCGCCACGCCCGAGCACATGCGCGACGTGCCGCGCGAGACGCCGTGGGGCACGATGACCTACCTCGACTACCGCCGCCGCGTGGAGTTCGGCGAGGCCGAGTACCTCGAGATCGCGTCGTACGCGATGCGCGCCGGGGTCGACTGGTTCGCGTCGCCGTGGGACGTGCCCTCGGTCGAGTTCCTCGAGGGGCTCGACGTCGTCGCGCACAAGATCGCCTCGGCGTCGGTGACCGACCTCGAGCTGCTCGACGCCGTCGCCCGCACCGGCAAGCCCGTGATCCTCTCGACCGGCATGTCGACCATCGACGAGATCGACCGCGCGATCGAGGCGCTCGGCACCGATCGCCTCGTGCTCATGCACGCCACGTCGAGCTACCCGATGCCCGCCGAGGAGGCCAACCTGCGCATGATCGACACGCTGCAGCGGCGCTACCCCGGCGTGCCGATCGGCTACTCGGGCCACGAGCGCGGCCTGCAGATCTCGCTCGCCGCCGTGGCGCTCGGCGCCGTCGCCGTGGAGCGCCACATCACCCTCGACCGGGCGATGTGGGGCAGCGACCAGGCCGCGTCGCTCGAGCCGCAGGGCCTCGAGCACCTCGTGCGCGACATCCGCATCATCGGCGAGGCCATGGGCGACGGCGTGAAGCGCGTCTTCCCGGGCGAGGAGGCGCCGCGGGCCAAGCTGCGCCGGGTGCCTGCGTGAGCGGCACGCTCCTCGTCGTCGCCGACACCGACTCGTACGTGAAATGGGGCGCGGCGCTCGCGTCGCAGCTGCCGACGGATGCCTGGCGCATGCGCCTCGTCGTGCTGGCCACGCCCGCGCAGCCGAGCGCGCGGCAGCTCCGGGTCGCGCTGGCGGGATCGCGCTTCGTCCCCGCGGACGTCGACGTCGTCGAGCTCGACGCGCTCGGCGAGCTCGTCGTCGGGCTCCGGACCCGAGGCGGTGCTGCTCGCGCTCCGAGGGCCGCTCGTGCGGGTGGTCGCGCCCGTGATCGGCGCGTCCGGCGACCGACCGGTGCTCGTGAGCGGCTTCCCCGGCCTCACGATCCCCGCCGAGCCGAAGGCCGTGATCTACCGGGAGCAGGTCGACCTCATCGTGCTGCACAGCCGACGCGAGGTGCGGGAGTTCCGCGCGAACGCCGAACACCTCGGCGTGCCGGTCGACCTCGGGCTCGCGACGCTGCCGTTCCTGCGGACCGCGGTCCGGCAGCACGCCGGGGCCGGCGTGGCCGGCGCGGCCGGCGCGGCCTCCGACGGCATCCGGCTCGACGGGATTCGACGCCGGCCGCACCGACCTCGTGTTCGCCGCGCAGGCGAAGGTCCCGTCGCTCCGCGAGGACCGGGTGCGCCTCCTCGGGTGGCTCGCGGATGCCGCACGCCGGCGTCCGCAGCGCCGGGTGGTCGTGAAGGTGCGCGCCCGCGCCGGCGAGGCGCAGACCCACGCCGAGTCCTACGACTTCGCCGACCTGCTCGCGGACCCGTCGGTGCGCGCCGAGCTCGGCGGCACGCTGCCGCCGAACCTCGTGGTGGAGGACGGCCCGATGGCCGACCACCTCGCGCGGGCGTCCGCCCTCGTGACCGTGAGCTCCACGGCGGTGCTCGAGGCGGTGGCCGAGGGCGTGCCGTCGCTCGTGATCGACGAGTTCGGGGTGGAGCCGAAGCTGATCAACACCGTGTTCGTCGGCAGCGGCCTGTTCGGCGGGGCCGACGACGCTCGTCTCGGGCACCGCGCGGCATCCTGCGCCGGAGTGGCTCGACGACAACTACTTCCACGGTGCCGACGTCGACGACTGGCTCGAGCGGCTCGACGGGCTCGTCGCGCGGCGACGGGAACGCGCCCCTCCCGCTCGCCCGGCGGCAGTACAACCTCACGGGCGGTGCGCTGCGTCGGGCGTTCGAGCGCAAGCGGATGCTCGGACCCCACGACCGGTCGTTCGAGGGCGCCGCGGCGATGCTCGTCGCCCTGCCCGTGCGCTGGGTCGTGCGGCGGGTCCGCCGGCTGCGGAACCGGCTCGCGCCCGTGCGCGCCTGACCGGGCGGACTGGCCGCCTCCGGCACGCGCGCGGGTCGCGAACGCGACGTCAGTCGACGGGCGCGGTGTGCTCCTCGACGTGGCGCAGGTAGGCGGCGGCGTTGCGGCGGATGCCGTCGCGCTCCGCGTCGGTGAGCTCGCGCCGCACCTTCGCGGGCACGCCGGCCACGAGCGATCCGGGCGGCACCACGGTGCCCTCGAGCACGACGGCGCCCGCGGCGACGAGCGAGCCCGATCCGATGACCGCGCCGTTCAGCACGGTCGCGCCCATGCCGATGAGGCAGTCGTCCTCGACCGTGCAGCCGTGCAGCACGGCGCCGTGCCCGACCGAGACGCCGCGGCCGATCGTGAGCGGGAAGCCCGCGTCGACGTGGCAGACCACGGTGTCCTGCAGGTTCGCGTCGACGCCGAGCACGATCGGCTCCGCCTCGGCGCGCAGCACCGCGTTGTACCAGACGCTCGAGCCCGCCTCGAGGCGGACGTCGCCGACGATCACCGCACCCGCGGCCACGAAGGCGCGTTCGTGCACGACCGGCGCGGGAACGCCGGCGATGGTGAGGATGCGGGCCGAGGGATCTGCGCTCATGGCGCCAGCCTACGGGGGCCGACGCGGCCGATCACGACTCAGCCGGCCGCCCGTCGCCGTGCGATCGCGCGTCGCACCGACCGGTACACGACCCCGACGGCGAACACGGCGAGACCCGCGAGCACCGCCTCGACCGGCAGGGTCGCGACCAGCACGAGGCATCCGATCGCACCGGCGGCGCTCAGCCACCGCGGCACGCGACGCTCGGCCGGCGGCTGGGTGAGCGCCGACGCGTTCGCGACGAGGTAGTACACGAGCACGCCGAAGGAGCTGAACCCGATCGCCCCTCGCAGGTCGGCCACGAGCACGAGCACGACGACCGCCACGGCCACCGCGATCTCGGCGACGTGCGGAACCCCGAACCGCGGATGCACCGCGGCGAGCGGCGCCGGCAGCTCACGATCCCGCGCCATCGCGAGGGCCGTGCGGCCGATGCCCGCGATGAGGGCGAGGAGGGCGCCGAGCGCGGCGAGTCCCGCGCCGACCTGCACCACGGGCACGGCCCACGCCCACCCGCTCACCGCCACGAGATCGGCGAGCGGGGCGTCGACGCCCGCGGCCAGGTACGCGGGCCCGAGCACCAGCAGCAGGACCACCGCCAGGGCGCCGTACACGCGCGACGACGACGCCGAGGGAGATCGCGATCGCGCGGGGGATCGTGCGCGCCGGATCGCGCACCTCCTCGCCGAGCGTCGCGATGCGCGCGTATCCCGCGAACGCGAAGAACAGCAGGCCCGCGGACTGCAGCACCCCGTACCAGCCCACGTCGGGCACGCCCTGCTCCTGCTGCGACCGGACGCCGACCTGGACGAGGTCGGCCACGCCCGAGGCCAGCACGAGGGCGAGCACCGCGAGCACCGACGAGCACGATGATCGCGGCCGCGCGGGCGGTGCGCGTGATGCCGCGGAGGTTCACCGCCGAGAGCGCGACGACGGCGAGCACCGCGACCGGCTTCTCCCACGGACCGGGCACGAGGTAGTCGGCCGCGGTCATCGCCATCGCCGCGCAGCTGGCCGTCTTGCCGACCACGAATCCCCAGCCCGCGAGGAACCCGGGCCACTCGCCGAGCCGCTCCCGGCCGTACCGGTAGGCGCCGCCCGACTCCGGATACCGGGCCGCGAGCTGGCCGGTCGAGCCCGCGTTCGCGAAGGCCACGAACGCGGCGATCGCGAGGCCCGCGAGGAGCCATGCGCCGCCCGCCTGGGCCGCCGGGCCCCACACGGCGAAGACCCCCGCGCCGATCATCGAGGCGAGTCCGATGACCACGGCATCGCGGAGGCCGAGGCGGCGGGCGAGGCGATCATCGGCGGGAGGTGGGGCTGCGGTCACGCGGGAACCCTACTCCAGCGTGAAGCGGTGGCGCCGGAATCGTAGGATCGACGCATGCCAGCCGAGTCGCAGCCGACGAACCTGCCCGCAGCCGAGCCGATGCCGGTGCGCGGCCGCGGGCCATCGCACCCCGCCGTCGACCGCGTCGCGAGCGTGCTCGCCGCCGAGGGACTCGAACCGAGCATCGTCTGGTTCGACGACGCCGTGACCACGGCGCAGCTCGCCGCGGACGCGCTCGGCGTCGAGGTCGGGCAGATCGCCAACTCGCTCGTCTTCACGATCGACGACGAGCCGATCCTCGTGCTCACCTCGGGTGCGCACCGGGTCGACACCGACTGGCTCGGCGACCGCCTCGGCGGCACGATCCGGCGCGCGTCGAAGGAGACGGTGAAGGCGGCGACCGGACAGGTGATCGGCGGCGTCGCCCCCGTCGGGCACCCCGCCCCGGTGCGCACGATCGTCGACGTGCAGCTGGCCGAGTATCCCGAGGTGTGGGCGGCGGCGGGGCACGCGAAGACGGTGTTCCCGACCACGTTCGACGAGCTCGTCCGGATCACCGGCGGGACGCCCAGCCCGGTCGAGCCCTGACGGCGAGGGTCGCTCCCGTGATCGACGTAGGCTGGGCGCGAGGGTCGACGGAGAAGCGAGGGAGACGGCTGTGGTGATCGGTTCCGCAACCCGGGCCACGGTCGGCGAGGTGCTGGCGGACCTCGCCGCGCTGGAGGACCCGAAGATCCGTGCGGTGAACGAACGCCACGGCGACGACCACGGTGTCAACCTCACCAGGCTGCGGGCGGTGGCCAAGCGCGTCGGGACCCAGCCGGAACTCGCCGGTCAGCTCTGGGAGACGGGCGACACCGCGGCCCGTCTCGTCGCGATCCTGATCAGCCGCCCCAAGGAATACACCGCACCCGAGTTGGACGCCATGCTGCGGGACGCGCGCGTCCCCAAGGTGCAGGACTGGCTCGTCAACTACGTCGTCAAGAAGAACGGGCACGTCGAGGAGCTCCGCATCGCCTGGTTCGCCGACCCCGACCCGGTGGTCGCCAGCGCCGGGTGGGCGCTGACCAGCGACCGCGTGGCGAAAGCCCCCGACGGACTCGACCTGCCCGAACTCCTCGACCTCATCGAGACGCACATGAAGGATGCGCCGGACCGCCTGCAGTGGGCCATGAACGAGTGCCTCGCGAACATCGGCATCCATCACCCTGAGTATCGTGCGCGCGCGATCGGCATCGGCGAGCGTCTCGAGGTCCTGAAGGACTACCCGACTCCGCCCGAACTGCACGTCCCCGTACGCGCCGATCTGGATCAACGAGATCGTCCGCCGCCGGACGACCGGGTAGCGCGGCACGGCGAAGCCACGCCCTAGTCGTCGAGGCTGCCCATGGTCAGGTTGAGCGTCGTCCCGGTCACCGCGCTCGCGCGGTCGGACGCGAGGAACGCCGCCATGTCGGCCAGCTCCGCGAGCGTCATGAGCCGGCGCGGGTGGGTCCGGCCGGCGAGCACCTCCAGCCACTGGTCCCAGGTCATCCCCAATGCCTCGGCGCGAGGTTCGAAGGCGTCCCTGATCGTGCGGCTCTCGGGCATGGCCTGCGGCCGCAGGCCGACCACGCGGATGCCCCGTGGTGCGAGCTCGACCGACAACTCCCGAGTGAGCGACTCCTTGGCGGCCATCGCCGGGCCGTAGCCGCCCACCGACGGGATGCCCGTCCGCGCGTGCGAGGCCGTGACGGTCATGATCACCCCCGAACCCCTCGCGACCATCCGGCGGGCGGCGAGGCGGGCCGTCAGGAAGTACGACATCGCGTAGGTCGTGACGGGCAGTGCGAACAGGTCGGCGTCCAGTTCGACCAGGGGGATGCCCAGGATCTCCGCGTTCGGGATGCCGACCGCGTTGAACGAGATGTCGATGCGGCCGGCCGCGTCGATCACCGACTGCAGGTGGCGGTCGATCGCCGGCTCGTCGAGCGCGTCCACCCGTGCCGTGTCGGCGGATCCGCCGGCGGCGATGATCTCCTCGGCGACCGCGTCGACGGGTGCCTGGGAGCGTCCGGTCAGGAAGAGGCGGGCCCCCTCGGACGCGAAGGACCGCGCGACGGCGCCGCCGATGGCGCCACCGGCTCCGTAGATGACCGCGACCTTGTCGTGCAACAGCATCGGCTTCCTCCTTGCGTCGTGACGTGGATCCGTCGATGATGCAGACACCGCGACGACCCGGAACCGGGCGCTGACCGGCCGCCCGGTTCTCGACCCGACCGGTGTCCGTACCGGCAGGGGGTCGGATGCGTGCGGACGGAGGTGACCCGACGGTGACGGAGGAGACGGCCGACCTGCTCGCCAGGGCGCGCGCCGGCGACGGCGACGCCTTCGGGGTGCTGGTGGAGCCGCACCGTCGCGAGTTGCAGGTGCACTGCTACCGGATGCTCGGGTCGTTCCAGGATGCCGAGGACGCCCTCCAGGACACGCTGCTGAGCGCGTGGCAGGGCCTCGACGGCTTCGAGGGGCGGGCGTCGCTCCGCACGTGGCTCTACCGGATCGCCACCAACCGGTGCCTCAACGCGCGACGCGCCGTCCGGCGACGCCGGGCCAAGGAGTGGGACATCGCCGACGTCGATCCGCCCGAGCCGACGGGGTCGGGCGAGGTCGTGTGGCTCGAGCCGTACCCCGACGCGCTCCTCGCGGGTGCGGCGGCTGCATCGCCCGGGCCCGAGGCCCGCTCCGAACAGGCGGAGGCCATCTCCCTGGCGTTCGTGACCGCGCTCCAGCTCCTGCCGCCCCGCCAGCTCGCCGTGCTCGTCCTGCGCGACGTGCTCGGCTACCGCGCGCGCGAGGTGGCCGGCATGCTCGACTCGACGGTCGGATCGGTCGACAGCGCGCTCAAGCGGGCTCGCGCCGCCCTCCGGGACCGCCTCCCGTCGTCCGGCGAGCGCGAACCGGCCCCCGCTCCCGACTCGCGGGCGGAGCGCGCGCTCGTCGCGAGGTTCGTCCGTGCCTACGAGTCCGCCGACATCGCCGCACTCGTCGACCTGCTCACCGAGGACGTCACGGTGTCGATGCCGCCGATGCCGTTCGAGTACCGCGGCCGCGAGGCCGTCGCCCGATTCTGCGCGGCCATCATCCGGCCGGGCCGGACCTACGACCTCGTGCCGACGCGGGCGAACGGCCAGCCCGCCTTCGCGCTGTACGTGCGCACCGCGTCCGACGGCGTCCGGCAGGGCACCGGACTCCTCGTGCTCGACCTCAGCGGCGACCGGATCTGCGCGATGACCCGGTTCGAGCGCGGCGTGCTGCCCTCGTTCGGGTTGCCGCCGTCGCTCCCGGGCTGACCGCGCGGGTGGGGCCTACGCGTCGCGCCGGGCGCCCTGGCTCGGGTGCACGGCGAAGATCGACGGCTCGCGGTAGCCGTGCTCCGCGAAGGCGGCGAGCACCTCGCGGGTGACCACGGGCACCAGCCCGTCGATCACGAGTGCGATGGCGGAACCGCCGAAGCCCCCTCCGGTCATGCGGGCGCCGATCGCGCCGTTCGCCTGGGCGGTCGCGACCGCGAGGTCGAGCTCGGGCACCGAGATCTCGAAGTCGTCGCGCATCGAGACGTGCGACGCGTCGAGGAACGGACCGATGGCGCCGGGCCCATGTTCGCGGAGCGTGCGCACGGTGTCGAGCACCCGCTGGTCCTCGGTGACCACGTGGCGGACGCGGCGGAACGTCTCGTCGTCGAGCAGTTCGGCGGCCCGCGCGAGGTCGTCGGGCCGCAGGTCGCGCAGCGACTCGACGCCGAGGGCCGCCGCGCCCGCCTCGCACGACGCACGACGCGCGGCGTAGCCTCCGGAGGCGTGCGCGTGCTCGACCTTCGTGTCGATGACGAGCAGCGACAGCCCGTCGGCGGAGAAGCCGAGCGGGATCACGTCGGCGTCGAGGCTGCGGCAGTCGAGGAACACGCCGGCGTCGGCCTCGCCGAGCAGGGACGCCGACTGGTCCATGATGCCGGTCGGGGCGCCCACCACGCGGTTCTCGGCGAGCCGGCCGACCTTCGCGAGGGTCGCCCGGTCGAAGCCGAGGCCCCAGTGCTCGTCGAGCGCGAGGGCGACCGCGCACTCGATGGCCGCCGACGACGACAGGCCGGCGCCGATCGGCACCGAGCTCGTGATGTAGAGGTCGACGCCGCGCACGTGCAGGAGGTCGGCGCCGTGCTCGCCGAGGGCCCAGGCGACCCCGAGCGGGTAGGCGGCCCAGCCGTCGATCGCGTCGGGCGTGAGCTCGTCGAGGTGGATCTCCACGGCCTCGGGCGCGAAGCTGGACGCCACGCGCACCACGCGGTCGTCGCGGTCGCCGAGCGCCACCGCGGTGCGATGGTCGATGGCGAACGGGAACACGAATCCGTCGTTGTAGTCGGTGTGCTCGCCGATGAGGTTCACCCGGCCGGGCGCGGACCACGCACCGATCGGCTTCCGCCCGTACCACTCGGCGAACCCGTGCATCGCCTCGGCGACCTCGTTCATCCCTCGACCTCCCCGATCGCCCGTCGCAGGGCCTCGGCCTGCACCTCGGGCGAGACATCCCCGATCCATGCTCCCATCGCGGCCTCGGAGCCCGCGAGGTACTTCAGCTTGTCGGCGGCCCGACGCGGGCTCGTGAGCTGGAGCATGAGGCGCACCTCGCCGCGGTGCTCGTGCACGGGGGCCTGGTGCCACGCCGCGATGTACGGCGTGGGCGTGTCGTAGAGGCGGTCGACGCCGCGCAGCAGGCGCAGGTAGAGCGAGGCGAGCTCGTCGCGCTCGGCGAGGGTCGTCTCGGCGAAGTCGGGCACGTGCCGGTGGGGGAGCAGGTGCACCTCGATCGGCCAGCGCGCCGCGAACGGCACGAACGCGGTCCAGTGCTCGCCGGCGACGAGCACGCGCGGTCCGTTGCGCTCGCGCTCGAGGATGTCGGCCATGAGCGTGGGGCCGTAGTCGTCGATCGCGGCGAGCAGGCGCTCGGTGCGCGGCGTGACGTAGGGGTAGGCGTAGATCTGGCCGTGCGGGTGGGGCAGCGTGACGCCGATCTCGCGCCCGCGGTTCTCGAAGGGGAAGACCTCCTCGACGCCCGGGAGGGCCGAGAGCGCGGCCGTGCGCTGCGCCCACGCCTCGATCACCGTGCGGGCGCGCGAGACGCTGAGCGTGCCGAAGGAGCCCTCGTGCTCGGGGCTGAAGCACACGACCTCGCAGCGGCCGACCGAGGTGGACGTGCGCTCGAGGCCGACCCGGCGCAGTGCGGCCAGGGCGTCGGCGCTGGAGGCATCCGGTGCGGCGAGCTCGGGACCGAACGACGGCGATCGGTTCTCGAACACCGCGACGTCGTAGGTGCTCGGGATCTCCGACGGGTTGCCCGGCTTCTGCGGGGCCAGCGGGTCGAGGTCGGCCGGCGGGAGGAAGACGCGGTTCTGCCGCGCCGCCGCGATCGAGATCCACTCGCCCGTGAGCGGATCCTGTCGCATGTGCGCGGTCGCGGGGCGCGGGTCGAGCGCGCGTTCGTCGATCGCCCGCTCGGCCGGCAGCACGCTGTCGGCGTCGTCGAAGTAGATGAGCTCGCGGCCGTCGGCGAGCGTCGAGGGACGCACCGCGATGCGGGGATCCACGATGGGGCCGGATGCCGCTGATCCGCTGGGTTCGGTGTGGTGCACGCCGCCACCCTACGCGACTTTCGTTTCGCAAACAACCGGGTTTCGTATTGCAAAGCGCGGGCGGACCACGCAGAATTCACGTATGACGGATGCCGCACTGACGGATGCCGCGGCCGAAGCGGCCGCCCCGCCGCTCGATGCGCCCCGCCGCCGCCAGCTGGCCATGGCGCTCGTCGCCGAGCGCGGGTTCGTGCGCGTCGCGGAGCTCAGCGCGGCATTCGGCGTCACCACGGTCACCGCGCGCGCCGACCTCGATGCGCTGGAACGCCAGGGATCGATCCGGCGCGTCCACGGCGGCGCTGTGCCGGCCTCCTCGCTGCTCGAGGCCGAGCGGCCCGATCGCGAGCCGACGTTCGAGGAGGCGCTCGCCGCATCCGTCGAGCCGAAGCGGCTGATCGGCGAGCACGCCGCATCCCTCGTGCGCAGCGGCCAGAGCGTGATCCTCGACGTCGGCACCACCACGCTCCAGATCGCCCGTGCCCTGCGCGCCCGCACCGACCTCGACGACCTCGTCGTCTTCACGAACGGCCTCTCGATCGCACTGGAGCTCGAGGACGAGATCCCGCGGTTCACCGTCGTCGTCACCGGCGGAACGCTGCGCCCGAAGCAGCACTCGCTCGTGCATCCGCTCGCCGGCTCGATGCTCGACGAGGTGCACGTCGACCTCGCGTTCATCGGCTGCAACGGCATCGACCCCGTGCACGGGGTCACCAACTCGAACCTGCCGGAGGCGGCGGTGAAGTCGCTCATGCTGCGGGCGGCGGCACGGTCGGTCGTCGTCGCCGACGGGTCGAAGCTCGGCGAGGTGCACCTGGGCCGCATCGCCCCGATCGACGCGTTCGACGTGCTCGTGACCGATGCCGGCGCGCCGTTGCCGCTCGTCGCGGAGCTCGAGGCCGCAGGGCTCGCCGTGCAGCTCGCCTGAGACCCTAAAGTGGATCCATGACCCTTCCCACGGGCGAGCAGTTCGTGCTCGAGACGTCGACGGCCAGCGGCGACCTGCGCGCCACGATCACCGCGGTCGCCGCCGGCATCCGCACCCTGACCATCAACGACATCGACCTCGTGCCGCAGTACGCGGAGGACCAGCCCCAGCCCATGGGGGCGGGCATCGTGCTCGTCCCGTGGCCGAACCGGATCCGCGACGGCATCTGGAGCAACGAGGGCGTCGAGCACCGCCTCGCGATCACCGAGCCCGCGCGCAACAACGCGATCCACGGGCTGCTCCGCTACACGGAGTACAAGCCGATCGCCCGCGAGCGCGACTCGGTCACCCTCGCCGCGACGATCTACCCGCAGCTCGGCTATCCGTACCTGCTCGGCACCGCGGTGCACTACGAGCTCGTCGCCGACGGGCTCGAGGTCACGCACTTCGTCGAGAACCTCGGCGGCGAGGCCGCACCGGTGGCCATCGGCACGCACCCGTACCTGAAGATCGGCGGCGTGCCCACGGCCGACCTCACGCTGCGCCTCGACGCGGCGAGCCACATCGAGGTCGACGACCGCCTGCTGCCCACGGGCGAGGTGCCCGTCGACGGCACCGAGTGGGACTTCCGGGAGGGCCGCAGGGTCGGCGACGTCCAACTCGACGACGCGTTCGGCGAGCTGGCGAGCGAGGAGGGCCAGGTGCTGCACACGCTCACGGCCCCCGACGGACGCAGCGTCTCGATCCGGGCCGACGACGAGTTCGACTACGTGCAGGTGTTCACGACGAGGAGCTTCCCCGGCGAAGACGGCGACGTCGCCATCGCGGTGGAGCCGATGACCGCGCCCGCCGAGGCGTTCAACTCGGGCCGCGGCCTGCGCTGGCTCGACCCGGGCGAGGAGTGGCAGCTCACCTGGGGCATCCGCTTCGACGGCTTCACCGCCGACTGACGCCCCACCGGCCACGCCTGCCCTGACGCGAGCGGCGAACCGTCGGTCGCCGGTGCCTCACCCGACGCACGATCCCGAGTCGACCTGCGCGTCGAGGCCGGGCGCCTGCTCGGCGAGCGGCGAGAGCGTCGAGAGGGGGATCGCGTAGCCGACGTTGTCGACCGAGTCGGACTTCGCGAACACGACGCCGCTGACCGCGCCGTCGCCGCTGAGCACGGGTCCCCCCGAGTTGCCGTGATCGACGTCGGCGGCGAGGGTCATGATCTCGCGCGTCGAGGTGCGGCCCGACTCCTCGATCGTGACCGGCTCGATCGACATCACGCGCGCCGGGCGCAGTTCGAGCGGTCCGCCGAACGGATAGCCGGCGACGGCCACGTCGGATCCCGCGCCCACGTCGGCGATCGCGAGCGGCGGGGTCAGGAGTCCCGAGACGGCGATGAGCGCGAGGTCGTTCTCGGGGTCGAACGCGACCACGCGCCCCGCCAGGGCCGGCTGCCCCGGTGCCTCGATGATCGGCTCGGTGACCCCGGCGACCACGTGCGCGTTGGTGACGATGCGGTCCTCGGCCACGACGAACCCGCTTCCCGAGAGGTTGCTGCCGCACTGGAACGCCGTGCCGGTCACGCGCACCACGGATGTCGCGGCGCGCGCGAGCTCGGCGTCGTCGACGCCGCCCGTCGGCAGTTCGGGTGCCTCCGTCGGCGCGTCGAGCACCTCGACGAGCCACGGGATGCCCTGGCCGAGCGCCGCGGTCCGGAGCTCCGCGAGCAGCGTGCGGGCGGGTGCGGGCGTGACCTGGTCGAGCGTCGTGAGCACGCGCGACCCCGCCAGCGCGGGCGAGAGCACGGGCACGCCCATGGCCGAGACGCTCGAGCCCACGAGCGCCACCACGAAGGCGGTGACGAGGAGGTTGCCGATCGCGCCGAGGATGCGGTCGAGCACGCCGAGCTTCACCGCCTGCGCGCCGTGCCGGAGCGCGCGTCCGACCACGGCGCCGAGCCACGCGCCGAGCGAGAGCAGCACGAGCGCCGCGGCGATCGCCGCGGGTGCGCGCCACTCGGGGGCGGGGATGAGCCCGGCGATCCACGGCATCACGAAGAACGACGCGATGCCGCCGAGGACGAGCCCGACGAGGCCGGCGGCGGTGTGCAGGAGGCCGGCGCGGTAGCCGTTCACGGCGGCGCCGATGAACACGAGGACGAGCAGCACGTCGAGCACCAGGCTCCAGCCCATTCTCGCTCCGTTCCGTCGTGTCGCGGATCACCAGCCTGCGGCATCCGGCTCGGAGACCGCTGGAAGCGGGCCGCAGAGGGCGCCGACGACGAACGGCCCCGACGCCGGAAGTCGTCGGGGCCGTTCGCCGTCGGGAACGGACTACGCCGCCGGCGGCATGAGCACCGTGTCGATGAGGTACACGGTCGCGTTGGCGGTGTGCACGCCGCCGCAGATCACCGCGGCGTCGTTGACCTTCAGGTCGTCGCCGGAGCCGGTCACCTCGACGGTGCCGCCCTGCACGGTCGTCAGGGTGCCGACGACCTCATCGGGCGAGAGCTGCCCGGGCACCACGTGGTACGTCAGGATGCTCGACAGCGTCGCCGAGTCGGTCTTCAGCACCTCGATCGTGGCCGCGTCGATCTTCGCGAACGCGTCGTCGACCGGCGCGAACACCGTGAACTCGTCGCCGTTCAGGGTGTCGACGAGGTCGACGTCGGGGTTGAGCTGACCCGATACCGCCGCCGTGAGCGTGGTCAGGAGCGGGTTGTTCGAGGCGGCGACCGCGACCGGGTCGGCCGACATGCCGGCGACGGAGCCGGCGCCGTCGGGCACCTGCTCGGCGTAGGCCGCGCAGCCGGGCCCGACGAGGTCGGCCGCGGGGTCCATCTCCATGGCCTCCTCGCTCGGCTCGGCCGATTCGGACATGGCGGGTTCTTCGCTCTCGGTGGCGGCGCCGCTCATGCTGCAGCCGGCGAGCCCGAGCGTCGCGACGGCGACGATCGAGAAGGCGGCGAGGGCGGTGCGAGTGCTGCGTGACGAGGATCGCATCGGTGTACTCCTTCGTGGATGGCGGCCCGGTCCGGGCCGTTGCGATGGGGTTCGACACCGTCAGCCGATCGGATTGGAGGAGATCGGGAATCGGATGCGGGCGGCGGCCCGCGGCGGCATCCGGCCAATCGGATCCGAGGTCGGCTGCGAATCACTGGCAGACCGAGAAAGCAGGACCCCGTGACCGCCTCCGCCCGCATCCCCTCGACCGCCGCCCGGCTCGCCGGCGTCGCCGGCGATGCCGTGCGGGCGCCGCGCCGCGCCGACCCGGCGGCGCCCGCATGACGCCCGTACTCGCCCCGGCGCCACCCGCGGCCGTGGCACGGACGACGCAGCCGCACCGATCTGCCATGCTGGAACACGTGGCAGACGGCAGCGGCGATCCCACCGCGCCGGCGCCGCGACCGACCGTCGACGAACTGCTCGGGCGGGTCGGTCGAGGTGACCGTGCGGCGTTCGGCGCGCTCTACGACGAGACCTCGCCACGGCTCTTCGGACTCATCCGCCGCCTCGTCGTCGACGCCGCGCAGGCCGAGGAGGTGACGCAGGACGTGTACCTCGAGATCTGGCAGACCGCGCGCCCGCTTCGATGCCGCCAAGGGCAGCGCCATCGCGTGGATGTTCACGCTCGCCCACCGTCGCGCGGTCGACCGCATCCGGTCGGCGCAGGCCGCCCGCGACCGCGACCTGCGCATCGGCGCCCGCGACCTGGACGTGCCCGTCGACACGGTCGCCGAGGCGGCCGAGACGAGCATCGAGCACGAGCGCGTGCGCGGCGCGCTCGATGATCTCAGCGACCTGCAGCGCGAATGCGTGGCACTCGCGTACTACGGCGGGCTCACGCAGAGCGAGATCGCCGACCGGCTCCACGTTCCGCTCGGCACCGTGAAGACACGATTGCGCGACGGGATGATCCGCCTGAGGACCGCATTGGGGGTGACGACATGACCGGCCACGACGACGAGCTGGAGCGTGGGCGCCGAGACGCCGGCGCGCGTTCGGGCGAACCGATCTCGATCGAGGCGTTCCACGGCCTCGCCGCCGCGTACGCCCTCGACGCCCTCGACCACGACGAACGCGCCGAGTTCGAGCGTGCCCTCGCCGCCTCGCCCGAGCTGCGCGACGAGGTCGACGCCTATGCCGAGTCGGCGGCGCATCTCGCCGAGCAGGCCGAGCCGGTCGCCCCGCCGCCGTCGCTCAAGGCGCGGCTGATGGCCGAGCTCGACTCGACCCCGCAGGTCGGGGGCGGATGCCGCACCCGCACCATCCCCCGAGGAAGCGGTGCCCGCTCCCTCGGTCGCGCCCGCTGCACCGACGCCGAGTCCCACGTCCGCGGAAGCGGGCTCCGATCGCACCGTCGGCCGCGCCGAGTCCGCCGCACGCCGCCGCTGGTTCCAGCGCCCCGGCGCGATCATCGGGGCGGCCGCGGCGGCCGTGGTGCTCATCGCCGGCGCGATCATCGGCATCGGGTGGACCGGACCCAACGGCTGGGGCGCGCAGCGCGAGATGACGGCGATCGCCGAGGCGCCCGACGCGCAGTCGCAGACGCTCGAGGTCGAGGGGGGCGGCGAGGTCACGCTCGTGTCCTCGGCGGACCAGGGGCGCTCGGGCGTGATCGTCGAGGGACTGCCCGAGCTCGGCGACGACCAGACGTACGAGCTCTGGTACATCGACGACGCCGGCGCCGACTCGGCCGGCACGTTCGACGTGTCGGGGTCGGAGACGTGGCGCGTGCTCGACGGCTCGTTCACGCCGGGCGTGGCCGTCGGGATCACGGTCGAACCGGCCGGCGGTTCGCCGCAACCCACGACCGAACCCATCGTCGTCATCGCCACGTAGTCGGGTGTGCACAATCGACGCCGGCCGGTCGCGGGCCGTCGGTTAGGGTCTGAGGTGCCCGTCGACACGACGCCGGGCCCAGCACACGACGAGGAGTGACGGATGCGCGTCGGCATGTTCCTGAACTACGCGGGCGGCTTCCGCGAGGCGGCCGACGAGGTGGCCGAGCTCGAACGCGCGGGCGTCGACCTGGTGGCGGTGCCCGAGGCGTACTCCTTCGACGCGGTCAGCCAGCTCGGCTTCCTCGCGGCGCGGACGTCGACGATCACGCTCGCCTCCGGCATCCTGCAGCTGTACACGCGCACGCCCACCCTGACGGCGATGACGGCGGCGGGCCTCGACTACGTCTCCGACGGCCGCTTCGAGCTCGGCATCGGGGCATCCGGACCCCAGGTCATCGAGGGCTTCCACGGCGTTCGCTACGACGCGCCGCTCGCCCGCACGCGCGAGATCGTCGAGATCTGCCGCATGACGTGGCGGCGCGAGCCGGTGGTGCACGAGGGGGCGAAGTACCGCATCCCGCTGCCCGAGGGCGAGGGCACCGGACTCGGCAAGCCCTTGAAGCTCATCAACCACCCGGTGCGCGAGCGGATCCCGATCACGATCGCCTCGCTCGGCCCGAAGTCGGTCGAGCAGACCGCGGAGATCGCCGACGGCTGGCTGCCCATGTTCTTCCACCCCGAGCGCGCGGGCGAGGTCTGGGGCGCGGCGCTCGCCGCCGGCGCCGCGAAGCGAGCCGACGACCTCGCGCCCCTCGACGTGTTCGCGAGCCCGGCCCTGGCGATCACCGACCATCCCGAGGCGGTGCTCCCGCTCGTGAAGCCGCAGCTCGCGCTCTACGTCGGCGGCATGGGGGCCCGTGGCAAGAACTTCTACAACGACCTCATCGCGAGCTACGGCTTCGAGGCCGAGGCGGCGCTGATCCAGGACCTGTACCTCGATGGCCGCCGTGACGAGGCCGTCGCCGCGGTCCCCGACGAGCTCGTGCGCGCTGTGTCGCTCATCGGCCCCGCGTCATACGTCGCCGAGCGGATCGCGGCGTTCCGAGCCGCCGGGGTCACGACGCTCACCGTCACGCCCCTCGCCCGGAACTCCGCGGAACGGATCGCCCTCATGGCCGGATTCCGTTCGCTCGTCGGCTGAGTCGGAGGATCGCGACATCCCAGCGTCGATTTCCGTGCCGTGATCCGACGAACCCGGCCCGGGGACGGCGATTCCGCTGTCCCCCAGAACGGGGCGCAAGTATGGCGGGCGCGGCCGCCCGGGATTAGCGTGTGTGTCACCTGCACGACGTCGTGCAGGAAGGGGAACCTGGGGAGGAGCCGCCGTGGCGGGGACGTTCGAACCCCCGTCGGGCGGTGCCCGGGCCCTCGCCACGCGGCGCGTCGCGACGGTCACCGGACGTGATCACCGCACGTGCGAGGTGAGTTCCAGTCGGACGGAGATCGCGGCCAGCGCGGCCTCCATCGTCGGATAGCGGTAGACGACGCCGGGGTGCGGGCGCATCCACAGCATCTCGTACTCGGAGCCGACCGCGTGGAGGTATCCGACGACCTGGCGCAGTTCGCCTGCGTCGAAGCGGTCGTCGCACACACGCCACGTCGTCTGGCTGAGCGGCGTCAACTCCACGTGGGAGTCCGCCGTCGACTCCACGTAGGAGTCGGTCGTCGTGTCGTTTCGGGGGAGCATCTCGCACCATTCCCCATCGAATCCGTGTGCGGTTCGCGGTGGACCGGGACCGGTCGTCGCGTCCTGGGATGCGCGTGGTCGTCTGCGCTGCGCCGACCGGCCCGGCCCGCCTCTGTTCGGATCATGTCGACCCGTGCGAACAGTTCTACGCCGGTCGAGAGCATCACGGAAGGCCTTGACAGGCACGCGGGGATGATGCAACGGCGATGAAGCAAGTCGGGTGGGCCCCGTGGGGCTCGAACCCACGACCCGCGGATTAAAGTCCGCTGCTCTGCCAACTGAGCTAGAGGCCCCGCGCCACCACATTACCCGGTGCGCGGCGAGGTGACGGGCGGCCTCGAACGGGCGTGGTCCTCGGGGGAGACCCCGCGCGGTCCACGGGGAAGGCGGGTAATGTGTGCGGCGATGGCTTCCGACTTCCACCGACCCACGCGTTTCCCGCCCGGCATGTTCGAGGGCTACCTCGGAGCCGAGGATCCGGCGTCGCTCAGCCGCATCGCGCACGACAGCGCCGCGGCGATCCTGTCGCGAGTGCGCGCCGATCCCGACCCCGCGGTGGTCGCCCGGCTCATCACGTACACCGACGAGCACGGCATCGACGCGATCGCCGAGCTCTGGTCGCAGGCCTCGGCGAAGAGCCTGCCCGGCGCGCTCTGGCGCGTGTACCTGCTGCGCACGCTGATCCGCCAGGATCCGGTCGGCATCAGCCACGCCTTCCAGCGCGGTACCGAGGTGTCGCACACGATCGACCAGGTCGTCGCGGGCGCCCCGATCCCAGCGGGTCCCGCCGAGGTGCAGGAGCTCGCCGACCGCATCCTCCACGGGCTCTTCGCGGGCGACTTCGCCGTCGCCCTCGACCGCGCGGCCGCCTTCGCGCGGGTGGTCGCCGCGGGCTTCACGAGCCTCGCCGACGACGCGGATGCCTCGGACGCCGTGAACCCCGACCGTCCGCGCGAGCTCACGCAGCGGGCGCTGCGCCTCACGCAGCTCGCCGACGAGTTCGCGTCGTGCGCGCGGCTCTGGCGGCGCGACTCGCTCGACTGACCCGGGTTGCGCACAGCGCCGCCCGGGCCGAGGCCGGGGCGGGGCGAATCGATCACGCGGCATCCCGTGCCGGTCCCCCGCCATGCCGCGTAGGCCCAGACGGCGAGCGCGAGCATCGGTCCCCAGAACCAGAACGGCAGCACCAGGTTGACGAGCAGCGGGCTGATGGGATCGCCCGGATCGCCGACCTCCAGCACGACCAACGGGCTCGCGGACACGCAGATGGATTCCGGCGGCGATGGCTCCGGGAACGACGGCGGTGGCGGCGGGAACGGTACGGCCGCCGATCCGCGGCATCCACTGCGGGAACTGCAGGCCCCACGGCAGGATGAGGCCGAGCGTGAGCACGCTCGCGGCCACCGCACCGGCCCCGAGCATGAGGCCCGTGGCGAGCATGGCGGGCGAGAGGTCCTCGCCGATCGGAGCGAACAGCGGCCACGGGGTCAGCCAGGACATCCGCGCGACGGCGTAGGGGAGCGGGCCGGCGGCAGCCAGGATCGTGAGCAGCCGGCGATGGCGCACGAGCCATGCCTCGAAGCGCCGTCCGCCGGGTGCGTGCCCGACCGCGGCGACGGCGATCAGTGCCCAGGCGAGCATCGCAGCGACGGTCGCGGCGATGACGGCGAGGTTCAGCGCGTCGGCGGCCAGCGCACCCGCGAATCCGGTGGCGAACACCACGACGCCGTCGGCGGTGAGCCCGACCCAGACGGATGCCGCGATCAGCGCGATGAGCCCGCCGAGCAGCGGCAGGCCGAGCCGGGGCGCCCGGACGAGGAGCACGGCGACGGTGGCGAGTCCGGCCGCGACCGCTGCGGCACCGAACAGGTACCCGGCGAAGGCGATGACGTCGAAGCTGCCGAGGGTGACGCTGAGCCCCACGGCGAGCGCGGCGCCACCGGGTGCGGCGACTCCGACGCGGTCGCTGCGGCGCCCGAGGAGCAGGATCACCGCGAGCAGGATGCCGGCAAGGCCGAGCCCCAGCGCTCCGACCGCCGCCGCGGCCGGGCCGAGCGCGCGGGAGGCGAGGCTGGCCATCTCGCCGTTGCCGAAGGGGTTGAGATCGGGGGAGAGGAGCCAGGCGAGTCCGAGCCCCGCGACGGCCGACGAGGTGATGAGGGCTGCCGACGCGATCGCGCGTGGAGAACGGATGCGGGTCGCACGCGCTCGACGACCGCCGTCGATCGTGGGTCCGTCGCTGGTGATGTCGACTGCATGATGCGTGCACGTTCCTTCCGGGTGCCGCCCGAACGCCGAGTGCGATCGGGCGTGGCCAGCGTCGCAGGCGACGACGGCACGCCGCCTCACCCGAACGGGCGAGATGGCGCCCGGCAGCGGCCGGGTAGCGTGGACCGCGCATGGGTGCGTCGTCCAGTCCTCGGTCCCCCTCGCCCGCGACCTCGCGCGAGGCGGCATCCGACGTGCCTGCGGTGGTCGCGCGCTCGGACCGGGCCCGACCGCCGTCGACCGCCGACTGGGTGTGGGCCGCCGCCTTCGCCGCCGCACTGCTCCCGGTGACCGTCATCGAGCTCGTCGGGGCGATGACGCTCCCGGGCGATGCCGCCTGGCTCGCCGCGACGATCGGGCTGTTCGTCGTGCTGCACCTCCTGGTGGTCGTGCGTCGGCGATGGCCGCGCGGCGCGCTCTTCGCGGCATCCGCCGTCATGCTCCTGCTCACCGCACCCGTCCTGCCCGGTACGCCGTTCATCGCGGCGTTGTACCCGAGCGCGATCGTGTACCTCGTGTTCGTGTTCACGGCGGCGGCGAGCGACGACCGGATCGCGGTCGCCTCGGCCCTCGCGCTCGGATTGCTCGGCGCGGTGCTGATGACGGGCGTCGTGGTCGTGTTCGGGCCGCCCGCCGAGCCGAGCGCGCTCATCGCCCTCGGCGGCTTCCTGGTTGCGGCCATCGGCGCGGCGTGGGCTCTCGGTCGCTATCGGCACGAATCCGGTCGTCGTCGGGCCGCCCAGGAGCTCGGCGCGCGGCAGGCCGCCGAGATCAGGCTCCAAGCCGAACGCGCGGCCGTCGCAGAGGAACGGCGCCGGATCGGTCGGGAGCTGCACGACGTCGTGTCGCATTCGCTCGCCGTGATGGTGACGCAGGCGGAGGCGTCGCGCGTGCTGCTCGATCGGGACGCGACACGCGCACGCACCGCGATCGAACAGGTCGTCACGACCGGTCGCGCCGCGATGGCCGACATGCGCGGCCTCCTCGGGGTGCTCGTCGACCCGCCCGCCTCCGATGACGCGCCGAGCCCCGGACCTCGCGAGCCGAGCCCCGGCCTCGGCGACCTGGCCGCGCTCGTGGAGCGCGCCACGGCGCCCGGCCGGCTCGTGGCCCTCGTCGAAACGGGTGAACCGCGAGCCGTGAGTCCGGGCACGGCGCTCGCCGTGTACCGCGCGGTGCAGGAGTCCCTCACGAACACGTTGAAGCACACGGACCCGCCGACGAGGAGCGAGGTGCGCCTCGAGTGGGCCGCCGACGAGCTCGTACTCGAGGTCGTCGACGACGGCTCGCCGCGGCCCGGCTCGTCGCCAGCAGCCGCCGGCAGCGGCATCCGGGGCATGCGAGACCGGGTCGAGCGACTCGGCGGGCGGTTCGAGAGCGGACCCGACGATGACGGCGGCTGGCGCATCCGGGCCTCGTTCCCCATCGAACAGGAGGTGCCGCCGAATGCCTGACGACACCGAGCTGCCACGCATCCGGGTCGCCATCGCCGACGACCAGGAGCTCATCCGCTCCGCGGTCGGGGCCATGGTCGAGGTGCACGACGACCTCGAGCTCGTCTTCGAGGCGGCCGACGGTGCCGAGCTGCTCGAATCGGCGCGCGCCACCCGGGTCGACGTGGTGTTGATGGACATCCGGATGCCGCGGCTCGACGGCATCGCGGCCACCGAGCGACTGCTCGACGCGCAGCCGGGCATCCGCGTCCTGATCCTGACCACGTACGACCTCGACGAGTACGTGTTCGCCGCGATCCGAGCGGGCGCGAGCGGATTCCTCACGAAGGACGCATCGAGCGACGAGCTGGCGGCGGCGATCCGTGCCGTGCACGCGGGCGACGCCGTCGTCGCCCCGCGGGCGACGGCGAGCCTCCTCGACTTCGTGGCCCAGGCGCCGGAGCCGGCGGATCCCGAGGTGCTGCTCGCCCGGTTCACCCCGCGCGAACGCGACGTGCTGGCGGAGGTGCTGACGGGCGCCTCGAACGACGTGATCGCCGACCGGTTGTTCCTGACCGGCAACACCGTCAAGACGCACATCGCGTCGATCCTCGCGAAGCTCGGGTTGCCCGATCGCGTCCACGTCGTCATCTGGGCCTTCGAGAACGGGCTCGCAGGGCGGGCGCGCGGGCCGGGGTGAGCCGCCGCGGGAATGAACCACCCCTGCACCTCGTTTACACTTGATGTGCCGGGCCGCAGTAACCCCGGGCTCCAATATTCGCCGCTCCGAGCGGCCTCGCGCCGAGAGGCGTTCTGCGGCCCGGTATTCTCATGTCCGGATGCCCCGGCTGCCGCCCGCGCAGTCGGGAGTGCCTCGCGCCGACCGCGGCCGGAACGGCGCCGCACGCAGCGCCGCGTAGCATCGGAGCATGGCCGACACCCTCACGCTCCTCATCGAACCGCTGCCCGCCGACGCGAGCGTCGAGACGCTCGACGCGACGTTCCGCGAGGTCGACGCGTCGGCCCCGGCGCTGCGCGTGGGGGAGCTGTCGACCCAGCGCGGCGACGGCATCTTCGAGACGATCGGCGTGGTCGACGGGCACGCCCAGGAGTCGCGGCCGCACCTCGAGCGCCTGCGCAACTCGGCCCGCATCTGCGAGCTGCCCGAGCCGAACCTGCCGCAGTGGGAGGCGGCGATCGCCCGCGCGGTCGCGGCCCTCCCGGCCACGGGGGAGTTCGCGCTGAAGCTCGTGCTCAGTCGCGGCGTCGAGCACGGTCCGGCGCCCACCGCGTGGCTGCACGTCGCGCCGGCCGCCGACTTCAGCGCGGCGCGGGAGCGCGGCATCCGCGTGGTCACGCTCGATCGGGGCTACGCACGCGGCACGGCCGAACGCGCGCCGTGGCTGCTGCTCGGTGCGAAGACCTTGAGCTACGCCGTGAACATGGCGGCCCTCCGCGAGGCCAAGCGACGCGGCGCCGACGACACGATCTTCGTCACGAGCGACGGGTACGTCATGGAGGGGCCCACGTCGAGCGTCATCCTGCGCCACGGCGACGTGTGGTCGACGCCGGCGCCGTCGGGCGCGATCCTGCACGGCACGACCCAGATGAGCCTGTTCGAGCACCTCGAGGCATCCGGTCGCCGCACCGAGTACCGCGACATCCCCGTCGCCGACCTCGAGACCGCGGATGCCGCGTGGCTCGTCTCGAGCGTGCGCCTCGCCGCGGGCATCACCGAGCTCGACGGCCGGCCCATGCCCTACGACGCCGACGAGACGCGCTCGCTCAACGACTACCTGCTCACGCCGCGCGACTGACGATCAGCCGAAGCGGCCCGAGACGTAGTCCTCGGTCGCCTTGACGGTCGGGTTCGAGAAGATCGTCGTGGTGTCGGCGTACTCGATCAGGTTGCCGGGCTTGCCGGTGCCCGCGATGTTGAAGAACGCCGTCTTGTCGGAGACGCGGCTCGCCTGCTGCATGTTGTGGGTCACGATCACGATCGTGTACTGCAGCTTCAGCTCCTCGATCAGGTCCTCGATCGCGAGCGTCGAGATCGGGTCGAGGGCGGAGCACGGCTCGTCCATGAGGATGACCTCGGGCGCCACCGCGATCGCGCGGGCGATGCAGAGACGCTGCTGCTGGCCGCCCGAGAGGCCCGAGCCCGGGCGGTCGAGGCGGTCCTTCACCTCGTTCCAGAGGTTCGCGCCGCGAAGCGACTTCTCGGTCAGGTCGTCGGCGTCGGACTTCGAGATGCGCTTGTTGTTGAGCTTCACGCCCGCGAGCACGTTCTCCTTGATCGACATCGTGGGGAACGGGTTCGGGCGCTGGAACACCATGCCCACCTGGCGGCGCACGAGCACCGGGTCGACGTCGGGGTCGTAGAGGTTGTTGCCGTCGATGAGCACCTCGCCCTCGACGCGTGCGCCGGGGATGACCTCGTGCATGCGGTTGAGGGTGCGGAGGAACGTCGACTTGCCGCAGCCCGAGGGGCCGATGAACGCGGTGACGCTGCGGGGCTCGATCTCGAGGTTCACGCCCTCCACGGCGAGGAACTTGCTGTAGTAGACGTTGAGGTCACGGACTTCGATGCGCTTGGACACGGATTTCCTTACTGGGCGTTCGGTTCAGCGGCCGAACTTCGGGGCGAAGAAGCGGGCGACGAGTCGGGCGATGAGGTTCAGCGCCATGACGATGAGGATGAGCGTGAGGGCGGCGGCCCACGCGCGGTCGAGGTACGCCTCGGGCGGGTTGCCCTGGTTGGCGTACTGCGTGTAGACGAAGACGGGCAGCGACGACATGCGGCCGTCGAACAGGTTCCAGTTCATGCTCTGCGGTGAAGCCCGCCGCGATGAGCAGCGGCGCGGTCTCGCCGATGACGCGGGCGATCGAGAGCATGATGCCGGTCGTGATGCCGGCGATGGACGTGGGCAGCACGACCTTCACGATGGTGAGCCACTTCGGCACGCCGAGGGCGAACGACGCCTCGCGCAGCTCGTTCGGCACGAGCCGGAGCATCTCCTCGCTCGATCGCACGACGACGGGGATCATGAGCACCGCGAGGGCGACCGCGCCGGCGATGCCGGTGCGGGTGCCGGGGCCGAGGAAGATCGAGAACAGCGCGTAGGCGAAGAGGCCCGCCACGATCGACGGGATGCCGGTCATGACGTCGACGAGGAACGTGATGCCGCGCGCGAGCTGGCCGCGGCCGTACTCGACGAGGTAGATCGAGGTCATGAGCCCGATCGGGATCGAGATGATCGCCGCCGTTCCGGTCATGAGGAGCGTGCCGACGATGGCGTGCAGCACGCCGCCGCCCTCGCCGGTCACGTTGCGCATCGAGCTGGTGAAGAACTCGGCGTCGAACCGGTTGAGGCCGAACGTGATGACGGTGATGGTGAGCGAGATCAGCGGGATCATCGCCAGCACGAACGCGCCGGTCACGAGCGCCGTGACCAGGCGGTCCATCGCACGGCGGCGTCCCTCGACGAGCATCGAGAAGAGCCAGATCGACGGGATGTAGAGCAGGGCGCCGACGAGGATGGCGCCGCCCCAGTTGAAGCCGGCGCTCGCCGGCGAGGCCCATCACGCCGAAGATCGCCGCCGACACGGCGATCGCGGCACCCGAGGATGAGCCAGGGCGCGGGCGTCGGCAGGCGACCCGCGGTGAGCGAGTTCTGGATCGGGGTGGCGACGGACGTCGTGGGCTCGGGCTTGGTCGTCATGGTCATCAGTTGGCTCCCGAGAATTCCTTGCGGCGGCTGACGATCCAGCGGGCGATGGCGTTGACCACGAAGGTCACGATGAAGAGGATGAGGCCGGTCGCGATGAGCACGTTGACGTTGATGCCGAACGCCTCGGGGAAGCTGAGGGCGATGTTCGCCGCGATCGTCGACGGGTTGACGGAGGTGAGCAGCTGGAACGTCACCGCGCCGCTCGCCGAGAGCACCATGGCCACGGCCATCGTCTCGCCGAGCGCACGTCCGAGGCCGAGCACGGCGGCCGAGACGATGCCCGAGCGGCCGAAGGGCAGCACCGCCGTGCGGATCATCTCCCAGCGGGTGGCGCCGAGGGCGAGCGCCGCCTCCTCGTGGAGCACCGGGGTCTGCAGGAAGACCTCACGGCAGATCGCGGTCATGATCGGCAGCACCATGACGGCGAGCACGATGCCGGCGGTGAGGATCGTGCGGCCGGTGCCCGAGACGGGCCCGGAGAAGAGCGGGAACCAGCCGACGTTGTCGACGAGCCAGGCGTAGATCGGCTGCACCGCGGGGGCCAGCACGCCGATGCCCCAGAGGCCGAACACCACGGAGGGCACCGCGGCGAGCAGGTCGACGATGTAGCCGAGCACCGAGGCCAGCCGGCGAGGTGCGTAGTGCGAGATGAACAGGGCGATGCCGATCGAGATCGGCACGGCCATGATGAGCGCGAGCGCCGCGGCCCAGATGGTGCCGAAGAGGAGGGGCCCGACGTAGGACCAGAAGTTCTCGGGGAGGATCGAGGCGTCGTCGTGGTCGGCGAAGAAGGCGGGGATGCTCTGGACGATCAGGAAGAGCGCGACGGCGGCGAGCGTCACGAGGATCATGGACCCCGCGAACACGGCGGAGCCGGAGAAGACTCGGTCGCCGGGTCGCTGCTTCGCCTTGATGGCGGTGGATGCGGTGCTCATCTGGCGTGATCCTCGAGTTCAGGTGGTTCGAATGGGGGACGCGGCCGTGCCCGACCCCGATGCGTTCATGAGGAACATTCGGGGTCGGGCACGAACCTACTACTGGATCGAGTCGATCGCAGCCGTGACCTGCTCGCGGAGCGTGTCCGAGATCGGCGCGGAGCCGGCGGCCTCGGCCGCGACGTCCTGGCCCTCGGGGCTCGCCATGTACGAGAAGTACGACTTCACGAGCTCGACGTTCTCCGACTCGGCGTACTCCTGGCAGCCGATGATGTAGCTCACGAGCACGATCGGGTAGACGCCGGCCTCCTCGGAGGTGCGGTCGATCTCGATCGCGATGTCACCCTCGGAACGGCCCTCCACCTCGGGAGAGGCGTCGACGATGGCCGCAGCGGCCTCGGGCGAGAACTCGACGAACTCGTCGCCGACCTGCACCGCGACGGTGCCGAGGTCGCCGGCACGCGAGGCGTCGGCGTAGCCGACGGTGCCGGTGCCGTTGGTGACGGCGTCGACGACGCCCGAGGTGCCCTGGGCCGCCTCGCCGCCCTCGAACGGCCACACGCCGTCGGCCTCGTAGGTCCACACGTCGGGAGCGGCCGCACCGAGGTAGTCGGTGAAGTTCTCCGTGGTGCCCGAGTCGTCGGAGCGGTGCACGGGCGTGATGGCGAGGTCGGGCAGCGTCGCGTCGGGGTTCAGCGCGACGATGGCCGGGTCGTTCCAGTTCGTGATGGTGCCCGCGAAGATCCCGGCGATGGTCGCGGCGTCGAGGTTGAGCGTGTCGACGCCCTCGACGTTGAAGATCACCGCGATCGGCGAGATGTACATCGGGAGCTCGACGATGTCGGTGTCGGGCGCGCACTTGGCGAAGCCGCCCGCGGCGACCTCCTCGTCGTCGAACGCGCGGTCGGAGCCGGCGAAGTCGCTCGCGCCCTCGAGGAAGGTCTCGCGGCCTGCGCCCGAGCCCGAGGGGTCGTAGTCGATCGTGACGTCGGGGTTGGCCGTCTGGAAGCCGGCGATCCATGCCTGCTGGGCGGCGTCCTGCGAGGACGCGCCGGCGCCGACGAGGTTGCCCGAGAGCGACGAGGCCGACTCCGGGGCGGCGGCGCCGCCCTCGTTCGCAGCACAGGAGCTGAGCGCGATCGCCGCGGTGACGGCGATGACGGCGGGCACGCCGAAACGCTTGAGGTTCACGTGAATTCCCTTCCGGGGTTCGATTGCAGGGTGTGGGGCCGGTGCCGACCCGCCTGCGACGCTAATGATCGCGCCTTACGAGCTTCCGCCACGACGGTAAACGGGAGGTGAACGAGCACTGTCGCTCGGATGCCGCGGGCTGGGAGTCCGCCGAACGCTCGGGGGCGGGTCGCGACGGGCTCAGGCCCTCGGCGCGTGCGTCTCGATCGCGATGATGCCCGACCCCGAGTTCGTGGCGGAGAGGTGCACGACGCTGAAGGCGCCGGGCTCGAGGCCTGCGGCATCCGTGACGTACGAGCCCAGCGGCGTCCGGTCGCGAGCGCGATCTCCCGGATGATCTCGGGCAGCACGGGGCCGTGGCCGCAGATCACCGCGGACTTGCCGGCGCGCACGCGCTTGCCCACCACGCGGCGGACCTCGTCGTGGCCCGACTCCCAGGCATCCTGGCTGATGCCCTCCTCGCGCTTGATCGTCATGCCGGTGGCGGCGGCGAGCGGCGTGACCGTCGTGACGCAGCGCACCGCGGGCGACGACACGATCCGCTTCGGCGCCCACGCCGTGAGGGTGTCGACGAGCGCGGCCGCCTGCTGCACGCCGCGCGCGACGAGCGGCCGCGCGGCATCCGCGCCCTTCCAGCCGCTGCGGGTGACCGCCTTGCCGTGGCGCACGAGCTGCAGCGCGAACGTGCTCGTGACGCCCTGGTCGACGAGCTTCGAGAAGGTGTCGAGGATCTCGACGTCGGGCTCGTAGCTGAGGTAGGTGCGCGCCCGCTTGATGCGTGACCCACTCGAGCGCGGCGATCTCGGAGTTCGGCTTGAACGTCGAGCGCTGCACCGCCTTCTCGCTCACCTCGGCCGCCCAGTAGTGCACGATCTTCTCGCGCCCGCTCGGCAGCGGGTACCGCGAGACGCCGAGCGGCACGCCGAGCGCGACCTCGAGGCCGGTCTCCTCGGCGATCTCGCGCACGGCGGTGCGGGGGAGCGACTCGCCCGGATCGACCTTGCCCTTCGGGATCGTGACGTCGCCGTACACCGTGCGGTGCACCACCAGCACGTGCATCCTGCCGTCGATGATGCGCCAGCAGACGGCGCCGGCGGCGTAGATCGCGGTCGTCAACGCCGCTTCCCCGGGCGGGTGCGCTGTCCGATCTGCTGCATGCGTCGCGACTGCATGTCAGCGAGCGGATGTCCCGCGTCGTCGACCGAGTGGCGGACCCACTCGCCGCTGCCGTCGAGCCACCACGAGCTCGTGCGCTCGTCCATGGCCGTGTCGAACTGCGAAGCCGATCTCGGCGATGTGGTCGGGGTCGGTGAGGCGCACGAGCGCCTCGATGCGTCGATCGAGGTTGCGGTGCATCATGTCCGCCGACCCGATGTAGACCTGCGGGTCGCCGTCGTTCTCGAAGGAGAAGATGCGCGAGTGCTCGAGGTAGCGGCCGAGGATCGAGCGCACCCGGATGTTCTCGCTGAGGCCGGGGATGCCCGGACGCAGGCTGCAGATGCCGCGCACCCACACCTCCACCGGCACGCCCGCGTTCGAGGCGCGGTACAGGGCGTCGATGATGGCCTCGTCGACGATCGAGTTCACCTTGATGCGGATGCCCGCGGGCCGGCCGAGCTCGGCGTTGCGCACCTCGCCGGCGATGAGCTTGAGGAGTCCCTTGCGCAGGTGGAGGGGTGCGACGAGGAGGCGCTTGAACTTCTTCTCGATGGCGTAGCCCGAGAGCTCGTTGAAGAGGCGGGTGAGGTCCTTGCCGACCTGGTCGTCGGCCGTGAGCAGTCCGAGGTCCTCGTAGATGCGGCTCGTCTTCGGGTTGTAGTTGCCCGTGCCGATGTGGCTGTAGTGGCGGAGCCCGCCCTTCTCCTGGCGGATGACGAGCGCGAGCTTGCAGTGGGTCTTGAGGCCCACGAGCCCGTAGACCACGTGCACGCCCGCCTTCTCGAGCTTGCGCGCCCACGAGATGTTGGCCTGCTCGTCGAATCGCGCCTTGATCTCGACGAGGGCGAGCACCTGCTTGCCCGACTCCGCCGCGTCGATGAGCGCCTCGACGATCGGGCTGTCGCCCGAGGTGCGGTAGAGGGTCTGCTTGATCGCGAGGACGTCGGGGTCGGCGGCGGCCTGCTCGAGGAACGCCTGCACGCTGGTCGCGAACGACTCGTACGGGTGGTGCACGAGCACGTCCTTGCGCGAGATCGCCGCGAAGACGTCGGCGCTGAGGTTCGACTCGGAGGGCTGCAGCTGCAGCGCCGTGGTCGGCACGTGCGTGGGGTAGTGCAGCTCGGGGCGGTCGAGCCGGGCGAGGTCGAAGAGCCCGCCGAGGTCGAGCGGCGCCGGCAGGCGGAACACCTCCTGCTCGGTGACGTCGAGCTCGCGCACGAGGAGTCCGAGCGTGACGTCGTCCATGTCGTCGGTGATCTCGAGGCGGATCGGCGGACCGAACCGCCGACGCAGCAGCTCCTTCTCGAGCGCCTTGATGAGGTTCTCGGTCTCGTCCTCCTCGATCTCGACGTCCTCGTTGCGGGTGACGCGGAACACGTGGTGCTCCACGATCTCCATGCCGGGGAAGAGGTCGCCGAGGTGGTTGGCGATGAGCTCCTCGAGGGTGACGTACCGCGCGTCCTCGATCGACTCGTCGGGGTCGACGCGCACGAAGCGCGGCAGCATCTGCGGCACCTTGACGCGCGCGAACTCCTGGCGGCCCGTGCGGCTGTTGCGCACGCGCACCGACAGGTTGAGCGAGAGGCCCGAGATGTAGGGGAACGGATGCGCCGGGTCGACCGCGAGCGGCATGAGCACCGGGAAGATCCGCGCCGAGAAGTACGTGCGCAGGTGCGCGGCCTCGCGCTCGCCGAGCTCCGCCCACGACACGACGCGGATGCCCGCCTCGGCGAGCGCCGGCTTCACGAG
Source organism: uncultured Actinomycetota bacterium (assembly GCA_963802485.1). Classification (GTDB taxonomy): domain Bacteria; phylum Actinomycetota; class Actinomycetes; order Actinomycetales; family Microbacteriaceae; genus Agromyces. Next base: position 84,697 of record CAWDJA010000014.1, read on the forward strand.
CTCCTGGTAGACCGCCGCGTGCCGCTCCTGCAGCTCGTGGGCCTTGTGCGAGACGTCGCTCAGCACGTCGTGCGGCGCCCGGCCCACGTTCGTGGGAACGGCGAGGCCCGTGATGATGCGTCGCTTCAGGCCCGCGACGCGCACCATGAAGAACTCGTCGAGGTTGGAGGCGAAGATCGCGAGGAAGTTGGCCCGTTCGAGCACCGGCAGTCGTGGGTCCTCGGCGAGCTCGAGCACGCGCTGGTTGAACGCGAGCCAGCTGAGCTCACGGTCGAGGTACCGTTCGGCGGGGAGTTCGGGCGCGCCTTCGATGTCGAACGGTTCGAAGTCGTCGTCGAAGTCGCTGGCGGTGCGGTCTTCGTCGAGGGCGCTGTCGGTCATCCACTCATCATGCCATTCGGGGCCCCGCAGGCGGTGAGTGCTGCGTTAACGTGCGGTGACGGTCGGCGCGCCCTGGTCGTCCTCTTCGTGCACGTTGAACCGGTAGCCCACGTTGCGCACCGTGCCGATGAGGCTGTCGAGGTCGCCGAGCTTCGCGCGCAGCCGCCGCACGTGCACGTCGACCGTGCGCGTGCCGCCGAAGTAGTCGTATCCCCACACCTCGCTGAGCAGCTGCTCGCGGGTGAAGACGCGCGACGGATGCGCCGCGAGGAAGCGCAGGAGCTCGAACTCCTTGTAGGTGAGGTCGAGCGTGCGGCCGTGCACCTTCGCGGAGTAGCTGGCCTCGTCGATGACGACGCCGGAGGTCTGGATGCGCTCGGAGGGCTGCGAGGACTGCGCCCGCCCGAGGGCGAGGCGGATGCGGGCGTCGACCTCGGCGGGGCCCGCGTCGACGAGCACGACGTCGTCGACGCCCCAGTCGGGCGTCACGGCCGTGAGCCCGCCCTCGGTGACGATGAGGAGCAGCGGAACGGAGAGCCCGGTCGTGCGGAGGATCTGCGAGAGCGCCTTCGCGCCGGCGAGATTCGTGCGGGCGTCGAGGAACACCAGGTCGGATTCCGGCGCTCGGACCAGCTGCTCAGGCGAAGCGGGGATGACCCGCGTTCGGTGAGTCAGTAATGACAGCGCCGGGAGAACATCATCGTTGGCCGCCGGCGACAGGATCAGCAGCTGCGCCACGCACACCCTCCAGTAGTAAGGTGCGGTCAATACTACGTGACGCCGGACCCCGGCGTTGCGAGGCGGACGGGGAGAGCATGCAAGCGGGTTCGGAGACGCGTGGCGGTTGGCCTGGGATCGTGCTCGTCTGGGTCATCGCGATCGTCGGCGCCGTGGTCGTCGTGTCGTTCGCCTACACCGGCACCGGCGAGTGGATCGGCGACGGCTCGCCGCTTGGCGGTCTACGGCGCCCTCGGCATCGTCCTCGCGGCATCCGTGCTCGGCGCGCTCATCGCGCAACTGGCGTCGCGGCGGCCCGGCGGGTTCGTGACGCGGGCGAGCGCCAGCGTCGCCGGCGCGGCCGTCGTGGTCGCCGTCGCGGCGGCCCTCGTCGCGCCCGTCGCCCTCGGGTGAGCGGGTAGACTCGGAGCATGTCGCAGCTGCTCGCCCTCGAACTCCTCTTCATCGGCCTGCTCGGGCTCGCAAGCCTCGCGATCGCGTGGATCAGCGGCGTCGTCGTCTACAAGCTCTTCAAGGGGCAGCGCTAGGGCATGATCGAGCTGCCCGTCGGCCTGCCCGCCGAGCTCGTCCCGCTCTCCTGGCTCATCGGGGTCTGGGAGGGATCGGGCGTGATCGACTACAAGGTGGGCGACGAGTCGATCACCCACGAGTTCGGGCAGCGCGTGAGCTTCAGCCACGACGGGCTGCCGCACCTCAACTACACGTCGTACACGTGGCTCTTCCCGCGAGGAGCCCGACGGCGACCCCAGCGCCGCTCGCCACCGAGACCGGATACTGGCGCATCGAGCGGGAGCTCGGCGAGGGCGACGCCGGACCGGCGCTGCTTCCCGCGGTGGGTGCGTCGCGATTCCCCGACGCGGAGTCGGTCGAGACGCTCCGCAACGCCGACGGCGGCTTCGACCTCGAGGTCTCGCTGGTGCATCCGGGCGGCGTCGCCGAGCTCTACCTCGGCCAGGTGAAGGGCCCGCGCATCGACCTCGCCACCGACGCCGTCATGCGCACCGCCGGTGCGAAGGACTACGCCGCGGCCACCCGCCTCTACGGCCTCGTCGACGGCCACCTGCTCTGGGCCTGGGACATCGCCGCACTCGGCCAGGACCTGCGCACCCACGCCTCGGCACGCCTCGCGAAGGTCGACTGATGACCGGTTCGCCGTTCATGGGGCTCGACGGGGCGGTGCCCGCCGAGGGCGTCGACGCCGGTGTCCCCGGCCACTACGGCAACCCGATCGTCGAGCAGCGACGCCTCGAGCGCGGCGAGGCGATCGTCGACCTCTCCGATCGCGGCGTGCTCACGGTCACCGGGCCCGATCGGCTGAGCTGGCTGCACTCGATGGCCAGCCAGGCGCTCGACCGGCTCGCTCCGGGCGCTGCGGCCGAGGCGCTCTTCCTCGACGCATCCGGTCGCATCGAGCACGTGGTGCACGTCGTCGACGACGGCGAGTCCACCTGGCTCATCGTCGAGGGTGCGGATGCCGCGCCGCTGGCGGCCTTCCTCGACCGCATGCGGTTCATGCTGCGGGTCGAGGTCGCCGACCGCACGCCCGAGTTCGGCGTCCTCGGGGCGATGTCCACGTCCGCGCTGGATGCCGCGGCGCCGGCGCACGACCCGAACGGCGTCGCCCTCGACTGGGTCGACCCGTGGGCGGAGCCCGCCCCGAACGCCCACCGCTACGCCCCCGACGCCGGCCACCCGGCATCCGACTGGCACTGGATCGAGCGCATCGTGCCGCGCGCCGCGCTGGCCGATGCGGCGGCGGCGGTGCGGGCCGGCCGCGTGGCCGTCGCGGGTGCGCTCGCCGCAGAGGCGCTGCGCATCGCCGCGTGGCGACCCCGGCTCGCGACCGAGGTCGACGAGAAGTCGATCCCGCACGAGCTCGACTGGCTCCGCAGCGCGGTCGACCTCGGCAAGGGCTGCTACAAGGGCCAGGAGACGGTCGCGAAGGTGCTGAACCTCGGCCGTCCGCCGCGCCGGCTCGTGCTGCTGCACCTCGACGGCAGCGACACCGTGCTGCCGGCGCGCGGCGACGTCGTCGTCGGCGAGAAGGTGCGCCCCGAGCCGGCCGAGGGCGAGGCGCCCGAACGCCGTGAGGTCGGCCGCGTCACGTCGAGCGCCATGCACCACGAGCTGGGTCCGGTCGCGCTCGCGGTCGTGAAGCGGGCCGTCCCGGCCGACCTCCCCCTCATCGTCGAGAGCCACGGCATCGACGTCGCCGCCGCACAGGTCGAGATCGTTCCGGCCGACGCCGGCGCGGCGGTCGACGTGCCGAGACTGCCCAGGCTCGGCGTCCGCAAGTGAGCGTCGCCGGCGGACTCGCCGCGCGGCTTGCAGCGGGGTCCGTCCGGGTGCGCGACTCGGTGCCCGCCATCCTGCAGATCACGGTGACCGCGGTCGCCGCCTACGCCTTCGCGTTCTTCGTGCTCGGCCACGACCAGCCCCTCATCGCCGCGATCGTCGCGATCACGGCGCTCGGCTTCGTGCGCGATGCGAGGCCCGTGCGCGTGCTCGAGACGGTGATCGCGATGACGCTCGGCATCGTGCTCGCCGAGGTGCTCCTGCTCGCGTTCGGCGCCGGCGTGCTGCAGTACGCGGTCGCCCTGGCCCTCACGCTCGCGCTGGCGCGGCTCGTGTCGGCGAACGCCGCCTTCGCCATCGCGGCCGCCGTGCAGTGCACGCTCGTCATGCTCGTGCCGGCGCCCGACGGGGGACCGTTCGTGCGCACGCTCGACGCGATCGTCGGCGGTGCGTTCGCCCTCCTCGCCACGGCGATCATCCCGCGCGACCCGCATCGGGCGGCGATGCGCGAGGGTCGTCGACTCATCGCCGAGCACGTCGCGGTGCTCGAGGAGCTCGCCGCCGCGCTGCGCACCGGGCGCACGGATGCCGCGGGCCCGGCGCTCTCGCGGGCCCGCGCCACGCAGCCGCTCGTCGAGGCGTGGATGTCCTCGGTCGACTCGGGGCTCGCGATCGCGCGCGTCTCGCCGATCGTGCGCCGGTCCCGCTTCGACCTCGAACGCCAGCGCGTGATGCTCGCGGGGCTCGACCTCGCGACGCGGAACCTCCGCATCATCGCGCGTCGCATCGAGTGGATCCTGCGCGACGGCCGCCCGCGGCCCGAGGTCGCCGACGTGCACGCCCGCGTCGCGGTGGCGCTCGGCCTGCTCGCCGACTCGCTCCGCGACGTCTCGGTGCAGCCGGTCGCCCGGCAGGCGTTCTCCGAGATCGCGCGTCACCTCGATCCGGTCGCCATCCTCCCCGATGGGCCGGTCGGCGACCGGAACACCATCACCGCCCTGCGGCCGTACCTCGTCGACCTCCTCACCTCGACGGGGCTCGACCTCGACGCCGCGCGGGCGCTGCTGCCCGCGGACTGAGGGGCCGGGCCACCGCGAACTCCCGGCGTGCCGCAGGCGCGGCGACGCGGCATCCGCTCGATGCGGCGCGGTCAGCGCGGCGCCACCGCGTCCCACGGCACCGTGAGCTCGCCGAGGCGTGCGCGGCGCGGCCCGCCGATGACGGGCCAGCCCTCGTGCCGCAGCGTGGCCACGGCGGCGATCCACCGCTGCGACCCGCCGTAGACCGACATCGGCGCGTGCACGCGCCAGGCGAGGTCGAGCGTCGCGAGCAGCTCGTGGATGCGCTCGCCGGGCACGTTCCGGTGGATGAGCGCCTTCGGCAGGCGCTCGGCCACGATCGACGGCGTCTCGAGGCCGGATCGGCGCAGGCTGATGGTGAAGGTGCGCGGACCGGAGGCCGTGACGCCGACCCAGCTCGAGACGCGGCCGAGCTCGTCGCAGGTGCCCTCGACCACGAGTCCGCCCGGCGCCAGCCGCGCGGACATGCTGCGCCACGCGCGGTCGACCTCCGCTTCGTCGTACTGCCGCAGCACGTTGAAGGCGCGGATCACCGCGGGCAGCCTCCCGTCGGGCGTCGGCACCTCGAAGCCGCCGAGGCCGAAGCCGACGGGCAGGTCGGCCGGGAAGTGGCCGTCGCCGGTGCGCGTGCGGGCGAGCTGCTCCCGGGCGGTGCGCACCCGCGCCGGGATCGATCTCGAGGCCGAGCACCTCCACGTCGGGCCGGGCCTTCCGCGAGGCGGGCGGCGAGCTCGAACGTGGTCACGCCGCTCGCGCCGTACCCGAGGTCGACGACGAAGGGGTCGACGGCGTGGAGCAGGGCCGGCTGCTCGGCGATCCACCGGTCGACGCGGCGCAGCCGGTTGGTGTTCGTCGTGCCGCGCGTGATCGATCCGACGGGCATGCCACCAGTCTCGCAGCACGTCACCGAGCGACCTGCGGCGCCTCCGCGGATGCCGCCGCGGCTAGGCTGTTCCCCATGCCTCACACGCTCGTGCTGCTGCGCCACGGCAACAGCGAATGGAACCAGAAGAACCTGTTCACCGGCTGGGTCGACGTGCGACTCAGCGACATCGGCCTCGAGGAGGCGAAGCGCGCGGGCGAGCTCCTCGTCGAGCAGGGCGTGCTGCCCGACGTGCAGCACACGTCCGTGCTGACCAGGGCGATCCAGACCGCCAACATCGCGCTCGACGTCGCCGACCGCGCGTGGATCGACGTGCGCCGGTCGTGGCGGCTCAACGAGCGCCACTACGGGGCCCTCCAGGGCCTGGACAAGGCCGAGACCCTCGAGAAGTACGGCGCCGACCAGTTCCAGCTGTGGCGCCGCTCGTTCGACGTGCCGCCGCCGGCCCTCGCCGACGACGCCGAGTGGTCGCAGGTCGGCGACCCGCGTTACGCGAACCTCTCCGACGACGAGCTTCCCCGCACCGAGTGCCTGAAGGACGTCATCGCCCGCATGCTGCCGTACTGGGAGTCCGACATCATCCCCGACCTCGCGACGGGGAAGACGGTGCTCGTCACCGCGCACGGCAACTCGCTGCGCGCGCTCGTGAAGCACCTCGACGGCATCTCCGACGAGGACATCGCCGAGCTGAACATCCCCACCGGGATCCCGCTCGTCTACGAGCTGGGCGACGACTACATGCCGCTCGAGCCGGGCCGCTACCTCGATCCCGAGGCCGCCGCCGCGGGCGCGGCCGCCGTGGCCGCCCAGGGCAAGAAGTAGCCGACCCGATCGACGACGAAGGGCGGGGGATGTCGCATCCCCCGCCCTTCGCGGCGTCTCAGCCGGATCCGGCTCAGACCGAGGCCTTCTCGGGCACCCAGTCGCCGGTCGCCAGGTACTGCACCATCTTCGCGATCGCGACCGCGTGGTCGGCGAACCGCTCGTGGTAGCGGCTCGCGAGCGTGGCGTCGACCGTGTCGACCGTCTCGCCCTTCCACTTCTCGCCGAGCACCTTGTCGAACACCGAGAGGTGCAGCGCGTCGACCTTGTCGTCCTCGTTGCGGATCTCCTCGGCGAGGTTCACGTCCTCGCTGCGCAGGAGATCGGTGAGCTTCCGCGCGATCTCGACGTCGAGGGCGCCCATCTCGGCGAACGTCGAGCGCAGCGACTTCGGCACGACCTTGTCGGGGAAGCGGTAGCGCGCGAGCTGCGAGATATGCGTCGCGAGATCGCCCATGCGCTCGAGCGAGGCGCTGATCCGCAGCGCGCTCACCACGATCCGCAGGTCGCGCGCGACCGGCTGCTGCCGGGCGAGGATCGTGATGGCCAGCTCGTCGAGCGCGGCCGCCGCCTGGTCGATGCGGGGGTCCTCGGCGATGACCTCCTCCGCGAGGCTCACGTCCGATTCGTTGAACGCACTCGTCGCCTTCTCGATCGAGATCGCGACGAGCTCTGCGATCTCGACGAGTCGGTCCTGCACCTCGCGCAGTTCCTGCTGGAACACCTCACGCATGTGGAAATCCTTGTCTGCTCGGTCCCGCGCCGAAGCGCACGCGGGCACACCGGTCCGATCCGGCCCCGGACATCCTCCCTGCGCCGGGTGAACAGCAGGTGCCCTGATCCTGAACACTCGTTAACCTACCGTCGGACGGGGACACAACGGCCGGAGTGCCCGAATCCACTGGTTAGGGTGAAGCCATGGACTCCATGTGGGTGGTGCTCACGGCACTGGCCTTCGGCATCTTCCTCGGTGCCGCCTTCATGATCGTGCTGCACGTGGCCGAGCGTCGTGGTTCGAGCGCCGCCAAGGTGGTCGCGCCCACCATTCCCGACGGCATCGACCAGGTGCTCGAGGTGCTCGAGTCCGCCGGGGTCGTGCTCGATCCGTCCAACAACGTGCTCAAGGCGTCGCCGGGCGCGCTCGCGTTGGGCCTCGTTCGCCAGCAGGCGCTCGCGCACCCCGAGCTCCTCGACCTGGTGGCGTCCGTGCGGCGCAGCGGCGAGACGATCGCCGACGAGATCGACGTCGCCCGCGGGCCCTATGGCGAGGGCACGGTCCGGCTGCGGGTGCTCGTCGCGCGGCTGGGCACCCGATTCGTCCTGCTCCTCGCCGAGGACCGCACGGAGGCGAACCGCCTCGACGAGGTGCGACGCGACTTCGTGGCGAACATCAGCCACGAGCTGAAGACCCCGATCGCCTCCGTGAGCCTGCTCGCCGAGGCCCTCGACTCGGCGGCGGACGAGCCCGAGCAGGTGCGGCGCTTCGCCGGCCGCCTCTCCGTCGAGGCGAGCCGCCTGGCGCACATCACGAGCGAGGTCATCGAGCTCTCCCGGCTGCAGGCGCGCGACGCCCTCCGGCCCGACGTGATCGTGCCCATCGACGAGGTCGTGGCCGCCGCGGTCGACCAGAACCGCGTCGTGGCGGCCGCGAAGCAGGTGGAGATCGCGGTGCGCGCCTCCACCAAGGCGGAGGTCTACGGCGACCGGGCGCTGCTGGTGGTCGCCGTGCACAACCTCGTCTCGAACGCCATCGCCTACTCCAACGAGGGAGGGCGCGTGGGCGTCGGGGCGAAGGTCGTCGGCGACACCGTCGAGATCGCGATCACCGACCAGGGCGTCGGCATCGAGGGCGACGACCTCGAGCGCATCTTCGAACGCTTCTACCGGGTCGACCAGGCCCGCTCGCGCAACACCGGCGGCTCGGGACTCGGCCTCAGCATCGTGAAGCACACCGTGCAGAACCACGGCGGCGACGTGCGCGCCTGGTCGCGGCCGGGCCGGGGGTCGACGTTCATGATCCGGCTCCCGCTCGCCGAGGTGCTCCAGGTGCCGACGCCCGAGCAGCCCGATGCGACGTCGTCGGGCGGCGACGGCGGTGCACGACCGGTGACGGATGCCGCCGCCGCGACCTCCGCGAAGAAGACCAACCGCAGCGCCCGCCGCAAGGGCGGCGCCGCCGGACGGGCGACACGCGTCGCCACCGCAGACCGAGGAGAACCCAGGTGACCCGCATCCTGCTCGTCGAGGACGAGATCGCGCTGAGCGACCCGCTGAGCTTCCTGCTCGAACGCGAGGGCTACGAGGTGGAGGTGGCGGCGGACGGGCCGTCGGCCATCACCGCGTTCGACCAGGACGGCGCCGACCTCGTGCTCCTCGACCTCATGCTCCCGGGGCTGCCGGGCACCGAGGTGTGCCGCGAGATCCGCACCCGCTCGACGGTGCCGATCATCATGCTCACCGCGAAGGACTCCGAGATCGACATCGTGGTGGGCCTCGAGCTCGGCGCCGACGACTACGTCACGAAGCCGTACTCGACGCGTGAGCTGCTCGCCCGGATCCGTGCGGTGCTGCGGCGCCGGATCGAGGTCGAGGACTTCGACGAGGCGGTGCTCGAGGGCGGGCGCGTGCGCATGGACGTCGACCGCCACACGGTCGAGGTCGACGGCGAGCCGGTGCCCATGCCGCTCAAGGAATTCGAGCTGCTCGAGCTGCTCATGCGCAATCCCGGACGGGTGCTCACGCGCGGCCAGCTGATCGACCGGGTCTGGGGCTCCGACTACTTCGGCGACACGAAGACCCTCGACGTGCACATCAAGCGGATCCGATCGAAGATCGAGCAGCAGCCGTCGGAGCCGGTGCAGCTCGTCACCGTGCGTGGGCTCGGCTACCGCTTCGAGGCCTGAGCCCCGGCTCGACCGAGGCCGCTGACGGGGGCGGGTGCCGCGGCATCCGCCCGACCGTGTTCGGCCTACGGGGCCAGGTCGGCGTACTCGGGCAGGCGGGCGTCGAGCACCGGCACCTGCTTGTCGATGCCCTCGGCGTCGCCGTACTGGAAGTACATGGTGAGCAGGGCGCCGGGCTGCGTGTCGATGCCCTCGAGCAGCAGCGGCTCGAGCTGCTCTTCGCTCTCGGCGGCCTCGACGCCGAACGCGACGGTGTTGCCCGCCTCGATCTCGATGGTCTGCACGTCGCCGCCACCCTCGCCGAACTGCACGCCCAGCTCGACGTCCTCGTCGCCGTTGTTGACGACGGTCATGATGAGGTTGCCGTCTTCGCCGTCCTCGCTGACCACGAGCACGTTGCGCAGGTCGAGGTCGCCCACGTCGAGGGAGACCCCGTCGCTCGCGTCGTAGTGCTCGGTCGTCGCCTGGTAGGTGAGCATCGAGCAGCCGCTCGCGCCCAGTGCGAGACCGAGGGCCAGTGCAGCCGATGCCGCGAGACGCGCCTTCACAGAACCTCCAAGTGCGAGCGTGCGCGCGGACGGATGCATGCCCGCGCGAAGGGAATCGATCCGAGTGTAGCCTACGGTCGAAGCCCGTCCGGGGAGGGGTGGCGAACCTTAGCACGATCCGGAATGTGATATCCTGATAGTTGCCGAAAGGACATTCATACATGCTTTTTGAGGTTGGCGAAACCGTCGTTTACCCCCACCACGGAGCCGCAACAATCACCGAGGTGAAGAAACGGATCATCAAGGGTGAAGAGAAGCTCTACCTCAAGCTGAACGTCACGCAGGGCGACCTCGTCATCGAGGTCCCGGCCGAGAACGTCGACCTCGTCGGCGTCCGTGACGTCATCGGCAAGGAAGGCCTCGACAAGGTCTTCGAGGTGCTTCGCGCTCCGTTCACCGAGGAGCCCACCAACTGGTCCCGCCGCTACAAGGCGAACCTCGAGAAGCTCGCGTCGGGCGATGTGATCAAGGTCTCCGAGGTCGTGCGCGACCTGTGGCGCCGCGACCAGGACCGCGGCCTCTCGGCCGGCGAGAAGCGCATGCTCGCGAAGGCCCGGCAGATCCTCATCTCCGAGCTCGCGCTCGCCGAGAAGACCGACGAGGAGCAGGCCTCGACGGTGCTCGACGAGGTCCTCGCCTCCTAGCGGCGACCACGCCCGGCTTCGAGAGCGCTCCAGCGAGCGCCCTCGATCGGGCGTGCCCCGCGGCTCACCGTGCGCGCTACGCTCGACGCATGAGCGCGTCAACCGTCGCCGTGATCGTCGTGGCCGCGGGCAGCGGCACACGGCTCGGCCACTCCGAGCCGAAGGCGTTCGTCCCGCTCGGCGGCGACACCATCCTCGGGGTCGCCGTGGATGCCGTGCTCGGCATGCGCGAGACGCCGCATCTCGTGGTCGTCGTGCCGGGCGACCGCGTCGACGAGACCCGCGCCCGCCTCGAGCCCGTCGCGGAAGCGGCATCCGCCCCCCTCGACGTCGTCGCGGGCGGCGACACGCGCCAGGCCTCCGTCGCGCTCGGCCTCGCGGTGCTGCCGCACGTCGTCGACAGCGTGCTGGTGCACGACGCCGCACGGCCGCTCACGCCGTCGATCGTCTTCGACGAGGTCCTCGCCGCGGTGCGCGCCCGGGGGCACGGCGTCGTCCCCGCGCTCGACGTGGTCGACACGATCAAGCGCGTCGGCCCGCACGGCCGCGTGCTGGAGACGGTCGACCGGTCGCAGCTCGCGGCCGTGCAGACGCCACAGGGGTTCCCGCGCTCCGCCCTGCAGGCCGCGTACGCCGCCGCGGCGACCGAGTTCACGGATGACGCGGCGCTCGCGGCATCCGCGGGGCTCGCGGTCGACGTCGTGCCCGGCGACGCCCGGTCGTTCAAGGTCACGCTCCCGTCCGACCTGCGCCGGGCGGAGGCGCTCGTCGCGGGCCGCGGGCGCGAGGGCGCCGGCGAGGTCGACGCGCGCGGCGCCTCGACCGCCGCGACCGCCGGAGCCGCCGCCGCGCGTGCCGAGGGCGGACCTGCCCTGCCTCGCATCGGCACCGGCATCGACGTGCACGCCTTCGCCGACGACCCGAACACCCCGCTCTGGCTCGCCGGCCTGCACTGGCCGGGGGAGCGGGGGCTCTCGGGCCACAGCGACGGCGACGCGGCGAGCCACGCGATCTGCGACGCGCTGCTGGCGGCCGCCGGTCTCGGCGACCTGGGCGGCGTGTTCGGCACCGGCGACCCGCGCTTCGAGGGCGCACACGGCGAGGTGTTCCTGGCCGAGACACTGCGCCGCATCCGGGAGGCGGGATACGTCGTGGGCAACGTCACGCTGCAGGTGATCGGCAACCGCCCGAAGCTCGCCCCTCGGCGTGCCGAGGCGGAGTCGCTCCTGTCCGGCATCCTCGGCGCACCCGTCGCCGTCGCCGCCACCACGACCGACGCGCTCGGCTTCACCGGCCGGGGCGAGGGCATCGCGGCGATCGCGACGGCGCTCGTCGTGCCCGCCTGAGCGATCCCGGGCCGCGGGCCTCCGGGCGCCACGTCATCCGTGGGGCGCGCCGGTAGGCTTGGCGGGTGACCGTGCGACTCTACGACTCGAAGGCCCAGGCCCTGCGTGACTTCGTGCCCCTCCGCGAGGGGCGCGTCGGCATGTACGTCTGCGGGCCGACGGTGCAGTCGAGCCCGCACATCGGCCACCTGCGAAGCGCGCTCGCCTACGACATCATGCGCCGGTGGTTCAGCTACCGCGGGTACGACGTCACCTTCGTGCGCAACGTCACCGACATCGACGACAAGATCCTCGCCGCGTCCGCCGAGGAGCGCGAGACCAGCACCGAGGAGTGGTGGGCGCTGGCCTACCGCGTCGAGCTCGAGTTCACGGCGGCCTACAACTCGCTCGGCATCCTCGCGCCCACCTACGAACCCCGGGCGACCGCGAGCGTGCAGCAGATGCAGCAGCTCATCGCGCGGCTCATCGAGCTCGGGCATCGCGTATCCGGCGCCGGATGCCTCGGGCGACGTGTACTTCGACACCGGAAGCTGGCCGTCGTACGGCGAGCTCACCCGCCAGTCCCGCGAGCACATGGAGGCCGCGGCCGATGCCGACCCGCGCGGCAAGCGCGATCCCCGCGACTTCGCGCTCTGGAAGGGCCACAAGCCCGAGGAGCCCGAGTCGGCCGCCTGGGATTCGCCGTGGGGACCGGGGCGGCCCGGCTGGCACATCGAGTGCTCGGCCATGGCGTCGCGCTACCTCGGCGAGGAGTTCGACCTCCACGGCGGCGGACTCGACCTGCGCTTCCCCCACCACGAGAACGAGCTCGCCCAGTCGACCGCGGCCGGCCACGCCTTCGCGCGCTACTGGGTGCACAACGGGCTCGTGAACGTCGGCGGCCAGAAGATGTCGAAGTCGCTCGGCAACTCGGTGTACGCCGGGGAGCTCCTCGAGCTCGGCTCGCCGCTCGCCGTGCGCTACCTGCTGGGGGCCGCGCACTACCGCTCCACGCTCGACTACGCGCCCACGTCGCTCGCCGAGGCGGAGGCCGCCGTCGACCGCATCCGCACCTTCCTCGCCCGCGTCGAGCGCCGGCTCGCCGGCACGCGGTACTCCGGCGTGGGCAGCCCGGTCATCCCCGACGCGTTCGCCGCGGCCATGGACGACGACCTCGGCGTGCCGCAGGCGCTCGCCGTCCTGCACGACACGGTGCGCGCCGGCAACCAGGCGCTCGACGCCGAGGAGCTGCACGACGCCGCGACCATGCACGGCCAGGTCGTCGCGATGGTCGAGGTGCTCGGCATCGACCCCCGCGACCCGCACTGGGCCCCGGATGCCGCGCCCGCGGCATCCGCGCTCGACACCCTCGTCACCCGCCTCGTCGAAGACCGGCAGGCCGCCCGCGCGGCGAAGGACTTCGCCGCAGCGGACCGGATCCGCGCCGAGCTCTCGGCCGCGGGGATCACCATCGAAGACAGCCAGACCGGCACGCATTGGAGCTTGGGATCATGAAGGGCAGCAGCAAGCCGCGCGCCGGAGCCGTGCGCAAGGCGAAGGGCAAGCAGGTCGGATCCGGAGGCCAGGGGCGTCAGGCGCTCGAGGGCAAGGGCCCGACGCCGAAGGCCGAGGACCGCGCATGGCACCCCGCCGGCAAGCGGAAGGCGGCGCAGGAGCGCTATGCGGCCGCGGGCGGCAAGGGCCGCGCGCCCGGAAAGGTCGCCGGGCAGGGCCAGCGCGCCGGCTCGCCGCGCGGGGCGTCCGGCGCAGCCCGTCGGGCGAAGTCGGGCGACGAGTCCGAGATCGTGACCGGGCGGAACTCGGTGGTCGAGGCGCTGCGCGCCCGCATCCCCGCGACGACGCTGTACGTCGCCGCCCGGGTCGAGATGGACGACCGGGTCAGGGAGGCGATGAAGATCGCCACGAACCGCGGCATCCCGATCCTCGAGGTGATGCGGCCCGAGCTCGACCGGCTCGCCGGCGAGGGCGGCGTGCACCAGGGCCTCGCCCTCAAGGTGCCGCCCTACGAGTACGCGCACCCGATCGAGATGCTCGACGAGGTGCTCGCCCGCGACGAGACCCCGCTCCTCGTCGCCCTCGACGGGATCACCGACCCCCGCAACCTCGGTGCGATCCTCCGCTCGACGGGCGCGTTCGGCGGCCAGGGCGTGATCGTGCCGCAGCGCCGCTCCGTCGGCGTGAACTCGGCGGCGTGGAAGACGTCGGCCGGCGCCGCCGCCCGCATCCCCGTCGCGATGGCGCCGAACCTCACCCAGTCGCTGAAGGCGCTGAAGGAGCGCGGCGTCTTCGTGCTGGGCCTCGACGGCGACGGCGACGTGTCGCTGCCCGGCCTGACCTGGGCCGACCGTCCGATCGTCGTGGTCGTCGGCAGCGAGGGCAAGGGGCTCTCGCGCCTCGTCGCCGAGACCTGCGACGCCATCGTCTCGATCCCGATCGAGTCGACGACCGAGTCGCTGAACGCCGGCATCGCGGCATCCGTCACCCTCTACGAGATCTCGAAGCTGCGCGCCGCGAACGGAGGCGTGACCGCCGGCGGCGTCAGACCTTGAGGCGCCAGTCGTTCTCGTCGTCGGGGTCGACGACGGCGATCGCCGACGTCTCGGGGACGACGTCGATCGCGGTCGTGGAGCCGGTGGCCGGGCCGATCACCGTCGCCTCGTCGCGGCGGTGCCGGAGGATCGTGTTCACGTACGAGGTGACCGCCTCGGCGAGCGGGATGTCGTGCCCCGCCTGCTGCGCCATGAACCAGCGGTGCTCGAGCAGCTGGTGGAACACCTCGGCGGGCTCGAGCTTGCCCCGGAGGTCGAGCGGGATCGCGCGCACGACGGGCTCGAACACGCGCATGAGCCACTCGTGCGCGACCATCTCCTCGTCGAGCTCGGCCTTGCCGTAGGCGGCGCGGTACGAGTCGAGGTCGTTGAGCAGGCGCCGCGCCTGGTTCTCGCCGGCGTCGAGGCCGGTGAGCCGGAGCAGGCGCCGCTGGTGGTGGCCGGCGTCGACGACCTTCGGCTGGATGCGCACCGTCGTGCCCGTGTCATCCGTGCGGATCGCGAGCTCCTCGATGTCGAAGCCGAGGTCGTTGAGCCGGTTCACGCGCTCGTTGATGCGCCAGCGCTCGGCGGTCGAGAACGACTCGGAGCCGGTGAGCTCCTTCCACAGGCTGCGGTACGCCTCGACGATGCCGTTGGAGATGCGCACGGGGTCGAGCTCGTCGGCGACGCGGCCGCCGGCCTCGAGGTCGAGGAGCTCGCCCGCGATGTTGACGCGTGCGATCTCGAGGTCGTTCTCGCGCTGGCCGTTCGAGAGGCCGCCCTCGTAGAGCTTGCCCGTCTCCGCATCCACGAGGTAGGCGGCGAAGGCGCCCGCGTCGCGACGGAAGAGCGTGTTCGACAGCGACACGTCGCCCCAGAAGAACCCCACGATGTGCAGCCGCACGAGCAGCACGGCGAGCGCGTCGACCAGGCGCGTCGCGGTGTCGGGCCGCAGGGTCTGCGAGAACAGCGCGCGGTAGGGCAGCGAGAAGCGCAGGTGCCGCGTGACCAGCACGGGCTTCAGCGCCTCGCCATCGACATCCGTGCGGTTCGTGATGACGGCCACCGGCTCGACGCAGGGGATCTCGATGCGCTGCAGCATGCGGAGCATGTCGTACTCGCCCTTGGCCATCTCGGCCGTGGTCTCCTTGATCGCCACCACGTGCCCGGCGAGGTGGGCGAAGCGCACGAGGTGCCGTGAGATGCCCTTGGGGAGGGCCGCGATGGCCTCACTCGGCCAGGACTCGAGCGGGAGCTCCCACGGCAGGTCGAGGAGTGCCGGATCGGCCATGGCCGAGGTGATCGAAAGTGAGCCGCTCATCGTGGTTCAGCGTAGTCGCCGCGGATCCCGCCCGTGGAAACGGCGATGCCGGCCGGGCCGAAGCCCGACCGGCATCATCGGTGCTGCGCGTGAGCGTCAGGCGACGATCGGCTTCTTGCTGAGGCGGAGGCCCGACTCGGCGTCGAAGATGTGCACGTGGCCCGGCGTGGCGGTGAGGTACACGCGCTCACCGGCGTTCGGGTGCACGCGGCCGTCGACGCGCGCAACGATGTCGGTGCGCTTGCCCTCGACCGTCGAGTGCCCGTAGAGGTAGCCGTCGGCGCCGAGCTCCTCGACGAGGTCGACGTCGACCGCGAGGCCCTCGCCCTCGTGCGGCGACACGACGATGTCCTCGGGACGAACGCCGATCGTGGCGACCGTGCTGCTCGCGTCGGCGAGCGCCTCACGCTCGACCGGCACGTTGGCGGTGCCGAACATGATGCCGCCCTCGACGAGGTCGGCGTGGAACAGGTTCATCGCGGGCGAGCCGATGAAGCCGGCGACGAACACGTTGTTCGGCGCCTCGTAGAGGTCGCGCGGCGTGCCGACCTGCTGGAGGATGCCGTCCTTCAGCACCGCGATGCGGTCGCCCATGGTGAGCGCCTCGGTCTGGTCGTGCGTGACGTAGACCGTGGTGACGCCGAGGCGGCGCTGCAGCGACGCGATCTGCGTGCGGGTCTGCACGCGGAGCTTGGCGTCGAGGTTCGACAGCGGCTCGTCCATGAGGAACACCTGCGGCTGGCGCACGATCGCGCGGCCCATGGCGACGCGCTGACGCTGGCCGCCCGAGAGGGCCTTCGGCTTGCGGGCGAGGTAGGGCTCGAGGTCGAGCAGCTTCGCGGCCTCGAGCACGCGCGCGGCGCGCTCGTCCTTGCCGACGCCGGCGATCTTGAGCGCGAAGCCCATGTTCTCGGCGACGGTCATGTGCGGGTACAGCGCGTAGTTCTGGAAGACCATCGCGATGTCGCGGTCCTTCGGGGGCACGTCGGTGACGTTGCGGTCGCCGATGAAGATGTTGCCCTCGTTGACCTCTTCGAGGCCGGCGAGCATGCGGAGCGACGTGGACTTGCCGCAGCCGGAGGGGCCGACGAGGACGAGGAACTCGCCGTCTGCGACCTCGAGGTCGAGCTTGTCGACCGCGGGACGGGTGCCACCGGGGTAGAGCCGGGTGGCCTTGTCGAACGTGACTGATGCCATGGTTCTGTGTTCTCCTTCACCGGCAGGTACGTGCCGGACGATCCGTAGTGAATGGAAGCGCGTCGCCGTCGACGCCAGCCCAGTATCGCACGCGCGCGTGGGAGGACCGAATCGAGGCCGTCGGGGCGGGTTCCGGGCGTTCGGCCGATTCCCATGCCGGACGCGGCACGCACGCGGCATCCGCTTGGGTGATTCCCAGACACGCTTCCTACTATCGTTGGTGCGTTCGCATGCATACGCGCGCGCACTCACAGCGACCGGAGTGACCATCGATGACCTACGGCGGATCGAATCAGCCACGCCCATCCCGTAACGAACGCAGGGAGGCGGCCCGAGAGAAGGCCCGACTCCTCCGCGAGGAGCAGAAGAAGCGGGAGCGCCGCAACAAGATCCTCATCCAGGGCGGCATCATCGTGGCGGTCGTCGCCATCGCGGCACTCATCGGCACGCTCATCTTCCAGAGCGTGAAGCCGGCCGGACCCGGTCCCCAGAACATGGCGAGCGACGGCATCGTGCTCACCGCCGGCGACGAGAGCGGCATCGTGGCCGTCGAGACCCCGGCGCTCGCTGCCGGCGCGACGCCGACCGCCACCGTTCCCGACGACAGCGGCGAGGTCGCCAACATCGTCATGTACATCGACTACCTCTGCCCGTTCTGCGGCCAGTTCGAGGCGACGAACTCCGAGTCGATGCGCACCATGGTCGAGTCGGGCGCCGCGACGCTCGAGATCCACCCCATCGCGATCCTCACCAACAAGTCGGCGGGCACGCAGTACTCGCTGCGCGCGGCCAACGCGGCCGCCTGCGTGGCGGACTCCTCGCCCGACTCGTTCTTCGACTACAACGCGATCCTCTTCGAGAACCAGCCCGAGGAGGGCTCGACCGGCCTCACGAACGACGAGCTGAAGTCGCTCGCCGAGGAGGTCGGCGTCAGCAGCCAGTCGACCATCGAGAAGTGCATCGACGACGTGCAGTTCAAGTCGTGGGTGCAGGATGCCACCAACCGGGCGCTGACCCAGCCGGTGCCGAACTCCGAGCTCCCGTCGATCACCGGCACGCCGACCGTGCTCGTGAACGGCCAGCAGTACGGCGGCTCGCTCGAGGACCCGCAGGAGTTCCAGGCGTTCGTGCTGCAGGCGACGAGCGCGACGTTCAACGACTCCGAGTCGACCCCGACGCCCACGCCCACGCCCCCGCCCAGTAGCGGTCACCGCGACGTCGCACACGAAGGCCCGGCCCACCGCCGGGCCTTCGTGCGGTCGGTAGGATGTCGTGGAGGCTCCGCCTCACGCCGGCTTGGCGCAATTGGTAGCGCACCGCTCTTGTAAAGCGGTGGTTGCGGGTTCGAGTCCCGCAGCCGGCTCTTGACCGAGAATCCCAGCACGGATGCCGCGGCCCCGGTCGCCCCGTCCGAGCACCCGCACCGCCATGCCCACGCCGACCGCAGTCGCATGCCGATGTGGCTCGCCATCGCATTCGCCCTCGTGTGCGGTGCGCTCACCGCGCTGCAGTCGCGCATCAACGGGCAGCTCGCGCACGCCATCGACGACCCGTACACGGCCGCCGCGATCTCGTTCGGGAGCGGACTCGCGATCCTCCTCGTGGTGCTCGCGGCGTGGCGACCCGGCCGTCGCGGCCTGGGTCGGGTGGCCGCGGCGCTTCGCGAGCGCCGCCTCGCGTGGTGGATGGTGCTCGGCGGGCTCGCCGGCGCGTGGTTCGTGATCACGCAGGGGCTGTCGGCGGGCGTCGTCGGCGTCGCGCTCTTCACCGTGGCGATCGTGGCGGGCCAGACGCTCGGCGGCATCGTCTTCGACCTCGTCGGGCTCGGCCCGGGCGGGCGTCGACCGCTCACGCCGACCCGCGTGATCGGGGCGCTGCTCGCGCTCGCCGCGATCGGGTGGGCCGTCTCGGCGCAGGTGGCGCACGACGTGCCGATCCTGCTCATGGTGCTGCCGTTCGTGGCGGGCCTCGGCGCAGCGTGGCAGCAGGCCGTGAACGGCCGCGTCCGGAGTACCGCCGAGAGCGCCCTGACGGCGACCGTGCTCAACTTCGCGGTGGGCTCGACGGCGCTCGTGGTCGTGATGCTCGTGCACGCGGCATCCGCCGGCTGGCCCTCGGCCATGCCGACCGAGTGGTGGCTCTACGCCGGCGGCGCGATCGGCTGCATCTTCATCGCCGGCCAGGCGGTGCTCGTGCGGGTCGTCGGCGTGCTCGTGCTCGCCCTCTGCGGCGTCGCCGGCCAGCTCACCGCCGCCCTCTCGCTCGACCTGCTGCTGCCGACCGCCGACCGGCCGGTCGACGTCGCGACCATCGGCGGCACCGTGCTGGCGCTCATCGCGGTGGTCATCGCCAGCGTCGGGTGGACCCGGCGACGACACGCCGCTCCGCCGGCGCCGCACACGGGGTCGGTCCCGCGGATCACCGGGTCTGCGCCCCCTGCGGGCGAGTAGCCGGCGACGGTCCCGGGCACATCCCCGAGGAACCACGACGGCGCGCCGGCCGGGCAGACGGCCTCAGTCGAGCGTGGTCAGCCGGGTCGCCGCGACGTGGTCGGTGCGCCGCTCGGCGCCGCCGCCCGCCGGGGAGGCCGCCGACGTAGAGCCAGCCGAGCAGTCGCTCGTCGGGCGCGAGCCCGTGCGCGGCCTGCGACGATCGGATGCCGCGTGTACGGCCCGGTGCGCCACATGACGCCCCAGCCGGCCTCGTCGAGCAGCAGGCTCATGAGGTGCGCCACGCCGGCCGCCGACGCCTCCTGCTCCCACTCGGGGACCTTCGGGTGATCGGGCGTGACCACCGCCACCACCGCCAGGAGCAACGGGGCGCGCAGGGGCTTGCCGGCGAGCTTCGCGGCCGCCTCGCCCTCCGCGCCGGCGGCCGCGGCGAGCGCATCGCCGAGTCGCTCACGCGCGGCGCCGCGCACCGCGATCAGCCGCCACGGGCGCAGCGACGCGTGGTCGGCGACGCGCGAGGCGCCCTCGAGCAGTTCGAGGAGGGCGGCGTCGTCGGGAGCGGCATCCGTCACCTTCGACGCCGATCGCCTCGCGAGCGCCGCGTCGAGCGCGGACGCCACGCCTCAGGACTCCGCGGTGAAGTCGAGGGCGATCGAGTTCATGCAGTAGCGGTCGCCCGTGGGCGTGCCGAACCCGTCGGGGAACACGTGGCCGAGGTGCGACCCGCAGTTCGCGCAGCGCACCTCGGTGCGGACCATGCCGAGCGTGGCGTCCTCGATGAGCTGCACGGCCTCGGGACGCACGGACTCGTAGAAGCTCGGCCAGCCGCACCCGGAGTCGAACTTCGTGCCGCTCTTGAACAGCTCGGCGCCGCACGCGGCGCAGGCGTAGACGCCGGCGCGCTCCTCGTCGAGGAGCTCACCCGTCCAGGGCCGCTCGGTCGCCGCCTCGCGAAGCACCGAGTACTGGTCGGCGTCGAGCTTCGCACGCCACTCCTCGTCGCTCCTGTTCACGCGATACGCCATTGGGCGCTCCTTCCGATCGGTGCCATGATGGCCAGCCACCATGGTCGCAGGTCTTCCCGCACCCGGTGCAACGCGTGACGGATGCCCCGTGTTCCGGCGGTCGCCCACGGCACACGCCGCGCCGCTCGGCACCCTCACGGGCTCGGGTCCCTAGGATGTGCAGCAGGCGGCGTCCGGCCGCCCGACGGGAGGATGCATGAGCGCCGAGCGAGTGCCCTCCCGCGACGACGGCGAGTCGGGCCTCGACGACCGCGCGATGCGCATCCTCGCCTTCGAGGGTCGCGCGTGGCAGCACGCCGGGCTCAAGGCCGAGGCCATCCGCGAGGAGTTCGGGATCTCGGCCGCCCGTTACTATCGGATCCTCGGTGACCTCATCGATTCGCCCGCAGCGCTCCGGCACGACCCCATGCTGGTCAAGCGCCTGCAGCGGATGCGCGAGGCGCGCGCGGCGACGCGGGCGCGTCGCTCGCTCTCGATCGGCCGACCGCTCGACTGAGCGCGGCCCCGACCCGACGACTGGACCCATGGCGCAGAAGTTCCCCCGCGATCGATTCGACTCCATCCCTCACGGCATCGAACGAGTCGGCGCCCACCGCGCGCCCGCGCGCCGCGGCGCCCGGTGGGTGGCGTTCGGATGGGCCGCCCTGGCGACCGTCGTGCTCGTCGCCGTCGGGATCGGCGCCGTGGTCGTGTTCAACGACCGGCTGAACTTCGGGGAGCCGCCCGTGAACACGCCGACTCCCACGCCGGTGGCCACGGCTGCGCCGACCGTCGCGCCCGACATCCCGGTGACGGTGCTGAACGGGACGACCACGTCGGGCCTGGCCGCCAGGGCCGGCGAGGCGCTCACGGCCGCGGGCATCCCGGTGGGCACGACGGCCAATGCGAGCGAGAACGACCTCACCGAGACGGTCGTCTACTACGCCACGCCCGACCTCGAGGGAGCGGCCCGGGGCGTCGCCGCGGCGATCCCCGAGGCGGACGTGCGCCTCTCGGAGCAGTTCGCCGAGATCGGCACGCCGCTCGTGCTCGTGGTCGGTTCCGACTACGCGGCGGCGACCGGCGGCTGATCTCCACCGAATCGTTGCCATTCTGCGACATTTCCTTGCGCCGGGCCCCTTGTGCCGCGACGTCACGTCGTTAGGATCTGGAATTGGTCGCTCTATCCCGTGTGAACGTCCGGTGCCGCCAGCGGTGCCCTGTCAGCACGATACGAGGGGGCCCGGTACAGGCGACAGGCACGTGCTGATCGGACACACGGCAACATGGGAGCAACGCATGGCGAACGGAACCGTCAAGTGGTTCAACGCTGAAAAGGGCTACGGGTTCATCACCGTCGACGGGGGCCAGGACGTCTTCGTCCACTACTCCGCGATCGACATGGCAGGGTACAAGGTGCTCGAGGAGGGCCAGCAGGTCGTCTTCGAGGTCGGCACGGGTTCCAAGGGGCCGCAGGCCGAGGCCGTCCGCCCGGCATAGGTCACGAGCTCGGACGCGCCGCCGGTCCGCCGGCGGCGCGTCCGTGCACTCGGCTCGCGCCGCTGCCGTCGCGTGTGCCCGGTACTGGGGGTGCGATCCGCGCCTCGCACGGTGCGCCGGACCTCCCCGGGGTACTCGGAAGTGGCTAGCATGGCGCCATGGCAGGGCGGGCCCGGCCGGTTCCGGGCTGGAGGGGCGTGCCGCTGGTCGCGATCGCGGCATCGGCACTGCTGCTGAGCGGCTGCGACGCGGCATCCGTCGACCTCATCGTCTCGACGCCGACGCCACATTCCGCGGCCGGCCGGCGATGCGGCGCCGGTCGCGATCGCGTTCGCGCCGCTGCGCGGGACGCCCGCCGATGCTGCCGGCGATGCCGCATCCGTCGATCGCCGTGAAGATCGACAACCACGAGGACGCGCGCCCCCAGGTCGCGCTGAACCGCACCGACCTCGTGTTCGAGGAGCTCGTCGAGGGCGGACTCACCCGCTACGTGGCGGTCTGGCACTCCGACGTGCCCGACGCGGTGGGGCCGGTGCGCTCCATCCGCCCGATGGATCCCGGGCATCGCCGGGCCGCTCGCGGCATCATCGCCTACTCGGGCGGACAGCAGTGCTTCGTCGACATGATGAAGGCGACCGGAGCTCGTGAACATCGTCTTCGACGAGGACGACTCGCTCTTCGAGCGGGCCGACGAGCGGCCGGGCCCGCACGACGTGATCCTCGCCGCGGCCGAGGCGGTGAGCCGGCAACGATCCGCTCGCCGCCGCCCGGCGTGCAGTTCGCCTACGGCACGGCCGACCCGCTGGCCGCGCCGGCATTCGGGGCGATCCCGACGTCGCACATCGAACTCGTCTTCTCTGAGGGCCGGTCTGCGTCGTGGGACTGGGACGCGACCGCGTTCGCGTGGCTGCAGGTCGCAGGACGGCGTGCCCGACCTCGACGCGACGGGCGAGCGGGTCCGCGCGACGAACGTCGTGACGATGCGCGTCGGGTCGACTGGCCGTACGAGGAGGTGCCGCTGACCGTCATGGTCGGGTCCGGCGAGGTGTGGGTCTCGGCGGCCGGCCGGACCGCGCACGGCACCTGGTCGAAGGCCGACGACGGGCGCGCCGATCGTGCTCACGGCCGACGACGGCAGCCCGCTGCGACTCGCGCCGGGCAACACCTGGATCGAGCTCGTGCCGAACGAGGGCTCGGCGGCGTTCGCGCCCTGAGGCGCGGCTCGCCGGTCGCCGCGGGGGCATCGTGGACGCGTCGGCGCCGCGGCCCGGTCACGCGCTGGGCGAACACGGCCCCGGCAGGGGGCCGCGGCATCCGTGCTCGCTTGCACTCGTGGCGGTCGAGTGCCAGAATCGTCTTTAGCACTCACTCGATTTGAGTGCTAACCAACGAATCTTTGAGACGTCCGAGAAGGGACGAGAGACACACATGGCAAAGATCATTGCTTTCAACGAGGAGGCCCGCCGCGGGCTCGAGCGTGGACTCAACCAGCTCGCCGACGCGGTCAAGGTGACCCTCGGCCCGCGCGGCCGCAACGTCGTGCTCGAGAAGAAGTGGGGTGCCCCCACGATCACGAACGACGGCGTGTCGATCGCCAAGGAGATCGAGCTCGACGACCCGTACGAGAAGATCGGCGCCGAGCTCGTCAAGGAGGTCGCCAAGAAGACCGACGACGTCGCAGGTGACGGCACCACCACCTCCGTCGTGCTCGCCCAGGCGCTCGTGCGCGAGGGCCTCCGCAACGTCGCCGCCGGCGCCGACCCCATCCTCCTGAAGCGCGGCATCGAGAAGGCCGTCACGGCCGTCACCGCGGAGCTGCTCGCGGCGGCGAAGGAGATCGAGACCAAGGAGGAGATCGCGGCCACCGCCTCGATCTCCGCCGCCGACCCCGAGATCGGCGCGATCATCGCCGAGGCGATCGACAAGGTCGGCAAGGAGGGCGTCGTCACCGTCGAGGAGTCGAACACCTTCGGCACCGAGCTCGAGCTCACCGAGGGCATGCGCTTCGACAAGGGCTACCTGTCGGCGTACTTCGTCACGGACCCCGAGCGCCAGGAGGCGGTCTTCGAGGACCCGTACATCCTGATCGTCAACGGCAAGGTCTCGAACATCAAGGACCTGCTCCCGATCGTCGACAAGGTGATCCAGACCGGCAAGCAGCTGCTCATCATCGCCGAGGACGTCGACGGCGAGGCGCTCGCGACCCTGATCGTCAACAAGATCCGCGGCATCTTCAAGTCGGTCGCCGTCAAGGCCCCCGGCTTCGGCGACCGTCGCAAGGCGCAGCTCCAGGACATCGCCACCCTCACGGGCGGCCAGGTCATCTCCGAGGAGGTCGGCCTCAAGCTCGAGAACGTCACCCTCGACCTGCTCGGCCAGGCTCGCAAGGTCGTCATCACCAAGGACGAGACCACGATCGTCGAGGGTGCGGGCGACCCCGAGGCCATCGCCGGCCGCGTCGCGCAGATCCGCGCCGAGATCGAGAGCACCGACTCGGACTACGACCGCGAGAAGCTCCAGGAGCGGCTCGCCAAGCTCGCCGGCGGCGTCGCCGTCATCAAGGCCGGCGCGGCCACCGAGGTCGAGCTCAAGGAGCGCAAGCACCGCATCGAGGACGCCGTCCGCAACGCGAAGGCCGCCGTCGAGGAGGGCATCGTCGCCGGTGGTGGCGTGGCGCTCATCCAGGCCGGCGCGAAGGCGTTCAAGACCCTCGAGCTCTCGGGCGACGAGGCGACCGGCGCCAACATCGTGCGGGTCGCCATCGAGGCGCCGCTCAAGCAGATCGCCCTCAACGCGGGCATGGAGCCGGGCGTGGTCGCGAACCGCGTCGCCGAGCTCCCCGACGGCCACGGCCTCAACGCCGCGACCGGCGAGTACGGCGACCTGCTCGCGCAGGGCATCATCGACCCCGCCAAGGTGACGCGCTCGGCGCTGCAGAACGCCGCGTCGATCGCCGGCCTCTTCCTCACCACCGAGGCCGTCGTCGCCGACAAGCCCGAGAAGAACCCGGTTCCGGCCGGCGACCCGACGGGTGGCATGGACTTCTAGTCCGAACCGATCCCCGGCCCCAGCGGCTCGGATCACGCGATGGGCGTCTCCTTCGGGAGGCGCCCATCGTCGTGTGCGCGGGCACCGCGCTCAGCCGCACCCGTGGCCTGATGAAGAGGTGCACCCGTTATCGGATGGATATCCGGAGTGACTCGACCACGCCGATGTCGCCGATATCCTCGCGACATGGATGACGCCGAATGAGCCTCAGAGCCGGTCCCTCGGGGGATGCCCAGACCGACGTTCGACGCACTGCGGGCGCCTGGATCGCGGTCGCCGTCGCGACCCTCCTGCTTGCAGGGTGCGCTCAGGTGTCGGATGCCGCCGAGCCGGCTCCCGTGCCGGAGACCCAGACGCCGACGCCGACCCCGACGTCGGCTCCGGCACGCCCGTTCCAGACCATCGATTCGTCATGCGATCGGATCGTCAGCCTCGGAAGCCTCGAGGCGGCTGCGGGTGTCGGACTCACTCCGGGCGGCACGCTGCACGACGACCCCATCGCTGCGACACGAATGCCGACCGCCGTGCAGAACGCCGGCGGATTCACCTGCACGTGGTCGGACTCGGCGACCGGCGAGGTGCGTGTGTCGCTCACCGTGGTTCCCGACGCGGTTGCTGCAGACGAGCGGATCCGGACCGAGTTCGCCGCCCGCGAGGGCGGAACCGCCGCCGCTGCCCCGAAACCATTGGTCGCTGGATGCATCTACGACCGCTGCATGGTGAAGGGGTTCAGCGGCTCCACTGACGTGAACCTCTCCGTCTACGACGTGCCGTGGAACGAGTCCGGCAACAGCGAGGCGCCCGAGATGGTGG
The DNA here is from genome assembly GCA_963802485.1 of uncultured Actinomycetota bacterium. Lineage (GTDB taxonomy): Bacteria > Actinomycetota > Actinomycetes > Actinomycetales > Microbacteriaceae > Agromyces. Next base: position 110,200 of record CAWDJA010000014.1, read on the forward strand.
CGATCCGTGATGAGATCGCGACCCACCTCGGCACGCTCCCGGCGCTGAAGCCCCTGCCCGAGCCGTCGGCGGCATGGGGGCACCGGACCCTCCAGCTGCGACGAGATGCTCCCGCCCGAACGACTCGCGTCGGAACTCGCCATCGGTACCGCCGGATACGACATCGGCTACGCATACGAGGAATCGAACGGCTGGGATGTCGCGCTCCTGGCGGCGGGGGGCTTCACCTGCAGGTACCTGGGCGACGGAGCATTCGGCGGGAGGATCACGGTTCTCCCCGACGCTGCCGCCGCACTCGGCTCGATTCCGTCGGGCGAGGACCTGACCGAGATCGATGTGCCCGGTGCCCCCGCGGCGGGGCTCGTGCGCTGCTGGAGCAGCGGCGAACCGTTCGAGGTCGGATCGGGCCAGTGCACCGTCCACGTCCGCGATCCGCGGCGCGTGGGTGTCCGTGCTCACCGCCTCGATGAGCACGGCCGCGGAGCTTCAGGAGGAGGCGGCACACGTCGCGACCGCGATCGCGTCCGCCCTCGGCTGAGCGGATCCCCGTTCCGCCGAGCTGGGCCGCACTCAGCGCAGGAACAGCCGCGCGTTGGCCTGCTCGGCCTCGGCGTACTGCGTCGCGGCGATGCCGAGCGCGTGGTTGAGCTGGGCGAGGCTCTGCTCGACGTGCAGCTGCGTCGCACGCCAGTCGGCCACGGCACCCTGGAACGCCGTGGCGGCGTGACCCGACCACGACGACTGGAGCCCGGTGAGCTGCCCGAGCAGCGAGGCGACCTCGGCCTGGATGCGGCCGATCGTGCCCTGCACGGTCTGGGTGGCGGCGGACACCTGCGCGGCGTCGACGTGGTAGGTGGTCATGTGAGGTCCCTTCGCTCGATACGAGGGCCACGGTAGGGCCGTCCCGTCGCCGACCCCGCGGTCGCGCGACGCACGGCGGACGGCGTCCCACCGGCGCCTGCTGGTGAGGACGAGTCGGTAGGACGGGTGGGCGGTCGTCAGCCCTGCGTGACGCGCTGCGGCGCGGCGGCCGACCCGGCGAGCGGCAGCGAGACGCGGAACGTGGCCCCGCCACCCGGCGTCTCCACGACGTCCACGACGCCGTTGTGCGCCGCCACGATCGACGAGACGATCGCGAGGCCGAGGCCGGAGCCGCCCGTCTCGCGCGTGCGCGAGGTGTCGGCGCGCCAGAAGCGCTGGAAGATCTTCTCGCGGATCTGGGGCGGGATGCCCTCGCCGTGGTCGACGACCTCGATCATCGCCCGCTCGGCCGAGTCGTCGATCGACACGCGGATGTCGATGGGGCTGTCATCCGACGTGAACCGGATCGCGTTCGCCATCAGGTTCGTGATGACCTGGCGGATCTTGTTCTCCTCGGCGAGCACCACCGCGCGCCGCACCGGAGCGATCACCGTGGCGCTCGTCGGCTCGACCGCCTCGGCGTGGTCCGCCGCCGGCGTCTCGGGGTCGGCGACGGTGGTGGCTGCGAGTTCGGCGGCCGAGACGCGAGCTCGAGCCGACTGGCCGCGCTTCGGCGCAGCGGATGCCGCGGCGCCCGACTTCTGGCCTGAGCCGCGCCGCGGCGCTCCGGCGCCCGACGCCTCGCCGCGCGGGCGACGTCCGCGCAGCCGCGCGAGCGTGGCGCCCGCGAAGGAGATCGCGCCGGTCACCGGCCGGTCGGCCTCGAGGTCGACCTCGAGGTCGGGCGACGGGCTGCCCGTGGCATCCGCGCTGCCGAGTTCCTCGGGCGCGATCACGGTGACCGTTCGGCCGGGGTTGGCGGCCATCGCATCGAGCGCCGCGTCACGCGCCAGCGGCACGAGGTCGACCTCGGCCAGTTCGAGCGGCTTGGCCTCGTCGAGCCGGGCGAGGGCGAGGAGGTCCTCGACCAGGCCGCCCATGCGGATGGCCTCCTTCTCGATGCGGTCCATCGCCTGCGCGATCTCGTCGGGCGACTGGAGGGCGCCCATGCGGTAGAGCTCGGCATAGCCGCGCACCGAGACGAGCGGGGTGCGGAGTTCGTGGGAGGCGTCGCCGACGAAGCGGCGCATCTGCTCGATGGTGCGTGCGCGATCCCGGAACGCCCGGTCGATGCGGTTGAGCATCGTGTTGAGCGAACGATTGAGCCGGCCCACCTCGGTGTTCGGCGTCGCGCCGCCGAGGCGCTGGCTGAAGTCGCCGTCGGCGATCGCGGCGGCGGTGCGCTCGACCTCGCGCAGGGGCGTGAACGTGGTGGTCACGAGCATGCGGGTGAGGAGGGCGCCCACGAGCACGACGCCGAGGCCGAAGCCGAGGAAGATCGTGAGGTACACGGCGAGCAGGCGCTCGGTGTCCTTCGACGAGATCGCGATGACGATGGGCGCGTAGTTCCCGTGCTGGTCGGCGGTCAGGAGCGCGCTCACCGCGCGGAACGTGTACTGGCCGTCGGCGTCGGGCAGCTGGTAGACGGCGTACTTGCCGCCCGTCTGCGAGTTGCGGGAGTTGACGTCGGCCTGCGTCACGACCTCGGGGAACCGCGGGAACGTGTCCGAATCGCGTCCCTGCCAGTTGTGCTTGACGAAGTTGCCGGTCTCGGCGTCGTAGACGGCCACGAACACCTCGTCGGACGAGGTGAAGGTGAGGTCGTTCAGGTCGGCCTGCGCCCCCGGCTCATCGCCCTCGTCCATGAAGTACCTGCCGAGGTTCCCGCTCGCGATGGTGTCGAGCCGCGCCGCCATCTGGTCCTCGACGTAGGACCGCAGCATCGCGGCCGTGCCGATGCCGGAGACGAGGAGTCCGAGGGTCAGCATCAGCACCGTCACGCCCGTGATCTTGGTGCGCAGGGAGATGCGGTTCCACCGCTCGGAAATCGTCTGATGCATCGCGGGCCGAGTCTAGGCGGCGAAGCCTGAGTCAGGGCTTGGAGGACTTCAGCATGTACCCGAATCCTCGCTTGGTCTGGATGAGCGGCTCGGTGGAGTGCTGGTCGAGCTTGCGGCGCAGGTACGAGATGTAGCTCTCGACGATGCCCGCGTCGCCGTTGAAGTCGTACTCCCAGACGTGGTCGAGGATCTGCGCCTTCGACAGCACCCGGTTCGGGTTGAGCATGAGGTAGCGCAGCAGCTTGAACTCGGTGGGGGAGAGCTCGACGGGCACGTCGCCGACGAGCACCTCGTGGGTGTCCTGGTCCATGGTGAGCTCGCCGGTGCGGATGACCGCGTCCTCCTCGGCGTGCATCGTGCGGCGCAGGATCGCCTTGATGCGCGCGACGATCTCGTCGAGGCTGAACGGCTTCGTGACGTAGTCGTCGCCGCCCACCGTGAGGCCGGTGATCTTGTCCTCGGTGTCGTCCTTCGCGGTGAGGAACAGGATGGGCGCCGTGTACCCGGCCGAGCGCAGGCGCTTGGTCACGCCGAACCCGTTCATGTCGGGCAGCATGACGTCGAGGATGATGAGGTCGGGCTCCTCCTCGAGCACGGCCGAGATGGTCTGGGCGCCGTTGCCGACGGCGCGTACGGCGAATCCGGCGAACCGGAGGCTCGTCGTCAGGAGGTCGCGGATGTTGGGCTCGTCGTCGACGATGAGAATGCGTGGTCCATCACTCATGTGGACATTCTCTGCGCATCGGCTGGAACTTTCCTGAACATTCTTCGAGGGTCGCCGAATCCGGCCGGCCGGTGGAACACTGGGGATATGGCGTCACGCGAACGGGTGCTCCTCATCGGCGGCGGGCTCACGACGGCGCGGGCCGCCGAGTCGCTCCGCGAAGCGGGCTTCGACGGCGAGGTCGTCGTGCTCGCCGAGGAGCGTCGGCTGCCGTACGAGCGTCCGCCGCTCTCGAAGGGGTACCTGACCGGCGCGGATGCCGCGAGCGTGGTCTACCCGCACGACGCCGCCTGGTACCGCGACCACGACGTCGACGTGCGACGCGGCGTGCGCGCCACCGGCCATCGACCCCTCGGCGCACACCGTGAGCACGAGCGGGCCGGATGCCGCGGGCGAAGCGCTGCGGTACGACCGCCTGCTGCTCGCCACCGGGTCCTCGCCACGCCGATTCGACGGCCCGGGCGCCGGACTCCGCGAGGTGCACACGCTCCGCCGCCTGCCCGACTCCACGCGGTTGCGCACCGCGTTCCGCGCGGGCGACCGGCGCGTCGTCGTGGTCGGCGGCGGCTGGATCGGCCTCGAGGCGGCGGCCGCCGCCCGGGAGTACGGCAACGAGGTCACCGTGCTGGTGCGCGGCGAGGTGCCGCTCGCGTCGGCGATCGGGCCCGAGCTCGGCGCGATGTTCCAGCGCATGCACGAGGAGCACGGGGTCGCCGTGCGCACGGGCACCGCGGTCTCGGCGCTCACCGGCGAGCAGGGCCGGGTCGCCGGCGTGGTGCTCGGCACGGGCGAGGAGGTGCCGGCCGACCTGGTGCTGTTCGGCATCGGCGCGACGCCGAACGTCGAGCTCGCGGCATCCGCCGGGCTCACCGTCGACGACGGCATCGTGACGGATGCCGCCTTCCGCACGAGCGCCGACGACGTCTACGCCGCCGGCGACGTGGCGAACTCGTTCAACCCGCGCCTCGGCCACTGGCTGCGCGTCGAGCACTGGGCGAACGCGCTGAACGGCGGGCACCTCGCGGGTCGCGCCATCGCGGGCGAGACGGTCGTCTACGACGACATCCCCTACTTCTTCACCGACCAGTACGACCTCGGCATGGAGTACTCGGGCTACGGGGAGCTCGCCGCCGGCGCCGAGCTCGTGGTGCGGGGCGACCTCGCCGCCCGCGAGTGCATCGCGTTCTGGCTCGCCGACGGCCGGGTGGTGGCCGGGATGAACATCAACGTGTGGGACGTGAACGAGACCGTGCAGCGGCTCATCCGCTCCGAGCGCATCGTGTCCCGCGAGGAGCTCGCCGACCCGGGCGTGCCGCTCGACGCGCTCGCCGGGGACGTCGCGTGAGCCTGCCCGCCCGGCGCCGCGGTGCGCCGCATCGGCCCCCGAGAGTTCGACTTCTCCCGTCAGGTCGCCGTGATGGCGATCGTGAACCGCACGCCCGACTCGTTCTACGACCGCGGCCGCACCGACTCGCTCGACGCGGCCGTCGCCGCGGCCGAGCGGGCGATCGGCGACGGCGCCGACTGGATCGACGTCGGCGGAGCGAAGTTCGCGCCCGGGCCCGCGATCCCGGTCGCCGAGGAGATCGACCGGGTCGTGCCGATCGTCGCCGCGCTCGCCGGCTCGGGCGCGGTGATCTCGGTCGACACCTTCCATCCCGACGTCGCCCGCGCGGCGATCGCCGCCGGTGCGCACGTCGTGAACGACACCACCGGACTCCACGACCCCGCGATGGCCGACGTGGTCGCCGAGACGGGGGCGACGGTCGTCGTCACGCACAGCCTCGCCGCGCCGCGCACGCCCTACCCGTCGCCGCAGTACGCCGACGTCGTCGACGAGGTGGTCGCCTTCCTGCGCGAGCGGGTGGCGCTCGCCGAGGCGCGGGGCGTGGCATCCGACCGCATCGTGGTCGACCCGGGCCACGACCTCAACAAGCACACCCTGCACTCGCTCGAGCTCACCCGGCGCCTGCGCGAGGTGACGGCGCTCGGCTACCCGACGCTCGTCGCGCTCTCGAACAAGGACTTCGTGGGCGAGAGCCTCGGCCGCCCACGCGAGCAGCGCGTCGAGGGGTCGATCGCGGCCGCCGTGTACTGCGTGCTGCAGGGCGCCCGCATCGTGCGCGTCCACAACGTGCGCGAGACGGTGGACGCGATGCGCATGGTCGAGGCGATCGAGGGCTGGCGCGAGCCGGCGTACCTGGAGCACAACCGATGAGCGCGCCCGTCGACCGCGACGAGCTGCTCGAGGCGTACGCCATCGCCGACCGCGCGACGCCTCGCGTGCGGATGAACTTCGTGATGAGCCTCGACGGCGCGGTCACGCTGGAGGGCCGGAGCGGCGGGCTCGGCGACGAGAGCGACCGGCTGGCGATGCAGGTGCTCCGGTCCCTCGCCGACGTGGTGCTCGTCGGCGCGGGCACGGTGCGCGTCGAGGGCTACGGCGGGTTGCGGGTCGACGAGGCGGATGCCGCGTGGCGGCGTGGACACGGCCTGGACCCGCAGCCCCGGGTCGCGGTGGTCTCGTCGCGGCTCGACCTGAGCCCGGGGCATCCGTTCTTCGCGCGCGCCGCCGTGCGGCCGATCGTGGTGACGCGGGCGTCCGCGCCGTCCGATCGACGCGCGGCGCTCGCCGAGGTCGCCGACGTGCTCGTGTGCGGCGACGACGCGGTCGACCTGCGTGCGATGATCGGGGCGCTCGCCGGCCTCGGCCTCCCGCAGGTGCTCTGCGAGGGCGGTCCGCACCTGTTCGGCTCGCTCATCGAGGCCGACCTCGTCGACGAGCTCTGCCTGAGCCTGAGCCCCATGCTCGTCGCGGGCGGGGCCGGCCGCATCGTCCGCGGCGCACCCGAGGTCGAACGGCGGATGCGGCTCGTGCACGCGATCCCCGCCGGCGACCTGCTGCTGCTGCGCTACGCGCGCGACTGAGCGCGGTGCGCGAGCGAGCCGTGCGGTCGGCAGCTGCGGCGACCCTCAGGCCGCCGCGAGCGCGTGCGCGTCGAGGATCGTGTAGCTGTAGCCCTGCTCGGCCAGGAAGCGCTGCCGGTTCTGCGCGAAGTCCTGGTCGACGGTGTCGCGCGCGACGAGCGTGTAGAAGTTCGCCGAGAGGCCCGACTCCTTCGGACGCAGCAGTCGTCCGAGGCGCTGCGCCTCCTCCTGCCGCGAGCCGAACGAGCCCGACACCTGGATCGCGACCGTCGCCTCGGGCAGGTCGACCGAGAAGTTCGCGACCTTCGACACCACCAGGACCGGTGTCCGGCCGTCGCGGAACTCCTGGTAGAGCCGCTCGCGCTCGTCGACGGGCGTCGCGCCGGTGAGCTTCGGTGCGCCGAGCGCGTCGGCGAGCTCGTCGATCTGGTCGAGGTACTGGCCGATCACGAGGATGCGCTCGCCGGCGTGCTTGGCGACGAGCTCCTTCACGACGCCGAGCTTCGCGGGCGCGGTCGCGGCGAGGCGGTAGCGCTCGTCGTCGGCGGATGCCGCGTACGTGAGCCGCTCGGACTGCGGCAGGTCGATGCGCACCTCGAAGCAGGCCGCGGGGGAGATGAAGCCCTGCGCCTCGATCTCCTTCCACGGCGCGTCGAACCGCTTCGGGCCGATGAGGGAGAACACGTCGCCCTCGCGGCCGTCCTCGCGCACGAGCGTCGCGGTGAGGCCGAGCCGACGGCGGGCCTGCAGCTCCGCGGTGAGCTTGAACACGGGCGCCGGCAGCAGGTGCACCTCGTCGTAGACCACGAGGCCCCAGTCGAGCGCGTCGAGCAGCGCGAGGTGGGCGTACTCGCCCTTCCGCTTCGCCGTGAGGATCTGGTAGGTCGCGATGGTGACGGGCTTGACCTCCTTCACCTGCCCCGAGTACTCGCCGATCTCCTCGGCGGTGAGGCTCGTGCGCTTGAGCAGCTCGTCGCGCCACTGCCTGGCCGACACCGTGTTCGTCACGAGGATGAGGGTGGTGGTCTTCGCCGTCGCCATCGCGCCGGCGCCCGACGAGCGTCTTGCCGGCGCCGCACGGCAGCACGACCACGCCCGAGCCGCCGTCGAAGAAGTTGTCGACGGCCTTCTGCTGGTAGTCGCGCAGGTGCCAGCTCGGTCTGGTCGAGGTCGATCGGATGCGGCGTGCCCGGCGTGTATCCGGCGAGGTCCTCCGCCGGCCAGCCGAGCTTCACGAGCTCCTGCTTGAGGGCGCCGCGCGCCCACGCCGCGACGAGGAAGCTGTCGTCGTCGATGCGCTCCGTGAGCAGCGGGCGCGATGCGCTTCGCGTTCGCGACCTCGGTGAGCACGGCGATGTCGGACGGAGTGCAGGCGCAGCGCGCCGTCGTCGGTGCGGTCGACGACGAGCCGGCCGTACCGTGCGACGGTCTCGCGCATGTCGACGGCGACGGTCTGCGGCACCGGGAACTTCGCGTACCGCTCGAGCGTGCCGAGCATGTCCTCGGCGTCGTGCCCGGCGGCCCGTGCGTTCCACAGCCCGAGTCGGGTGATGCGGTAGGTGTGCACGTGCTCGGGTGCGCGTTCGAGCTCGGCGAAGACCGCGAGGTCGTGCCGCGCGTCCTCCGCGAGCGGGTGCGCGACCTCGAGGAGCACGGTGCGGTCGCTCTGCACGATGAGGGGGCCGTCTGACATAGCGTTCGAGTCTACGCCCGCGCGCTGGAGCTCATGGAGCGAAGGCCACCGGCCTTCGCCGCGCGCCATCGCGATCCGTCGGAGGCGTCGGGTCGCGATCGTTCGCCCTAGACGTTCGTGGGGGCGGCCGAGACGGCGGCGATCGCCGACAGCGGCAGGGTGCGCTCGATGTCGGCCTTGCGGTCGCGAGCGCGCAGGCGCCCGTTCGCGACGCTCGCGGGCGCGAGCAGGTAGTCGGCGGTCTGGCCGCCCGGCATGCGCACGGTGACGGTGAGGGTCTCCTTGGCCCGTGCGGCCGCCTCGAGCTGCCGGGCGAGCCACGCCTGCTCGGTCGCGCCCTCGTCGCCGGTCGCGAGCACGCGGTCGAGGAGCGCGGCGATCGGGTCGGTCTTCTGCGGCGGCGGCGGCGCGGGAGCGAGCCGGTGCCGCCGGAGCCGGATGATGTCGCCGTTCGCGTCCTCGGCGGCGACGGGGTACCGCGCGTCGGACAGCGCCCAGAACACGACGTCGGCGGTGAACCGCGACAGCAGGCGGTTCGGGCCGGTCTGCCGCAGCCCGATCGAGGAGAGCGACTGGTCGACGGCGAGCGTGCGCACGAGCTGCTCGTCGTCGGAGCGGATGGCGGCGCGTGCCGGGGCATCCGCCTCGGCTGCGGCCGCGACGCGCACCGATCCGAACCTCGCGGCGGCTTCGCCGACGAGGTAGGCGAGCGGCTGGGGGATGCCGGTGAGCGAGAGTCCGCCGAGGAACTCGAGGATGGAGTCGGCCGACTCGCCGGCCGCCAGGCCGCGGTTCACGGATGCCGCGCTGACGCGGTACGTCGAGGCGAGGTCGCGCCCCTCCACGTCGGCGAAGCCGCGGAGCCGCGCGTCGAGGGCGGGCTCGAGCGGGCCCGGCGACACGATCGAGAGGTCGTGCTGGAGGTAGACCTTGTCGACCTGCGTCGGGAAGTGGGCGGCCAGCATCCGCGCGGCCCGGTCGATGTCGCCGGCGAGCACCAGGCGGCCCGACTCGATGGGCTCGCCCGACACGGCCAGCCCGAGCGACTCGGCGTCGCCGACGAGGCGGTCGAGTCCCTCGTCGATCCACCGGCCGCCGGCCGGGTAGAACCAGCGCACGTCGTCGCGGAGGTCGGTCGCGGTGAGGGTCTCGCTGCGGCGCGCGACGAGCTCGCGCAGCGGGGCCGGGATGCGGTCGCGCCAGCACTGGGCGAGGCGGCGCCAGCGGGAGGCCGCGCTCTGCTGCGTCCACTCGGCGCCCAGGTCGGACTCGAGCCAGAACGCCCCGTCGCGCACGACCAGGCCGGCCTCGTCGGCGCGGTGGAAGAGGCGGGGGAGCGCCTCGAGCGGGATGCCGCTCGACTCGGCGAGCCGCTTCGAGTCGGGCAGCGCGAGTCCGCCCTTGGCGAGCTCGCGGGCGGGCTGGGTGCCGAGCTCGGCGAGCAGCTCCGCGGTGGCCGCGACGGTGGCGTAGGCGGTCTCGGCGGCCCGGCGCTCGAGCAGGCTGCGATCCACGTCGTCCACGCCGACGAGCACGGGAGGAGCGGGGGCCGCGAGCTCCTCTGCCGGCGGGATGTCGCGGGGCGTGTGCATGGCGAGCCGCGCCGTGACGGCGGTCGGGACGTGCACGCGCCCCTCCGAGAGCACGACCAGGAGGGCGGTGGCGAGCTCGTCCAGCAGGGCGGTCGTCGCATCCGACAGCTCTGCGGATGCCCCGAGCGTCACGAGCTCGGCCTGGACCGCGTCGGTCGCGGCGTCGCCGTGCTCGCCGGCGACGGATGAGGCGGCCGCGAGCACCGCGAGGTGGCGCCGGTCGAGCCGGCTCAGGCAGTGGTCGACGGAGTCGGGGGCGAGGAGCACCTCGGCGAGGTCGAAGAGGTCGCGGACGGCCGACGCGTCGAACTCGCGCGCCTGCAGTGCCGACGCGAGCTCCGGTCGCGGCAGCCCGCGAAGTCGTGCGGCGAGCTCGAGCATCGGCCGCGGGTCAGCTCGAGCCCGCCCGCGAGGCGCGGGTTCGGCGTACGCCGTTCACGATGAGGAGGGCGATGAGGAGCAGGAACGCGATCGGGAGTCCGAACAGGGGGAGGGTGAGGACGATCGGCCAGATGCCCTGGCTGAACCCGTCGTTCTCGCCGGCGCCGACGAGGGTGCCGATCATGACGGCGATGAAGGCGAGGATCGAGATGCCGATGATGCCCACGAACATGAAGGCGAGGACGCGTTCGGCACGATGCTGGGTGATGTTGCCGGAATCGCTCACGTCTCCAGAATAGGGCAGCGGGCCGTCACCGGCGTCGAGGACTCCTAGACTGGACCCTGGACGGGCCCACGATTCGGCGCGCCCCCAGACATGAGCGAGGTTCACACGATGCCCACCGGCAAGGTCAAGTTCTACGACGAGGAGAAGGGATTCGGCTTCATCAGCTCCGATGACGGCCAGGAGGTCTTCCTCCACGCATCCGCTCTTCCCGCCGGCGCGACCGTGCGTGCGGGCACCCGGCTCGAGTTCGGCGTCGCCGAGGGCAAGCGCGGCGCGCAGGCCCTGTCGGTGCGCGTCCTCGACGCGCCCGTGAGCCTCGCGAAGATCAATCGCAAGCCCGCCGACGACATGGCGATCATCGTCGAGGACGTCGTGAAGGTGCTCGACGGCATCGGCGCCGACCTGCGTCGCGGCCGCTACCCCGACAAGTCCAAGGCGCGCACCGTTGCGGCGGTGCTGCGCAAGGTGGCAGACGATCTCGATGCCTGATCAGCCCGGGCAGGTCGACGCGACCGCTGCGGTCGACGGCGTCGAGGCGACGGATGCCGCGGCTCCCGTCGTCGTCGCCGACGCGGTGCTGCTCGACTCCGTCGACCTCGCCCGCCGCGCGCTGCTCGAGGTGACTCCGGCGGAGACGGTCGGATCCGTCGTCGGCCACCTCGTCGAGGGCGAGCACGTGCTGACGCTGCTCTTCGCGTCCGACATGGCGGGGTACCCCGGATGGCGCTGGAGCGTCACGATCGCGCGCGTCGACGACGGCGAGCCCACGGTGCTCGAGACCGAGCTCATGCCGGGCGACACCGCGCTCCTCGCGCCCGAGTGGGTGCCCTGGTCGGAGCGCCTCGCCGACTACCGCGCGGCCCAGGAGGCCGCCGCTGCGGCAGCGGCGGAGGCCGCGGGCGAATCCGAAGGCGACGAGGCGACGGCCGATGAAGACGCCGCCGACCTCGACGAGGAACTCGAGTCGGACGCCGAGGACGAGGACCTCGACGAGGACGAGGATGACGACGACCCGACGAGGACGAGGATGACGAGGCGGATCTCGACGACGACGCCGAGCTCGACGCGGCCTTCGGGCACGACGACGGCGACGACGAGTTCGACGGCATCGACATCGATGCGCTCGACGACTCGGCCGACGACGAGTCGGATGAGTCGGACGACGACTCGGATGACGACGACGAGGACGACTCGGACGAGCGACGACTCGGATGACGACGAGGACGACTCGGATGACGACGAGGACGACTCGGACGACGACACGAGGACGACTCGGACGACGACTCGATGACGACGAGGGCGACTCGGACGTACAGGACGAGGACGACGCCGACGAGGACGCCTCGGGCGACGAAGCCGACCGCTCAGCGGATCAGCCCGCCGAACCGGCCTCCTGACGCGCGATCCGGCGACGGATCACCTGCACGACGACGAGCCCGACGAGGCCCAGCACGGCACCGGTGACGGCGGCCCACAGCAGCCATCCGAGGCCGGCCGCCTCCAGCTGCCCACGGAAGAGCAGCGAGAGCGCGAGCGCGACCAGCCAGGCGATCGTGCCCGCGAGCACGGCCTTGCGCGCGTCGGCACGGGCGGGCGCCGGATCGGGGCGCCGCTCCGACTCGCTCAGCCAGAGGCGCACGCGGCTCAGTCCATCCGCTCGAGCACGTAGTCGATGGAGGCGGTGAGCGCGCGCACGTCGTCGGGTTCGATCGCGGTGAAGGTCGCGACGCGCAGCTGGTTGCGCCCGAGCTTGCGGTACGGCTCCGTGTCGACGATGCCGTTCTCGCGCAGGATGGCGGCGATGCGCGCGGCATCCGTCGACTCGTCGAAGTCGATCGTGACGACGACCTGCGAGCGGTCCGCGGCATCCGCGACGAAGGGCGTCGCCACCGCGGTGCGCTCGGCCCAGTCGTAGAGCACCGACGACGACTCGCGGGTGCGCGCGTCGGCCCAGGCGAGGCCCCCGGAGGTGTTCATCCAGTCGACCTGGTCCTCCATCAGCAGGAGGGTCGCGAGCGCGGGGGTGTTGAGCGTCTGGTTGAGTCGCGAGTTGTCGACGGCGTTCTTCAGCGAGAGGAACTCGGGGATGTGGCGGTCGCTCGCGGCGATGCGCTCGACGCGCTCGAGCGCCGCGGGGGAGAGCAGCGCGAACCAGATGCCGCCGTCGGAGGCGAAGTTCTTCTGGGGCGCGAAGTAGTAGACGTCGAACTCCGACGGGTCGACGGCGACGCCGCCCGCCGCGCTGGTCGCGTCGATCACGGTGAGGGCGCCGTCGTCGCCCGCGACCCGCTCGACCGGCGCCATCACGCCCGTGGAGGTCTCGTTGTGCGGCCACGCGTACACGTCGACGCCCGCGACGGGGTCGGGGTTCGAGCGCGTTCCCGCGTCGGCCTTGCGCACGTCGGGCGCCTCGAGCCACGGGGCCGCCGCGGCCCCGGCGAACTTCTGGCCGAACTCGCCGAACGCGCAGAGCTGGGCGCGCCGTTCGATGAGGCCGGATGCCGCGGCGTCCCAGAACGCGGTGGATCCGCCGTTGCCGAGCACGACCTCGTAGCCGTCGGGCAGGGCGAAGAGGTCGCGAAGCCCGCTGCGGACGCGACCCACCAGGTCCTTCACGGGCGCCTGACGGTGGGACGTGCCGAGGAGGCGCGGACCCTGGGCGGCGAGGTGCGCGAGCTGCTCGGGCCGGACCTTCGACGGGCCGCAGCCGAAACGACCGTCGGCGGGCATGAGGTCGCTGGGGATCACGAGGCTCGGCATGGCACGAGTCTAGCGATGGGGCGGCGGCCGCTAGGCTTGATGACGGGCTGCGACAGGGAGGGCTTCTGGTGACGGATCTCATCGACACGACGGAGATGTACCTCCGCACCATCCTCGATCTCGAGGAGGAGAACATCGTGCCGCTGCGCGCGCGCATCTCCGAGCGTCTCGGTCACTCCGGACCCACGGTCTCGCAGACCGTCGCCCGCATGGAACGCGACGGGCTCGTCGTGGTCTCGGGCGACCGGCACCTCGAGCTGACCCCCGACGGGCGCAGCAAGGCGGTGCACGTGATGCGCAAGCACCGGCTCGCCGAGCGCCTGCTCGCCGACGTGATCGGGCTCGACTGGGAGTTCGTCCACGACGAGGCATGCCGCTGGGAGCACGTGATGAGCGAGCAGGTCGAGCGCCGGCTCATCGAGCTGCTCGGCCAGCCGCGCGAGTCGCCCTACGGCAACCCGATCCCCGGGCTGGAGGAGCTCGGGCTCCCGCCTGCCGACGCGTTCATGTCCGGCGTGGTCCGAGTGCTCGACGCGGTGACCGAGAGCGACGAGCCGGTGCGCGGCGTCGTGCGGCGCCTCGGGGAGCCCGTGCAGTTCGACCCCGAGCTGCTCGCCCAGCTCAAGCACGCCGGCGTCATCCCGGGCGCCAGGGCCACGTTCAGCATCTCCGGGCCGTACGTGCTCGTGAAGGTCGACGGCGTCGACGGCGGCCTCGAGCTGCCCAGCGAGGTCGCCGGCCATATCTTCGTCGGGGAATAATCCCTGATCACGGGCGCACCGTGACCAGAATGTGACATTCGGCCCAGCCTCGCGTAGCATCGATCGAGTCCGCCGGCACGAAGCCAGTCGGCGGAACAGGATCGGGATCGCCCCCAGGCGCCCACCGCTCGATCCGGAACCCGTGGAAGCGCCGCGCGCGCAGCAGGTGGGACGACAGCATGTGCCGTGGGGCGGCGGAGGTACACGTTTTGGCTCGATTCCCCCGGCGACGTTCCACCATGAACACCGCACGAGGGGCCCACTCGAGGGCGACTCCCGTCTCGAAGGCCCCCGCCACCCGCACTTCGGACCTTGCACAGCAGGTCAGCGCACAGCAGGTCACCAGGAAACCCCTTCCGTCGACGACGCGCCGGCTCCGCCGCGGCGGCGTCGCGAACGTCGTGGTCATGACCGTCGCCGCCGGCATCGTCGGCACCCTGGCGATCCCCGCGTATGCGTTCGCGCCCGGCAGCGAGGGCCCCCAGTTCGGCACCTCCGCCGAGACGGCGCTCACGAAGGCGCAGGCCCAGACGGTCGAGGTCACCGACGACGTGATCGCGGCGCCCGTCACGAAGGACGGCTTCGCGGCCACGACCGGCGAGGAGATCCGCGCCGCCGCGGAGGCCGCCGCCGCCGCCGAGGCCGCACGCCAGGCCGCGGAGGCGCAGATGGCCTCCTATGCCGCGGGGTACAGCGGCCTCTCCGCCGATGAGCTCGCCGCGTCCCCGGTGTACGGTTCCGCCGACCCCGCCAGCGTGTTCTCCGTCGCCCAGCAGTACCTCGGCGTGCCCTACGTGTACGGCGGCGCCACGCCGGCCGGCTTCGACTGCTCCGGCCTCGTCAAGTACGTCTACGCGCAGTTCGGCATCAGCCTGCCCCACTCATCGGCCGGCCAGGCCGCCGCGGGCACCCAGATCTCCGAGTCGCAGGCCGTTCCCGGGGACCTCGTGGTGATGCCCGGACACATCGGCTTCTACGCGGGCAACGGCATGATCCTGCACGCCCCGTACGAGGGCACCGTGGTGCGCACCCAGCCGATCTGGACGAGCGACTACTACATCGTGCGCATCTGATCCGTGAACATCGCGTTACGCGACCTGTGAATGGCGTGCCGGGGCGACCCGGCACGCCATTCGTGCCGTACCCTTGAACCCTGACGATCCGAGAGCCGGGCAGGGGAAGCCGATGGTCGAGACGCGCAGCATCCATTCCACGGATGTGCGCGCGCAGTTCCACCAACGGCGCAGCAGTCAGCCGAGCACGATCCGAGCGAACGCTCCGACGGGCACTGTCTTCATGACGGTGCCCGTTCGTCGTTCTCCGGGCCGTTCGCGCGGGCCTGCGACCTCCCCTCCGGCACGCCGTCGTGCGCTCGGCGCGTCGATCCGTTCACGCGGCTGGAAGCCATCCAGCCCCGATCGAAAGGCACTCCATGCGCACGCTCGTGCTCAACGCCGGATATGAGCCCCTCGCCGTCGTCTCATTCAAGCGGGCGCTCCTGCTCGTGATGAACCAGAAGGCCACGATCATCCTGCATGAGGAGGGGAATCCGGTATGCGCGGCGAGCGGCTCCTGGGACCGCCCCAGCGTGATCCTGCTCACCAGATACGTCCGCACGCCACGCGTGCACGCCGTGCCGGTCAGCCGGCGCGGCGTGCTCCGGCGCGACGAGCACCGATGCGCCTACTGCGGCCGATCGGCGGCGACGATCGACCACGTGCTGCCGCGCTCCCGCGGCGGCCGGGACACGTGGGAGAACCTCGTGGCCTGCTGCCTCCGCTGCAACAACACGAAGGGCGACCACACCCCGGCGGAGATGGGCTGGGAGCTGCGCTTCACGCCGGGCATGCCGCAGGGCCGCAGCTGGGTGGTGCGCGGGTTCGAGCGACCGCTTCCGCAGTGGGACGAGTACCTCGCCACGGCGGCCTGACGGTTGGTGACATCGGCTCCGGTGTGCCCTATGGTGGAACGAGTCCGGAGACCCCCGACCTCC
This sequence comes from uncultured Actinomycetota bacterium, assembly GCA_963802485.1. GTDB lineage: Bacteria > Actinomycetota > Actinomycetes > Actinomycetales > Microbacteriaceae > Agromyces. The sequence goes on from CAWDJA010000014.1 coordinate 126,179, forward strand.
GCGACCACCAACGAAGCCAACCCGTTCCGGGCTGCACTGCGGCCTCGAGCGGGGTCCGGAGGATCCACAGTTGCACGGTGACGAGAACGACGCCCACGCGCCCACGCGCTCTGAGCGGCGAGCCGCCGATCGCGGTCGCGCACGTCGTTCCGCCTCGAAGCAGGGTCGTCGAACGCGCACCGCTCGACCGGATGCCGCGGCGGCCGCGCCCGTGAACTCCGCTCGCCGCGCTCCCTCCGGCGACGTGGCCCGCACCGTCCTCGCGACGCAGCGTCCCACGCGCCGCAACGGCCCCGCCCGCGTGTTCGCCACGGTGCTCGTGGTGCCCGCGATCGTCGGCACGGTGGCGCTGCCCGCCTATGCGATCATGCCGGGCGGCGGCTTCGAGGCATCCGGAATCTTCAGCCTCTCGGTGGCCGAGGCGCAGAACGTCGACGTCTCGGCGCTCGCCAGCGGGGCGCCGGTCTCGAGCGATGCGTTCGCGGTGACGACCAAGGCCGAGATCGACGCGGCGGCGGAGGAGGCCGAGCGTGCGACGTACGGGGCGCAGCTGAATCGCTCGGGGGCGTACTACACGCCCGCCCAGCAGGCCGAGGGCGACGACTACCCGTGGTGGAACGAGACACCCGACGACTTCGGCGGCGGGCTCTCGCCCCTGCGCTACTACTACCGGGAGTGCGTCGACTTCGTCGCCTGGCGCCTCAACCGCGACGCCGGCGTCACGAGCGCACCCTGGAAGTGGGACTGGGGCAACCTCGCCTCGGGCAGCGCGTACTCGTGGGCCGACGAATGGGTCCGGCACGGCTGGGCGACGAGCAGCGAGCCGATCGTCGGCTCGGTGGCCTGGTTCCCGTACAACCACGTGGCGTACGTGCAGTCGGTGAACGGCGACGGCACGGTCACGATCGAGGAGTACAACCAGAACAGCGACCACTCGTACCACGTGCGGGTGATCCCGAACGGCTCGGCCATCTACCTCTATCCGCCGGTCTGACGCATCTTGTCGACGCCGTGGCGAAAACGGCAACCGATGTTGGACGACTCGGACAGTGAGGTCGTGGCAACGCTGCCGTAGCGTGGTGATCTATCCCACCGGAGGAGCAGGTGACGGCGATGACGCAGCCCTTGGACGAAGCACGACTCGAGGAGATCGGGTTCGTCGACGAGCTCGCGCCCACGACCTCCGCGATCGTCGTCCTCGGCTACAACTGACCGCAGCCGCGTCCCGGAGGGCCCCTCAGGGCACCCGCGCCAGGCATGCCGGCGCCGGCGTGGCGATCGTCGACACCACCTCCGTCGGCACCCCGTCCGTGAGCGCCACCACGGCGATCGAGTCCGACTCCTGATCGGCGACGAGCGCGAACCGCTCGTCGTGCGTGAGCTGCAGGTCGCGTGGATGCCGCCCGACCGACGGAACCGACGCGACGTGCTCGAGCGTGCCGGCGTCGGCGTCGAAGTGCAGCGCGACGAGCGCGTCGGCGTCGCGGTCGCCGACGAGCACCGTGCCCGCGCGCGTGAGGCGGATCGCCGAGAGGCCGAGCCCCCGAGCATCGACGCGGTCGTCGACGGGGAACCAGGCGACCTCGCGGCCCTGCACGAGGTCGACGATGCTCGCAGCTCCGGTCGAGCTCGTTCGCCACGACGGCGAGGTCGCCGGCGATCACGAGGTGGCGCGGGCCGGCGCCCGCGTGGATCACGAGGTCGGCGGATGCGTCGTGCGCCAGGACGGCCGGCATCGCGCCGAGCCCGAGCACGCGCACGCGGTCGGCGCCGAGGTCGGGCACGAGCAACCGGTCCCTGGCGGTGTCGACCACCGCCTGGTGCGGGTGCGGTGACGCCTGCCGTTCGGGATTCGGGCCGGCGCCCGCGAACACGACGGCGTGCGCGGCGTCGGCCGCGACATCCGGTGCCACCTGATGCGCCGTGAGGCGCCCGCCCGTGTAGTTGGCCGCGAAGATCCACGAGCCCGACTCGTCGAAGGCGAGATGGCAGGGGTCTGCGGCATCCGTCGCGCCGGGCAGCCCGAGCGGCCGGAGCGCATCGCCCTCGATCGTCCAGGTCGAGACCAGCCCGTCGGCGAGTTCGTGCACGATGCCGAGCACGCCCGTGGCCGCGGAGATCGCGAGGTACATCGGGTTCGGTCCGACGTCGACGGGTTCGCCGAGCGTCCGTCGTGCCGTCGGCCGCGACATCCAGCGGCCGGATGCCGCGAGCCGCCGATCCGAGGGTGCCGAGCGTCGACGCTCCGACCCAGAACCTCGTCGTCTCCGCCTGCGCCACGTCGCCCTCTCCTCCCGCGGCTGGGCCGCGTTCGCCGGCGCATCATGCGCCGCTGAACACGCTATCGCGAGCCGGTAGACTCGTGCGGTCAGCCTCTGTAGCTCAATGGAAGAGCAGTTCCGTCCTAAGGAAAGGGTTGGGGGTTCGAGTCCCTCCAGGGGCACCGTCGTCCAGTGCTGCTTCGTGGGCGGCCGCCTCGCGCGGAGCGTCACGTGTTGGATCCACCTTCGATGAAGGGACGAGAACAGTGCGAAACGAAGTCGAAGGCCGCATCCTGCGCGTTGCCGTTGTGGGTGCAGGCGGTTGGGGGCTCCAACACGCGCGCATCTTCTCGCGAAGAGCGGACACGCAGCTCTGCGCGGTCGTGGGCCGGGACCAGGCCCGGACCGCAGCGCGCGCTGCCGCGTTCGGCTGTGCCGCCTACACGGACATCGACGAGATGCTCGACGCCGAGCGTCCAGACCTGGTCACCGTCTGCCTGCCGAACGAGGGGCACTTCGAACCGACACTGCACCTGCTTCGCCGCGGAGTCCCGCTGCTCGTGGAGAAGCCGCTGGTCTTCGACCTCGACGAGGCGGATGCGCTGCTGCGTGAAGCCGACGAGCGCGGGCTCTTCTTCGCGATCAACTTCAACCATCGATTCTCAGAGGCGTTCACCCGGGCGAAGGCCGCGATCGACGCCGGCGAGATCGGGAGACCCGTTTTCGCGACCTGGCGATTCGGGGGCGAGGCGAACCACGGTACGTCCCCCCACGCGAACCTCATCGAGACCCAGTGCCACGGCTTCGACATGCTCGAGCACCTGGTGGGACCGATCACGTCGGTCGGCGCGCACATGACGGACATGACCTATGGAGACTGGAGCACCATCGCCATCTCGCTGCAGTTCGAGAACGGGGCCGTCGGCACCATGCTCGGCAGCTATGACAGCTCGTACGCGTACCCGGACTCCCAGCTCGTCGAAGTGAACGGCACCTCCGGGCGCCTCACCGTGCACGACACCGTCCGTGAGTTCGTGCTGCAGGGCGTGGGAGATCCGGTCGAACGGCGCTGGCGAGCGGGGTACTTCGATGACGTGGATCGAGATTTCCATGCCACCTTCGACCGCCACGTCGACCATGTCCTGGATGCGTTCCGCGCCGGCGCAGAGCCGCCCGTCCACGCGCGAGCCGGACGGCGGGCGTTGCAGCTCGCGATGGCCGTCATCGAGTCGCACGAAACCGGACGCATCGTGGCGGTGGACCGGTGACTCGACTGCGGCGCGAGAATCGCCTGGAGAAGGTGCGAATCGACCCGGATGTGCTGCTCCTCGGGCGGCGAGAGTTCGCAGCGTGGTTCGACCAATGGATCCTGGACCCGGGGACCATCCACGACGACGACGCCGCCGTGGTCGAGCAGCGGTTGCAGCAGAGCGTCGGACTGCGGCTGCAGACGTTGAACCGGGACCTCGCACTCGTGGCGCTGCTGGTGTCGTTGTCAGCCGTCACCTTCGCCGTCTCCGACTACCTTCGGGACCTGGCGGTGTACATCGCGCTCGGCGCGCTCGCGATGGCCGGTGCAGCAGTCGCCGTGGTGATCGTGATCGTTCGACAACGTCAGCTCGGTCGAATGACCCGGAGAGTTCTCGAAGTGCAACGGCTACGGCTGATCCTGGGGCGGCACGTACGACCGCCGCTGCCGTGGTGGCGACGCGTATTCACATGACCTGGTGCTTCAGGGCGACGGGGTCGTGCCCTGCCCGATGCCCAGCCACTCGTCGGCCGCATCGCCCGATCGCTCGGAACCCGGCGTGCGGGCCGGCGGGTCGGCATCCTTCAGTGCTTGGAGCTGGCGATCGACGTCGGCCTTCGCCGAGACGGCCGCGAGCTGCCGCTCGATGTCGGCATCGGGTGCGGCGGTGAGGTCCGTGAGCGCGCCGCTGGCGAGCAGCTCGTCGGTGGCCGCCGCGCGAGCCTGCATCTGCGCGACCCGGTCGCGGGCACGGTCGAGGCTGCTGCCCACCTCGGTGATGGTGTTGCTCAGGCCCGACACGGCCTCGTTCGCCTTCACCTGCGCCTCGGACGCCGTGTAGGTGGCCTTGATCGTCTCCTTCTCGATGCGGAACGCGCCGACCTGCTCCGTGAGGATGCGCTCCCGCTCCTGCAGCTGCGAGGACTGCCGATCGAGCGAGGCGAACTGCTGCTGCAGCTTCCGACCTGGCCTTCGAGCAGCGCACGACGCTCGAGCGCGGCGCGGGCGAGGTCCTCACGTCCCTGGACCAACGCCTCCCTGGCCTGGCTGCCGAGGCGCTGGTAGCGGCTGCCCATCTCCTGCCCCTGCAGTTCGATGCGCTTCTTCGCCGTCGCGACCTCCGCGACCGCCTGCCGGACCTGTTGGAGCAGCTTCACCTGCTGGTCGTAGCTGTCGTCGAGGGTGTCGCGTGGATCCTCCATCTTGTCGAGCGCCTTGGAGGTCTTGCTCCGGAAGATCGTCTTCACGCGTGAGGTGTTGCTGCTCATGATGGTGTTCCCCTTTTATCTCGAACCATGGAGGCGATCGGTCGATGGCCGCCGAGTCGGTTCCGCGAATCCGTCGCGTCGGTTGAGCGCCTGAAGCTCCTGCACGCCCGCGTGCAACGCGGCGACCTCCCGGTCCATCTCGGAGCTCAGCGTGGTGAGGGTGTCGTCGGTGAGGCCCGCGAGCCCTGACGCGACGGCGGAGCGCAGCCGACGCACCAGCGCGACGACCTGCTCGACGCGCGCGGTCGCCACTGGAAGGTCCGCGGCGAGCACGCCGGGATCCGCCTCGCTCTCCATCAGCTGCAGCTGCAGGTCCAGGGCGACGCCCTCCTGCTCGATGCGACGGAAGAGCCTCGGGAGCTCGCCTCGCGGGCCGCTGCTCCGAGCCGAGAGGTCGACCGCCGCCTTCCCGCTGTCGAGGGATTGCTCGAGCCGCACGCGCAGGCCGAGGATGGTCCGCTGCGGACCGCGGCTCACCCGGGCACGGGTCCGCAGCACGGCGCCGCCGACGGCGTGACTGCGGCGGATGCGGCGGTAGAGCGATCGGATGATGAGCACGAGCGCGACGATCCCGCAGATCCCCAGCACGATGACGATCCCGAGTGCCGCGAGCACCCATTCGAGGCCGGTCACACCCAACCACCTCCCCGTTCCCGGACCGGACATCGACGCACCGGCACCTGGGTCATGACGCGATATAACGCGAGCCTATGACGCGATATATCGTAAGCCCACCTCGGTGCAATCGGAAGGGTTCGCGTCCAAGTGGACCTCGAAGGAGGGGTGCCGCGGCGCCGCGCGACGGGCGGAAGGGCGCCTCGCTAGGCGTAGAAGCCGTCGCGCAGGTTGATCCCGTGCTCGAGCCAGGCCTTCATCGCGGCGAGCATGCCCGTCCATCCCTCGCAGTTGCCGAACGCGTGCTTCGCCCCGTCGGGGGTGACCTGCCACGACGACTCGGTGATCGTGACGAGCGTCCTCGCGCCGTCGTCGATCGGCTCGAACTCGAAGGTGGTGGTGGTCGCGCCCCGGTCGCCCGTCGTCGCCTCGCCCTCCCACTCGATGACGATCCGGCGTGGCGCGTCCGCCTCGAGGACGGTGACCGGGAAGGCGCCCGGGAAGTCGTGGAAGTCCCAGGTGACGTCGCCGCCCGCCTCGAGTCGTCCGCGTGCGCCGCCGGTGGTGAAGTACCTCGAGAGCTGTTCGGGATCGGCGACCGCCTCGTACACCTCGGTCACGGGCCGGGCGATGCGGCCGGAGACGGTGAAGCTGAGCGTGTCGAGCCGACGTTCCTCGTTCATGTTGTATTTTTACAACATGTCACCTGTCGCTGGCAAGGGGTCCGACGATCTCGTCTTCAAGGCGCTCGCCTCGCACACGCGTCGCCGGATCCTCGACGTGCTCAAGGCATCGCCCTGCACCACGGGCGAGCTCTGCGCCCGGTTCCCCGACCTCGACCGCACCACCGTGCTCCAGCACCTTCGCGTCCTCGAGCGCGCCGAGCTCGTGACGGGACGCAGGCTCGGTCGGGAGCGACACCTCGCGCTCGCGCCGCTGCCGATCAAGCGCATCCACGATCGATGGATCAGCGACTACGCCCGGGCTGCGGTCGACCTCCTCGAGCGGCTCGACGACGCCGAGTGAGCCGACGCCTCGGGCATGCGATGCCGATCGAACTGCTCCGGATGCGCGCTCGACGGCTCGCCCTGACATAGACTGACGACCGCGAGCCGCCGACTCGATCCGACCGCAAGGGAGCGACGGAGTCCGCGGCGGTCCGAATCAGGCGGAGAGGGCACGGATGGCGGGGTTCGCATCGTGGCTCTTCGGCCTCCCCGTGCAGCAGCCCCGAGAGTACCGCCGGCTCATGCGCATCCGCAGCCGGGTGTACACGCCCATCGCGAAGCTGGACGCCGAGATCGTCCGCTCGGCTGAGCCGGTCCCGTTCGACCAGCTCGACCGCACGGCGTTCGCGCCGCTGCGGCCCGGCACCCACTGGGGCAAGGTGTTCGACTGCGCGTGGCTGCACATCACGGGCGACGTGCCCGCCGGGGTCGACGACCCGGTCGTGATGCTCGGCATCCGCGGCGAAGGCCTCGTGCACTCGGCAGACGGCGAGCTCCTCGACTCGGTGAGCACCGTGTTCCAGCAGGGCGACCTGCCGAACAGCGGCGGCCGGTATCGGCCGGTGCTGAACGTCGACGCCTCGTCGGGGAGGATCGAGTTCTTCGCCGACGTCACCTACAACGGATGGATCCTCTACGAGGTGGGTCGGGCCGTCTACCACGGCGCACATCTCGCGATCCGCGACGACGAGGCCCACGCGCTCTACTACGACTACCTCACCCTGCTCGTGCTGGCCGGGGCGACCGAGGATGCCGCGCTCGAATCCGAGCTGCGGCGATCCCTCGGCGATGCCTACGCGCACTTCACGAAGGGAGATCTCGTCGGCGCTCGAGCGGTCCTCGCCGACCGGCTGTCAGCTCCGTCGACGAGCGAGTTCGTCTACAGCGCGGTCGGGCACGGCCACCTCGACATGGCCTGGCTGTGGCCGCTCCGGGAGACCCGGCGCAAGGCCGCACGCACCTACGTCCGCGCCCTCAACGCGATCGACCGACGCGACGACTACATCTACGGCACCTCGCAGCCGCAGCAGATGGCGTGGATGAAGGAGCGGCATCCGGCGCTCTTCGAGCGGATGCGGCGCGCCGTCGGCGAGGGGCGGATGGAGCTGCAGGGCTCGTTCTGGGTGGAACCCGACACGAACCTGCCGTCGGGGGAGTCGCTCGTGCGACAGGCCCTCGTCGGTCGTCGCTTCCTCCAGGAGGAGTTCGGGCTCACCGACGACCAGCTGCGGCTGTGCTGGCTCCCCGACACCTTCGGCTACAACGGCAACCTGCCGCAGATCCTCCGCGGCACGGGGATGGACTGGTTCCAGACCATCAAGCTCGCGTGGAACAAGGTCAACGACTTCCCGCACCGCAGCTTCCACTGGCAGGGCATCGACGGATCCACGGTGCTGGTGCACATGCCTCCCGAGGGCGACTACAACAGCCGCGGCGCGGCCGACAACCTGCTCACGGGCCTCAGGCAGTATCCCGAACGCGCCCTGAACACGGCCCTGCTCGTCTACGGGTCGGGCGACGGCGGCGGCGGCCCGAACGAGACTCATCACGAGATCACGCGACGAGAGCGGAACCTGCGAGGGCTTCCGCGGCTGGAGTACTCGTCGGCCGGGGACTTCTTCCGGTCGCTCGAGCAGCGCGAGCTCACGCACACCCACATCGGCGAGCTGTACCTCGAGACGCACCAGGGAACGTACACGACGCAGGGCCGGATCAAGCGCCACAACCGCCTCGTCGAGCGCAAGCTGCACGAGGTCGAGGCCCTCGCCGTGCTCACGGGCGACGACTCCCGGCCCGCGCTCGAGGAGCACTGGCGCGACGTGCTGCTGCACCAGTTCCACGACATCGTCCCGGGCTCATCGATCGCGCGAGTCAACCGCGAGGCGATCGAGGCGTACGAGCGCATCGAGGCGGACCTCGACGAGTACGCCGACGAGCTCGTCGGCCGCCTCCCGCGCGAAGGGCGGGCGCCCACCGCCCTGAACCTCACGAGCCTGCCCCGGAGCGAATTCGTGAGGACCGACGAGGGCTGGTTCCACGCGGAGGTGCCGCCGTTCGCAGCGACGCCGCTGGAGCCCGCCGGGACATTCCCGGAGCTCGCCTCCACGACGGACACCCTGAGCAACGGCATCCTGACCCTGAGATTCGACGACACGGGAGCGATCGCCTCGTGCCTCGACCGCGACGGCGCCGAGCACTCCGCCGGCGGCCTCAACCGGCTCGTCGTGCACAAGGATCCCTACGTCTGGCCGTTCAATGCCTGGGACATCAAGGCCGACTACGTGAACACGGCGCCGCGCGTGCTCGGAGTGACCCACGTCGAGACCACGGTGGACGGCGCGGTCGCGGTGCGCCGTCAGGTGTATCGCGGACGCAACGTGACGATCGACCAGCGCGTCGTCCTCGAGGCGGGCAGCGACGTGGTGCGCTTCGAGACCGAGGTCGACTGGCACGCGCGGCATCGGATGCTCCGGGCCGAGTTCCGCCCCAGGCACTACGGAGACTCGGTGCGCTGCGAGATCCAGTTCGGGCACATCGAGCGCGTCACCACCGAGCGCGACCCCGTCGAGAAGGCCCAGTTCGAGATCTGTGCGCACAAGTGGATCGCCACGGAGGATGCCGGTGGCGGGTTCGCGCTGCTCAACGACGGCAAGTACGGTCATCGGGCGAAGAACGGTCTGCTGAGCCTGAATCTGCTGCGCTCCCCGACGTTCCCCGACAAGACCGCCGATCGCGGCATCCACCGCTTCACCTACGCGTTCTGCCCGTTCGAGAACGGCGATCTCGGCAAGGTCGTGCGGGAGGGCTACCGGCTCAACAACCCGCTGCGGATCACCGACGGGGTGCGGGTCGACAGCTTCGCGGCGGTCGACGACGAGGGCGTGATCATCGAGACCGTGAAGCGGGCCGAGCACGGCGACGGGGTGGTGCTGCGGCTCTACGAGAGCCTGGGACGCCCGACCACGACGGCGCTCCGGGTCGACCTGCCCCACCGCACCGCGCGCGAGACCGACCTTCTCGAGCGGCCCTCCGGGGAAGCGGATCTCGGGCGGCTCGTGTTCCGTCCGTTCGAGATCAAGACGATCCTGCTGGAGGATTGAATCGTGACCGCGACCGCGAAGCAGGCTGCGACTGGGCCGACCGTCCCGCCGCGGCGGCAGCGCGTCTCGGTGATCACCGCGGGATTCGGCCAGAACTTCGTGCTGACCACGGTGTCGACGTTCATCCTCGTCTACCTGCTGCAGTATGCGGGAATCAGCACCGAGGGGCTGGCAGTGGTCACGATCATCATCACGGTCTCGAAGATCGTCGATGCGATCCTCGACCCGGTGATGGGCAGCATCATCGACATGACCCGCACCCGGTGGGGCAAGCTGCGGCCCTACATCCTGTTCTCCGCGGCGCCCGTCGCCGTGCTGTCGGGGCTCCTCTTCACCGTGCCCGACACCGCCGAGCCGCTCAAGCTCGTGTACTTCGGGGTCTGCTACGTGCTGTGGAGCCTCGCGTACACGGTCTGCGACGTGCCGTTCTGGGGCCTCATCGGCTCCGCCTTCGCCGACCCGACCGAGCGCACGAGCGTCATCGGGAGGGTCCGGGCCTTCGGAGCCATCGCGCTCGGACTCGCCACACTGGGGATGCCGTGGCTGGCTCGCCTGCTGAGCTTCGGGCCGGAGACGACGAGCGGCGGATGGTCGCTCGCCGTGTTCATCACGTCGTTCCTCGGTATGGGGGTGTTCCTGCTCGCCTTCTTCTTCACTCGCGAGCGGCAGACCTCGGCCGTGTCCACCGGGCTGTCGATGCGTCAGCTCCTGACCACGCTGTTCAGGAACACGCCGCTGCTGATGGTGCTGCTGGGCTCGGTGCTCGGCTTCGGCCGATTCATCGTGCAGGCCGGCGGGGCGGTGTTCGTGGTGATCGCCTACGGTGACGAGGGCACGTTCACCCTCGTCGGCGCTGCGATCATCCTGGGAATGGTCCTCTCGTCGTTCCTCACTCCGCTCATGCTGCGCCACCTCACCGGCCGCACGCTGATCGTGGGGAGCTCCGTGGTCGCCGCCGTGCTGTACGTCGGCATGTACCTCGTCGGCTTCGCGAACCTCGGCGCCATCCTCGTCTTCATCTTCCTGAACGGGCTGACGCTCGGGATCTTCCTCGTGACCCAGGCGACGATGATCGCCGATTCCGTGGACGACGCGGAGCGCCGCCTCGGGGTGCGCAACGACGGCATCTCCTTCGCCAGCCTGACCTTCGCCACGAAGATCATGAACGCATTGGCCGTGCTCGTGTTCGGGGCGTTCGTGGTGATGGCGGGCTACGAAGCCGGGGTGACGGTCACGCCCGCGATGCAGGGCATCGTCTTCGCGTCGATCACGTTGGTGCCCGCCGTCAGCTGCCTGCTCTCGGCGATCCCGTTCCTGTTCTACCGGCTCGGAGCGCCTCCGGCACGTCGGCCACCGTCGGATCGTCGGCGGGCGGCTCGGGCACGACCATGAGGCCGCCGACGGAATTCGCCATGAGTGCCAGGTCTTCGAGCCAGGCCCGATTGAGCTGGGGGCGACGGTTGCCCTGGTAGACGAACGCGACCGGGGTGTTCGGGCTCAGCCAGATGGTCATCGACCGGCGCTCGTCGCTCCACGTGAACGGGAAGCTCTCCTGCCGGCGGAGCTTGTTCACGATGATCACCTGCAGGTGCGCGAGCGTCCGATCATCCAGTTCGGCCGCATCGCCGCCGTCGTAGACCAACGTGCCCATTCCGCTCCGTTCGCAGGGACCGGTGATCGACGCGCGCGGGGTGCGCGCGGAACCGGGTCGGAACATCCTTTCCGCCCGATCGGATTCGCGGGAGGGTCTTGACTTCGGGCCGGCGCGTCCGGTTCGAATCAGGGCGTGCGGGTCCGACGGGCGCGTGGTCGCACCGACCGGTCGACGTCAGGCGTCGGAGGCGTCGGGTCCCGAGCGGATGCCGCGGGCCGCGGCATCCTCGGCCACGATGCGCGCCACCCGGCGCGACGCCAGGCGCCCGCTGATCGGCCCGACCACGATGAGCAGCGCCCACGTCAAGCGACCGGCGTCCGCGCCCCACGCGTAGGCGATCGGGATCGAGAGGAGGAAGATCGCCGGGGTCGTCAGGGTGTCGATGAGCCTCACCGTGTCGGCGCGTCGGGGAAGCGGGTGCGCGAGCACGCCGTCGTGGCGCGCGACGTAGAACATCGCGGTCTGGGCGAGCACGGCACAGCTGATGTTCACGGCGTAGACGGCCACCGCGAGCGGCGCATCCGCGGTCTCGATGTCGCTGACGCCCTGGGTCGAGAACGGGATCAGCACGACGAACGCGATGGCCACGAGGTTGGCCGTGATCGTGCCCGGGCTGAGCGCGCGGAATCCGGCGACGATCCGATGGTTCACCCGCCAGAACACCGCGATCACGGCGAAGCTGATGGCGAAGCCGAGCAGCTGCCACTCGAGGCCGCTGGCGAGCAGCGCGGACAGGCTCGTCCAGTCCGCTGCCTCCGGCGGGTCGAGGTTGACCACCAGCAGCGTCAGCGCGAAGGCGTAGACCGCGTCGAAGAACGTGAAGGCGCGCGCGAACTCGAGGGTGTCTCGCGCGTAGTGCCGCTCGGCGGTCGCCGGTTCAGTGCCCACGACAGGAGTGTGCCCGTGCGGCGGCCTCTGCTGCCTCCGACTCGCCGGGGTGCCGTTCGGCCGGTGCGAGCATGGGTGGTGCGGATGCCGGACTGCCGCGGCATCCGTGGATCGGATACGCTCTGGCGACACCGGACGGAGGGGAGCTCGATGGCGATGGACGGCGGCGACGCGTCGGTGGCGGGCGGGGGTGCCGACGACCATCGGACGTCGGCCTCCGCGAGGCCGCGGTGTGCGAGCCGGTCGGATCCTCGGCGCCGTGGCGGCCGGCGCGGTGTGGGTGCTGGCGCTCGGCTGGTCGATCGGCCTGCTGGGAGCGATGGGCGTCGCCGCGGCCGACGACTTCGACGCGGCCGTCGTGCGATTCGACGAGCGGATGGCGGCGTCGGAGATCGCCTTGGAAGCGATGGAGGCGGAGGTCGTGGAGGCGGAGCTCGCGCTCGAACGGTCCGACGGACGGGTGCATGACCCGCAGACCCGGGCGCGCCTCGACGCGGCGCACGCGGATGCCGGGCGGGAGATCGATCGGCTGGAGGACGCGCTGGCCGGCCAGGTCGTCGGCGTCGAGTCCGCGCGTCCGCTCCCTCCGGCGTGGCTCTGGCCGCACGCTCTGGCACGGCGCGGCGCACGACGTCGATGCCCTCGAGCCGCCGACGAACGCGGACTTCCAGGCGAGGTCCGCGGAGCTGCTGATGGCCGCGAGCGCGGTCGACCGCTCGATGGCCGAGTGGGAGGTCGTGCACGCCGAAGAGCTCGCGGCGGCGCTCGCCGCCCGGATCGAAGCGGACTCGACGATGGGTCGCGGGGTGCCCGACGGCCGGACGACGGACGGGTTCGACGCCGTGGTGCCGATCGCGACCTCGGGCGGCGACGACGAGCTCGAGGCGTGCCTCGGCGTCGTCGACCTGCGCGACTACGTCCAGACGGCCGACGTGATCGGGGCGCTCTGGGAGTGCGGCGGCAGACGACTTCCCGCGATGGCCGGGCGCGACCGTGCGCCTCAGCGGACTCGGCTTCGGCGGGGAGTACCGCGTGACGGGGACCGTCGGGTACGTCGAATCGGCCGAATGGGAGTCCTCCGAGTTGCCCGCAGGCCACGACCTGCTGTTCGAGACGAGCGTGCCCGAGACGGGGGAGTTCGTCTACGTCGGACTCGAGCTGGTCCAGCCGCTGCCCGATCTCCCGGGATCGATCACCTGAGGCGTCAGTCCCAGTCGACGGCGTGCATCCAGCCCGCGATGTAGGCCCGTTCGTTGACACCGAGTCGGACGCCGCCGCGGGGGATCGGCTCGCCCTCCAGCTCGCAGAGGTCGTAGATGCGTTGCACGACGGCACCGCGGAGCGGGGCCTCGAGGTTCTCGAGCACCTCGCGCTGCAGCGGCCGCTCGAGCATCGGCCACCAGATGCCGATGGGCGGAAGGCCGGTGCCGTGCCTCGGGCGTTCGTCGTGGGCCGGGTCGTCGATGACGGAGCTCATTGGGCCGGCTCCTCGGCGACGTCGCCGGTCTCGGGATCGCGGATGACGACGTGCTCGTCGGCGTCGGCGTCCTCCTCCGCGCGCTGATGCCGCTCGGCGGCCTCAACCGCCGCATCGAGTTCGTCGGCAGCCTTCGGATCGGTAGGGTCGGGGTCGCTCATCGGTGCTCTCCTCGCTCGCGGCCGACCGCACCAACGAGGTCGACCGCTTCCGACGGTACGCACGCGCCTGCCGCTGGGGCAGGGGATTGACCCGCCGTCGGGGCGGTGCTACCCGCCGCTCGTCGGGATGGATGGCGGACTCGGGGCTGCGGAGTCGGCGCCCGAGCAGCAAGATGGACGGATGGACCTCCCGGTGATGCCGCCCCTCGCGCCGATGCTGTCGAAATCCGTGAAGGAGATCCCCGACGTCGGCCACGTCGAGCCGAAGTGGGACGGCTTCCGCACGATCGTCTTCAAGGACGGCGACGAGATCGAGCTGGGCAGCCGCAACGAGCGACCGATGACGCGGTACTTCCCAGAACTCGTCGACGCCCTGCGGGAGAACCTGCCGCCCCGCTGCGTCGTCGACGGCGAGATCATCCTCGTGAGCGACGGGCGGCTCGACTTCGACGCGCTGCAGCAGCGCATCCATCCGGCCGACAGCCGGGTGCGGATGCTCGCGGAGCAGACGCCGGTCTCGTTCGTCGCGTTCGACCTGCTCGCGATCGCCGACGACGACCTCATGGGCGAGCCGTTCGCGAATCGTCGGCGCGGACTCGTCGAAGCGCTCGCCGCGGCATCCGACCCCGTCTTCGTCACGCCCGCGACCGCCGACCTCGCCGAGGCGAACGACTGGTTCACGCGCTTCGAGGGGGCCGGCCTCGACGGCGTCGTGGCGAAGCCGCTCGACGGCACGTACCAGCCCGACAAGCGCACCATGTTCAAGGTCAAGCACGAGCGCACCGCGGACTGCGTCGTCGCGGGCTTCCGCTGGCACAAGACGGGCGGGATCGTCGGCTCGCTCCTGCTCGGGCTCTACGGCGAGGACGGCCGGCTGCATCACGTCGGCGTCGCCGCCTCGTTCCCGATGGCCAGGCGGGCGAGCCTCGTCGCCGAGCTCGAGCCGCTCATCGCGGACGACCTGTCGCAGCATCCGTGGGGGGAGTGGGCCGACCAGGAGGCGCACCAGTCGACGCGCATGCCGGGCGCGGTGAGCCGCTGGAGCGCCGGCAAGAACCTCTCGTTCGTGCCCCTGCGCCCCGAGCTCGTCGTCGAAGTCGCCTACGAGAAGATGGAGGGCGACCGGTTCCGCCACACGGCGCAGTTCCGGCGGTGGCGCACCGACCGCACGCCCGAGAGCTGCACCTACGAGCAGCTCGAGGCGCCCGACGGCCTCGACATGTCGGAGATCCTGCCGTTGCGGAGCTGACCTCGTTCACGCGTCACGGATGCCGCGGCCGGCCGCTTCGGCTCAGAGCACCGCGCGAAGGCCCGCGGAGAGCGCGGTGTGGTGCTCGAACACCAGGTTCGTCTCGGTGAGCGCGACCGCGGGATTCGCGGAGAGGTTCTTCAGCACGAACTGGCGCACGTGCTCGCTGTCGCGCACGCGCACGTGGATGAGGAAGTCCTCGGTGCCGCCGAGGAAGAAGAGCTGCGCGACCTCGGGCTCCTGCCGCAGCTCATCGGAGATCTGCTCCATGAGGTGCCGGGCCCCCGGTCGGATGCGCACGCTCACGAGCGCCTGCAGCGTGAAGCCGAGCGCCGCCGGATTGATCTCGGCGGTGTAGCGCACGATCACCCCGCGCTCGCGGAGGGAGCGGACTCGCGCGAGGCACGTCGACGGCGAGACGCCCACCTCGCGGGCCAGCTCGACGTTCGGGATGCGGGCGTTCTCGTGCAGGAGGGCCACGATCTGCCGATCGATGTCGTCGAGCTCGATCCGGCCCGGTGCGCTGATGTGCGGTGCATCGGTCACGGAGGGTGGTCCTTCCGAACAAGTGAATGGATATCGACGATCCTATCGAACATCATGCGGAGGGTCTTCCGAAACTGCGAACAACAGGCGACGATTGAGGCAATTCCACCCACAGCATTCGGAGATCACCATGCACGTCGGCGTGCCCGCAGAGATCAAGAACAACGAATTCCGCGTCGCCATGACGCCCGCGGGGGTGCACGCCCTCGTCGGGCGCGGCCACCGCGTCGACATCCAGGCGGGCGCCGGCGTCGGCGCCGGCTACACCGACGAGGAGTACCGCGAGGCGGGCGCGACGATCGTCGGCTCCGCCGCGGAGGCCTGGTCGGCCGAGCTCGTGCTCAAGGTGAAGGAGCCGATCGAGCAGGAGTACGGCTTCCTGCGCGAGGACCTCACGCTCTTCACCTACCTCCACCTCGCGGCCGACCTGCCGCTCACCCGCGCCATCCTCGACTCGGGCGTCACCGCGATCGCCTACGAGACGGTGCAGCTCGCCCGACCGCTCGCTGCCGCTGCTCACCCCGATGAGCGAGGTCGCCGGCCGGCTCGCGCCGCAGGTCGGCGCCGCTTCGCTGCACGCGTCGAAGGGCGGCCGCGGCGTGCTCCTCGGCGGCGTCCCCGGCACCGCCCCGGCGAAGGTCGTCGTGATCGGCGGCGGCGTCGCCGGCGAGCAGGCCGCCGCCACCGCGCTCGGCCTCGGCGCCGACGTGACCGTGTTCGACATCTCACTGCCGAAGCTGCGCGAGCTCGACGCCCGCTACGACCACCGCATCAAGACCCTCGCCTCCTCGCCCTACGAGATCGCGCGCCAGCTGAAGGACGCCGACCTCGTGGTCGGCGCCGTGCTCGTTCCGGGCGCCGCCGCGCCGAAGGTCGTGACCGACGCGATGGTCGCCGGCATGAAGCCGGGCGCCGTGCTCGTCGACATCGCCATCGACCAGGGCGGATGCTTCGAGGGCTCGCGCCCGACGACGCACGCCGAGCCGACCTACCGGGTGCACGACGCGATCTTCTACTGCGTCGCGAACATGCCCGGCGCGGTCCCCGCGACGTCGACGCCCGCGCTCACGAACGCGACCCTGCCCTACGCGATGAGGATCGCGGACCTCGGGTGGCAGGCCGCGCTCGCCGAGGACGCGGCGCTCGCCAAGGGCCTGAACGCCACCCGCGGCCGGCTCACCAACGAGGGCGTCGCCAAGGCGCACGGCCTGGAGCTGCACGCCGCCCTCTGACCCCGGTCGCATGACACGAGAAGCGCCGGTCCGGATCGCCCCGGGCCGGCGCTGCGTCGTCATGCCAGGCTGAGGAAGAGCTTCTCGAGCTCGTCGAACGACAGGCGCTCTCCCTCGTCGGCCGCCTGACGCGTGCCGCCACCCGCGGTGTCGGTCGCGCAGTCGCGCATCGCCGACGAGATGACGGCGAAGCCGGCGCGGTCGAGGGCACTCGAGACGGCGGCGAGCTGGGTCACGACCGTGCGGCAGTCTCCGCCGGCCTCGACCGCCTCGATGACGGCGGTGAGCTGGCCTCGTGCCCGCTTCAGCCGATTGAGGATCCGACGCTGCGCGTCGGGGTCGGTGGTGGTGCTCATGCGATCGTTCCCGCCTTCCCGTTGCCCGCGACGATGCGCTGCCCGGCGCGCTGCCAGGCCAGCATGCCACCGCGGAGGTTCGAAACCGTGTAGCCCGCGCTCCGGAGCATCGCCGCCGCGTGCGCAGAGCGGGCGCCCATGCGGCACGTGGTCACGATCGGCGTCCCGGTCGGGAGGAGGCGCATCCGCGACCCGAGCTGCGCCATGGGGATGTGGGTCGCGCTCGGGGCATGGCCGGCCCGCCACTCATCGCCCGACCGCACGTCGACGAGCACGGCTCCGTCCGCAAGCAGGCGTCGCGCGCCGTCGACGTCGACCGTGCGACGCGGACCGTCGGCTCGCCCGAGCAGACGATCGAGCAGGCTCACGAGTCGCCGCCGATGGCGACGGGCAGGCCGGCGCGGTACCACTCGACGATGCCGCCGGCGATGTTGACGGCGTCGAAGCCCTGGGCCTCGAGGTACTGCGTCGCCTGGGCGCTGCGGCCGCCGACGTGGCACATGAGGTAGACGGTGCGGTCGCGGGGCACCTCGTCGAGGCGTGCGACGAGCGAGCCGAGCGGGATGTGCACGGCGTGCTCGATGCGGGCCCGCGCGACTTCCTCGGGCTCGCGCACGTCGAGGATGTAGGCGTCGCCGAGTTCGTATGCGGCGGCGGCGGTGATGGTCTGCATCGGGTTCCTCCGGGTGTTCGGTCGGTTGAGGTGGTCGGTGGGTCATGTCGGGCTGGTCTGATGGGCGGGCTGTCTGAGGCCGCGTACGTCGGTCGGTGCGTCGGCCTCGCGTCGATGCGCCCTGGCGCTCATCCGTCGCGCCAGTGCGGAACCCGTCAGGTTGGATGCGGCGATGCTCCCGTGATTCCGCGCGAAGCCACGTATGGTGTCCGTGTGTGGCGGCTCGATCGGAACCATGACGAGGAGGACATCCTCGGGTCCGAGCCCGATGCCGCAGCCGAACACCTCACCCCGGATCCCATGCGACAGGACATCACGAGCCCCGAAGGCCTCAGCCTCGGCGACCCAGAACTCGTCGCCGGGAACGTCGCCGAGCCCTCGTGGCGCCGGTGGCACGGCGAGCTCGCCGAGGTCGGCGGACGATCGCCGCTCGTGCGCTTCGTCGACACGCCGCGCACGCGCATCGAGCTCTCGACGACCCATCCGGGCGGCCTGCCGCAGTTCATCACCGGCAAGTCGACGCTGCTCTCGAGCCTCATCCGCGACGAGCTCGCCCTGCGCAACGCCCGCCTGGCCGCGGCCGAGATCACGCAGAAGGGCATCGAGCTGCGCTCGGTGCGCGGGATCGAGTCGGTGCACCTCGCGATCGGCCTCGCCTCGTGGCGCAACGCCGGCGAGGAGTACCTCGCCCCCGTGCTGCTGCGACCGCTCGCCATCCGCCGCTACGGACGCGACTTCGAGCTCAAGCTGAAGGGCCAGCCGTTCCTCAATCCCGCGCTCGCCCGCGAGCTGCGCGAGCAGTTCCAGATCACGCTCGACGCCGAGGCGTTCGTCGCGCTCGCGATCACGAACGGCGTGTTCAAGCCGCAGCCCGTCATCGATCGGCTGCGCGGCCTCACCTCGCACCTGCCGTGGTTCCACGTCGCCCCGCGCCTCGTGGTGTCGTCGTTCGCCGAGGTCGGGCCGGCCATGGCCGCCGACGTGCGCGAAGCTCGACCATCCGCTCATCGACGCGATCGCCGGCAACCAGGCCGCGCGGGCCGCCCTCGCGGAGCAGGGCGAGCGCGCCAGGCCCGTGGCGCAGGACGAGCGCCCCCCGTCGACCGACACCCTCCTCCTCGACGCCGACCCCGAGCAGGAGCAGGTCGTCGCCGAGATCGAATCGGGCTCGTCGCTCGTCGTGAAGACGCTGCCCGGCACCGGGGGCACCCAGACGATCGTGAACTCGATCGGCGCGCTCGTCGCCAAGGACAAGCGCGTGCTCGTCGTCGGCGCGCGCCGGGCGAGCCTCGACGGCATCGCCCATCGCCTCGGGCAGGTCGGACTCGGCGGCGCGGCCGTCACGACCGCGAGCCTGCGCCGCGACCTCATCCAGTCGATCTCGCGCAACGAGAAGGCCGAGCAGCCGCGGGTCGCCGACGTCGACGACGCGCTCGTGCGCCTGCGCAAGGTGCTGCTCGACTACCGCGCGGCACTGACCCGGCGCGACCCCGAACTGCACGTCTCGGTGCTCGACGCGCTCGGCGAGCTCGCTCGGCTCGCCCTGCTCCCGCAGGCGCCCTCGACGACGGCGCGGCTCGATCACGCCGCCCTCGTCGCGCTCGCCGGCGGCCGCGACCGGGTCGCGCGCGACCTCGCGCGGGCCGCGGAGCTCGGCGAGTTCCGCTACGGCCCGGGCGACTCGCCCTGGTACGGCGCGTCGTTCACCTCGTCCGACGAGGCCACCCATGCGCACGAGCTCGCGAAGCGGCTGAGCGCCACCGAGCTGCCGCGGCTCCTCGAGCGCGGCCGGGCGCTGATCGCGCAGACCCGGCTGCGGCCGTTCGAGTCGGTCGCCGAGCTCGGCGTGTTCCTGCGCCTGCTCCTCGACGTGCGCGAGACCCTCGACCGCTTCCTCCCGTCGGTGTTCGACCGGCCGCTCGGCGAGCTCATCGCCGCGACCTCCTCGCGTCGCGACTCGCCCGGCATGTCGGGCGCCAACCGTCGCCGCCTGCGCCGCCTCGCGCTCGAGTACGTGCGCCCCGGCGTGCACGTCACCGACCTGAACGCCGCGCTTCGCGGCATCCAGCAGCAGCGGACCCTCTGGCAGCGCTACTCGGAGGCGGGCGCGATCCCCGGCGTGCCGGTCGGCATCGACGACGTGCACGTCGCCTACCGCACGGTCGCGACCGACCTCGCCGCCCTCGACGGGCCGCTCGGCGTGGTCGGCACGCCGCGGCAGCTGGCCGCGCGCCCCGTGCGCGAGCTCATCGCGAACCTCGCCGGCCTCGCCGCCGAGTCCGAGGTGCTCGACGAACCTGCAGGAGCGCACCGCCGTGCTGTCGCGGCTGCGCGACCTCGGACTCGACCCGCTCCTGCTCGACCTCGCGAAGCGCCACGTGCCCGAGAAGGCCGTGGCCGCCGAACTCGAGCTCGCGTGGTGGCAGTCGGTGCTCGAGGCGATGCTGGCGAACGACCGGGCACTGCTCGGCGCGAACACGACGGTGCTCGATCGCCTCGAGGGCGACTTCCGCCTCGTCGACGAGGCGCACGCCTCGGCCGCCGGACCCGCAGCTCGCGTGGCACCTCGCCGAGAACTGGAAGGTCGCGCTGGTCGACCACCCCGACGAGGCCGACCGGCTGAAGCGGATGCTCCGGGGCGACCGCGTGCGCCCCGAGTCGCTGCACGACGACACGCCGCACCTCTTCCGGGCGCTCGCGCCGGTCTGGCTCGCGTCGCCCTACGAGGTGGCCGAGATCGACGAGGACATCGCCTTCGACGCC
This sequence comes from uncultured Actinomycetota bacterium, assembly GCA_963802485.1. Taxonomy (GTDB): domain Bacteria; phylum Actinomycetota; class Actinomycetes; order Actinomycetales; family Microbacteriaceae; genus Agromyces. The sequence continues at coordinate 146,679 of CAWDJA010000014.1, forward strand.
GTGGTGCTCGTGGATGCCGGGGTCGACGACGATCGCCGAGAACCTCGGCGCCATCCGCCGGGCGAAGCAGGTGATCGCATTCGGCGACCCCGTCACCCAGACGCCGACGCTCTTCGAGACCGGCATCGACGACGCCGAGCGCGGCGCCGATCGGGCCACCGAGCACGGCGTCGACGCCCTGCACGCGGATTCGGCGCTCGCCCGCCTCGGCGAGCTCCTGCCGACCCTCACCCTCACCCGCAGCTACCGGGCGGGCGGCGAGGACCTCGCCGAGCTCGTGAACCGCCGGTTCTACGCCGGCCGCATCGAGTCGCTGCCGTGGGCGGGCAGCTTCCTCGGCCACGGCAGCCTCGGCCTCCACTACGTCCGCGGCAACGGGCTGCCCGATGCGGTCACCGGCACGGTCGAGAGCATCGACTCCGAGGTCGCGAAGGTCGTCGAGCTCGTGATGGAGCACGCCGTGAAGCGTCCCCGCGAGTCGCTCATGGTCATCACGGCGAGCTCCCGGCATGCCGCGCGGGTGCACCAGGCGGTGCTCGCCGCGTTCGCGAAGCGCACCGACCTCTCGGACTTCATCCTGAAGGACCGCGCCGAGCCGTTCACGGTGCTCACGCTCGAGCAGGCGGTCGCGCAGAGCCGCGACCGCGTGATCTTCTCGGTCGGCTACGGCCGCACCCCGCACGGCCGCCTGCTGTCGAACTTCGGCTCGCTCGGCGAGCCCGGCGGCGACCGGCTCCTCGCCGTCGGCATGACCCGGGCGCGGCGCTCGATGGACCTGGTCTCGGCGTTCCGCCCCGAGGACATCGACGAGGACCGCCAGTCGCACGGCGTGCTCGCGCTCGCGAACATCCTGACCCAGACGGAGGCCCGCGCCGCGGCCGACGACGGCGGCGAGCCCGGGGCCTCGATGCTGGGCGACCTGGCCGCCGGCTCGCGCGACGGGGCATCCGGGTGAGCGTCGGTCACCGCGGTCGGCTCGCGCTGGCCGCCGCCCACGCCGGCAAGGCCGTGGTCGTCGAGACCGACGAGGCCTTCACGGGGCTCAGCCTGCGCGAGTCGCTGCGGCTGCGCCCCGAGGTGCTGCGCCGTCTCGGCTGGCACTACCTCCGCGTGCACAGCTTCGAGCTGTTCGGCAACCCCGATGCGGTCGCCACGCGCGTGGCCACCCTCCTCGGCAAGCCCGAGGCTCGACCGACGGATGCCGCGGCCGGCTGATGACCGACGAGCCCACGGCAGCGCGTCGAGCGCGCCGGCGGCAAGGCCCGGCGCGCGCGCCTGACACCCGCACCCGGATCGGACCCGGCGCCCGAGCAGCCGGTGCGACGCCCGGAGCCGGAGGCCGACGCCCGCCCGAAGCGGGCGCGGAAGCGCGCCGGGCCGGATCCCGACGACGATCGCCTCACCCGGGAGCGGCCGCCGCACTGGTGACCGGCGTCGGGCGCAGCGCGGCTAGTCGGTGTGCTTGCCGCCGCTCGCGACCCCGCGCCGCTGCGCTCGGCGAGCAGGTCGCGGATCTCGGGAGGAGCTCAGCTCGTTCTCGGGCTCGTCCTCGTCGGGCGTGCCGGCCTCGCGCTTGGCCGCCGCGCGTCCTTCAGGTGGTTCATCGGCAGCACGAACACGAAGTACACGACCGCGGCCACGATGGCGAACGTGAGGATCGAGCCGAGCACCGCGCCGATCCTCACGTCGGCGGTCTGGCCGTCGAGGGTCGGGATGCTGATGACCAGCGCGTTGTCCAGGCTGTCGGCCCGGAAGAGCGCGGCGATCAGCGGATTGATGAGGTTCGCGACGATCGAGTTGACGACCGCGGTGAACGCGGCGCCGATGACGACGGCGACCGCCAGTTCGATCACGTTCCCGCGAAGGATGAACTCCTTGAATCCCTTGAGCACGGACCCTCCCCGACGTTCGCTCTGCTCCGGCACGTCAGGCCACGCTAGCGGACGACCCCGATCCGGTCGAACCGGAGCCGCCCGACGAGGAACCGCCGGACGAGGAGCCGCCGGACGAGGAGCCGCGAGGAGCCGCCCGAGGAGCCGCAGGAGCCGCTCGAGGAGCCGGACGAGCCGCCCGACGACGACCCGCTCGACGATGAGCCGCCGCCCGCGGCATCCGACTTCGACTTCGCGCCGTCGCCGCGCGAGTCGGTGCGGTAGAACCCCGAGCCGTTGAAGGTCACGCCGATCGTGTTGAAGAGCTTGCGGAGGCGGCCGCCGCACACCTCGCACACGGTGAGCGTGTCGTCGGTGAACGCCTGGTGGATGTCGAACGCGTTGTCGCACTCGGTGCAGCGGTAGGAATACGTGGGCATGAGACTCTTCCGGATCGTGGTGCGCCGGTCAGAACGCGATGATGCGCGTCGGCGTCACGACGCCGTTCACGGCCTGGTCGTGCACCTCGCGCGGCACCTGCTCGACGAATTCGCTGTCGAAGACGACGGCGTACACCGGAGGACATTTTCCCATCGAACCGAGGGTCTTGTCGAAATAGCCCCGGCCCCAGCCCAGCCGCATGCCGGTGGCGGTCGACCGCGGCGGCCGGGACGAGGATGAGGTCGACGTCGTTGATCGCCATCGGGCCGAGCAGCTCGCCGACCGCCTCGGGCACCCCGTGCAGCCCGAGCGATCTCGACCTCCTCCTCGCCGACGGTCCAGTCGAGCAGCCCGTCTTCGCGCGTGATCGGGAACAGCACGCGGATGCCGCGGGCCTCCGCCCAGTTCACGAACGGCCGGGTGTCGGGCTCGGTCGGCATCGAGAGGTAGCACGAGAGGGACTCCGCGCCGGTCGATCCGACGAGCTCCTCGAGGCGGGCGGTGAAGCCCTCCGTCGCGAGCTCGCGCTCGTGCGCCGGCATGTTCTGCCTGCGCTCGCGGAGCTCGGCGCGGAGCACGCGCTTCTGGACGTCCGGATCGTCGGGCATGGCACACATCCTAGGACGATGTGTCCCGTGGTCCGCCCGCGCGCCGTGGCGCGACATCCGGTTACGCTGTCCGCATGACTCAACGGATCACGAAGGCCGTCATTCCTGCGGCGGGCCTCGGCACCAGGTTCCTCCCGGCGACCAAGGCGATGCCGAAGGAGATGCTGCCCGTCGTCGACAAGCCGGCCATCCAGTACGTCGTCGAGGAGGCCGTGGCGGCCGGGCTCGACGACGTGCTCATGATCATCGGGCGCAACAAGAACGCCCTCGAGAACCACTTCGACCGCGTCGCCGAGCTCGAGCACACGCTCGAGGAGAAGGGCGACGGAGCCAAGCTCGCGAAGGTGCAGGAGTCGAGCGACCTCGCCGACATGCACTTCGTGCGCCAGGGCGACCCGAAGGGCCTCGGGCACGCGGTGCTCCGAGCGCGCAAGCACGTCGGCGACGAGCCGTTCGCGGTGCTGCTCGGCGACGACATCATCGACGCACGCGACCCGCTGCTCACCCGCATGCTCGACGAGCACGACCGGCGAGGCGCCAGCATCGTCGCGCTGCTCGAGGTCGACCCCGCCTCGATCCACCTCTACGGCGCCGCGGCGGTCGAGTCGACCGACGACCCCGACGTGGTGCGCATCACCGGGCTCGTCGAGAAGCCGGCCGCCGACGTCGCGCCGTCGAACTACGCCGTGATCGGCCGCTACGTGCTGAAGCCCGAGGTCTTCGACATCCTCGAGCACACGCAGCCGGGCAAGGGCGGCGAGATCCAGCTCACCGACGCGCTCATGGAGATGGCCGGCGACGTCGAGGGCACGGGCGGCGTCTACGGCGTCGTCTTCCGCGGGCGCCGGTACGACACGGGCGACAAGCTCGACTACATCAAGGCCGTCGTGCAGCTCGCGGCCGATCGCGACGACCTCGGCCCCGACCTCCGACCCTGGCTGATCGAGTACGTCGCCGGCTTCGATCGGACCTGACCATGGCGGCGGCCGCGATCCCCACGCTGCGTGACGGGGACGTCACCCTGCGGCCGATCCGAGCGCGCGACGCGAAGGCGCTCGAACGCGTGCTCCTCGACAATCGCGGCTGGCTGCGGCAGTGGGAGGCGACGTACCCCGGCGGCGGCTCGGTCATCGACACGCGCGCGAGCATCCGCAACCTGCTGGCCCACGCCCGCAGCGGCCACGCGCTGCCCTTCGTCATCGAGTTCGACGGCGAGCTCGTCGGGCAGCTGAACGTCTCGTCGATCACGTTCGGCTCGCTCTCGTCGGCGACGATCGGGTACTGGGTGTCCCAGGCCGTCGCCGGCCGCGGCATCACCCCGACCGCGGTCGCGCTCGCCACCGACTACTGCTTCTCGGTGCTGCGCCTGCACCGCATGGAGATCTGCATCCGGCCCGAGAACCAGCCGTCGCTGCGGGTCGTCGAGAAGCTCGGATTCCGCTACGAGGGGCTCCGGCGCCGGTTCATCCACATCAACGGGGACTGGCGCGACCACTTCGCGTTCGCGCTCGTCGCCGAGGAGGTGCCGAGGGGCGTGCTGCGTCGCTGGCGCGACGGACGAGTGCCGGAGGACGCGGCCCGCATCCCCGCAGAGGATCGCGCCGCCGCGGCGTACCCGTTGCACGTCGCCGATCGCTGAACACGCGCGCGTCGAGCGGGGCCATTCGTCCACCGTGACCTAGCGTTGTCGCATGGACGTGATCGGCGGTGGGGTGCTCGTGGCGGCGGCCGCGGCGCTCTGGATCGCGTACCTGCTGCCGAGCTGGCTGCGCCGCCGGCAGTACCTCGACACCGAGCGCAACGCGGTGCGACTGCAGCAGACCCTCCGCATCCTCGCCGAGACGGCCGAGACGCCCGAGGCGGTGCGCGTCGAGGCGACGGCCCGCGAGGTGGCCTCGCAGCAGCGGATCCTGCACGAGCACGAGCAGGCCGCCCGGCTCGCGGCCGAGGCGGCCGAGCACCTCGCGATCGCCGAGCGCCGCGCCGCCGAGGAGGCCGCGGAGGCCGCACGCGAACTCGCGGCGGCCGCGCAGGCGACGATCACCGAGCCGATCGCCACGATCCCCGCGACGGTGCACGGCGCCTCGACCCAGGCTGCACCGGTCGGCGTGACGGCGACGGATGCCGCGCGTGCGCGTCGCTCGCTGCGCCGGCGCCGTGCGCTCTGCTCGCTCCTGCTGCTCGCCTCCCTGCTCACGGTGGTCGGCGGGCTGGTGGCCGCCGCGTTCGGCGCCTCCCTGTTCATCGCAGGCGGCGGCGCCCTCGGCATCGTCGTCGCGTTCGCCGGACTCGTGCGCCTCGCCCGCGTTCGCGTGCCGCCGGGCGGCGGCCGCGCCCGTCGCCGCGCCCGAGTCGCGCCGTTCGAGCCGATCGAGCTCGCCGAGCCCCAGGCCGACGAGCACGGCTGGACGCCGCAGCCGCTGCCGAAGCCCCTCCACCTCTCGCGCGGCACCATCGCCGCGATGGCCATGGCGTCCATCGAGGCGGCCGCCGAATTGAAGCGCGCTGCCGCGGATGCGGAGGTGGCGCGCCGGGTCGAGCAGCTCGAGCCCGTGGTGCCGTCGATCGTTCCCGCTCCCGCGCCGGCACCGGCCGCCGCGGCATCCGAACGCCGGGCGACCGAGGCCGCCAGCCCCTACGCGCGCATGGGGATCGTCGACGACGCGAGCCCCGCATTCGACGACCTCGACGCCGTGCTGCGCCGTCGCCGGCAGGCCGGCTGACCCGCCGCCGCACCGGTTCGAACCACCCTCGCGGGGATGGTAGGCTCGTTCTCGCTCGGGCCCATGGCGCAGTTGGTAGCGCGTCTCGTTCGCAATGAGAAGGTCGGGGGTTCGAATCCCCCTGGGTCCACTTCGAGGCCGGCATCCACTCGGATGCCGGCCTCGTTTCGTCCCCGACGGCGCACTGGCTTCGCCTCAGGCCGCGCGCCGGCCGGGCGTAGGGTGGACGGGATGTCGCAACCGTCGCAACCGCCCACGCTGTCGATCCCGCTGTCGGATGCCAAGCGCTGGCGTGCCTACTGGGTGTGCGTGGCGGTGGCCGGCCTCACGATCCTCGACCTGACGAAGGTCAACGTGGCGCTGCCGTCGATCGAGGCGGCGTTCGGTGCGACGTCCACCGAGCTGCAGCTCATCGTCTCGGGCTACGTGCTCACGTTCGGCCTCACGCTCGTGCCCGCCGGCCGCATCGGCGACCAGCGATCGCGGCGCACGCTCTTCGTCATCGGCCTCAGCCTCTTCACGCTCACGAGCCTCGCCTGCGCACTCGCGCCCACCGGCGAGGTGCTGCTCGTCGCCCGGCTCCTGCAGGGCGTCGCGGCCGGCATCCAGATGCCGCAGGTGCTGGGCCTCATCCAGCAGCTGTTCCAGGGCGCCGAGCGCGGCAAGGCGTTCGGCCTGTTCGGGGCCACCATCGGCGTCGCCACGGCGTTCGGGCCCACCCTCGGCGGCCTCGCGATCGCGATCGGCGGCCCCGAGGACGGCTGGCGCGGCATCTTCTGGATGAACGTGCCGCTGTCGCTCGCGGCGATCGCGCTCGCCCTCTGGCTGCTGCCCGAGACGCGCCTTCCCTCCTCGCGCAAGCTCGAGCTCGACCCGATCGGCCTGCTGCTGTTCGGCATCACCGTCGTCTCGCTGATGTGGCCGTTCCTCTTCACCACGGGCTCGCCCGACGACAACCCCGCCCGGTGGTGGCTGCTCGTCGTGTTCGTGTTCGCGGCGAGCGCGTTCGTCGCGTGGGAGCGGCACTACGCGTCGTCCGGCAGGCATCCGCTCGTGCCGCTCGGGCTGTTCGGCGTGAGCTCCTATCGCAACGGCACCGTCCTCGCCTCGGCGTACTTCGCCGCCGCGCCCTCGATGTTCCTGCTCACGACGCTGTACCTGCAGCACGGGCTCGGCCTGGCGCCGGTGTTCGCGGGCATGGTGAGCATCGGATTCGCGCTCACGAGCGCCGTGTCGTCGTGGATCGGCGGCAACCTGGTGAACCGGCTGGGCCGACCCCTCGTGGTGTGGGGCCTCGCGATGGTGCTGCTCGGCATCGGGCTGCTCGTGCTCGCGGCGCTCTACACCCCGCCCGAGCTCACGCCGTGGGCGATGGCGGGCGCGATGGTCATCGCCGGCTTCGGCGGCGGACTCGTCATCTCGCCGAACCAGACGCTCGCCCTCGCCGACATGCCGGTCAAGCAGGGCGGCCTCGCCGGGTCGGTCGGCCAGCTCGGCCAGCGGATCGGCACCGCGGTGGGCACGGCCGTGGCGCTGTCGCTGTTCTACGCGACGATCTACCGCGAGACGGGCGCCGCCGAACCAGGACCTCGCGGTCTACCACGACGCGTACGGGTTCGGGATGACGGCGGTCGCGCTCTTCATCGCGATCGCCTTCGGCGTGGGACTGCTCGACCTCGGTGCGCGGAAGCGCCAGAGCGGTCGCTCGCCTGGGGACGGCGAGGGCGCGGGTCGCGCGCCCGCGCTGCGGGCACGGGTTCAGCGGAGCGCGAGGATCCGAGTGCGGTCGTCCTTCGCGTAGTGCTCGATCGCGGCGCGCAGCGCCACGCGCGGCATCGTGGGCGCGTGCCGCTCGACGAAGGCGGTGAGCCGATCGCGGTCGAGGTCGCCGGCCGCGCGCAGCACCCAGCCGAGGGCCTTCTGCACGAGCGGCTCGGGGTCGTCGGCGAGCGTCTCGGCGAGCGCGAACGCATCGTCGACCTCTCCTCGCTTCAGGAACGCGAAGGTCGCCACAAGTGCCGTGCGTCGCTCGGGCCAGAATCCGGATGCCGCGAGCCGGGCGAGCGGCGAGCGGTCGCGCTCGAGCAGGTAGCCGCCGACGACGTCGCGAGCCGCGAGGTCGACGAGGTCCCACTGGTCGATGCGGTCGTGTCGGCGCAGGTAGAGGTCGTACAGCTCGGTCTCGTCGCTCGGGTGCGGTCGGTGCGCCGCCGACTTGCCCATGATGCTGCACGCGAGGGCGCGCACCTCGTGCGTCGGCTGTTCGAGCAGTGCCTCGAGCTCGGTGACCGGGAGGTCGAGCGCGGTCTTGGCGAGCTCGAACACGGCGCCCATGCGCACGCCGATGAAGGGCGCGTCGGGGTCGGGCGCGAAGTAGCGCGTGTACTTCTCGCGCTCCTCGGGGGTGGCCATGCCCTCGAGGGTCGAGACCAGCGCCGCGGCATCCGTCATCGCGCATCCCTTCCGCCGGCGGGGCCCTGCGCCGGTCCTGCCCGGGTGGACAGGGGGACCGGTGGCCCGGGACTCAGCGTACGACGGCGGCGCCCTCGGCGACAGGCGCGTCGGAGAACGCGAGCTTCGGCACGAAGGCGAGCAGCACGGCGGCGACCGCTGCGGTGACGCCGCACACGAGCCAGACGGTGACGTAGCCCGAGAAGGATCCCGCGGTGCCCGTGACCGCCTGTCCGGCCGTGCCGAGCAGCGCGATGCCGAAGACGCACGACGCGATCGCGCCGCCGACGGTCTTCACCGAGTTCGTGAGCCCGGTGGCGACGCCGGTCTGGTGGGCGGGCGCCGCGGCGGCCGCGGCGGCGGGGAGCGCGGCGACGAGCGCGCCCGAACCGATGCCGGCGATGACCATGTTCGCGAGCACCTGCGCATAGCCGTCGTGGAACGGCAGGAACAGGAGGTACCCGACGGCGACGAGGGAGCTCGCGCCGATGAGGGCGACGCGCGGCGTCACCCACCTCGTGGCCAGTGGGAACAGCATCGCGCCGACGACGAGCGAGAGCACGTACGACCCGATCAGCAGCGAGGTCTGGAAGCTCGTGGCGCCGAGCCCGTAGCCGTAGACCGCGGCATCCGTGCGGGCGAAGGTGGAGAGCGGCGCCTGCGCGCCGAGCACGCTGACGCCGAAGAGCCCGGCGGTGAGGAAGACCGGCCAGAGCGACGGCGAGCGGAACATGCGCACGTCGATGAGCGGGTCGGAGTGGCGGAGCTCGTAGCGGGCGAACGGCACGACGAGGAGCACGCCGAGGGCGATGAGTGCCCAGCTGAGCAGGTCGGCCGGCCCGTTCAGGCGCATGAAGCTGAGGCCGCCGGTGAGCGAGAGGAGTGCGAGCGAGATGAGCACGAGCCCGACGGTGTCGAGCCTGCCGCCCGCGAGGTCGGGCGACTCCTTCACGCCGAACCACACCACGACGAAGCACGCGACGACGGCGACCGCCGGCACGAGCAGCAGCACCTGCATGGGCAGCACGTCGGCCAGCGCGCCGGCCGAGAGCGCGCCCGCGATGGCGCCGACCTCGAGTGCGGCGACGAGCAGTCCGGCGGCCTTGCGGGTCATGGCGGCGGGCCGGTCGGCCGATCGGCTGCGCGACCAGACGAGCGCGATCTCGAGCGGCAGCCAGACGACGTAGAAGCCCTGGAGCGCCCAGGCCACGAGGAACACCCAGAACTGGTCGGTGAAGGCGAGCGCCGTGGACGCGACGGCCGTGATCGCCGTCGACCACAGCAGCATGCGCTTGTGGCCGACCATGTCGCCGAGCTTCGCGAACGCGGGCACCACGAGCGCCGACAGCATGAGCTGCGTGCCCTCGAGCCAGTTCACGTCGGCGTCGTGGATGCCGAGGTGCCGTGCGATGTCGGTGAGCAGGGGCGTGTAGTAGCCCTGGAGGATGCCGCTCGTGAACTCCACGAACGCGAGGAAGCCGACGATGGCGGCGACCGGTCCGAGTTTCGCAGCGCGCGTCATCGAGGCTCCTTCGGGATGGGGTGGATTCACCCTAGTCGTTCGGATGCCTCAATCCGGCAACGCCGTGATGAGGGCCCGGTGGAAGCGCTCGCCGCGGTCGAGGCTGTCGATCGTGACCCACTCGTCGACGCCGTGGATGGACGCCCGCTGCGCCGCGGTCATCGCGAGCGGGGCGAACCGGTAGACCGCGGGGGAGAAGCGGTGGAACCACCGCGAATCGGTGGCCGCCATCATGAGGTACGGGGCGGTGGTCGCCTCGGGATACGCCTCGCCGACCGCGGCGCAGATGGCCGCGAACTGACGTTGTCGGTGGGCGACTCGGGCGAGGGATCGGAGCCCTCGACGACCTCGACGGCCACGGCCCGGTCGCGGATGACGCGCCGCACGCGCGCGGTCGCCGAGGCCACGGTCTCGCCGACCGCGATGCGGAGGTTGAGGATCGCCACCGCGTTCGCGGGGAGCACGTTGGCGGCCGTGCCGCCCTCGAGCATGGTCGCGGCGACGGTCGTGTGCACGAGGGCGGCCGGTTCTCCGCCGAGCCGGGCGAAGACGCGCGCGGTGACCCAGGGCAGCGCGGTGAGCGTGCGCAGCAGCAGGCGGGAGCCGCCGCGGGTGTGCGGCACGAAGGTGGCGAGCATGTTGCGCATCGAGCGTGGCATCCGCTTCGGGAACGGGTTCGGCGACAGCCGGTGGACCGCGCGGGCGATGCGGGCGGCGGGGGTCGTGGCGGGCGGCGCGGAGGCGTGGCCGCCGTCGCCGCGGGCGGAGGCGCAGCGTCAGCACGCCCTTCTCGCCGACGCCGACCATCGCCGCGGGCACCTTCACGAAGGGCAGGGGCGCGTCGACCACCGCCCCGCCCTCGTCGAGCACGAGCCACGGCGTGAGGCGGCGCTCGCGGAACAGGTCGGCGATCGCCGCCGCGCCGCCGTGGCTCTCCTCGTTGCCGCCGAGCGAGAGGTACACGTCGCGCGCGGGCTGAAGCCGTCGGCGAGGAGGTTCTCGACGGCCTCGAGCAGCACGAGGAGCGGCCTTTGTCGTCGAGCGTGCGACGTGTCCGATGCGTCGTGGATGGGCCCTCGAACGGCGGGAACGTCCAGCCGTCGTCCTCGACCGCCGGCACAGTCGTGTGCGCCATGAGCACCACTGGATCGCCGCCGCGCGCCCACCCAGCGGTACAGCAGTCCCAGGTCGGTGACCTCCTCGAACGCGAGGTGCTCGTGCACGAGGGGGTAGAGCTCGGCGAGGAGGTCGCGGAAGCGGTCGAAGTCGGCGAGGCGCGATGCTCGAGCTCGGCGGAGACCGTGGGCAGCTGCACCATCGCGGAGGCTGCGGGACGAAGTGAGTGATGCCAAGCCCCGCGCTCAGGCGGCGAGGTGCGCCGCGGGGGTGAGCAGGGCCGCCAGTTCGGCGGCGGACAGCTCGCGCCCGAACGCTGGATGACCCGGCTGCAGCGCCTCTCCGTGCTCGAGCGCACCACCGTCGACCGGGTCGAATCCGATCGCGTCGATGAGGGCGGCCACTTCGGCACGCGCATCGGGGTCGTCGCCGACGACGGCGAGGGCCCGGCGCAGCGGCGAGCCGGCCGACATGCTGTCGTCCTCCATCTCGTGGTAGCCGAGGTGGTTGAGCGACTTGACGACTCGGGCGCGGGGATTGCGGGCGGCGTTCTGCTCGCTCGTGGTGCGAGGGTCGGCGTCGACCTCGGCGATGTTGCCGTCGACCGGCGGCCAGTAGTTCATCGCGTCGACGACGATACGGTCGTCGAAAAGGTGCCACGGCACCGTCGGCGCCTTGCCGAACGGCACCGCGACGATGATGATGTGCGCACGTGCGGCGAGTTCGTCGGGCTGCACGACGTGCGCGCCGGGGGCGACGACGCCGACCAGCAGGTCGAGGGCGGTCTGTCGCGGCGAACCTGCGATGAGCACCTCATGACCGGATGCCACGAGCAGGCGGGCGAGCGCGGTGCCCACCTTGCCCGCTCCGAAGATTCCGATCACCGGCCGTTCTGTCACAGTCCCATGCTCCCACTCCGTCGCCCACGTCGGCGCCGGATGCCCCGACGTGCGGTCGATGCGTTGTCATGGGTTGGAACACCGCGTGGGTCCGGGTCATTCCCGCGCACGGCCGGAGGGAATAGTCTCGGCAGGTCGGGGGTTGCCGCACATGGATGCGAACGCATCGAAGCTCTGGACAAAGGGGATGGCAATGACGACCGAGCGCTACGAATTCGGACTCGACACCTTCGGCGATGTCACCGTCGGTGCCGACGGCGCGCTGCTCTCGCACGCGCAGACCCTGCGCAACCTCGTCGAAGAGGCAGAGCTCGCAGACCGGCTCGGCCTCGACTTCTTCGGCGTCGGCGAGCATCACCGGCACGAGTTCTCGGTGTCGGCGCCCGAGGTCGTGCTCGCGGCGATCGCGGGCCGTACCGAGCGCATCCACCTCGGTTCGGCGGTCACCGTGCTGAGCTCCGATGACCCCGTGCGGGTCTTCCAGCGGTTCTCGACGCTCGACGCCGTCTCGAACGGTCGCGCCGAGGTCATCCTCGGTCGCGGCTCGTTCATCGAGTCGTTCCCGCTGTTCGGCTTCGAGCTCAACCAGTACCAGGAGCTCTTCGAGGAGAAGCTCAACCTGTTCTCGGAGCTGCTGCCGCAGGAGCCGGTGACGTGGACCGGCGAGCTGCGCGCGCCGCTGACCGACCAGCTCATCTATCCGCCGGTCGAGCACGGCCGGCTGAAGACCTGGGTCGGCGTGGGCGGCAGCCCCGAGTCCGTAGTGCGCGCCGCCCACTACGGACTGCCCCTCGTGCTCGCGATCATCGGCGGAAGCCCTGCGCGGTTCACCCCGCTGGCCGACCTCTACCGCAAGGCGCTCGAGCAGTTCGAGAAGCCGCGCCAGCCCATCGCGATCCACTCGCCCGGCTACATCGCCGAGTCCGACGAGCAGGCCCGTGACACCCTCTGGCCCTACTACAAGACGATCGATCGACCGCATCGGCCGTGAACGCGGATGGGCGCCGGCGACCCGCGAGCACTTCGAGGGCGAGGCCGGCCAACGGATCGCTCTACGTCGGCTCGCCCGAGACGGTCGCGCAGAAGATCGCCGGCGCGATGCGCACCCTCGGCGCGACGCGCTTCGACATGAAGTACTCGCAACGGCACGCTGCCGCACGAGGAGATGATGCTGAGCATCGAGCGCTACGCGACCCGGGTGGTGCCCCGCGTTCGCGAACTGCTCGCGATCGGCCGACGCGACCGATGCAGAGGTCGATGCGGTCGCCGCCGCCGATCGAGCGGATGCCGCGGCCGCCGCGGAGCACGCGCACGACTGATCGTCCGGCGACGGCGCGGGACCGAGCCCACGCCGAACCGAGGGGCTCAGGCGGGGCCAGCGGTGGGCCGCGCGCCGGCGCGCCGGCGCACACCTCGCGCGGAACCACGCGACGTCGGGAAGGCGTGCGAGGAACGTGCCCGCGATGATCGTGATGAGCACGTAGGCAGTGGCGAGCGGTGCGATCGCGGGCGCGACGCCCGCGGCGACCGCGATACCGGCGATGACGATCGAGAACTCGCCGCGCGGGGCGAGCGAGAGGCCGGCGCGCCACTGGCCGAGCGTGCCGACGCCGGCACGCCGGGCCGCGTACGCGCCCGGTGACGAGCTTCGTGATGATCGTGACGATCGCCAGCGCGAGAGCCGGCAGCAGCATCGGGACGAGCGCCGACGAGTCGGTCGTGAGGCCGAAGAAGACGAAGAAGATCGCCGCGAACAGGTCGCGCAGCGGCGTCAGCACCGTACTCGCGTTCTCGGCGACCCTGCCCGAGAGGGCGATGCCCACGAGGAAGGCGCCGACCGCCGCCGAGACGCTGACCTCGGCCGCGAGGCCGGCGACGAGCATCGTGAGCCCGAGCACGCCGAGCAGCAGCGGCTCATACTGGTCGGCGGGGAAGAGTCGCGACACGACGTGCCCGTGCCGCAGCGCGACGTAGAGGATGAGCGCCACGACACCGACCGCGATCGCCACCGAGATCGCGCCCTGCATCAGGCTCACGCCGATGACGATCGCCGAGAGGATCGGCAGGTAGAACGCCATCGCGAGGTCCTCGATGACGAGCACCGCGAGGATGGCGGGCGTCTCGCGGTTCGAGAGCCGGCCGAGGTCGCGCAGCAGCTTCGCGATGACGCCCGACGACGAGACCCAGGTGACGCCGGCGAGCGCGAACGCCGCCACCGGGCCCCATCCGAGCAGCAGCGCGAGCGCCGCGCCGGGCAGGGCGTTCAGCAGCGGCGTCGAGGATTCCCGCGGAAACGCGCCGACTTGAGGCTGCCGAAGAGCTCGGTCGCGGTGTACTCGAGCCCGAGCAGGGCGAGCAGCAGGATGATGCCGATCTCGGAGCCGGTCTGCAGGAACTCCTTGCTCGCATCGAGGGGGACGAACCCGCCCTCGCCGAACGCGAGGCCGAGCAGCAGGTAGAACGGGATCGGCGAGATGCCGATCAGGAGCGCGAGGCGCCCGAGCAGGCTCATGCCGAGAAGCAGCGCGCCGACTTCGATGAGGAGCAGCGTCGTCTCGTGCATGCCGGCCGCCTCAGCCGGGGCCGTTGGCGAGCAGTCGAGCTACTCCATCGAGTCCTTCACGAGTTCCGACGGCCACGATGACGTCGCCCGCGCGCAGCGGTTCGGCCGGCGTCGGGGAGGGGATGATCTCCTTGTCGCGGACGATCGCGACGATCGACGCGTGCGTGCGCGTGCGCGCCTTCGTGTCGCCGAGCGTGCGATTCAGGTACGGCGAGTCCGTCGGCAGCGCGATCTGCTCGGTGTACAGGCCCGCGGTCTCATCGCTGAGGCTCGTGAGCCGGCTGAGCATGACCGAGGCGCCGAGCACGTCGGCGAGGGCCGCGGCCTCGTCGTCGTTCAGCGGGATGGAGTCGCGGCAGGCGTCGGGGTCGTCGACGTCGAAGACGCCGAGGTCGCGCTCGCCGTCGCGGTGCGAGACCACGCTGATCCGTCGACCGCCTTCGGTGACGAGGTCGTGGCGAATGCCGATCCCGGGCAGGTCGACCTTCTCGATATGTATACCCACGAGCGCTATCGTAACCCCGCCGGAGGGTGTCTCCGGCACTCGGCGGTCAGTGTCGGATGCCGGGCCTCGTTGGCCATCTCGAGCACCGGGGTCCCGGCGTCGTCCACGAGGGTGAATCCCGGCGTCACCTGGCGAGTTCGGCGAGCGATGCGAGGTGGGTGCCGCCGCACGGGATGCGTGCCGTGCCGTCGGGAAGCTCGCAGACCCAGGGGCGCCGATCGGTGAGTCCGTCGCCGTCGCGCTCGACGCGGACGGTCGCGCCCGTGGCGATCCACTCGCTCGAGTTGCGCGGCCACCGCGTGCCGCGAGTCCGTCGAGGTCGTCCGGCAGCGACGCGGTGTCGAACCCGGCGCGCCGGAGCGACTTGTTGAGGCGGTACCGGTCGACCGAGCCGTTCGGCACGATGCGCGAGGAGGCGATCGCGGCGCCGTCGAAGTCGGGGCTGCCGAGCGCGTCTTCGCGGGCGGGCTTCGACCAGCGGTCGGCGAGCGCGCGGTTCAGCGCGAGTGCCGCGAGGTGGCATGCGGTGTGGCCGGCCGACAGGGCGCGGCGCGTCGCGGCATCCGCCTCGATCTCGACCTCGTCGCCCTCGGCGATCGCCGCGCCCTCGTCGACGAGGTGCGCGACCACGAACGCCCAGCCCTCGGTGCCCTTGCGCACGGGGATGTCGGCGCCGAGGTGCAGCACCTCGCCGTCGGTCGCGGCGACCACCGCGTCGCGCACCGGGAACTCGCCGGCGCCCGAGCGGATGACGCCCGCATCGGCGGGCTGGTCGGGCCACGCCGCGTCGACCGGGTGGAAGCTCGTGGTCTCGGTGATGACGGCGACGCGGCCGTCGCCGGCCGGGGCGACGTGCAGCACGCGCGGTCGTCGCGCCGAGGTCGCCGTCGGGGTAGGTGACGCGGGTGTCGCGTTCGGGCAGCGTCACCCGTCAGACGCCGTCGCCGCGGCCGAGGAGGTTCACCGGGATCGCGACCGCGAGGGACACGCACAGGATGCCGCCGAAGAACGTGACCGCCTCGAACCCCGGCGAGCTCGGGGGCGATGCTGAGGATCCACATGCCGAAGACGAAGAATCCCATCGCGATGAGGAAAGCGACGACGTTCACGAGGACCTCCCGGGTGATGATGCGGCGGCGGCGCCGGCCCCGCCAGTCTAGTGCGCGGGCGCGCTCCGGTGCGGGGTGCCGGCCGCCCACGCGCGGCGCCGGCGGGCGGGTCAGTCGTCGAGCGGCCCGAGCCAGGCGTTCGCCACCGTGCTGTGCGCCGACTCGTCGTCGGAGGGGTGGAAGATGCCCGCGAGCACGTCGCGGTAGAGGCGCCCGAGCTCGGAGCCGGCGAAGTACGATCGATCCGCCCGACACCCGCACGGCCTGGTCGACGACCTGCTTGGCGGTCTCGGTCGCGCGCACCTTGATCCCCACGAGCTTCGCGAACCAGCGCGACCCGTGGTCGACGAGCTCGTCGAGGTCGTGGGCGACGGCGAGCAGCTGCGGCTCGAGCGCGTCCTGCGCGATCGCGGCGTCGGCGATGCGCCAGCGGATGTCGGGGTCCTGCGACAGCGGTGCGCCGTCGCGTCTTCATCGAGGTGCGCCGGTGCGCGGCGGCGACGGCGAGGTCGAGCGCGCGCGCCCCGATGCCGGCGTAGACGGCGGCGAGCAGCAGTTCGAAGCTCGCGAAGATGCCGAAGATGAGCGGGTCCGCGTTCGGGCCGGGGTCGAGCCGCCGCACGATCCGGTCGGGGGCGGCGAACGCGCCGTCGAGCACGGTCGTGCGGCTCTGGCTGGCGCGCATGCCGATCGTGTCCCAGTCGTCCAGGATGCGGATGTCGGGGTCCTCCCGGTCGACGAACCCGTACACGATCTTCGGGGCATCCGCCGACGCCGTGTCGAGTCCCATCGTGCCGAGCCGCGTCCACGCGGGGGAGAGCGAGGTGAAGATCTTGCGACCCGAGTAGCGGTAGCCGCCGCCGTCCTGCGGTTCGGCGGTCGTGCGCGAGCCGAAGAGCATGAGGTCGTTGCCGGCCTCGCTGATGCCGAAGCCGAAGACCTCCCCGGAGCCGGCCTCGCGGAGGACGAAGTCGAGGCTGTCGTCGCCGCGGTCGCGCAGGATCTTCGCGACCCCCGTCCACACGAGGTGCATGTTCACGGCGAGTGCGGTGGCCGGGGCGGCGCCGGCGAGCCGCATCTGCGCGCGCACCGCGTCGTCGAAGCCCCAGCCGAGGCCGCCGAACTCGGCCGGCACGAGCGCCGTGAGGTATCCCGCCTCGCGCAGCTCCGCGAGGTCCTCGGTGAAGAACGCGTTGTCGCGGTCGTACCCGGCGGCGCGCTCGCGCACCCGCTCCAGGAGGTCGTCGTTCAGCAGGGTCTCCGGCGTCGCGCTCACGACGCCAGACTACGCCCGAGGGTGCTCGTCGTGCGGGTCGTGCGGGGCGCCCGTCGCGGCCCCCGCGCTCGCCGGTTCGGCCGGTGTCGTCGCGGGCGCCGGCGGCGTCGTCGAGGTCGGTCGCTCCGCGCCGCCGCCGCGTGGCGAGCAGCACGATCGCGACGACCACCGCGGTGGTGACGAGCCGCCACGAGCAGCCAGGGCAGCAGCACGCCGACGGCGACGCCGAGCCAGCTCGCGAAGGCGACGAGCGCGTTCCAGCCGGCGACGAGTCCGCTCCAGAAGTCGTCGGGCTGCGGGTCGGGGGCGACGTCCTCGGTGACGAGGTCGACCGTGATGGTCGAGAAGTCGACCTGGTCGACGAGCCAGTCCCGCTGCTGGGTGAGGCTGTCGAGCTCCGCCTGGCGGGTCGTGAGCTCCGACTCGATCGCGATGAGGTCGGCGACCGTGGTGGCCTCCGCGAGCAGCTGCTGCAGCCGGTCGACCGAGGCGGTGAGCGCCTCGATGCGCCCGTCGAGGTCCTGTCGCTGCTGCGTGACATCCGAGGCGTTCATCGACACCGAGTTCACGGTGCCGAGCGCGCGCAGCTCGTCGACGAACGCGTCGAGCTCGTCGGAGGGGATGCGCAGGGTGAGCGAGGCGCTCGGCGGCTGTGCGTCGGTGCCCGGGCTCTCGGTGCGGCTGTCGACGCGGCCGCCGGCCTGCTCGGCGAGGTCGGCCGCCTCCTCGGCGGAGACGATGGGGTCGTCGACGGTGATCGAGACCCAGCCCGTGGTGATGACGCTGCGGTCGGCCAGCTGCGCCTCGGCGGCGCCGCCGGCGGCGTCCTCGGCCGTCTGGCCGTCGACCTTGCCGGGCTCGGGGGCGACGGGCGCGGCCGGCGCGTCGACGGCCGGTGCGCTCGACTCATCGGATCCCGCCGAGCAGCCGGCGAGGAGCAGTGCGGTGATCGCGGCCGCTGCCGCCGCGGGTGCGAGTCGTCTCATGCGCTCACTGTATTGCGGCGCGCGAACCCCATGTCTGGACCCCGGCTGGGAGTCGGATCACGATCGGATTCCGCTTCGCTGTGAATCGCCGAGCGGCCCCAACGAACCGCGTCCGCCGCTCGTTCAGGTCGGTGCG
This sequence comes from uncultured Actinomycetota bacterium, assembly GCA_963802485.1. Taxonomy (GTDB): domain Bacteria; phylum Actinomycetota; class Actinomycetes; order Actinomycetales; family Microbacteriaceae; genus Agromyces. Next base: position 164,885 of record CAWDJA010000014.1, read on the forward strand.
GGCGGCCCCGCGCGGGGCCTCGCGGATTCAGTCGAATTCGGGGTCGCGCCCCGTGCGCTCGCCGGTCTCGAGCGTGGCGATCGCGGCGAGGTCGTCGGCGTCGAGCGCGAAGTCGAACACGTCGAGGTTCTCGCGCAGCCGCTCGGGCGACGACGCCTTCGGGATCACGACGTTGCCGAGCTCGAGGTGCCAGCGCAGCACGATCTGCGCGGGCGAGCGGCCGTGCTTGGCCGCCAGGTCGTCGAGCAGCGGCGTCGCCGAGCACCCGTCCGCGCGCCAGCGGCGACCATGCCTCGGTGCGGATGCCGCGTTCCGCGTCGAAGGCGCGCAGCTCCGCCTGCGGGAGCCACGGGTGCAGCTCGACCTGGTTCACGACCGGTGCCACGCCCGTCTCGGCGATGATGCGCTCGACGTGGTGCGCGTGGAAGTTCGCGACGCCGATCGATCGCACCCGGCCCTCGTCCTGCAGGCGGATGAGCGCGCGCCACGTGTCGACGTACCGGTCGGTCGACGGCACCGGCCAGTGGATCAGGTAGAGGTCGAGCGTGTCGAGGCCCAGCCGCGACATGCTCGCGTCGAACGCGCGCAACGTCGAGTCGAACCCGTTGTCGTCCTTCCACACCTTGCTCGCGACGAAGAGCTCCTCGCGCGGCACCGGGGCCTCGCGCACGGCCTCGCCCACCTCGGCCTCGTTCGCGTAGAACGCGGCGGTGTCGAGATGCCGGTAGCCGACCTCGATCGCCGCGCGGCTGAGGCGCGCGGCATCCGCGGCCGGCACCTTGTAGAGGCCGAATCCGAGCTGCGGGATCGTGGCGCCGTCGGCGAGCGAGAGTCGCGGGGCGGGCGTGATCGGGTGCGGCATCCGGGTCTCCTTCTCAGCTGGGTTGCAACGGCACCGGTTCGGTGTCGGGGATGGGGCTCGCGTCGCGGCCGCGCAGGTCGGGGTGCCACGGGCGCCCGAGCACCGCGGCGATGACGCCGAGGAACGCGAGGGCGGTCGCGGCCCAGAACGCGCCCTGGGCGCCGCTCAGCGTCGATGAGGAACCCGGCGAGCGCCGACCCGAGCGCGGCGCCGATGAGCTGGCCGGTGCCGACCCAGCCGTAGGCCTCGGCCGTGTCGCTGAACTTCACGCTCGCCGAGACGATCGCGAACAGCACGGCGAGGGCCGGCGCGATGCCGATGCCGGCGACGAAGAGGGTGACCGCGAGCCACCAGAAGTCCATGGCGAACGCGGCGAGCGCGACGCCGGCGAAGACGATGAACAGTGCGGCGCGCGGTCGCCCACGGCCCGATCGGCACGTGCCCGAGGAAGAGGCCGCCGGCGAGCGAGCCGACGGAGAAGATCGCGAGCACGATGCCGGCCTCGGCGCCGTCGTGGCCGAACGCCGCGACGACCCCGGCCTCGACCGCGGCGCACGCGCCGATGAGGAGGAAGCCGACGATCGTGGCCAGCAGGACCGGCGGGCGGGCGAGCACCACGCCGAAGCGGCGCTTCGAGCGCGGGATGCGCACGCGGCCGAGCTCGGGCGAGGAGATGAACCAGATGCCGCCGACGACCATCATCGCGGCGGCGAGCAGGATGCCCCAGACGGTGCCGATCTGGGTCGACACGAACGTGGTGACGACCGGCCCGACCACCCAGATGATCTCCTGCGCCGAGGCGTCGAGCGAGAAGAGCGGGGTGAGCTGCCGGGAGTTCACCATCTTGGGGTAGATGGTGCGCACGGCCGGTTGCACGGGCGGCGTCGAGCAGCCCCGCGATGAAGCCGACGCCCATGTACATGGGCACGGTGAGCGGCAGGACGCCGATCGCGACGACGGCGGTGACGCACACCGCGAGCGTGGTGATGAGCACGGGGCGCATGCCGAAGCGGCCCATGAGGCGGCTCGTGAGCGGCCCCGCGATGGCCTGGCCGATCGAGGTGGCGGCGAGCACGAGGCCCGCCGCGCCGTAGGAGCCGGTCTGCTGCTCGACGTGCAGGAGGAACGCGAGCGAGAGCATTCCCGAGGGGAACCGAGCGGTCAGCTGGGCGGCGATGATGCGAGCGACGCCCGAGGTTCTGAGGAGATCGGTGTAGCTGCCCACGGTCCGTCCACTCTATCGAGGCGGATGTCGCCGATGCGCGTCAGCCGGCGAGCGCCTTCGCGATGCGCTGCGGCGAGACCGTCTCGGCGGTGCGCAGCTCCTGCGCGAACAGGCCGACCCGCAGCTCCTCGAGCATCCAGCGCACGCGCACGAGGTGCGCCGGCGCCTCGGGGTCGATCGGGATGCGACCGCCGGCCGCCTCGAACGCCGCGATCGACGGCTCCAGCTGGTTCATCGCCTGCCGGTCGCGCCCGGGGTTCTCCTGGAGCTTGCGCACCCGCACCACGATCGCCTCGAGGTACCGCGGCAGGTGCCGCAGGCGCTCGAGCCCGGTCGTCGACACGAATCCGGTCGGCACGAGCGCGTCGAGCTGCGCCCGCAGGTCGCCGAGCGCGGCCATCAGCTGGATGCTCGATGCGCCCGAGATCGCGCGGTCGGCCTCGCGTGCGGCACGCAGGATGCGGGCGACGAGCCCGACCGTCTCGAACATGCGCTCCACGACGGACGCGCCGATCGCATCGCGCACCGCCTCGAACTCCGCGCGCGTGCGCAGCAGCCCGTCGGGATGCCGTGACCGCAGTTCGGCGTCGACGCAGGCGGCGAGGCAGTCGTCGAGCAGCGCCCGCGGCCCGGAGTACGCGCTCGCCGCGAGGGCGAGCTTCTCCTCGTTCGAGAGGTGCTCCTGCACGTAGGCCACCGGCGTGGGCGTGGCGAGCACGAGCAGGCGGCGGATGCCCCGGCGCGACGCCCGGTCGCGCTCCTCCGCCGTGGCGACGAGGCGCAGCGCGACCGACGTCTTCTCGTCGACGAGCGCCGGATAGGCGCGGATGACGTTGCCCGCCTGGCGCGTGTCGACGTGCGCCGGCAGTTCGTCCCACTCCCAGGTCGTGATGCCGGATCGCTCGGCGATCGGGGGGCCGACCGACGTCGGCGGGGCGGATGCCGCGGCACCCTCGCGTGCGGCCGCGTCGGGCCGCGCGTCCGCCCGGCCCCGACCCCCGCCGCGCGACGGCGCCGTGACGGCCTTCGCCACCGCGTCGCGGGTGCGGTCGGCGAGCCGTGCCTGCAACTCGGCGAGGTCCTTCGAGGCGCCGACCGTGCGGCCGCGCTCGTCGACGGCCCGGAACGTCGCCCGCAGGTGCGGCGGAACGCGCTCGAGGTCGAAGTCCGACGGGTCGACGGGCGCGAACGTGAGCCGCCGGATGGCGTTCGCGACGACCGCGGTGAACGGCTCGCGTTCCGCGCCGCGCTCGGGACCGTCGGGCAGCTCGGCGGAGATCTTCGCCGCCCACTCGGCCGCGGGCACCACCTGGCGGCGGAGCACCTTCGGCAGCGTGCGCAGCAACGCGGTGATGAGCTCGTCGCGCAGGCCGGGCACCTGCCAGTCGAACCCGTCGGGCTCCACGCGGGGGAGCAGCACGAGGGGCACGATCACCGTGACGCCGTCGTCGTCGGCGCCGGGCTCGAAGCGGTACGCGAGCGAGTAGGTCTGGTCGGCCTGCCGCCAGCGGTCGGGGAATCCGTCGTCGCGCTCGTCGTCGGCCTCGGCACCGAGCAGGTCGGCGCGCGTCATCGTGAGGAGGTCGGGTCGTCGACGATGCTCGCCGCGCCACCAGCGCTCGAAGGCTCGCGTGTCCGCGACATCCGCCGGCACCCTCGCCTCGTAGAACGCCACGACCGCCTCGTCGCCCGCGAGGATGTCGCGACGACGCGTGCGCTCCTCGACCTCGCCGAGCTCACGGCGCAGGGCGCGGTTCGCCCGGACGAACCCGAACAGCCGGCGGTCGAGGCTGTTCGTGTCCCAGTCCTCCTCGACGAGCGCGTGCCGGATGAAGAGCTCGCGCGCGAGCACCGGGTCGACCCGGCCGAGCTGGATGCGCCGCTTCGCCACGATCGGCACGCCGAACAGCGTGACCTTCTCGTCGGCGACGGCCGAGCCCTGCCGCCGCTCCCACCGCGGCTCGCTGAAGGTGCGCTTCGCCAGCGGGCCGGCGAGCTGCTCGGCCCACGCGGCATCGATGGCCGCGTTCGTGCGGGCGAACAGCCGGCTGGTCTCGACGAGCTCGGCGCTCATGAGCGCGGCGGGCGGCTTCTTCGCGAGCGCCGACCCGGGGAACACCACGAACCGGGAGTTCCGGGCGCCGACGAACTCCGCCTGCTGGCGGCGGCCGCGTCGCTCGGATTCGCGCGCGGCGCCCGCCCCGCCGCGGCCGCTCGAGGTCTTCGCGTCGTCGCGCAGCCCGATCTGGGAGAGGAGCCCGGCCAGCAGTGCCCGATGGATGCCGTCGGCGTTGGGCTCGCCCGCCCGCTCGGCGACGTGCAGACGCCGAGCGGGCGGCTTGGCGAGCCGCACGAGCTGGCGGTAGAGGTCCTGCCATTCGCGCACGCGCAGGTAGTTGAGGAACTCCGCCTTGCACATGCGCCGGAACGCGCTGCCCGAGAGCTGCCGCTGCTGCTCCTCGAGGTGGTTCCAGAGGTTGAGCAGCGTCAGGAAGTCGCTGGTGGGGTCGACGAACCGCGCGTGGAACCCGTCGGCCTGCTCGCGCCGTTCGAGCGGTCGCTCCCGCGGATCCTGGATCGTCATGCCGGCCACGATCGCGAGCACCTCGCGCGAGACGCCCTGGGCCTTCGACTCGAGCACCATGCGGGCGAATCGCGGCTCGATCGGCAGCCGCGCGAGCTGGCGGCCGACGCGCGTGAGCTGCGGCCCGTCGCCCTCCGTGCCGTCGTCGAGGGCGCCGAGCTCCCGCAGCAGTTCGAGGCCGTCGCGGATGCCGCGGCTGTCGGGCGGCGTGAGGAACGGGAACTCCTCGATCCGGCCGAGCCCGAGCGACGCCATCTGCAGGATGACCGCCGCGAGGTTCGTGCGCAGGATCTCGGGATCGGTGAACTCGGGCCGCCGCTCGTAGTCGTCCTCCGAGTAGAGGCGGATGGCGATGCCGTCGCTCGTGCGCCCGGAGCGTCCCGAGCGCTGGTTGGCCGACGCCTGCGAGATGGCCTCGATCGGCAGCCGCTGCACCTTCGACCGCACCGAGTACCGGCTGATGCGCGCCGTGCCCGCGTCGACGACGTAGCGGATGCCCGGCACGGTGAGGCTCGTCTCGGCGACGTTCGTGGCGAGCACGACCCGGCGTCGCAGCCCCGCGACCTTCGACGGTTCGAACACCTTGTGCTGGTCGGCGGAGGAGAGGCGTCCGTAGAGGGGGAGCACCTCGGTCTCCCCGGCACCGCCGCGCCGGGTCGCGTGCGCGCGCACCGCCGTCTCGGCGTCGCGGATCTCGCTCTCGCCCGAGAGGAACACCAGCACGTCTCCGGATGACTCGCGCTCGAGTTCGTCGAGGGCGTCGAGGATGCCGCGCTGCACGTCCTTGTCCTCGGCCGCGGCGCCCTCGTCGTCGCTGTCCTCGCCACCGCCGCCCGCGCCGGACTCCGCCACGAGCGGCCGGTAGCGCACCTCGACGGGGTAGGTGCGGCCCGAGACCTCGATGACGGGTGCGGGCTCGCCGGATGCATCCGCGAAGTGCCGGGCGAAGCTCTCGGGGTCGATCGTGGCGCTCGTGACGATGACCTTGAGGTCGGGGCGTCGGGGGAGCAGGCGCTTCAGGTAGCCGAGCAGGAAGTCGACGTTGAGGCTTCGCTCGTGCGCCTCGTCGATGATGATCGTGTCGTAGCGGCGGAGCTCGCGATCGCGGTGGATCTCGTTGAGCAGGATGCCGTCGGTCATCACCTTGATGCGGGTGGACTCGCTCACGCGGTCGGTGAAGCGCACCTGGTAGCCCACGAGTCCGCCGAGCTCGACGCCGAGCTCCTCCGAGATGCGCTCGGCGATCGTCCGCGCGGCGATGCGGCGCGGCTGGGTGTGCGCGATCGACTCCCGACCGAGCTCGAGGCAGATCTTCGGCAGCTGCGTCGTCTTGCCGGAGCCGGTCGCGCCGGCCACGATCACCACCTGGTGGTCGCGGAGTGCGCGCGCGATCTCCTCGCGCTGCCCGGAGACGGGCAGCTCGGCGGGATAGGTGATCGCGGGAAGCACAGCCCTCCATCGTACGGCGTCGCGGCAGTCCGTCTCGGCGGTGCCGGGTGCGTCGGTGGGTGCGCGCCGCACCCCGCTGTGCTAGACACGGCCGCATGTCCACGGATGCCTCGTCGGCCGGCCCGGAGGCACCGGCGCGGCCCCGATCCCGTCGAGCCGGCGCGCCGTGCGGAGCCTCATCGGCCTCCCGGTGCTGCGCGTCGTACTGGTCGGATGCGCCGCGCTGCTCACCTGGCTCGCACTCGCGGCCGCGGGAGACCCCGGACCGTTCCCGCCGACGATCCTGTTCGCGGCTGCGGCGATGCTGCCGGTCAACCTCGTGTCGCTCGCGCTCGTGCGCCGCGCCCTGCACCGCGAGGGGCAACGGGCGCGCGACCTCATCGACTTCTCGTGGCGACGCCTCGGCACCGACGTGCTCTGGGGCCTGCTCTGGCTCGCGGTGCTCTGGGTGCCGTTCGTGCTGGCGGTGATGGGGGTGATGTTCGCGCTCGTACGGCGCCGAGGCGTTCGCGAACTTCCAGACGGTGTTCTACGACCCCGACTCCGCGCCGTCCTTCGACCACACGCTGCTGGCGGTGCTCGCGATCGTGTCGGTGGTGACCTTCGCGCCGCTCAACGCGCCCGTCGAGGAGCTCGTGTACCGCGGCTACTCCCAGGGCGGACTCGTGCGCCGATGGCCGGCGGCCTGGGCGATCGTCGTGCCGTCCGCGATCTTCGCAGCACAGCACGTGTTCTACGCGGCGACGACCGAGGCGATGCTCGTCTACCTCGCCGCGTTCTTCGTCTGGGGCGTCGGGTCGGGGCTCATCGTGCTCTGGCAACGACGCCTCATGCCGATCATCGTCGCCCACCTGCTCGTGAACCTCTTCACGAGCCTGCCCGCGCTCGTGATCGTGTTCCTGCCGCCCGAGGCGGTCACGGGCTGAGCCCAGCGCTGCGGCATCCGGTCTCGTGTTCGGCTTCGCGGCGGGCGAACCGCCCTGTCGGATGCCGCGACCCGCGTGGTGGGATGGGGACATGACCCAACCGCTGGTACCCCGCATCCAACTGAACGACGGCAACTCCATCCCGCAGCTCGGATTCGGCGTCTTCAAGGTCGATCCGAAGCAGACCGAGCGCATCGTGACCGACGCGCTCGAGGTGGGCTACCGCCACATCGACACCGCCCGCATCTACGGCAACGAGGAGGGGGTGGGCCGCGCGATCGCCGCATCCGGGATCCCGCGCGAGGAGCTCTTCGTCACGACGAAGCTGTGGAACGACGACCAGGGCACGCAGTCGGTCTTCGACGCGTTCGATCGGAGCCTCGAGCGGCTCGGGCTCGACCACGTCGACCTCTACCTGATCCACTGGCCGACCCCGGCGAACGACCGGTACGTCGAGACGTGGAGGGCGTTCGAGCAGCTTCGCGCGTCGGGGCGCACCCGCTCGATCGGCGTCTCGAACTTCCTCGTGCCGCACCTCGAGCGACTGCTCGCCGAGACCGACACGGTGCCCGCCGTCGACCAGATCGAGCTGCATCCCTACCACCAGCAGCCGGCGACCGCCGCCTTCGCGGAGGAGCACGCGATCGCCATCGAGGCGTGGGGGCCGCTCGGCCAGGGCAAGTACCCGTTGCTCGAACTTCCCGAGGTGACGGATGCCGCCGGCGCCCACGACGTGACGCCCGCGCAGGTCGTCATCCGCTGGCACGTGCAGCGCGGCCACATCGTCTTCCCCAAGTCCAACCGACCCGAGCGCATGGCCGAGAACTTCGACGTGTTCGGCTTCGAGCTCGACGATGTCGGAGATGTCCGCGATCACGGGACTCGAGCGCGAGGGACGCATGAGTTCGCACCCCGACGAGGTGAACTGAGCGGCGAATCCGGCCCCGATCAGGCGCTCCGCTCCGCGAGCCGGGCGGAGCGCCCGCGCGACACGCCCGGGATGCGAGCCTGATTTGGCACCCACCCGTGATCCGCGTAAATTCTTACTCATCGCCACGGCGGTGCGGGAAGCGGAAGCAGCCCGGCCGGTCGGCGAGATTCTTAGCCAAATAGCCTCGAAGTCGCATTGCGACTCGGTGATTTCAAGCCTAAGATGAAACTCCACTTCCTCACGGAAACCAACGTTCGCGTTGTGTCTCCCGACCGCCTCGACGGTCGCAGGATCGGCCTGTGTGGCGCGAGTCCTGCTTGGGAAGTGGTACGATAGATAGGTTGCCCTGAGGGCAGGCCGTGAGGCCGAAACTCGGGTGCGTCCGTTTCTTGAGAACTCAACAGCGTGCACTATGTTCAATGCCAATTTATTGAACCCCGACCTTGCTCTTTGGAGTGGGGGAGGATTCCTTTGGATTGATGGACAGTCAGATTTTTCGATTGTTCTTCTCGGTCAGAGATTGAAACTCTCAATGCCTCTTTTGGGGGTGTTGGAACCAGTTTTTTTGGAGAGTTTGATCCTGGCTCAGGACGAACGCTGGCGGCGTGCTTAACACATGCAAGTCGAACGATGAACTGGGAGCTTGCTCCTGGGGATTAGTGGCGAACGGGTGAGTAACACGTGAGTAACCTGCCCTGGACTCTGGGATAACCCCGAGAAATCGGAGCTAATACCGGATAGGACCTGGAACCGCATGGTTTTGGGTGGAAAGTTTTTCGGTCTGGGATGGACTCGCGGCCTATCAGCTTGTTGGTGAGGTAATGGCTCACCAAGGCGTCGACGGGTAGCCGGCCTGAGAGGGTGACCGGCCACACTGGGACTGAGACACGGCCCAGACTCCTACGGGAGGCAGCAGTGGGGAATATTGCACAATGGGCGCAAGCCTGATGCAGCAACGCCGCGTGAGGGATGACGGCCTTCGGGTTGTAAACCTCTTTTAGTAGGGAAGAAGGGCTTCGGCTTGACGGTACCTGCAGAAAAAGCACCGGCTAACTACGTGCCAGCAGCCGCGGTAATACGTAGGGTGCGAGCGTTGTCCGGAATTATTGGGCGTAAAGAGCTCGTAGGCGGTTTGTCACGTCTGCTGTGAAATCCCGAGGCTCAACCTCGGGCCTGCAGTGGGTACGGGCAGACTGGAGTGCGGTAGGGGAGAATGGAATTCCTGGTGTAGCGGTGGAATGCGCAGATATCAGGAGGAACACCGATGGCGAAGGCAGTTCTCTGGGCCGTAACTGACGCTGAGGAGCGAAAGCGTGGGGAGCGAACAGGATTAGATACCCTGGTAGTCCACGCCGTAAACGTTGGGCGCTAGATGTGGGGACCTTTCCACGGTTTCCGTGTCGTAGCTAACGCATTAAGCGCCCCGCCTGGGGAGTACGGCCGCAAGGCTAAAACTCAAAGGAATTGACGGGGGCCCGCACAAGCGGCGGAGCATGCGGATTAATTCGATGCAACGCGAAGAACCTTACCAAGGCTTGACATAACCGAGAACGCCGCAGAAATGTGGAACTCTTTGGACACTCGGTATACAGGTGGTGCATGGTTGTCGTCAGCTCGTGTCGTGAGATGTTGGGTTAAGTCCCGCAACGAGCGCAACCCTCGTCGTATGTTGCCAGCACGTAATGGTGGGAACTCATATGAGACTGCCGGGGTCAACTCGGAGGAAGGTGGGGATGACGTCAAATCATCATGCCCCTTATGTCTTGGGCTTCACGCATGCTACAATGGCCGGTACAAAGGGCTGCGATGTCGTAAGGCGGAGCGAATCCCAAAAAGCCGGTCTCAGTTCGGATTGAGGTCTGCAACTCGACCTCATGAAGTCGGAGTCGCTAGTAATCGCAGATCAGCAACGCTGCGGTGAATACGTTCCCGGGCCTTGTACACACCGCCCGTCAAGTCATGAAAGTCGGTAACACCCGAAGCCGGTGGCCTAACCCTTGTGGAGGGAGCCGTCGAAGGTGGGATCGGTGATTAGGACTAAGTCGTAACAAGGTAGCCGTACCGGAAGGTGCGGCTGGATCACCTCCTTTCTAAGGAGCAACTCGGAAGTCTTCGGGCTTTCGCAGTGCAGACCAGATCGGGTCCTTTGTGGCTCGCTGGTTGCTCATGGGTGGAACATTGACATAGGTGCCGGTTGATTTCGGCTGTGCTTAGTACGCCTCGCTTGCGGGGTTGGAACGGTGTGGTCGGGGGTGGCCGGCACGTGCACGCTGTTGGGTCCTGAGGGACCGGACGACTCTGCCTTCGGGTGGGGGTGATGGTTTTTCTCAGACCTTCACCGATGATGACCGTGTGGCTGGTCGGGTGTGGGGGTTCTGGCCGTCTGTTGAGAACTACATAGTGGACGCGAGCATCTTAGATTCAGGGCCTTCGGTCCTGGATCACAATAGGTGAGTCGCCAAGGTGGCATCCTTTCGGGGTGGTCTGTTTGGCGTATTCACTGGTCAATTTCGCAGCATCGCCTTTCGGGGTGGTGTTGCACGAATTCGATCGAACTCATGTGATTTCAAGTTTCTAAGAGCAAACGGTGGATGCCTTGGCATCTGGAGCCGAAGAAGGACGTCGTAATCTGCGATAAGCCTCGGGGAGCTGATAAACGAGCTGTGATCCGAGGATTTCCGAATGGGGAAACCCCGCCAGGCCCTTTGGGTGACCTGGTGACTCCCGCCTGAATGTATAGGGCGGGTAGAGGGAACGTGGGGAAGTGAAACATCTCAGTACCCACAGGAAGAGAAAACAACCGTGATTCCGTAAGTAGTGGCGAGCGAACGCGGAAGAGGCTAAACCGAGCCATGTGTGATACCCGGCAGGGGTTGCATGGTCGGGGTTGTGGGACCTTTCGGGTTGATCTGCCGGTCAACCACGGTGACGCGTCAGGTATAGACGAATGGCATTGAAAGGCCAACCGGAGTGGGTGTGAGTCCCGTAGTCGAAATGCCTGGCCGGCCGGAGAGGGATCCCAAGTAGCGCGGGGCCCGAGAAATCCCGCGTGAATCTGTCAGGACCACCTGATAAGCCTAAATACTCCCAGATGACCGATAGCGGACAAGTACCGTGAGGGAAAGGTGAAAAGTACCCCGGGAGGGGAGTGAAATAGTACCTGAAACCGTTTGCTTACAAACCGTTGGAGCCTCCTTGTAGGGGTGACAGCGTGCCTTTTGAAGAATGAGCCTGCGAGTTAGTGATCTGTGGCGAGGTTAACCCGTGAGGGGCAGCCGTAGCGAAAGCGAGTCTGAATAGGGCGATTCAGTCGCAGGTCCTAGACCCGAAGCGAAGTGATCTATCCATGGCCAGGTTGAAGCGACGGTAAGACGTCGTGGAGGACCGAACCCACTTCAGTTGAAAATGGAGGGGATGAGCTGTGGATAGGGGTGAAAGGCCAATCAAACTTCGTGATAGCTGGTTCTCTCCGAAATGCATTTAGGTGCAGCGTTGCGTGTTTCTTGCCGGAGGTAGAGCTACTGGATGGCCGATGGGCCCCAAAAGGTTACTGACGTCAGCCAAACTCCGAATGCCGGTAAGTGAGAGCGCAGCAGTGAGACGGTGGGGGATAAGCTTCATCGTCGAGAGGGAAACAACCCAGACCACCAACTAAGGTCCCTAAGCGCGTGCTAAGTGGGAAAGGATGTGGAGTTGCACAGACAACCAGGAGGTTGGCTTAGAAGCAGCCACCCTTGAAAGAGTGCGTAATAGCTCACTGGTCAAGTGATTCCGCGCCGACAATGTAACGGGGCTCAAGCACGCCACCGAAGTTGTGGCATTGACATTTGTGGTAGGCCTTCGTGGTCCAGCCGTGTTGATGGGTAGGAGAGCGTCGTGTGGCGAGTGAAGCGGCGGTGGAAACCAGCCGTGGACGCCACACGAGTGAGAATGCAGGCATGAGTAGCGAAAGACGGGTGAGAAACCCGTCCTCCGGAAGACCAAGGGTTCCAGGGTCAAGCTAATCTGCCCTGGGTAAGTCGGGACCTAAGGCGAGGCCGACAGGCGTAGTCGATGGACAACGGGTTGATATTCCCGTACCGGCGAAGAACCGCCCACACGAGATCAGAAGTGCTAAGCATCCCAAGCCGCGCGGATCCCTTCGGGGTGAGGCGCGGGGCGGCATGCGACCCCGTCTGGTGGAGTGAGCGTATTAACAGGTGTGACGCAGGAAGGTAGCCCAACCCGGGCGATGGTTGACCCGGGGCAAGCGTGTAGGCCGAGCGATAGGCAAATCCGTCGCTCACACAGGCTGAGACGCGATGCGGATGAAAAGTGGGTGATCCTATGCTGCCGAGAAAAGCATCGACGCGAGGTTCCAGCCGCCCGTACCCCAAACCGACTCAGGTGGTCAGGTAGAGAATACCAAGGAGATCGAGAGAATCGTGGTTAAGGAACTCGGCAAAATGCCCCCGTAACTTCGGGAGAAGGGGGGCCTAAGGCGTGAACCAGCTTGCCTGGGGAAGCGCTGCAGGGCCGCAGAGACCAGTGGGAAGCGACTGTTTACTAAAAACACAGGTCCGTGCCAAGTCGCAAGACGATGTATACGGACTGACGCCTGCCCGGTGCTGGAAGGTTAAGAGGACCGGTTAGCCGCAAGGCGAAGCTGAGAATTTAAGCCCCAGTAAACGGCGGTGGTAACTATAACCATCCTAAGGTAGCGAAATTCCTTGTCGGGTAAGTTCCGACCTGCACGAATGGCGTAACGACTTCCCAGCTGTCTCAACCGCGAACTCGGCGAAATTGCATTACGAGTAAAGATGCTCGTTACGCGCAGCAGGACGGAAAGACCCCGTGACCTTTACTACAGCTTGGTATTGGTGTTCGGTGTGGCTTGTGTAGGATAGGTGGGAGACTTTGAAGCTGGCACGCTAGTGTCGGTGGAGTCATTGTTGAAATACCACTCTGGTCACTCTGGATATCTAACTTCGAACCGTGATCCGGTTCAGGGACAGTGCCTGGTGGGTAGTTTAACTGGGGCGGTTGCCTCCCAAAAAGTAACGGAGGCGCCCAAAGGTTCCCTCAACCTGGTTGGCAATCAGGTGGCGAGTGTAAGTGCACAAGGGAGCTTGACTGTGAGACTGACAGGTCGAGCAGGGACGAAAGTCGGGACTAGTGATCCGGCAGTGGCTTGTGGAAGCGCTGTCGCTCAACGGATAAAAGGTACCTCGGGGATAACAGGCTGATCTTGCCCAAGAGTCCATATCGACGGCATGGTTTGGCACCTCGATGTCGGCTCGTCGCATCCTGGGGCTGGAGTAGGTCCCAAGGGTTGGGCTGTTCGCCCATTAAAGCGGTACGCGAGCTGGGTTTAGAACGTCGTGAGACAGTTCGGTCCCTATCCGCTGCGCGCGTAGGAAATTTGAGAGGATCTGACCCTAGTACGAGAGGACCGGGTTGGACGAACCTCTGGTGTGCCAGTTGTTCCGCCAGGAGCACCGCTGGTTAGCTACGTTCGGGATGGATAACCGCTGAAAGCATCTAAGCGGGAAGCCGGCCTCGAGATGAGATTTCCATCCCTTCGGGGGAGAGGCTCCCAGCCAGACGACTGGGTTGATAGGCCGGATGTGGAAGACAGGACTAACGACTGTCGGAGCTGACCGGTACTAATAAGCCGATAACTTGACAATCACTACACTCACACACGTTTGAAGATCATTCATCGAAAGGCCGTGTGAGTGGCCCTACAGATTGCTCGCGTCCACTCTGTGGTTCCCAACAGACGGAAACACACACAACACAACACAGAACACCCCACACCACCCCCAGAACCCCAGGTTCCGGGCTGGTGCGGGACACCGAGACCACACACCCAACCCACCCCCGGTGGGGCAACGTGGGTGTGGCACGAGTTTCGGCGGCCATAGCGCGAGGGAAACGCCCGGACACATTCCGAACCCGGAAGCTAAGACTCGCAGCGCCGATGGTACTGCAGGGGCGACCCTGTGGGAGAGTAGGACACCGCCGGACATTCATTCGAAGAGAGCCGCCCAAGGTTGGGCGGCTCTCTTTGGTTAAACCCGAGTCGGTTGACCCGAGTCGAGGCCGCCCAAGGTTGGGCGGCTCTCTTGGTTTAACCCGCAGTCGGTGCCAGCCCCAGAGTCGAGCCCGCGCGCATGGTGCGACCCGAGTCAATCCCGGCGACAGGGCTGCGTCGCGTCCTACGCTGGAGTGATGGGGAATCGACTGGGGGACGCACTGAGCCCGTACCTGCGGGCGCACGCCGGCAATCCCGTCGACTGGTTCCCCTGGGGCGAGGCCGCGTTCGACGAGGCACGCGAACGCGACGTGCCCGTGCTCGTCTCCATCGGCTACGCCACGTGCCACTGGTGCCACGTCATGGCGCGGGAGAGCTTCAGCGATCCGGCGATCGCCCGCATGCTCAACGCGCGCTTCGTCGCCGTGAAGGTGGATCGCGAGGAGCATCCCGACGTCGACGCGAGCTACCTCGCCGCCGCCTCGGCCTTCACCCGCGAGCTCGGCTGGCCGCTCACGGTGTTCGCGACGCCCGACGGGCGCGCGTTCTACGCCGGCACGTACTTCCCGCCGCAACCGGTGCACGGCGTCCCGGCCTTCGCCGAGGTGCTGGCCGCGGTCGACGAGGCCTGGCGCGAACGGCGACCGGAGCTCGACGAGACGGCGGCGGCGGTCGCCGAAGCCCTCGCCGCGGCATCCGTCGCCCCGACCGCGGGCGACCTGCCCGGGCTCGACGAGCTCGCGGGCGCCGTCGCCGCCCTGGCCGAGGACGAGGATCGCCTCCACGGCGGCTTCGGGCGCGCCCCGAAGTTCCCGGTGGCCCCGGTGCTCGGGTTCCTCGCGCAGTCGGGCGCGGACGGGCGCCGCCTCGCCGAGCGCTCGCTGCGGCTCATGGGGGCATCGCCGCTCCGCGATCCGGTCGAGGGCGGCTTCTTCCGGTACGCCACGCGCGCCGACTGGAGCGAACCGCACTACGAGCGGATGCTGACCGACAACGCCCTGCTCCTCGGCGTGGCGGCGGAGCTGGCGACCGGCGACGATCCGCCGGCCTTCGCACGGCCGCTCGCCGACGGCGTGATCGGGTTCCTCACCCGTCGGATGCAGCTCGACGGAGGTGGATTCGCGAGCGCGCAGGACTCCGAGAGCGTGATCGAGGGGGAGCGGAGCGAGGGCGGCTACTACCGCCTCGATGCCGCGGCGCGCGCCCGGCTCGAGCCCGCCGGCACTCGATGCGAAGGTCCTGACCGGCTGGAACGGCCTCGCGATCGGCGCGCTCGCGCGCGCCGGCTTCGTCTTCGACGCTCCGGCCGCGGTCGAGTCGGCCCGCCGTGCCGCCGACTTCCTGATCGAGCACCACCTGCTCGACGACGGGACGGTCGTGCGCGCCTCGCTCGACGGCGTGGCGTCGGAGGCGACGGCCACGATCGAGGACACCGGCATGCTGGCCGGGGGACTGCTCGAGCTCGCGTGCGCGACCGGCGAGGTGCGCTACGCGATCGTGGCACGGGAGCTCGTCGACCGCGCCATCGCCGCCGCCGCCGACGGTGCCGCGGTGCCCTTCGCGGCGCCGGGCGGTGGCGATCCGGTGCTCGTCGCGCGCGGCCTGGCGCTCCCGGCGGACCCCGCCGAGGGTGCGACGCCCTCGGGCATCACGGCGTGTGCGGATGCCGCGTGGCGGCTGTTCGCGCTCGGGGCGGGCGCCCGCTACCGCGACGTCGCGGAAGCAGGCCATGCGCTCGGTGGCCGGCGTTGCGGTCGAGCGTCCCCTCGCGTTCGGCGGAGCACTCGAGCTCATGGCGCGGCTCGCGTCGCCGCTCGTGCAGCTCGTCACGGTGGTGCCCGACTCCCCGAACGGCCCGACCGCCCGATGGAGCCGGCACCCGAGCGACGGGCAGGAGGGCGGCGACGCCGCCGCCCTGGGCGATGCAGGCGGGCTCCGTGCCGCGACCCGGCGGCACGCGGCATCCGTCGCGACGATCGTGACGAGCGGCAGGCCCGGGAGTTCGCCGCAGCGGGGTTCGAGCTGTTCGAGGGGCGCACGGCGCAGCAGCGCTGCGGACACGGCCTATCGGTGCCGTTCGTTCGTGTGCGCGCTGCCGGTGCACGAGGCCGGCGCGCTCGAGGCGCTCGTCGACCGGGCGTGAGGCGCACGGCGAGCGCACGGCGACATGCCCGGCGCGGATCCGTACGATGGTCGCATGAGCGATCGCGCACGCACCGGCACGGCGATCGTCGTCGGCGCGCTCGCGCTCGATGCGGCGCTCGTGATCGTCTTCGCGGTCATCGGCCGGAGCAGCCACGCCGAGGGCCTCGACGTCGTCGGGGTCTGGGGCACGGCGTGGCCGTTCCTCGCGGGCCTCGCGGTCGGATGGGTGGCGGCGCGGGCGTGGCGGCATCCGCTCGCACCGTGGCCCACCGGCGTGATCGTGTGGGCGGCGACCCTCGTCGTCGGCATGCTCCTGCGGCTCGCGAGCGATCAGGGCGTGCAGGTCGCGTTCGTCATCGTCGCCGCGCTGACGCTGGCGATCCTCCTCGTCGGATGGCGCGGCGTCGCCGCGCTCCTCGCCCGGAGGTCGGGCACTCGCGCGGCGACGGGCACGTCGTGAACCCGATCGAGTGGCTGTTCGACGCGCAGCTCGTGATCGGCGGCCAGGTGATCCTGTGGCGCGAGATCATCGGCAACCTCTTCGGGCTCGCGAGCGCGCTCGGCGGCCTCAGGCGCAAGGTCTGGGCCTGGCCGGTCGGCATCATCGGCAACGTGCTGCTCTTCACCGTGTTCCTCGGGGCGGTCTTCGACACCCCGAACCCCGTGAACCTGCTCGGCCAGGCGAGTCGGCAGGTCATGTTCATCGTGGTGTCCATCTACGGCTGGGTGCGCTGGGCGCGATCACCAGCAGGTGAGTGAGACCGCCGTCGACCCGCAGTGGGCGAGCACCCGCGCGCGGATCCTGCTCGCCGTCGGCCTGGTCGGCGGAACGCTCGTGCTCACGCCGATCTTCCGCGCCCTGGGCTCGTTCGAGCCCGTGTGGGCCGACGCGTGGATCTTCATGGGCTCGCTGCTCGCCACCTACGGCATGGCGAAGGGCTGGACCGAGTTCTGGCTGATCTGGGTGGCCGTCGACATCGTCGGCGTGCCGCTGCTGGTGAGCGCGGGCTACTACGCCTCCGCCCTGCTCTACGTGTTCTACGGCGCCTTCACGATCTTCGGGTTCATCACGTGGATGCGCGTGCAGCGCGTCACCAGGGTGACGGAACCCGGTCGAGCACCGACCACACCGCCGAGCTGAGCTCGGGGTGGTCGAGCGCGATCTCGCGGAGCAGCTCGAACTCGAAGCGGGCCGCGTCGCCGTGGCGTGCGGCGGGGTGATAGGCCCGGGCACGCGCCGGGCTCCACCGTTCGGAGTGCAGGCGCTCCTCGCGCAGGGTCGCCACGACCTGCTCGTCGACCGACGGCAGGTCGGGGAGGAACACCCACGGGTCTTCGCCGAGCCGGCACCGCAGCTCGATGAGCGCGCTGAGCTCGTCTCGTGCGTCTTGTCGCAGGCGCTCGAGCGTCGACGACTCTGCCATCCGCGACCTCCCCTCGCTGAATCGATCGTAACCAACGCTACGTGCACCGTGTGACGGGAGGGTTACACGGCGTGACGGGACGTGTACGTCAGGTGACGCCCACATGACGCCGCGGCATCCGCCCGCCCGGCCACGCTGCTTGAATGGACCGCACGGCGAGAGGAGCGGAGCGTGGCGGAGTACCTGATCCTGCACGGGTGGCAGAACCACCGCCCCGAGGGGCACTGGCAGCGGTGGCTCGCCGGCGAGCTCGAGTCCCGCGGCGCGCGCGTGCGGTATCCGCAGCTCCCCGAGCCCGACGAGCCCGTGCTCGACGATTGGATCGCCGCGCTCGAGGCGGAGCTCCGCGAGACGGACCCGGCCTCGCTCACCGTGGTGGCCCACAGCCTCGGCTGCCTCCTCTGGCTGGCGTACGCCGCCCGCCGAGCGGCGGGCGGCGGCGACGGACCCGCGGCACGGCGCATCGTCCTCGTCGCCCCGGCGGCCGGAACCGTGCTCCGCGGCATCCCCGAGATCGCGGCGTTCGCGCCGACGCTCGACTGCGAGGCGGCCCGCGCCGCCCTCGCCGCCTCGGTCGCCGAGCGCGGCGTCGTGGTGGCCGGCACCGACGACCCGTACTGCCCCGAGGGCGCCGAGCACGCCTACGCGCGGCCGCTCGACCTCGACTTCGTCCCGGTCGAGGGCGGCGGCCACCTCACGATCGACGACGGCTACGGCCCGTTCCCGCTGGTGCTCGCCCTCGCGACGAGCTGAGCGGATGCCCCGACCGGGCGCGGATCGGCCGCGGGAACGCGTGCGGTTGAATGGTGCGGTGAGCTTCGACACCGTGCCCGACGACCGCCGCACGAGCGATCCTCCTCGCGCGGCTCCGCGACGACCTCGGTGCGGCCGGGTTCACGGTGGCCGCGCTCGAGGCGCTCTGGGGTCCGGATGCCGCGGCCGCACTGCATCGGGGCGAGCGCGTGCCGGCGCGACGGGTGCTCGACGCGAGGCGCGCGGGCCACGGGGCATCCGCCGACCTCGCGACGCTCGCGGAGCTGTTCGTCCTCGGCCTCCCGGTGCCCGCGTCGGAGGCCGCGCACGCGCTGCCCGCTCTCGGCGTCGGCGGCGCGATCGAGCTCGGACTCCTGGGACGTGACTCGACCGACCCCGCAGCACCCGGCGACGGCGGCACCGGGGCATCCGTTCGCGC
This sequence comes from uncultured Actinomycetota bacterium, assembly GCA_963802485.1. Classification (GTDB taxonomy): domain Bacteria; phylum Actinomycetota; class Actinomycetes; order Actinomycetales; family Microbacteriaceae; genus Agromyces. The sequence continues at coordinate 183,639 of CAWDJA010000014.1, forward strand.
CCTGCTCGACCTGCGACCGTACGCGTTCTCCGACGCCCGCGGCGACGGACACTGGTGGATCCTGTCCGACCTCGGCGAGGTCGCGCTCGGCCACGCGCTCGGCGAGCAGCACGTGCTCGGCGTGGGCGGGGCGTCGCTGACGCTCGCGGGCCTGATGGTGCCGACCCCCGCGCGCACGGTGCTCGACCTCGGGACCGGGTGCGGCATCCAGGCGATGCACGCGTCGCGGTTCGCGGAGCGGATCGTCGCGACGGACGTCTCGGAACGGGCGCTGCGCCTGGCCGGCCTGAACGTGGAGCTGAATGGCATCGACGGCGTCGAGTTCCGGCTCGGGAGCCTCTTCGAGCCCGTCGCGGGGGAGCGGTTCGACCGGATCGTGTCGAACCCGCCGTTCGTGATCACGCCGCGGGTGCCGGGCGTGCCCGAGTACGAGTACCGCGACGGCGGCCTGGTCGGCGACGCGATCGTCGAGGCCGTGATGCGCGGGGCCGCCGAGCACCTGGAGCCCGGCGGCATCGCGCAGCTGCTCGGCAACTGGGAGGTCCGCGACGACGAGGACGGGCTGGAGCGCGTTCGCGCCTGGGCCGGCCCGCTCGACCACTGGATCGTCGAACGCGAGGTGCAGCGCATCACCGAGTACGCCGAGACGTGGATCCGCGACGGCGGCACGCGCCCCGGCACGCCGGAGTTCGATCGGCTCTACGACGCGTGGCTCGACGACTTCGAGCGTCGCGGCGTGCGCGAGATCGGGTTCGGCTACGTGCTGCTGCGCCGGCCGGCGGGCGGCGAGGCGCCAGGCCGCACGGTCGGACTCGCCCGCGCCGAGCGGCTCCACGGCGCGCTCGGCGCGCACGCGCGGCGGCCTCGGCGCCCATCTCGCCGACTGCCTCGATGCGCACGACCGGCAGGCGGGGCTCGACGACGAGGCCCTCGCCGCGACGCGACTGACGGTCGCCGGCGACGTGACGGAGGAGCGCCACTACTGGCCGGGCGACGACGACCCGACGGCGATGCTGCTGCGACAGGGCGGTGGCTTCGGCCGCGCCGTCAGTCTCGACACCGGGCTCGCCGCCCTCGTCGGCGCGAGCGACGGCGAGCTGTCGGTCGGTGCGATCGTCGCCGCACTCGCCGAGCTGCTCGAGGTCGACGCCGCGGCGCTGGCGGCCGACCTGCTGCCGGCCGTGCGCGCCCTCATCGACGACGGGATGCTCCGGCTGCCCGTCGAGTGACGTGCGGCACGCGGCATCCTGCCGGAGATGCGCCGCCGGCGGCGGCCCGCCGGGCCTCCGGAGATCGCGAGCGCCACGACACGGCGTTCATCGAGCCGCCGGGGGTATTCTGCTGGTCGCACACCGAAAGCGAGCCCATGGCCGACAGTCCGCTCTCCGATTCCCCCTACGAGGTGCTCGGCGTGCCCGCCGACGCGGATGCCGCAGCGCTGCGGCTCGCGTACCGTCGTGCCCTGCGCACCGCCCACCCCGACACGGGCGGGGACCCGGTGCGATTCCACGCGGTGCAGCGGGCGTGGTCGCTCGTGGGCACGCCCGAGGCCCGGGCGGCATTCGACCGCGGACTGCGCGGCCCCACGTCGGCGCCCACCCGTGAGGCGTGGGCGCCCGCCGCCCCGCGCCGGCCGCGCGACTCCCGCCCGCTCGCGCGGTCGTACGGGCATCCCGGCGGGCTCACGCGTGAGCTGTACCTCGCTCGCATGCGCGAGTGGGTCGGCCGCGGCGTCGAGGTGCCCGACCCGTACGATCCCGAGCTCGTGCGGCGCGCGCCCCGCGACATCCGGCACATCCTGGCCGACGCGCTCACCGAGGAGGCCACGGCCCGCGCGCTCTCGACGCTGGGCATCGCGTACACCGTGTGGCACGACGTGGCGACGGATGCCGCCGGCCCCGGCCTGCCGCCGAAGCTCGACCACCTGGTGCTCGGCCCCACGGGGCTGTTCGCGATCCAGTCCGAGGACTGGGGCGGACCCGTGGCCATGAAGCGGGGCGAGCTCGTGGGCGAGGCGCTGGCCGGCGAACGGCCGTTCCGGGCGCTCGCCGCGCGGGCGAAGGCGATCGGGCGCGCCGCCCGCGTGAAGCCCACGGCGCTGGTCATCGTGGTGCCCGACGAGTACGCGGCGGAGCCGCTTGGAGCTCGGCGGCTCCGTGCGCGGGGCGGTGGTCGCCCTGGTGCGCAGCTCCCGCCTCGCGAGCGCGGTGCGCGAGGGGCTTCCCGGCTCCGCGCACCTCGGCGGCACCGAGGTCATGGAGGTCCGCTCGCGGCTGCAGGCCGTCGTGCGCTTCGCGTAGGGGCGGGATCCCGCTCCCGACTCGACTGCGGGCCCGCGCGGTGTTGGATGGGAGCCCTGCGCGGTGTTGGATGGGAGGATGCCTGAGCTCGACCGTGACGCCCACCTCGCCGACTTCGCCGACTTCATCCGCGAATCGCCCTCGTCGTACCACGCCGCTTCGTCGGTCGCCGACCGCCTCGAGGCGGCCGGCTTCGAGCGGCTCGAGGAGCGCGACGAGTGGCCGTCGGGTCCCGGTCGGCGCGTCGTCGTCCGCGACGGCGCGGTCATCGCCTGGGTGCAGCCGGATGCCGCCGCCGCGACCACCCCGTTCCGGATCCTCGGCGCGCACACCGACTCGCCGTCGTTCAAGCTGAAGCCGGGCGCCTCCACGAGCTCGGAGGGGCTGCTGCAGGCGGGCGTCGAGGTCTACGGCGGCCCGCTGCTCAACTCGTGGCTCGACCGCGAGCTGGAGCTCGCCGGCCGGCTCGTCACCGAGGACGGCACCGAGCACCTCGTGCGGACGGGCCCGCTCCTGCGCATCCCGCAGCTGGCCATCCACCTCGACCGGGAGGTGAACAAGGGCCTCACGCTCGACCGCCAGCGGCACCTCCAGCCGGTGTGGGGAGCCGGCTCGGGCCACGACGTGCTCGCCCACCTCGCCGGGATCGCCGGCCTCCACGCCGAGGACGTCGCCGGGCACGACGTGCTCCTCGCCGACACCGCGGCCCCGGCCCGGTTCGGGCGCGACGACGAGCTCTTCGCCGCCGGTCGGATGGACAACCTCAGCTCGGTGCACGCCGGCCTCGTCGCGCTCCTCGCCGCCCCCGACGCCGCCTCGCACGTGAGCGTGCTCGCCGCGTTCGACCACGAGGAGCTCGGGTCGGAGTCGCGGTCGGGTGCGAGCGGCCCGTTCCTCGAGGACGTGCTCGCGCGGGTCGCCGCGGGGCTGGGCGCGGAGGCGACCGACCGGCGGCGCGCGTTCGCCGACTCCTGGCTGCTGTCGTCCGACGCCGGGCACGCGGTGCACCCGAACTACCCCGAGAAGCACGACCCGGGCAACCGGCCCGTGCTCGGCGGCGGTCCGCTGCTGAAGCTCAACGCCAACCAGCGCTATGCCACCGACGGCGTGGGCGCCGCCCTGTGGGCGCGGGCGTGCCGGCAGGCCGGCGTCTCCACGCAGCCGTTCGTCTCCAACAACACGATCCCGTGCGGGTCGACCATCGGGCCGCTCAGCGCCACCCGCCTCGGCATCCGCACCGTCGACGTCGGCACGCCGCTGCTCTCGATGCACTCCGCGCGCGAGCTCGCGCACGTCGACGACCTCGTCGCGCTGGCGGCGGCGGTGACGGCGTTCTTCGCGCCCGAGGGCGACTGACGGCCGGCGTTCTCGGCGAGCTGCGCTCCACACCCGCAGCATGGCCGGATGTCGCGGCACGACGGCGCGATTTCACGGGCACCGCGGGCCGTCTCGATGCGAGGGTGATGGCATGACCGAGACCATCGCCCCCGCCGCATCCGCTCTCTTCCAGCACGTCGCGACGCAGGCCGACGCGATCGCGCACTTCCGCGGCCGCCTGGGCTTCGAGTCGGATGTCTCCGACGTCGCCGCCGCGCTCGCCGATCCCGACGCCGGGGTTCGTGCTCGTCGACACTCGCAGCGACGCGTCGTGGGCGCAGGGCCATGTCCCGGGAGCGATGCACCTGCCCGGCCGCCGGATCGCCGCGGAGGCGGGCGACCGGATCCCCGCCGGCACGCCCGTCGTCGTCTACTGCTGGGGGCCCGGCTGCAACGGGGCGACGCGCGCCGCGCTCGAGTTCGCCCTGCTCGGGTACCCGGTCAAGGAGATGCTCGGCGGCTTCGAGTACTGGGTGCGCGAGGGGTTCGCCTACGACACCGCCGACGGCCTCGCGCAGCTGCCGGCCGACGCGCTCACGAACGTCGCACCGGCCGGGCTCACCGGCGGCGCCGAGATCGACACCGGGATCACCTGCGCCTGCTGACGCGGCGGCGCAGGCGCGCCGACCGTCAGACGAGCGAGACGAGCGGGGCGAGGGGGTCGGCGGCCCACTCGTCGAGCGAGCCGTCGTAGACGGCGACATCCGGATGCCCCGCCCGGCGGAGCGCGAACGCCGTGCCGGCCGCGGCGATGCCGCCGCCGCAGTAGACCACGATGCGGCGCGTGCCGTCGGTCGGCACGGCGGCGAGCCGGGTCTCGAGCGCGTCGCCGCGCAGCAGCGTGCCCGACTCGCGGTCGATCACGGAGGTCACGGGCACGCTGACGCTGCCCGGGATGTGGCCGCGGCGGGGGCGGCGGCCCGTCTCGCCGCGGAAGTCGCTCGCCGACAGCGCGCACACCAGCGCGGCATCCGCCTCACCGGCGACGATGGCGTCGACCTCGTCGCGCTCGGCCCAGAGCGCGTCGTTCGGGGACACGGTCAGCGTGCCGGCGGTGCGCGGCGATTCGAACCCCGTCTCGAGGGGACGGCCGTCGGCGCGCCAACGACCGAGCCCGCCGTCGAGCACCGCGACGCGCTCGATGCCGGCCGAGGTGAGCAGCCACCAGAGCCGTGCCGCCCAGTGGCCGAGGGAGGTGTCGTACACGACGACGGCGACGTCGTCGTCGATGCCGAGCTCGCGCGCGACCCGCTCGAGCCGCGCGGGATCCGGCCGAGTGAACGAGTACGGGCCGTCGGGGTCCGAGAACTCCTCGAGGAGGTCGGCGAACACCGCTCCCGGCACGTGGCCCGCGATCAGGTAGTCGTCGAGGCCGCTGAGCCAGCGGAACCCGGCCGGTGTCTCGACGCCGAGCACGCTGGCGTCGACGACGACGAGACGTGGGTCATCGAGGTGGGCGGCGAGCCACTCCGTCGTGACGAGGTCGGCGGGCAGGTCGAGTGCGGGCATGTCGACACGCTAGTCGCGCTGCGGCCTCGGGTGACCGGATGCCGCAACAGGCCGTAACCCGCCGGGCGGGTCGCGGGTGCGGATCGCGGGTCGCGGGTGATCCGGGTGGGCGCCCGCGCACTCGCTCGCGTCAGCGCAGCGGCCCGCGCCGGCTCTCCAGCCACATCGTGTGCTCGCGGAGGCCGTTGCGCACGGCGGCCTTGATGATGAGGTAGCCGATCCAGAGCATGAGCGCGAGGATGGCCAGGTAGATCGCGAGGCCGATGATCAGGCCGATGAGGCCGAAGCTCGCGATGAGGTCGCTGTAGGTGGGGTCAGTCGGGTCCATCAGCACAGGTTGCCAGACGGGGCCGCCCCGCGCGAGTGTCCCGATCGGGGGTCAGCACTCGATGACGTTCACCGCGAGGCCGCCCTCGCTCGTCTCCTTGTACTTCGTCATCATGTCGAGGCCGGTCTGGCGCATGGTCTCGATCACCGTGTCGAGCGAGACGAGGTGGGTGCCGTCGCCGTGCAGCGCGAGCCGCGCGGCCGACACCGCCGTCGACGACGCGATCGCGTTGCGCTCGATGCAGGGCACCTGCACGAGGCCCGCGACGGGGTCGCACGTGAGGCCGAGGTGGTGCTCCATCGCGATCTCGGCCGCGTTCTCGATCTGGCGCGGCGTGCCGCCGAGCACGGCGCAGAGTGCGCCCGCGGCCATGGCGCACGCCGAGCCGACCTCGGCCTGGCATCCGCCCTCCGCACCCGAGATCGAGGCGTTCTTCTTCACGAGCGACGCGATCGCCGCGGCCGTGAGCAGGTAGCGGCGGATGCCGGCGGCATCCGCCCCCGGGACGAAGCGCAGGTAGTAGTGGCCGACCGCGGGGATGATGCCCGCCGCGCCGTTCGTCGGCGCCGTGACGACTCGGCCGCCCGACGCGTTCTCCTCGTTCACCGCGAGGGCGAAGGCGTGCAGCCACTCGGTCGACGTGTCGCGGAGGTGCTCGTCGCGGTCGTACTCCTCGAGCCGGCGGCGCACCTCGGGCGCGCGGCGCTTGACGCCGAGTCCGCCGGGCAGGGTGCCCTCGCTCGCGAGCCCGTGGCCGACGCACTCGGCCATCGCCGCCCAGATCGCGTCGAGACCGGCGTCGATGCCGTCGTCGCCGTGCACGGCGACCTCGTTGTACCGGGCCACGTCGCAGAACGAGACGCCGTGCTCCTCGCACAGCGCGAGCAGCTGGTCGGCGTTGTCGTAGGGCAGCGGATGCCGCAGTGCCTCCGACGCCTCGGGCGCGTCGCCCTCGCGCCGGATGAACCCGCCGCCGACCGAGTAGTACGTCTCCTCGGCGAGCGGGAGCGCCTCGCCCTCGCCCCACGCCTGCAGGGTCAGCGCGTTCGGGTGCCCGGGAAGCCGCGTGCGCGGCTCGAGGCTGAGGTCGCCCTGCGTCATGGTGATCGGGTGGCTGCCCGCCACGCGCACCTCGCCGCCGGCCTCGCCGAGCCGCGACCACGCGCCGCGCACGTCGTTCGGGTCGCAGTCGTCGGGCCTGAGCCCTGCGAGCCCGGCGACGACGGCGTCGGGCGTGCCGTGGCCGAGCCCGGTGGCGCCGAGCGAGCCGTACAGCGAGCAGGTGATGCGGGTGACGCGGTCGAGGACGCCGTCGTCGGCGAGTCGCTCGGCGAACGCACGTGCCGCCCGCATCGGGCCGACGGTGTGCGAACTCGAGGGGCCGATCCCGATCGAGAAGAGATCGAGGGCTGAGACGAACGCTGTCACCTTCCAAGGCTACGCCGGTGACTGCGCACGCATCCGGCGTCGGGTCGCAGGATCCTGCGTCAGGTGGCGCTTCGGCGCACTCGCCGGCGCAGGGTGTGCGATCCCGGCGCGCTGCCGTCGGTCCGCGCGGCGAGCGTAGGCTGGACGGGATCCCCATGACTGACGCATCTCCCTCCGCCCTGCCCGGAATCAGCCCCATCCGCCCGAACGAAGCCGACGACGAGGCCGCCCTCGTCGAGCGCGCGTTCGCCGCCGGCCCGTACGGCCACCTGGCGAAGGGCGCGGAACGTCGCGCGTTCGAACGCGACACCGCGGGGCGCGCGGCATCCGGCGCCGTGCTGGTCGCCCGACGCGACGGGCGGCTGGTCGGCAGCGCGAGCGTGCTGCGCGCCGCGACGCCGTACTCGCGAGTGGCGGTGCCGGGAGAGGCCGAGATCCGGCTGCTCGCCGTCGAGCCCGGCGAGCAGGGCTCGCGGCTCGGCGAGGCGCTCATGCGCGCGAGCCTGGAGGCCGCGCTCGAATGGGGTGCCGAGGCGCTCGTGCTCGACACCGGCGCGCTGAACGTGCGCGCACAGGCGCTGTACGAGCGGCTCGGCTTCGCACGCGTGCCCGAGCGCGACGCGATCGCATCGACGGGCGACGTCGACGCCCTCGTCTACCGCTTCCCGCTGCAGCTGCGCGGCGACGTGCGCGTGCGGCTCATGCGCCCCGACGAGGCCGACGAGGTCTCGGAGCTGACCGAGGCCGCCTACGCCGTCGACTTCGAGCTGAGCGAGGCCTACCGCGCCGACATCGCCGCCGTGGCCGAGCGCGCACGCGACCACCAGGTCTGGGTGGCGACGGATGCCGCGAGCGGCATGCTTCTCGGAACCGCGTCCACTCCACGTGCCGGCAGCGCCATCTCCCCGCTGGCCCGCGACGGAGAACTCGACTTCCGGTTCCTCGGCGTCGCCGCCGGCGCGCGCCGTCGGGGCATCGGCGCGCTGCTCGTCGAGCACGTGCTGCTGCTGGCGCGCCTGCGCGCGATCCCGCGCGTGGTGCTGAACACCGGCCCCGACATGGTCGCCGCGCAGCGCCTCTACGAGGGCATGGGATTCCACCGCCTGCACGAGCGCGAGTTCGTGTTCGAGCGGCCCGACGGCTCGAGCTTCCTCATGATGGCGTACGGGCGCCACGTCGAGGCCGGCGGCGAGGGCGCCGCGGCCTGAGCCGCGGCAGCGCGCGACATCCGCTGCCTGAACGTCAGTCGCCGACGGTCGGTGTCCGGATCGGGCCATCCAGTCCTGCGGGCGCTCGAGCGGCCGGAAGCCGAACTTCTCGTAGAGCCCATGCGCATCGCCCGTGGCGAGGGCGATGCGCTTCAGGCCGAGGGGTTCGAGCGCCGAGACGACGCCGTCGACGAGGGCGACGCCGATGCCCCGGCCGCGCGCCTCGGCCGACACGAAGACGTCGCAGAGCCAGGCGAAGGTCACGCCGTCGGTCACCACGCGCGCGTACGCGAGTTGCTCGCCCGTCGCCCGGTCGTAGACGCCGAAGTTGCGGGAGGCGTCGATCGCCGCGTCCTGTGTCTCGCGGGTCCGGCCGGTCGCCCAGTACGACTCCTCGGCGAGCCACGCGTGGATCCGGGCGCGGTCGAGCCGGGCAGGGTCGGAGGAGAACTCGAGGTCGTCGGGCACCCTCCGATGACACCGCCCGGCGGCAGGGAATGCAAGATGCCACCTGGTGATCCGTGGCCCGCCCGTCGTCGACCCGGGGAGCGACAAGCAACTCGGGTTGACAAATCAGTCTAAGCAACCTAAGTTGCTTACATGACCCCGCAGATCCCAGAACCCACCGGAGCCGAGGCCGACGACCTCGCCGCCGTCGTGGCGTTGCGCGAGCTCGCCGACCGGCTCGAGGACGCCGCCGTCGAGCGGGCGATGCGCGCCGGTTGGAGCTGGACGCAGGTCGCCGAGGCGCTCGGCGTCACGCGCCAGGCCGTGCACAAGAAGCACCACCGGCGACTCGAGACCGCCGGCATCGAACTGAGGAGACGCAATGTCTGACGAGACGATCGACACCTGCGCCACTGCACGACGATCGCTCGGCGCACCGCCTGAAGCGCGTCGTGATGCGGTCGATCGACGAGGCCGTCCGTCGGGGCGCGCCGAGCGTCGAGGCCGAGCACCTGATGCTCGCGATCGCCGTGGACGACGGGGTCGCCGCGCGCACGCTCGCGGACTTCGGGCTCGACGCCGCCGGCATCGACGCCGCGCTCGACGCCGAGCGGGTGCGGGCGCTGCGTGCCGCCGGCATCGAACCGGTCGCCGAGGATCGGCTGCGCGCCACCCGTCGATTCGCGGCCCGCGATGGGGGCACTCGATCCGCGAGGCGATGCGTCGCGCCGACTACCGGGCGCGACGCGATCGCAGTCGCGCCGACCGCGAGCGGCTCGCCGTGGCCGACACGCTCATCGGCATCCTCCGCGCCGATCTCGGCACCGTGCCGCGAGCGCTCGCGTACGCGGGCATCGATCGCGCCGCGCTCATCACCGAGCTCGAACGACTCTGAAGGGACACCCCGATGTCCGCCACCCCCACCACCGGCTGGGCCGTCGAGGCCGACGGCCTCGTCAAGTCGTTCGGCGACACCCGTGCCGTCGACGGCGTCGACCTCCGGGTCGCCACCGGCTCCGTGTACGGCGTGCTCGGTCCGAACGGCGCCGGCAAGACGACCACGATCTCGATGCTCGCGACGCTCGCGCGACCCGACGCCGGCACGGCTCGCGTCTTCGGTCATGACGTCGTTCGCGAGCCGCAGGTCGTTCGCCAGCTCATCGGCCTCACGGGGCAGTTCGCCTCGCTCGACGAGATGCTGTCAGGCACCGAGAATCTCGTGCTGTTCTCGCGCCTGCAGGGCCTGGGCCGGGCGTCGGCCAGGCGCAAGGCTGCCGAGCTCCTCGAGGAGTTCGGGCTGGGGGATGCCGCGAAGAAGCCCGTCACCCAGTACTCCGGCGGCATGCGCCGCCGCCTCGACCTCGCGGCCGGCCTCATCGCCCAGCCGCCGCTGATCTTCCTCGATGAGCCGACGACTGGGCTCGACCCGCGCACCCGAGCGCAGGTGTGGGCCACGATACGGCGACTCGTCGCCACGGGTTCGACCGTGCTCCTCACGACCCAGTACCTCGACGAGGCCGACCAGCTCTGCGACCGAGTGGCGGTCATCGATCACGGGCGGGTCGTCGCAGAGGGCACGACCGACGAGCTGAAGGCCTCGGTCGGCGCGTCCAGCCTGCAGCTCCGGCTCCTCGCGCCGGGCGACCTCGAAGACGCGTCCGTGGCGATCGAGCGCGTGCTCGGCACTCGCCCCGACGGTCTCGCCGGAAGCCGGCCGCCTCACCGCTCCGATGCACGATGCCGACCGCGTGACGGAGCTGCTCGTCACGCTTCGCGAGGCGGGCATCCGGCTCGCCGAGCTCAGCGTCTCCAAGCCCACCCTCGATGAGGCGTTCCTCGCGCTCACCGGCCACGGCGTCGAATCCGACGCGACGACCGACGACGAGGCATCCGCCGTCTCCGGCACCACCCTCGAAGGGAGCCGCGCATGACCGCCGCGACCATCGCCTCCTCACCCATCACTCCGGGCGCCGAGCGGGCGCTCAAGAACGTGGTCGGCGCCCGCCAGACGTTCTCGAACTCGATGGCGATGGCCTGGCGCGGGCTCCTGAAGATCAAGCGCACGCCCGAGCAGCTGTTCGACGTCACGTTCCAGCCGGTCCTGCTCACGGTGATGTTCACGTACATCTTCGGCGGCGCGATCGCCGGGACCCCCGAGGACTACCTGCCGTTCATCGTGCCGGGCATCCTCGTGCAGACGGTCATCATGACGTCGGTCGTCACCGGGGTGCAGCTCCGGGAGGACATGGCGAAGGGCGTCTTCGATCGGTTCCGGTCGCTGCCGATCGCGCGGGTCGCGCCGCTCGCCGGCGCGCTGTCAGCCGACACGGTGCGCTACGCGATCGCGTCGCTCGTGACCTTCGCCACGGCCTTCGTGATGGGATATCGACCCGACGGCGGGCTCGCCGGGGTGCTGCTCGCGACCGTGCTCGTCATCGTCTCGGCGTGGTCGCTCAGCTGGATCTTCGCATTCTTCGGCGTCATCGCCCGATCGGCGGGGGCCGTGCAGGGCATCTCGCTCATGATCCTGTTCCCGCTCACGTTCCTCTCGAACGCGTTCGTTCCCGCATCGACCATGCCCGAATGGCTCGCCTGGTTCGTCGGCGTGAACCCGGTCTCGCACCTCGTCACCGCGGCGCGCGAACTCACGACGACGGGCGCCTCGGGCGTCGAGGTGTGGGTGACGCTGCTCGCCTCGGCGGCGGTCGTCATCGTCTTCGCGCCGCTCACGGTGCGCGCCTACATGCGGAGGGCGTGACCCCTGCCGATCGGCAGCGGGCTCAGCGCACCGTCTTGCGTGCCGTGATCTGGCCGGTGTCGAAGCCGAGCAGGTGCAGGCCGCCGTGGAAGCGGGCGTGCTCGACCTTGATGCAGCGGTCCATGACGACGGTGAGCCCCTGCTCCTCGCCGTAGTACGCGGCATCCTGGTTCCAGATGCCGAGCTGCACCCAGATCGTCTTCGCGCCCGAGGCGAGCACCTCGTCGACGACCTGGGGAATGTCGGTGCCGCGTCGGAACACCACGACGATGTCGGGCACCTCGGGCAGGTCGGCGAGGCTCGCGTACGCCGGCTGGCCGAGGATCTCGGTGGCGTTCGGGTTCACGAAGTAGAGCCGGAAGTCGCTCGACTGCTGCAGGTACGTGCCGACGAAGTAGCTCGAGCGCGCCGGGTTCGGCGACGCGCCGACGATCGCGACGGACTTCGCGGCGTTGAGGATCCTCAGCCGCTGCTTCGCGTCGGGTCCGATCCACGTGCGCTGCGAGTGCAGCAGCTTCGCGAGCGGCGAGTTCGCCGGGAGCTCGCAGGAGAGGCCGTTGACCAGGCGCACCGTCTCGAGGTCGTCGGATGCCGCGGCATCCGTGTCGGGAAGCACCGCCGTGTTCGTGGCATCCGTCGCTGTGCTCATCGTGCTGCTCCTGTCGCGGCCGTGAGGGCCTGGTCGAGATCGTCGATGATGTCTTCAACGTCTTCGATGCCCACGCTAATCCGCACGACGCCGGGAAGCACGCCCGCGTCGACGAGCTGCTGCTCGGTGAGCTGGGCGTGCGTGGTCGACGCCGGGTGGATGATGAGCGTCTTCGCGTCGCCGATGTTGGCGAGGTGCGAGGCGAGGTTCACCGACTCGATGAGCTGCTGGCCGACCGCGCGGCCGCCCTTCACCTCGAAGCTGAACACCGAGCCCGGGCCCTTCGGCAGGTACTTCAGGGCGCGGTCGTGATGCGGGTGGTTCGCGAGGCCCGCCCACCAGACCTGCTCGATGCGCGGGTCGGCCTCGAGCCACTCGGCGACGGCACGCGCGTTGTCGACGTGCGCCTGGATGCGGTACGGGAGCGTCTCGACGCCCTGCGCGAGCAGGAACGCCGAGTGCGGCGCGAGTGCGGGTCCGATGTCGCGCAGCTGCTCCGCACGCAGCCGCGTGAGGAACGCGTACTCGCCGAAGTTGCCCGACCACTGCAGTCCGCCGTAGCTCGGCACGGGCTCCCCGAAGAGCGGGAACTTGTCGCTGTGCCAGTGGAAGCGGCCCGACTCGACGACGACGCCGCCGAGCGTCGTGCCGTGCCCGCCGAGGAACTTCGTGGCGGAGTGCGTGACGATGTCGGCGCCCCACTCGATGGGCCGGTTGAGGTACGGCGTGGGGATCGTCGAGTCGACGATGAAGGGGATGCCGTGGGCGTGCGCGACGTCCGCGAGGCCCTCGAGGTCGGCGATCTCGCCCGACGGGTTCGCGATCGTCTCGACGAAGAGCGCCTTGGTCTTCTCGGTGATCGCCGCGGCGTAGTCGGCGGGATCGGAGGAGCGCACGAACGTGGTCTCGATGCCGAAGCGGCGCAGCGTGACGTCCAGCTGCGTGATCGAGCCGCCGTAGAGGTTCGCCGAGGCCACGATGTGGTCGCCCGCGCCGGCGAGGCTCGCGAAGGTGATGTACTGCGCGCTCAGGCCCGAGGCCGTCGCGACGGCGCCGAGTCCGCCTTCGAGGCTCGCGACGCGCTCCTCGAAGCTCGCCACGGTGGGGTTCGCGAGCCGCGAGTAGATGTTGCCGTACTTCTGCAGGGCGAACCGGGCGGCGGCATCCGCGGTGTCGTCGAAGACGAACGCGGTCGACTGGTAGATCGGGAGCGCGCGGGCGCCCGTCACCTGGTCGGGGATGTTGCCCGCATGGATGGCGCGGGTCTTGAAGCCGAATTCGCGGTCTGCCATGGGTTCACGCTACTGCGGGCCGCCGCGGCATCCGCCGCGCGCCGTAATGCGGGGCAACGGATGCCGCGCAGCGGCCGCGCCGCCGCTCAGCCGAGCACCTCGTCGGTCGTCACGACGCGGGCGAAGCCGCCGCCCTCGAGGTTCACGGCGGTCGCGCGCGCGAGCTCGGACGCGGAGAGGCGGATGCCGCCCGGCCCCTCGAGGTCGAACGTGTGCGTCGCGTCGATCGGCAGCACCACGTCGTAGCCGAGGTTGCCGCCCATCCGGGCGGTGGTCTCCACGCACATGTTCGTCTGGATGCCGGTGATCACGAGCTGCCGGATGCCGCGGGCCTGCAGCCACGCGTGCAGGTCGGGCTCGCCGTAGAACGCCGAGTTCACCTGCTTGGTCAGGAAGAGGTCGTGCGGGGCATCCGCCACGACGTCCTTCAGCGCGTTGCCGGGGGAGCCGACGCCGAGCGGCGAGCCGGGGGAGACCGAGTCGTGCCGCACGAGCACGATCGGCCGGCCGGCATCCGCCCACGCGGCGACGAGGCGCCCGATGTTCGCCTCGGCGTCGGGATTGTCGCGCTCGCCCCACGCGGGGTCGTCGAAGCCCTGCTGCACGTCGATCACGATGAGGGCGGCGGTGTCGTGGAAGTCCATGCCCTCATGATGCCGCGTGTCGCGCCCGCGGCCGTCGCCCGGGGCTGCCAATCCCCGGCGACGGGCTGCCAGCCGAGCGGATGCCGCGTGCCGCGGCCGGGCCGTCGGTGCACGGATGCCGCCACGCACCCGCTACCGTGGGGCCGTGATCCTCGAACACGCGATCCTGCCCGTGACGCCCGGCCGGGAGGCCGACTTCGAAGCCGCCCTCGCGGAGGCGACGCCCATCATCGCCGGAATGCCGGGCTTCGTCGACCTGCGGGTCTCGCGCTCGATCGAGACGCCGAACGAGTACCTGCTGCTCGTGCACTGGGAGAGCGTCGAGGCGCACGCGGTCGGGTTCCGCGGGTCGCCCGAGTACGGGCGGTGGCGGGAGCTGCTGCACGGCTTCTACGACCCGTTCCCGGTCGTCGAGCACTTCGCCGAGGTCGTGCGCGTGGGCTGACGGCGGTTGCCGGCACGTGGCCCGGCTGCGACGATGTCGGCATGCTCGGGTCGGAACGGTCGTGCTGGGGTCGACGACCTGCACGTGCGATGGCGTTCTGGTCGGCGGCGCTCGGCTACGCCCGCGATACGAGCCCGACGACGACTGGGTGATCCTCGATCCGCCCGAGGGCACGACCGGCACGAGCCTCGCGCTGTCGGTGACGCGCGCCGGGTGCAGCTGCCGCCGCGCATCCACCTCGACCTCTACGCCGACGACCAGCAGGCCGAGATCGACGGCTCGTCGGCCTCGGCGCCCGGCACATCGACTGGGACCGGTATCCGCCCGACGCCGACTGGATCACGCTCGAGGACACCGAGGGCAATCGCTTCGACGTCATCGACAAGTCGAGCTGACGACGGATGCGCGGCCGCGGCATCCGCCACGAGCACCGCCGCGGCATCCGCTGCACAGGGCCTGCTCAGTCCCCGTTGCTAGCCTGTGCAGGTCGCCGGATGATGGAACGCGGCGGCCCCGGACGAGGGATCAGTACCCGGAACGCGACAAGACTGGCCACGGGAGTGAACAGTCATGGCGTGGGTCATCCTCATCGTCTCCGGAATCCTCGAGGCCGTCTGGGCCACCGCACTCGGCAGGTCGGAGGGCTTCACGAAGCTCTGGCCGTCGGTGGTCTTCTTCGGCGCGCTCGTGCTCTCGATGGGCGGCCTCGCCTGGGCGATGCGCGACATCTCCACCGGCACCGCCTACGCGGTGTGGGTCGGCATCGGCGCCGCCCTCACCGTGACCTGGGCGATGATCACCGGTGACACGGATGTCTCGTGGGTCAAGCTCGGCCTCATCGCGGGTCTCGTCGGCTGCGTCGTCGGCCTGAAGCTCGTCGACGGCAGCCACTAGCCGCGCCAGCCCGCCCGCGCTCGCCCACGCCGGCGCGCGGGTGCGCGGCTGCGCGCGGGTCCGTGAATCCGTGTAAAGAATCATTGACATGATGTCGCCAACGCTTTACATTGAAGGTGTAAACAATCTTTGACACACCATCTTCGACATTGGAGCGTGATCCGCATGGAACGACGAGTGGGAGCCGGGGCATGGTTCGCCGCCGCCGGAGGCCTGGCGCTCATGGCGCCGTTGGCGTTCGTCGGCGTCGGCGTCGTCGCCGGGGTGCAGGCCGACGCGTCCGACGGTGCCGCCGGCATCGCCGAGACGCTCGTCGCGGCATCGCCGTCGTTCGGCTGGGCGGTGCTCGCCCTGCTCGGCGTGGCGGTGCTCGACGTCGTCGTGGCGTGCGGGCTCTGGATGGTCTTCCGACCCGAGCGGCCTGGCGCCTCCGCGCTCGCGGCGGCGTTCCGCATCGCCTACGCGGCGGTGTTCGTCGGGGCGATCGCGATGCTCGCCGACGCACGGCGCATCGCCGAGGGCGCGGGCGCGGCATCCGGACTCGGCATCGCCGAACGCGACACCGCGGTGCTGTCACGCCTCGACGGCTTCGACGCCGCCTGGAACGTCGGCCTCGTGCTGTTCGGCATGCACCTCGTGGTGATCGGCTGGCTGCTGCTCCGACGCTCGGGCGTGTTCGCGACCATCGTCGGCGCGCTCGTGCTGATCGCCGGGGCGGGCTACCTCGCCGACAGCGTGCTCTGGGTGCTCGTCCCCGACGCGCTCGTGCTGGCGCAGTTCACCTTCATCGGCGAGATCGTGCTCATCGCATGGCTGGTCGTCGGCGGCATCCGCTCGATCCGGGCCGACCGCGAGGACGTCGCACACGCGACGACACCCGATCGCGCCCCCGCTGCGGATGATGCGCGAGCAGCGCAGGCGGATGCGACCGAGGGTGCGCGGCGATGAAGGCCCATTCGGAACGGGAGAACGTGATGTCGTACGAGGAGAAGGGCACCTGGGTCTACCTGGTCATCGCCGTCGTCGGCTACACCGTGTACCTCTCGCTCGTGCTGCCGCAGGTGATCGGCGGCGTCGCCCTCGACGACATCGACTATGTTCCGGTCATGCTCTGGACCATCGGCGGCGCGATCGTCGCGTCGATCATCGGGCGCATCCTCGTCGAGATCATCTTCCCGAGCGAGAGCACCAAGGGCGACGTGCGCGACCGCGACATCGACCGGCTCGGCGAGCGCGTCGGCAGCTCGTTCGTCGTGATCGGCGCACTCGGCGCCCTCGTGCTCGCGATGCTCGAGGCCGACTGGTTCTGGATCGCGAACGTCGTGTACCTGTGCTTCGTGCTGTCGGCTCTCCTGTCGAGCATCACGCGGCTCGTCGCCTATCGCCGGGGCGTGCCGACATGGTGAAGCCCACGAAGGTCACGAACGACATCCGCTCGCTGCGGTTCCGCGCCGACGAGATGACGCAGGCCGAGCTCGCGAAGCGACTCGGCGTGACCCGCCAGACCGTCATCGCCATCGAGCAGGGGCGCTACTCGCCCTCACTCGAGATGGCCTTCCAGATCGCGCGGGTGTTCGGGGTCCCGCTCGACGAGGTCTTCCAGTATCCCGACGAGCAGCAGCAGGGAGCAGCATCATGAGAGTCGCAGCCTACGAACGGTACGGAGCGCCCGAGGTCGTCGGCATCGTCGAACGGCCCGATCCGAGCCCAGGCGCAGGTGAGGTGCGCATCCGGGTGCACACGGTGTCGATCGGCTCGTCAGACAGCGCCGCGCGGTCGGGAACCCCGTGGTTCGCGCGCCTGGCATTCGGGCTGCGGGCGCCGCGGAAGTCGGTGCTCGGCTCGGACTTCGCGGGGGTCGTCGACGCCATCGGGCCCGGCGTCACGCGGTTCGCGATCGGAGACCGGGTGTTCGGCGCCACGGGCGCCGCCGAGGGCGCCCATGCAGAGCTCCTGGTGGTCGCCGAGTCGTCCGCGATCGTGCCGCTGCCCGACGCGGTGGGCATGGCGGATGCCGCGGCGATCTGCGACGGCGCACTGACCGCGCTGCCCTTCCTGCGCGACGGCGGGCACGTGCGCGCAGGTGATCGCGTGCTCGTCAACGGCGCTTCGGGCAGCGTCGGCGCTGCCGCCGTGCTGCTCGCGAAGCACCTCGGCGCCGAGGTGACGGCGGTCTGCGGGCCTGCCCATGTCGAGCTCGTCTCGGGGCTCGGCGCCGACCACATCGTCGACCGCACCCGCGAGGATGTCACGCGCGGCGACGCCGTGTTCGACGTGTTCTTCGATGCGGTCGGCAAGAGCACGTTCCGGCGCGCGCGGCGCGTGCTGGTGCGCGGCGGGGTCTACCTCACGACCGTTCCGTCGTGGGCGATCATGTTCCAGCAGCTCACGTCGCGGCTCGGCCGCCGGCGGGCCGTGATCATGTTCACGGGCCTTCGCAAGGACGCGGACAAGGTGCCCGACCTCGAGTACCTCGCGGCGCTCGCGGCGACGGGTGCGCTTCGCCCACCGATCGAACGCGAGGTTGCGCTCGAGCAGGTCGCGGACGGGTATCGTCTCGTGGACGCGGGGCACAAGGGCGGGAGCGTCATCCTGCGGCCCGTGCCGGAGAACGTCGAGGCCGCGGACGCCGCCGACCATGCCTGAGACGAGGGCCGGCGCATGAGGGCGATCGTGCAGCATGCCTACGGCGGGCCCGAGCAGCTCTCGCTCGCCGAGGTCGAGGCGCCGGTGCCGGCCGACGACGAGGTGCTCATCCGGGTGGCCGCCGTCGCCGTCAGCGTCGGCGACGTGTTCCTGCTCCACGGCGAGCCTCGGGCGGTGCGCCTCGCGTACGGCCTCCGGCGCCCGAAGCACACCGTGATCGGGCGGGATGTGGCGGGCGTGGTCGAGGCCGTGGGCGCGGCCGTCACGCGGTTCCGCGTCGGCGACGCCGTGTTCGGCGAGTCCGACCAGGGCGGATTCGCCGAGCTCGTCGCCGTGCCCGAGCGGTTCGTCGCCGCCCGTCCGGCGAGCGTCGACGCCGTCCACGCCGCCGCAGTGGTCGTGTCGGGCACCACCGCGCTGCAGGGCCTGCGGCTCGCGGGTGTCGGGCCCGGGCAGCACGTGCTCGTGAACGGCGCGTCCGGCGGCGTCGGCGGATTCGCGGTGCAGCTCGCGAAGGCGATGGGCGCCGAGGTGACCGGCGTGTGCCGCGGAGCCAAGGCCGAGCACGTCCGGGCGATCGGCGCCGACCACGTCATCGACTACACCCGCGAGGACTTCACTGCGGGCGACGTCCGCTACGACGTGATCTTCGACCTCGTCGCAGATCATCCGCTCGGCCGCGTGCGACGCTCGCTCGTGCCGCGGGGCACACTCGTGCTGTCGTCCGGGCAAGGGCGGGAAGGTGTTCGGCCCGTTCGGTCGCATCATCCGCGCATCCGTGCTCTCGCCGTTCGTGTCGCAGCGCCTGCGTCCGCTGGCGGCGGTGCGCAACGGCGACGACCTCGCCGAGCTCGCCCGCCGCATCGATGCGGGCGAGGTGCGACCGGTCGTCGACGAGGTGTTCCCGCTCGAGCGTGCGGCCGAGGCGGTCGCGCGGCTCGAGTCGGGCGCGGTGCGCGGCAAGGTCGTCATCGCGATCTGATCGGCTCAGCCGAGCAGCACCGCGCCGTATGCGAGCGCCGCGACGAGCACCCACGACGTGAGGCCGACGACGAGGGCACGCCACCCCGTGTGGATGAGCTCCGCCACGCGGATGGAGGCCCCGAGCGCGAACAGCGCCGTGGCGAGCAGCGCCGTCTGCACCTGGTCCGCGGTCACGAGGAGCCACTCGGGCAGCGGCACGAACGTGTTGAGCAGCACCGCCGCGAGGAATCCCGCGATGAACAGCGGCACGATCGCGGGCCGCGGACCGGCGGGTTCGATCGCGCGGCGCCGCTCGACGGCGGCCGTGATGGCCACCATCGGCGCGAGCATGAGCACGCGGGTGAGCTTCACGACCACGGCGACCGCGAGGGCGGCGGTGCCCGCGAGCTGCGCGGTCGCGACCACCTGGCCGACGTCGTGCACGCCGGCACCGACCCAGTGGCCGAAGCCCGTCGCCGAGAGGCCGAGCGGATGCCACAGCGCGGGCAGCACGGCGATGGCGAGCGTGCCGCACAGCGTGACGAGCGCGATCGGCACCGCCTGCTCCTCGTCCTTCGCGCGCACGGTCGCCGCCATCGCGCCGATCGCGGAGGCGCCGCAGATCGAGAACCCGCTCGCGACGAGCACCGGCTGGTGCCCGGGCAGGCCCAGCGCCCGACCGAGTCCGATCGTGCCGACGAACGTGATCACCACCACGGCCACGGTGGTGAGGATCGTCACCCAGCCGAGCCCGGCGATGTCGAGGAGGCTGAGCTTCAGGCCCAGCAGCACGATGCCGATCCGCAGCAGTCGCCGCGCCGCGACCTGCAACCCCGGCGCGAGCCGGCCCGAGAGCGCCGGTTGCAGGGCGGGCACCTGGCCGACGACGATGCCCAGCGCGACGGCCGCCGTCAGGATCGGCAGGGCGGGCACCGCCAGGTGCACCAGCCACGCGATCAGGGCCGCGGATGCCGCGACGGCGAGTCCCGGCATCCGTTCGCGCATCACCCCACGCTAGCCGAGCGTCGCGGGGCCGCCCGTGCTCAGGAACCTGCGACGTGCGGCGGTCAGGTGCCCCAGCTCGGGGTCCAGAAGTGCAGCTGCCGGAACTCGGGGGTCACCGCGACACCGGTCCAGATCGGGTAGTAGAACGCGGAGACGAGCACGACGAAGCCGAGGAAGATCGCCACGACCGCGATGCCGCGCACGCGTTTCCAGGTCACGTCGTCGCGGCGCCCCAGGATGAGCATGATCACCGCCGCGAGCGCGAGCATCGTGTACGGCTGGAACGCGATCGAGTAGAACTGGAACACCGTGCGGTCGAGGTACATGATCCACGGCAGGTAGCCCGCCGCGAGGCCGAGCAGGATGATGCCGACCTGCCACTCCCGGTACCGCACCAGCCGGTACAGCAGGTAGGCGCACGCCCCCGCGGCCGCCCACCAGATCAGCGGGTTGCCGATGCCGATGACCGACTCCCAGCACGTCGCGGCGCCGCATCCGCCGGTCCCGTCGTCGATCGCCCGGAAGTACATGTTCGTCGGCTTGAACATGATGAGCCAGGTGAGGGGGTTCGACTCGGCGGGATGCGCGGCGTGCACCCCGACGTGGTACGTGTACGCGGACTGGTGGTAGTGCCAGAGGCTCTGCAGTGCGGTCGGCACCCACGAGAAGAACCCGGTGGCCCGGTTCTGGGCCTCGTCCGCCCAGTGCCGGTAGTAGCCGCCGTCGGTGACGAGCCACCCGGTCCACGACGCGAAGTACACGGCCGCGGCCACGGGCACGAGCAGCAGGAACGTGGCCGGACCCTGCTTCAGCACCGCTCCGGTCAGCCAGAACGGCACGCCCGCCCGCCGGCGGGCGAGCGCGTCGACCACGACGAGATAGATCCCGAACGCCGCGAGGAACCACACCCCCGACCACTTCACGGCGCACGCGGTCCCGAACGCGACCCCGGCGGCGACGACCCATGGCCGCGACCAGATGGCCGGTCCGTAGTGGGGTTCGCGGCCGCTCGCCCGGGCCTCGTCCAGTCGTCGCTCGAGCTGCCGTCGCGAGTGGTCGCGGTCGAGGAGCACGAACCAGAAGCCGAGCAGGGCGAACAGCATGACCCAGTTGTCGAGGAGCGCCACCCGCGACATCACGATCGCGTTGCCGTCGACCGCGAGGAGGAGCGCGGCGATCACGGCCACGATCGTCGACGGCCAGAGGCGGCGCGCGACCATCGCGAGCACGAACACGGCGACCGTGCCGGCCAGCGCGGTGGTCGCGCGCCACCAGAACGCGTCGCCCGCGCCGAACGCGGCCATGCCGAGCGAGATCATCCACTTGCCCAGCGGGGGGTGCACGACGTACGCGGGGTCGTCCTGGTAGATCCCCGTGTCGCCGCGGGCGAAGTCCTCGTCGGCCCCCTCGGGCCAGCTCGACTCGTACCCGTTCTGCAGCAGCGTCCACGCGTCCTTGACGTAGTACGTCTCGTCGAAGATCAGCGCCTGCGGATGCCCGAGGTTCCAGAACCGCAGCACCGCGGCCAGGAGCGTCACCAGGATCGGGCCGCCCCAGTACCAGAGCGTGCGGCGACGCGGCGTCGAGAGCACGCGGCCCCACCAGTCGTCGAGGCGCGAGCCCCGCGACTCGACGAAGGGCTCGTCGAACTCGTCGTCGGCGTGGTTCCCGGATGCCGCGTCGCGGCCCTCGCCGGCCGCGTCGGTCGCGCCCGCGCGAGCGGATGCCGCGGGGTGCCCGTCGCCCGCGCCTGCCTGCGATGCGCGCGCGTCGGCGGCGTCGGTCTCAACACCCATGCGCCCCAGAGTAATCGCGACCGAGGGGGGTGCCCGCGCCGCCCGCCCCCGCGTGCGGGAGACTGGGGGCATGATCATCCTCGCGGCGACGCCCATCGGCAATCTCGGCGACGCCTCGGCGCGGCTCCGCGAGGCGCTCCAGCAGGCCGCCGTCGTGGCCTCCGAGGACACCCGGGTGACCCAGCGCCTCCTCGCGGGGCTCGGCATCGACCACCGTCCCCGTCTCATCGCACTGCACGAGCACAACGAGCGCCGGAAGGCGGCCGAGCTCGTCGAGCTCGCACGCGACGCCGACCTGCTCGTGCTGAGCGACGCCGGCATGCCCACCGTGTCCGATCCGGGCTTCCCGCTCGTGCAGGCCGCGGTCGCCGCGGGGGTCGAGGTGACGGCGATCCCCGGTCCGTCCGCCGTGATCACCGCGCTCGCCGTCTCGGGCCTGCCCACCGACCGCTTCGCCTTCGAGGGGTTCCTGCCGCGCAAGGCCGGGGAGCGCGCGCGGCGCCTCGCCGAGCTCGCCGGCGACCGGCGCACGCTCGTGTTCTTCGAGGGGCCGTCGCGGCTCGCGGCGAGCCTCGAAGCGCTCGCCGAGGCGTTCGGCCCCGACCGGCCCGCGGCGGTGTGCCGCGAGCTGACCAAGCTCCACGAGGAGGTGCGCCGCGGCGGCCTCGCCGAGCTCGCCGCCTGGGCGTCCGACGGGGTGCGCGGCGAGATCTGCATCGTCGTCGGCGGCGCGCCCGAGGAGCGTGCGGATGCCGCGGGGGCACTCGACCGCGTGCTCGAGCTCGCGGCATCCGGAATGCGGCTGAAGGACGCGGCCGCCCTCGTGGCGGCCGAGAGCGGACTCGGCAAGCGCGACCTGTACGAGGCCGCGCTCGCGACCCGCAGCGCACGCTGACTCGGCAAGCGCGACCTGTACGAGGCCGCGCTCGCGACCCGCAGCGCACGCTGAACCGCCGCTGAAGGCTCGCTGAACGTTTCCACCGCTGTCCCTCGAAGAGGGGGAGAATGGGCAGTACCGCACAACGGTGGGAGGTACGACATGACCCACGTAGTCAGGTTCTCCGAGTTCGGCGGCCCCGAGGTGCTCGAGGTCGTCGAGACGCCCACACCGGAACCCGGCGAGGGCGAGGTGCTCGTCGAGGTGTTCGCGGCGGGGCTGAACCCGGTCGAGAGCGCCGTACGGCGAGGCGATCACCCCGAGCGCTGGCCGGTCGAGTTCCCGGCGACCCAGGGCCGCGACCTCGCCGGGCTCGTGGTCGCGACCGGACCGGGCGCCTCGCGGTTCTCGCGGGGCGACGAGGTGATGGGCTTCGTCGACCACGGCGCGCAGGCCACGCACGTGGTCGTGCCCGAGGCCAACCTGATGCCCCGCCCGCCCGCGCTCTCGTGGGAGGTGGCGGGCTCCCTCTACACCGCCGGCACCACCGCGTGGACGGCGGTCGAGGGCCTCGGCCTCGGGCCGGGCGACACGGTCGTCGTGACCGCCGCGGCCGGGGGCGTCGGATGCCTCGCGGCGCAGTTCGCGCGGATGCGCGGCGCCACCGTGGTCGGCAGCAGCGTCGAGACGCGCTTCGACTTCCTCCGCCAGTTCGGCGTGATCCCGACGGCGTACGGGCCGGGACTGGCCGAGCGGGCGCGCGCCCTCGCGCCGGGTCCGTTCACCGCGTTCCTCGACTTCCTCGGCGGCCAGGCGCTCGAGGCGAAGGCCCTCGGCGTCCCTGCCTCCCGAGTGCTCACCGTGCTCGACTGGAACGCGGTCGACGAGCACGGCGCCGTCCGGGCCTCCGCCGGCGACGTCGTCGCGCTCGGACGCGTGGCCGCGCTCGCCGCGGCACGCCGCATCCGCCTGCCGATCGCCGACGTGTTCCCGCTCGACGCCGTGGGCGACGCGTATCGCGCGCTCGACAAGCGCGAGGCGCCCGGCAAGATCGTGCTCGGCCTCCGCATCGTCGGCTACGCGGGTCAGCGCGTACAGGAGCCCGAGATCAAGGAGCAGGACGTGACGCTCGGCGTCCCGACGCCGCACGCGCACATGGACGTCGAGGAGGCGGTGCCGCCCGCGATCGGCGACGGCAGCGTTCGCCGACGGCATCGCGAGGAGCGCGAGGAGCGCGAGGAGCGCGCTCGGGAGGCGTGACTCGGCGCCCCTGTAACGCGGACCCTGCGGCATCCGTGCGCCCATAGGATTGAGCGCATGGCCGACGCCTCCTCGTTCTACATCACCACGCCCATTTTCTACGTGAACGACGTGCCCCACATCGGGCACGCGTACACGGAGGTGGCCGCGGACGTCCTCGCGCGCTGGCGCCGCCAGGCGGGCAACGACACCTGGATGCTCACCGGCACCGACGAGCACGGGCAGAAGATCCTGCGCACCGCCACCGCCAACGGCGTCACGCCGCAGGAGTGGGCCGACAAGCTCGTCGCCGAGGCGTGGGTCCCGCTCCTCGAGACCATCGACGTCGCGAACGACGACTTCATCCGCACCACCGACGAGCGGCACGAGGTCAACGTCCAGAAGTTCCTGCAGAAGCTCTACGACGACGGCCACATCTACACCGGCGAGTACGAGGGCTACTACTGCGTCGGCTGCGAGGAGTACAAGCAGCAGTCCGAGCTCGTGCCCGGCACGGGGGAGTACGAGGGCCAGCTCGTCTGCGCCATCCACTCCAAGCCCGTCGAGCTGCTGCACGAGAAGAACTACTTCTTCCGCATGTCGGCCTTCGCCGACAAGCTCCTCGCGCTCTACGAGGAGCGGCCCGACTTCGTGCAGCCCGAGTCGGCGCGCAACGAGGCCGTCTCGTTCGTGAAGCAGGGCCTCGCCGACCTCTCGATCTCGCGCTCCACGTTCGACTGGGGCGTGAAGGTGCCGTGGGACGAGTCGCACGTCGTGTACGTGTGGTTCGACGCGCTGCTCAACTACATCACCGCCGTCGGCTACGGCCAGGACGAAGCCGAGTTCGCGCGCCGCTGGCCCGCCCAGCACGTCATCGGCAAGGACATCCTGCGGTTCCACGCCGTGATCTGGCCGGCCATGCTCATGGCGGCGGGGCTCGAGGTGCCCCGCGGGATCTTCGGCCACGGCTGGCTCCTCGTCGGCGGCGAGAAGATGTCGAAGTCGAAGCTCACGGGCATCGCCCCCGAGCAGATCACCGAGACGTTCGGCTCCGACGCCTTCCGCTTCTACTTCCTCTCGGCGATCTCGTTCGGCCAGGACGGCTCGTTCTCGTGGGAGGACCTGGCGGCGCGCTACCAGGCCGAGCTCGCCAACGGCTTCGGCAACCTCGCGTCGCGCGTCGTCGCCATGGTCAACCGCTACTGCGACGGCGTCGTGCCGCAGGCCTCCGAGCTCTCGGCCGCCGACCACGAGATCGGCGCGATCGAGCAGCGGGCGACGGATGCCGCGTGGTCGGCGATCGAGCGGCTCGCGATCCAGGAGTCGATCGGGGCGACGTGGGAGCTCGTCGACGCCCTGAACGGCTACCTGACCGTCGAGGAGCCGTGGACGCTCGCGAAGGACCCGCACCGGCGCGCGCGCCTCGAGACCGTGCTCGCCACGGCGTACCACGGGCTCGGCACGCTCGCCGTGCTGCTCTCGCCCGTGCTGCCCAAGGCGACCGCGAAGCTGTGGACGGCGCTCGGCGCCCCCGGCACCGTGCAGGAGCAGCGCATCGACCGCGCCAACGAGTGGACGGTCGGCGAGCGCGTGGCGCCGCTCGAGGCGCTGTTCCCGCGCGTCGAGGTCTCGGAGTGACGGCAGGCGGCACCGCATGACGGAGGCCTCGCCCGAGCACCTGCGCACGCGCGGCGACGGCGGCCGTTCCGTCGAGTATCCGCCGCCGCCCGAGCCGCTCGCGGTCGGCGTGTACGACAACCACACGCACCTCGAGATCGCCGACGGCGCGCTGCCGCTCGACGTGCACGAGCACCTCGAGCGCGCGGCATCCGTCGGCGTCGTCGGGGCCGTGCAGGTGGGCACGGATGTCGCGACCTCGCGATGGTCGGCCGACGTGGCCGAGCGCGAGCCGCGCCTCCTCGCCGCCGTGGCGCTGCACCCCAACGAGGCGCCCGAGCTCGAGGCATCCGGAGCCCTCGACGACGCGCTCGCCGTGATCGACGAGCTCGCCGCACGCCCCCGGGTACGGGCGATCGGCGAGACCGGGCTCGACTTCTACCGCACGGGGGAGGACGGCCGCGACGCCCAGTTCCGCTCCTTCGAGGCGCACATCGACATCGCGAAGCGACATGGGCTCGCCCTGCAGATCCACGACCGCGACGCGCACGACGAGGTGCTCGAGACGCTGCGGCGCGTCGGCGCGCCCGAGCGCACCGTGTTCCACTGCTTCTCGGGCGATGACGAGCTCGCGCGCCTCGCCACCGACGCCGGGTGGTACCTCTCCTTCGCCGGCAACGTGACGTTCAAGAACGCCGAGAACCTGCGCGACGCGCTGCGGGTCGCCCCGCGCGACCGCATCCTCGTCGAGACGGATGCCCCGTACCTCACGCCCGTGCCGCTCCGCGGCCGCCCGAACGCGCCCTACCTCGTGCCGCACACGATGCGGTTCATGGCCGAGGTGCTCGGCGCCGACCTCGACGAGTTGTGCGCGCAGGTCGCGTCGAACACCCGCGCGGTCTACGGGCCGTGGCATGATGAGCCCGTGCGGGGGGCGACGGCGTGAACGCGCATCGGCATGAGGCCGATGGGGGCGAGGCCGCGGCCCCGCGCCTGCTCGGCCCAGCCGAGATCCGCGACCTCGCGGGGCTCCTCGACGTCACGCCCACGAAGAAGCTCGGCCAGAACTTCGTGCACGACGGCAACACCGTTCGCCGCATCGTGCAGGTGGCCGGGGTGCAGCGCGGCGAGACCGTGCTGGAGATCGGGCCGGGGCTCGGCTCGCTCACGCTCGGGCTGCTGGAGGCCGGGGCATCCGTCATCGCGGTCGAGATCGACAAGCGCCTCGCCGAGCAGCTGCCGCACACCGTGCGCCTGATGCAGCCGGGCACGACGCTCACGGTCGTGACCGACGACGCGCTGCGCGTCACCGAGCTGCCCGGCGAGCCCGTGCGGCTCGTCGCGAACCTGCCCTACAACGTGTCGGTGCCCGTGCTGCTCCACCTGCTCGAGCACTTCCCGTCGCTCACGTCGGGCATCGTCATGGTGCAGGCCGAGGTGGGGCACCGAATCGCGGCCGCGCCGGGCTCGAAGGTCTACGGCGCACCGAGCGTCAAGGCGGCCTGGTACGGTCGCTGGCGCACGGCCGGCCAGGTCTCGCGCATGGTGTTCTGGCCGGTGCCGAACGTCGACTCGGTGCTCGTCGCGTTCGAGCGGCACACGCAGCCCGGCAGCGAAGCGGAACGCGTCGCGACGTTCGCCCTCGTCGACGCGGCCTTCCAGCAGCGGCGCAAGATGCTGCGGCAGTCGCTCTCGGGCGTGCTCGGCGGCACCGCCGCCGCCGCGAGCGACACGCTCACCCGCGCAGGCGTCGACCCGCAGGCCCGCGGCGAGCAGCTCACCGTCGACGAGTTCCTGCGCATCGCGCGCGCGCACGCGATCGCGTGAGCGCCCGCGGCACGACCCGACCGATCAGTACCGCACGGGAATACGCTGGGGGCTGACAGGAGGGGCCGTGGACGCATCCCGGGCGGACGCCGATGAGACCCAACTCGCACGCGCGCGGCTCGCCTACGAGCGCCGCGACTGGGCGGCCGCCCGCGCGGCCTACGCCCGCATCGGGGACCGCGCGGCCATCGCGGCCGAGGACGTCGATCGGGAATCCCGCTGCGCGTGGTGGCTCGGGGACACGCCCGCGTCGATTGCGACCGGCGAGGAGCTGGTGCATCGGCTCGAGGACGCCGGGCGCACTCGGGAGGCGGCGATGGCGGCCCTGCGGCTCGGGCTCCAGTGGGCCCTGCGCGGCGACGAGGCCATCTTCGCCGGATGGTTCGCGAAGGCCCGCCGACTCCTGGCCGTGCTCCCGGCGGGCCCCGAGCACGGCTACCTGCGCTACGTCACCGCCATGCTGGCGACCGACACCACGGGGATGCCCGACGATGCCGAGGCGGCAGCGTCGGAGCTGCGCGGGATGGAGCGGACCTACGGTTCTCGCGCGCTCGGCGCGTTCGGCCTCGTGCTCGCCGCGCACGCGAAGATCCTGCGCGGCGACGCCGATGCCGGGTTCGACCTCCTCGACGAGGCCATGCTGCCGGTCATGGCCGGTGAAGTGGACCCGTTCTGGGGTGGCGACATCTATTGCACCGTCATCCACCTGACCGGGCTGATCGGCGACTTCGGTCGCATGCGCGCCTGGACGGACGCGCTCGACACCTGGAGCGCCGAGCTCTCGCAGACGTTCTCGTACGCCGGGATCGTGCGCGTGCACCAGCTCGAGTTGCTCGTCGCGGAGGGGCGATGGGACGAGGCCGCCGCCGAGTTGGGACCCGTGAGCAGCTCGATCGCCGACACCGACACCTGGGTGTCGGGCCATGGCTTCGCCGAGCTCGGGCATGTGCTGCGCCTGCGCGGCCGACGCGACGAGGCCGCCGAGGCCTACGCACGCGCGCTCCGGGCTGGGGTCGACCCCGAGCCCGGGCCCGCGCTGCTCGCCGCAGCCGAAGGCCGGCGGTCCGAGGGCGTCGACGCCCTCCGCGCTGCGATCGCATCACGTCCCCCGGTGCACCGGATGGCACTCCTGCTGCCTGCGGTCGAGCTCGCGCTCGACGCCGGGCAGCACGAGGCAGCGCGTGGGTTCGCCGCAGAGCTCTCCGCCGACGCCGGCAGGCTCGGCGCGGCGGGCGCGCAGGCCTGGGCGTGGCATGCGCGTGCGCTCCTCGAACTGCACGCGGCCCGCCCTGCCGCGGCCGCGGACGCCGCGCGGGCGGCCGCGGACCTCTACCGCAGCCAGCGTCTCCAGTACGGGCTCGCCCGGGCGCACGAGGTGCTCGCGCGGGCGGAACGGGATCTCGGCAGGCCGGAGGAAGCCGCCGCCGACGCCGCGACGGCGCTCGCGATCTACCGCCGGCTCGGCGCCACGTCCGACGCCGCCCGGCTCGAGGCCGCCACCGGCGCGCGAGGGGTCGGTCCGCTCACCCCGCGCGAGGCGCAGGTCCTCGCCCTCGTACTCGGCGGCGCGAGCAACCGCGCGATCGCCGACGCGCTCTTCCTGAGTGAGACGACCGTGCGCCGCCATCTCGCGAACATCTTCACCAAGATCGGCGTCCCATCCCGCACCGCGGCCGCCGCCTGGGCACGCGAGCACGGCCTCGACCCGGTTCGCGTGGATGCACCGCACGGACCACCCGCCCGCTGAGACTGCACCGTCCGGCCGATGCCGGTGGATCGCGCGTCACCCTAGCGTCGAGGCGACGGGGAAGGATCCCCGCGTCTCGAGAGGGGGACACCATGTCCATCGAAACGGCAATCGCCGAAACGGCAATCGCCCAACGGCAATCGAGGAAACGGCAATCGCCGAAACGGCAATCGACGAGACCCGAGCGGAGCAGGCATCCGAGGATGCCTCGGGCGCGGCCGTCGACCACGTCCTGCGGATCGTGAACGACTCCGCGGTGGGTGTACTGCTGAGCATCGCGTTCCAAGCCGGCCTCCTCGACGCGCTGCGCGACCTGCCGCCTGCCACGTCGCAGCAGGTGGCGGACGCGGCGGGTCTCGACGAGCGCTACGTGCGCGAGATCCTTCACGGCCTGCTGACCGCCGGCCTCGTGGTCGAGGATGCCGGTCGGTACCGCCTCGGCGACGAGTACGTCCCGTTCCTCACGGGCTCGGGCGTGGACAACCTGGCGAGGATGGCGCGTTACCTGACGCTCATGGGCGAGGCCACCAGGAAGGTCGTCGAGAAGGTGGCCTCGGGCGGCGGACTCGGCTACGACGAGTACCCCATGTTCAACCAGTGGCAGGCGGAGGAGAGCGCCGCGGTGAACGACGCATCCCTCGTCGACGTCATCATCCCCGTGGCGGGGGTCGAGGAACGGCTCGTGGCCGGCGCCGACGTGGCCGACATCGGCTGTGGCGCGGGCCATGCGATCAACCTGCTCGCGCGGGCCTACCCGCGGAGCCGATTCACGGGCTTCGACTTCTCCGACGCGGCGATCACGACCGCTCGAACCGAGGCCGAGGCCTGGGGGCTGTCGAACGCCCGCTTCGAGGTGCTGGACGTCGCGACCTGGGACGCCGAGGGGGAGTTCGACCTCGTCACCGCGTTCGACGTGATCCACGACCTCGCTCGGCCCGCCGAGACGCTCGCCGCGGTGCATCGCGCCCTGCGCTCCGACGGGACGTTCCTCATGGTGGACCTCAAGGCCGACAGCGACCCGGCGCAGAACGCGTCACTGCCGTGGGCGGCCTTCCTCTATGCCTTCTCCACCGTGCACTGCATGTCCGTGTCGCTCGGTCAGGGTGGCGCGGGCCTCGGGACGGCGTGGGGCGTGCAGCTCGCCGAGCGGATGATCCGCGAAGCGGGCTTCGGCACGGTGAGCATCGTGGATCTGGAGGACGACCCGTTCAATGCGTACTTCGTGGCGCGACCCGCCGCATGACGTCGAACCGGCGGTGGGGAGCGCCGCCGGTGGCGGGCGAGCGTCGGTCGACGCGTGATCCCGGCCACCCCGGTGCGCGGTACCTTCCGCGCCCGGTGCGCGGCACCTTCCGCGCCCCGCCGTGCCGCACTACCGTGGGACGCATGGGTACGCCGGTGGGAAGCAACGCCGAGGGCGTCGGCGACGACGCGGTGCGCGACGCCACGGGCAGGGAGCGCGCGGAGTGGTTCGCCCTCCTCGACCAGGCCGACGCCGCGAAATGGACGCACAAGGCCATCGCGAGCTGGCTCGTGAGCGAGCACGGGGTCGACGGCTGGTGGGCGCAGGGCATCACGGTCGCATACGAGCAGGCCCGCGGCATCCGCCGGCCCGGCCAACGACAGGACGGCACGTACGAGGCGAGCGTCAGCCGCACCGTCGCGCTCGACACGGCCGCCGCGCTGCGGGCGCTCGCCGCGGTCGTGACGGTGCGGCTCGACGTCGACCCGCTCGCCCTCAACGTCACGGCGAAGCATCCGACCGCCCGGTTCCCGCTCGAGGGCGGCGAGTACGTGCTCGCCACGGTGAGCCCGCTCGACGACGGGCGTTCGTCGATCGGACTGACGTGGGGGCGCATGCCCGACGGGTCGCGGCTGGCCGAGGTCAAGGCGCGCATGCGGGAGTGGTTGCAGGCGGTCGGCTGACCGGGTGCGACCGGGGCCGTGGGATAGCGTGGAAGCATGACGATCGCGGCGACGGACGAGGCAGTGCACGTTCGGGCGCCCGGCAAGGTCAACCTCTTCATGCGCGTCGGCGAGGTGCAGTCCGACGGGTACCACGACGTCGCCACGGCGTACCAGGCGGTGTCCCTCTACGAGGACGTGCGGGCCTGGCCCGACGACGAGTTCAGCGTGACGTTCGGCGGCAGCATCGACACGTCCGGCCTGCCGACGGATGCCTCGAACCTCGCCGTGCGGGCCGCGAAGCTGCTCGCACGCACCGCGGGCGTGCCCGGCGGCGTGCACCTCGAGATCGAGAAGCACGTGCCCATCGCGGGCGGCATGGGCGGCGGGTCCGCGGATGCCGCGGCGACGCTCGTCGCGTGCGACGCGATGTGGGGCACGGCGCTCTCGAAGGAGGAGCTGCACGCGCTCGCCGCGAAGCTCGGCGCCGACGTGCCGTTCGCGCTGTCGGGCGGCACCGCCATCGGCACCGGACGCGGCGACCGGCTCAACCCCGCCCTCGCGACGGGGTCGTTCCACTGGGTGCTCGCCGTCGCCGAGTTCGGCCTCTCGACCCCCGGCGTCTACCGCGAGCTCGACCGGCGCCGAACGGAGGGGCCCCGCCTCGCGGCCGTCGAGGCGCCGCCGACCGTCGACGCCTCGGTGCTGCACGCGCTGCGCGCCGGCGACCCGCGCCTGCTCGCCGACGCGCTGCACAACGACCTCCAGCCCGCGGCGCTGGGCCTCGCCCCCGGCCTCGGGGGCATCCTCGAGCTCGGCGAGTCGCATGGTGCGCTCGCCGGTCTCGTCTCCGGGTCGGGGCCGACCGTGGCGTTCCTCGCCGACGACGCCGACTCCGCGCTCGAGCTGCAGATCGCCCTGTCGGCGGCGCGCCTCAACGCGGTGCACGTGCACGGTCCGGTGCACGGCGCCCGCATCATGCACTGAACGCATCAGTGGCACTGGGCCCGCATCATGCACCGTGCCCGGCATCACGCAGCCGCATCACGCACTGCCCGGATCATGCACTGACCACCGGGAAGTAGGGTTGAGCCAGACATGGCACATCTCCTCGGCGCCGAGCGCCTGCACCTCGAATTCCCGACGCGCACCGTCTTCGACGAGGTCACCCTCGGCCTCGACGAGGGCGACCGCATCGGCGTCGTCGGCCGCAACGGCGACGGCAAGTCCACGCTGCTGAAGCTGCTCGCCGACCGGCTCGAGCCCGACGCGGGGCGGGTGACGCGCCGTCGCGGCATCCGCATCGGCATGCTCGACCAGGCCGACGTGGTCGATCCGGGCATGACGGTCGCCGAGGCGGTCGTCGGCGGCATCGAGGAGCACGTGTGGGCCGGCGACGCGCGGGTGCGCGACGTCATCGGCGGCCTGCTCGCGGATGTCCCGTGGCACACGCAGGTCGCCAGCCTCTCGGGCGGCCAGCGCCGCCGCGTCGGCCTCGCCGCCCTGCTCGTCGGCGACTGGGACGTCGTCTTCCTCGACGAGCCCACCAACCACCTCGACGTCGAGGGCATCGCGTGGCTCGCCCGGCACCTCAAGGGCCGATGGGCGACGGATGCCGGCGCGCTCGTCGTCGTGACGCACGACCGCTGGTTCCTCGACGAGGTGTGCACCGCCACGTGGGAGGTGCACGACGGCATCGTCGAGCCGTTCGAGGGCGGCTACGCCGCGTACGTGCTGCAGCGCGTGGAGCGCGACCGCATGGCGGCGGCATCCGAGGCCAAGCGCCAGAACCTCATGCGCAAGGAGCTCGCGTGGCTGCGGCGCGGCGCACCGGCGCGAACGAGCAAGCCGAAGTTCCGCATCGAGGCGGCCAACCAGCTCATCGAGGACGAGCCGCCGGTGCGCAACCCGATCGAGCTCAGCCGCCTCGCGGTCGCACGTCTCGGCAAGGACGTCGTCGACCTCGAGGACGTGTCGGTCGTGTACCCGGTCGCGGATGCCGTACCCGGCGCGCCCGGCGACGAAGACCGTGCTGCACGAGCTCGAATGGCGCATCGCGCCGGGGGAGCGCACCGGCATCCTCGGCGTGAACGGCGCCGGCAAGTCCACCCTGCTCGGGCTCGTGACGGGTGCCGTGCAGCCGACCACCGGACGCGTGAAGCGCGGCAAGACCGTGAAGATCGCGACCCTGAGCCAGGAGCTCGCGGAGCTCGCCGAGTGGGCCGACCAGCGCGTGAGCGCCGTCATCGCCGAGCAGCGCACCGCGTACAAGGTCGGCGAGGGCTCCAAGGCGGTCGAGCTCACGCCGGGCCAGCTGCTCGAGCGGCTGGGCTTCACGAACGCGCAGCTCTCCACGCCGGTGAAGAACCTCTCGGGCGGCCAGAAGCGCCGCCTGCAGCTGCTGCTCATCCTGCTGAGCGAGCCGAACGTGCTCATCCTCGACGAGCCGACGAACGACCTCGACACCGACATGCTCGCCGCCATCGAGGACCTCCTCGACTCGTGGCCCGGCACCCTGCTCGTCGTGAGCCACGACCGCTACCTCGTCGAGCGGGTCACCGATCGGCAGTTCGCGATCCTCGACGGGCACCTCCGCGACCTGCCGCGCGGCGTGGAGCAGTACCTCGAGCTGCGCAGGCAGCAGGCGGATGCCGGGGGCGGCGGTGCCGCGGCCGAGGCGTCACGTCCGATCGCGGCGGGCGGTTCCGCGCCTGCGGCGGCGCCGGCGGCCGGCGCAGGGGCGGCGTCGACGTCCGGCGCGGGTGCCGCGGCATCCGCTGCCCTCACCGGCGCGGAGCGCCGCGTCGCCGAGAAGGAGCGGTCGTCGATCGACCGCCGGCTCGAGAAGCTGCAGGCGCAGATCGCCGAGCAGCACGAGAAGCTCGCGCGGCACGACCAGGGCGACTACGTCGGGCTCGGACGCCTCGGCGACGAGCTCGGCGGCCTCGAGGCATCCGTCGCCGAGCTCGAGACCCGGTGGCTCGAGGTGTCGGAGGCGCTCGAGGGCTGACGCGGGGCGAACGCGTCGCTCCTCGCTCGCGTTCGTCGCTGATCGCGTCGAAACATCCGTCACGATCGAGCAATCTGCTCGAAGGAACTGTGACGGGTTGTGACCTGTGCGTCATCGGCGCGAAGATCCTTCGCCTAACGTGGAGATGCGCCCGCGTTCGCGGCATCGACGCCCCCACCGAAACGAACCGTGGCGGAGCCATGCCTGCTCCATGCCATCAGCACCTGATCGCGGCGCGCCCACACGAAAGGGAATGCACCGCATGTCACGCACCACCACCAAGCTCCTCGCCGCCCTCGCGACCGTGCCGCTCCTCGTGGGCCTCGCCGCCTGCGCCGCGCCGGCCGCGGGCGAGACCGCAGGCGACGACGTCGTGAAGATCGGCGTCGTCGGCAAGAGCGACCCGCAGTGGGCCGCGTTCGAGGAGGCCGCCGCCGAGGCGGGCATCACGATCGAGCTCGTCGACTTCGCCGACTACGCGCAGCCGAACCCGGCCACGACCGAGGGCGAGCTCGACCTCAACCAGTTCCAGCACATCGTCTACCTGGCCGACTACAACGTCTCGGCGGGCGAGGACCTCGTGCCGATCGGCGCCACCGCGATCTACCCGCTCGGCCTCTACTCGACGAAGTACGACTCGGTCGAGGACATCCCCGCCGGCGAGACCGTCGCCGTGCCCAACGATGCGTCGAACCAGGCCCGCGCGCTGCTCGTGCTGCAGTCGGCCGGCCTCATCGAGCTGAAGAGCGGCGGCACGATCTTCTCCGACCTCGCCGACATCGACGAGTCGAAGTCCACGGTGAAGGTCACCGCGCTCGAGGCCTCGCTCACCCCGACGTCGCTTCCGGACGTCGCCGCCGCGGTCATCAACAACGACTTCGTGCAGGACGCCGGGCTCACGTTCGAGGACGCGATCGCCCAGGACGACCCGAGCGACCCGAACGCGCTGCCGTACGTGAACATCTTCGCGGCGCGCGCCGAGGACAAGGACGACGAGACGTACCTGAAGCTCGTCGAGATCTTCCAGACCGACCCCGAGGTGCAGGCCGGCCTCATCGAGGCGTCGGGCGGCACGGGCGTGCCGGTCACGACCCCGGTGCCGGACCTCGAGGAGTCGCTCGCGACGGTCGAGGCCGACACGAAGGCCGCGAAGGGCTGACGCCCGCGATCGATCCGACACCTCGATCGCGACGCGAGACGGGTGGTGGGCGCCTCACCGGCCCCACCGCCCGTCTCGGCGTTCCGGAAGGAGCACCCCATGGCCCTCGTGAGCCTCACCAACGTCACCAAGACCTATCCCGCCGCCGACCGCGGCGGAGCTCCGGTGGTCGCCGTCGACGACGTCAGCCTCGACATCGAGCCCGGCGACGTCTACGGGATCATCGGCTACTCGGGCGCCGGCAAGTCCACGCTCGTGCGCCTCGTGAACGCGCTGGAGCCCGCCACGTCGGGCCGCATCACGGTCGACGGCCGCGACCTCACCGAGATGCCCGAGCGCGAGCTCCGCGGCATCCGGCTCGGCATCGGCATGATCTTCCAGCAGTTCAACCTGTTCGGCTCGAAGACGGTCTGGCAGAACGTCGCGTACCCGCTGAAGGTCGCGGGCGCGTCGAAGTCCGAGGTCGCGGCGCGCGTGGCCGAGCTGCTCGACTTCGTCGGCCTGGCCGACAAGGCGAGGAACTTCCCCGACCAGCTGTCGGGCGGGCAGAAGCAGCGCGTCGGCATCGCCCGCGCGCTCGCCACCTCGCCGCGGCTGCTGCTCGCCGACGAGGCCACGAGCGCGCTCGATCCCGAGACGACGCAGGAGGTGCTCGCGCTGCTCAAGCGCGTGAACCGCGAGTTCGGCGTGACGATCATCGTGATCACGCACGAGATGGACGTGATCCAGTCGATCGCGACGAAGGTCGCGGTCATGGACGGCGGCCGCGTCATCGAGCACGGCGACGTGTTCCAGGTGTTCTCGAACCCGCAGAACCCCTCGTCGCAGCGCTTCGTCTCGACGGTCGTGAAGGGCATCCCGTCGCCGGCCGAGCTCGCCGTGCTGCGCGAGCGGCACGAGGGTCGCATCGTCACCATCTCGTTCCGCGACGGCGACGTGTCGCAGGCGTCGGTGTTCGTCGAGCTCGCCACGGCCGGCCTCGAGTTCGAGCTCGTGTACGGCGGCATCAACGACATCCAGGGCCGCGCGTTCGGGCACCTCACCCTCGCGATCCGAGGCGCGGATGCCGCGATCGACGCCGCGCTCTCGCGCATCGCCGAACGCGTCGACGTGACGGAGGTGGCGTGATGGACCGGCTGTTCGAACTGCAGGGCGAGTTCTGGGTCGCCGCCGTCGAGACGCTGTACATGGTGGCGCTCACGCTGCTCATCGGCGGGTTCGCCGGGCTCGTGCTCGGCACCGTGCTCTACACGACCAGGCCCGGCAGCCTCCTGTCGAACCGGGCGGTCTACAACGTGGTCAATGTCGTGATCAACTTCTTCCGGCCGATCCCGTTCATCATCTTCATCGCCGCGGTGCAGCCGCTCTCGCGACTCGTGATCGGCACGGGCATCGGCAACAACGCGCTGATCTTCGCGCTCTCGCTCGCGGCCTCCTTCGCGATCGCACGCATCGTGGAGCAGAACCTGCTCACGGTGTCGCCCGGGGTGATCGAGGCGGCACGGTCGATGGGCGCGGGGCCGCTCCGCATCCTGCTCACGATCGTGATCCCCGAAGCGCTGGGGCCGCTGATCCTCGGGTACACGTTCGTGCTCGTGGCCATCGTCGACATGACGGCCGTCGCGGGCCTCGTCGGCGGCGGCGGGCTGGGCACGTTCGCGCAGGTCTACGGCTACCGCCAGTTCGAGCCGGTCATCACGTGGGCGGCCGTGCTGCTCATCGTCGTGTTCGTGCAGGGCGTGCAGTTCCTCGGCAACTGGCTCGCGCGCGGGTGCTGCGCCGGTAGGAGCCGGGCCGAGAGGAACCGAGAGGAACGGGAGCAGGCGTGCTGCCGGTCGGGAGGTGTCGCGTGCTGCCGGTCGGGGAGTGCGTGCTGCCGAGACGTCGTCGGGGAGTGCGTGCGTGCCGTCGGTCGGGGAGTGCTGCGGTCGATGCCGTCGTCGAGGGCCGCGCATCCGGAGTCGTCCTCCACAGCGAGCGGCGGGTGCGATCCGTGCCGCCGTCGGCGCACGAATGCCGCATCGGGCGAGTGAGCGCGGCAACGTTCACCGTGTGAGACGACTCGACGCGAACGACGCGACCCAGCTGCCCATCTCCACCGACCGCGACATCGAGCAGCGCGTTGCCAGCCTGCTGCAGCGCGCGATCCGCCGCCAGTGGTGGACGCTGTATCTCGACGCCGACGACCTGCAGCGGCCGGTGATCATGCCGATGCCCGCGTACCCCGAGCATCCCCACGAACCGTTCGGAGACGAAGGCACGGTGGCGGAGGTCCTTGCGAACCGGCTCGCGAGCATCGTCGCCGAGATCGAGGCCGCGAAGGTGATCTTCGTCTGGGAACGCCCGGGAGGTGCCGAGTTCACGACCGACGACCGAGCGTGGGCCGGCGCCCTCGGCGCGGCCTGTCGCAATGCAGGGGTCGCGGTGCGCGCGCAGCTCGTCCTCCACGACAACGGCGTGCGTTGGATCGCGCCCGACGACCACGCCTGAGCGACTGTTCCCGGCGGTCGGATCCGATGCACCGCGTGAGCGGCCGCCATGGGTGGGCTGGCTGACAGGGCCGCCGGGGCGGCGATCTTGGCGCGGCAGGCTGACGGGCGGGCTGACACTTAGCCCGGACGACCACTTCGAAGTGCGGCGCGATACGTCAGAAGGCGGGCGCGTCAGAAGGGGGCGCGTCAGACGGCGGGCGCGTCAGAAGGGGACGCGTCAGAAGCGGACGCGTCAGAAGCGGACGCGTCAGAAGGGCGGCGCGCTGCCTGGGTCCCGACCGTGTGGCCCGGTTCCCGCTTGTTCGGGCGCTCCCGCGTGGATCGGACGGGGTGCAGCACGTGCCGGGATCCGCACCGCGGGCTCGGTCACATGTCGACGACCGGCCGGCGACCTCCACTCGAGCGTCCCATCGTGGAGGTGCCGCACCGACCACGACGTCTCGTGCTTCAGGTGATGGTGATGCGGGCAGAGGTGCGCGAGGTTGTCGAACGCGGTGCGCCCCGTGTCGCCCCAATCCTCGGTGTGGTCGAGCTCGCAACGTGCGGCGCGGCGGTTGCAGCCAGGGAATCGGCAGGTCTCGTCGCGGACCCGGAGCCAACGCGCGAGGTCGGCGGGCGGGCGATACGTCGTGCGGTCGACGTCGAGCACGGTGCCCGAGATCGGATGCGTGAGGAGCCGCGTGAACGACGGTGCCTGCGCGGCGAGGCCGCGTGCGGTCTCGGGGTCGATCGGGCCGTAGCCCTCGAGGTCGGCGGGTGCGTCGTCGACGCCGAGCAGCGTCAGCACCGGAACGGTCACGTGCACGGTCGGCCGGACGGTCGCCGCCGCGACATGGAAGGCCTCACCGATCGGCGGGACGCCGTGCAGGAGCAGGTCGCGTGCGACATCCGCTCGGAGCTGGTCGGGCGTGCGCTCGTCGACGGTGCCTGAAGCACCGGCCGCGTCGTCGCCCACGTCTGCGGCGATCCGGTCGAGCCGGTCGCGGATCAGCAGCGCGTCGCCTGCGGCCACGTGCAGGTGCAGCCAGGCCATGCCGTCGCGTGCCGGCTCGAGCTCGACCCGGCGCTCGGCGCGGGCGCGCTCGTGACGTTCCGCGAGCGATTCCGCCTGCGCGGACTCGCGGAGGCGTCGGGCGATCCGCCGGAGGCTCGCCGCGGTCGTCATCGTGGCGCGGACGGCGAGCTCCGCGTCGAGGCGCTCGCGGACGGGCGCGTCGGTGAGCCCGGCGGTCTCGTCGACGATGACGCGGGCGTGTGCCTCGTCGATGCTCCCTGCCCGGAGTGCCGCCAGGGTGGCCGGGAGCTCGGTCGCGAGGGTCCACGCCTCCGAGACGAGCCGAGTCATGGTGCGCTCTGGTAGGCGCAGCGCCGTCGCCAGCTCAGCGATCACCGCGCGGCGGGCCAGCTCGCGACGGCGCGCCGGCGACAGCGATGGCGCCGTGAACGCGTCTGCGCTGCGGATCGCGTAGTCGACGGCGAGGTTGATCACATCGACGCGCATCGCCGCCTGCATCGCCTCGAGCCGACGGGTCTGCACAGCGGCATCGATCAACCCAGCCAGTCCGCCTTGGGCGATGGCGTACGGCGAGGAGACGCGCCCATCGGCGACCGTCGGCGGGTGCTCGGCGATCGCGGTGGGCATGTCCCCATCCTACCGAGATTCGAACATACGTTCGAGTGTTGTGGATAACTCGGCGAGCAGTGGGTCGAGGGGAGGGCGGGCAAGCGTGGGTCGAGGGGAGGGCGGTGGGCGGAGCGTCGGTGGACAGTGGGCGAGGGGAGCGGT
The DNA here is from genome assembly GCA_963802485.1 of uncultured Actinomycetota bacterium. Taxonomy (GTDB): domain Bacteria; phylum Actinomycetota; class Actinomycetes; order Actinomycetales; family Microbacteriaceae; genus Agromyces. The sequence goes on from CAWDJA010000014.1 coordinate 222,987, forward strand.
GGCGTCGAGGGAAGCAGTGGGTCGAGGGAGCAGCGGGCGAGGGCGCGGGAAGCGGATGGGCGAGCACGCAGGCGAGCATGGGCGGAGCGTCGGGGGGAGCAGTGGGTCGAGGGGCCGGCGGTGGGATCGGAGGAAGGCGACCTCAGTCGAAGCCGAGGCTGAGCTTGCGCAGCAGCCCGGCGAGCCGCTTCTGCTCGGCAGCGGGCAGCCCTTCGAGCAGCTCGGACTCGGCGTCGACGAGCCGCGTGATCGCGGCGTCGACCCGGGTGAGGCCCGCGGGGCTCATCTCGACGAGGATGCCGCGGCCGTCGTTGGGGTCGGTCTGGCGTGTGACGAGCCCGCGTTCGACGAGCCGGTCGATGCGGTTCGTCATCGTGCCGCTCGAGACGAGCGTCTGCTGCAGCAGCTGCTTGGGGGAGAGACGGTAGGGCGTGCCGGCGCGGCGCAGTGCCGAGAGCACGTCGAACTCCGACGCCTCGAGCTCCGAGCGCGCGAACGCCTGTCGCCGGGCCCGGTCGAGGTGCTTCGAGAGTCGCGCGACCCGGGAGAGCACCTGCAGCGGCGCGAAGTCGAGGTCGGGCCGCTCGCGCTCCCAGTCGCCCACGATCCGGTCGACCTCGTCAGCATCCGTCATGCCGCCATTATCCCGCCGCAGGGATGCCACGGATGCCGCAGGGATGCCACGGATGCCGCAGGGGCAGGACCGCGCGCCATGGCAGACTTGAGGTCGCGCGGGGCCACTGCCTGCGCGGTCCGCCATGGTGTAACGGCAGCACGACAGCCTTTGGAGCTGTGAGGACCAGGTTCGAATCCTGGTGGCGGAGCATGGACCAGAAACTCGCCATCATCGTGCTCGCCGCCGGCCAGGGCACGCGCATGAAATCCGCCACCCCGAAGCTCCTGCACCCCCTCGCGGGGTCGCCGATCGTGGCACACGTGCTGCGCACGGCGAACGCCCTCGACGCCGCCCACGTCGTCGCGGTCGTGCGACACGAGCGCGACCAGGTCGCCGCCGAGGTCGAGGCGGTGATGCCCGGCATCATCGTCGTCGACCAGGACGAGATCCCCGGCACCGGGCGCGCCGTCGAGCAGGCGCTCGCGGCGCTCCCCGACGGCTTCGAGGGCGAGGTGCTCGTGCTCAACGGCGACGTGCCGCTCCTCGACGCCGACACGCTCGCCGCGTTCCTCGAGCAGCACCGCGGCCACGCCGCGGAGGCATCCGTGCTCTCGGCGATGTACGACGACCCGACCGGCTACGGGCGAGTCGTGCGCAGCGCCGACGGCGGGTTCGACCGCATCGTCGAGCAGAAGGACGCCACCGATGACGAGCGTGCGATCGGCGAGATCAACGCGGGCATCTACGCGTTCGGCGCCGGAGCCCTGCGCGACCAGCTCGCGAACCTCACGACCGACAACGTGCAGGGCGAGAAGTACCTCACCGACGTGATCCAGCTGCTCCGCGAGGCCGGTTCCGAGGTCGAGGCCGTGCCCGTGTCCGAGCCGTGGCTCGTGGCGGGCATCAACGACCGCGCGCAGCTCTCCGAGACCGCGGCTCGCCTGAACGCGCTCATCGTGCGCGGCTGGCAGCTCAACGGCGTCACCATCGAGGACCCCGCGACCACCTGGATCGACCTCGACGTGAAGATCGAGCCCGACGTCACCATCCGCCCCGGCACGCAGCTCAAGGGCGCCACCGTGATCGCCACGGGCGCGGTCGTCGGGCCCGACACGACGCTCGTCGACTGCGAGGTCGGCAGGGGCGCCGAGGTGAAGCGCACGGATGCCACGCTGTCGGTGATCGGCGACGGGGCATCCGTCGGCCCGTTCGCCTACCTCCGGCCCGGCACCGTGCTCGGCGCCGACGGCAAGATCGGCACCTTCGTCGAGACGAAGAACTCGAGGATCGGCGAGGGCAGCAAGGTGCCGCACCTCTCGTACGTCGGCGACGCCACGATCGGCGTGCACTCGAACATCGGCGCCGGGTCGATCTTCGCCAACTACGACGGCGTGCGGAAGCACCACTCCGACATCGGCTCGCACGTGAAGACCGGCTCGCACGGCGTGTTCGTCGCGCCCGTTAGGATTGGCGACGGGGCCTACACGGGCGCCGGCACCGTCGTCCGCAAGGACGTCCCCGCGGGCGCGCTCGGCGTGAACGTGGCCCCGCAACGCAACATCGAGGGATGGGTCCAGACGCACCGACCCGGCACCGCGGCAGCCCAGGCGGCCGAGGCGGCGGGCGAGGCATCCGGCCCCGCATCGGACGACGCAGCCACCGACTGACGCACCGGCTCACGCGGGTGGAGAGGACACACCACATGTCGGGAATCGAGACCACCGGATCGAAGCGCCTCGTGCTCGTCTCCGGGCGGGCCCACCCTGAGCTCGCCGAGCAGATCGCGGACGAGCTCGGATCCGAGTTGGTGCCGACCGACGCCCGCACGTTCGCGAACGGCGAGATCTACGCCCGCTACGACGAGAGCGTGCGCGGCTCCGACGCGTTCGTGATCCAGTCGCACACCTCGCCCATCAACGAGTGGCTCATGGAGCAGCTCATCATGATCGACGCGCTGAAGCGCGCCTCCGCGAAGCGCATCACCGTGGTGTCCCCGTTCTACCCCTACGCCCGGCAGGACAAGAAGGGGCGCGGGCGCGAGCCCATCTCGGCCCGCCTGGTCGCCGACCTCTACAAGGCCGCCGGCGCCGATCGCATCATGTCGGTCGACCTGCACGCCGCCCAGATCCAGGGCTTCTTCGACGGCCCGGTCGACCACCTCTTCGCCATGCCCGTGCTGCTCGAGCACTTCCGCGAGAAGCTCGATCCCGAGACCCTCACCGTGGTGTCGCCCGACATGGGTCGCGTGCGCGTCGCCGACATCTGGAGCGACAAGCTCGGCGCCCCCCTCGCGATCATCCACAAGCGACGCGACCCGCTCGTGCCGAACCAGGTCTCGGTGCACGAGATCGTCGGCGACGTGCACGGCCGCGTCTGCCTGCTCGTCGACGACCTGATCGACACCGGACGCACGATCGTGAAGGCGGCCGAGGCGCTGAAGGCGAACGGCGCGATCGGCGTCGTGGTGGCCGCCACCCACGCGGTGTTCTCGAGCCCCGCCGTCGACATCCTGCAGAACGAGTCGATCGACAGCGTCGTGGTCACCGACACGCTGCCGGTCCCCGAGTCCAAGCGCTGGGACCGCCTCACCGTGCTGCCCATCGCGCCGCTGCTCGCGCGCGCGATCCACGAGGTCTTCGAGGACGGCTCGGTGACGAGCATGTTCGACGGCGCGGCCTAGGCCGGCGATGGCGATCACGACCCCGCGTCCCTGGCTGGCGAGCTACGCCGAGGGCGTGCCGCACGACATCGAGCCGCAGCAGGGCTCGCTCTCCGACCTCGTGCGCGGCTCGGTGGAGCAGTACGGCGATCACGTGGCGCTGGAGTTCTTCGAGCGCACCACGACCTACGCCGAGCTCGGCGACCAGATCGAGCGCGCCGCCGAGGGCCTGCGCCTGCTCGGCGTGCAGAAGGGCGACCCGGTGGCGCTCGTGCTCCCGAACTGCCCGCAGCACATCGTCGCGTTCTACGCCGTGCTGCGCCTCGGCGCGATCGTGGTCGAGCACAACCCGCTCTACACGCCGCGCGAACTGCGCCACCAGTTCGAGGACCACGGCGCCCGCGTGGTCATCGCGTGGGACAAGGTCGTCGAGACGATCCAGGCGTTCCCGGCGGATGTCGCGGTGCAGTCGATCGTGTCGGTCGACGTCACCCGGGCGATGCCGTTCCTCACGCGCTTCATGCTGCGCCTGCCGGTGGCGAAGGCGCGCGAGTCCCGCGCCGCGCTCACCACGAAGGTGCGCGGCACCATGCCGTGGCGCGAGCTCGTGGCATCCGAGCCGATCGACGCCCACATCATCGGCCCCGAGGCATCCGACGTGGCGCTCATCCAGTACACGAGCGGCACGACCGGCAGCCCGAAGGGCGCCACGCTCACGCACGAGAACCTCGGCGCGAACGCCGCGCAGGCCCGGTCCTGGGTGCCCGAGATCGAGCGGGGCACCTCGGTGGTCTACGCCGTGCTGCCGATGTTCCACGCCTACGGGCTCACGCTGTGCCTGACCTTCGCGATGAGCATGGGCTCGCGCCTCGTGCTCTTCCCGAAGTTCGATCCCGACCTCGTGCTGAAGGTCGTGAAGAAGCACCCGCCGACGTTCTTCCCTGCCGTGCCGCCGATCTACGACCGGCTCACGAAGGCCGCCGCCGCCGAGGGCGTCTCCCTGCAGGGGATCCAGATCGCGATCTCGGGCGCGATGCCGCTGTCGGCGGAGGTCGTCGAGCCGTGGGAGGCCGCGACCGGCGGCTACCTGGTCGAGGGCTATGGACTCTCGGAGTGCTCGCCCGTGCTGATCGCGAATCCGGTCGCGCCGAGCCGCAAGGCCGGCACCGTCGGCCTGCCGCTGCCCTCCACCGAGGTGCGGGTCGTCGACCCCGACGAGCCGACGCGCGACCGCGAGCCCGGCGCCGAGGGCGAGCTCATCGTGCGCGGCCCGCAGGTGTTCTCGGGGTACTGGAAGAAGCCCGAGGAGACCGAGGCGGTGTTCGTGCCCGCCGACGACGGCGGGGCCGACTGGTTCCGCACCGGCGACATCGTCGCGATCGACGACGAGGGCTTCGTGCGCGTCGTCGACCGCATCAAGGAGCTCATCATCACCGGCGGCTTCAACGTGGCGCCGAGCGAGGTCGAGGAGGCCGTGCGCGCCCACCCCGACGTCGAGGACTGCGCGGTCGTGGGCCTGCCCGACGAGCGCTCAGGCGAGCAGGTCGTCGCCGTCGTCGTGCTGAAGGACGGCGCGACCTTCGACGAGGCCGCGATCCGCGACTTCGCCCGCAGCGGGCTCACGGCCTACAAGGTGCCGAGGCGCGTCGTGCAGGTCGACGACCTGCCCGCGCTCCCTGATCGGCAAGGTGCTGCGCCGCCAGGTGCGCAACGGGCTGCTCGAGGGCTGAGGGGCAACGGTGTCGTTCCTCTCCGCCGACGCGGCCCGCGCGCTCTCGCGCCTGGCCGAGCTCGAGGCCGAGGGGCCCGAGGTCGCGCCGCTCGAGCGACTCCGCGGCATCCGCTCGCTCGTCACCGCCCTCGAGGCCGACCCGGCCGCCCTGGCCGCGGCGCGCGAGGCGGTCGAGGCCGGAGCGACGTGGGACGAGGTGGCGGATGCCGCGGGCCTCAGCCCGTCGGCCGCGAAATACCGGTGGGCGGGCGACGACGACGCCATCGCCGAGCGCCAGGACGCCAGCCGTCGGCGCAAGCGCGACCGGCCGTCGAGCGTGCCCACCGACCTGCCGGGCGAGAGCGTCGCCGAGGCGGCGAAGCGCCTGGGGGTCACGGCGCAGGCGATCTACCAGCGCGTGAACCGCGGCCAGCTCGAGGCGCGCACGATCGAGCTGCCCGACGGCCGACGCTACAAGCGGGTGTTCACGGCCGCCGACGAGGCCGATCCGACGGCGGCGACGGCGACCGACGGCGGCGCGGTCGAGCCGGTGGGCCCGGTCGACACCACGGCGCTGTTCAGGGCGCCCGAGGACTGAGCGCGGGCCTCCCGCTGGTCGGGCTCGTCGAGGTCGGGCTGGCGCGGCATCGCCGGGAGCGGCCCGAGGTTGCCGAGCAGCCGCGACGTGCCGTTCTCCGAGATCGCGAAGCACTCCCACCCCGCGCCCCCCGGTGCGAAGAGGTCGAACGTCGTGCGGAACCCCGCCGCATTCGTGTCGTAGGCCGACACGAACACGGCGCACGCGCGGTCGGCGGCCGACTTCGCCACCCCGTACGCCGAGAGCACGAGCGGCAGCACGAGGGTGCCGAGCGCGACGAGCACGACGATGCGCAGCACCCGTCGTCGACGCTGGCCGGGCGTGGGCCCCTCGTCGTCGAACGGGTCGGGCTCCAATTCGGGGTGCGGTCCGGTCACGCGGCACCCCCGACGAACACCGATGCGACCCCGCCCGCGCTCGCGACGAGGGTGGCGAGCGCCACGCCGAGCAGCGCACCCGCGGGCGGCGTGATCACGAGCTCGCTCACCCGACAGCTGCCGCCGACGTATCGTGCCGATCGCGACGACCGCGCCGGATGCGGCGAACAGCAGCACCCCGATGGCCACGAGCCACGGCTCGCCGGCGACGAACCCGGCCCGGATCGCGAGGAGCGCGTTGACCGCCATCGCCAGGGCGGTGCGCGTCCACGCGAGCGCGGTGCGCTCGGGCTGCAGGCCCGGATCGCCGGTCGCGGACACCACGTGCGGCCTCACCATGTCGTCGACCCGGTCACGCGACGACGAGCAGCACGACGAGCACCGCGCTGGTCAGGAGGCAGGCGCCCGCAAGCGCAGGGAGGATCCAGCTGAACGGCAGGGGTCGACCCTGCCGGATGGCGATCTCGTTGGCCCGCCACCTCGTATAGGAGACGACGCTGAGCGCGGCCGCGACCACTCCGAGGCCCACGGAGAGCACCGTGACCGCGACGCGTGGTCCCAGCTCCGTGGCGAACTGGTGCAGCAGCACCCCGCCCGCGAGCAGCGCGAGGGCCGTCCGGATCCACGCGAGGAACGTGCGCTCGTTCGCGAGCGTGAAGCGGTAGTCGGGCTCGGTGCCCTCGTGCCGCCACGCCGGTTCCGGCATCCGCTCGCTCCCTCGTTCGCGCCCTCGACTAGTGCGAGGAGGGCGTCGTCTCGATCTCGCTGTGGTCGCCCGACCACAGCGTGTGGAACACGCCGGCCTTGTCGACGCGCTTGTACGTGTGCGCGCCGAAGAAGTCGCGCTGGCCCTGGATCAGCGCGGCCGGGAGGCGCTCGGCGCGGAGGCCGTCGTAGTAGGCGAGCGACGAGGAGAACGCGGGCGTCGGGATGCCGGCCTGCGCCGCGATCGCGACGACCCGGCGCCAGCTGTCCTGCGCACCGGCCACGGCGTCGCGGAAGTACGGAGCCACCACCAGCGCGACGAGCGAGGGGTCGTCGGCGTAGGCCTCGGCGATGCGGTTGAGGAAGCGGGCGCGGATGATGCAGCCGGCGCGCCAGATCTTCGCGATGTCGCCCTTGTGCACGTCCCAGCCGAACTGCTCGGCGCCCGAGACGATCTCGTCGAAGCCCTGCGAGTAGGCGATGATCTTCGACGCGTAGAGCGCGCGACGCACGTCCTCGATGAAGGCGTCGGCGTCGCCGTCGGCGACCTTCCACGCCTCGGCCGGGCCGGGCAGGTCGGATGCCGCCTGGCGCTGGGCGCGCTTGGAGGACAGGCTCCGGGCGAACACCGCCTCGGCGATGCCGGAGGTCGGCACGCCGAGGTCGAGGGCGTTCTGCACGGTCCACGCGCCGGTGCCCTTGGCGCCGGCCTCGTCGAGGATGACGTCGACGAGCGGCAGGCCGGTCGCGGCATCCGTCTGGCGCAGCACCTCGGCGGTGATCTCGATGAGGTAGCTCTCGAGCTCGCCGGTGTTCCACTCGGCGAAGACGTCGGCGATCTCGGCCGGGGTCTTGCCCGTGCCCTGGCGGATCAGGTCGTAGGCCTCGGCGATGAGCTGCATGTCGGCGTACTCGATGCCGTTGTGCACCATCTTCACGAAGTGGCCGGCGCCGTCGGTGCCGACGTGCGTGACGCACGGCTCGCCGTCGGGGGCGACCGCCGCGATGGTCTGCAGGATCGGGCCGAGCGTCTCGTAGGACTGCGCGGTGCCGCCGGGCATCAGCGACGGGCCGTTGAGTGCGCCCTCCTCGCCGCCCGAGACGCCCATGCCGACGAAGTGGATGCCGGTGGGGCTGATCTCCTTCTCGCGGCGGATGGTGTCGTGGAAGTTCGCGTTGCCGCCGTCGACGATGATGTCGCCCGGCTCGAAGCGCTGCACGAGCTCGGAGATGACGGCGTCGGTGCCCTTGCCGGCCTGCACCATGATGATCGCGGTGCGGGGCTTGGCGAGCGACGCCACGAACTCGTCGTAGCTCTCGCCGGCGACGAAGCCCGCCTCGGGGTGCTCGGAGGTCAGCGTGCGCGTGCGCTCGGGGGAGCGGTTGAACACCGCGACGCTGTTGCCTTCGCGGCTCGCGAGGTTGCGGGCGAGGTTCGACCCCATCACCGCGAGTCCGACGACGCCGATGTTTGCTGATCCGGTTGCAGGCACGAAAGTTCTCCTCGTGGGTTCGGGGGGTCCTGTCCAGCGTACTGTGAGCCCGGCTCACCGTTGCGCGCTGTTGCAGTGAGATGCCGTCGGGTGGAGGTCAGGTGGAGGTCAGGCGGGTCGCGAGGTGCCGTCGGCGTTCGCCGGGCCGCCTCGCTCGGCGATGAACCGCCGCGTGACGGCGATGTCCCGATCACCGAGGCCGCGCTCGACGAGTTCGTCGAAGGCGGACCGCAGTGCCGGCAGCAGCACGGGGTCGGTGCCGGTCGTCGCGGCGATCTCGTCGGCGAAGCGCAGGTCCTTGACCATGTACTTCGCCATGCCGGACGGCGTGTCGTCACCGGCGACGAGCATGTCCCGGCGACTCGCGAGGAGGTTCGAGCCCGCGTAGCCGCCGCCCAGCAGCGACCACAGTCGGTCGAGGTCGAGGCCCGACCGATCGGCGAGAACGCTGGCCTCGCCGAGCGCGAGGATCGTCGCGGCGACGATCATCTGGTTGCACGCCTTCGCGACCTCACCGGCGCCGAGCGGGCCGAGGTGCACCGGCGTGCCGCAGGCGGAGAGCAGCTCCGCGGCCCGGGATGCGTCATCGGGTTCGCCGCCGAGCATGATCGAGAGCGTCCCGGCGGTCGCGCCGTCGACCCCGCCGGAGACCGGGCAGTCGACCACTCGGACGTGCCCGTCGGTCTGTTCGGCGAGGCGTTCGGCCAGGGCTCGGACGCCGGGCGCCGACGAGGTCGACCCGATCATGAGCAGCAGCTGCCGCTCGCTCGCGAGCAGGCCGTCGGGGCCGTCGAGGAGGGCCTCGAGCTGCGGCAGGTCGGGGAGCATGACGAGCACCGCGTCCGCGCGGGCGCCGAGGTCGCCGGGTGTCGCGGCCCATTCGGCGCCGTCGAGATCGGTGGGTCGGGTGCGCGCGTGCACGACGACGCGCCCGCGGGCCGCGAGGAGCCGGCGCGCCATCGGGGCGCCCATGGCGCCGAGGCCGAGTACGCCGACGACATCGTCCGCGTGGGTGTGTGTGGTGGACATGTCGAGAGTGTACCTGCGGATTCAATATGTAGAACCAAGATTCAACAGGTTGAACAATTCGAGGTATGATCGTGGTGCGGCGTCGCTCATGCCGCCTGGAGGGAGGGCCGGGATGGCCGACACCGAGAACCGACTGCGCGCCGTGGTGGCCGTTCCGCTCGCAGAGGAGCTGTGCCGACTCATGGAGGAGCTCGAGCCGAGGCTCGAGGTCGTGCGCGACCACCGGCTGGTGCGCCCCATGCGCGGTCCTGCCGACTGGTCCGGCGATCCCGACCACGTGCGCGACGTGGCCGAGCAGGCGGAGTTCGACCACATGGTCGACTCGGCCGACGTGCTCTTCGGCATCCCCGACGTCGAGCCGGCGGCCCTCGCCCGAACCGCCGCGGCGAACCCACGACTCCGATGGGTGATGACGACGGCGGCCGGCGGCGGCGGCCAGGTGAAGGATGCCGGGCTCGAACGCGAGGCGCTCGACCGCATCGCGTTCACCACCAGCGCGGGAGTCCATGGCGGCCCGCTCGCCGAGTTCGCCGTGTTCGGCGTGCTCGCCGGAGCGAAGGGTCTGCCGCGCCTCGCGGCCGACCAGCGCGCGCAGGCGTGGCCGGATCGATGGGAGATGCGCCAGCTCGACGAGCTGACCGTGCTCGTGATCGGGCTCGGCGGCATCGGCGCGGAGTGCGCCAAGCGCTTCCAGGCCCTCGGCGCCCGGGTCTGGGGCACGACCCGCAACGGCGAGCCCGTCGAGGGCGTCGACCGGCTGGTGCCGATCGACGAGCTCGAACAGGCAGTCGCCTCCGTCGACGCGATCGTCGTGACGCTGCCCGGCACCGAGCACACCCACCACCTCGTCGGCGAACGGGTCCTGCGAGCCGTCAGGCCCGGCGCCATCCTCGTGAACGTCGGTCGCGGTACGGTGGTCGACGAGGCGTCGCTGGTCGCGGCGCTCGACGACGGAAGGGTCGCATTCGCGGCGCTCGACGTCTTCGAGTCCGAGCCACTCTCGACCGACTCGCCGTTGTGGTCGCACCCCCACGTGCTCGTGAGCCCGCACACCGCGGCGCTCAGCGACAAGGAGGAGGAGCGCATCGCGCGGCGATTCGCCGAGAACGCCACCCGGCTCCTCGACGGCCGGCCGATGCGCAACGTGGTGGACACCGTCGAGTTCTACTGACACCGCGCTGAACGCGGTCGGAGAGGAAGCGATGAGCGAAGCATCCGCAGACCGCCAGGGGCGCGATCCCGCGCCGGCCGTCACCCGCAGCATGGCGATCCTCGGCCTCCTCGCCGAGGCGCCCGGGCCGCTCACGCTGACCGAGATCGCGAACGCCCTCGGGCTCGCGAAGTCCTCGACGGCGAACCTGTGCCTCGCCCTGGAGGCGGCCATGATGGTGCAGCGCGTGCCGCTCGGCTACCAGCTCGGGCGACGCACGGTCGAGCTCGGGGGTGCGTTCGCCGCCCAGTTCAACCAGATCCGCGAGTTCTACGGCGTCTGCGCGGCATCGCCGGTGCTCGTGCACGAGGTCGTGCAGGTCGTGATGCTCGATGAGCGCGACGCGCTGTACCTGGCCCGCCACGAGGGCTCCCGCAGCGTCCGCTTCGGCACCCCGCTGGGGTCGAGGCTGCCCGCGGCGCTCAGCGCGACCGGCAACGCGCTCCTCATGCCGATGGAGGACGCCGAGGTCACGGCGCTGCTGGCGGACTCGGTGCCCTTCCCGCGGCTGACCGAGCACAGCGTCCGCGACCTGCCCAGCCTGCTCGACGAAGCTCGGCCGCCGCGCGCGAGCGGGGTTGGGCGCTCGACGACGAGGAGTCGTTCCCCGGCGTCGTCGGTGTCGCCGTGCCCCTCGAGGGGTGGTCGCCGAGTGATCCCCGGCTGGCGCTCGGCGTGGCCCTCCCCGTCGCGGAGGCGACGCCCGAGCGCGTCGAACGCGTCGCGGCGGCGCTGGCCGAGGCGGCGTCCGCGCTCACGAACCCGATGAGCGCGCGCTCCGCCGGCTGACATCCGGCGTGGTCGGGCCGGGGCATCCGGCCGCATTCGGCGTGCCCGCGCAGCTGTGGCGATGCGTCGCTTGCATGCGCCGAATGCTGTTCACAGTATTGAACAACGTCCATCAGGTTGGTACGCTGTCGTCCAATCGGGACCCCCGAGCCGATCGAAGGAGATGGCAATGACCCAGACCGACACCCCACGGCACGCGTCCACGGAGGACCCGGAGTACGCGGCGAACCTGAAGCGGGCGACGCTGGCCTCGAGCATCGGCAGCGCGCTCGAGTACTTCGACTTCGCGCTGTACGGCCTTTCCACGGCCCTGATCTTCAACGTGCTCTTCTTCCCCCAGGACGACCCCGCGATGGCGACCGTGGCGGCCTTCGCGACCTACGGCGTCGGCTTCCTCGCCCGCCCGTTCGGCGGACTGTTCTTCGGCCGGCTCGGCGACAGGGTCGGCCGCAAGGTGGTGCTGGTGGTCACGATCCTGCTCATGGGCGGGGCCTCGACGGCGATCGGCCTCCTGCCGACGTATGAGGCGATCGGGATCTGGGCACCGGTCTTCCTCGTCATCCTCCGCCTCGCTCCAGGGCTTCGGGGCCGGCGCCGAGCAGGCCGGGTCGACCGTGCTCATGGCCGAGTACTCGCCCGTGCGACGTCGTGGGTTCTTCTCGGCCCTGCCCTTCGTCGGCATCCAGGCGGGAACACTGCTCGCGGCCGTCGTCTTCGGCCTCATCACCCTCCTGCCGGAGGAGGCGCTGCTCTCCTGGGGCTGGCGCGTTCCGTTCCTCGCCTCCTTCGTGCTCATCATCGTCGCCTTCTTCATCCGTGCACGGCTCCGCGAGACGCCGACGTTCATCGAGCTCGAGCAGCACGACCAGATCGCCGAGAAGCCGGTCCGTGAGATCTTCACCAAGGGCCTGCCCGGCGTCATCGTCGGCATCGGCCTGCGCATGGCCGAGAACGGCGGCTCGTACATGTTCCAGACGCTCGCCCTGACCTTCTTCGTCGCGACCATCGGCCAGAACGCCGACCGCAGCCTGCTCACGTGGGGCGTCACGCTCGGCTCGCTCATCGGCATCTTCTCGGTGCCCATCACGGGCGCGCTCTCCGACCGGTTCGGTCGTCGTGCGGTCTACCGCTTCGGCGCGGTGTTCATGCTGCTGTACTCGGTGCCGGCCTGGTGGCTCCTCTCGCTCGGCAACTACTGGGTCGCGATCGCCGTGATCGCGATCGGCATCGGCGTCGCGGTGAACTCGATGCTCGGTCCCCAGTGCGCGATGCTCCCCGAGCTGTTCGGCAACCGCCACCGCTACCTCGGCGTGGCGATGGCGCGCGAGCTCTCCGCGGTCATCGCCGGCGGAGTGGCGGGCGTGCTGGGCGCCTACCTGATCGCGGTGAGCAACGGCAACTGGCTCCTGCTGGCGATCTACATGCTCGTCCTCGCCCTCATCACCACGGCCTCGACGTTCCTCGTGCCCGAGACGCTGCGTCGCGACCTCACCCGCCTCGACGACGCCGTGAAGGTCTCGAGCCGTGAGAGCGGCGAGGACGTCGACGCGACCACCCTTGCGATCCGGGCCGTGCAATGGTGACCGGCGTCGCCGCGTTCGACCTGACCGGCCGGGTGGCGCTCGTCACCGGCTCCAGCCAGGGCATCGGCCGTGCGCTCGCCGAAGGGCTGGCTGGCGCGGGAGCGACAGTGGTCGTGCACGGCCGCGACGCCGCGAAGGCCGAGCGCGCCGCCACGGAGATCGGCGCGTCGACCGGCGCGACCGTGCACGAGCACGACCTTCGACCTCGTCGACGCGGCGGCCGTCGACGCGGGCATCGGATGGATCGAGCGCGAGCTCGGCACGCCCGACATCGTGGTGAACAACGCGGGGATCCAGCGCCGGGCGCCGATCGCCGAGTTCTCCGACGGCGACTGGGACGACGTGGTGCAGACGAACCTCTCGAGCGTGTTCCACGTCGCGAGGCGGGTCGCCCCGGGCATGATCGCCCGAGGCTCGGGCAAGCTCATCCAGGTCGGCAGCGTCCAGTCGCAGCTCGCCCGCCCGTCGATCGCGCCGTACGCCGCGACGAAGGGCGCCGTGGTGATGTTCACGAAGGGGCTCTGCGCCGACCTCGCACCGCATGGAATCCAGGCGAACGCGATCGCCCCCGGTTACTTCGCGACCGAGCTGACGCAGGCCCTCGTGGACGACGAGCAGTTCTCCTCGTGGGTGCGCGGTCGCACGCCCGCGGGCCGCTGGGGCGCCGTCGCCGACCTGGTGGGTGCGCTCGTGTTCCTGGCGAGCGGCGCGAGCGACTTCGTGAACGGCCAGACGATCTACGTCGACGGCGGCATGACGGCGGTGGTCTGATGCGGATCGCGCGGCTCCTGGGTGCCGATGGCGACGTGGTGCACGCCCGCTGGGCCGCGGACGGCTGGACGCCGATCGAGGACCCGTACGACGCGTTCGCCGCGGGGCGTCCGCCCGCAGACCTCGACGCGGTGGTCGTCGTCGGCGAGCCGCTGGCGCCGTCGGACCCGCTCGTGGTCGTCGGCATCGCCCAGAACGGCCCTCGGCATGAATCGCCCGTGCAGGCCTGGCTGAAGAGCCCGCGCTCCGTGGTCGCCTCGGGTGAAACGGTGACGCTTCGAAGCGACGCGGGCACGACCGTCGCGGAGGGAGAGATAGCGGTCGTGATCGGCCGCGACACCGCGGGGCTGACCGCGGCGAACGCCCAGGACTACGTGCTCGGCGTCACCGCCGTCAACGACCTCTCCAGCCCCGACCGATCGGCATTCGACCCGCGGAACTTCGAGGCCAAGTCCGGCGACGGGTACACCCCCCTCGGCCCCTGGATCGACACGGATGCCGCGATCGACGACGTCGCCCTCGCGCTGCGCGTGGACGGCGCGCTCGTCGCCGACGCCGGCGCCCGGAGCCTGCCCGTCGCGATCCGCGACTGCCTCGCCTACGTGGCGGGGTGGATGCGCCTCGGCCCCGGCGACGTCGTGATGACCGGTGCGCCGGTCGCGCAGGCGCCGATCGCGCCGGGCGCTGTGGTCGAGGTCGAGGTCGCCGGAATGCGGCTCGTGACGCCGACGGCGTGACGCGAGGATCGGAGGAACGGATGGGGAACATCGGCGTCGTCGCCCACGCGGCCGACGACCTGCGGGTGGAGGAGCTCGGCGAGCCGTCGCCGGCCGCCGACGAGGCGGTCGTGCAGATCGCCTACGGCGGGGTCTGCGGCTCGGACCTGCACTACTGGCGGCACGGCGCCGCCGGGGCATCCGTGCTCCGCGAGCCGCTGGTGCTCGGCCATGAGGTGTCGGGCGTGGTGCTCCGGCAGGCCGCCGACGGCACGGGGCCCGCCGCCGGCGCGCCCGTGGCGGTGCACCCGCTCACCCCGCACGGCGACGGACGCACGCCGTGGCCCGAGGCGAGGCCGAACCTCGCGCCGGCGTCCACCTACCTCGGTTCGGCCATGCACCTGCCGCACACGCAGGGCGGATTCGCCGAGCGGGTGGCCCTGCCGTCGCGCATGCTGCACGTGCTGCCCGAAGGGCTCCCGCTCGAGCGGGCGGCGCTCGCCGAGCCTGCCGCCGTCGCCTGGCACGGCCTGGAGCGCGCGGGCGACGTGCGCGGACGGCGCGTCGCGGTGATCGGCGCCGGGCCGATCGGCCAGCTCGCGATCGCCGTCGCCCGCCATCACGGCGCGGCGGAGGTGGTGGCGACCGACCTCCACGACCTGCCCCGGCGGATCGCGGAGTCGCACGGTGCGACCACCCTCGCGGCGACCGATGCCGAGGCAATCGCAGCACTGCACGCGGACGTCGTCGTCGAGTCGAGCGGCACCGTGCCCGGCCTCGCGAGCGCGATCGCGGCCGCCGGGCGCGGAGCGACGGTGGTGCTGCTCGGGCTGCAGCGCGCCGGCGACGTGCCCGCGGCGATGGCGACCGCCATCACCCGCGAGCTCGCCCTCGTGGGCTCGTTCCGGTTCGCGGGCGAGTTCGGCGCCGTGCTCGACGCCCTCGCCGACGGGTCACTCGAGGTCGACGGCATCGTGACCGACGTGTTCCCGGCGGCCCGCGCGGAGGAGGCGTTCGCGGTCGCCGCCGACGCGTCGAGATCCTCGAAGGTCCTGCTCGACTTCGGAACGCCGGCATGAGGGCCGACGTGTCGCTGCGAGTGCCCCTCATCGCGATGACGGACCCCGGCGCTGACGGCTCGGCTATCCTGCAACGCATGGCCGCCGGTTCCACCACACCCCGTCTCGTCGTCATGGGTCCGAGCGGATCCGGCAAGTCGGTCGTGGGCGAGGCGCTCGCCGAACGGCTCGTCGCGCGGTTCCCCGGCATGGCGTTCGTGGACGCCGACGACCTGCACCCCGCGGCGAACGTGGAGAAGATGCGCAGCGGCGTGCCGCTCGACGACGACGACCGGTGGCCGTGGCTGCGGCTCGTGGGCGAGGCGCTCGCCGCGGGGGATGCCGGCCTGGTGGTCGCCTGCTCGGCGTTGCGCCGCTCCTACCGCGACGCGATCCGCGCCGCGTGCCCGACCGCGGCGTTCGTGGAGCTGGTGGTGCCCGCCCACGACCTCGGCGAGCGGGTGCGCGACCGTGCCGGCCACTTCATGCCGGCGGCACTGCTCGCCTCGCAGCTCGACGCGCTCGAGCCGCTGGCGGAGGACGAGTCCGGCGTGCGCGTCGACAACGTCGGACCCGTCGACGACGTCGTGACGAGGGCGATCGCGGCCCTCGAGCCGGGCTGGTAGACTCTCCCCTTGGTCTCCCGCGTCCGTTGGCGCAGGCGGCCGGCAACTTCGGCGAGGGAGGCCCTGGTCATTCGCGAGAGCGGGCGGCGGGGCATCCGTGATCGACGCGGTGGAACCAGGCTTCACGGCTTTTTCCTCACGCACCAGCGCATTCGGATGCGCGCGTTCGAGTCGAAACATCAGACACCCGATCTGGGCCGCAAGCCCGCAAGGAGAACCACCATGGACGAAGACAACAAGGTCGTCGCAGAACAGCGCGAGACGTTCGGCAAGGGCGCGGCCCGCAAGATCCGCGCCGTCGGCAAGATCCCCGCCGTGCTCTACGGTCACGGCACCGACCCGCAGCACCTCACGCTCCCCGCCCACCAGGTCGGCCTGCTCATCCGCAAGGCGAACGCCGTGCTCGACCTGCAGATCGCCGGCAAGAGCCAGATCGCCCTCGTGAAGGACGTGCAGAAGGACCCGGTGCACCAGGTCATCGAGCACATCGACCTCATCGTCATCAAGCGCGGCGAGAAGGTCCAGGTCGAGGTGCCCGTGCACGTCGAGGGCGAGCCGTTCGCCGGCACCATCGCCGACCTCGACGCCAAGACCCTGCTGCTCGAGGTCGAGGCCACCCACATCCCCGAGCGCGTCGTCGTCTCGGTCGAGGGCCTCGAGGAGGGCACCCAGATCCACGCGAAGGACGTCGAGCTGCCCAAGGGCTCGACCCTGATCAGCGACGACGAGGTCCTCGTCGTGAACGTGCACGTGCCCCAGAAGGTCGACCTGGGCGAAGAGGCCGCCGCTGAGGCCGCCGAGGCCGAGGAGGCCGCCGAGGGCGAAGAGGCCGCCGAGGGCGAAGAGGCCGCGGCCGAGTCGGCCGAGTAGCCACCGCGCCACGCGCACGGGGCCTGCGGCGCCGCATCCGGGTACCCTCGGACTGCGGGCCGCGGGCCCCGCTCCATTCCCCCGTTCGTTCAGCGCCGTCGAGAGGAGCCGTCATGGGCCTGTTCGATCGACTTCGCTCCCGCCGGAAGGACGACGCCGTGTCCGAGAACACCTGGCTCGTGGTCGGGCTCGGCAACCCCGGCGCGCAGTACGCCGCCAACCGGCACAACGTCGGCCAGATGGTCGCCGACGAGCTCGCATCGCGCCTCGGCGCGACGTTCAAGACGCACAAGACGCCCTCGCGCGTGGCCGAGGGCTTCCTCCACCCCGGCGGGCCGAAGCTCGTGATCGCCAAGCCCAACGGCTACATGAACACGTCGGGCGGCCCCGTGTCGGCGCTGCGTGAAGTACTACTCGCTGCCGGTCGACCGGCTCATCATCGTGCACGACGAGCTCGACATCCCGTTCGACACCGTGCGCCTCAAGCAGGGCGGCGGACACGGCGGCCACAACGGCGTGCGCGACGTGTCGAAGGCCACCGACGCGGGCGACTTCACGCGCGTGCGCGTCGGCATCGGCCGTCCGCCCGGTCGGCAGGACTCCGCCGACTTCGTGCTGAAGGACTTCTCGGGCACCGAGAAGGCGTCGCTGCCGAACCTGGTGTCGGATGCCGCGGACGCGGTCGAGGCGATCGTCGAGCACGGCCTCGTGGCCGCGCAGCAGCGGTTCCACTCGCCCGCCTGAGCGTCGCGGCCGATGCCCGTGGTCAGATCAGGCCGCGGAGGAACTCCTCGGGGGAGAGGCCCTCGCTGCGGGCGCGCTGCAGGAGGCGGTCGTGCTCCTCGGTGGAGAGCTCGAGCGTGAGCGCGTGCCAGGCGTCGGGCGCCTCGTCGAGCGAGAACAGCGCCGGCTCGTCGGTGTCGGGCTCGGGCTCGGGCTCGGGCTCGGGCACCGGCGCCTCAGCAGCCGCGGCGAGCTCGAGCTCCGCCTCCACGAGACGGCGGGCTGCGGCCTCGGGCGAGGTCGCGCCCGCGGGCCAGCCGGGACCCCCCGGGATCTCGCCGCCGCCCCGGTACGCCTCGGCGACCGCGCGGGCCCGCGTGTCGGCCGCCTCGTTCAGCTCGTGGCCGACGTGGCCGCGCACCCACTCGAAGCGGTAGCGGCGACCGGCGAGCTCGGCGTCGAGCTCCTGGAGCAGGTCGACGTTCATGACGGGCTTGCCGTCGGCCTTGCGCCAGCCCTTGCGCTTCCAGCCGGGCATCCACTTCGTGATGCAGTTGATCACGTACTGGCTGTCGCAGAGCACCAGCAGCTCGTCGTCGAGGTGCTGCGTGGCGCGGAAGAGCTCGAGCACGGCCTTCAGCTCGGCCTGGTTGTTCGTGGCGTGCGGCCAACCGCCGGCCGCCCAGTTGTCGTCGTCGACGTACCACGCCCAGCCCGCGGGGCCGGGGTTTCCGAGGGCCGAACCGTCGGCGGCGGCAGTGATCACGGTGTCCTTCCGGGTCGGTCTGGTGCGGCGCCCATCGTATCGGGCGCAGCCGACGGCGGCCGTTCGCCGGCAGCGCATCGAGGCCGTCGCGTCGGAGGCCGCGCGTAGACTCGTCGGGTGATCCTGCAGGGCTTGAACACGGCGCTCTCGCGCGCCTCCACGATCGACGGCGCGCTCGCCGAGGCCCTGCGGAACGCCGACTTCTCGGCGCCGGCCGGCATCGATGCGCCGCTGCTCGCCGGCCTCCTCGCAGCGGCGCGCCGAGGCGGGCCTGCCGCCCGCGCTCCTCGTCGTCACGGCGACGAGCCGCGAGGGGGAGTCGGTGCGGGCGTCCATCGCGCCGTACCTCGACGATGCCGAGATCCTCGAGTTCCCCGCCTGGGAGACGCTGCCGCACGAGCGGCTCAGCCCCTCGGCCGAGACCGTGGGTCGCCGCATGCACGCCCTGCGCCGCATGCACGACTGGGCGGCGGCGGGCTCGCGGCATCCGCTCGTCATCGTCGCCTCGGTTCGCGCGGCGCTGCAGCCGCTCGCCGACAACCTCGCCGAGCTCGAGCCGATCGAGCTCGTCGCCGGAGGGCGGGGTTACGACCTCGCCCGCATCGCGTCGACCCTCGTCGACCTCGCCTACGCCCGTGTCGACATGGTCGCCCGCCGTGGCGAGTTCGCGGTGCGCGGCGGCATCCTCGACGTGTTCCCGCCCACGGCCGACCACCCCGTGCGCGTGGAGTTCTTCGGCGACGAGGTCGAGGAGCTCCGGTCGTTCTCCGTTGCCGACCAGCGGTCGCTGCCCGAGCCGATCGAGCGCGCGCAGCTCTCGCCGAGTCGCGAGCTGCTCCTGACGCCGGCGGTGCGCCAGCGCGCACGCGAGATGGTGCACGAGTTCCCGAGCCTCTCGGGGCTGCTCGAGAAGGTCGCGGAGGGCATCCCCGTCGAGGGCATGGAGTCGCTCGCCCCGGCGCTGCTCGAGCGGCTGGTGCCGCTCGCCCACTACCTGCCGGAGGGCGCGGCGATCGCCGTGCTGCAGCCCGAGCGCGTGACGGGCCGTGCCGTGAGCCTCGCCGAGACGAACCGGGAGTTCCTCGGGGCGGCTTGGAGCGCGGCGACCGCCGGCGCCGAGGCCCCGATCGACCTCGCGGCGGGCGACTTCCTCACCATCCGCGAGTTCCGCGAGTCCGCGCTGTTCAGCGCGCCGGGGGCGCCCGACACGCGTCGCGTGTGGTGGACCTTCTCGAGCTTCGACATCGGGGATGCCGCGGAGGTCGTCGCGTCGTCGTCGCCGGCGGCGGCGGCCGAGGCGGCGGCGGGCGTCGCCTCCGAGTACGTGCGCGTCGCCGCGAACGCGATGCCGAGCTTCGCGGGCAACGTCGCGGGCGCCGTCGACCACGCCGCCGACCGGCTCCGCGACGGGTGGAGCCTCGTCGTGGCATCCGCCGGCCACGGGCTCGTGGAGCGCGCCCGCGACGTGCTCGCCGAGGCCGGGCTCGCGGCCCGCATCGTCGACTCCGTCCCCGCCGACCTCGAGGCGGGCGTCGCCTACCTCGTGCAGGCCGACGCCGCCCGCGGCTTCGAGGTGCCCGAGGCGAAGCTGGGACTCATCGCCGAGGCCGAGTTCTACGGCCGCGCCGCCGGCTACGACCCCAGGCAGAACAAGAAGCTCGCGACCCGTCGCCGCAACGTCGTGGATCCACTGCAGTTGAAGGCCGGTGACTACGTCGTGCACCAGACGCACGGCATCGGCCGATTCGTCGAGATGGTGCAGCGCGAGGTCGCGACCGGCAGCCGCCCCACGGGCCCGAGCCGCACCGCGGGCATCCAGCAGCAGCCCACCGCCGTGCGCGAATACCTCGTGCTCGAGTACGCGCCGTCGAAGCGCGGGCACGCGGGCGACAAGCTCTTCGTGCCCACCGACCAGCTCGACCTCCTCAGCCGCTACGTCGGCGGCGAGGCGCCGTCGCTCTCGAAGATGGGCGGCAGCGACTGGGCCCAGGCCAAGGGTCGCGCCCGCAAGGCCGTGCGCGAGATCGCGGTCGAGCTCGTGAAGCTCTACTCGGCGCGCATGGCGGCGAAGGGCCATGCGTTCGGGCCCGACACCCCGTGGCAGCACGAGCTCGAGGAGGCGTTCCCGTTCGCGGAGACGCCCGACCAGCTGCAGACCATCGACGAGGTGAAGGCCGACATGCAGCGCCCGATCCCGATGGACCGCCTGCTCGCGGGCGACGTCGGCTTCGGCAAGACCGAGGTCGCCGTGCGCGCGGCGTTCAAGGCCATCCAGGACGGCAAGCAGGTCGCGATGCTCGTGCCCACGACCCTGCTCGTGCAGCCAGCACCTCGAGACGTTCAACGAGCGGTTCGCCGGGTTCCCCGTGCACGTGCGCGCCCTCAGCCGGTTCCAGACCGACAAGGAGGCGCGTGAGATCGTCGCCGGCCTCGCCGACGGCACGGTCGACATGGTCATCGGCACGCACCGCATCCTCACCGAGCAGGTGAGGTTCAAGGACGTCGGGCTCCTCATCATCGACGAGGAGCAGCGCTTCGGCGTCGAGCACAAGGACTCGCTGAAGAAGCTCAAGACCAACGTCGACATCCTCGCCATGAGCGCCACGCCGATCCCGCGAACGCTCGAGATGGCCGTCACCGGCATCCGCGAGATGTCGACGCTCGCGACGCCGCCCGAGGACCGCCACCCGATCCTCACCTTCGTGGGCCCGTACTCCGAGCAGCAGGTCGCGGCCGCCATCCGTCGCGAGATGCTCCGCGAGGGGCAGGTGTTCTTCGTGCACAACCGCGTGTCGTCGATCAACCGCGTCGCCGCGCAGCTCGCCGAGCTCGTGCCCGAGGCCCGCATCGCCGTGGCGCACGGCCAGCTCAACGAGCACGTGCTCGAGCAGATCGTGGTCGACTTCTGGGAGCGCAAGTTCGACGTGCTCGTCTCGACCACGATCATCGAGACCGGCCTCGACATCTCCAACGCCAACACGATCATCATCGACCGCGCCGACAAGTACGGCCTGTCGCAGCTCCACCAGCTGCGCGGACGCGTCGGGCGAGGCCGTGAGCGCGCCTACGCGTACTTCCTGTGGGACCCGCTGAAGCCGCTCTCCGAGACGGCGCACGACCGCCTCGACACGATCGCCGCCAACAACGAGCTCGGCAGCGGCATGCAGGTCGCCCTGAAAGACCTCGAGATCCGCGGCGCCGGCAACCTCCTCGGCGCCGAGCAGGCCGGCCACATCGCGGGCGTCGGCTTCGACCTCTACCTGCGGATGATCGGCGAGGCCGTCTCGGCGTTCCGCGGCGACGTCGCCGAGGGCCAGACCGAGCTCCGGCTCGAGCTCCCCGTCGACGCGCACATCCCCGAGGACTACGTCGACTCCGAGCGCCTGCGCCTCGAGGCCTACCAGAAGCTGTCCGCCGCGAGCGGTCCGGCGGCGAAGGACGGCCAGATCGACGCCGTGCTCGACGAGCTCGTCGACCGCTACGGCACGCCGCCCGACGCCGTGAAGCACCTCGTCGCGATCTCCCGGCTCCGCCGCACGGCGCAGCTCGCCGGGCTGTCCGACGTCATCGCCACCGGATCCAAGCTGCGCATCGCGCCGGCGAACATCCCCGACTCACGTCGCGTCCGCCTCGAGCGGCTCTACCCGGGTGCGAAGCACTTCGCGCAGAACGACGTGATCCTCGTGCCGTTCCCGACACCCGGCGGCGAACTGCCCGACGATGCCGACCTCATCGACTGGGTGTCGAAGCTGGTGACGGCGATCTTCCCGATCCCGGATGCCGCGGCGCCGGCGCCCGAGGCATCCGCCACCGCCTGACCGAGGCATCCGCCACCGCCCGACGGAGTCGTGCGCCGCGGGCTCACAGCAGGAAGCGCACCGCGAGCAGCCCGGTCGTCGTCATGGTGATCGCGTAGGGCAGCGCCATCCACAGCATCCGCCCGAACCCGAGCCGGATGAGCGGTGCGAGCGCGGAGGTGAGCAGGAACAGGAAGGCGGCCTGGCCGTTGGGCGTGGCCACACTCGGGACGTTCGT
Source organism: uncultured Actinomycetota bacterium (assembly GCA_963802485.1). GTDB lineage: Bacteria > Actinomycetota > Actinomycetes > Actinomycetales > Microbacteriaceae > Agromyces. The sequence goes on from CAWDJA010000014.1 coordinate 245,322, forward strand.
GCCCGCGTTCACGACGATCGCGAGCGTGTCGAACTGGTCTCGCGTGATGGATCCGGCGTCGAAGGCCTGGGCGATCTCCGTGATGTACACGGTTGCGACGAAGACGTTGTCGCTGACGGCTGAGAGCGCACCCGCCGCGACGAAGAGCATGGTCGCCTGCCCCGGTCCATCCTGGGCCAGCACGAACTCGATCACGGGTGCGAACAGGCCCTGATCGTGGATGATCGCGACGATGGCGAAGAACGTCACGAGCAGCGCCGTGAACGGCAGGGCCTCCTGGAAGGCGCGCCCGAGCGCGTGCTCGTTCGTGACGCCGTTGAACGCCGTCGCGACGACGATGACCATGAGGCCGACCAGCCCGACCTCCGCGAGCTGGAACGCCAGCGAGATGACGAGCAGGAGCGCGGTGATGGCCTGGATCGCGAGTCGGGCCTTCTGGCGTGGACTGCGCCGTGCCGACTCGCGGCGCTCCCACCGCTCCATCACCTCGCGCACGGACGGGGGAAGCTCCACGCCGTAGCCGAACCAACGGGTCTTCTCGAGCAGCGACGGTGGTGAGCAGCCCGACGATGAGCACCGGGATCGAGACCGGCAGCATGCGCACGAAGAACTCCACGAACCCCCAACCCGCGAGTTCGCCGATGAGCAGGTTCTGGGGCTCGCCCACGAGCGTCGCGAGCCCGCCGAGCGCGGTGCCGACCGCCGCGTGCATCATCATGTTCCGCAGGAAGGCCCGGAAGCGATCGAGGTCGCCCCGCATGGGGTCGTTCACGAGTTCGTCGTCGGAATGGTCGTGCTCGTCGTCCGATGCCGCGATCCGAGGCGAAGCGGTGATAGACCGAGTAGAGCCCGGTCGCGACGGCGATGACGACGGCGATCACGGTGAGCGCGTCGAGGAAGGCCGAGAGCAACGCCGCCGCGCCGACGAAGGTGAGCGAGAGCAGGAGCTTCGAGCGCACAGCGACCAGCAGCTTCGTGAACACCACCAGCAGCAGGTCACGCAGGAAGTAGATGCCCGCGACCATGAAGATCAGCAGCAGGATGACCGAGAAGTTCGCCACCGTCTCGTGGTAGACGCTCTCGGGGCTGGTCAGGCCGAGGACGACACCCTCGAGCGCGATGAGGCCACCCGGCTGGAGCGGGTAGCACTTCAGCGCCATGGCGAGGGCGAAGATGAACTCGGCCACGAACACCCACCCGGTGATGACCGGTCCCAACGTGAGGAGCAGGAACGGATTGAGCACGAGGAACGCGACGATGGTCGCCTTGTACCAATCGGGCGCGTCACCGAGGAAGTTGCGCGCCATGGCGTCCCAATAGCGGCGGACCAGAGGCCGTACCTCCCGACCGTGTCGACTGCACCGTGGTATCTCTTCGGAGTCAGTGCGCGAACGGGCCGCCCGCGCCGGCATGCTCGCCGCGGCGTCGGTATCGACGCGACCGGACGGTGACGACGACGGCCGAGAGCACGATCGCCACGCCCGAGCCGAGCAGCACGGCGAGGGTGCCCTCGTCGGCGACGCCTGGCAGGCCGGCGAACGCGAGCTCGTTCATGAGCAGCGACACCGTGAACCCGATGCCGCCGAGCGCGCCGACGACGACGAGGTCGCCGAGGGTGAGCGGGCGTGCCGGTCTTCGGTCGTGCGACCAGCCCGCCGAGCACGCCGGCGATCGTGATGCCGACGATCTTGCCGACCGGCAGGCCGACGAGGATGCCCCAGAACGCCGGGTCGAGCTCGCTCGGCGACACCTGCGGCACGGGCACCATCGCCGCGGTGAAGGCGAACAACGGCAGGATGACGCCGTTCGACCACGGCTCGAGCGCGTGGGCGGCCCGCCCGCCCGGGCGCCGGGCCATCACGAGCCCGAGGGCCACGCCGGCGATCGTCGCGTGCACGCCCGATCGGTAGACGAAGTACCACGCGAGCACGGCGAGCACCACGAGCAGCAGCATGATCGGCCACTGCGGCCGGCGCGACAGGATCCAGTTCGACCGAGGCTTCATGAGCCGGCTGACGGCGCCGAACAGCGCGATCGCGATGGTGGCGAAGCCGAGCGCGGCGAGGTCGGCGTCGCTCGTGAAGAAGAAGGCGATGATGAGGATCGCGATGAGGTCGTCGAGCACCGCGAGCGCGAGCAGGAAGATGCGCACGCGGGTCGGCAGGAACCGGCCGAACACGGCGAGCACGCCCAGCGCGAAGGCGATGTCGGTCGCCGTCGGGATCGGCCAGCCGTCGACGGTCGGGGTGCCGGCGGTGAACGCGAGGAAGATCGCGGCCGGCACGATCACGCCGCCCACGCGCGGCGATCGCGGGCAGCATCGCCTTCGAGAGCGAGTTCAGCTCGCCGATGACGAGCTCGCGCTTCAGCTCGACGGCGACGATGAAGAAGAAGATCGCGAGCAGCCCGTCGCTGATCCAGTGCCCGGCCGAGAGGTCGAGCCCGAGCCACGGCATGTCGAGGTGCGCGTCCTTCACGTCGACGAACGGCGGCCCGAACGGCAGGTTCGCGATGGCGAGGCCGAGCACGGCGGCGACGAGGAGCAGGGCGGCGGCGAATCGCTCGGAGCGGAGGACGTTCATGGGACTCCTGTCGGGAAGCGCCGCGTCGATGGCGGTGCGCGCGCCGGGCACGAGCGGATGGCGACGACGGTTGCACGTCGGCCGACCAGGCTTCCCGGCACTCCGCGGCCAATCCTATCGGGAGGCGGGCATCGGCAGCGCCTAGCATGGCGGGGACGGCACGGCGCAGGTCGGGCCCGCCGTCGGAGGGAGCGACCGTGGGCGACATCCGGAACCATGCGCAGCGCACGACCACGGCTGGGGCTGCGGCGATCGAACGGCCCGCGGATGCCTCGGCGCTCGACGAGCTCGTCGCGACCGTCGCGCTGCTGCGCGCGCCCGGCGGCTGCCCCTGGGACGCCGACCAGACCCACGAGAGCCTCCTGCAGTACCTCGTGGAGGAGAGCTGGGAGCTCATCGAGGCGATCGAGTCGGGCGACCGCGACGAGATGATCGAGGAGCTCGGCGACGTGCTCTACCAGGTGCTCTTCCACGCCGACCTCGCCGCCCACACGCCCGGCGAGGACTTCGACATCCAGGATGTCGCGGCGCACATGACGGCCAAGATGGTGTCGCGGCATCCGCACGTCTTCGGCGGCGACCGCACGGCCGAGACCGCCGACGACGTCGTCTCGTTCTGGGACGAGCTGAAGGCCGACGAGAAGCCGCACCGCACGAGCGTGCTCGACGGGATCCCGCGCGGCATGCCGGCGCTCGCCCGTGCGCAGAAGGTGCTCGGCAAGGCCGCGAAGGTCGGCGTCACGGTCGACGGCCAGACGCCGGCCGAGGTGACGGATGCCGCGCAGCCGGCGCCGCCCGCCACGGAGGACGAGCTCGGGCGCACGCTGCTCGCGCTCGTGGCATCCGCCCGCTCGCAGGGACTCGACGCCGAGCGCGCCCTGCGGGGCGCCATGCGCGGGCTCGAGGACGAGGTGCGGGCCGCCGAAGCGCGCCGGCGACGGCGACGACGCGGCGTTCGTGCCACCGTTCGCGCCGCCGCTCGCCTGAGCCTCAGGCCACGCGGCTCCCGGCGGGCAGGCGCTTCGCGGGCACCCGGGTGCGGCGCCATGCCCAGAGCAGCGCGCCGGCGCCGAGCAGTGCGTGGACCGCGAGTCCCACGAACCACGACGGCACCGAGCGCTCGTAGACCTCCTGCGGGGTCTCGTACTCGGGCGAGACCCATTCGCCCGACGGACGCCAGTCCGCGCACTCGTCGATGACCGCATCGATGTCGGGCGGGTGCTGCGCGGTCCGCACGCCCACGGCGATCCAGCTGAACACGTCGCGCGGGTTGCCGAACTCGTCGAACGAGCCGGGCGCGGCATCGGCCACGACGACGTACGGGTTGGCGGCCAGGAAGCCCCACACCAGGTCGAACCGGGGCGTCGGGTACTCGCGCACCTCTGGCGGGAGGCACGGCGCCCGCTCGCCCGCGGGAGGGTTGCCGTCCTCCTCGAGCTCCCGCCAGTCGACGCCGATGTAGGTCTGCCGCACGGTGGTCTGGATGGCGGCGCCGCCGAGCCCGAATCCGATGAGCGTGCCGATGCTGAGGGCGGCCACGACGAGGTAGGTCACCGTCACCGAGAAGAGCGGCCGGGTGAGCAGGCCCGACAGGCCGACGCCGATCGCCGCGATGATGCCGAGCTCGAGGGCGAGCACCAGCACCGAGATCGCGATGGTCGCCGCCGACACCTGGCCGAGTGCGACGGCGAAGACCAGGAACGGGAGCGAGGCCGCGAGGAAGGTCAGCGCCGTCAGCCAGGCGGCGACCCACTTGCCGACCACGAGCTGCGCGGTGCTGATGAGCGTGACCTGCGTCGTCGCGAGCGTTCCGGCATCGCGCTCGCCGTTGATCGCGTTGCCGCTGAGGGCGGGGGAGACGAGCGTGCCGAGCAGCAGCACGAAGAACACGATCGTCGAGAACACGCCGCCTCCGCCGTCGTCCCACGCGTTCGTCGCGAGCACGAGCAGGGCCGTGACGATCGTGACGAGGAGCACGAACACGCCCAGGAGCACGTACCAGGCCACGCCGCGCACGCGCTGCTTGAGGTCGAGCGTGACGATGAGCCACATCCCGGCGAGGAACGCCTCATGCGCCGGCCTCGCCGTCGGTCGTCGCGGGCCGATCGTCGGGTCGGGCGCAGCGCGTCGTCGGCCGGGCGGGTCGCCGAACGGCTTGCCGGGTCGGGGCCGGATGCCGCGGGCGGCGGTCCGGCGCGATTGAGGTCGTGGAACACGTGCTCGAGGTCGCCGACCGCGGGGGCGAACGACGAGACCGGCACGCCGACGCCCACGAGGTGCGCGAGGAGCTGCGCGGCATCCGCCTCGCTCGACAGCGGCACCACCGCGCCGAGGTTGTCGATGCGCGCGACGTCGCCGAAGCCCGCCGCCGTGAGCGCCTCGCCGAGCCGCAGCGGGTCGAGCGAGCGCACCCGCCACTGCCGGGCGCTGCGTCCCGCACGCTCGACCGCGTCGGCGGCCGCGGTCACGCCGCCGGCGAGGTACACCGCGGTGTCCGCCATCTCCTCGAGCTCGGCGAGGACATGGCTCGACACCAGCAGCGTCTTGCCCTCCCCGGCGAGGCGGCGCACGAGTTCCCGGAGCGAGGCGCGCGCGGCCGGGTCGAGGCCCGACGCGGGCTCGTCGAGCAGCAGCACCTCGGGGTCGTGCACGAGCGCGCGGGCGAGGCTGAGGCGCTGCTTCTGCCCGCGCGAGAGCACCCGGGTCGGTCGGTCGGCCAGCGGCGCGAGGTCGACCAGGTCGATGAGCTCGGCGGCACGAGCGGATGCCGCATCCCGCGTCATGCCGTACATGCGCGCGCTCGTGGCGAGCGCGTCGCGCACCGAGAGCGACGGCCACGAGCCGAGCGCGTCGGGCATCCAGCCGATGCGCTCACGGACCGCGCGCGGCTCGGCGACCGGGTCGTGGCCGGCGATCCGGATGGTGCCGGCGTCGGGGGCGAGCAGCGTCGCCAGCATGAGGAGCAGCGTGGTCTTCCCGGCGCCGTTCGGCCCGATCAGGCCGGCCACGTGTCCCGGTTCGACGGAGAAGCTGGCGTCGCGCACCGCGTGCACGTCGCCGAATGCGCGGGCGACCCCCTCGACCGTGATCCCGCCCACCCACGCCTCCTCGCCGCCGCAATCGGTCGAGTCTAGCGGCGGGCCCGAGCGCGACGACAGGTCCCGGCGTGGAGGGGTGCGAGCGCCGCGCGGTCGGCGTACGGTCGGGGCAGGAGGCATCGACGAGGAGGGGACATGGGCATCGAGGAGGAACGGATCGCCGAGTTCTTCGACGCGTACGCCGCCGCGCTCCGCGAGTTCGACGCCGACGCCACGGCGGCGCTCTGGGGCCTCCCGGGGATGATCGTCACCGATGACTTCGCGGGCGCCCTCGAGAGCCGCGCCGACATGGCCGCCGGCCTCGCGTCGTCGTATCCGCTCTACCGCATGCTCGGGCTCGAGTCCGCGCTGCCCGAGATCCGCGCCGTGAGCGCCCTCACCGACCGCATCACCACCGTGCGCGTGCGGTGGAGCTACCTCGACGCCGATGACGTGGTGATCGTCACCACCGACTACGAGTACCTCCTGCGCGACGACGCCGACGGCCTGCGCGTGTACCTCGCCGTCGGGATCGACGAGGCGGAGGCGCTGCAACGCGCGGCCCGCACCCGCGGCGTCGACCTCGACCTGTTCGGCTGACGCGCAGGGGAGTGGCGACGCGACCGCTGCCGTCACTTCGCCGCGCACGGGCCGCTCGCCCGCTTGCTGGAAGAATGATCGGCATGGCCGCATCCGTCACCCCTCCGCGCGGCATGCGCGACTTCCTGCCCGCCGAGAAGGCCCGGCGCGAGCACGCCCTCGGCGTGATCCGCGGCGTGTACGCGGCCCACGGCTTCGACGAGATCGAGACGCCCGTCATGGAGGACTCGTCGCGACTGCACGCCGGCCTCGGCGGCGACAACGAGAAGCTCGCGTTCGCCGTGATGAAGCGCGGCCTCACGCACGACGACCTCGCCGCGGCCGCGGCATCCGGTGACGCCCTCTCGCTCGCCGACCTCGGCCTGCGGTACGACCTCACGGTGCCGCTCGCCCGGTTCTACGCGACCCACCGCGCCGCGCTGCCGCCGGTGTTCCGCGCCATCCAGATCGCGCCGGTGTGGCGCGCCGAGCGCCCGCAGAAGGGCCGCTACCGCCAGTTCGTGCAGTGCGACATCGACATCATCGGCGAGGCCGGCCCGCTCGCCGAGCTCGAGCTGCTCACCGCCACCGTCGCGACGCTCGACGCGCTCGGCCTCGGCGGATGCACCATCCGCCTGAACGACCGGCGCATCCTGGCCGGCATCCTCGGCTCGTGGGGCGTGCCGGCGGAGCTGCGCGAGCGCGCGCTCATCACCATCGACAAGCTCGACAAGATCGGCACGGCGGGAGTCGCGGCCGAGCTGCGCGAGCACGGCATCGTCACGGGCGATGCGGATGTCGCGGCCGAGCTCGAGGCGCTCACCGCCGCCGACTGGCACCTGCTCGATGGCGTCGTCGCCGCCGCCCGCCTGGCTCGACCGGGACGCGTACGCCGAGCTGCTCGCCCTGCGCGCCGCGCTGCCCGACGCCGCGATCGAGTTCGATCCCACGCTCGTCCGCGGCATGGGCTACTACACGGGCACGATCTTCGAGATCGCGCACCCCGACCTGGGCTACTCGCTCGGCGGCGGCGGCCGCTACGACCACATGATCGGGCGCTTCCTCGGGCAGGAGGTGCCGGCGTGCGGCTTCTCGATCGGCTTCGAGCGCATCGTCGACCTCCTCGCCATGCGCGACGAAGGCCGCCCCCGGGCGGTCGTGCTCGTGTACGACGCCGACGTCGCGCCCGCGACGCTCCTCGCGCTCAAGCACGAGCTCGTGGCATCCGGAGCGCGCGTGCGGTTCGAACGCCGCGTCAAGAACCTGCGCGCCCTGCTCGACCGCGTGACCGCCGACGGCTTCGACGCGTTCGCGACCGTGACGACCGAGACGACGGATGCCTCGTCGCTCGCGTTCCGCGAGCTCACCGCCTGACGCGCCCGGCTCGCGCTCGCCGGGATGCGCGCGTGCGCCCGTGCGTCGACGCTCATGCCGCCGCGCTCCAGCTCCGCGAGTGGGCGATGTTGGCTGCACGAGGACGCGTCGCAGTCCGCCAACATCGCCCACTCACGCGTCGCTGCGCGGCCCGGCGAGCGCGACGGATGCGAGCGATGAGCGCTTCGGGCTCGTCGAACGAGCGCGCGTCGCGTCACGCGGATGACGCGCCACCCGGCGTCTTCGAACAACTCGCGTCGCTCGATGTCGCGCTCCCAGCGTCCGGCATCACGATGACCGTCGCCCTCGTACTCGATCGCGATCCGGAGGTCGGGATACGCGAGGTCGGGATGCAGCGTGGAGGAACCGCCGGCGACCGTGATCCGCCGGTCCGATCGACGGGCTCGGGGAGGCCGGCGGCGACGATGAGGAGTCGGAGGAGCGTTTCCGTTCGGCGAGGCCGGGCCGATCCGGACGTGCTCCAGCGCCCACTCGAGCAGCTGCGCGCGCCGCGACGTCCGGCGCCGAGCTCGAGAGCCCGAGCCGAGCTCGCTCGATCGTGCGCGAGCGGCAGACTCGGCGGCTCGCCCGTGGCTGAACGCCCGTCGACGAGGAAGTCGCCGACCGCCGTGAGGTCCTCGCGGCCGGAGCTCGGCAGCGAGGTGCGATCCACGTGCGTTGCCGGTGCAACGACCGGCAGGCCGAGGCGGATGGTCATCGTCGACGGGACGCCGATCGAACGATGGCCGACGACGTGCCCTGCGCTCGTGGATCGCGTGACGCTCGGGCTCACGACGTGGAGCGGAAGCACCGAGCGGTGACTCGCCGGCATCGGCGCGCCGAGGAGCAGCGCCCGCGGTCGGCGTGGCTGAACGCTTCGCCCGAGCGGAGCAGCGGCTCGTATGCGCGGCAGGCGTCGACGATCGAGTCGAGGTCGAGTCCGACGCGAGCTCACCCCGGTGAACGGATGCTGGACCTGGCGCGCCCGCAGCCTGCGCCCTCGTCGTGTCGAACGCCGCGTGCTCGCTCGTGCGGATCGCCGCACCGCGCGGCATGCGGGTCCGTGCCCGGGCGATCGACCATGGGCACAGCGTGCTCGTCGTCCGCGTCGGCGACGTTCGCTCGTCCACAGGTCGCCGGACGCTGCCGCGGCATCGCCGACGCGAGTGGGCGATGTTGGCGGCCGATTCGGCGGATCGCATCGCCAAGATCGCCCACTCGCGGGAGCTGGCGTGCAGCGAGCGGATGCCGCTTTCCGCGGACTCGAGCGACGTCCGGTGCGCCGCCTGCGGCGTCCGGCCCGCGGACGTCATGTCCGCGCACGTCTCACTAGACTGGCTGGCGGATCACGACGGAGTCGTCCGACGCACACCCCCATCACAGAGGAGTTCACTGTGGCATTCATCGAAGCTGTAGGCGCCCGCGAGATTCTGGATTCTCGCGGCAACCCGACCGTCGAGGTCGAGGTGCTCCTCGACGACGGGTCGCTCGCCCGTGCGGCGGTGCCCTCGGGCGCGTCGACCGGCGCCTTCGAGGCGTACGAGCTGCGCGACGGCGACAGCGACCGCTACCTCGGCAAGGGCGTGCAGAAGGCCGTCGACGCCGTGCTCGACGAGCTGGGCCCGGCCATCGAAGACCTCGACGCCGCCGACCAGCGTCTCGTCGACGCCGCCCTCATCGAGGCCGACGGCACCGAGAACAAGAGCCGCCTCGGCGCCAACGCCATCCTCGGCGTGAGCCTCGCCGTGGCGAAGGCCGCCGCGGACTCGGCCGACCTGCCGCTGTTCCGCTACCTCGGCGGCCCGAACGCCCACGTGCTGCCCGTGCCGATGATGAACATCATCAACGGCGGCGCCCACGCCGACACCGGCGTGGACATCCAGGAGTTCATGATCCTGCCGATCGGGGCGCCGACCTACTCCGAGGGCCTCCGCTGGGGCGTCGAGACCTACCACGCGCTGAAGAGCCTGCTGAAGTCGAAGGGCCTGTCCACCGGCCTCGGCGACGAGGGCGGCTTCGCCCCCGACTTCGAGCACAACCGCGCGGCGCTGGACTTCATCGCCGAGGCGATCGGCAAGGCGGGCTTCACGCTCGGCACCGACATCGCGCTCGGCCTCGACGTCGCCGCGACCGAGTTCTTCGAGAACGGCGTCTACCGCTTCGAGGGCAAGGACCGCACCGCGGCCGAGATGAACGCGTACTACGCCGAGATCGCGGCGGCGTACCCGCTCATCTCCATCGAGGACCCGCTGGCCGAGGACGACTGGGACGGCTGGGCCGAGCTCACCACGACGCTCGGCACGAAGCTGCAGCTCGTCGGCGACGACCTCTTCGTCACCAACCCGAAGCGCCTCGCCGACGGCATCGCGAAGCTCGTCGGCAACTCGATCCTCGTGAAGGTCAACCAGATCGGCACGCTCACCGAGACGCTCGACGCCGTGAAGCTCGCGCAGCGCGCCGGCTACACCGCCGTGCTCTCGCACCGATCGGGTGAGACCGAGGACACGACGATCGCGGACCTCGCCGTCGCGACCGACTGCCGGCCAGATCAAGACGGGCGCGCCCGCCCGGAGCGAGCGAGTCGCCAAGTACAATCAGCTCCTGAGGATCGAAGAAGAACTCGGTGAGGCCGCGGTGTACGCGGGCCGCACGGCGTTCCCCCGATTCACGGCCTGAGCGGCTTGGATCTCGTGACGGGGGCGGCCGTGGGGCCGCCCCCGTTCTCCTCTCCGGGTCGGTGAGGAGGGGCGATGCATCCGGATGCTCCGCGCCCGCCCCGATCCTCGGGGAGCCCGCGCGGCGGGTCGAAGCCCGCACCCTCCTCGACGAAGTCCGACTCGGCGCGCGCCGTCCGTGGCTCCACGTCGTCGCGCCAGGCCCGGAGCGGCACGTGCCGCGAAGCCGTCGACCGGCGGCAGCACGCCCGCCGACCGCTCGGGCTGGCTCAGCGGCATCCGATTCTCAGGCTTCTCGCTCATCATGATGGGTGTGCTCGTGCTCGCGGTGGTGGTGCTCGCGCCGACGATCGCGGCGTTCGCCCAGCAGCGCCAGCAGATCGCCGAGCTGCGCGCCGCCGTCTCGCAGCAGGAGGACGAGGTGCAGCGCCTGCGCGACGAGCGCGAACGCTGGAACGACGAGACGTTCATCATGACCCAGGCGCGCGAGCGGCTGTACTACGTGATGCCGGGCGAGGTGAGCTACCTCGTCATCGACGACCGGACCGAGGCGGCGAAGGCCGACGCCACCGCAGCGGTCTCGGCCGAAGTGACCGAATCGAAGGGCGACTGGATGCGCACCCTGCTCGACTCCGTGATGACCGCGGGACTCGCTCCCGCGCCCACGGCTCCCGCGGAGGTGCCCGAGGTGCCCACCGGCGCGCCGGCCGGGGTGGGCGAACGATGACGCGACCGCCGTTCGAGCCCGTGAGCGAGCGCGACATCCGCATCGTCTCGGCCCAGCTGGGTCGTCCCGCTCGCGACGTCGTCGGCATCCCCGCGCGCTGCGCGTGCGGCGCCCCGACGGTCGTGGCGACCGCGCCGCGCCTGTCGGACGGCACGCCGTTCCCCACGCTCTACTACCTCACGCACCCCGTCGCCACCGCGGCGATGTCGTTCCTCGAGGCGGCCCAGGTGATGGTGGAGTGCACCGAGCTGCTCGCCGCCGATCCCGAGGTGCGCGCCGCGTACGAGCGGGCCCACCGCGACTACCTCGCCGACCGCGAGTCCATCGCGGTCGTGCCCGAGCTCGTCGGCATCTCGGCCGGCGGCATGCCGACCCGCGTGAAGTGCCTGCACGCGCTGGCCGCCCACGCCCTCTCGGCCGGGCCCGGTGCGAACCCCATCGGCGACATCGCGCTCGAGCGCTCGTCGTGGTCGCCCGACGTCTGCCAGTGTCCCGACTACGGCGTCGACGTGCCCGATCCGGCGGACCCCGCCGACGACGACACCGGAGGCCGGGCGTGACGAGGCCCGCGCCGCCGACCCACTCGCGGCGCTCGCGAAGGGTGCCGCGGCGGTCGCCGCGGCGACGCTCATCGCGCTCGCGGGAGCGACGCCGGCGCACGCCGACACCGTGCGCGACCTCGAGTACTGGCTCAACGACTACGGCTTCACGACGGCATGGAACACGTCGCGCGGCGAGGGCGTCACCGTCGCCGTGATCGACACCGGAGTGAACGGCGAGGTCGCCGAGCTGAAGGGCGCGGTCACGGGCGGCACGGATGTCTCCGGCCTCGGCTCCCCGGACGGGCAGACGCCGGTCGGCGAGGACCCGAACCACGGCACGATGGTCGCCTCGCTCCTCGCGGGCCGGGGCACCGGGAACGGCAACGGCGTGATCGGCATCGCACCCGAAGCCGACCTGCTGACCGCGTCGGTCGCGTTCGGCCAGGACACGGGCGCCGAGAAGTCGAATGACGACCAGATCGCGGAGGCGGTGCGCTGGGCCGTCGACAGCGGTGCCGACGTCATCAACATGTCGCTCACCCGCAACACGCGCGACTGGCCCGAGAGCTGGGACGACGCGTTCATGTACGCGTTCGAGCACGACGTGGTGGTCGTCGCCGCGGCGGGCAACCGCGGCAGCGGCACGAGCGAGGTCGGCGCGCCCGCGACGATCCCCGGCGTGCTCACGGTCGCCGGGGTCGACCGCGAGAAGAACGCGAGCTTCGACGCGAGCTCCCAGGGCATCACGATCGCGGTCGCGGCGCCCAGCGAGGACCTCGTCGGCGTGCTGCCCGACGGCACCTACGTGCAGTGGAGCGGCACGAGTGCGGCGGCGCCGATCGTGTCGGGCCTCGTCGCGCTCATCCGCAGCGCGTTCCCCGAGCTCGACGCCGCGAACGTCATCGAACGACTCATTCGCACGGCCGATCCGCACGGGCACGAGGTGCCGAGCCCGTTGTACGGGTGGGGCATCATCGATCCGGTCCCCGCGCTGACCGCCGAGGTTCCCGAGGTCGAGTCCAGTCCGCTCGGAAGCCTTGCGGAATGGATCACGATCCACCGCCGAGCGGATGCCCCGGCTGCGCCGACCGACGACGAGGGCCAGGAGATCGTGCCGATCGCCGACCCTCCGCTGCCCCGTTCGGACGGCGCGCAGACGCTCCTGCCGACCGCGTGGACGCTCGCCTATATCACCGTCCCGCTCTCGCTCGTCGCCGGATTTGGTACGCTAGCAGCGCTGTTGGGCATCGGCGCCACTCGGCATACCAGGCGGACTGTCCGCACTCGCGAGCAGTGATCGCGCGCACCAGGCCGCACGTACCAAAACTGAGGAGTCCATTCACCGTGCCCAAGATTCTCATCGTCGGCGGTGGCTATGCGGGGTTCTACACGGCGTGGAAACTCGAGAAGTGGCTGCGGCCGGGAGAGGCCGAGGTCACCGTCGTCGACCCGCTTCCCTACATGACGTACCAGCCCTTCCTGCCCGAGGTCGCCGCGGGCTCGATCGAGCCGCGTCACGCGGTGGTGTCGCAGCGCCGGCACCTGAAGAAGACGAACGTCGTGACCGCCAAGGTCACGCGCATCGACCACGCGTCGAAGACCGCCACGATCACGCCCGAGGTCGGTGAGCCGTGGGAGTTCGAGTACGACGTCATCGTCGTCACGGGCGGTGCCGTCTCGCGCACCTTCCCCATCCCCGGCATCGCCGAGAACGCGGTCGGCCTGAAGTCGATCGAGGAGGCCGTGTACATCCGCGACCGGGTCCTCACGAACTTCGACAAGGCATCCACCCTCCCGCCCGGTCCTGAGCGCGAGCGACTGCTGACGTTCGTCGTGGTCGGCGGCGGCTTCGCGGGCATCGAGGCGTTCGCCGAGCTCCGTTCGTTCGCGAGCGCGCTGCTCGAGTACTACCCGCAGCTCACCTTCGACGAGACCCACTTCCACCTCATCGAGGCGATGGGCCGCATCATGCCCGAGGTGTCGCTCGAGACGAGCCACTGGGTCATCAAGCACCTCGCCCAGCGCGGCGCGGAGATCCACCTCGACACGCAGCTCTCGAGCGCGGTCGACGGCAGGATCGAGCTCTCGACCGGCGAGACCTTCGAGACCGACCTCATCGTCTGGACGGCGGGCGTCATGGCGAACCCGGCCATCGTCCGTTCGAGCGACCTCCCCGTCGAGGAGCGCGGCCGCGTGCAGACCCGCGCCGACCTCCGCGTCGGCGACGAGGACGACTTCGTGCCCGACGCGTGGGCGGCCGGCGACATCGCCGCGGTGCCCGACCTCTCGGGCGGCGGCGTCGGCGGCTACTGCGTGCCCAATGCGCAGCACGCCGTGCGCCAGGGCAAGCTGATGGCGAAGAACATCGTCGCCGTGCTGCGCGGCGAGGAGCCCAAGGAGTACTTCCACAAGAACCTCGGCGCCGTGGCCGGCCTCGGCGTCGGCTCCGGCGTGTTCCAGTCGGGCAAGCTCGCGCTGACGGGCCTCATCGCCTGGTTCGCGCACCGCGGCTACCACGGCCTCGCGATGCCCAGCTGGGAGCGCAAGTTCCGCGTCTTCTGGGGCTGGTGGAACAACTTCTGGCTCGGTCGCGACATCGTGTCGCTCGCCGCTGTGCAGCAGCCTCGCGCGTCGTTCGAGGAGTTCGCCGCGCGTCCGAAGCCGCCGGCCGCCGTTGCGCCGGCGCCGGCGCCCGCCGTGGCATCCGGCAAGCCCGCGCCGAAGGCCGTCAAGGCGAAGGCTGCGGCTGCCGAGACGAAGCCGGCAGAGGCGAAGGCCGACGCCGAGCCGGTCGCCGCGAAGTAGTGTGGGACGCGGCGCCGCCTGCAGGCGGCGCCGCGCTCCCGTAGCCCAATCGGCAGAGGCAGGCGACTTAAACTCGCCGCAGTCTGGGTTCGAATCCCAGCGGGAGCACACTTCTCTGCTCCGTGAGATCCGCGGCCATACCACGGAAGGACCACGGGCACAAGACCCCTGATGGACCCGAACGTTTGTTCGGCACGCGACGTACCATCAGGCATGACATCCGTCCGGTCGCCGCAGCCCGATTCGACGACGATCGAAACTGACCAGTCCGAGTCGGCGCAGATCTTCGTCGTGAATTCGGCGATCGACGCCACCGCCGACACCAGCCTCGACGAGGTTCCCCACCTGATCTCGAAGGCGAAGCGGCATCACGGGTTCGTGTGGCTCCATCTGGTCGACCCCGAAGAGGAAACCGTCGATCGCGCACGTGAGACGCTCGGGATCCACCCCGTCGCGGCCGCGGACGTCGTGTCGGGGCGACAGCAGCCGAAGGTCCAGAAGTTCGCCGAGCACCTCTTCATCCTCCTGTGGAGCGTCCTCACGCGTGGCGAGTCCGGTGACCTCGTCCTGGGCCAGACCTACCTGTACATCGGCGATGGGTGGTTGCTGACCGTGCAACGCGGGGAGGGCGGTGAACTCGCCGACCTGCCCAAGCTGCTCGACGACGCACCCGAGAGCCGCCGGGACGGCGCGATGCCGGCGGCCTACACGATCATGGCCGACGTCGTCGACGGCTACGCGAAGGCGGCCGCCGACGTCGAATCGGATCTCGAATCGCTCGAAGAACAGGTCTTCAACGAGGGCACGAACGAGGATCACCGTCGCATCTACGAGATCCGGAAGGACATCGGG
This sequence comes from uncultured Actinomycetota bacterium, assembly GCA_963802485.1. Classification (GTDB taxonomy): domain Bacteria; phylum Actinomycetota; class Actinomycetes; order Actinomycetales; family Microbacteriaceae; genus Agromyces. The sequence continues at coordinate 260,535 of CAWDJA010000014.1, forward strand.
CGGATCGATCGAGCGGTCTCGAGCATCGCCGCGGCGCTGCGCGAGAGCACACAGCATCTGGAGACGCTGACGGTCGGCAAGGACGAGATCGTTCCCTACCTTCACGACCTGCTCGACGATGCGGCAGGAACGGCAGCCCTGATCAACAACCAGAGCCGGGCCCTCGACGCCATCTTTCGAGCCATGAGAACAACGTGGCGGCCCGACAGAACCAGGACATGCGAACGATCTCCGCGTTCGCCGCCCTGCTCGCGCTGCCCACCTTGATCGCGGGGCTCTACGGGATGAACTTCAAGAACATCCCGCTCGTGCAATGGCAATACGGCTGGCTCGTCATCGGCGGCGCGATCGTCGTCGTCGATGTCGTGATCTACATCATGTTCAAGCGTCGCCACTGGCTCTGATGCCGACGGTGCTGTGGACGGCGTGACGCGGCCGGCTTGACGTGCCGGTTGCCGGCAGGGCGGTCGCGGTCACATGACGGTCGGTTCGGCCGCCTCCGCCATCGGATGGTCCAGACCGGACCCGGGCATGACCGTTGCGACGAATGGAGTGAAGCCTCGAACCTCACCTCGACGCACCGCGAGCCCGTACGAAGCGAGCAGGTCACGCACCACGGGCGAATCCAGCGCAGTCGTGAGCGCCCAGACGATTGCCTGTTCGATCTCCAGCGGGGCGGGGTCTTCGGGCAGATGGCTGAGGAGGACGGACTCGTCTTCGACCTCGATGCCGAGACGGGCCTGCACCTCGTGGATACGGCCGTTCATGCCTCGAACGTCTCACATCGGCGGTCGCCCGTCCACGGGCTTGTGAATGTCCGATGGTCGACAGTAGTGCCAGTCTCCTCGGACACGGCAACGCCTGCGGTTCGTGCCCATCGACCGCACGTTGCTCGCAGGTCGGCAGGTCGCAGGTCCGCACGTCCGCGGGTGGCGCGGTCGGCGGTTCCGGCGCATGATGTGACGAGGGCGAATCGCCCCGCCGACCATCGATGAGGATCGTCGCACATGGCTCTTTCGGAACCTCCTGATCCGTCGTCCGACCACGACGCCGCGCGGTTCGGGGCCCTCGCCGCGCTGGCCACCGACCTCGCGGGACAGTTCGCCCTCGAACCACTGCTCGAACGGATCCTGCGGCACACGATGGAGCTCCTCGAGTGCGACAGCGGCTCGATCTGCACGGTCGACGAAACCGCGGGAACGTACCGCAAGGAGGTCGACCTCGGCGTCGGATGCCTCTCCGGGCAGACCTTCCCACTCGACGAGGGCGTGACCGGGGCGATCGTCCAGGCGCGCAGGTCCGTGATCTTCGACGAGTACGCCGACGTGCGCGGCGGTCACATCGCCGAACGCGACCGAGGGTCGCTCCACGGCGTGATCGGCGTGCCCATCCGCTGGGCGGGCTCGATCATCGGCACCTGCATCCTGTTCAGCCGCGATCCCGGCCGCCGGTTCACCGAGGCGGATGCCACGCTGGTCGAGCTGTTCGCGACGCACGCGGCGATCGCGATCACGAACGCGCGACTGCACGCACTCGCCAATCAACGCGAACGCGAGGCCGCGGTCATGGCGGAACGCGAGCGGGTCGTCCGCGACGTGCACGACACCGTCGGTCGTGGGCTCGCCGCGGTCGTGCTCAAGGTCGACGCCGCCGAGCGCGCCGTTGCCGAGACGCGGGATCCACGCCCCGCACTGGCGGAAGCGAGAGCCGCCGCCCGCTCGGCGTTGGGCGAGACGCAGCGCACGGTGCTCGGTCTGGGGCCGTCGCTTCTCGACGGTCGATCGTTGAGCGACTCCCTCGCACTCGAACTCGCGTGGGTCGAATCCACAGCCGCGGTCGCCACCCGCCTGATCGTCATCGGCGAACCGAGGCCGCTCCCGCCGGAGACCGCGCACCAGTTGTTCCGCATCGTCCAGGAGTCGCTCACGAACGTCGTCGAGCACGCCGACGCCCACCAGGTGCGGGTCGGCCTCGTGTTCGGCAGCGAGACGACGACCGCCATCATCGAGGACGACGGTCGCGGCTTCGATGTCGCCGCGCTCACCGCCAACGCGACCGTGCCGGGCACCGCCTTCGGCCTGCAGGGGCTCGCCTCGCGGGCCCAGCACCTCGGCGGCACGCTGCAGGTGGAATCGACCCCGCACTGGGGCACTCGCATTCGCGCCGAGGTGCCCTACACGCCGGCCACGCAGGTCGGTTCGGTGGACGGGCGATGGCGCGTGCTCGTCGTGCACGAGAGCCCCGTCGTGCGCGCGGGCCTCGTGCGCCTGCTCGGCAACATCGAACCCGACATCCAGGTCGTCGGGGAGGTGGGCGACGCAGCGCAGGCGGTCGAGGCGTACGAACTCGTTCGCCCGCACGTGGTGCTCGCCCACCTCGACCTGCCGCATATCGACGGCGCGCAGCTGACCTCCTACCTGCGGGCGGTCGACCCCGACGCCTCGGTCGTGCTCATCATCCACGACCTCGACGATGAACGCGTACGAGGCGCGGCGCGAATCGGCGCGGTCGGGTTCGTCGAGCATGAGGCCGACCCGGGCGACCTCGCGCGCGCCGTCGTCGCCGCGGCACGAGGCGACTCGCTCATGACCGCCGATTTCCTGAGCCGGTTCGCTGCGACGCTGGTGAACGAGACGGGCGATCACCTGACGGCCCGCGAGAAGCAGGTGCGTGCGCTCGTCGAGCGCGGCCTGCCCGACAAGCAGATCGCCGCAGACCTGCAGATCTCGGTGAAGACGGTCGAGAAGCACGTCGGCGCCATCCTCCGCAAGACCGGCGCGGCCAACCGCACGATGCTCGCGAGCAGATCGGCACTGCATCCCCGGTGACGCCGGGCCACGTGGTGGATTTCCCTACCACCCGGTAGGGGAACCACGCCTGTCGGAGCAGGATGCCGCGCCGTAGCCTGAGGCCGACGACGAGGAGGTTGTCGCATGCCAGTCGTGTCATTGCGCGAGATCGTCGATCGGGCGTTCCGCGAGCGCTACGGGGTGCCGGCGATCAACATCGTGAACGACCTCACGCTGGAGGCGGTGCTCGCCGGAGCGGTCGAGGCGCGGTCGCCCGTGATCGTGCAGACGTCGGTCAAGACCGTCAAGTCGATCGGGTTGAACGTGCTCTTCGGCATGTGGGAGACGATGACGGCGGGCATCGAGGTGCCCGTGACGCTGCATCTCGACCACTGCCCTGAGCGGCAGGTCATCACCGACTGCCTCGAACGAGGCTGGAACTCCGTGCTCTTCGACGCGTCGACGCTGCCGGTCGAGGAGAACCAGCGCCAGACGATCGAGGTCGTCGCCGAGGCCCGGCGACACGGCGCGCACGTCGAGGGCGAGATCGAGGCGATCAAGGGCGTCGAGGACGGCATCGGAACCGACACCGAGACCGGAGGCAGAGCCTCGAGACCGCGATCACGTTCATCCGCGAGACGGGCGTCGACGTGTTCGCCCCCTCCATCGGCAACGCGCACGGGGTCTACTCGTCCTCACCCGACCTCGACTTCGAGCGCGTCACCGCCCTCGTGGCGGCCACCGACACGCCGATCGCCCTGCACGGCGGCAGCGGCATGACGGATGCGCAGTTCCACGACCTCATCTCGCGGGGGTGCGCCAAGGTGAACATCTCGACCGCGCTCAAGATCGAGTTCATGCGATCGAGCCTCGCCTTCCTCAAGGGTGCCGAGGCGGCCGACAAGTGGGATCCGCCGTCCCTGTTCGCCGACGTGCGATCGCACATCGTCGCCCTCACGACCGGCCTCGCCGCGACGTTCGGCAGCGCGGGCAAGGCCTGGTGACCATGCCGTTCCTCATCTTCGACTGCGATGGCGTGCTCGCGGACACGGAGCGCAACGGCCACCTGCCCGCCTTCAACCGGACCTTCGAGGAATTCGGTGTCCCGGTGCGGTGGAGCGATGCCGACTACGCCGTGAAGGTGCTCATCGGGGGCGGCAAGGAGCGCATGGCGAGCCTGCTGACCCCGGAGTTCGTCGCCGCGAACGGGCTGCCCGCCGACGAGGAGGGGCAGCGGGAGCTCCTCGCCCAGTGGCATCGGCGCAAGACCGCCATCTACACCGAGCTGGTCGAATCCGGCGCACTGCCCGCGCGGCCCGGGATCGCGCGCATCGCCGGCGAGGCGGATGCCGCAGGCTGGGGGCTCGCCGTCGCCTCGACGTCGGCCGAGGCATCCGTGCGTGCCGTCCTCGAGCACGCGGTCGGCGAGGCGCTGGCGCAGCGGTTCTCCGTCTTCGCCGGCGACATCGTGGAGCACAAGAAGCCGGCGCCCGACATCTACCTGCTCGCCCTCGACGAGCTGGGCGCCGGCCCCGACGAGGCGGTGGTCGATCGAGGACAGCGGGAACGGGGTGCAGGCCGCCGTCGCGGCCGGCCTGCGCACGCTCGTGACCGTCAGCAGCTACACGGCCGACGAGGACTTCACGGGCGCGTCGCTCGTGGTCTCATCGCTCGGCGATGCATCGGCGAACCGGCCACGAGTCATCGCGGATCCGCTGGGCGTGTCGCCCGGCCCGCAGCTCGGCCTCGCCGACCTCGAGCGAGTCCTCCACCTCGGCCGACCCCAGGACCAGCAAGGAGGACTCATGACGAGCTCCAGCGACGCCGAGTTCGTCGTGCGCACCATCGCCCAGACCGCCGTCGACAACGAGAAGTACTTCGGCGACCTCGATTCGGTCGTCGGCGACGGCGACTTCGGGTACTCGCTCGCGCGTGGGTTCGAGATCGTGCTGAAGGACTGGGACGGCTACGACCGCAGTGACATCGGCACGTTCCTCCAGAAGATCGGCGTGGCCATCAGCAGCCGCATCGGAGGAACCTCCGGTCCGATCTGGGGAACGGGATTCCTTCGCGCCGCCGGTGTCGCGAAGGGCAAGGACGAGCTCTCGGGGGCCGACGCCGTCGCGATGCTCCGGGCCTCCATCGCCGGGATCATGGCGCGGGGCAATGCGGAACTCGGCGACAAGACGCTGCTCGACGCGCTCGTCGCCGATGACCGACTCGATCGAGGCCGCCCTCGCCGCCGGGGAGGAGTCCGATGCGATCGTCGCCGCGGCCGCCACGACCGCCCGTCGAGCCGCGGATGCCACGACGCCGATGATCGCCAAGCGCGGGCGGGCCGCCTACACCGGGGAGCGCAGCATCGGCTCGCCGGATGCCGGTGCCGTCGCGATCGCGGTGATCGCCGAGGCCATCGCGGCCGGATGGCCGACGAGGGGCGAGAACGCCTGACAACCGCGAACGCCGGACCGCACACGAACGCCCGACCACCAGTGGAGGTAGTGAAATGAAGAAGTTCGTCAACGATCCGCAGCAGTTCGTTCCCGACATGCTCAAGGGCCTCGCGCTCGCCAACCCCGACACGCTCACGTACGTGCCCGAGTACAACCTGATCATGCGATCGGATGCTCCGCGCGACGACAAGGTGTCGATCATCCAGGGCTCGGGGTCGGGCCACGAGCCCGCCCATGTCATGGCCGTCGGCACGGGGATGCTCGACGGGGCCTGCCCCGGCGACGTGTTCGCCGCGCCGCCGATGGACTACGTCTACGAGTCGACGAAGCTCCTCAACTCCGCGAAGGGCGTGCTGCTCCTCGTCAACAACTACACCGGCGACCGCATGGCGTTCGACATGGCGCAGGAGATGAGCGAGGCCGACGGCGTCAACGTCCGGACCCTGTTCATCGACGACGACGTCGCGGTGCAGGACTCCACGTGGACGGTCGGGCGCCGTGGCGTCGCGGGGAACTTCTTCGTGATCAAGGCGGTCGGGGCCGCGGCCGAAGCCGGCGCGGACCTCGACGAACTCGTGCGCATCGGGGAGAAGGTCAACTCGCGTGACCCGCACGATGGGGCTGGCGCTCACGGCGTGCACGCCGCCGGCCAAGGGATCGCCGCTCTTCGAGCTCGGGGACGACGAGATCGAGATCGGCGTCGGCATCCACGGCGAGCCGGGCGCCGCCGTGCCAAGATCGTCCCGTCCGACGAGCTCGTCGACATCCTGCTCGAGCCGGTCGTCGCCGACCTGCCGTACGAGAGCGGCGACCGGGTCGCCCTGATGATCAACGGCCTCGGAGGAACGCCCATCAGCGAGCTCTACGTCGCCTACGGGCACGCCCACGAGGAGCTCGAGAAGCGGGGCATCACGGTCGGCGCGCAGCTATGTCGGCGAGTACTGCACGTCGCTCGACATGGCCGGCGCCTCGTTGACCCTCGTCAAGCTGGACGACGAGATCGAGGGCCTGCTCGCGGCGCCCGCCGAGGCCGGAGTGCGGATCTTCTAGGCGACGCGCAGGGAACTGAGGGGGCCGGCCTAGGCGCGGTGCGACGATGTGCCTCCGAAGCGCTCCCACCCGTGTTCGGCGAGCGCCCCGGTGAATCGCGTCGTCTGCGTTCGCGCCGTGGGGGCCTGGGCTCCGCGGATGGACATGCAGAGATGCTCGGCTTCGAGCACGACGCCGACGCCGTTCGGCGCCAGCTCGGATGCCAGGAAGTCGGCGATCTGAACGGTGAGCCGTTCCTGGAGCTGGAGGTCGCGGGCGAAGTACTCGACGACCCTGGCGAGCTTGGACAGCCCGAGGAGTCGCTTCGCCGGCAGGTAGCCGACGTGCGCGACACCGCGGAAGGGAAGCAGGTGGTGGGCGCACAACGACGTGAACGGGATGTCGCGCACCAGCACCAGTTCGTCGTAGCCATCCTCGTTGGGAAACGTCGTCATCGTGAGCGGTTCACGGCGCAGGAGCTCCCGGAACGAGGCGACCACGCGTTGCGGTGTCCCGATGAGGTTCGGCTCGTCGACGTCGCAGCCGAGCGCGAGGAGCAGGTCGGTCACCGCTGCTTCGGCGCGACGGTCGGGCAGCGAGGCCGTGGCGTTCCTGCCGGACGTGATCTCGACGTCCGACTCGCCGGGATCCTGTGCCAACGACATCGTCGCCTCCTCGGAGCATGCGCTACGTGCCGAGCGTACGTTCGCGGCATTTCTTTTGTCAAGATCGACTGTTTTAGAGATACGATGACCGCATGAGCCATTCCGATGGGGCGGATCCGGCGGCGATCCTGGCGGCGCTCGCCGACCCTTCCCGCCGTGAGCTCTACGAGGCCGTGCGCCGGAGCGGGCAACCGGTCGGACGCGACGAGCTCGCCGATCAGGCCCGGTTGCCCCGGGCGACGGCCGCATTCCACTTGGAGAAGCTCGTCGAGGTGGGTGCGCTCACCGTGGAGTTCCGCCGTCGCTCCGGTCGGACCGGCCCGGGCGCCGGGCGGCCTGCGAAGCTCTACGCGCTGGCAGCGGAGGAGCTCACGGCATCGCTCCCGACCCGCCGGTACGAACTCGTCGGCGACATGCTCGCCACGGCGGCCGACCGGTCCGAGCAGACCGGCGCTCCGATGCGTGAGACCCTCATCGCGGTCGCAGAGGCCAGGGGTCACGACCTCGGAAGCCCGGCGGTCCCGCTCGTCGACACGCTGACCTCCGTGGGCTATGCGCCGGCCGACTGCGCCGATGGCGGATACCGGCTGACGAACTGCCCGTTCCACCAGCTGGCGACCCGACACACGACGCTCATCTGCTCGGCGAACACCGCCTTCGTCCGCGGCCTCGTCGATGAATCGGCCGAGCACCGGGACGTCTGGCTCGAACGGACGCCAGGCGAATGCTGTGTTCGCATCGGAGAGGTCGGCGCAGGGCTTCCTGGCCCCTCGGGAGACGCACGCGGCCACCACGAGTGACCGCGACGGCGTCAGCCGGACGAGCCTCGTCACCCGATTCCGACGCCTTCGCGACGCCCCGTCGGGCCCGGGCGCACTCCCGATTCGTGGGAGAACTCGAGGGTTCGTTTCGCAGCGTTGTGCCCTATGCTGTGCTCGCAGCCGGATCGTGAGGGTCCGAGGTGTCGACGAAGACGACGGCATTCTCGTTGACCCCACGATGCCGGCGCAAACCCCGGCAACACGATGACGACGGTCGCGCCGCATCGGTGGGAGCGGCACCACCCGACCGCGGATTCCTCAGGACATCCGGTCGAGCCGGCGAAGGATGAGGCCCTCGCGGAGCGCCCACGGCGACACGTCGAGCTCGTTCACGTCGAACGCCCGCATCGCCTCGGAGAGCACGACGGCACCGGCGACGATCTGGAACGTGCGGTCCGCGGTGATGCCGGGCAGCGCGGGGCGCGCGTCGGCGGGGATGCGCGCGAGCCGTGGGATCCAGTCGTCCAACCCCTTCCGGCGGAGCATGCTGCGCTCCTCCGAGCCGACGCCCTCCTCGGTCCAGCCCGCGAGTCGGGCGAGCGACCGGATGGTCTTCGACGACCCCACGACGTGGTCGGGCGAGGGAAGGTGGCCGAAGTCCCCGACGGCTGCGGCGAGCACCGCTGCGGCGTGCGTGCGGAGGGCCGCGACCTGGTCGGGGCTGGGCGGGTCGTCGGGGAGGAAGGCCACGGTCGACCGGCCCGCGCCGAGGGGGAGCGAGCGCGCGACATCCGGAACCTCGTCGCCGCCGTTCGCGATCTCGAGTGAGCCGCCGCCGATGTCGAAGAGCAGGATCCGCTCGGCCGACCAGCCGTACCAGCGGCGGACCGCGAGGAACGTGAGACGCGCCTCGTCGTCGCCCGAGAGCACCTGCAGCTCGACGCCCGTCTCGCGGGCGATGCGGGCGAGGACCTCCTCGCCGTTCGCCGCCTCGCGGATGGCCGACGTCGCGAATGGGAGGAGCTCGTCGATGCCGGCGTCCTTCGCCGCCTCGGCCGCCTCGCCGACCGCCGCGAGGATGGCGGCGACACCCTCGTCGTTGATCGCGCCGTCGGGCTCGAGGTAGCGCATGAGCCGCAGCACCGCCTTGTGCGAGGCCGTGGGGATCGGGCGGGCGCCGGGATGGGCGTCGACGACCAGCAGGTGCACGGTGTTGGAACCGACGTCGAGAACCCCGAGGCGCATGCTGCGAGCGTAGCCGCTGGCGCGTGCAAGCGACGCGCCTTTCGTGCATACTGGTCCGACTGGGACGACCGTCCCACTTCGGTCGGCGACGGAGTCGAGAGGAGCCGCGTGACCCGCATCCCCGCGCCCGAGCGCCGTTCCGCGCTCATCGAGGCGGCCCTGCGCGTGGTGGCCAGGCTCGGCATCACCCAGGCGACCACGCGTGCGATCGTCGCCGAGGCGGGCATGTCGCTCGCGAGCTTCCACTACGTGTTCGACTCGCGCGACGAGCTCATCGACGAGCTCATCACCACCGTCGTCGCCCGCGAGCAGCAGGCCGTCATCCCCGACCTCGTGCCGGGACAGAGCCTCGCCCAACTCCTCGAGTCGGGCATCGTCGGCTACTTCGAGCACCTCAAGGCCGACCCCGAGCACGAGCAGGCGATGCTCGAGCTCACGCAGTACGCGCTGCGGTCGCCGGAGCGGCGCTCGCTCGCGCTCGCCCAGTACGCGCGCTACACCGAGCTCGCCGAGCGGTCCCTCGAGCTCGCCGCGGAGGTCGCCGACGTCACGTGGCGGATCCCGGTCTCGCAGGTGGCGCGCGTGCTCGTCGCGTTCACCGACGGACTCACCCTCACCTGGCTCGTCGATCGCGACGACGACGCCGCCAGGGCGGTCGCGCACGCGGCCGCCGACGCCCTCTCGAGAATGGCCGACCCCCGATGACGAGCCTCGACCCCGCCCCGCCCGTGCCCGGGCCGTCCCGTGCACGACCAGCCGGTCGCCGCCCTCGGCGAGCCGGTCCGCCGGGTCTCCGCCGGATGGATCGGCGCATTCGCGACCGTGTGGCTCGGCGTCTGGATGGCCCAGCTCACCCCGGTGCAGCTCCTGCTGCCCGCGCAGGTCGACGCCGCGCTGCACCCCGAGGACTGGGTCGACAGCGTCGTCGCGTTCGGCACGATCTCGGGCATCGCGGCCATCGCCACGATCATCGCCTATCCGCTCACCGGTGCGCTCTCCGACCGCACGGCCTCGCGGTTCGGGCGACGACGCCCGTGGATCGTGGTCGGGGCGCTCGTCTTCGCGCTCTCGCTCGTCGTGCTCGGGCTGCAGACCCAGATCTGGGCGATCGGCGCGGCGTGGGTCGCGGCATCCGTCGGCTTCTGCATCATGACCGCCGCGCTCACCGCGACGATCTCCGACCAGGTGCCCGTCGGCCAGCGTGGATTCGTGTCGGGCTGGATGTCGGCGCCGCAGGCGGTCGGCATCATCGTCGGGCTGCTGCTCGTCACCGAGCTCGTCACCGACCAGGCGACTCGGCTACGCCCTGCTCGCCGTGATCGTCGTGGTGCTCGCGATCCCGTTCCTCACCCGCCACGACGAACCGCTCGCCGCTGCGGAGCGCGCCCGCGTGACCGCGAAGGGCATCCTCGCCGGCTTCTGGATCAGTCCCCGCAAGCACCCCGACTTCGGCTGGACCCTGCTCAGCCGGGTGCTCGTCTCGGTCGGCAACGCGCTCGGCACGAGCCTGCTGCTCTACTTCCTGATGTTCCAGCTCGACGACGACGACGCCGAGGCCGACCTCATCGTGCTCACGCTCATCTACATGGTGTTCGTGATCCTCGCCTCGCTCCTGCTCGGCAGGCTCTCCGACCGCCTCGGCCGACGCAAGGCGTTCGTCTTCCTCGCCTCGGGCCTCCAGGGCGTCGCGGCCCTGCTCCTCGCGATCTTCCCCGACCTCACCGTGGCGATGATCGCCGCCGGCATCCTCGGCCTCGGCTACGGCTGCTTCCTCTCGGTCGACCAGGCGCTCGCCACCCAGGTGCTGCCCGACGCGGCCTCGCGAGGCAAGGACCTCGGCATCATGAACATCGCCTCGGCGGTGCCGCAGGCGATCGCCCCGCTGATCGGCGCCGCCGCGGTGCTCGCCACCGGGTCGTTCGTGCTGGTCTTCGTGCTCAGCGCCGTCTTCGCCTTCGCCGGCGCCCTCGCCGTCGCGCGGGTGCGGAGCGTGCGCTGATGACCCTCGACCTGCGATTCGACGACACCGTGACGGATGCCGCGAGCTGGCTCGACCCCGCCGCGTACTGGCCGGCGCTCACCGCCGCCACGCACCACCTCGACGCGCCGGTCGGCGTGATCCACCGTGGCGCGCTGCGGCACAACGCCCAGGACATGGTCCGGCGCGCGGCCGGGAAGCCGATCCGCATCGCGTCGAAGTCGGTGCGCGTGCGCAGCGTGGTGGAGGCCCTCCTGCAGCAGCCCGGGTACCGCGGCGTGCTCGCGTACACGCTCGCCGAGGCGCTCTGGCTGGCCGACACCGTCGACGACGTCGTGGTGGGCTATCCCACGGCGGAGCGCGGCGGCATCCGCCGGCTCGGAACCGACCCCGAGCTCGCGCGCCGGATCACCCTCATGGTCGACTCGCCGCAGCAGCTCGACCTCGTCGACGACGTGCTGCCGCCGTCGAGGCGCGAGGAGATCCGGGTGTGCCTCGAGCTGGATGCGTCGTGGGCTGCGCCGGTGCTCGGGCACCTCGGCGTGCGCCGGTCGCCCGTGCACGAGCCGGCCGACGCGGGCGCGCTCGCCGCGTACATCGTCCGGCGCCCGGGCTTCCGGCTCGTGGGCATGATGTCGTACGAGGCGCAGATCGCGGGCGTCGTGAACCGTCCGGCGGGGCGCCCGGTCGACGGCGCGGTGAACCGCTGGATGCAGTCGCGCTCGATGCCCGAACTGCTCGAGCGACGCGCTCGCGCCGTCGCGGCGGTGCGCGAGCACGCCGACCTCGAGTTCGTGAACGGCGGCGGCACCGGCTCGCTCGAGGCGACGGCGGCGGATGCCTCGGTGACCGAGATCGCCGCGGGCTCCGGCCTCTTCGGCGGCCACCTGTTCGACGGCTACGCCCACTTCACGCCCGCCCCGGCCGCCGCGTTCGCGCTCGACGTCGTGCGCTCGCCGAGCCCGGCGCACGCGACGATCCTCGGCGGCGGCTGGATCGCGTCGGGCCCGCCCGGAGCCGACCGCGTGCCGCGGATCGTGTGGCCCGAGGGACTGTCGATGCTCGCGCGAGAATCGGCCGGCGAGGTGCAGACGCCGGTGACCGGCGCCGCCGCGGGACGCCTGCGTGCCGGCGACCGCGTGTGGTTCCGCCACACCAAGTCGGGCGAGCTGTCGGAGCACCTGAACGAGTTCGCCGTGGTCGACGGCGACGAGGTGGTCGACACCGTGCCCACCTACCGAGGCGAAGGGAAGGCCTTCCTATGACGGCGAGCGGGGAGACCTGGCGCAACTGGGGTCGCACCGAGGCCGTGCGACCGATGCGGGTGGAGCGCCCGGCCACGGCCGGCGCGGTGCAGCGCGCGGTCACGGCCGCCGCGGCATCCGGCCTGCGCGTCAAGCCCGTGGGCGCCGGCCACAGCTTCACCGGCATCGCGGTCGCGCCCGACGTGCAGCTCGACCTGACCGACCTCTCGGGCGTGATCGACGCGGATGTCGCGACCGGGCGCGTGACGCTCGCCGCCGGCACCCGCCTGCACCAGCTGCCGCACCTGCTCGCCCCCTACGGGCTCGCGATGCCGAACATGGGCGACATCGACCGGCAGACCATCTCGGGCGCCACGTCCACCGGCACGCACGGCACGGGCCTCGGGTTCGGCGGCCTCGCGACGCAGATCGTCGCGGCGAAGCTCGTGACGGGCACGGGCGAGCTGCTCACCGTGAGCGAGACCGAGCGCCCCGAGCTGCTGCCCGCCGTGCGCCTCGGGCTCGGCGCCCTCGGCGTGCTCGTCGAGGTGACGCTGCAGCTCGTGCCGCGATTCGTGCTGCAGGCCGTCGAACGCCCCGAGCCGTTCGGCCTGGTGCTCGACGAGTGGCTCGACCGGGTGCGCGAGCTGGACCACTTCGAGTTCTACTGGTTCCCGCACACCGACACCGCGCTCACGAAGACGAACACCCGGCTGCCGGGCGATGCGCCGCGCAGGCCGCTCGGCGGCGTCCCGCGCTGGATCGACGACGAGTTCATCTCGAACGGCCTGTTCGAGGTCGCCTGCGCCGTGCTCACGGTCGTGCCACGGGCCACGCCCCACCTCGCATGGCTGACCGACAAGCTCACCGGGAACCGGGACTTCACCGACTTCTCGCCGGCGGTGTTCACGAGCGCTCGCCGCGTCCGCTTCCGCGAGATGGAGTACGCCATCCCGCTCGAGGCGATCCCCGAGGCCGTGCGGGAGGTGCGCGCGCTCATCGAGCGGAGGGGATGGCACATCACCTTCCCGATCGAGGTGCGCGCCGCGGCATCCGACGAGAACTGGCTCTCGACGGCCTACGGTCGCGAGACCGGCTACATCGCCGTGCACCGCTACTACCGCGAGGACCCGACCGAGTACTTCGCGGCCGTGGAGCAGATCATGCGGAGCCTCGGCGGACGGCCGCACTGGGGCAAGATGCACACGCAGACGGCCGAGACGCTGCGCGACGTGTACCCGCGGTTCGACGACTTCCTGCGCGTGCGCGACGAGCTCGACCCCGAGCGCCGGTTCGCGAACCCGTACCTGGATCGGGTGCTCGGCGGTGCTGCGCAGCAGGGGATGCCGCCGGGCGCGCCGGGCGCCGCCTCCGGCGTGGCAGGCGCGTGACGCGCTCGGCGCGTGACGCCTACGGCGTGCGACGCCGGAGCGTGATCGATCCGAGCACGATGGATCCGACGATCCACGCCACGACCACGAGGAGCTTCATCGCGATCCACTCGGCATCCTCGTCGCCGGTCGAGACCGCGTTGAGCGCATCGATCGCGTAGGTCAGGGGGAGCCACCCGCTGATCGCCTCGAGCCCGGCGGGCAGCTGGTCGGTCGGCAGGAAGATGCCGCCGAGCAGCACCTGCGGGAAGACGAACACGGGCAGGAACTGCACGACCTGGAACTCGGTGCGCGCGAACGCGCTCGCGAGGAGGCCGAGCGCCGTGCCGAGCAGGGCGTCGCAGATCGCGACGGCGAACAGCAGCCAGAGCGAGCCCTCGATCTCGAGGCCGCACACCCACACCGCGAACGAGACCGCGATGGCGGTCTGGAAGATCGCGAGGAACCCGAACGCGAGCGCGTAGCCGAGGATGAAGTCGCCCTTGCCGAGCGGCATCGAGAACAGCCGCTCGAGCGTGCCGCTGCGTCGCTCGCGCAGCGTCGCGATGCTCGTCACGAGGAACATCACGATGAACGGGAAGAGCGCGAGCATGGCCGGCCCGATCGTCGCGAACACGTCGGTGTCGGTGAACATCCACGCGACGAGGCCGATGAGCAGGCTCGGCACGACGAGGAGCAGCCCGATGGTGCGCGGGTCGTGGCGGATCTGGGAGAGCACGCGACCCGTGGTCGCGAACGTGCGTGCGAGGTTCATCGTGCCGCCTCCGTTCCCGGTTCGGGCCGCAGGTCGGGCTGGCCGCGTTCGATGAGGCGGAGGAACGCGGTCTCGACGTCGTCGGTGCCGGTCGCCTCGAGCACGCCGGGCACGGTGTCGTCGGCGAGCAGCCCGCCGTCGCGCATCAGGAGGAGGCGGTCGCAGCGCTTCGCCTCGTCCATCACGTGGCTCGACACGAGGAGCGTCGCCCCGTCGGCGGCGAGCCGGTGGAAGAGGTCCCACAGCTCCACGCGCAGCACGGGGTCGAGGCCGACGGTGGGCTCGTCGAGCACGAGCACCTCGGGCGCGCCGAGGAGCGCGGCCGCGAGGGAGACCCGGCCGCGCTGTCCGCCCGAGAGCGAGCCGGCGAGCCGATCGGCGACCGAGCCGAGGTCGGTGCGGGCGATGACGGCGTCGATGTCGGATGCCGGTGCGCCGAGCATGCGGCGGAAGTACGAGAGGTTCTGGCGCACCGTGAGGTCGTCGTAGACGCTCGCCTGCTGGGTCACGTACGCGACGCGCGTGCGCAGCGCGGGGGAGCCCGCGGGAAGCCCGAGCACCTCGATGGAGCCCGAGTCGACGACCTGCACGCCCACGATCGAGCGCATGAGGGTGGTCTTGCCGCTTCCGCTCGGGCCGAGCAGCCCGACGATGCGCCCGCTCGGCACCGTCAGCGACAGGCCGTTCAGCACGGGGATGCGGACGCGGCGCACGTGCAGGTCGCTGACCACGATGGCCGGCGGCGCCGCGGCATCCGCATTATTCATCATGTGCTGAATTGTGCGCGCGCACCGCGGTGCTGTCAAGCACCGGCCCGGTGCCCGTGAGGTGCCACTGGATGGCGGGCGCGACGCGCGCCACGATCTCGTCGTCGGAGAGCGAGGCGACCGGCTCGAACGCCAGGACGTACCGCACCATGATCACGCCGACGACCTGCGACGCCGCGAGCTCCGCGCGCAGCTCCGCGTCGTCGGCGTCGCCGATCCTCGTCGCCACGCGGTGCATGATCTCGCGGCGCAGGAACTCGCGGAGCATCCGCGCGACCGGGCCGTGGCCGATCGCCGAACGCATCGCGGCGGTCGCGGCCGGCCGCACCGCCGGGTTGTCCCACGCGGCGAGGACGCCGCGCAGCAGCCGGGCGCCGAGCTCCTCGATGGGCCCCTCGAGCGCGCCCTGCACGATGCGATCGGGGCGCAGCGGCACCGCGACGACCTCCGCGACGAGCGCGGACTTGTCGTCGAAGTAGTGGTGCACGAGCGACGGGTCGACCTCGGCCCGACGCGCGATCGAGCGGATCGACGCCGCCTCGTAGCCGCGCTCGCCGAACTCCGCGGCGGCGGCCGCGAGGATCCGTGCCTTCGTGTCGTCGCGGGTCGCTCCGCGGGGTCGACCGCGACGGCGGGGTTGCGTGCGCTCCTCCACAGCCTGAGCCTACGCCCGGAGCCGCCCGTCGCTTCCCTTCGAGTCTCATGGGAAGCACAGCCGTGCCGACCTGACCGATCGATAGGATGAGATCGAACACCACCGATCGTCGCTGCAGCGCTAGGAGTCCGTGCCATGGAATGGCTGATCCCCGTCATCATCGTCGTCGCGCTCGTGGTGATCATCGGCATCTACCTCTGGGCGACCTACAACTCGCTCGTCACGCTGAACGTGCGGGTCGATGAGGCCTGGAGCGACATCACGGTGCAGCTGAAGCGTCGCGCCGACCTGATCCCGAACCTCATCGAGGCGGTCAAGGGCTACGCCGCACACGAGAAGGCGGTCTTCGAGAACGTCACCAAGGCCCGCGCCGAGACCCTGCAGGCGCAGGGCCCGGTCGAGGCGGGTGCCGCCGAGAACCACATGCAGCAGGCGCTGAAGTCGATCTTCGCGGTCGCCGAGGCCTACCCGCAGCTCCAGGCCAGCCAGAACTTCCTGCAGCTGCAGGCCGAGCTCGTCGACACCGAGGACAAGATCCAGGCGTCGCGCCGGTTCTACAACGGCGGGGTGCGCGAGCTCAACACCAAGATCAAGGTGTTCCCGAACACGCTGTTCGTGCGGGGCCTCGGCTTCCACGAGCGCGACTTCTTCGAGGTCACCGAGCCTGCGGCCATCGCAGAGCCCCCGCGCGTGCAGTTCTAAGGGCCGGCGTTGTACCGAGCGATCGCAAAGAACAAACGCAACACCGTCTTCATCATCCTGTTCTTCCTCGCCATCATCGGCGGGCTGGGATGGCTTGCGGCGTGGGTGTACAACGACCTCACGATCGTCATCGTCACGGTCGTGATCGCCGCCGCCTACGCAATCTTCCAGTACTTCACGGCCGACCGGCAGGCACTCGCGATGTCGGGTGCGATCGAGCTGCACAGCAAGGCCGACCACCCACGGCTCTGGCGCACGGTCGAGAACCTCTCGATCACGACGGGAACGCCGATGCCGCGCGTGTTCGTCATCTCCGATCCGGCGCCCAACGCGTTCGCCACCGGTCGCGACCCGCAGCACGCCGTCGTCGCCGCGACCACCGGGCTGCTCGAGATCATGGACGACGCCGAACTCGAGGGCGTCATGGCCCACGAACTCGGGCACGTTCGCAACTACGACATCCGGCTCTCGATGATCGTGTTCGGGCTCGTCGTCGCGGTGGGGTTCATCTCCGACATGCTCGTGCGCATGACGTTCTTCGGACGCGGCAACAACAACCAGAACCCGATCGTGCTGATCTTCGGCCTCGTCGCCCTGCTCATCGCTCCGCTCGTCGCGAGCCTCGTGCAGGTCGCGGTCTCGCGCCAGCGCGAGTACCTGGCGGACGCCACGGGCGCCATGACGACGCGGCATCCCGACGCCCTGGCCAGCGCCCTCGAGAAGCTCGAGGCCTACGGCCGGCCGATGAAGCGGCAGAACTCGTCGATGGCCCACCTCTGGATCGCCGACCCGCTGAAGCCCGGCGTCATCGACCGCCTGTTCGCGACGCACCCGCCGATCGCCGATCGCGTCAAGCGCCTCGAGCAGATGGGCGGCGCGTTCTAGCAGCCGCACGGATGCCTCGGGCACTGCCGCCGGCCGGGCCGGTGCCGGACGAGCCGATCGCGCTCAGGCCGCCGACGAGCGCAGCTCGGATCGGAGGGCGGGAGCGAGGTCGCCGCGGTCGGCGACCTCGATGCCGCCGAGGCCCTGCCACGCCGCCGCCCGCCGCAGCACCGGCACGAGTCGTGCGGCGGTCTCGGCCGGCGCGCTCGGCTCGGTCCAGGCGGACTGGACCCGGAGGACGCCTGCCTTGCGGTCGCTCTTGAGGTCGACCCGCCCCACCACGTCGTCGTCGATGAGCACGGGCAGCGAGTAGTAGCCGAACTTGCGGTCGGGCTCGGGCGTGTAGATCTCGATGCGGTAGTGGAAGTCGAAGAGGCGCTCGGTGCGCGGGCGGAACCAGACCACCGGGTCGAACGGCGAGAGCACGGCCGCCGCCTCCAACCGCCGCGGGCGGCGGGCGTCGCGGTGCACCCACGCGGGAGCCGGGCGACCGCCGATGCTCCAGCCGGGCACCTCGACCGGAACGAGCTCGCCGGCGTCTTCGAGGTCGCGGATCGCCTCGCGAACGGGCGCGCGCTTCATGCGCCAGTAGTCGGCGAGGTCGGCCTCGGTCGCGATGCCGAGGGCGGCGCCCGCGCGCCCCACGAGGTCGCGCACCGCGTCGGCCTCGGCCGGCGGCTCGCCGAGGAGCTCGGGGGCGAGCGCCTGCTCGGGGAGGGCGTAGACCCGCTCGAAGCGGCGTCGTTCGACGCAGACGACCTCGCCGACCCGGAACATCCACTCGAGCGTGCGCTTGACGTCGGACCAGCCCCACCACGGCCCACGGCGCTCGTTGGCGTCGTGCTCGATGGCGCTCGCCGGCATCGGCCCGTTGGCGGCGAGCTCGGTGCGCAGCCAGTCGGCGAGCGTGCGGTTCTCGACGAGCCATCCGCCCCACTCGCTGCCGCTCTGCCGGTACTCCTCGCGACGGAACTCGAACAGCGGCCACAGCTCACGGGGGATGAACGACGCCTGATGCGCCCAGTACTCGATCATGCGGCCGCGACGACCCGTGGTGAGCCGGTCGAGCAGTGCCCGGTCGTAGTCGCCGATGCGACTGAACGCCGGCAGGTAGTGGCTGCGCTCGAACACGTTGACCGAGTCGATCTGCAGCAGCCCGAGACGGTCGACGACCCCGGCGACCTGACGCGTTCGGGGCGACTCGGGCAGCGGGCGGCCGAAGCCCTGTGCGGCGAGCGCGATGCGTCGGGCGAGTGCGGGGCTGACGGAGTCCACCATGGTGCTCCGACCCTAATCGCCACCACCGACAGTCGCCGCCTCCATGCCGTTGCGCGCATGCGGCGCGCCTAGACTGGAGCGATGACGGAGTCGACTGGGCAGGCTCGCGGCAGGTCGATCGGCAGGCGCCGCGGCGGCGACCGCGAGACGCCCCCACCGCCGCCGCATCGCGACGCGTCCGACTCCGTCCCGTTCGGCATGCGCATCGCGGCCGCCTGGTCGTGGCGCCTGCTGCTCGTGGGCGGCGTGCTCGCGGTCGTCGTCTTCCTCATCATCCAGCTGCGGCTCATCGTCATCCCCATGCTCGTCGCGGTGCTCCTCGGCGCGCTGCTCGTGCCGTTCTCGCAGTTCCTGCAGCGCCATCGCTGGCCGAAGTGGCTCGCCGTGACCGTCGCGCTGCTCTCGGCGCTCGTCGTCGTCGGAGGCCTGCTCACGCTCGGGATCACGTTCATCGTACGCGGATCCGGCGACCTGGCGGCCCAGTCGCTCGTGGCGTGGGACGAGTTCCGTGCCTGGCTGCTCGCGGGTCCGATGCACATCACCGAGGCGCAACTGAACGACTTCGTCGAGCAGGCGTCGCCTCGGTCCAGCAGGACAGCGGCATCCTGCTGAGCGGCGCGCTGTCGGTCGGCTCGTCGCTCGGCCACTTCCTCGCCGGCATGCTGCTCGCGCTCTTCGCGACCCTGTTCATCCTCATCGACGGCCGGGGCATCTGGCGGTGGATCGTCGGCGTCTTCCCGCGCCGGGCCCGTGCCGCCGTCGACGGCGCCGGCCACGGCGGGCTGGGCGACGCTGCAGAACTTCGTGAAGGTGCAGATCCTCGTCGCCACGATCGACGCGATCGGCATCGGCCTCGGCGCGTTCCTCCTCGGCGTGCCGCTCGCGATCCCGATCGCCATCCTCGTCTTCCTCGGCTCGTTCATCCCCATCGTCGGCGCGGTCGTGACCGGCGCGCTCGCGGTGTTCGTGGCGCTCATCTACAACGGGCCGGTCATCGCGCTGATCATGCTCGGCATCGTGCTGCTCGTGCAGCAGGTCGAGGGCCACGTGCTGCAGCCGCTCATCATGGGCACCGCGGTGAAGGTGCATCCGCTCGGCGTGGTGATCGCCGTCGCCACGGGTTCGCTCCTCGCGGGCATCCCGGGCGCGCTCTTCGCCGTGCCGGTCGCCGCCGTGCTCAACGTGATGATCGTCTACATCTCCGGGGGCTCGTGGAAGGGCGATGCCGGACCGCCCGCGACGGAGGTGCGGTCGCCGCTCTGGCGCACCGTGCCCCAGCGACCGGGCTACCAGCGAGGAGAATGAACCAGTGATCACGACCATCCCGGGCCCCGACCTGGCGGCGTTCGAGCACGCGCGCGACGTCGTCGCCCGCGTCGCGCGGCGCACGCCCATGGAGTCGTCGCGCTACCTCGCCGACCTGCTCGGCGTGCCCGTGCACCTCAAGTGCGAGAACCTGCAGCGCACGGGCTCCTACAAGCTGCGCGGCGCGTACCACCGCATCTCGGCGCTGAGCGAGGAGGAACGCGCGCGCGGCGTCGTGGCGGCATCCGCCGGCAACCACGCCCAGGGGGTCGCCTACGCGGCTCGCGAGCTCGGCATCCGGGCCACGATCTTCATGCCCGTGGGCGTCGCGCTGCCGAAGCTCGACGCCACGCGCCAGTACGGCGCCGACGTGGTGCTCAAGGGCGACTCGATCGGCGAGACCATCGAGGCGGCCGCGGCCTTCGCCGCCGAGACCGGCGCGGTGATCATCCCGCCGTTCGACCACCCCGACGTGATCGCCGGCCAGGGCACGCTCGGGCTCGAGATCCTCGAACAGGTTCCGGATGCCACGACCATCGTCGTGCCGATCGGCGGCGGCGGCCTCGCGGCGGGAATCGCCAGCGCGGCGAAGCAGCAGGCCGCGCGCGAGGGCCGCCCGTTGCGCATCATCGGCGTGCAGGCCGAGAACGCCGCGCCGTACGTGGCCTCGCTCGCGGCGGGCGAGCCGCGGCAGGTGCCCGTCGTGCCGACGATCGCCGACGGCATCGCCGTGTACCGGCCGGGGGAGCTCAACTTCGCGATCATCCGCGACACCATCGACGAGGTCGTCACGGTCTCGGAGGACGACATCGCGCGCGCCCTGCTGGTGCTCCTCGAGCGCGCGAAGCTCGTCGTCGAACCGGCCGGCGCGGTCGCCGTCGCCGCGATGATGACCGGGGCCGTGCAGTCCGACGGTCCCGTCGTCGCCGTGCTCTCGGGCGGCAACATCGACCCCATGCTCATGCAGCGGGTCGTGGCGCACGGGCTCGCGGCATCCGATCGCTACCTCACCATCAGCGTCGGACTCCCCGATCGCCCGGGCCAGCTCGCACGGGTCGCGGGGCTCCTCGCCGAGGCGAACGCGAACGTCATCGAGGTGCTGCACACACGCCACGGGTCGGGGATGCAGATCTCCGAGGTCGAGCTCCGGCTGTCGGTCGAGACCCGTGGACCCGAGCACCGCGAGGCGGTCGTCGACGTGCTGCGGCATGCCGGCTACGACCCCAAGGTCGAGGTCGACTAGCGGTACCCGCCCGACGACGACGGCCCCCGCGCGATGCGCAGGGGCCGTCTGACGTGAACCGGTGGGCGACTACTGGCCGCCCCAGGTCTCGACGCGGGTGACCTCGACCGGGATCTCCCGACCGTTGGGGGCGGTGTAGGAGGTCTTCTCGCCGACCTTCAGGCCGATGATGGCGGCGCCGAGCGGCGACCGCTCGCTGAACACGTCGAGCTCCGAGTCGCCGGCGATCTCGCGGCTGCCGATGAGGAAGGTCTCCTCGTCGCCCGCGATGACGGCGGTGATGACGGTGCCGGGCTCGACGACGCCCGACGACTGGGGCGCCTCGCCGACCTGTGCGCTGCGGAGCAGCGCGGTGAGCTGGCGGATGCGCGCCTCCTGCTTGCCCTGCTCGTCCTTCGCGGCGTGGTAGCCGCCGTTCTCCTTCAGGTCACCCTCTTCACGCGCGGACTCGATGCGCTTGGCGATCTCCTCGCGACCGCGCGTCGAGAGCTGCTCGAGCTCGGCGGCGAGTCGATCGAAGGCCTCCTGCGTGAGCCAGGTGACGGTGGCGTCCTGCGCCATGGTGCACTCCTGAAATAGACGTGACGCCCCGACGTCTGCCGGGGCGAATGCCCCATATTAGGTGAGCCAGCAGTTCGAAATCAAACCGGTGTTCGCCTCTCGCGCAACGCGCACCGTCTCGGTGAACGTGCGCAGGTGCTGTTCTGAAGCGGGGATCTCGACGACCCGCCAGCCGACGACCGTGAAGTCCTCGTCGAGGGCCTCCACGACGCACGCCGTCGCATTCCCGGGGGGCACCGAGAGCGTCCAGCTGACCTCCACCGCCCGCTCCTCGTTCATGAGCCGGTGGCCGGTGTCGGTGGCCTGGACCGACGGCTTCTGGCCGTCGAGGCCGGCCCAGACGACCCACGCGATCAGGACGATCGCGAACGCCACCGCGCCGCCGATGAGCAGCAGCCGGTCGCGCGTGCGATTCGTGCGGGTTCTGCCGTAGCGCGCAGCGAGCGCATCGGTCTCAGGCTCGGCCACCGCCACGGCTCCTTCCCGCCTCGATCGTCTAGGCTTGGGATCCAGCCTAACCCGCCCCCGTGAAGGGAACCCGATGCTCGTCGTGCCCGCCTGCTCCATCGTCGGAGCACGTTCGTGATCGCTGCGTCGGTGCCGTTCCTCGTGCGTGCCGCGGAGGAGGAGTTCGACCCCGACACCGTCACCCCGGGCATCTGGGGCTTCGTGCTGACGTTCCTCGTGATGGTGGTCGTCGTGCTCCTGGTGCTCGACATGGTGCGCCGCATCCGCCGGGTCAACTACCGCGCCGAGGTGCGGGAGCAGCTCGAGGCGGAGCAGCGCGAGCGGGAGGTCCAGGACCTCGAGGGCGACTACGCGGCACCGGATGCCCCCGATGCGACGCCCGGGCCGGGATCACCGTCGAACGGTGGCGCCGACGGCGGCGACGCCGCCGCGGCATCCGACGACGACGAGGACCAGCCGCCCGCACGCTGACCCGCGCGCGGGAGCGTCAGCCGAGGTGGTACACCGGGTTGATCGCGATGATCAGCGTCGCCGCCCAGTGGCACATGAACGCGAGCACCGTGCACGTGTGGAAGATCTCGTGGAACCCGAACGTGCCGGGCCACGGGTTCGGCTTCTTCAGCCCGTAGACGATGGCGCCGGCGGTGTAGAGCAGCCCGCCGACGATCACGAGCACCATCATCGCGACGCTCGCCGCGAGCAGGTCGCCGAGGTACATCACGGCCGCCCAGCCGAGGAGCAGGTAGATCGGCACGTAGAGCCATCGCGGCGCGTGGATCCAGAACACGCGGAAGCCGATGCCGATGAGGGCGCCTCCCCAGACGATCGAGAGCAGCAGCCAGCCCTTGTCGGGCGGGAGCGCGAGGATCGCGAGCGGCGTGTAGGTGCCCGCGATCAGCAGGAAGATGTTCGCGTGGTCGATGCGCTTGAGGATGACCTTCGTGCGCGGCTTCCAATCGAAGCGGTGATACAGCGCGGAGTTGCCGAACAGCAGCATGGACGTGAGCGTGAACACGGCTGAGGCCCATTTCGCGGGGGCGCCGTCGGCGAGCACGATCAGCACGACGCCGGCCACGATCGTCACGGGGAACGTGCCCGCGTGGATCCAGCCGCGCCACGTGGGCTTCACGTCGGCGTCGTGCGCGAGCGCGTCATCGAGGATCGGGATGTTCGGCAGGTCGGGACCGTGCGTCTCGCGATCGACCGCGGCATCCGCCATGTCATCGGGCGCGACGGGACGAGCGAGCTCCTCCGCGAGGTCGGCGGACTCGTGGCGGCGCTTGGGGGTCATGGAGACAGCGTAGGCCCTCGGCGGTCATGGTCCGCTGTGAGTGCGGCGGGCGGCTGAGGGGTAGCGTAGTGCCGTGCAGACCAGCGATCAGCCCCTCGGTCGCGGCATCCTCTACCGCCTCTACCAGAACCGGCTGCGGCGCGAGCTCGACCAGGCCACGCTCCCGCGACACGTCGCGATGATCATCGACGGCAACCGCCGGTGGGCGAAGCAGCTCGGCTACGAGACGGCGGCCCACGGGCACCGAGCCGGTGCGGCCAAGATGCGCGAGTTCCTCGAGTGGTGCGACGACCTCGGCATCGGGGTGGTGACCCTCTACCTCCTCTCGAGCGACAACCTCGGCAACCGTCCGAGCGCCGAGCTCGCCGACCTCATCGAGATCATCGCCGAGCTCGCCGAGGAGCTCTCGCACTACCGCGACTGGCGCGTGCAGCACGTGGGCTCGGACGCCGGACTCCCCGAGCCGCTCGTGGCCGCGCTCGACGCCGCCGAGCACCGCACCGCCGACAAGCACGGCATGCACGTGAACCTCGCGGTCGGCTACGGCGGCCGCAAGGAGATCACGGATGCGATGCGCTCGATCGTGGCGGCGCACCACGCCGAGGGACGCAGCCTCGAGGACCTCGCCGAGCGGCTCACGCCCGACCTCATCGGCGAGCACCTGTACACCGGGGGCCAGCCCGACCCCGACCTCGTGATCCGCACGTCGGGCGAACAGCGACTCAGCGACTTCATGCTCTGGCAGGCCGCGCACAGCGAGTTCTACTTCGTCGAGGCGCTCGGTCCCGACCTCCGGAAGGTCGACTTCCTGCGCGCGCTGCGCGACTACGAGAAGCGTCACCGCAGATTCGGCGGGTGAGACCGCTCCCTCAGCGGCCCCGGGTCTGCCATGATATGGCTCGGAGAAGGGGGCGTACGTGACGATCGACGCATTCATCGCGGGGTTCACCGAGGAGCCCGGCTACCTCGACTACGGTCGGTTCGGCCCGCTGTCGACCCCCGCCGCCGAGGAGGGCGTCGCGCTCACCCAGGTGCTGCAGCGCGCACGGCACGGCAGCATCGACGTGTTCCTCGAGCAGGACGCCCGGGTGCGTGCCGCGGCATCCGCCCTCACCGGGTTCCCGACCGACGCCATCGTGTTCCAGCCGAACACCTCGCAGGGCATCATGCACGCGATGTTCGGGCTCACGGGCAGCGTGCTGCTCTCTCCGGGGGAGTTCCCGAGCCTGCCGATCGCGGCGGTGCGCGCGCAGGAGGCGCTGCACTCGGTGCAGCCCGTGTGGCTCGAGACCGACCACGGCAAGGTGACGCCCGGCCAGATCCGCGAGCAGCTCGAGACCAACGTGGCCGCGGTCGCGGTGAGCCTCGTCGACTCGCGCACCGGCTACCTCTGCGACATCGAGGGCATCCGGCAGGTGATCGGCGACCGCCTGCTCATCGTCGACGCGATCCAGGGCTTCGGCATCGTGGATGCCCCGTGGCAGGCGGCCGACGTCGTGCTCTCGGGCGGGCAGAAGTGGTGCCGCGCAGGCTGGGGCACCGGCATCATGGCGCTCTCGGCGCGTGCCCTCGAGCGCCTCACGCCCGTCTTCTCGGGGTTCACCGGCACCGAGGTCCCCGAGCCGTGGGACGAGGTGCCGCCTCCCGCTCCCGACGCCCGCGCCTACCGGGTGTCGAATCCCGACCCGATCGCCGAGGCGCGCCTCGCGGCCGCCCTCGAGGACCTCGCCGCGGTCGGCGTCCCCGCCGTCAACGCGGCGGTCGCCGAGCGGGTGAGTCGGGTGATCGAGCTCGCCGACGAGTTCGCGCTCGCGGTGGTCAGCTCGCGCGACGAGCAGGAGCGCGCGGGCATCGTCGTGCTCGAGCCGCCCGCCGGCCAGGTCACCTACCTCACCGCGTCGATGCACAACCACGGCGTCACGGCCACCACGCGCAACGGGCAGGTGCGACTCAGCGTGCATGCGGCCACCAGCGACGAGACCCTCGAGATGCTGCGCGCCGCCTTCGTGTCGTACGGCACCGCCGCGTCGTACTGACGCCGTAGTCGCGGTCGGCAGGCTCGACCCGCACGACCGACGCCGTCGCGGCATCCGCTCGAATGTGAACGGCAGATGACGATTCGCGTGTCGCTGACGCGGAATCGACGCCGCGGTCGTAGCGTCTGAGGCATCGGGCAAGTTGCCTGATCGAGTCGGCTCGTGAACCGCTCGTGGGAGGATTCGCCGGCCGGCGCGAGAGCCGAGCGGAACGCTCGGGGCAGGAGCGGTTGTGGCCTCACTCGAAACCTCCAAGTCCTTCGGTCGGTCCTCGGGTCGCAAGCAGCGACCGGATGCCACGACGCCCACGGGCGTCGCACAGTCCGAGCGGACGTACGTGCTCGACACCTCGGTGCTCCTGTCGGATCCCCGTGCGCTGTTCCGATTCGCCGAGCACGCGGTGGTCCTTCCGGTCGTCGTCATCACGGAGCTCGAGGCGAAGCGCAACGACCCCGAGATCGGGTACTTCGCGCGCCAGTCGCTGCGGATCCTCGACGAGCTGCGCGTCGAGCACGAGCGGCTCGACTTCCCGATTCCCGTCGGCGAGGGCGGGTCTCTGCGCGTGGAGCTGAACCACTCGAGCCCGTCGGTGCTGCCGAGCGGACTGCAGCTCGGCGACAACGACTCGCGGATCCTGGCGTGCGCCGCCAACCTGGCGAACGACGGCGTCGCCGTCACGGTCGTCTCGAAGGACCTGCCGCTCCGCGTGAAGGCCGCCTCGATCGGCCTCGACGCGCAGGAGTACCGTGCCGAGCTCGCGCTCGACTCGGGTTGGACCGGCATGTCGGAGCTCTCGCTCGGCTCGAACGACATGGCCAAGCTCTACGAGCACGAGCGCATGGAGACGGCCGACGTCGAGGGGCTGCCCGTCAACACCGGACTCGTGATCCACTCCGAGCGCGGCTCCGCCCTCGGCCGCGTCGTCGGCGACCGCGAGGTCAAGCTCGTGCGGGGCGACCGCGACGTGTTCGGCGTGCACGGTCGTTCGGCCGAGCAGCGCCTCGCGATCGACCTGCTCCTCGACCCCGAGATCGGCATCCTCTCGCTCGGCGGCCGAGCCGGCACGGGCAAATCGGCGCTCGCGCTGTGCGCCGGGCTCGAGATGGTGCTCGAGCGGCAGCAGCACAAGAAGATCATGGTCTTCCGTCCGCTGTACGCGGTCGGCGGGCAGGAGCTCGGCTACCTGCCGGGCGACCAGGGCGAGAAGATGAACCCGTGGGGCCAGGCGGTCTTCGACACGCTCGGGTCGGTGGTCTCCGACAACGTGCTCGACGAGGTCGTCGATCGGGGCATCCTCGAGGTGCTCCCGCTCACCCACATCCGCGGCCGCTCGCTGCACGACGCCTTCGTGATCGTCGACGAGGCGCAGTCGCTCGAGCGCAACGTGCTCCTCACCGTGCTCAGCCGGATCGGCCAGAACTCGCGGGTGGTGCTGACCCACGACGTCGCCCAGCGCGACAACCTGCGCGTCGGGCGCCACGACGGCGTCGCGAGCGTGATCGAGACGCTGAAGGGGCATCCGCTGTTCGCGCACATCACGCTGACCCGCTCGGAGCGCTCGGCGATCGCGGCGCTCGTGTCGGAGATGCTCGACGGAGCCGAGCTCACCTGATCGACCGCGTCCGAACGTCCGCACGTACGAAGGCCCCCTCGTCGCCGAGGGGGCCTTCGCGACGTGCGGGCGCTACTTCGCCTGCGGCGGGCGCGTCATCGAGAGCAGGTCGAGGGCGGCGTCGAGCTGCTCCTCGGTGAGCTCGCCACGTTCGAGGTAGCCGAGGTCGACCACGGCCTCGCGCACCGTGCAGCCCTGGGCGACGGCGTGCTTGGCGATCTTCGCGGCGGCCTCGTAGCCGATGAGCTTGTTGAGCGGCGTGACGATCGAGGGCGACATGCCGGCGAGGGCGTTGGCGCGCTCGATGTTCGGCTCGAGCCCGTCGATGGTCTTGTCGGCGAGCAGGCGCGAGGCGCTGGTGAGCAGGCGGATCGACTCGAGCAGCGCGGTGCCCATGACCGGGATCTGCACGTTGAGCTCGAACGAGCCCGAGGCGCCGCCCCACGCGATGGTCGCGTCGTTGCCGATGACGCGGGCGCACACCATGAGCACGGCCTCGGGGATCACCGGGTTGACCTTGCCCGGCATGATCGACGAGCCGGGCTGGAGGTCGGGGATCTGCAGCTCGCCGAGCCCGGTGTTCGGGCCCGAGCCCATCCAGCGCAGGTCGTTGCAGATCTTCGTGAGGCTCACGGCGATGGTGCGCAGCGCACCGGATGCCTCGACGAGGCCGTCGCGGTTGGCCTGCGCCTCGAAGTGGTCGGCGGCCTCGGTGATCGGCAGCTCGGTCTCGAGCTGCAGGAGCTCGATGACGAGCTGCGGGAAGCCGGCGGGGGTGTTGATCCCGGTGCCGACGGCGGTGCCGCCGAGCGGCACCTCGGCCACGCGGGGGAGTGCCGAGCGCACGCGCTCGATGCCGAGGCGCACCTGGCGGGCGTAGCCGCCGAACTCCTGGCCCAGCGTCACGGGGGTGGCGTCCATGAGGTGGGTGCGGCCCGACTTGACGATGCCCGACCACGCCTCGGCCTTCGCCTCGAGGGCGACGGCGAGGTGGTCGAGCGCGGGGATGAGGTCGTCGATGAGCGCGCCGGTGACGGCGATGTGCACGGAGGTCGGGAACACGTCGTTCGAGGACTGCGACGCGTTCACGTGGTCGTTCGGGTGCACCGGCCGGCCGAGGCTGCGCGAGGCGAGCGTGGCGAGCACCTCGTTCATGTTCATGTTCGACGACGTGCCGGAGCCGGTCTGGTAGACGTCGAGCGGGAACTCCCCGTCGTGCTCGCCCGCGATGACCTCGTCGGCGGCTCCGGCGATCGCTCGCGCGATCGCAGGCTCGAGCACGCCGAGCCGCTCGTTCGCGAGCGCGGCGGACTTCTTGATGCGCGCGAGTGCGGCGATCTGCGTCGGCTCGAGGGTGTCGCCCGAGATGGGGAAGTTCTCGACCGCACGCTGGGTCTGTGCGCTGTAGAGCGCGGACGCGGGAACCCGCACCTCGCCCATCGTGTCGTGTTCGATGCGGTAGTCGGCGGCGTTGTCCACCACGGTGTGTTCCCCTTCGGTTGCGTGCCGGGCCCTCCCGGCGAGTGCCGCGAGTGCGGCGGTCAGATGCGTCCGACGACGATGTCGGTCTCGGCACGCCCTTCGACGAGGCGGTAGTTCGCGCCGACGATAGCCAGCGTACCCGCTGCGATCGCGTCGCTGATCATCTCCGAGCTCTCGAGGAGCTCGGCGACGGTGTCGCGCAGGTGCTCGCGGCCGACGAACCCGGCGTCGACGTCGGCGGGGGAGATGGACGCCCCGGGCTCGCCGCCCGCGACGCGGCGCACGGCCGGCACGATCCGGTCGACGAGCGTCGCGATGTGGGCGGGCAGCGGTGCGGCCTCGGGCGCCTGCGAGTCGATCGCGGCCCGCACCGCCCCGCACTCGTCATGGCCGAGCACGAGGATGAGCGGAACGCCGAGCACGCCGACGGCGTACTCGAGCGAGCCGAGCACCGAGTCGGAGATCACCTGGCCGGCGTTGCGCACCACGAAGGCGTCGCCGAGGCCCACGTCGAAGATGATCTCGGCCGACAGGCGCGAGTCGCTGCATCCGAAGATCGCGACGAGCGGCCGCTGCCGCTGGGCGAGCGAGGTGCGGTGATCGACGTCCTGGCGCGGATGCTGCGGTGCGCCGGCGATGAACCGCTCGTTGCCGCGACGGAGCTCCCGCCACGTCTCGGCGGGCGTGGCGGGACGTTCGGTCGGCTGCTCGCTCACGGAGGTTCCTCTCGGGGCTGGTTCGATTCAGCGCTGTGCGTCGATGGTCGGGACGAGGGCGGCGGCGAGCGTCTCGAACTCCTCGGGCGTGGCCGTGCCGAGCAGCACGAACGTGCTGTCGCCGGCCTCGGTGGCGAGTCCGTACCGCGCGTTGCCCACGTCGTCGCCGCTGTCGCGGTTGTCGTAGAGCGTCCACTCGACGCCCTCGATCGTGACCGTGCCCGTCGCGAGCGTGCGCTCCAGCAGCCCGGCGACCCAGGTGGGGTTCGCCTCGAGGCCCTGGTACATGCCGATGTACTCGTTGCTCGGCGTCAGGTAGCCCACGTACCAGGCCGTCACCCCGTCGACGTTGGACGTGCGCAGCTCGGCGGCGTTGGCGCGCCAGCCGTCGGGGAGGACCGGCACGGCGAGCGGGTCGTCGATCGCGACCTGCGCCTGCTCGGCGACCGCGGCGACGTCGATGTCGCGTTCCATCGGGGTGTCGCTGCGCGGCACGAGGAGCACGATCACGAGCACGACGAGCAGGCTCGCGCCGAGCGCGAGGATGAGGTTCTGCACCGTCTGGCGCTGGCGGTGCTTCAGCGAGTTCTCGGCCTTGCGGGCGGCCGTCTCCTCGGGCGTCTCGGGGCGACCCAGCTCGGCGACGATGCGCGGGGGCTTCTGCTTCTGTGCCATCAGCGCACGCCGGCGTCGTCGGATGCCGCGGGGCCGCCGCGCCCCGCTCCCGCCCGCGCCGCGTCGAGGCGCGCCTTCGCGCCGATGAGCCACTCCTCGCAGCGTGCGGCGAGGGCCTCGCCGCGCTCCCACAGCGCGAGGGACTGCTCGAGGGTCGCGGACCCCTGCTCGAGCTCGGCGACGACCTGCACGAGCTCGTCGCGCGCCTGCTCATAGCTGAGGTCGGCGACATCCGTGGTGGGGGGCATGCCACCCATTCTATTCGGCGCCGCCGACCGCGCCGTCGCGGGCGACGGCGCCGGTGGAGACGGCCCCGAGCACGCCCTCTGCGAGGGTGAGCGTGAGGCGGGAGCCCTCGGGGGCGCCCTGCGGCCCTCGCAGCACGTGGCCGTCTGCGCCCTGCACGATCGCGTAGCCGCGGTCGAGCGTCGACTGCGGCGAGAGGGCGCGCAGGTGTCCGCGCAGCTCGCCGACGCGCGCGGTCTGCCGCTCGATGCAGCGCTCGACGAGCTCCGACCCGCGCGCGACCCACCGGGTGAGCTCCTCGGCGCGGCGGTCGACGATCCATCCGGCGTCGGCCAGCGCGGGCCGCGCCCGCAGGTGCCCGACACGGTCGATCTCGCGGGTGAGCATCGCGGAGAGCCGCATGCCGAGACGCGCCCGCGCCTGCTCGACCCGCACGAGCTCCTCGGCGACGTCGGGCACGACGCGCTTCGCGGCATCCGTCGGCGTCGAGGCGCGCAGGTCGGCGACCTCGTCGAGCAGCGGACGGTCGGCCTCGTGGCCGATCGCCGAGACGATGGGGGTGGATGCCGCGGCCGCCGCCCGGACGACGCGCTCGTCGCTGAAGCCGAGGAGGTTCTGGAAGTCGCCGCCGCCGCGCGCGACGATGATGACCTCGACCTCGGGGTCGGCGTCGAGGCGCCGGATCGCGGCGACGACCTCGGGCGCCGTGCGGTCGCCCTGGACCGACGCGTAGGCCGTGCGGAACTCCACGGCGGGCCAGCGCAGGCGCGCGTTGCGCAGCACGTCCTGCTCCGCGTCGCTGTCGCGGCCGGTGACCAGGCCCACGACCGCCGGGAGGAACGGGAGGGGCTTCCTGCGACCCGGGTCGAAGAGCCCCTCGGCGGCGAGCTGGACCCGCAGCCGCTCGAGCCGCTCGAGCAGGTCGCCGAGGCCGACGTGCTTCATGTCGTAGACCTGCATCGACAGCGAGCCGCCCTTGACCCACCAGCTCGGCTTCACGAGCAGGATCGCGTGGTCGCCCTGCTTGAACTGCTCGGAGAGGCGTGCACGCACCGACGACCACATCGTGAACGAGAGGGTGGCGTCGGCCTCCAGGTCTTTCAGCTTGCCGTAGACGTTGCCGCCGGAGACGCCCCACTGGGTGATCTCGCCCTCGACCCAGACGGTGCCGAGGCGGTCGAGGTAGTCCTTCAGCTTCGCGGAGAGGAGCGCGACGGGCCACGGGTGCTCACGCGTCGCCGGTGCATCCGTCATCGAGTCTCTCCCCTTCACCGTTCGTCAGCCGTTCCCGTCAGCCGATCGCTCAGCATCGCCCGCGTAGGATGGACACCGTGACGAGTACCACGGATGCCCCGCGAATCGGCCTCGGTATGCCCAGGGTCCCGGGCGTTCGCGGCCGGCTCAAGGATATCCCCGTCCCCGGACACAAGCGGGTGCTGCTCGCCGCGCCGCGCGGGTACTGCGCCGGCGTCGACCGTGCGGTGATCGCGGTCGAGAAGGCGCTCGAGCACTACGGCGCGCCGGTCTACGTGCGCAAGCAGATCGTGCACAACATCCACGTCGTCACCGAGCTCGAGCAGCAGGGCGCGATCTTCGTCGAGGAGGTCGACGAGGTGCCCGAGGGCGCGCACATCGTCTTCAGCGCGCACGGGGTCTCGCCCGCGGTCGTGAACGCGGCCGCCGACCGCGGCCTGCACGCCATCGACGCCACGTGCCCGCTCGTCACCAAGGTGCACCGCGAGGCCGTGCGCTTCGCACGCGACGACTTCGAGATCCTGCTCATCGGCCACGAGGGCCACGAGGAGGTCGAGGGCACCGCCGGCGAGGCGCCCGACCACGTCACCATCGTCAACAGCCCCGACGACGTGCCGAACATCGACGTGCGCGACCCCGACAAGGTGGTCTGGCTCTCGCAGACCACGCTCTCGGTCGACGAGACCATGGAGACGGTGCGGCGCCTGCGCGAGCGGTTCCCGAAGCTCCAGGACCCGCCCAGCGACGACATCTGCTACGCCACGCAGAACCGCCAGGTGGCCATCAAGAAGGTCGCGCAGGACGCCGACCTCGTGATCGTCGTCGGGTCGGCGAACAGCTCCAACAGCGTCCGGCTCGTCGAGGTGGCGCTCGAGTACGGCGCGAAGGCCGCCTATCGCGTGGACTACGCGAGCGAGGTCAGGCAGGAGTGGCTCGACGGCGTCCGAGACGGTCGGCGTGACGAGCGGGGCATCCGTGCCCGAGGAGCTCGTGAAGGAGCTGCTCGACGCCCTCGCCGACGCCGGCTACGGCGACGTGGCCGAGGTGAAGACGGCCGAGGAGGACCTGATGTTCTCGCTGCCGAAGGAGCTGCGCCGCGACCTCGCCGGCAACCGCGACGAGCGGGCGCTCGGCGGTCGCACGGCACGCTGACCCGGTCCGGCCCGCTGCCCCTCGGAGACGCCGTTCGCCGCGTGCCAGGCGCGCATGCCCCTCGGACAGGGCATTGCCGGATGCCCGGATCAGGAGGACACTGACGTCCGTCAAGGCTTGTGTCGCACCCAAGCCGACGAACCCTTCTGGCTCGCCGCCGCAAGTCTTGCGCGTCACCGGGAGGTGTCCCATGTCCCTCCACCCCGTCAAGACCGTCACGGCCGCGCTCGCTGCAATGGCGTGCCTGTTGGTGCCTGCCATCGTCGCAGCACCGAGTCAGGCGGTGCCGCAGGTCGGACGTGACCCTGCCGTGATCACGGAGTGGAACGCGATCGCGTCGCGGACCATCTCGACGGAGAACGCCACGCCCGTACCGGCCTCGCCGCTCTTCTTCGCGTTCACCTCGATCGCGATGCACGATGCCGTCGCGGCCATCGAGGGCGACTTCGAGCCGTACCTCGAACAGCCGCGCGCCCACGCGCACGCCTCACCCGACGTCGCTGCGGCGACCGCGGCGCATCGCGTGCTGCGCCACTACTTCCCCGCATCGGCGGAGAACCTCGACGCCGACTACGCCGCCTTCCTCGCGGACGTGCCGAATGGCGTCGGCAAGGTGCACGGCACCCGCGTCGGCCTCGCCGCCGCGGATGCGCTCATCGCGCTGCGCGCCGACGACGACTTCACGACGGTGCACCCGATCGAGGTCGAGCCGGGCATCGGGGTCTGGGAACCGACTCCGCCCGGGTTCGCGCCCATGGCGGTCTCGTGGCTGGGCTTCGTCACGCCGTTCGTACTCGACTCGCCGACGTCGATCCCCCTGCCCGGGCCCGATCCCGTCGACTCCGCCGAGTACGCCGTCGACTACGAGGAGGTCAAGGCGAAGGGCGCGTTGACGGGATCGACCCGCACGGACGACGAGACGGCGACCGCCCTGTTCTGGATGACGCCCGCCGGCCCGGTCGTGCAGTACAACGCGGCGATGCGGACCGAGACCGCAGAGCGTGGCCTGGACATCAGCCAGACCGCCCGTGCGTTCGCGCTGCTCGACACGTCGATTTCGGATGCCAACATCTCCTGCTGGTACGCGAAGTGGAGCTACGCCTACTGGCGCCCGGTGACCGCGATACGCGTGGCGGACGACGGCAACCCCGCGACGCAGACGGATGCCACGTGGACGCCCCTGGCCGTCACTCCGCCGTACCCCGACTACACGAGCGGCCATGCCTGCGTGAGCGGCTCCGCCTCAGGGGTCTTCGGCTACCTGTTCGGCGCCGACACGATCGACATCGACGTCCCCTCGACCGTGCAGGGCAGACCTGACCGGCACTTCGCGACGAGCGACGCCCTCGACACGGAGACGATGAACGCCAGGATCTGGCTCGGCCTCCACTACCGCCAGGCCATGACGGACGGCAACATGCTCGGTCACGCGGCCTCCGAGGCGGTGATCTCGAGCACGTTCACCCCGCTCGACTGACGTCGGGCGGCGACGCTCGCCCGGCCGCAGTCCGCCGCCGGGCGATGCGGAGCGCCCGGCGGCGGTGCCGAGGCCCCGTCAGCCTGCGGTCGTCGTGAGCTGCTCGATCAGCGCGGGGTCGCCGCTGAGGGCGATGGCGGTGAAGACGAACAGCGCGATCGCCGCGATGACGCCGGCCGCGAGCGGCAGCCAGAAGGAGGGGCGACGCGCGCGCATGAGCGCGATCGATCCGACGGCCGCGATCACCCAGATGACGATCTGCACGATCGAGCCGGTGAGGATGAGTCCGGGGATCTCGGGGCCCGGCGTGTAGGGCTCGATGCCCTCCTGCGTGTGCAGCAGCTGGATCGACTGCGGCATCGCCTGCAGCACGCCGACCGCGAGCCAGACGCCGAGCACCCCGACGACGAGCAGCAGGATCGTGACGGCGCGGTCGGCGGGCCGGTCGGGTCGCGTGCCGTCGACGGATGGCGCCGGGTGTGCTCGCGCCGAGCGCGGCGCCGGCGGCGTGGGCAGCTGCGGCGCGGGGTCGGACGTGGTCTCTCCCGCCGGCGGCTGCCACGTCCAGCCCTCGGGCGCGTACTCGCCGTACTGCGGGCGCGGACGCTCGTCGCCTGATGCGGGTGAGGCCGCGGGAACCCCGGGCGTCGGCCGTTCGGCCGGCTCGTCGGGGTTCCCCGCGGTGTGCTGCTGCGGCATCCGGAACCTAGGCGCTGATCGACTGCCCGGCGGAGCCGAGCTGCCGGGTGGATTCGCCGACGCGCACGGCCATGGCCGACTCGGCGACCTTGCCCCAGGCGCGGGGGTCGTACTGCTTCTTGTTGCCGACGCTGCCGTCGACCTTGAGCACGCCCTCGTAGTTCGAGAACATGTAGCCGGCGACCGAGCGCGTGAACGCGTACTGCGTGTCGGTGTCGATGTTCATCTTCACGACGCCGTTCGCGACCGCCGTGGCGATCTCCTCGTCGGTCGAGCCCGAGCCGCCGTGGAAGACGAGGTCGAGCGGCTTCGCGGCCGTGCCGTACTTGGCCTGCAGGCCGTCCTGGATCTCCTTGAGGAGCTCGGGCTTCAGCTTGACGTTGCCGGGAGCGTAGACGCCGTGCACGTTGCCGAACGTGAGGGCGGCCATGTAGCGGCCCTGCTCGCCGAGGCCGAGCGCCTCGACGGTCGCGATCGCGTCGTCGAGGGTCGTGTACAGGTGCTCGTTGATGTCGTGGCTGACGCCGTCCTCCTCGCCGCCGACGACGCCGATCTCGACCTCGAGGATGGCGTTGATCGCCTTCATGCGGGGGAGGATCTGCTTCGCGATCTCGAGGTTCTCGTCGAGCGGCACGGCCGAGCCGTCCCACATGTGCGACTGGAAGATCGGGTTGCGACCCGCCTTGACCTCGTCCTCGGATGCGGCGATGAGCGGGTACACGAAGTCGTCGAGCGCGTTCTTGGGGCAGTGGTCGGTGTGCAGCGCGACGGTGATCGGGTACGACTTCGCGACCTCGTGGGCGAAGCGCGCGAACGCGAGCGCGCCCGTGGCGCGGGCCTTGACGGTGTGGCCGGCGAAGTAGTCGGCGCCGCCCGTGGTGACCTGGATGATGCCGTCGGAGCCCGCCTCGGTGAGGCCCTGCAGCACCGCGTTGAGCGTCTGCGAGGAGGAGACGTTGAACGCCGGGAAGGCGAAACCCTTCGCCTTGGCGGTGTCGAGCATCTCGGCGTACTGCTCCGGGGTTGCGATGGGCATGGTGCTCCTTCGAGGTGACGTCAGGTTTGCCTCCGAGTCTAGCGAGGTGGCGAGGAGTGCTCATCGGGTCGCCGGATGCCGCTGCGTCGGTCACGGCAGGATGGACGCATGCCCCGACTCGCCCTCGCCGAACTCGGCATCGCACCGCATGCTCCTCGACGCGACCCGGGTCGCGGCGCTCGCCGCGGCCGAACGGGTGGGCGGCGGCGACCGCGATGCCGTCGACGGGGCGGCGGTCGCCGCCATGCGTGCGGCGCTCGCGGTCGTGCCGGTCGACGGCCGCGTGGTCGTCGGGGAGGGCGAGAAGGATGCCGCGCCGATGCTGCACCTCGGCGAGCGGTTCGGCACCGGTGCGGGTCCGGCGATCGACATCGCGGTCGACCCGGTCGACGGGACGAGCCTGGCCGCCGCGGGCCTGCCGGGCGCGATGGCGGTGATGGCGGTCGCGCCGCGCGGCGCGTTCCTCGACATCGGCCCGGCGCACTACATGGAGAAGCTCGTCGCGCAGGGTGCCGGGACTGCGACTCGACGCACCGCTCGGCGAGGCGATCCGGAGCGATCGCCGAGGCCCGAGGCGTCGCCGCAGCCGACGTGCGGGTCGCGGTGCAGGAGCGGCCGCGGAACGACGGCCACGTCCGCGCGGCGCGCGCGGCCGGGGCATCCGTCGAGCTCTTCGAGCACGGCGACGTGGAGCGCTGCCTGCGGGCGGTCCGTCCCGGTGGTGACCTCGATCTCGTCGTGGGCATCGGCGGCGCGCCCGAGGGCGTGCTGACGGCGGCCGCGGTGCGCGCGCTCGACGGGTCGATGCAGGCGCGGCTCGCGCCGCAGTCGGATGCCGAGGCGGCTCGCATCACGGAGGCGGGGCTGGGGCCCGAGCGCACCTACGCGCTCGACGAACTGTGCGGGGCGGACGCGTGGCTCTTCCTGACGGCGGTGACCCCGGTCGACCTCGGACCGGGCGGGCGACTCCCACCCGGTCGGTCGTGGGGCATCGGCCCCGACTGGGAGGCGCCGCTCACACCGGCGCCGCGGTCCTGACCGCACCGGGAAAGATTGCACGATCTTTCACGTCGAATCGTCCCGAACCGGCCCTGGCCGCAGAAGCATCCTCGATAGTCTCGAACTGACGCCCCCGCCTCCGGCGACGTCCGGGCGTCGACACCAGATCCGTTCCGGGAGGACCCCTCGATGGTGAGCACCGATACCTCAACCCTCTACCTGCACCCCGACCGCAACATCGCGCTCGAACTGGTGCGGGCGACCGAGGCGGCCGCCATCCGCTCCTACCCGTGGATCGGCCGCGGCGACAAGCTCGCCGCCGACGGGGCCGCGGTCGACGCGATGCGCGCCTTCCTCGGCACCGTGAACTTCGACGGCGTCGTGGTGATCGGCGAGGGCGAGAAGGACGAGGCGCCGATGCTCTTCAACGGCGAGCGCGTCGGCAACGGGCGCGGCCCCGCATGCGACATCGCGGTCGACCCGATCGACGGCACGTCGCTCACGGCCGCCGGGCGCCAGAACGCGCTGTCGGTCATCGCGGTCGCCGACCGCGGCACCATGCTCGACGCGTCGACGGTCTTCTACATGGACAAGATCGTCACGGATGCCTCGGGCATCGGCGTCGTCGACATCCGCAATCCGATCGGCGAGAACCTGCGCGCGCTCGCCGCGGCGAAGGGCAAGGACGTGGGCGAGCTCCGCGTGGCCGTGCTCAACCGCCCCCGGCACGAGCAGCTCATCGCCGACATCCGCGAGGCCGGTGCCGGCACCCGCCTCATCAGCGACGGCGACGTGGCCGGCGGCATCAACGCGGCCCGCTACGAGTCGCGCATCGACATGTGCGTCGGCATCGGCGGCAGCCCCGAGGGCATCACCACGGCGTGCGCCATCAAGGCGCTCGGCGGGTTCATGCAGGGCAAGCTCGCGCCGAAGGACGACGCGGAGCGCGCTCGCGGCGAGGCGGCCGGGCTCGACTGCGACCGCGTCTACGAGCTCGACGACCTCGTGCGCAGCGACAACACGTTCTTCGTGGCGACCGGCGTGACCGACGGCGAGCTCGTCGACGGCGTGCGCAAGAAGGGCCCGATCATCCGGACGGAGAGCATCGTGCTGCGCGGCCGGTCGGGCACCATCCGCCGCGTCGTCGCCGACCACCTCGTCGAGAAGTGGCTCGACGAAGCCGACCGCTGACCTGATCTCGCGGGCGGATGTCCGCGGGGCGCGCGACAATGGTCCGATGACCGACGCGACCCGGCTGCCGCGCGCGCTCCGCCCGTTCTCGTCGGGCCAGTACCGGTTGCTCGTCGCCGCCCTGGCGGCATCGCTGCTGTCGGCGGGCGCGTGGCTCGTCGCCGCGGTGTGGCAGGTCGTCGAACTCGGCGGCTCGCCGATCGACCTGTCGTACGTGGCGGTGGGATCCAGCCTCGGGCTGGTGCTCGCCGTGCTGGTCGGCGGGGTCGCCGCCGACCGCATCCCGCAGCGGCGCATCCTCTTCGCCGTCGAGATCGTGCGCGGTCTCGCGTTCGCCGTCGCGGCGGTCCTCGCCGCGACCGGGGTGATCGAGGTGTGGCAGATCGCGGTGCTCTCGTTCGTGCTGGGCCTGGCCGACGGCTTCTTCTACCCGGCGTACTCGGCGTGGCTGCCGGCCATCCTGCCTCCGGGGCAGCTGCTCGCGGCCAACGGCATCGAGGGCGTGCTGCGGCCCGCGGTGATGCAGGCCGCGGGTCCCGCGCTCGCGAGCGTGCTCATCGCCGTGCAGGCGCCGTGGCTCGCCTTCGCCGTCGTGGCGGGCCTCCAGGGGGTCGCCGCCGTGGTGCTCGCCGTCATGCGCACGACGCCCGTGCGCCGCGATCCCGACGAGGTGGTGGCGCATCCGCTCCGCCAGTCGTTCATCGACCTGCGCGACGGGTTCGCCTACCTGCTGCGCACGCGGTGGCTGTTCGCGACGCTCGTGTTCTCGATCATCCTCGTCTTCCTCATCATGGGGCCGATCGAGGTGCTGCTGCCCTTCGCCGTGAAGGACCAGACCGGCGGGGGAGCCGGCGCCTTCGCGCTCGCGCTCGGCGCGTTCGGGCTGGGCGGCGCGGTGGGCTCGCTCACGGTCGCGTCGCTCCGGATCCCACGGCGGTACCTCACGCTCATGATCCTCGCGTGGGGCGTCGGCTGCGTGCCGCTCGCGATCATCGGCCTCACGTCGTGGCTGTGGGTCATGGTGCGTCGCCCTCTTCATCGTCGGCGTGCTGTTCGACGGCGCCCAGGTGGTGTGGGGCACGCTGCTGCAGCGGCGCGTGCCGCCGTCGATGCTGGGTCGCGTCTCGAGCCTCGACTTCTTCGTCTCCCTCGCACTGATGCCGATCTCGATGGCCGTGGCGGGCCCTGTCGGCGAGGCGATCGGGCTCGCGCCGGCGTTCCTCATCGCGGGGCTCGTGCCGCCGTTCCTCGCGTTCGCGACCCTCGCGATCGCCCGTCTCGGCGAGGACGAGCTCGCGCATCCGCTCGACGGCCTTCCGGATGCCACGACGGTGACCGGTGCCGAGGCCGCCGCCGGCTTCGAACCGCCGGTCGACGAGGAGCACCCGCGCGCCGACGTGCGCCCTCGCGTCGATCCCGAGCCCGGCTGAGCGCAAGGGGTCGACCGGCGTCGGCTCGCGTGCGAGTCTGGGCGGGAGCGAAGGAGGGACCACATGGTCACCATTCGAGATGCATTCCCCGGTTTCAGCGTCGATGACATCGCCGCCGCACGGGAGTTCTACGGGACGAAGCTCGGGCTGCCCGTCGACGACGAGGCGATGGGCTCGCTGCGCGTGACGCTGCCCTCGGGCCAGGCGGTGTTCATCTACCCGAAGCCGAATCACGAGCCCGCGACGTACACGGTGCTGAACCTCGTCGTGGAGGACATCGATCGTGCCGTCGACGAGCTGAACGAGGCAGGCGTGGTGACCAAGATCTACACCGGCGCCGACGACTTCGGCACCGACGAGCGGGGCGTCGCTCGGGGTAGCGAGAGCGGCCAGGGTCCCGACATCGCGTGGTTCCGCGACCCGGCCGGCAACGTCATCAGCGTGCTGGTGAGCTGACGCCGAGCAGAGCCTGCGCAGACCCGCGGGCATCACGCCGCCCGCGGCCTCGCCGCGCTCAGTCGTGCGAGACGGGGTCGGGCGACTCGATCTGGCGGCGGATCTCGGGGTCGAGGTCGGCCCCGGTGCCCGAGACGAGCTCGTAGGCGGTGAGCTCGCGCGGTGCCTCCTCGATGCCCTGCAGGGGCGCGAGCACCTTCGATTCGTCGAGCGCACCGAGCTTGCGCGCGGTGGGGAGCACCTGGCGCTCGAGCGAGCCCACGAACGCGTTGTAGTCCTTGACGCTGCGTTCGATGGTGCGGCCGAGCTTCTCGATGTGGCTCGCCGTGGTGGCGAGGCGCGAGTAGAGCTCGCGGCTGAGGTCGAACAGCGTCTTCGCCTCGTTCGTCAGCACGTCCTGCTGCCACGAGAACGCGACCGTCTTGAGCACCGACCAGAGCGTGACGGGGGAGGCGAGCGCCACGCGCTTCGAGAACGCGAACTCCATGATGCTCGGGTCGGTCTCGAGGGCGGCCGACACGAGGGACTCGCTGGGGATGAACGCGATGACGAGCTCGGGAGAGGCGTCGAGCCCGTTCCAGTAGCCCTTCGAACCGAGCGCGGTGATGTGCGCGCGCACCGCCTGCACGTGCTGCTTCATGAACTCGGCGCGCCGCGCGCCATCCGCACCGCTCGCCGTGGCCGGGATCTGGCTCGCCTCGAGGTAGGCGTTGAACGGCACCTTGGCGTCGACGGCGATCGACTTGCCGCCGGGCAGGCGCACCACCATGTCGGGGCGGCCGTGACCGGAGTCGCTCGAGATGCTCGACTGCACGTCGAAGTCGACGCGCTCGAGCAGGCCCGCCGCCTCGACGACGCTGCGCAGCTGGGTCTCGCCCCAGACGCCGCGGGTGCTGTTGGAGCGGAGCGCCGACGCGAGCGACTCGGCCGTCGAGCGCAGGCGCTCCTCGGATTCCGCCGCGGACTTCAGCTGCTGCGTGAGCTCGCCGTGCTGCAGGTTGCGCTGCGACTCGAGCTCGGTGACCTTCGACTGCATCTCGGTGAGCGACTGCTTGACGGGGGCGAGGGCCTGGAGCACGCGGCTCTCGGCCTGCTCGCGCGCCTCGCGCGCCTGCTGCTCGGCGCGGTGCTGCTCGACGATCTCGCGCTGCTGCTGCTGTGCCAGGAGGATCTGCTCGCGGAGCGCCTCTGCGGTGGCCTGGGTGGCGGCGAGCTCCTCGCGGAGCACCGACTTCGCGGCCTCCTCGCCCGCCCGCACCTCGGCGAGCAGCGCCTGGTGGCGCGCCTCGACGAGGACGGGGTCGTCGCCCACCGGCGTGCTCGTGGCCGCGCGGCGTGCCGACCAGACGGCGACGGCGAGGCCGCCGAGCAGGGCGCCGACGAGGAGGCCGATGAGGAGTGCGAGGAGGTCCATGTCGACAGTGTCGCAGCGGCGTCCGACATCGCCGGGGAGCGGGCTCGGCCGGGCGTGCATCAGCGCCAGCCCGGATCGGATGCCGCTACTGCAGCGCCATGGGCCCGTGCTCGGCGCGGCGCTCCCGCGTCGCGACCGGGCCGATCGCGCCGAACGGCACGCGGGTGATGTGCGCGAGGCGTTCGACGTCGTCGGCCTCGTGCCGCTTCGCCGCGTGCACGATGATCGCGGCGCACGCCTCGGCGTCGGCGAGCGCGTCGTGGTGCGAGAAGTCCTCGAAGCCGGCGGCCATCGCCGCGACCGGGAGGCGGTAGGACTCGAGGTGGTAGGTCTTGCGGGCGACCTGCAGGCTGCAGAGGGATCGGAAGTCGGGCACCTCGAGTCCCACCGCCTCGGAGGTCTTCACGATCACGGCCATGTCGAACCCGGCGTTGTGGGCGACGAGCACGTCGCGTTCGGCGAACTCGCGCAGTGCCGGCAGGTGCTCGGCCCAGCCGGGGGCATCCGCCACCATCTCGGGCGTGATGCCGTGGATGCGGATGTTCCACTCGGAGAAGTCGTTGTGCGGGAACGGCGGCCTGATGTACCAGTGCACGCGGTCGACGACCCGGCCGTCTCGCACCTTCACCAGCCCGACGGAGCAGGCCGACGCGCTCGACGGGTTGGCGGTTTCGAAGTCGATCGCGGTGAAGTCCACTGGCACGCGTGCATCGTCGCACGCGGCTCCGACACGGCCGGGCGCGCCGCCGGGCGCGTCGGCGATCGGCCCGGAACGGTTGACGGATGGCTCGGGCAGGGCGTGGAATGGCTGCGGGAGCGCCCTGCCGACGAGTGCGCCGCGAGGTGAGGAGACCGGATGACCGAGCTGCCCGCACCGGTGGAGGAGGCGTTCGCGGCGACGAACGACGGCGATCTCGGGCGCTTCGTCGCGGCGTTCGCGGCCGACGGCGTGGTCGACGACTGGGGCCGGGAGTTCCGGGGGCATGAGGAGATCGCGGGCTGGAGCCGGCGCGAGTCCATCGGCGTGCAGCAGACCTTCTCGGTGACCGACGTCCGCGAGGGCGACGGCGAGATCGTCGTGATCGCCGACGTCGGCGGCGGAGGGTTCAACGGACGTTCGACGTTCACGTTCCGGCTCGCGCCCGACGGCGCGTCCATCGAGCGCATGACGATCACGGCATGAACGAGGCAGGCGGCACCCGGGCGCCCGACGAGGGGCTCGTCGTCGACCCCTCCGACCCCGCGACCGTGCGCAGTGCCCGCTCGTTCGGCGCAGCGGCATCCGTGTACCACCAGGCCCGACCCGGCTACCCGGTCGAGGCCATCGCGTGGCTCGTCGGCGACGCCGCCCGCGTGCTCGACCTCGGAGCCGGAACCGGCAAGCTCACCGAGGCGCTCGTCGCGCTGGACCGCGACGTCATCGCCGTCGACCCCGTCGAGGAGATGCTCGAGGAGCTCGAGGTCGCCGTGCCGGGCGTGCCGCGCATCCTCGGCACCGCCGAGGACATCCCCATCGAGGACGACTCGGTCGATGCGGTGGTCGCGGGCCAGGCGTGGCACTGGTTCCAGCCCGAGCGCGCCGTGGCCGAGATCGCGCGCGTGCTGAAGCCGGGCGGCGTGCTCGGGCTCGTGTGGAACAGCCGCGACACGAGCGCCGACTGGCTGCGCGAGGCGGGCGAGATCATGCACGAGCGACACGACGCGAGCGCCACGTTCGAGGGCTACGTGAAGATCGGCCCGCCGTTCGGCGAGATCGAGGAGCACACGGTCGAGTGGAGCGAGCGGATGTCGCGCGAGCGGTTCCTCGACCTCGTGCGGTCGCGCAGTCACTTCATCACCGCGTCGGCCTCGGAGCAGGCGTCGACGATCGCCTCGCTCGAGACGCTGCTCCGGACGCATCCCGACGTGGCCGGCGCCGAGGAGCTCGCCGTGCCCTACGTCACGCGCTGCTTCCGCTCGCGCCTGGGCTGAAGGCCGCGGGGGTCACGTCTCCAGGAGGTCGGCGGTCGCACGCAGGATCGCGACCACCGCAGCGGTGCGACGATCATCGTCGAGCGGCGAGGGCCCCTTGCCGTCGCCGCCCGGCGCCGGCTCGGAGATCGGGGCTGCCGTCGACGGCGTGAGCAGGGGCCGTGCGCCGAGCGAGTCGTCGCCGTGGTACTCGGGCGTCTGCCGACGTCCCGGCCCGAGGATCTCGACGACCGATCGCACGAAGGCGCGATTGGACACGGTGCCGACCCCGGAGGTCAGGAGCGGCAGTGCCGCGCGGGTGAAGTCGCCCTGGCCGTTCGACTCCCACGCCACCTCGGTCGCCTTGCAGGCGCTCACGAGGACCTCGCGGCGGACGCCGGCATTGCGCGGCACGGCCACCGGCGGGGTCTCGGAGTCGAGCACCGCCTTCATCGCCACCTGCCGGATCTCGCTGGCACCGCTCGGCTCCGCCGCGCCTCGATCGGCGCGATAGGCCGTGCGGTCCCGGTCGGTGAGCGGGGCCAGGCGGGGAAGGCTGCCCGGTGTGCGCTGCGGCAGGGGGGTCGGAGCGCGGTTCGCGGAGCCCGAGTGGCAGCTGTCGAAGAACGCGGTCAGGCTCACCCCGTCGGGGATGACGTCCCAGATGCGGGCGAGGTCGTCGTCGATCACGAGGCGCCCGGTGCCGCGGAAGTCGACCGGGCAGAGCGCCTCGTCGCTCGCGACGTCGCCGTCGTCCTCGTCGCCGTCGAGGTCGGGCACGAAGGTGCCGTGGCCCGAGTACTGCACGGCGAGCACGTCGCCGGGGGCCGACTCGCTGACGAGGTCGAGGATCGCGCGCAGGATGCCGTCGCGCGTGGCGTCGCCGTCGATGAGCTCCGTGACGTCGAACCCCTGCTGGCGGAAGGTCGCCGCCCACGCCTTCGCGTCGGCGACGCAGCCCTGGAGGCGGTCGCCCTCGTCGGGGTACCGGTCGATGCCGATGCAGAGCGCGCGGCGGACGCCGCCGGGCGAGCCGGCATCCCGTGAGCCGCCGGCGGGCGCCGGCGTCGGGGCCGGGGCGTCGCCGGGCGCCGACCACGGATGCACCTCGCGTCCGCGTTCGCCGGCCGGGAACTTCGTCACCGATGCCTTGCCCGAGACGCGCTTCGCGACGCTCTCCATCGTCGGTG
This sequence comes from uncultured Actinomycetota bacterium, assembly GCA_963802485.1. Lineage (GTDB taxonomy): Bacteria > Actinomycetota > Actinomycetes > Actinomycetales > Microbacteriaceae > Agromyces. Next base: position 305,014 of record CAWDJA010000014.1, read on the forward strand.
CGTCATCGTCGAAGGCGCCATGCGAGGTCGCGGTGCTCGTCGAACGCGCGCCGGTCTCGAGGGGTGCGAGCACCAGGTCGGCTCGGCGTTGCGGACTCGTGAAGAACGGGCCCAGCGCGGCATCCGTCGTGAGGTGCTTCTCCAGTCCGAGGATCGGCGTCGACTTCTGCGGTTCGAACGAGGCCGAGACGAGGTAGAGGAGCGACTTGTTGTAGATGTGCGCGCAGTTGTCGTCGCGTTCGGTGTCGTCGTCCATGTCGAACACCGCGAGGCGTCCGATGCGGCCGTTCCTCGCCGGCTCGAGCAGCTTCCTGTTGAACGTGTCGACGCGCACCGCGGGGGCGAGGAAGCTCACCGTCTCGAACGCCGCGATCGGGTGCTGCTCCTGCTCGAGCGCCCGCGGGATGAAGTGCGAGTGGAAGATCGAGCCCGCGCTGTGGCCCACCGCGTGCACGGTGACGGCGTCGGGATGGTCGGCGATCCACTTCCCGAGTCCGGCGGCCACCTTCGCGCCGCCGCCCCCGTCGACGGATGCCGCGGCCGCATCGACCTTCATGTCGTTCCAGATGCCGCCGCCGCCCAGCAGTCGGGCGGCCGTCTCGAGGAAGCCGTCCTTCGCCTCGTCGAGCCATCCGCGCCGGCCGCCGGTCGTCCAGCGCCGGAGCGCATCCCACAGCGCCGTGCCGAACGCCGTCTGCCAGACGAAGTGGATGGGGTAGACGCCGTTCTCCTTCCACCAGTCGACCTGCTGCAGGGCGATCTCGAAGCCGGACTGCTCGTCGACGAGGCCACCGTGGGCGTAGATCACGATCGGGACCGGGCCCGGGGCGTGGTCCTTGACGAAGTCCGGCAGGTGGGTCGAGAAGATCGCCTCGACGTCGGCTTCCGTCGTCGTGAACTCCTCGACCGAGGACGGCTCCTCGGCGGTCTTCGAGGAGAGACGGCCGTCGTCGAGGAGGATGACGTGCGGACGCAGCGCCGCGAGTTCCGCCTTCGTGAACGCGTGTCCGCCGCCCCTCGGGGCGGCCGTGCGGACGTCGGGCGCGGGGCTCGGGGGGCGGATGCCGGTCATGATCGTGTCCTCTCGATGGTGGCGGGTGAAGGTCAGGTGACGTGAGGGTCAGGTGATGCGGAGGCGGGCGCGCGGATGCGCGTAGACCGCGAAGGCGAGGTCGGAGAGGTCGGCGCTCTCGGCGGCGGCGGCGCGAGCCGTCCGCGTGGCGTCCCCCAGCGACGCGCCGTCGAGCAGTGCTCCGTAGAAGGCCCGCACGAAGCTCGCGGCGGGGTCGTCGCCGACCGCCCAGGAGCAGCCGATGAAGGCGCCGGCGCCGCTGCGGAGGAAGGCCTCGGGGAACCCGCCGAGCGACCGCTCGCCGGAGGGCAGTCGCCCGAGGTCGCACGCGTTGAGGAACACGAACGGCCCGACGTCGTCGTCGTCGGCGAAGCCGATGTCGGGGCGGTCCGTCCGCAGGTCGTCATCGGAGTACCGCCAACCCGGTGTCGTCTCGTCGTCGTCGTACTCGGCGAGCAGCAGCTCCTGCAGCGGGGGAGAGGACGTCGTCCAGGTGCCGTGGCCGGCGAAGTGCAGCAGGTCGAACCCCTCGCGCATGAGCGCGCTGACTCCCGCCGCGTCCTCGGGCTGGATGACCCGCGCCTCAAGGGCCTTCTCGAGCAGCTCGCGCTCCTCCGCGGTGTGCGTGAGCCGGAGCCGGTCGATCACGTAGGAGGGGCAGACGACCCGGACGTTCGCCATCGCGACGGGTATCTCGATCGGATGCGGGGTGTCGTAGACCCACCGGGTCATCCCGCTTCGGCTGAGGAACCGCACGACGCCGTCCTCCTCCCCGAGCGACGGCGGAACCAGGTGCACGATCTCCCACGGCAGGTCGATCTCGCCGGAGGTCTGCAGGAGCAGGCCGTCCAACTCGTCGCGGTGGCGCCAGAGGAGGTCGAGCACGTTCTCCGGCAGCAGCGACCGGGCGAGGGAACGACCGATCTGGGTGAGTCGTCGGAGCGCCGCCTCGCTGCGCTCCTTCGTGTCGTGGAGGTCGGCGAGTTCGATGCGCACCCCGGCGATGTGGTCGTACAGGTTGGCGACGAAGCGCTGCTTGTGGGGAAGGGGCATCCGGTCCTCCGCGTCGTTCGCCGCCGACGCTCGCGCGGATGAACATGGTGGAGTCGTCGCCGACGATCTCCTCGTCGATTCGAAGGGTGGGCAGCGCCACGAGCTCCGGGTCGGGCCGTGCGACCGTCGCCTCCACCGAACGCGGCGCACCGCCGCGGGGCCCGGCGTCCTCGGTGATGACCGCCCGGAGCCGCAGTGTCGCGAGCGGCAGGTCGGCGCCCTGCCGCACGATGAGCGACACCTCGCCGCGTCCCGGCAGTGGTGCCGTGAGCTCGAACTCGTGCCACGCCACCTCGTCGTCGTCGGCGGGGAGCATGAGCTCGATCGTCCGCGGCGCACCGGGGGCCAGGCGGAAGCCACGCGGCACGATCGTCACGGTGACCTCGCGTGTGGCGTCGATGTGGGCCACGGTGGCGTCGTGCTCGGCACCCGGCGTGGGAGCGATCGGCCGCCGCGACAGTCCGAACCGCACGAGGAACGGCGTGTCCACCCGGACCTGCTCGGGCATCTCGCCGTGCAGGTGGGCGAGCGTGGTGCGCCGCCCGGGAGGCCCCTCCGCGCCGCCGGCGTCGGGTGCCGTCGCGCCGGGCGCCGGAGTCGACGGCGCGGGGATCGAGGGCGCCGGGGCCGGCGCGGGGAACGGGGGCGAGGGTGGTGGCAGCGGCGGCGGGGTGGCCGAGCGCGTCACGGGCGGCGATCGTGGTGCGGGAGCGGTTTCGAGATCGGACGGCGGCTCGGCGGATTCCGCTGGGGGCTCCGCCGCTTCCAGGCTCTCCCGTTCCGCCGCTTCCAGGCGCTCCCGATCCGCCGCGTAGAGCCGCTCGAGCTCCTCGGCCTCCGCCTCGCTCTCGCACTCGACGACGACGACCAGGGCGCGCTGGTTCCCGATGCGGAAGGGCAGCGCGACCTCGAGCGCGTCCCGTTCGACTCCGCTCGGGCGGAAGGTGCACAGCAGGTCTCCGAGGAGCACGAACACGACCACTCGCCGGGGGTCGACGTCGTCGGAGACGACGAGTGCGAGCACCGGCGTGCCGCCCCCGGTGCCGACGAGTCCGGCGCGCAGGAGTTCCCGACCCGACGTCGGCGGCGTCCAGCCCGCGGCGTCCATCGCGCCGATCACGCGGACCGAGCCGCGCGCACCGAGGATCGCCGACGCGGGCATCATGTCGCGGACCTCCGCGTGCGGCATCCATACGCCCGGTTGCAGCCGGCGACCATGGTCGCCTCCCCCTCGAGTGCCACCGTCGCCCGCCCGAACGCGAGCGACGCTCAACATCCTCTGGCCGCAGCATACGACCGCGACGATCGCGCCCGCCAGCGAGTCGTGCCCGGTTCAGGGCGGTCCCGGATGCCGCGGAGGGGCTGCCCTGAGCTTCCGGGGCGTGTCGCGCCCGGATCGGCACGCCCGAGCGTGCCTGACGGACACCGGAGGACCGGGCATCCGAGGCATCCGTGGTCCGGTGACGCCCACCGGGAGCCCGTACGCTGGACCGGTGGATCGCGGCCGGATGTACCTCTACCTGGCGCTCGCCAACCTGTTCTGGGCCGGCAACTACGTGTTCGGCGAGATGGTCACCCGCGAGATCTCGCCGATCTCCCTCACCTTCTTCAGGTGGGCGTTCGCGTTCCTGCCCCTCATCGGCATCGCGTGGCTCATCGAGCGCCCGAACTGGCGCGAGGCGCTGCGCGAATGGCCCCTGCACCTGCTGCAGTCGCTGCTCGGCCTCACGGGCTACACGCTGCTGCTCTACGCCGCGCTCGGGCTGACCGGCGCGGTGAACGCCGCGGTCATCAGCGCGATCAACCCGGCGACGATCGCGCTCGGCGCGGCGATCTTCCTGCACGAGCGGCTGAATCGCGTCCAGGTGCTCGGCCTCGTCGTCGCGTTCGTGGGCGTCACGGTCGTGCTCACGGGCGGCGACGTCGGGCAGCTCATCGAGCAGGGCTTCGGGGTCGGCGACCTGCTCGTGATCGGGTCGGTGCTCGCCTGGACGGTGTACTCGCTCATCTCCCGGCGACTCGTGACGCCGCCGATCACCGCCACCGCCGTGCAGGCCGTGTTCGCCGTGGTCACGATGCTGCCGCTCATCGCGGTGACCGGCGTCGCCCTGCCGGCCTCCGCGGGCGGCGCGTTGGGGCTCGCCTACATCGTGGTCTTCCCGTCGATGGCCGGCTACGCGCTCTGGAACATCGGCGCCTCGAAGGTCGGCCCCGCTCGGGCGGGCATCTTCCTCAACCTGCTGCCCGTGTTCACGGTGATCATCGCGCTCGCCTTCGGCGCCACCCTCGAGCTGCCCGCCGTCATCGGCGGCGCGCTCGTGATCGCCGGGGTGTACCTGACGCTGCACGTGCGGCGGGCGAAGGCCGGCTCGGCGGATGCCCCGGACGGGCTGACGGTACGATAGACCCCCGTGGCTCTCACTATCGGCATCGTCGGCCTGCCCAACGTCGGCAAGTCCACCCTGTTCAACGCCCTCACCAAGAACCAGGTGCTCGCGGCGAACTACCCCTTCGCGACGATCGAGCCGAACATCGGCGTGGTGAACCTGCCCGACCCGCGGCTCGAGACGCTGGCCGGCATCTTCGGTTCCGAGCGCATCCTGCCCGCGACCGTGGCCTTCGTCGACATCGCCGGCATCGTGCGCGGCGCCTCGGAGGGTGAGGGGCTCGGCAACAAGTTCCTCGCGAACATCCGCGAGGCCGACGCCATCGCGCAGGTCGTGCGCGGCTTCGACGACTCCGACGTCGTGCACGTCGAGGGCACCGTCGACCCCAAGGCCGACATGGAGACCATCAACACCGAGCTGATCCTCGCCGACCTCGAGACCCTCGAGCGCGCCATCCCGCGCTTCGAGAAGGAGGTCAAGGGCAAGAAGCTCGACCCCTCGGTGCTGGCCGCGGCGAAGGAGGCGCAGGAGGAGCTGCAGAAGGGCACGCCGCTCAGCGCGGCATCCGTCGACCTCGAGCCCATCAAGGAGCTCGGCCTGCTCACCGCGAAGCCCTTCATCTACGTCTTCAACGTCGACGAGGCGGTGCTCACGGATGCCGCGCGCAAGGCGGAGCTCGCCGCGCTCGTCGCGCCCGCCGAGGCCGTGTTCCTCGACGCCAAGATCGAGTCCGAGCTCATCGACCTCGACCCCGAGGACGCCGCGGAGCTGCTCGCGTCGACCGGACAGGACGAGTCGGGCCTCGACCAGCTCGCGCGCGTCGGCTTCGACACGCTCGGCCTGCAGACCTACCTCACCGCCGGCCCCAAGGAGTCGCGCGCGTGGACGATCCACCAGGGCTGGAAGGCCCCGCAGGCCGCGGGCGTCATCCACACCGACTTCGAGCGCGGCTTCATCAAGGCCGAGGTCATCTCGTTCGACGACCTCGTGGCCACCGGCTCGGTCGCCGAGGCCCGCGCCAAGGGCAAGGCCCGCATGGAGGGCAAGGACTACGTCATGAAGGACGGCGACGTGGTGGAGTTCCGCTTCAACGTCTGAGTCAGCGCCCCTGGCGTTTCTTGTACGGCTTCGGCTTCCCCTTCACGATGGGAGCACGGCCCTTGCCCTTCGAGGCTTTCGCCTTGCCGCCGGCCTTCGGCACGGGTTTCTCGACGGGAGCGGGCGCTGCGGCGATCTCCTCCCTGGCCTCGTCGAGGAAGAGGATTCCGACCTTGGTCAGCCGGGTTTCGCCGTGCCGGGTGAAGAGTGGGTGCCCGACCTCGGTCTCGAGTTTCTCGATCGACGAGTAGAGCGAAGCGAGCGGGATGCCGAGGGTGTCTGCGGCACGCGGGAAGTGCAACTCCTCGGCGACTGCGACGAAACGTCGAAGCAGGGTGATGTTCACGGGGAGCCTTTCGTCGGCCCGCGCGAATCGCGGCCGTGCTTCAGGGTACGTGAGTCGGAGCTCGATCGTGCCGACGACGGGTGACCGACCCGTGCTTCAGAGATGATGTGTGCGTCACCATCGATCGTGAGGAGGTTCGCGTGGGAGTGCTCGAGTACTCGGTCTGGATCGAGGCCGCACCGGAGCTCGTGTGGCGCGCAGACGTCGATCCGACACGCATCCGCGGAGTGAGACCGGGAGGCCCGTGATCGCAGACGTCCAGGCGAGTCGGGGTGCCCGGCTCGAGCTCGTGTCACGGCGCGGACGGCTGCCGCGCGCACGACGGGTTGACCGCCGACGCGTCGCGCGAACTGCTGCCGAGAACGGACGCCTACTTCGGCCTGCGGTTCGTGGTCGCATCACGGCACAGCGACGAGCGGGTGTCGCCGACGTGAGCTTCGCGTCCTGACGCAATGGAGACGAGGCTTCGCGCCGGTTGCGCAGAATCGTGGAGCGGGCCATCCTGAGTCCTGCGGAGGCGCAGAAGGAACTCGACGACTTCATCGCGCTCGTCGAGCGGGAAGCCTCGGGGTGATCGCACGACGGCGCCGACGGCGGGCACGTCGCTCGCCTGGCCGGTGAACGACGTCCAGATCGTCAGCGCCCGTCTCGGGCTCGCGAGCCAGTGGCAGCCCGATGGGAGCGTGCTGGTGGTGCCGGCCTACGAGTTCACGGATGCCGCGGGCGGCACCTGGTCGGTCATCGCCGTCGCCGACGCGAAGCTCGACTTCGCGGTCGAGTAGCCGCGGGGCCGCTGGCTGGAAGCGACGCGGTGGCGCCACGACGCGGTCGCGTGGCAGGCTGGCGTCATGCCGGAATCGCCAGAGGTCGAGGCGCTCGCCGAGGAGCTCGGCGCGCGGCTGACCGGCCGAGCACTCGCCAGTGTCGACGTCGTCGAGTTCCGAACGACGAAGACCCGCGCACGCCCGCCCGAGTCCCTCGTGGGTGAATCCCTGACCGGAACGGCGCGGCACGGCAAGCTCGTCGACCTGTCGTTCGGCCCGGCCCGGCACCTCGTGGTGTCGCTCGGCCGGCACGGCTGGGCACGCTGGGCCGGCGCCGACGACGAGGCCGGCCCGACGACGATGCCGGCACGGCCGATGACGCGCCGCCCGCGCTCGTGGTGCTCGAGTTCGACGACGGATCCACCCTCGAGCTCACCGACGCGGGCGAGTGGGTGTCACTCGGATGCTGGGTCGTCGACGACCCCGGCGAGGTGCCCGCCGTGGCGAAGCTCGGACCCGACCCGGCCGATCCGGGGTTCACGCGAGCGGAGTTCGACGGTGCCGTCGCGGGCCGTCGCAAGCAGGTGAAGGCCGTGCTGCAGGATCAGGAGTCGCTCGCCGGCATCGGGAACGCGTACTCCGACGAGATCCTGTTCACGGCGAAGCTCTCGCCCGTCGGGCACGCGGCAGCCCTGACGGCAGCGGAGCTCGACCGACTCTTCGAGGCCACGGTCGGCGTCATCTCAGAGGCGACCACCGCACAGCGCGGCGTGCCGATCGGGCAGCTCAAGGCGGCCAAGGTCGCCTCCATGCGCGTGCACGGCCGCGCCGGCGAGGCCTGCCCGGTGTGCGGCGACACCATCCGCGACTTCTCGTTCGCCAGCACGACGGCGCAGTACTGCCCGACCGACCAGACGCACGGTGAGGTGCTTCCGCTGAAGTCGTCGTGAGGACGACCTCAGCTCGAGGCGGACTCCCGATCGAACAGCAGGTACATGCTGTGCAGTCCGACGAGCCCGAGTTGCGGGTGGTCGAAGCCGTCGGGCAGGGTGCCGAGGATTCGGAAGCCGAGCGACCGGTAGAGCTCGACCGCCGGCGTGTTCGTCTCGACGACCGCGTTGAACTGCATGCCGCGATAGCCTTCGGCGTCGGCCCAGGCGATGGATGCCTCGCAGAGGGCTCGCCCCACGCCGCGCCCGCGTGCGGATTCGGCGACCATGTAGTTGCCGCTCGCGAAGTGCCCGCCGTTCCCCATGCGGTTCCGATGCATGTTCGCCGATCCGACCACGGTGCCGTCGTCGTCGACCGCGACGACCGTTCGGTTCGGCGACGCGAGCATCCACAGGTCGCGCGCGAACTCGAACGTGGGGTCGGTCGGGTAGCAGAACGTGTCGCCGGCTCGGCAGATCGGCTCGAAGAAGGCCCAGATGGCGGGCCAGTCGGTCTCGGTGGCGTCGCGGATCAGCATCCGGCCCATCCTGCCCGTGGCACTCGCTCCACGCAACGCGAACGCGAGTCGACGCTCGACCGGCAGCGGGCGCCGGGGCCGGTCAGGCGACGCGCGACGTCGAGCCGACCCGCACGCGGCTCACCGCCTCGGGCGCCGCGGTGAATCGGCCCGCCCGGCCGTCGTCGGAGACGTACTGCACGCGGATGCCCCGCCCGACGCGCGCGACCTTCGTCACCTCGTAGGTGCGGCCGGAGGCGTTCACGAGCGTGTCGCCCACCTGCAGCTGGCGAGTCTGACGCAGTTCGATGACCTCCATGTTGAGAGTGTCTCAGCAACCACCGACACTGGTCGGCGCCGCACGTTGCGCACTAGGGTCGAGGCATCCCGCGACGGCGCGGGGGTGGGGAGCCGACCATGAGCAATCACGTCTACCGCGTCACCGAGATCGTCGGGACGTCGCCCGAGAGCATCGACACCGCGATCCGAAACGCCATCTCGCGGGCGACCTCGACCCTGCGCCACGTCGACTGGTTCGAGGTCGTGTCGGTGCGCGGCGAGGTCGAGGACGGCGGCGTCGCGCACTTCCAGGTGACCCTGAAGGTCGGCTTCCGGCTCGAGGACTAGGCAGCCGGCGCCTCGATCTGAGACCGCCGGGCATCCGAGAGCGACACGGTCGGATGAGGCGGGGGGTCGTCCATTGCGGATGCGCGGATGATGGTCGCTGGGAGACTGCTGGGGGGCGTACGCGGCGGCGACCACCGCTGGGGCCGTGACGAAGCGCGAGGGCTCGATGATGATGCGGTAGCGCGAGGGCGCGGCGGAGAGCGCGGCGCGGATGCCGCGGGCGAGCGTGGCGAGGTCGAGTGCGGTCGGGCCTTCGGGAACCGGGAAGCCGCCACCGAGGTCGAGAGTGTCGAAGCGGATGCCGTCGGCGTGCTCAAGCCGGCGCATCAACGCGAGTGTGCGACGGATAGCGTGCGCGAACGAGCTGGCTGACGTGGCCGGGCTGCGAACGTGGAGCGTGAACCCCGCGAGCCGGATGTTGGCTGTCGGCACTGACCGACGAGGGCCGCGCTTCTCCAGTGCGATGCAGGACGTCGACAGCCGGTCGAAATTTGAGCGGTGGTTCGGGAACGACAGGCCAGGAGCAGCGAGACATCGGCAGTTAGTGGAATTTCGCACTCGTAGGGCGAGTCGATGATGAACGTGCGGATTCACGGAGGTAGGCGCCTGTGATGTCGGCCACGGCCTTCATCGGGTCGGTGTGCAGACATCGGGAGATGACGAGATGCTCTGTTCGAGCAGGTCGACCTGCTGCGTGAGGTGAGTGCGAATCTCGTGTCGAATGTGTTGACGGATCGGATGAGGGCGGGGTGTGGGAGGGAGCACTCGGCGAAGTGGGTCTGCACGTCGGGCAGCTAGCGGCGCAGTGTCAGCAGATGGGTCATCATGCGGTCGACGTTGTGCACGAGGTAGTGCTCGAGGTCGGATACGCGGATCAGCGACGTAAGGCCGGTGGTCTGCGGCGCACGAGTTCGCGATGCGGCGGCGGCGCTGGCTTACCGGTCAGGAACGTGGGAACGATGCCCTCCAGTGTCTCTCTGAATATCTCAGTGATCTGCCTGCCTATTGGACACTTCCTAGCACTACTCAGTGGACCATCAACAGTCAGGTATGCCGCAGCTCGATGACCTCCATAGTGAAAGTGTATCAGCAGCAACTGAAATATGAATGATATACGGAGCAGTCTGATAAGATGTGTAGAAATAGTAGTTGTGGATATGGGTAATATTGAGATAGGCGGATACGCTCGAAACCACTCAGGCGCTGCGGGCGGCCCGGAGCGCGAGCTTGTCCGCGAGCGCCTGCTCGTCGGCCACGAACCAGATCTGATCGCCGTGGTTCGACTCCCACACGAAGTCGCCCAGGGCGTTGCTCTCGGCGACGTGCTCCGAGATGTCGCCCATGACGGCGAGCCGGAGCCGGTAGTTCACGAGCTTCTGCGTGATCTCGCCCGCGATCCCCGTGCTGAGGCGGAAGAACTCGGGGTCGAGACGCTCGACGGGCACGACGACGAGGTTCGCCTGGTGCGACCACGCCGCGCCCACCAGGTCGGAGGCGTCGTCGGGCGTCGAGATCGGCTCGCCCTCGGCCTCGAGCCGGAACACGCGGATGTCGCTGCCGTCGTCGATGAACATGGCTCGACCCTAGTGCCGCCGGACGGCGGCGATCCACCCCTTGCGGGGCGCGCCGGCGGTCAGTCGGGCGATCCGAGCGGTCCGGTCCCGGTGCCGTCGGGCACCGTCGTGACGTCGAGGAGCTCCTCGCGTGCCGCTGCCGCCGGAGATGTCCAGCGTCGAGCACCGGGCCGACCCGGGCGCGTAGAGCTTCAGCTCGGCGACATCCGGTTCGAGCGCGTTCGTGTCACGCGTGAGCAGCGCGCCCTCGAAGCGGCCGTAGGGAACCTCGACGAGTTCGTCGACGCTCAGGACGGCGCCGTTGTCCTCGGCCTCGCCCGCGGCGTACTCCTGCCGATACTCCATGCCAGGCTCCGGGTCGGCCGGCACCGCGATGCCGGGCAGGGCCCCGTCGACGCCCGCCTCGAACGAACCGTCGCGCGACACGATCTCGCCGTCCTCGAACTCGGCCGTGTCCTCGCCGAGGTACCAGATCGCACCGGTCGCGTCCTGCGCGTACCAGTCGAAGGTGTCCTCGACGATCTCGCCGTCCTGCCGCACGGTGTCGCGCACGACGCGGGCCTTCGATCCCGTTCGCGATCGTCCTGGTCTCGGACGTGACCGTGACCTCGACCGTACAGCTCGCCGCCCTCGGGGTCGAGCTCGCGGTACGACCACCGGGTGCCCGGTTCCATCGGCCAGTACGGGTTGTCGATCTCGGTCGTGAAGTCGGCGGGATCGAGCGTGACGGGGTCGTCGCTCCGGGGCAGTGAGGTCGGCGACGGCGTGGTGGCCACGCATCCGGTCAGTGCGGATGCCGCCGCGCACAGCGCGATCAGGGTCGACCTCCGCTTCGGCATCGTCGACATCTCGGGCCTCGATTCGAACTCGCGATCGCAGCGCCCCCTTCCACGATGCACCAGCGGGTTCGAAGCCGCCAGACCCGGGGGACGCGCGTCAGCCGCTGGCGTCGAGACAGGCGACCTGGTTGACCCAGCCGACCTCGTAGTCGTCGTTGCCGAACACGAGGGGCGTGGCTTCGTCGCCGACGACGTCCTCGACGTCGAGCGTCTCGATGTGGTCGGGCAGCAGGGCATCGGGGTCGTTCGAGAACCCCACCTCCACCTCCAGGGCGTCGCAATCGGCCTCGGTGAAGAGCGCCATCTGCCAGCAGCCGTACGCGAAGCCCGGCGGGCAATCGGGGTTGTACCGCCCGTCGGCGTACAGCTCGATGGCCGCGGGGAAGGCGAACTGGGTCTCGCTCGACGAGTAGCGCTCGACCGCGGGCGGCGCGGCAGGATCCTCGGCCGACCCTCGGTCGGCCTCCTCCTCGATCGCCTCGTTCACCGTCTCGGCGGCATCCGTCACCAGCCCGACGCCGCCGACGACCGCGAAGGAGATGAGCACGACGACCGCGACCGCGCCCGCCGCGATGCCCGTGATCACCCACGGCGACATGCGGCGGCGTCGCGGTTCGCTGCCCGGTGCCACGACGGGTGCGGATGCCGCGACGCCGGGCAGCTGGGCGAGCAGCACGCTGCGCGCGGTCGCCAGGGTCGACGCCCACTCCTCCGCCTGCGCCCGGCCCGCGTCATCGGGGTATCGAGACGGATGCCGCGTCCACGCCTCCTCGGCGTAGGCGCCTTCGATCAACGCGGGGGTGAGCGGGGTGTCGGGGGAGATGCGCAGCACCTGCCGCGCCGTGTTGGGGTCCACAGCGTGATCGTAGGCCCTCGCGTCGCCCGACGGTAGCGGCGGACGGGGCGCCCCGCCCGGCGCAAGGAGGGGGGCGTGTGCGCCCGTGACATCCGTGGCCCACTCCCAGTCCCCGCGTGGTTGACTGCCCGCATGGGAGCCCTCGCGATGTTCCCCCTCGGGTCGGTGCTCTTCCCGTACATGCCCCTGGCGCTCCGCGTGTTCGAGGATCGCTACCGGGTGATGCTCGCGCGCGTGCTCGCCGGCGAAGACGCGGAGTTCGGCGTGGTGCTCATCGAGCGCGGTCGCGAGGCGGGCGGCGGTGAGCAGCGGTTCGCCATCGGGACCGTCGCCCGCATCCACGAACTCGGTGCGCTCGACGACGACATCGCCCTGATCGCGCGCGGGGGGCGGCGCATCGAGGTCGTGCGATGGCTCGACGACGACCCGCATCCGATTGCGGTCGTGCGCGACCTGCCCGAGCTCGAGTGGGACGAATCGCTCCGCCCGATGCGCGAGCAGGCGGAGCTCGTCGTGCGTCGCGCCGTCTCCCGCGCGAGCGAGTTCGTGGAACTGCCGTGGGGCGGCGACGCCGAGCTCTCCGACGACCCGGTCGAGTCGTCGTGGCAGCTCGCCGGGATCGCCCCGATCGGCGCACTCGACCAGCTCGCGCTGCTGCGCTCGACGAGCCTGCGGCAGCTGCTCGCGAAGGTGATGGAGTTCACGATCGAGTCCGAGGAGACGATCGTGGCTGCGTTCGTCGACCCCGACCCCACCCCGACGGTGACGCGGGGGTGAGGGTGAGGGTGAGGTCGGGGCATCGGGCTCGCCCGCTCAGTCGTGGAGGATGCGCTGGAACAGGTCGTGGTCCTGCCAGCGCCCGGCGATCTTCAGGTAGCGCGGTGCCGACCCGATCCGCTCGAACCCGTTGCGTTCGAGCACCCGCTGCGACCCGGCGTTGTGGCGGAGGGTCGCGGCCTGGAGGCGATGCAGCCCGAGCTCGGCGCGCGACGCCCCGATGACCGCACCCACCACGGCGGTGGCCAGGCCGCGCCCGTTGAGCGCCCCGTCGATCCAGTAGCCGAGGTTCGCGCTCTGGAAGGGGCCGCGGACGAGGCCCGAGAGGGTGGCCCGGCCGACGATGGTGCCGGCGCTCGCGTCGACGAGCACGAGCGGCACGGATGCCCCGGAGCCGGCGCTCTGCAGCTGGGCGTCCACGTCGGCGGCCTGGCCCTCGGTGGTGAAGAACGACTCGCCGCGGAGCGGCTCCCACGCGGCGAGGTGCTCCCGGTTCCGCCGATACGCGACGGCGAGGGCGGCCGAGTCGGACGCGTCGAGCGGGCGGAGCAGCAGGTCGTCGGCGATGAGCACGGGCTGGATCACCCGAACGATGCTACCGAGCCGGGTGCAGGTGACGGCGGTCGGTGAGACGATGGCTGGGTGCCCGAATTGCCCGAGGTCGACGCGCTGGTGGGGTTCCTCCGCGAGCGCGCGGTCGGTCGCGTCGTCTCGTCGGCGACCGTCGCCGCGATCTCGGCGCTGAAGACCTTCGACCCGCCGCTGCAGCAGCTCGCGGGCCGCACGATCGACGCGGCATCCCGCCACGGCAAGTTCGTCGATCTCGAGGCCGGCGGCCTGCACCTCGTGTTCCATCTCGCGCGCGCGGGGTGGCTCCGCTGGTACGACGAGCTGCCGAAGACCGTCATCAGGCCCGGGAAGTCGCCCATCGCACTGCGCGTGCGCCTCGACGACGGCTCCGGATTCGACCTCACCGAGGCGGGCACCAAGAAGTCGCTCGCCGTCTACGTCGTGCGCGACCCCTCCGAGGTGCCGGGCATCGCGCGGCTCGGCCCCGACCCCACCGCCCCCGACTTCTCGCTCGACGACTTCGCCGGCATCCTCGCGGGGCGCCGCACGCAGGTGAAGGGGCTCCTGCGCGACCAGTCCGTGTTCGCGGGCGTCGGCAACGCCTACTCCGACGAGATCCTGCACAACGCGCGCATGTCGCCCTACGCGCTCGCCGCCAAGCTCACGCCCGACGACGTCGAGCGGCTGTACCACGCGATGCGCGACACCCTCGACGACGCGATGGCGGCCGCGGCCGGTCGACGGCCCGACGAGTTGAAGGACTCCAAGCGCACGCGCATGCAGGTGCACGGGCGCACCGGCGAGGCGTGCCCGGTGTGCGGCGACACCGTGCGCGAGGTGATCTTCGCCGACTCCACGTTCCAGTACTGTCCCACGTGCCAGACGGGCGGCAAGCCGCTCGCCGACCGGGTGCTCTCGCGCCTGCTCAAGTGAGGCCGCGCCGACCGCGCGGCCGGCGACGCTGACGGTGCTCGGACGTCGCCGATGTCGGAGGTCGCTGCGACACTCGACTCGATGATCGACGAACTCCGCACCGACCGCCTCCTGCTCACGCCGCTCACCCTCGACCACGTCGACGCCTACTACCGCGTCTACGGCGACCCCCGCACCTGGGAGCACCTGCCCAGCGGGCGGCACACGAGCCGCGGCGAGTCGGCGCGGGCGATCGAACGCTCGATGCAGAGCCGCCGCACCTACGGGTTCGGGCACTGCGCCGTCGTGCTTCGCGAGCCCGTCGGCGATCTCGCTCCCGGCACCTTCCTCGGTTCCGCGGGCGCGGCGATGCTCGCGTTCGACGCGTGGAACCTCGGCTACCGGCTCGCCCCCGAGGCCTGGGGCCACGGGCTGGCCGGGGAGGCCGCCCGCGTGTCGCTCGAGGCGGCGCGCGCGGTTCGTCCCGAGACCCCGGTCACGGCGCGCGTCCTGGCGGCCAACACGGCCTCGGTGCGGGTGCTCGAGCGGCTGGAGCTCGACCTCGTCTGGAGCGGGGCATCGAGCGACGAACCATCGGGTCCCGACGACACGACGCATCTCGAGCGGCTGATCTTCGCGGATCGCCCGCTCGACGACGAGACGCTCGAGGCGGTCATCGCCCTGGGGTGAGGCGCGGCTCGGTCGCCTCCACGCGGTCGCCTGCTCGCACGCTCGGTCGTGCGCGCTCGCCATCCGGGCGTTGGCTCGGCAGACTCGACGTATGGCCATCTCCGAGTCCGACCTCATCCACCTCCGCCGAGCCGTCGCGCACGCGCGCGAAGCCGCCGACTCGGGCGACGGTCCGTTCGGATCGGTGCTCGTCGATGCGGCCGGCGTCGAACGGTTCGCCGACCGCAACCGCGAGGCCAGCACGGGCGACGACGACGCGGCATCCGGAGTTCGAGATCGCCCGCTGGGCGGCGGTTCACCTCTCGCCTGAGGAACGCGCCGGAGCCACGGTCTACACGTCGGGGGAGCACTGCCCGATGTGCGCTGCGGCGCATGCCTGGGTGGGCCTGGGCCGCATCGTCTTCGCGGCCTCGTCCGCCCAGATCGCGGGCTGGCGCGCGGCCCACGGCGTGGCGCCATCGCCCGTGGCCGCGCTTCCCGATCTCGGTGATCGCCCCCGGCGTGCCGAACGAGGGACCCGTCGATGAGCTCGTCGACGAGGTTCGGGTCCTCATCGAGCGCTCGGTCGCGGGGAGGCAGCCCGGCTGAGCCGGGGGAACGACGACGGCGGGTGACGGATCGCTCCGTCACCCGCCGGCTCGGCCAGGCTAGACGCGGCGACCGGTGTCGGTGTCGCGGATGTGCCCGGCCGCGTCCACGTTGGGCTCGCGGTCGGCGACCGCTCCGTCGTCGCGTGCCGCGGCCTGCTCCTCGCGCACGGCCGCCTCCTCGTGGTGCTCGGCGGCCGCCTCGTGGCGTGCGGCGGCGTGCTCGTCGTGGACGTCGGCACGCTCGTCGCGGGCCACGTCGCGATCGTCGACCGCGACGCGCTGTCGGCGGGGCGGGCCGTCGGTGCGGGCTGCGTCCGCATCGCGGGGGTCACGGGCCGCTGCGGCCGATTCGTCGGTCACGACGTCGGGGTCGACCGCGTCGGCCTTGCGCAGCCGCTCGTCCGTCTCGGTGCGCAGCTGCTGCGCGTCGGCCTGGTGCGCCGCGCTCTCACGCGCGAGCCGCTCCGACTCGAGCCTCGCCGCCATGGCGTCGGCCTCGGCCTGCTTCGCGGCGGCCGCGGCGGCCGCGGCATCCGCCTCGCGCTCGCGGCGCGCGACATCCGACTCGTACGCGTTCTGCCGCAAGTCGGCCGCCTTCTTGCGCTCGGCCTCGAGATGCGCCTCGTGACGCCGCCGGCGCGTGACGAGCATGACGATCACGACGATCGCGATGACGACGATGATGCCGACGATGATCCAGATGATGGTGCTGGTTTCCACAGGGAACCGCCTCCTCGGTCGGGGTGTGCCTCAGCTCAATCGCTCTCGGCCGGACGACCGCAACGCCTTGCCAAACCGCCCCGAGTGCGGGATCATCCGCCCGCGTGCGCTGGTGCCCGCCACCGCCGGAAACCGCGTCTGACCTGCGAGGACGTCGTCCAGGAGGCGCTCGAGCGTTGCCAGCCCGTCAGGTGACGTCACCGACTCGAGGTGCCCCTGCACGGATGCGACGCCGGGCCGCGCAGGGCGTGGACGACGCCGGTCGTGGCATCCGCGGCCACCTCGAGCCGCAGCAGCGGGGTCTCCGAGCCCGACCGGCGCGAGGGCCGCGAACGTGTTGTAGAAGCCGATCGCGGCCTGCTCGCCGAACACGTCGACCTCGAGCTGCACGCCCTGCCGCGGCGTCGGCAGCGGAGCGATCGGCAGCCCCGCGAGATCGGCGAGCACCTGGTGGCTGAGGCACACCGCCAGCATCGGGCGGCCGGAGGCGAGCCGCGTCGCGATGAGCCGGCGCAGGCGGGCCACTCGCGGGTCGCCGTGGTCGCGCGGGTCGCCCGGCCCGGGGCCGAACACGACGAGGTCCTCGGATGCCTCGTCGGGCGCCTCATGCCAGGGCACCACGCGGGCGTCGACCCCGAGGTGCCGGAGCTGGTGGGCGAGCATCGTCGTGAAGTCGTCGCCGGCGTCGATCACGATCGCCCGGGTCCGCCGCGACGGCCGCGCGGCCTGCGGCGAGCGCCAGAAGGCGGCGAGGTGGTCGTTGCGGGCGTCGAGCAGCCGGTCGAGGTGGTCCCCGTCGAGGTCGCGACGGGGCGCGGGCGTCCGCGGGAGGGCGCCGAGCGCGGTGAGCACGCCGGCGGCCTTCGCGCTGCGTCTCGGCGACCTCGCCCGCCGGGTCGGAGTGCCGCACGAGCGTCGCGCCCACGGGCACGCGCACGCGTCCGGCGCCGTCGAGGTACGCCGTGCGGATGAGGATCGGCGCGTCGAGGTCGACGCCGCCCGGGCGCGGCGTGAAGCGCGCGAGCACGCCCGCGTAGTACCCGCGAGGCGTCGTCTCGTGGCGTGCGATCACCGCACAGGCGTTGCCCATCGGCGACCCGGTCACCGTGGGTGCGAACATCGTGCGCGCGCAGCACCTCGCGCGGGTCGAGGGCCGACCGCCCCTCGAGGAGGTACTCGGTGTGCGTGAGTCGCGACATCCGCTTCAGGAACGGGCCCCGGATGCGACCGCCGTCGGGGCACACCGCGCTCATCATCTTCAGCTCCTCGTCGACGACCATCACGAGCTCCTCCCGCTCCTTCACGTCGTCGAGGAAGGCGAGGAACGCGTCGTCGTCGCGACCGGCGTCGCCGTGCCGGAAGGTGCCGCTGATGGGGTTCATCGAGACGACCCCGTCGATCGACGAGACGTGCCGCTCGGGCGTCGCCCCCGCCGCGGCGAGCCCCGGGGTGCAGAGTGCGAACGTCCAGTAGGCGCCCGACTCGTGCTCGAGCAGCGCGCGCAGCCAGCCGAGCACGGCCGTCGCCGGCGCGGCATCCGTCGACCCGGTGAACTCGCGGCGGATGACGAAGTTGGCGCCCTCGCCCCGGCCGATCTCGTCGTCGATCACGCGACGCACGATCGCGGCGTACTCCTCGTCGGTCACGTCGACGTCGAGGTCGTCGACGATCACCGGATGCCGCGGCATGAGCCGCACGGCGTCGTCGACGGCGACCGACTCGCGTTCCCGCACGACGAGGCAGCGGATCGGCGCGTCGTCGTCGTGCGCCGCGAATCCGCGCTCGCGCACCTGGCGGAACGGGACGAGCGCGAGCACCTCGGCGTCACCGAGTGGGATGTCGGCGAGGCGGTCGACGTCGACGACGTCGCCGACGAGCACGTCGAGCGTCGATTCGTGCTCGCGGTGGATCACGGCGAACGGGGGCGCGTCGGTCGCGGCGAGGAGCGAGGAAAGCAGGCGGGTCATGTCGGTCTCCGGTCGAGCCCTCGGCCGGGCCGTTCGCCGGAAACACGAAACGACCGCCCTCGGGCGGTCGTCGTACGTCGAAACGCGTGGAGTCCGCCTAGGAGGCGGGCCACCAGGTGCGGGTCGACGCGGTCATGTGGAGCACTCTAGGGCATGCCGGCGCCCGGCGCACGCCGGGGTCGGGCGAGGCATACGATGCGAGGATGCCCCCGGACGCCCTGCCCGACCCCGCGCTCGTCGCGCGCCTGCGCGCCGCCGGCTGCGTCTTCGCCGAGGACGAGGCGCTGCTGCTCGCGCAGGCCGTCGAGGGCCGTGCGGATGCCGCGGACGAGCTCGAGCGCCTCGTCGCTCGCCGCGTCGACGGGGAACCGCTCGAGCAGCTCCTCGGCTGGGCGGAGTTCGGCGGCCTCCGCATCCTCCTCGAGCCCGGCGTGTTCGTGCCGCGCCGTCGCACCGAGGCGCTCGCCGCCGAGGCCATCCGCCTCGCGGGCGCGATCGCCGACGAGGGACGCCGCTCCCGTCGTCGTCGACCTGTGCTGCGGCGCCGGGGCGATCGGCGCGGCCGTCGTCGACGCCGTCGGCGACGTGGAGCTCACCGCCGCCGACGTCGACCCCGCCGCCGTGCTGGCCGCCCGCCGCAACCTCGAGCCGCTCGGCGCGCGCGTGGTGGCGGGCGACCTGTTCGACGCGCTGCCGCGCGACCTGCTGGGCCGGGTGGACGTGCTCGCCGTGAACGCGCCGTACGTGCCCACGGCCGAGATCGCGATGATGCCGCCCGAGGCACGCGACCACGAGGCGCGGGCGGCGCTCGACGGCGGAGCCGACGGGCTCGACGTGCATCGTCGCGTCGCGGCATCCGCTCGCGAGTGGCTCGCTCCGGGCGGGCACCTGCTCATCGAGACGAGCCGGCGCCAGGCGCCGACCACCGCCGCGCTCGTCACCGCCGGCGGCCTCGCGGCACGGGTCGTGCGCGACGACGAGCTCGCGGCGACGATCGTGATCGGGCGCCGCTGAGTCCGCTGCGACCGCGACCTCCGGCGTCAGTCGTCGAGCGGGCCGCCGGTGGGCCGCAGCCGCCGTCGACCGCGCCCGACCGCGCCGCTTCGAGGATCGCCTGCACCTCGGCATCCGCCGTCTGCCGGAAGTCCAGGTAGTGCATGCCGACGGCCATGAACCCGGGCGGCGCCGAGAGGCACACGACCTCGTCGACCTCGGGCATCGCCGCAAGCTCGGCGAGGCTGTCGGGCGCACCGACCGGCATCGCGAGCACGACGGATGCCGCGCCGAGCTCCCGCGCGACGAGGCTGGCGACCCGCGCGGTCGCCCCGGTGGCGACCCCGTCGTCGACGATCACCGCGGTTCGCCCGGTGAGGTCGACCGGAGGCAGATCCCCGCGGAACCGTCGCACCCGCGCCTCGAGCTCCGCACGCTCCCGCTGCTCGACGGCGGCGAGGTCGGATGCCGAGACGCCGCTGTGGCGAAGCACGTCATCGTTCAGCACGCGCGCCCCGCGCTCGCCGATGGCGCCCATCGCGACCTCGGGCTGCCTGGGGAGACCGAGCTTGCGCACGACGAGCACGTCGAGCGGCGCGTCGAGTGCCGACGCGAGCTCCGCCGCGACGGGCACGCCGCCCCGGGGCAGGCCGAGCACGACGGGACGCTCGATCGTGCGCCCCGCGAACGCCTGCGCGAGCCGGCGGCCCGCGTCGCGTCGATCGCTGAAGTGGTCCATCTCCCATGGTGCGGGTCGGGTGACCCGCCGTGTCAGAGTCCGTCGACCAGCGCCGATCGGAGTGGTTCGCTGAGCCGCTCGGGCACGTCGACCTCGACCGCGAGGGCCTGCAGCATCCGCCCGAGGTAGACGCGTGCGGCGGCGGCGATCGCGATGTCGACGATCTCGGGGTCGCTGAACCCGGCCTCGCGGAGCGCGAGGCTGTCGGCCTCGGTCATGCTCGACGCGTCACGTGCGACGCGTTCCGCGAAGCGCATCATCGCGACCTCGGCGTCGGTGAGGCCGGCGTCGGCATAGTCCCGGGCGATGCGTTCGAGCTGCTCCTCGTCGAACACCCCGAGCGCCTTCACGCCGTGCGCGAGTCGGCAGTGCCGCGAGCCGGTGCCGCGCGCGGCGGCGAGGGTCACGAGCTCGTAGCGGCGGAGCCCCATCGGCGTCGCGACCGAGCCGACGAGGGCTTCGAAGGCCCGGTTCGCCGCCGGGTTCATCGCCATCACCCGCGAGTGCGTCGGCACGTACCCGAGCGATTCGCGCTCCTCGGCGTAGAGCGCGGCGACCTCGCCCTCGGCCTCGTCCTCGGGGACGGTTCGGATGATCGTCATGGGACCCCCGGTTCGCGTGCTGGCCTCTGCAGCTTGGTCTAGCGCGAGGCATCCGGTCAGTCAACCCCTGTATTGCGGGGAATCGGCCACCTACCGTTGGAGATCCGACGGAGCAGCGGCACTCGGTGTGAGGGCGCCGAACGCGAATCCGTCGGGCCGGAGAACACTCCGAAGACGCCTGGGCGACGACTGAGGGGTCGACGCCCGGTGCGGGGGAGCGGGTCGGATGACTGGGGGTCATCCGACCCGCGTTTTCCGATACCGAGCGAAGTTCGCGTATCAGGTCGGGTCGCCTATGCTGAGTGGACCCTCCCCCTGAACGGGGGAACCCGTTCAGCACAGGGATTCGACGGCGACACGGTGCCGTCGGGCTTGGAGTGTCCGTGGGGCGTCATACCGTCAAGGCCCCGGCGAAGAAGCCGGGGCGCGCGCTCATACTTTCCATCATCGCCGCGTTCGCGGTCGTCGGCATCGTCGCATCCGGGGTCTTCCTCTGGGTCGGCGGCCACCTGAACCCGCTGTTCGCTGCGGCGGAATCGGGATGCCTCGAGAGCGAGCAGCTCGTCGTGATCGCCGACACCTCCATCGCGCCGGCGCTCGCCGACATCGCGACGGACTTCGACGAGGCATCCGAGACCTGCGTCGAGACGACGATCAAGCCGCAGGACTCGGCCGACACCGCCGCCGTGGTCGCGTCCGGCGGCGCCGACGCCGACGCATGGGTCCCCGAGTCGAGCGTCTGGGTCGACCGCATGACGGCGACGGCCGCGTCGCTCGGACAGACCGCGCCCGACGTCGAGGTCGGCGAGCCGATCGCCACCACCCCGGTGGTGTTCGCCGCGGCGGCGACCAAGGCGGCCGAGATCGCCAGCGCCCCGGTCACCTGGACGAGGGTGCTCGGCGGCGCGCTCCCGACGATCCTGCCCGATCCCGAGGCGTCGTCCGCGAGCCTCGCCGGGCTCCTCGCACTGCGCGGGCACTCGTCGCCTGATGACCCCCGCCAGTTCGCCGGCGCCATGATCGAGCTCGGCAAGTCCATCCCCGCATCGACGAGCGCCGCATTCGGCGCGCTGTCGACCGCGCCGCAGCCGAGCGTGGTCGTCACCACCGAGGCGCAGGTCGCGGGCTACAACCTCGACGATCCCGCCGAGACGCTCGTCGCCGCGTACCCGGCC
Organism: uncultured Actinomycetota bacterium; assembly: GCA_963802485.1. Classification (GTDB taxonomy): domain Bacteria; phylum Actinomycetota; class Actinomycetes; order Actinomycetales; family Microbacteriaceae; genus Agromyces. Next base: position 326,812 of record CAWDJA010000014.1, read on the forward strand.
GACGGCACCGTGCTCGTCGACTACCCGCTCGTGCGACTGCCGGCGCGGACCGGCGACGGGGGCGGGGGCGCCAAGGCCGACGGCGTCGCCGATGCGACCGAGACTCGGGCCGCCCTGCTCGCCGCCTTCGAGAAGGCGGCGCGATCGGAGACCGACCGGCTCTCCGCGGCCGGGTTCCGCGCGGGCGACGGCACCGGCACGCTCGACGTCCCCGGGCTCGCCGCCGATGGTCCCGCAGCGGCCGCCACCGACCTCGATTCCGCGGTCCAGCTCGAGATCCTGCGGGCCTGGGCGGTGCTGACGCTGCGGTCGCGCATGCTGGCGGTCATCGACGTGTCGGGCTCGATGGAGGAGCCGGCCGAGAACGGCCTGCGCCGCATCGACATCTTCCAGCAGGCCGCCATCGGCGCGATGGAGAAGTTCTCCGGCGAGGTCGAGATGGGCGTCTGGGTGTTCTCGACGGCGCGCAACGGCGACATCGACTACGAGGACCTCTCGCCGATCGCCCCGCTCGCCGACCTCGCGCACAAGCAGGAGATCGCCGGCATCATCCAGTCCCTGCCGGGCCGGCTCGGCGGCGCGACCGGCCTCTACGACACGACGCTCGCCGCGGTGCAGCGGGTGCGCGAGTCGTACGACCCCGAGAAGGTGAACTCGGTGCTGCTCATCACCGACGGCCGGAACGAGGACGAGAACGGCATCGACCTCGACACCCTGCTCGCGGAGCTCGCGAAGATGGACGATCCGTCCAAGCCCGTGCCGGTCATCATGATCGGCTTCGGCCCCGACACCGACCTGGCGGCCATGCAGCGCATCGCCCAGGCCACGAAGGGCGCCGCCTACTCGGCGTCGAAGCCCGAGGACCTCGGAACGGTGCTCGTCGACGCGCTCTCGCAGCGCACCTGTCGCCCGAACTGCGGATGATCCGCGTCGGCCGGATCGCGTCCGGCCGAGCATGACGAAGGGCCCGGCATCGTGCCGGGCCCTTCGTCATGCTGCGGTCGTCGCTCGAGGCGTCAGGCCTCCGCTGCGAATTCGGCCGCGTCGGCGCGGGCGGTCGACGTCATGTCGGCCGGCCGGCGCACGAAGAACGCACCCACGACGGCCACGACCGAGAGGATCGCGCCCACCATGAACGCGGTGCGCAGACCCGACGACTGGGCGACCTCGATCGGTGCGCCCGTCGCCACGAGCGACGCGGTGCCGGCGGCCATGACGGTCACGAACATGGCCGTGCCCGCTGCGCCCGCGACCTGCTGCACGGTACCGACGATGGCGGAGCCGTGCGAGTAGAACCGCGGCTCGACGGAGCCGAGGGCCGACGTGAACAGCGGCGTGAACATGAACGCGAGCCCCGCCGAGAGCGCCACGTGCGCGATGAGCAGCATCCACGGCGAGGTCGTCTCGGTCACCATCGTGAGCGACCACAGCACGCCGCTCACGACCATGCTGCCCGGCACGAGCAGCACGGTCGGCCCGAACCGGTCGAACAGCCGGCCGACGGTGGGACCGAGCAGGCCCATCAGGAGCCCGCCGGGCAGCAGCAGCAGTCCGGTGATCGCGGGCGCGAGGTGCAGCACGTCCTGCAGGTAGATCGGCAGGAGGATGATCGTGCCGAAGAGCGAGGCCATCACGATGACCATGAGCCCGACCGAGATCGCGAAGTTGGACGACCGGAACGTGCGCAGGTCGAGCAGCGCGCGGTCGCGGCGCTGCAGGACGAGCTGGCGCAGGATGAACGCCGCGATGCCGAGTGCGCCGACGGCGAGCGAGATCCACATCGGCGCGGGGCCGGCGGTGCCGGCCACCACGCCGCCGACGAGGCTCAGGCCGTAGACGAGTCCGCCGAAGCCGAACGCCGAGAGCACGACGGAGAACACGTCGATGGGGATGACGCGCGGCTCGCTGACGTTCTCGACGCGGCGGATGCCGATGACCAGCATCGCGAGCGCGATCGGCAGCACGAGCCAGAACATGTACCGCCACGACAGGTAGGTCAGGATGAGGCCCGAGATCGTCGGCCCGATGGCCGGCGCCACGGAGATCACGGTCGACACGCGGCCCATGAAGCGCCCGCGGTCGGCGGGGGCGACGAGGGTCATGAGCGTCGTCATGAGCAGCGGCATCATGATGGCCGTGCCGCTCGCCTGAACCACCCGCGCCAGCAGGAGGACCTCGAAGCCCGGTGCGAGCGCGGCGATGAGCGTTCCCGTGGAGAAGAGGCTCATCGCGGCGATGAAGATCGGGCGCGTGGCGAACCGCTGCAGCAGGAAGCCCGTGATGGGGATCACGACCGCCATCGTCAGCATGAACGCGGTGGTGAGCCACTGCGCCTGCTCGATGGTGATGCCGAGGTCGGTGACGAGGTGGGGGATCGCGACGCCCATGATCGTCTCGTTGAGGATGACGACGAACGAGGCGGCGAGGAGGAGCCAGATGACGCGTGAGTTGCGGGCGCCGTGCAGCGCCTCGGCGTCGGTGTGATCGGCGTGAGGGGTCTGGGCGGGGTCGCCGAGGGTGGCGGCCTCGCCCTGGGTCAGGTCTGGTACGGCGCGTTCGGTCACGGAAATTGCATCCAATCGATGTCGGCGCAGAGCGGCGCCGGGGAGGTGCGTCGAATGTGAGAGTCAACCCGCGTCGGCCGAGGCGCTATTCCCGAATCGATGAATCGATCGGAATGCATGGAAACGCCTCGTGCCGGAGCGGCCGCCGTCGCGCGGCGCGCGCCGACGTCGCGTGGTCGCGGGCTACGGAGCGGGCGCGGGCCCGTCGGTCGGCGTGGCGTCGGGAAGCCAGCCCTCGAGGAGCTCCTCTTCGGGAGCCACCTCGTCGTCGGCCCGCTTCGCGTCGACCTCGAGGTCGTCGTCGTCGGCGGGAATGGCGGTGCGATCGGTCATGGCTTCACGATAGCGCGCACCGCCGACACCGCCCGGGCGACCGCGCTCGCCGCCTCCGCGACGTCGTCCGGCGTGGTCTCGGCGCCCAGCGTGAAGCGCACCGCCGTCTGCGCGAGCTCCGCCGGGACGCCGATCGCGGTGAGCACGTGCGACGGTTCGTCGCTGCCGGCGGCGCAGGCCGAGCCGCTCGAGCAGATCACGCCGTCGCGTTCGAGTTCGAGCAGGACCGCCTCGCCGCTCGTGCCCGGGAACACGAACGAGACGGTGCCGGGCAGCCGTCGCACCGGGTCGCCGGTGAGCACCGCTCCCGGCACCGCCGACGTGACGCGGGCGACGAGCTCGGCGCCGAGCGCGGCGACGCGAGACGCGGCATCCGCTCGCTCTGCCTCGGCGAGCCGCAGCGCGGTGGCGAACGCCACGGCGCCGGCCACGTTCTCGGTGCCCGAGCGGCGTCCGCGCTCCTGGCCGCCGCCGTGGAGCACCGGCTCGAGCGGGATCCGGCCGCGCACGATGAGCGCGCCGGTGCCCTTGGGGGCGCCGACCTTGTGGCCCGCGAGCGAGAGGGCGTCGACGCCGAGCCCGTCGAGCGAGAGGGGGAGCCAGCCCGCCGCCTGCACGGCATCCGAGTGCATCAGCGCGCCCGACGCGTGGGCGATCGCCGCGAGCTCGGCCACGGGCTGCACCGTGCCGATCTCGTTGTTGGCGAGCTGCACCGACACGAGCGTCGTGTCGGGCCGGATGACGCGCGCGAGCGCCTCGGGATGCACGAGCCCGCCCGCATCGACGTCGACCTCGTCGACGGTGAAGCCGTGGACGCGGGCCAGGTACGCCGCCGCCTCGAGCACCGCCTCGTGCTCGATCGGCGAGACCACGACGTGCCGGCCACGCGGGTTCGCGAGCGCGATGCCCTTGACGGCGAGGTTGTCGGCCTCGGTGCCGCCGCTCGTGAACACGACGTCTCCCGGGCGGCATCCGACGACCGCGGCCACGTCGGCCCGGGCCGCCGCGAGGGCACGGGATGCCTCGTCGCCGAGGCCGTGCCGGCTCGAGGGGTTGCCGAACGCGCCCGTGAGGAACGGCCACATCGCCTCGAGCGCCTCACGGCGGACGGGCGTGGTCGCGGCGTGGTCGAGGAAGATCACGACGACTCCCTGGTCGATGCGGCGGCGGCATCCGTCGCCTGGCCTTCGCTCGTCGAGATCACGACGTCGAGCCCGAGGTCGAGCGCGCGCGCCGAGTGCGTGAGCGCGCCCACCGAGATGACGTCGACGCCCGTCGCCGCGATCGCGCCCACGGTGTCGAGCGAGACCCCGCCGGATGCCTCGACCACGGCGCGCCCCGCGATGAGCTCGACGCCCGTCCGCAGGTCGTCGACGGAGAAGTTGTCGAGCATGATCGTGTCCGCGCCGCCGGCGAGCACGGCGTCGACCTGGTCGAGCCGGTCGACCTCCACCTCGAGGTGGGCGGTGTGCGGCATCCGCTCACGTGCGGCGCGGAGCGCGGTCGCGAGGTCCTGCCCGCCCGCGGTCAGCACGGCCAGGTGGTTGTCCTTGGCCATCACGGCGTCGGAGAGGGAGCGCCGGTGGTTGCGGCCCCCACCGTCGCGCACGGCCTGGCGTTCGAGGCTGCGCAGCCCCGGCGTCGTCTTGCGGGTGTCGACGATGCGGGCCCCCGTGCCCGCCACCGCGGCGACGTACCGCGCCGTGAGCGTGGCCACGCCGGACATCCGCTGCACGAGGTTGAGGGCGACCCGCTCGGCCGTGAGGATGCCGCGTGCCGGTCCGTGCACGCGCGCCAGGGCGTCGCCCGCGGCGAACGCGTCGCCGTCGGCGGCGAGCGGCTCGAACACGATGCGCGGGTCGACCAGGCGGAACGCGGCCGCGAACACCTCGATGCCGCTGAGCACGCCCGCCTCCCGGGCGACGAGCTCGGCGGTGGCCGTCGCGCCCGCGGGGATGAGCGTCTCGGAGGTGAGGTCGCCCCACGGGGCGTCCTCGTCGAGCGCGGCGCCGACGATGCGGTCGATCTCGCGGCGGTCGGTCATCAGGCGGCCTCTCTCACGGCGTCGGCGTCGGCGTCGGCGGCGACGGCGGCGGCGACGGCGGCGACGGCGGCGATCGCGTGCGGCCCGGGCGTCGGCCGCCGTCGTGCGTGCGGTCGCGGGGTCGTCGGAGCGGAAGTGCGCGCCGACGCTCTCGGTGCGGGCGATCGCTGCCGCGACCGTGAGGCGCGCGAGGTCGAGGAGGTTGCGGTCCTCGGCGGTGCGACGATCGCGCACGTCGGGCGCTCGCCAGCCCGCGAGCCGAGCGGATGCCTCGGCGAGGCCGGTCGCGTCCCGCTCGAGCCCGACGTGCTCCCACATGAGCGCCTGCAGCGCCTCGCGGTCGACGGGCTCCGTGCGCTCGACACGGTCGGCGTCCACGACCCCGTCGCGGTCCGCCCCTGCGGATAACGATCCGCCGCGCCGTCCTTCTCGCCGGCGCACCGGCGCGTCGGATCGTATATCCGCCATCTTGTGCCGGTGCGGCTGGTGCCGGTGCGGCTGGTGCCGGTGCGGCTGCGCGGTGCCGGCGCAGGCGCGCGTCGAGCGCGCGCGCCACCCGATCGGCGAACACGGCCGCCTCGAGCAGGGAGTTGGACGCGAGCCGGTTGGCGCCGTGGACGCCGGTGCGTGCGGTCTCGCCCACCGCGAAGAGGCCCGGCAGGGTCGTGCGCCCGTCGAGGTCGGTGGCCACGCCGCCCATCGCGTAGTGCGCGGCGGGCGTGATGGGAACGGGCTCCGACGACCAGTCGTACCCGGCCTCACGGCACGCGGCATCGAGGCCGGGGAAGCGCTGCGCCAGGCGAGCGGCGCCGAGGCCGGTCGCGTCGAGGAACACCGGCCGCCCGTCCTGGTCCGCCATGCGCCGCCACACCGCGCGGGCGACGACGTCGCGCGGGAGCGAGCTCGGCCCGCGGGTCGACCTCGAGCATGAAGCGATCGCCGAGCTCGTCGACGAGCACCGCGCCCTCGCCGCGCACGGCCTCGGAGATGAGCGGCGTGCCCGGCGTCGCGAGCGCCGTGGGGTGGAACTGCACGAACTCGAGGTCGGCGACGGCAGCGCCGGCACGGTGGGCGGCGGCCACGCCGTCGCCGGTCGCCACGTCGGGGTTCGTCGTATGCCGGTAGAGGCATCCACTGCCGCCGCTGGCGAGCACGACCGCGTCGGCGCGCACGTCCACGAGGTCGCCGGATGCCGCCAGCAGTCGTGCGCCGACCACCCGACCGTGCTCGACGAGCAGGTCGACGAGCATCGTGCGCTCGTGGATCCGCACCGCCCGCCGCCGCACGGTGGCGACGAGCGCCGCCTCGATCGCGGCGCCGGTCGCATCGCCGCCCGCGTGGAGGATGCGGGCGCGGGAGTGCGCCGCCTCGAGCCCGCGCTCCAGCCCCGAGTCGCCGCGGTCGAAGGCGACGCCGAAGCGGATGAGGTCGCGCACGCGCTCGGGACCCTCGTCGCAGAGCACGCGCACGGCGTCGGGATCGGAGAGGCCGGCACCCGCCGCGATGGTGTCGGCGAAGTGGCGCTCGACGGAGTCGTCGGGGAACAGGGCCGCCGCGATGCCGCCCTGGGCGTGGCGCGTGTTGCCGTCGGCGAGCTCGGTCTTCGTGACGAGCTCCACCGCGTGGCCTGCGTCGGCCGCCTTCACCGCGGTCCAGAGGCCGGCGATGCCGCCGCCCACCACGAGCACGCGCGACATGGTCAGGCTCCCGCCGCGGAGGCCGCGGGGCCGCGGCGCGGTGCCGCCAGGCCGCGGGCGCGGGCGCCGGTGCCGCGGCCACCGGCGGCTTCGCCGCGAGCATCCGCTCGAGCGCGAGCCGTGCCGGATCGGCCACCGCGTCGGGCACCGTGATGCGGTTCACGACGCGGCCGGCCACGAGTTCCTCGAGGACCCACGCGAGGTAGCCCGGGTGGATGCGGTACATCGTCGAGCAGGGGCACACGACGGGGTCGAGGCAGAAGATCTCGTGCTGCGGGTACTCCGCGGCGAGGCGCTGCACGAGGTTGATCTCGGTGCCGATGGCGAACGTCGAGCCCGCGGGCGCCGCCTGGATGGCCTTCACGATGAAGTCCGTCGAGCCCGCGGCATCCGCTGCATCGACGACCGCCATCGGGCACTCGGGGTGCACGATCACCTGCACGCCCGGGTGCTCGGCGCGCGCCTGTGCGATCTGGTCGACCGTGAAGCGCCGGTGCACCGAGCAGAAGCCGTGCCAGAGGATGACGCGCGCGTCGTGCAGTTCGTCGGCGCTGCTGCCGCCGAGCGCCTTGCGCGGGTTCCACATCGGCATCTGCTCGAGCGGCACGCCCATGGCCTTCGCGGTGTTGCGGCCGAGGTGCTGGTCGGGGAAGAAGAGCACGCGCTGCCCGCGCTCGAACGCCCACTCGAGCACCGTCCGCGCGTTGGACGAGGTGCAGACGATGCCCCCGTTGCGGCCGACGAAGCCCTTGAGGGCGGCCGACGAGTTCATGTAGGTGACGGGGATGACCGGCACCCGGCCGTCGGCGTCGGGCGTGCCGAGGTCGCCGTAGACCTCGGCGAGCTGCTCCCAGCACTCCTCGACGCTCGACTCGTCGGCCATGTCGGCCATCGAGCATCCGGCGGCGAGGTTCGGCAGGATCACGGCCTGCTCGGGCGTCGAGAGCAGGTCGGCGGTCTCGGCCATGAAGTGCACGCCGCAGAACACGATCGCCTCGGCGTCGGGCCGGGTGAGCGCGGCGTTCGCGAGCTGGAACGAGTCGCCGACGAAGTCGGCGTGCTCGATCACCTCGTCGCGCTGGTAGAAGTGGCCGAGCACGACGGCGCGGTCGCCGAGGGTCGCCTTGGCGGCGCGGATGCGATCGTGCAGCTCGGCGTCGGACGCCTCGCGGTACTCGGCCGGCAGCGCGCCCTGGCGCGGCGAGCCGGTGGGGATGACGTCGCCCATCGAGGAGCCGGGGCCGTAGCCGGCCGGCCCGCGGTCGAACTCCCACGGGCCCGCGGCCAGCTCGGGCGAGCAGGTCGCCCCGGCCGTCGCGCCCTTCGTGATGAGGCGGATGGTGCGGTCGACGGATGCCGCCGCGCGCGTCGCGGCCGCGTCGCGGGCCGGGGGAGGTGCGATGGTCATGGGTTCGTCCTCTGCAGTGCGGTGGTGGCTGGTCGGTCGGATGCCGCGGGGCCGGCGCCGGTGTCGAAGCGGTAGAGCGCGGGCGGGCGGTGCGGGGTGCCCGCGAGGCGCTGGCCGGTGTCGATGAGCGTGCCGGAGGCCTCCATCGTGCGGCGGAAGTTGGCGGGGTCGAGCCGGCGGCGGAGCACGGCCTCGTGCACGCCCCGCAGCTCGGCCATGGTGAAGGTCTCGCCGAGGAGGGCGTGCGCGATGCGCGAGTACTGCAGCTTGGTGCGCAGCCGCCAGAGTGCGTAGTCGATGATCTCGCGGTGGTCGAAGGCGAGCTCGGGCAGCTGGTCCTCGTCGAACCAGTACACGTTCTCGTCGGCGACGGCGCGCTGCACCTCGTCGGAGTGCACGAGCGCCCAGTACACGACGGAGACGACGCGCTCGTCGGGGGAGCGGTCGGGGGCCCCGAACGTGTAGAGCTGCTCGAGGAATCGGGGTGCGAGGCCCGTCGTCTCGGCGAGCGTGCGGGCCGCGGCGGCGTCGAGGCCCTCGTCGACGGGCAGCCAGCCGCCGGGCAGCGCCCAGCGTCCGGCTCCGGGCTCGCGGAGCCGCCGCACGAGCGGGATGCGCAGGCTCGGGGCGGCCGCGCCCTCGTCGGGGCTGAGCGCGAAGATGACGGTGGAGACGGCGAGCCGCGCCTGCGCGCCGTGGTCGTGCTGCTGCGACATCCGCTGCCTCCCGTCTTAGAGTCGATCTGACTCGAAGTGCTGGGATCAGCTTACAGTCAATGTGACACGAACGCCAATTCCGTGACGTACCCGGTGCCGGCCTCCAGCTCGCGCGTGATCCGGTGCGGCAGTCGAGCGCCCTTTCCCGCCCGTCAGGCCGGTCGTACTGCCCACCAGCCACCCGGTCCCTGCTCGGCGGGTGGGCTGCGAAGCGTCAGCCGAGCCAGCCCCGCCGCCGCAGGCGCGCGAGATGCGGTCGATCGCCTCGCACGAGGCCCGGGCATCCGCATCGTCGGGCACGTCGTCGGCAGTGAGCCGAACCACGACCCATCCGCAGTCCTGCAGGCGTTCGTACCGGCGGATGTCGCGCCGGAACTGCGGTCGATCGCGATGATGATCGCCCTCGTACTCGATGGCCACACGGTAGTCGGGGTAGGCGAGATCGACGACCGGCACGTACCCGTCGTGTCGGGCCTCATGCACCTCGTAGTTGAGGAACGGCTCGGGCAGCCCGGCGCGGACCATCCGGAGCCGGATGAGCGTCTCGCGCCGCGAGAGCGCCCGAAGCGGAGCAGTGGAAGCGCCGCGCGCAGCCGCCCAACGCCTGCCGTGCCACCGTGGGGGTCGACGGCATCGGCGAGGAGCTCAATGGTCGCGACGCGCCGTCGCCCGCCCACCGGTGCCCGCCCGGTGATCAGGAAGTCGCCCGCGGCGACGAGGTCGTCGACCTCGAGCAGCGACGCCAACTGGCACCAGGTGGTCGCGGCATCCGTCATGCGCAGACCGCCGGCGACGACGATCCCGGTGCGGTCGGAGGCCACCACGTGTCCGATGACTCCGCGGACACGTGGCTCGGCGACCGTCGGCGAGCACCGAGACGTGCAGGCGTCGATCCGTCTCGAGCTCGGAGCGGCAACGGAACGTCGTCGAGGAGGGCGGCCGTCGAGTGGCTGAAGAACTGGAGGCCGGCATCCGGGTCGCATGCGCGCTCGCGAAGTCCCTGAGCGAGGGTTCATCCGAACGCACGAGGCGAGACCCACGGTAGAGGGTCGTGAGGTCGGATGCCGCGAGGCGTGCCTTCGTGACACCCAGTCGGCGCGCCTCGACCGACCCGAACGACGGACGGCCGGCGATCGCCTCCGGAAGCTCTGACGGGCGTCGCATCCGCCCAGCCTGCCGACGCGCGGGCTCGCATGCCGGCGAAGCTCGTCCACAGCCGCCCATGACGTCGTTGGTGCTGGACAGTCCTGGCCCGTGGATGCGCGCACCGGAGCAGGCCGGACTGCCCAGAGATCGCCCGGACGGCCGGCACCCGCGCGCCCCAGCGCCCGCGCACCCGGCCGCGTCGGCTAGGATCGGCGGTACAACCGCACATCGGGCCATCGACGCGTCGCGGGAGAGCCGGGCAGTTCTGTCAGCAGATCTGGCCGGCACCGAAGGAGCAAGCCTCCCCGCCAATCTCTCAGGTCACAACACCGCGATGACGAGGCCGCTCTGAAAAGCGGATGCCGCGAACGCTGCATCCCGCCGACGGTGAAAGCTCAGCTCCCCACGGGCGCGACGCGAAACTCTCAGGCCCATGACAGAGGGGGAGTTCCCAGCGGCATCCGCCGACCGCCCACGCGACTCTGGAGAACTCGTGACCGACCCCGGCACCACCGAATCCGGCACCATCGAACGTCGAAGCCCCCTCGACGCGGTGCATCGCGCCGCGGGCGCCTCCTTCACCGACTTCGCGGGGTGGCAGATGCCCGTGCGGTACTCGAGCGACCTCGCCGAGCACCACGCCGTGCGCACGTCCGCGGGTCTCTTCGACCTCTCCCACATGGGCGAGATCGTGCTGCTCGGCGCGGGCTCGGCCGCCGCGCTCGACTACGCGCTCGCGGGCAGGCTCTCGGCGATCGAGATCGGCCAGGCCAAGTACTCGCTGCTGCTCGCCGAGGACGGCGGCATCATCGACGACCTCGTCGTCTACCGCACCGGCGACGACCGCTACATGGTGGTGGCGAACGCCTCGAACGCCGCCGTCGTGGCCGACGAGCTGCGCACGCGCGCCGGCGGGTTCGACACGTTCGTCTCCGACGAGAGCGACGACATCGCGCTCATCGCGCTGCAGGGTCCCGACGCCCGCGCCGTGCTGCAGGAGACGCCCGGATTCGGCGTCGACGACGGGCCGGGCAACGACGTCGACGACTTCCTCGCGAACCTCGAGTCGCTCAAGTACTACCGCGCCTTCGCGGCCACCTTCGAGGGCGAGCCCGTGCTCGTCGCGCGCACCGGCTACACGGGCGAGGACGGATTCGAGCTCTACATCGCCCCCGACAAGGCGCCGGGCCTGTGGGACGCCCTCCGCGAGACCGGCGGCGCCCGCGTCGTGCCCGCCGGACTGGCCAGCCGCGACACGCTCCGCCTCGAGGCGGGCATGCCGCTCTACGGCCACGAGCTGAGCCGCGACATCCTGCCCGTGCAGGCCGGCCTCGGCCGCGTCGTCGCCCTCGCCAAGGAGGGCGACTTCGTGGGCCGCGCCGCGATCGAGCAGGGCCCCGCGGCGGATGCCCCGGTGCTCGTCGGCCTCGCCGCGGAGGGCCGACGCGCCGCCCGCGCCGACTACGAGGTGTACGACGGCGAGGGTGCGGATGCCGCGCGCGTCGGCGTCGTGACGAGCGGCGCCCTGTCGCCGACGCTCGGCCACCCCGTGGCGATGGCGTTCGTCGCGCCGGATGCCGCGGAGCCGGGCCGCGAGCTCTACGTCGACGTGCGCGGAACGCGAGTCCCGGCATCCGTCGTCGCCCTGCCCTTCTACAAGCGACCCGCCTGACCCGGCCGCGCACCGACCGCCGCACGCAACGCACGCACCGACCGCACCGACCGCCCGCACCGCCCACCGCGAGGAGAACCCCATGACCGACCAGACCGAACTCCAGTACACCGAAGAGCACGAGTGGGTGCTCGTCGACGGCGACACCCTCACGATCGGCATCACCGACTACGCCGCCGAGAAGCTCGGCGACGTCGTCTACGTCGACCTGCCCGCCGCGGGCACCGCGATCACCGCCGGCAACGTCGTCGGCGAGATCGAGTCGACGAAGTCCGTCGGCGAGCTCTACGCGCCCGTCGACGGCGAGGTCGTGGAGTCCAACCAGGCCGTCATCGACGCGCCCGAGCTCGTGAACAGCGACCCGTTCGGCGAGGGGTGGCTCATCAAGGTCACCGTCGGCGCCCTCCCCAAGCTCCTCAGCCACGCCGAGTACCGCGCCCTCGTCGGCGAGTAAGGATCCACCGCCCGATGAACACCTCCTCCGCCTTCGACGCCGACGCCTTCGGGCGCCGTCACATCGGCACCGCCCCGCGCGACCACGAGTGGATGCTCGCCGCCCTCGGCTACGACTCGCTCGACGCGCTCATGACGGCCGCGGTGCCCACGGCGATCCGCATGGGGGAGGTGGTCGACTCGGTGATCCCGCCCGCCGCCACCGAGCGCGAGGCGCTCGCCGAGCTCGCCGCGCTGGCCGAGCAGAACACGGTGCGCACGTCGATGATCGGCCTCGGCTACTCCGGCACGATCACGCCCGCGGTGATCCAGCGCAACGTGCTCGAGAACCCCAGCTGGTACACGGCGTACACGCCCTACCAGCCCGAGATCTCGCAGGGCCGCCTCGAGGCGCTCATCAACTTCCAGACGATGGTCTCCGACCTCACCGGCCTCGACACCGCGAACGCGTCGATGCTCGACGAGGGCACCGCGGTCGTCGAGGGCATGCTCCTCGCGCGCCGGGCGTCGAAGTCCACGTCCAACCGCTTCGTCGTCGACGCCGACGCCCTGCCGCAGACGCACGCCCTGCTGGTCTCGCGCGCCGAGGCCGTCGGCATCGAGCTCGTCGTGGCCGACCTCGACGAGGGCACGGATGTCGCCGCCCTCGGCGAGCACTTCGGCCTCTTCGTGCAGTACCCGGGCGCGTCGGGCCGGGTGTGGAACCCGGCCGCGGTCATCGCCGCCTCGAAGGAGCAGGGCGCGCTCGTCGTCGCCGCGGCCGACCTGCTCGCGATGGCGCTCCTCACGAGCCCCGGCGAGCTCGGCGCCGACGTCGCGGTCGGCACCTCGCAGCGGTTCGGCGTGCCGATGGGCTTCGGCGGTCCGCACGCCGGCTACATGGCCGTGCGCAAGGGCCTCGAGCGGCAGCTCCCCGGCCGCCTCGTGGGCGTGTCGCAGGACGCGGCAGGACACCCCGCCTACCGCCTCAGCCTGCAGGCGCGCGAGCAGCACATCCGCCGCGAGAAGGCGACGTCGAACATCTGCACCGCGCAGGTGCTCCTCGCCGTCATGGCGTCGATGTACGCGGTGTACCACGGGCCCCGGGGCATCCGTCACATCGCCGTCACGACCGCGGCGAAGGCGAAGGCGCTCGCCGACATGCTCACGTCCTACGAGCTGACGCTCGCGAACGACGAGTACTTCGACACGATCCGCGTGCACGTGCCCGGGCTCGCGAAGAACGTGGTCGCGCGCGGCCGCGAGCTCGGCCTCAACCTCTGGGAGGCCGACGAGGCGACCGTGCACGTGGCCGTCGACGAGACCACCACCGCCGACGAGCTCTCGCGTGTCGTCGAGGCGTTCGGCTTCGACCCCCGCATCGAGGTGCCGGTGTCGCTGCGCGAGCTCCCCGCGAGCCTGCCCGAGTCGCTGCGCCGCACGAGCTCGTACCTCGAGCACCCCGTGTTCAACACGCACCAGTCCGAGACGCAGATGATGCGGTACCTCAAGCAGCTCGCCGACCGCGACTACGCGCTCGACCGCGGCATGATCCCGCTCGGCTCGTGCACGATGAAGCTCAACGCCGCCACCGAGATGCAGTCGGTGACCTGGCCCGAGTTCGCGAACCTGCACCCGTTCGCCCCCGAGGCCGACGTCGAGGGCACGCTCGGGCTCATCGAGCAGCTCGAGAACTGGCTCGCCGAGGTCACGGGCTACGACACCGTGTCGCTGCAGCCCAACGCGGGCAGCCAGGGCGAGCTCGCCGGGCTCCTCGCGATCCGCGGCTACCACCGCGCGAACGGCGACGTCGACCGCGACCTGTGCCTCATCCCGTCCAGCGCGCACGGCACCAACGCGGCATCCGCCGTGCTCGCCGGCATGCGCGTGGTGGTCGTGGCCTGCGACGAGCTCGGCAACGTCGACCTCGACGACCTGCGGGCGAAGATCGACGAGCACGCCGACCGCATCGCCGCGCTCATGATCACGTACCCGTCGACGCACGGCGTCTACGAGCACGAGGTGAAGCAGATCACGCAGGCCGTGCACGACGCCGGCGGCCAGGTCTACGTCGACGGCGCGAACCTCAACGCGCTGCTCGGCTTCGCGCGCTTCGGCGACTTCGGCGGCGACGTCTCGCACCTCAACCTGCACAAGACGTTCTGCATCCCGCACGGCGGCGGCGGACCCGGCGTCGGCCCCGTCGCGGCGAAGGCGCACCTCGCGCCGTACCTGCCCGGGCACCCGCTCGCGCAGCGCGCCGACCACTCGGGCGGCGTCACGCACGACGGCGGCCCGGTGTCGGCGGCGCCGTACGGCAGCCCGTCGATCCTGCCGATCTCGTGGGCGTACGTGCGCATGATGGGCTCCGAGGGACTCAAGCAGGCCACGGCCACCGCCGTGCTCGCGGCGAACTACGTCGCCGCGCGCCTGCGCGACCACTTCCCGGTGCTCTACACGGGCGACAACCACCTCGTCGCGCACGAGTGCATCCTCGACCTGCGTCCGCTCACCGCGGCCACCGGCGTCACCGTCGACGACGTCGCGAAGCGGCTCATCGACTACGGCTTCCACGCGCCGACGATGTCGTTCCCCGTCGCGGGCACGCTCATGGTCGAGCCGACCGAGTCGGAGGACCTCGCCGAGCTCGACCGGTTCATCGAGGCGATGATCGCGATCAAGGCCGAGGCCGACGCCGTCGGTCGTGGCGAGTGGCCGGCCGACGACAACCCGCTGCGCAATGCGCCGCATACGGCCGAGTCGGTCATCGCGGGGGAGTGGACGCACCCGTACACGCGCGAGCAGGCCGTGTACCCGGTGCACTCGCTCGTGCGCAACAAGTACTGGGCGCCCGTGCGTCGCATCGACCAGGCCTACGGCGACCGCAACCTCGTGTGCGCCTGCCCGCCGGTGGAGGCGTTCGCGTAGCGAAGCGAAGGGAAGCGGAGCGAACCTGAACCGCACGGACCCCCGCCTCGTTGTGAAGGGCAGGAGGTGACGGATGCCGCCCGACGACGACAGCCGGCTCGTCGCGTTGTACGACGCGCACGGGCCGTCGGTGTGGCGGTACGTCGTGCACCTCACGGGCGACCCGGCCGCGGCCGACGACATCGTGCAGGAGACCCTGCTGCGCGCATGGCGCAGCCCGCGCATCCTCGCGCAGGAGCCGGCGTCGACGCGGTCGTGGATGTTCACGGTGGCGAGGAACCTCGTGATCGACGAGGTGCGCAGTGCACGTCGTCGCCATGAGATCGGCATGGCCGAGACGCCCGAGCGGGCGCAGGACGACGCGACCGACGCCCTCTTCGAGAGCCTGCTGGTGGAGGAGGCCCTGGCGACCCTGAGCGTGGAGCACCGTGCGGTGATCGTGCACGCCTACTACG
Organism: uncultured Actinomycetota bacterium; assembly: GCA_963802485.1. Lineage (GTDB taxonomy): Bacteria > Actinomycetota > Actinomycetes > Actinomycetales > Microbacteriaceae > Agromyces. The sequence continues at coordinate 342,207 of CAWDJA010000014.1, forward strand.
GCGGATGCAGCGTGGCGGAGGTCGCCGGCCGGCTCGGCATCCCCGAGGGCACGGTCAAGTCGCGACTCCACTACGGGCTCCGAGCCCTGAGGCTCGCGCTGCAGGAGAAGGGAGTGACGCGATGAACCCGGACCACGCTCGCTTCGCCGACTGGGACTCCGCCTACGTGCTCGGCGCGCTCTCGCCGGCCGAGCGACGAGACTACGAGGAGCACCTCGAGACCTGCGAGACGTGCCGGCGCTCCGTCGCGGAGCTCGCCCCGATGCCCGGGCTGCTCGCGCGACTCTCGCCCGAGCGGGCCGCCGCCCTCGGCGACGACCCCGAGGCCGCAGCGGTGTCCGGTTCGCGGGAGGACCTGCTCGCGGCGGTGCGCCGGGAGGACCGGCGTCGACGCACCCGTCGTGCGCGCACGTGGTGGATCGCCGCGGCCGCGGCGGTCGTGCTCGCGTTCGTCGCGATCGCCGTGCCGCTCTCGATCCTGCGGCCGTTCGACGCGACGGAGTCGGTGGCGTTCGAGTCCGTCGTCGACGTGCCGCTCACCGCCACGGCGACGCTCACGCCCGCCGGGTGGGGCACGCGCATCGAGCTCGACTGCCGGTACGCCGAGGACGCGGCATCCGACGCCCCGGCCGAGGGCTGGCCGTACGCACTCGTGGTGGTCGACCGCGACGGCGTGCGCAGCGAGGTGTCGAGCTGGCGGGCGAGCCCCGGCAGCACCGCGCGCCTCTCCGCCGCCACCGCGGTGGACCTCGACGAGATCGCGTCGCTCGAGATCCGGTCGCTGGGCAGCGGCGACGTGCTCATGCGCGGCGTCACCGAGTGACCGCGCGCCCTTCCGTGCCGGGCTGAACCGGGTCAGGCGCTGGCGGGCCGCGGCGCGGCGTGACGTCCGCGCTCGGTGTACTCCCGGCGAGCGGATGCCTCGACGGCGGCCGAGCGGCGTTCGATGACGCGCTGCTCCGCCTCGCGGATCTCCGCCTCGGTGGTGCGGAATCGTCGCTCCGTGTGCCGCGCCGCGAGGCCTCCCGCGGCGAACGCATGTGCCAGGCTCATGGTCCCGTTCCCCCAACGCGCAGCATCGAGCGGCTGCGTCGACACCATGGTCGACGGGGCAGCGCGTCGCGGCATCCGGGCAGTCCCGATGACGGTCCCCGGGAGTACACTGAGGTTCTCTCGAAGAGGGGGTTTCGCATGATGCCCGTGGATCTCATCGCACTGCTGGGAACGCTCGCGTTCGCCGGAGTCTTCGTGGGGTGCAGCC
>CAWDJA010000015.1:0-96049 GCA_963802485.1 uncultured Actinomycetota bacterium
AGGCGCCGCCCGAGGCATCCGACCACAGCCACTCGGCGTAGCAGCAGAACCCCTCGTTGAGCCAGATGTCCTGCCAGCGGGCGAGGCCCACGCTGTTGCCGAACCACTGGTGGGCGAGCTCGTGGGCGATGAGCCGCTCCTCGCCGCCGTGGCCGTCGATGTGGTTGGCCCCGAACACGGCGAGGCCCTGCGCCTCGAGCGGGATCTCGAGCTCGTCGGGAGTCACGACCACCGTGTAGCGCTCGAACGGGTACGGGCCGAACGCGGCCTCGAAGACCTCGAGCATGCGCGGCAGCGGGCCGAAGTCGGCATTCACGCGGCGCTCCAGCGACTTGGGGAAGTACACCGCACCCTCCGCGCCGTCGAAGGGGAGTGCGCGCTTCGCGTACCGTCCGACCTGCAGCATCACGAGGTAGCTCGCCGTGGGCTCGCGCTGGTCGTAGACCCACACCCCCTGCCCGCTGATGACCCGGTGGTCCTCGAGCTCGCCGTTGGCGACGACGGTGTAGGCGGCATCCGTCTCGAAGCGGATGCGGTAGCGTCGCCTTGTCGAACGGATGGTCGTTGCACGGGAACCAGGTCGGCGCCCCCGACGGCTGCGACGCCACCAGCACCCCGTCGTCGAGCTCCTCCCAGCCGATCGCGCCCCACGACCGGGTGCGCCGCGGCTTCGGGGCGCCGCCGTACTCGACGACGACGAGGAACTCGGTGCCGGGCTCGATGGGCCGCTGGGGGGTGATGCGCAGCTTGCCCTGCACCTGGCGGACGTCGGCCCGCCGCCCGTCCACGCGCACGACCGACGCGGAGAGCCCCACCAGGTCGAGGCTGAACCGGGCGAGCCGCTGGTTCGCACGCAGCATCAGCTCGGCGGTGCCGTCGAGTCGGTTGCGTGCGATGCGGTATCGCAGCGAGAGCGAGATCGACACCGTGCGATACCCGCCGTTGCCGCTCTGCGGCAGGTAGGCGTCGCCCGCCGTGTCGACGCCGATCTCGGAGGCCTCCATCAGCGCACCTGCGCATGGTAGTCGGCGACCCGCACGGCACGCCACGGGCCGATGGGGTTGCCGCTCCAACGACTGCCGACCGGCACCTCCTCGCCGCGCATCACGAGCGAGGCCGGGCCGACCGTCGCGTGGGCGCCGATGCGCGCGGCGGGCAGGATGACGCTGTGCGGCCCGAGCGTCGCGCCCGGCTCGATCTCGACCCGGTCCATGCTCATGATTCGATCATGGAACAGGTGCGTTTGCACCACACTGCCGCGATTCACCGTGGATCCGTCGCCGAGGGTCACGAGATCGGCTTCGGGGAGCCAGTAGCTGTCGCACCAGACGCCCCGGCCGATGTGCGCGCCGAGCGTGCGCAACCACACGGCGAGCGCGGGGGTTCCGGCGGCGGCACGTGCGAACCACGGTGCGGCGACCATCTCGACGAACGTGTCCGACACCTCGGTGCGCCACACGAAGCTCGACCAGAGCGGATGCTCCCCCGCCCTGATCCGGCCGACGAACGCCCACTTGGCGATCGTCGAGACGAGCGCGGCCACCGCACCGGCGGCGAGCATCACGATGCCGCTGAGGAGCAGGGCGACGAGCACCCCGAACGCCGAGGTGAGCGCCGCGAGCGTGAACAGCACGGCGAGGCCGATCGCGCACGTGACGAACACCGGCACGATCCGGCAGAGCTCCCACAGCGCGCGGGCGACCCGGAGGCGTTGCGGCGGCCGGTAGGTGCGGCTCTCGTCGGTCTCCAGCGCCGAGCGGCGCAGGCGCACCGGGGGCGACCCGAGCCACGACGTGCCCGCCTTCGACTTCAGCGGGGCCACCGACAGCACCGCGACCAGTGCGTCGCGGGCGAGCCGATGGCCGGCGGCGGCGATGCCGGAGTTGCCGAGGAACGCCCGCTTGCCGATGCGGGCCCGGTCGAGGCGCATCCAGCCGCCCTGCAGCTCGTACGACGCGACCATGGTGTCGTCCGCGAGGAACGCGTAGTCGTCGATGGTGGTCATCGACGGGATGAGGAGCACGGTGGACGCCTCGACCCCGCGCCCCACCTCCGCGCCGAGCATGCGGAGCCACACGGGCGTGAACAGGCTCGAGTACAGCGGGAACAGGATGGTGCGCGAGGCATCCATCAACCGCTCGATGGTCCACGCCTGCCAGCCGACCCGGCTGCGCACCGGATGCCGCCCCTCGTGCAGCCCGATCGCGAGCAGTCGCACGGCGATCACCACGAGGCCGGCGAAGGTGACGCCCGCCACGAGCGTCGCGGGAACCAGCCAGGCGAGGGCGCGGAGCGCGGCCTCGCCCAGCGAGTCGGCGCCGGCCATCCCGGCGGCGATCACCGCCCCGCCGGTCGCGAAGGCGGCGATCGGCAGGAGCGAGAGGAGGAGCGAGGACACGCCGTACGCGACGAGCCAGCGCGTGCGCCGGGGCGGCGGATCGGTGATCGGGGCCGCCGGGCCGATCCGCTCCGCGGGCGATCCCGCCCAGCGCTGGCCGGCCGGCACGCGACCGAAGACGGCCGAGCCCGGCGCGATCTCGGCGCCCTTCCCGATGCGGGCGCCGGGAAGCAGCGTGCTCCGTGCGCCGATCGTCGAGCCGGCCCCGATGCGCATCCGGCCGATGCGCACGACGTCGCCGTCGATCCACGTTCCGGCGAGGTCGACCTCGGGCTCGATCGCGGCGCGATCGCCGATCGTCAGCATGCCGGTCACGGGCGGGAGCGTGTGCAGGTCCACGTCCTCGCCGATCCTCGCGCCCAGCGCGCGGGCGTAGTTCGACACCCATGGAGCGCCCGACAGCCCCACCGCGTCGACCTGGTGGGCGATCTGGTCGGCGAGCCACATCCGCAGGTGCACGGCGCCGCCCCGCGGGTAGTCGCCCGGCTCGAGCCCGCGCGAGGAGGATCCGTGCCCCGGCCACCGCGATGGCCATGCGGCCGAAGGGCGTGGCGAAGATCGCGAGCCCGATGAGCAGGACCCACAGCGGCACCGTCGGCAGGAATCCGAATCCGTCCCCCACCGCGTCGAGGATCGTCGTCGCCGTCAGCAGGTAGAGCAGCCATCGCGCGCCGCTCAGGATGAAGAGCGGCACGCCGGCGAGCGTCTGCACCCACTGGGTGCCTCGCGGCGTCGGAACGGGCTGCCGGAAGGTCGACGCGCCCGATCCCGGCTCGGGCGCCCGCGCGTCGAGCTCGTCGGCCATCGAGCCGAGGCGGGGGTGATCGTAGATGTCGGCGACGGTGAACTCCGGGTCGCGGGTCCGGATGCGGCTCACGAGCTGCGCGGCCGCGAGGGAACCGCCGCCCAGGTCGAAGAAGCTCGCGTCCGGCTCCGAGACCGGAACCCCGAGCACGGCCTGCCACTGCTCGGCGAGCCAGGCGGCGGATGCCCCGAGGCCCGCGGCATCCGGCTCGACCCCGGGCAGCGGCCAGGGCAGGGCCGCCCGGTCGACCTTGCCGGAGGTGCGGGTCGGGAGCTCGTCGACGACCGCGAGCAGCGGCACGAGCGCGGCCGGGAGCTCCTCGGTGAGACGTGCGCGGGCGGCGCCGCGGTCGAACCCGTCGGTGACCGCGAGGTAGCCGACGAGCACCTGGTTGCCCGCCTCCGTCCGACGCACCGCGGCGGCCGCCCCGCTGACGCCGGGCAGCGCCTGGAGCGCCGACTCGATCTCGCCGAGCTCGATGCGCCGGCCGCCGACCTTCACCTGGTCGTCGGCACGTCCCTGGAAGAGCAGCCCCTCGCGATCGAACACCACGAGGTCGCCCGAGCGATACGCGCGCTCCCAGCCGAGCGTCGGCATCGGCGAGTACTTCGCCGCGTCCTTCTCCGGGTCGAGGTAGCGGGCGAGGCCCACGCCGCCGATGATGAGCTCGCCGACCTCGCCGTCGGCGACCGGACGCGCCTCGGCGTCGACCACGGCGAGCGCCCAGCCGTCGAGCGGCAGGCCGATGCGCACCGGCCCCGTGCCGTCGAGGAGCGCGGCGCAGGCGACGACCGTGGCCTCGGTCGGACCGTACGTGTTCCACACCTCGCGCTCGGGCGAGACGAGGCGGGCGGCGAGCTCCGGCGGAACGGCCTCGCCGCCGAAGATCAGGAGGCGCACGTTCTCGATCGCCTCGGCCGGCCACAACGCGGCGAGCGTGGGCACGGTCGAGACGACGGAGATCCCGTGGGTGACCATCCAGGGACCCAGGTCCATGCCGCTGCGCACCAGGCTCCGGGGTGCGGGCACGAGGCACGCCCCGTGCCGCCACGCCAGCCACATCTCCTCGCAGGACGCATCGAAGGCCACCGAGAGGCCGGCCAGCACGCGGTCCCCGGGCCCGAGCGGCGCGCCCTGCAGGAAGAGCCCCGCCTCGGCGTCCACGAAGGCGGCAGCGGATCGATGCGTCACCGCCACGCCCTTCGGCGTGCCGGTCGAACCCGAGGTGAAGATGATCCACGCGTCGTCGTCGAGTCCGGGCGGAGTGGCGACCGGGGTCGCGTGCGTGCTGGGGTGCGGCGGGGTGCCGTCGAACAGCGCCTCCGGCGAGGCATCCGGTTCGACGTCGTCGCTCATCGGCTCGAACGAACCGCGGCCGGTGACCACGCCCCGCACGCCGGCCTCCCCGAACACGAGGCGGGCGCGCTCCTCCGGGTCGTCGGCGTCGACGGGCACGTACGCGGCGCCGGCGGCCATGGCCGCCAGGATCGCGATGTAGAGCTCGCGCGAGCCCGAGGGCATGCGGATGCCGACGCGATCGCCGCGGCGCACGCCCGCCGCGTGCAGGCGCGCGGCGGTCCGCACCACGCGCGCCATGAGCTCGCGGTAGCTCAGCGCGCCCTCGCCGTCCTCCAGCGCCGACGCGTCGGGGTGCGCCAGGGTGGTCGAGCGCAGCACGTCGAGAGCGTTCGCGGCGGCGGCGCGAGGGTCGAGCGGTCGAGGATGCCGGGGGCGTCAGCGGTCACGTGACCTCCTGCTCGGAACGGATGCCGGGTGCCACCCGCACGCGACGCGGCCGACGACCCGACGCCTCAAGCTTCAGCCGCTGAGGGAAACGACCAGTTGCGCCTTCGTGAACCGCGAGTAGCCGGGGATGCCGCGTGCACGTGCGAGTCCGCGCAGCTGCGCGACGGTCCTCGCCTCGAGGGCCGCCGTCGAGGTCGGTGTCGGCGGATGCCTTCGCGGTGCCGCGGCGTCGCTGCCCGCGCCTTCGCCGCAGCCTTCGCGGTCGGTGCCTTCGCGGCGGGTGCCTTCGCGGCGGGTGCCTTCGCGGTGGCGTGCCTTCGCAGGCGGCTGCCTTCGCAGCGGGTGCCTTCGCCGCCGGCTTGGCCGTCGGCGCCTTCGCCGAGGCCGCCTTCGGCGTGCCGCGGCGCCTTACGGCAGCCGCCTTCGCGGCGCGTGCCTGCGCGGCCGGTGCCTTCGCCGCGGGCGCCTTCACCGCGGGTGCCGCCGCGGCAGGCGCCTTACGGCGGAGCCTTCGGCGCCTTCGCGGCCGACGGCTTCAGCACCACGGGCGGCGCCGGGACCGAGGTCTTCGCGGCGCGGCTTCGCGGCCGGCTTCCACCCCGCCGTCCGTGCCGACGGGGCATCCTTCTTCTTCGCGGCCCGCTTCTTCGCGGCCCGGTCGTCGTCGACGAGCTTCGCGAGCTTCGCCTCGACCTTCGCCGCCTTCTTGCGCGCCGCCTTGTCGGCCTTGGCAGCGAGCCGTTTGGCCTTCGCCACGGCATCCTTCGCGGCGTCGAGCGCCTTCGCGGCGGCCTTCTCCTTGCTTGCTCCGTGCCATCGTCCACCCCTGACCGAGCTGTCCGCCGAGAGACCGACGGTACGCGTCATCGTATCGCGGACCCCCTTCGCCGCCGTGGAGGCCGTGACTTCCCGTGGCGGCCCGGACGCCGTCAGCGGTATCTTCAAGCGAGGACGACCGGATCTCGTTGCCGCCTCCGGTCGCGAAGGGGAATCCGATGGACAGGATCGTGCGTGCATCGCTCGCGGCGGCCGTGACCGCGCTGGTCGCCGGCGCGCTCGGCGGCTGCGCGCTGCTCACGCCTCCCGAGCGATTCACCGACGAGGCGACGGTGAACGAGGAGATCCGCACGATCGAGCTCGTCGACTCGTCGGGCGAGCGTCACGGTGCGCGGCGCCGAGGGCGCCACCGAGGTCGAGATCGAGCGCACCGTGTCCTACCGCGGAGATCGCCCGTCCGGCGAGACCCACGAGGTGTCGGGCGACACGCTCGAACTGCACGGCTGCGGCCGCCGCTGCACGGTCGAGTACACGATCGACGTGCCGGCGGGCGTCGACGTGCGCGGCTCGACCTCGAACGGCGCCATCGACGCTGAGCGACGTGGGCGAGGTCGACGTGCAGACCAGCAACGGGCGCATCGAGCTCGAGGAGGTCGCGGGCGGCGTCGTCGCCCAGACCTCCAACGGTCGCATCATCGGCCGTGACCTGGACGGCGACGGCGTGCGCGCCACGACGTCGAACGGCGCCATCGACCTGGAGCTCGGCGAGCCGCAGGACGTCGAGGCCCGGACGTCGAACGGCGCCATCGACCTCACCGTGCCGTCCGACTCCTACCGGGTCATCACCGAGACCTCGAACGGCCGAACCGACGTCGGGGTGCCCAACGACTCCGACGGTCGATTCACGCTCGACCTCCACACCTCCAACGGCTCCATCACCGTCGACGAGGACTGAGCCGGGCGATCACCCGCGCAGGTCGTCGAGCACGGCGGCGAGCTGGTCCACGGCCCAGTCGAGATCCGCCTCCTCGACCACGATCGGCGGCGCCAGGCGGATGGTGGAACCGTGCGTGTCCTTCGCCAGCACGCCACGGCGCATGAGCGCCTCGCACACCTCGCGTCCGGTCGCGATCGCCGGGTCGATGTCGATGCCGGCCCACAGGCCGGCGCCGCGCAGCGTCACGACGCCGTGGCCGACGAGCGACTCGAGGCGGCCGTGCAGGTGCTCGCCGAGCACACGCGCGCGCTCCTGCGGCTCGCCCGTCGCGAGCATGCGCACGACCTCGAGCCCCACGGCAGCGGCCAGCGGGTTGCCGCCGAACGTCGAGCCGTGCTGGCCGGGTCGGATCACGCCGAGCACGTCGCGGTCGCCGACCACGGCCGAGACACGGGGACGATGCCGCCGCCGAGCGCCTTGCCGAGCAGGTAGAGGTCGGGCACGACGCCCACGAGCTCGCACGCGAAGGTGGCACCGACGCGACCGAGTCCCGACTGGATCTCGTCGGCGATGAGCAGCACGTTCCGTTCGCGGGTCAGCTCCCGCAGCGACGGCAGGAAGTCGGCGGGCGGCACGACGATGCCGGACTCGCCCTGGATCGGCTCGACGAGCACCGCGACCGTGTTCTCGTCGATGGCCGCCTCCACCGCGGCGGCGTCGCCGTAGGGCACCATGCGGAATCCGGGAGTGTACGGGCCGAAGTCGTCGTGCGCGTCGGGGTCGTCGCTGAACGAGACGATCGTCGTGGTGCGGCCGTGGAAGTTGCCGGCCATCACGATGATGTTCGCGGCATCCCGGGCCACGCCCTTCACGCGGTAGCCCCACGCGCGGGCGACCTTGATGCCCGACTCGACGGCCTCGGCGCCGGTGTTCATGGGCAGCACCATGTCCTTGCCGCAGAGCGCCGCGAGCTCCGTGACGAACGGGCCCAGCCGGTCGTTGTGGAAGGCGCGGCTCGTGAGCGTGATGCGGTCGAGCTGCTCGCGCGCGGCCGCCACGAGGCGCTCGTTGCCGTGCCCGAAGTTGACCGCCGAGTAGGCGGCGAGGCAGTCGAGGTAGCGGCGTCCGTCGACGTCGGTCACCCAGGCGCCCTCACCGGATGCCACGACGACGGGCAGCGGGTGGTAGTTGTGGGCGGCGTGCTCGTCCTCCTCGTGGATGGACGCGGCGGTCCGTGCCGACGGCTCCGCCCATGGACGCCCGACCACACCCGAGCCCTCGGCACGGACCGCCGCGTCCAGCTCGTTGATCACGTCGTTGTTCGAGGGGTTCATCGGCGCAGCTCCAGGGTGCAGCACTTGACGCCGCCGCCGCCGAGCAGCAGCTCGGAGAGGTCGACGCCGATCGGGTTGTAGCCGTGCTCGCGCAGCTGGCGCTCGAAGTCGGTGGCGCGCGAGGCGATGACCACGTTGTAGCCGTCGCTGAACGAGTTGAGGCCGAGCACCGCGGCATCCGTCTCGTTCACGAGGATCGCATCGGGATACCGCTCCTGCAGCACGGCGAGGGAGGCCGCGTCGAACGCGGCCGGCAGGTAGGCGATGTGCTCCTGCCCCGGGGTGGCGTCGAGCACGGCGACGGCGGTGTCGAGGTGGTAGAAGTTCGGGTCGATGAGCCGGAGCGTCACGACGTCGCGCCCGTAGATGCGCCCGAGCTCCTGGTGCGAGAGGGAGTGGCTGCGGAACCCGGTGCCGGCGAGGATGGTGTCGCCGACGAGCAGGAAGTCGCCCTCGCCCTCGTTGACCTCCTCGGGCTCGCGCACGTCGAAGCCGGCCCCGCGGAACCAGTCCATGTACGCCGGGCCCTCGGGCTGGCGCTCGGGGTGGGTGAACTTCGCGCCGTAGGCGACGTTGTCGATCACGAAGCCGCCGTTGGCGGCGTAGACCATGTCGGGGAGCCCGGCGATCGGGTCGATGAGCTGCACGTCGTAGCCCAGTCCGAGGTACGTGTCGTACAGCACCTGCCACTGGGTGAGTGCGAGGTTCGTATCGGTGGGCTCGGCGGGGTTCATCCACGGGTTGATCCGGTAGACGACGGTGAAGTGCTCGGGGCGGCACATGAGCACGCTGCGTCCGGTGGGGCGTCGCTCGGGCCGGGTGCCCGGCTGCTCGTCGGTCTCGATCACGGTCGACATCTCACTCCTCGGTGGGTCGGCGGATGTCGCGGCGCACCGTGCAGGGCGACATCAGCACTGTTGGCAATGTCGGCGGACCAGGTCGCTCTTGCGAGCCTCGACGACGACGTTCGGGTTGCGCCGCCGTCGAGACGCCACTCTCAGTGTGAACCGAACGGCTTCGAAGTTCCGGGCGTCCTGCGCAATCTTCCTGCTCGTTCCCGACGCATCCGCGATATTCATGCGCGAGCGTCGAGCGTCGAGACTGCGGTGCGAGCGTGAGAGCGGTTGCAGGCGGCGGCTGCGTGAGGCATCCTGTCTACACACACCCGGCTCCCCCGCCGGTCGGACCGATGGAGGCCGCAGTGGACGAACCCGCTCACGCTGAGCGGATGCGGCGACTCCAGCGGATCGCGTACGGGGCGGTGGCGAGCGACCGCGAGCGTGCGGCGGCACTCGCCGAGCTCGAGGCGCTGCGACGCGAGGCGCCCGAGGCGGAGTCGATCGCAGCGACGGCGTCCGCGACGTCCGAGCCCCTGCGCGTGCGAACGTCGACCGGATCCACACGAGCGGTCTCGCGAGTGGATCGCGGCGTCCGATGCGGCATCCGTGCGTCGATACCGCAGGGCGGTCGGCGACCGGCACCATCGCACTTCTCCTCGGCGTCGCGGTCGGCTGGCAGTGCGCCGTCCGGATGTCGACCTCGGAGCCGTCGGCAGCGGCATCCGTCGCCACGATGCCGGCGCCCGACGGCCTCACGGTGCCGGTCGACCAGACGTCGCTGCCGCGACTGTTCGAGGCCGCGCCGGGCCCGGCGGACGTGCCGCAGTCGCCGATGCCCGACCCGCGCATCGCGCCCGACGACTACCGCCTGCTCGTGACGCGGGCCGACGGTGTGGCGCTGCATGTCGCCCGGCAGGACGGGGGCGCGGAGGTCTGCGCGGTGCTCGCGATCCCCGGCGGATTCACGATGAGCTCATGCACCCAGGACGGGCGGTTCCCCGAGGGCGGCCTGTGGGTCGAGTCCTTCGTCGAGGGCGACCTCGGGCTCATCCGGGGCACCATCCACGCGAACGGCACCGCCGAGCTGACACCGTGCGACTACATGCCGGGCCCGGCGCAGGTCGCCGTGGGCTGAGTCAGCCGTTCTTCGCGTCCCGCCAGGCGAGCCACTCCGGCACCGTGCCGAGGTCGTAGTCGGGCCCGCTGATGCCCAGCGTGAACAGGCGCACGCCGGCGTCGTACAGCGCGTCCGCGTAGTCGAGGTCGACGCGGTGCCGGGTGAGCTCGTTCGACACCGTGATCTGCGAGACGTCGCGGCCGACCGCGTCGCCCCATCGCGCGAGCACGTCGAGCTTGTGGGGCAGGTCGGCGGGCGAGACGAACGAGTGCCAGATGTCGGCGTGCTTCGCGACGATCTTCAGGGTCTTCTGCTCGCCCTTGCCGCCGATCATGACCGGGATCCTGCGCGTCGGCGGCGGGTCGAGCTTCGCCCAGCGGGCCTCGATGCGCGGCATCGCGTCGGCGAGCGCGTTGAGGCGGGTGCCCGGGGTGCCGAACTCGTAGCCGTACTCGTCGTAGTCCTGCTGGAACCAGCCCGAGCCGGTGCCGAAGATGAACCGCCCGGGGCCGTCGCCCTTCGCGCTGATGTGGTCGATCGTTCGGGCCATGTCGGCCTGCAGGTCGGCGTTGCGGTAGGAGTTGCAGCTCACGAGCGTGCCGAACTCGACGCGTTCGGTCTGCTCGGCCCACGCGCCGATCATGGTCCAGGCCTCGAAGTGCCGCCCCTCGTGGCCGCGGGTGAGGGGGAAGAAGTGGTCCCAGTTGAACACGATGTCGACCCCGAGGTCCTCGAGGCGCAGCACGGCGTCGCGGATCGCGGAGTAGCGGGCGTGCTGCGGCTGCACCTGGATGCCGAGCCGCACGGGGGCCTGTCGGGTCATGCATTCGAGCCTAGGCTCGCGGACGAAGCCCGGACTCCAACGCAGGAATTCTGCGTCCGGGACTGTGACAACGCAACGAATCGACGTACACTCCGAGCATGGACAACCTCGACCGCGCCATCCTCGACCTGCTCCGCCAGAACGCGCGCGCGGGCTACGGGGACATCGGCTCGTCCGTGGGCCTGTCCGCGTCGGCGGTGAAGCGTCGCGTCGACCGGCTCGTCGCCGACGGCGTCATCCGCTCGTTCACGATCCAGGTCGACCCCACCGTCGACGGCATGAGCACCGAGGCGTACGTCGAGCTCTTCTGCCGCGGCACCGTGGCGCCCGACGAACTGCAGCGCATCCTCCAGGGCGTGCCCGAGGTCGTCTACGCCGGCACCGTCACGGGCAGCGCCGACGCGATCGTGCACATGCGGGCGCGCGACATCACCTCGCTCGAGGACGCGCTCGAACGCGTGCGCATCGCCCCCAACGTCGACCACACCCGCAGCGCGATCGTGCTCTCACGGCTCGTGAACCGCAACCGGGACTGACGATGACGGATGCCGCGGGCGGGGCGGGCGACGCGTGAAGCTGTCGATCGACCCCGAGGCATCCGCCCCGCCCTTCGAGCAGCTGCGACGGCAGGTGACCGACGCCGTGGCCGAGGGCGCACTCGCGCCCGGCACCCGGATGCCCACGGTGCGCGCCCTCGCCGCCGAGCTCGACCTCGCCGTCAACACGGTCGCCAAGGCGTACCGGGCGCTCGAGTCCGACCACGTGATCGAGACCCGTGGCCGGGCCGGCAGCTTCGTGTCGGCGACCGGCGACCCGACGACGCGCGAGGCGCAGCTCGCGGCGATCGCCTACGCCGACCGGGTGCACCACCTCGGCGTCGACCGCGCGACGGCGCTCGCCCTCGTGGAGTCGGCGCTCGACGCGGAACGGTGACCGCGGGCTCCGTGATCGCAGGCCCGCCGCAGCGCGTCACCCCTCGGGGATCGGCTCCTTCGGCAGCTTGCGCACCCGGGCGCGACGGCGCCGGCGTTCGGGGATCATGGAGCGCATCTCCTCGAGCCTGCCGAAGCAGAGCAGCCGGTCCTCGGACTCGAGCACCACGCCCTTGCGCGGATTGGGGATCACGGTCGTGCCGCGGTGCAGGGTGAGCACCGTGATGTCGCGGTCCCAGAGGCCCGATTCGCCGAGCGTCTTGCCGATGAGGCCCGCGTCGCCGTGCACGAGCAGCTCGGCGACGCCGTATCCGGTCGACACGGTGAGGCGCTGGCGCACGTCGATCTCGGGGAAGGCGACCTGGTTGGCGATGTAGTCGATGATGGCGCCGGCCACGTCGAGCTTCGTCGCCGTCTCGATGCCCTCGAGGCCCGGCGAGGAGTTCACCTCCATGACGAGCGGGCCCTCGTTGCCCTCGAGCATGTCGACGCCGGCGACCTTCAGGCCCATGATCTGCGCCGAGCGCACCGCGACCTGCTCGTACTCGGGCGAGAGCTCGACCGCCTCGACGGTGCCGCCGCGGTGCACGTTCGACCGGAACTCGTCGCCGGTCGCCACCCGCCGCATGGCCGCGACGACGCGATCGCCGACGACGAGGGCACGGATGTCGCGACCGCGGCTCTCGGCGATGAACCGCTGGATGAGCACGTTCTGCTTCGTCGAGTGCAGCGTCTCGATGATCGCCTCGGCGACCTTCACCTCGGGCGCGAGGATCACGCCGATGCCCTGCGTGCCCTCGAGCAGCTTGATCACGACCGGGGCACCGCCGACGAGCGCGATCGCGGGACGCACGTCGGCGCGGTTCCGCACGAACGCCGTGGCGGGCATCCCGATGTTGTGCCGGGAGAGGATCTGGTTGGCGCGCAGCTTGTCGCGCGAGTTCGTGATGCCGTTCGCGGTGTTCGGCGTGTAGACGTCCATCTGCTCGAACTGCCGAACCACCGCCGTGCCGAAGTACGTGATCGAGTTGCCGATGCGGGGCACGATCGCGTCGTAGTCCGACAACGGGCGCCCGCGGTACTGCAGGTCGGGCTCGGGCCCCGAGAGGTCGATCGCGAACCGCAGGGTGTTCAGCACCTTGACGTCGTGGCCGCGCTGCAACGCCGCTGCGCGGAGTCGCTGCGTCGAGTACGCCTGCGGGGCGCGCGAGAGGATCGCCAGTTTCATCGTTGAGCCCCTGAGAAGATGGTCGGGTGACAGAGCAGCCCTCTCATTCAAGCACCATCGCCGGATGGCGCGAGTGGGTCAGCCTGCCCGGAGCGGGCGTTCCGTGGATCAAGGCGAAGCTCGACACCGGCGCCCGCACGTCGTCGCTCCACGCGTTCGACCTCGAGGAGATCGCGCTGCCCGACGGCCGCGACGGCGTGCGCTTCGGCGTGCGCCCGTGGCAGGACAGCGACGAGGACGCGGTGGTCGTCGAGTGCCCCGTGCACGACCGGCGCACGATCCGCAGCTCGTCGGGCCACACCGAGGAGCGCATCGTCGTGCTCATGGACGTCACCCTCCTCGGGCGCACGATGACGATCGAGATCACCCTCACCAATCGCGACGAGATGGGCTTCCGCATGCTCATCGGGCGCGAGGCGCTGCGCAACGGATTCCTCGTCGCCGCGGGCGAGTCGTTCCTCGGCGGCCGGGCGCCGCGACCGGTGCGGCGCCTCAACCGCGGCCGCTGAGCGCGGCATGCCGCGCATCGCTGGAGCAAGGTTTCCGCGCTGGAGCCCGAGATGTTCGGCACTCCACCGCAGAAACCTCGCTCCGCCGCGGTGCGCCGTGCCTAGATCACGCCGTCGGAGATCGTCGTCGGGTTGCCGAAGCGGTGGTTCGTGATCGAGATCGCCTGCTCGTGCAGGAACGGCAGCAGCTCGACGCGACCCGACGGGGTCACCGGGTGCGACCACACCGCGACATCCGGAGTGCCGCCGAGGGCCTCGGCGAGCGCCGAGGCACCGCCGCCGAGCAGGCGGACGCGAGTGGACCCGACGCCCTCCTTCGCGACGCGGGCGAGCCACGCGCCGTCGCCCTCGCGGACGACCCGCACGTCTCGGGCGGCGAGGATCGTGCGCACGCCCTTCGGGAGCTCGAACGCGGTCGACACGGTGAGCGCCGACTTCGCGAGGAGGCCGGCCGCGATGACGCGGAGCCCCTCGGCGAGCGTGGACGACTCGCCGATGCGGATCGTGACCGGCAGCGGCCGGTAGCGGAACAGGTTCCGCTCGACGCCGACGCCCGAGACGTCCTTCACGACGCCGTACTCCTCGGCCCAGGCCACCTCGTCGGAGAGCGCCGAGCGGCGCAGGACCTCGAAGGACTCGTAGTCGAGCGACGGCTGCGACGCCTCGATGAGCTCGCTCACGCGCTTCTCGAGACCGCGCAGGTGCAGGGTGCTCGACATGGTGCCGTGCTGCGGCATCCACTCGCCGAGGCCGAACAGGTAGTTCGGGCCGCCGGCCTTGGCGCCGGCGCCGACCGCCGAGCGCTTCCAGCCGCCGAACGGCTGGCGCTGCACGATCGCGCCGGTGATGCCGCGGTTGACGTAGAGGTTGCCGGCCTGGACGCGGTCGAACCAGTGCGCGAGCTCCTCGGGGTCGAGCGAGTGCAGGCCGGCCGTGAGGCCGTAGTCGACCGCGTTCTGCATGCGGATCGCCTCGTCGAGGTCCTTGGCGTGCATGACGCCGAGCACCGGACCGAAGAACTCGGTGAGGTGGAAGTACGAGCCCGCGGCGACGCCCGCACGGATGCCGGGCGACCACAGCCGGCCGGTCGCGTCGAGCTGCTTGGGCTCGACGAGCCACTCCTCGCCGATGCCGAGCTGCGTGAGCGCGTGCAGCAGCTTGCCGTTCGCGGGCTCGATGATCGGGCCCATCACGCTCTGCGCCTGCTCGGGCCAGCCGACGCGCAGCGAGGTGGCGGCGTCGACGAGCTGGCGGCGGAACCGCTCCGACTTCGCGACCGACCCCACGAGGATCACGAGCGACGCGGCCGAGCACTTCTGGCCGGCGTGGCCGAAGGCGCTCTTCACGACATCGGATGCCGCGAGGTCGAGGTCGGCCGACGGCGTCACGATGATCGCGTTCTTGCCGCTCGTCTCGGCGAGCAGGGGGAGGTCGTTGCGGAACGAGCGGAACAGCTGCGCCGTCTCGTACGCGCCGGTGAGGATGACCCGGTCGACCGCGGGGTGCGACACGAGCTCCCGGCCGAGCTCGCGCTCGCCGATGTCGACGAGGGCGAGGAGCTCGCGCGGCACGCCGGCCTCCCAGAGCGCCTCGACCATGACGGCGCCCGAGCGCTGGGCGAGCTTGGCCGGCTTGATGATGACGCCCGAGCCCGCGGCGAGCGCGGCGAGCACGCCGCCCGCGGGGATCGCGACCGGGAAGTTCCACGGCGGGGTGATCACGGTGAGCTTCGGCGGCACGAAGACCGCGCCCTGCACGTGGTCGAGCTCGCGTGCGCGCTCGGCGTAGTAGTGCGCGAAGTCGATGGCCTCGCTGATCTCGGGGTCGGCCTCGGCGATGGTCTTGCCGGTCTCGGCGGCCATGACCTCGATCAGGCGGTCGCGGTTCGCGGCGAGCGCGATGCCGGCGCGGTGCAGCACGGCGGCGCGGTCGGCGCCGGGCAGCTCGCCCCAGGCGCGGCCGTTCGCGGCCACCGTCTGGATCACGGTCTCGAGCGTCGCGGCGTCGTCGATGCGGGCGGCCGCGATCGTGTCGAGGCCGAGGCGCGACTCGGGCACCCGGGCGAGGATGCGGCGTCCCCACTCGCGGTTCGCGGCGATGGCGGGGTCGGTGTCGGGCTCGTTGCGGAAGCCGGGCGTTGCGCCGGGGCCCGAGGGGGCGCCGTCGGCGGCCGGCTCCGCGGCATCCGTCGACGTCTCGAAGCCGAGGCCGCCGAACCCGTCGAAGGCGTCCTGCCCGCGGGAGCCGCGCGTGATCTCGAGCACGGTGCTCGTGAGCGAGGCGTCGTCCTCGTGCTCGGTGCCCGGCGCGGGGGCATCCGGCATCGCCATCGCCGCGGCGAGCGACGCGTCGGTCCATTCGGTGCGGCGGTTCTGCGTGCGGTTCGGCGCGGGCGTCCTCGAGCCGTCCGCCTCGAGCGCCGCGAGCGAGCGCAGGTAGCGATCCTGCTCGCGTTCGAAGAGGCGGTCGTCGCTGCCGAGCTCGAACACGGCGGACATGAAGTTGTCCTGGCTCGCGTTCTCCTCGAGGCGGCGGATGAGGTAGGCGATCGCCACGTCGAACTCGCTCGGGTTCACGACGGGCGTGTAGAGCAGGAGGTTGCCGACGTCGCGGCGCACGGCCTCGGCCTGGCCGGTGGCCATGCCCAGGAGCATCTCGAACTCGACGCGGGAGTCGACGCCGCGCTCGCGGGCGGTGAGCCAGGCGTGGGCCACGTCGAAGAGGTTGTGGCCGGCGATGCCGAGCTTCACCGCGTCGGTGCGCTCGGGCGTCATCGACCAGTGCAGCACGCGCTTGTAGTTGGTGTCGGAGTCCTGCTTGGTGTCGTACGTGGCGAGCGGCCAGCCGTGGATCGCGGCGTCGACCTGCTCCATGGCGAGGTTCGCGCCCTTGACCACGCGCACCTTGATCGGGGCGCCGCCCGCCGCGCGGCGCGCGATCGCCCATGCGGTCAGCTCCTGCATCGCGCCGAGCGCGTCGGGCAGGTAGGTCTGCAGCACGATGCCCGCCTCGAGGCCGCGCAGCTGCGGCTGGTCGAGCAGCGTGGTGAACACCGCGACGGTGAGGTCGAGGTCGCGGTACTCCTCCATGTCGAGGTTGATGAACTTCGGCGTGGGGCTCTTCGCGGCGAGCTCGTACAGCGGCGTGAGCTTCGCGACGACCTTGGCGACGGCCTCGTCGAACGACCACATGGAGAGCTGGCTCACGACGCTCGACACCTTGATCGACACGTAGTCGACGTCGTCGCGGGCGAGGAACTCGTAGGTGCCGCGCAGGCGGCGGTCGGCCTCGTCCTCGCCGAGCACGGCCTCGCCGAGGAGGTTGAGGTTCAGGCGGTTGCCGGACTCGCGGAGGGTGGCGATGGCGGGGCCGAGCTTCGCCGGCGTCGCGTCGAGCACGAGGTGCCCGACCATGCGGCGCAGCACGCGGCGCGCGATCGGGATGACCACCCACGGGAGCACGGGCGCCACGACGCCGCCGAGGCGGATCGCGCGCGCGGAGGTACCAGGGCAGGAACCTCGGCGTGAGCTTCGCGACCTGCTCGAGGTTGCGGCCCGCGACGCCCGAGGTCTTCGGGGCGCATGACGCCGTCGACGAAGCCCACGGTGAAGGCGAGTCCGTTCGGGTCCTTCAGCACCCCGGCGAGGCGCTCGGCGGCCGGGTCGGCGGGGTGGTCGGCGCTCTCGGCGAGCCAGCGGCGCACGAGGGCGACGACGTGGTCGGTGCTCGGCGCGAGATCCGTGGCGGCATTCGACATGGTCACGAGGGTAGTGTCCTTCACTTCGGGCACGCTGAGGTGTGCCGTGCACTACCAGTGTGCGACGCGGCATCCGTTCGGTACAGCGAATGAATCTGACGGATACTGTTCGGAGAAGCCGAACGATCGCCGCGCCGAGGAGGAGGACGGGATGCTCGACGTCCGACGCCTGCGACTGCTCGTCGAGCTCAGCCAGCGCGGCACGCTCTCGGCGGTGGCCGAGGCGCTCTCGTACAGCCCGTCGTCGGTCTCGCAGCAGCTGAGCCAGCTCGAGCGCGAGGCGGGCGTGCCCCTGCTCGTCCAGGTGGGCCGGCGGGTGCAGCTCACCCCGCAGGCCGAGCTCCTCGTCGGGCACGCGCGCGCGGTGCTCGACCGCCTCGAGGAGGCGGAATCGGATGTCGCGCGGTCGCTCACCGCGGTGGGCGGCACCGTGCGCATCGCCGTGTTCCAGTCCGCGGCCCACGCGATGGTGCCGCAGGCGCTCACCCTGCTCCGCAGCGAGCACCCCGACCTGCGCGTGGAGGTCACCGAGCGCGAGCCCGACGTGGGCCTCTTCGAGGTCTCGGCGCGCGACTTCGACCTCGTGATCGCCGAGCAGTACCCGGGGCACACCCGCGCGCACCGCGACGACCTCGACCGCGTGCACCTCGCCGCCGACGCCATCCGGCTCGCGCTGCCGCCGCATCCCGCCAGGCCGGGCACCGGCGGCCTCGCCGCGGCATCCGCCCTGCCGTGGGTGCTCGAGCCGCAGGGCACGGCGTCGCGCGAGTGGGCGGAGCAGCTGTGCCGCGAGGCGGGGTTCGAGCCCGACGTGCGCTTCGAGACCGCCGACCTCATGGCGCACATCCGCCTCATCCGCTCGGGGAACGCGGCGGGCCTGCTGCCCGACCTCGTGTGGGCGGGCGAGGCGCCGAGCGTGACGCTCGTCGACCTGCCGGGGCATCCGGAGCGCGAGGTCTTCAGCTCGACGCGCCTCGCCGCGGCCGCGCGGCCGGCCGTCGTGGCCTGTCGCGATGCGCTCGCGCGCGCCGCCCGGGCGACCGCGACGCCCGCCGGTCGGTGAGGACGCCCGGAGTACGCATGTGCCCCATGGCACGGATGCTGCGGTCCACGACCCTGGCCGGCACGATCCTCCTCGCGGCGGGGCTCGCGCTCGCGGGATGCGCGGCGAACAGCGGCATGACGGCCAGCAGTCCGCCCGCCACGTCCGACGACGACGAGATCTCCGCGGGCGCCGCGGCCGGCACGTGGGGCGACGCCACCGACAGCGCCCAGCCCTCGCTCGAGCTCGAGGAGGACGGCACGCTGACGGGCACCGACGGGTGCAACCAGCTGAGCGGCCAATGGATCGAGAACGGCGTCGAGCTCACGTTCGAGAACGTCGCGTCGACGATGATGGCGTGCCCCGACGCGGACACCTGGCTCTCGGGCCTCGACACGGCCAGCATCGACGGGTCGACCATGACGGTCTACGACGAGTCGGGCGACGACTCGGCACCTCGAACGCACGGAGGACTAGGAACGCGAACGCGCCGAGCCGTGCGGATCAGGCGAGACCGAGTCCCGCGGTCCCGAACGCGTCGGCGTCGGGGTCGTAGCCGACCACGGCGTCTCCTGCCGGTCCCGATCGTGCATCCAGGGCGTGAAGCTCACGCCCACGAGCAGCCCCTCGGGGCTCATGAGGCGCGACGTCGTCTGCCCCCACGGCTCCTCATGCGCGCCGACGAGGATCTCGTGTCCGCTCGCCCGCAGTTCCTCGACCGCCTCGGCCACGGCCGCGGGCGTCTCGACGTCGAACTCGATCCACGCCTGCGGCACGGGGCGATCGACCGGCCACTCCGTCGTGCCGAAGGTGGCCTGGGCCGCCTGGCTCAGCGGCCAGATCGCGAACGCGTTGACGCCCGGCAGCTGCTCGGTGTGGAAGTACCCTCCGTCCTCGCTGAACGGGATGCCGAACGCCCCACCCCAGAAGTCGGCCGACGAGGCATCGGCTGTGCCGATGGGACCGAAGCCGGCCACGAATGCGATGTCCATGCGCCAAGCGAACGCCGCATCACCCACATCCGCAACCCCTGACCTGTCCGCGGGATCAGGCCGACCCCGGACGGGTCTGCGGGATCAGTTCGTCCCGGCAGCGGCGGCTGCGCCGAACCGCTCCGCCTGGGCGGCGAGGAACTCGAGCACCTCGGGCGGACCCTCGACCCGGTAGGTCGCGCCCCGTGGCACCCACATCAGCGCCATCACGAGGTTCTCGACCGTGTCGGCCTCGAGCGGCCACACGCAGCGGGACGGACCGTCGGCCACGACGTCGCGCCCGTACCAGCCGAGGTGGTCGACGAGGTCGGCCTGCGGCAGGTCGACCACGACGCGCGCCCGCACGCTCCGGTCGCGCCAGCGCAGCGCGGCCTCCACGCGGGCCCGGGCCGCCTCGTCGGTCATCGACCGTGGCTCGAAGTGCACCCGCGTCTGGAACACGTCGCTGATCCGGTCGAGCCGGAACGTGCGCCAGTCCTCGCGCTGCCGGTCCCACGCGAGGAGGTACCAGCGCCGGGCCACCGGCACGAGCCGGTACGGCTCGATCACGCGCGACGACGACTCGCCCGCGGCATCCGTGTAGGTGAACCGCAGCCGCTCGGAGTCGCGGCAGCCGAGGGCGAGCAGGCCGAGCAGCTCCGTGTCGATCTCGGGCGCCGGGCGACCGCGCGCATCGCGTGCGCCGACGCCGACCGTCGCGTGCGAGGCGAGCGCGTCGATGCGGCGACGCAGCGCCGCCGGCAGCACCTGCTCGATCTTCGCCAGGGCGCTGAGCGTCGTGTGCTCGGCGCCGCGCAGGCCGGCCGTCGCCTGCGAGCGCAGGCCGACCGCGATGGCGACGCCCTCGTCGTCGGAGAGCAGGAGCGGCGGCAGGCCCGTGCCCGCCTCGAGCCGGTACCCGCCGGCGCTGCCGCGCATCGACTCGATGCCGTAGCCGAGCTCGCGCAGCCGCTCGACGTCGCGGCGCAGCGTGCGCTCGCTGACGCCCAGGCGATCGACGAGCTCGCGCGCCGACCAGTGCCGGTGGCTCTGGAGCAGGGAGAGGAGTTCGAGCGTTCTCGAGGTGGTCGCGGCCATGTCCCAAGTATCTCCGCAATCAGGACAGGAAGTGACCGGATGCCTCGGAAGACTGGCGACATGACGAACCAGATGATCACCGCTCGAGGCCTCACGATGACGTTCCGCTCCAAGGGGCAGACCGTCGAGGCCGTCCGCTCCGTCGACCTCTCCGTGCAGGAGGGGGAGCTCGTCGCCTTCCTCGGCCCGAACGGCGCCGGCAAGTCGACCACGCTCCGCATGCTCACCACGCTGCTGCCGCCCACGTCGGGCGAGGCGGTGGTCGCGGGCTGCGACATCCGCCGCGATCCGGCCGGCGTGCGTCGCCGCATCGGCTACGTCGGACAGGGCACGTCCGGCGGCCACACCCAGCGCGTGCGCGACGAGCTGCACGCCCAGGGCGCGTTCTACGGACTCGGCCGGCGCGAGACGCGGGCGCGGGCCGCCGAGCTGATCGAGTCGCTCGAGCTCGACCAGGTCGCGAACCGCGCCGTGCAGTCGCTCTCGGGCGGCCAGAAGCGCCGGCTCGACATCGCGCTCGGGCTCATCCACCGCCCCGAGCTGCTGTTCCTCGACGAGCCGTCGACGGGCCTCGACCCGCACAGCCGCGCCAACCTCTGGGAGCACATCGTCGAGCTCCGCCGGGCCACCGGCACGACGATCTTCCTCACGACGCACTACCTCGACGAGGCCGACCAGCTCGCGGAGCGCGTCATGGTCATGGACCACGGCGCCGTCATCGCCGATGACACGGCGCACGCGCTCAAGGAGTCGCTCGCCGGCGATCGCGTCACGCTGTCGTTCACGACGGCGACGGATGCCGCGACGGCGGCCGCGCGCATCGGCGGCGTGGTCGACGGCCCGGTCGTCACCATCACCGCGCCCGGCGGCGATCGCGCCCTCCCCCGCTGGATCCGCGAGCTCGGCGACGCCGGCCTCGACGTGGTCGCCGCCACGCACCGCCAGCCCACGCTCGACGACGTGTTCCTCGCCCTCACGGGCCGGAGCCTGCGCGAGGACGGCGCCCACGCCGACGCGGAGCCGCGCCGAGCCCGACGGCGGACGCGGCCGGTCCCGCGCACTCCGAAACGCAGGAAGACACGCCGCAGGAGCATCCGGAACAGGCCTCGGCCGCGGTCGCCGAACTTCCTGCACCCCGAACGACCACCCAGAAGGAAGGAAACACCATGAACACGATCACCCCCGCCGCCTGCGACCGTCGCCGTGGGCGACCGCCCCGCGGCATCCGCTCGCCCCACCGGCTTCGTGCACGACACCGCCACGGTGTTCGTGCGCGAGTCGCGGCCGCTCGTGCGCGACCCGTTCAGCGTCGTCTTCTCGCTCGTGCAGCCGCTCGTCTTCCTCGGGCTGTTCGGGCCGCTGCTCGTCGGCGCGTCCGGCGGCGACGTCGCCGGCACGCTGCAGTGGTTCGTCCCCGGCATCCTCGTGATGGTCGCGCTGTTCGGCACGGCCTCGACGGGCGCGAACCTGCTCTTCGAGATGCAGACCGGGTCGCACGAGCGCACCCTCGTCGCGCCCCTCTCGCGCAGCGCGCTGCTCGTGGGCCGCGCGCTGAAGGACGTCGTGCCGCTCGTCATCCAGGGCACGATCGTGGTGCTCGTCGCCGTGCCGTTCGGCTTCCACCTCGACGTCGCCGGGGCTCCTCGCCGGGCTCGTGGTGCTGGCGATCTTCGGCATCGGCTTCGGCGCGCTCAGCTACGCGCTCGCGCTCGCCTGCCGCAACCGCGACTGGATGTTCTGGATGGTGCACCAGACGCTGCTGTTCCCGCTCATGATCCTCTCGGGCATGCTGCTGCCCCTCGACGACGGGCCCGCGTGGATGCACGTCGCCGCGGCGGTGAACCCGCTGAGCTACCTCGTCGGCGCCGAGCGCGCGCTGCTGGCCGGCGACTTCGGCGCCCCGGCGGTCGTCGGCGGCGTGATCGCGGCCACGGCCACGTGCGTGATCGGCATCGTCGTGGGCGTGCGCGCGATGCGCCGGGCGCACTGACGCGCGCGAGAGCGCGCACGTCGCGCGGATGCCGCGGCTCGTCGCCCTGCGGGCGAGGGAACGGCGGCATCCGCCGCATCACGTACGCTCGTGGGATGCCCCACGACGTCGTGATCATCGGCGGCGGACACAACGGCCTCACGGCCGCCGCCTACCTCGCCCGCGCCGGCCTCTCCGTGCTGCTCCTCGAGCGCGACGACCACGTGGGCGGTGCGGCCGTCTCGGCCCAGGCCTTCGAGGGCGTCGACGCCCGGCTGTCCCGCTACTCGTACCTCGTGAGCCTGCTCCCCCAGCGCATCATCGACGACCTCGGGCTGGACATCCGGCTCGTGCGTCGCCGCTACTCGTCGTACACGCCCGACCCGACCGACCCCTCGCGCGGCCTGCTCATCGACCGCGAGGCCGGCGACGCGGCATCCGTCACCGCCTTCGCTCGCGTCGGCGCCGAGGCCGACGCCGACGCCTGGGAGGCGTTCTACGCCGAGACCGCCGCGCTGGCGGAACGACTCTTCCCGACGCTCACCGAGCCGCTGCCCACGCGCACCGAGGCGCGCGAGCTCGTGGGCGACGATCGGGCCTGGGCCGACTTCGTCGAGCGACCGCTCGGCAGCGTCATCGACGAGCGCTTCACGAGCGACCTCGTGCGCGGCGTCGTCGCGACCGACGGCCTCATCGGCACCTTCACCGACCTCGACGACCCGGCCCTCGACGCCAACCGCTGCTTCCTCTACCACGTGATCGGCGGCGGCACCGGCGACTGGGACGTGCCCGATCGGCGGCATGGGCGCAGTGAGCGGCGAGCTCGCCCGCGCCGCCCGCGAGGCGGGCGCCGAGCTCGTGACGGGCGCCGAGGTGCTCGCGGTGGAGCCCGACGGGCGCGTGCGCTACTCCCACGGCGGTGCCGAGCACACGGCCACGGCCGGCACGGTGCTCGCGAACGTCGCGCCCGTCGTGCTCGATCGGCTGCTCTCGGCCGGGGCCACGGATGCCGCGGCGCGCGCGACGTCCGACGCGGTCGCGCCGCGCGACGAGCGCCCGTTCGCGACCGACGACGGTCCCCGTGCCGCCCGTCGTGCGCGAGCGCCTGCGCCGCCTCGCCGAGCCCGAGGGCGCGCAGGTGAAGGTGAACCTCCTGCTCACCCGACTCCCCCGCCTCCGCGACGCGGAGGTCGCGCCCGAGGCGGCCTTCGCCGGCACGTTCCACATCAACGAGCTCGAGTCGCAGCTCGGGGCGGCGTACCGCACGGCGGCCCGCGGCGGCATCCCGTCGCCGCTGCCCTGCGAGATCTACTGCCACACGCTGAGCGACCCCTCGATCCTCGCGCCCGAGCTCGCGGCATCCGGCGCCCACACGCTCACGGTGTTCGGGCTGCACGTGCCGCACCGCCTGCTCGAGCGCTTCGGCAACGACGAGCTGCGCGAGCGCCTGCAGGCCGAGGTGCTCGCCTCGCTCGACTCCGTGCTCGCCGAGCCCATCGCCGACGTCATCGCCACGGATGCCGCGGGCCGCCCCTGCATCGAGGTGAAGACGACGCTCGACCTCGAGGAGGCGCTGCGGATGCCCGGCGGCAACATCTTCCACGGGCCGCTGTCGTGGCCGTGGGCCGAGGACGACGCGCCGCTCGCGACGCCGGCCGAGCGCTGGGGCGTGGCGACGCGGCATCCGCGGATCCTCCTGTGCGGCTCGGGAGCCGTGCGGGGCGGCGCCGTCAGCGGCATCGGCGGCCACAACGCGGCGATGGCGGTGCTCGAGGCCATCGCCGGCTGAGCTCGGACGGCCGCCGACCCTGCGGCGCGCTCGACCGTACCCTCGGGTACGGTTGACAGCATGCGGACGACACGCGCGCGATGGCTCGACGAGGGCCTCGACGTGCTGGCGACCGACGGCGATCGACGGACTGCGCATCGACCGCCTCGCGGCACGGCTCGGTGTGACGAAGGGCTCGTTCCATCACCACTTCGCCGGCATCGCCGACTACCGCGGCGCCCTGCTCGCGCATACGAGGAGCGGGCGAAGGCGGCACTGGCCGAGGCGATCGAGACGCGCGACGGATGCGGGCACGCGCGCGACGCTCGCGTGGCTCACGGCCCTCGTCGCCGAGGACGGCGCGACCCTCCGCCGACCCGAACTCGATGCGGCCGTGCGCGCGTGGGCGCACGGCGACCCCGAGGCGCGGGCGACCCAGGCCCGCATCGACGCCGCGGCGATCGCGGCCCTGCAGGCGACGTGGCGTCCGGCGGTCGAGTCGGATGCCGCGGCGCGCACCGCCGCGCTCGTGCCGTACCTCGTGTCGCTCGGCGCCGCGGCGATGGTGCCGCCAGTCGAGGCCGCGATGAACTGCGGGCCGTGTACCGAGCTGCTGCTCGAGTCGGTGCCCGCCGACGAGGCGTGACTGCCGGCAGCGCCGTCAGAGCACGAAGCTCCACAGCGTGGTCGCGACGCAGATCACGAGCATGCCGGTCGCGTTCACGAACAGGTTCCGGCCGAAATCGCGCGCGGCCACGTGCATGCCGATGGCGACCAGGAAGTAGGCGATGAGCGCCGCGCACGTCACGGCGCCGAGGTACGGGATCCAGATCCCCGCGAGGAGGCCGGCCGCCGCCGCGAACTTGATCGGCGTGAGGATCCACCACCATCGGCGCGGGAAGTGCACGTCGTCGAAGCATTGCGCGACGAATGCCACGGGCTTCCGGCTCAGCACGCCGTCGACGGCCTGGATCGCCGCGAGCACGACGACCGGCCAGATCGGGTCGGGGAGGATCGTCATGTTCCATACCATACCGCATGGTATGGATACTGGCGGCGGAGCGGCCACGCACCGACGACCCGCGACGGCCGCCTCAGCGCTTGGTGCGCTTCGGCGCCCTCGGCGCCTTCGGCGGCAGCGCCGCGACCTCCTCGAACGCCTGCGCCAGCCACTCGGCGAGGCGGTCGGGCTCGCCCGACCACGCGGCGGGCGCCGCGACGTAGCCGCCCATCGGGCGCTCATCGGGGCCGAACGGGCCGGCGCCGTCGGTGGCGGCGAGCTCCGCGCGCCTCGACTCGTCGAGCACGCGCACGCCGATGCGGTCGCCGAAGAGGCCCGGCGAACATGTTGCCGTTCACGAACGCGCCGAGGTTGCCGAACATCGGCTTCACCACGACGCGCGGGTCATCGGGAACCACCGAGGCGAACAGCGCCTTGGCGTCGTCGGACGCCTTCGCGAGCTGCATGGCTCCCCCGATCGATCAGAAGACGAACATCTGGCCCATCACGAGGATCGCGATGACGAAGAGGGCGATGATGCCACCCACGATCGCGAGCGACCGGCCCGACAGCCGCGCGATGGCGTACCCCACGAGGAACGGGAGCGCGAGGAGGAAGATCGTCACGACCCACCAGAAGGCGACGTAGCCGCCCTGCCCCATCTCCTCGAGGCGGCCCGCGAAGAGCTGCTGCGTGTTCGGATGCGTCGCGAACGAGAACGCCGCGGAGAGCGGCACCGCGATGAGCGCGAACGTGAAGAGCCCCGCGAGGGCCCCCCACAGCCCGGACTTGCCCTCGGTGACGTTCATCGTCTCCTCGTGGACCTGCCCGCTGGACGGATGATTCGGCTTGCGCTTCGCGCCCCCACTGGAACCCATGGCGCCAACTCTAGTGGTTTGGCGTATCGCGGGTTTAGCCTGAGTTGACGACGAGCGGGGGGCGAAGATGACCGCGAAAGCGACCGGCCACTACACGTTGAAGCCTGATGGCCTCTACCTGCAGTTCGACCGCCTGTTCCACGCGCCGATCGAGGAGGTCTGGTTCAGCCTCACGAACCCCACCGCGATGCAGGCCTGGATCGGCACCTACACCGGCCGGCCCGAGACGGGTGGCGTCCGCTTCCGCATGGGCTTCGAGGGCGAGGAGGGCGAGTGGCAGAACGTGAGCATCCTCGAGTGCGCGCCGCCGCACCGCTTCCTCGCCGACTCCGGCCCCGGCCCGACCGGCATCCGGGTGTTCTGCCACCTCCGTGAGGCCGGCGGCATGACCACCCTCACGTTCGGCCAGAAACTCCCGAACCCCGCGGATGCCGCGCAGATGGGTCCCGGCTGGGACTACTACCTCGACCGCCTCATGGCCGCCCACGCGGGGCGGCCGATGCCCGAGTGGGAGCACTACTACCCGGCCCTCGCCGAGCACTACCAGGAGCTGCACGTCCCCGCCGGCGCCAAGCACTGAACAGCCCGCGGGAGACGGCGACGCCGCGCGCGCCGCGGCGGCACCGCGTCCGGCGCGCTTCCGCGGCACGAGGCATCCTCAGCCCTAGGCTGGCGCCCGTGAAGAGCATCGAGCGGCGCGCCCGCGAGAACGCCACGGGCACCGCCGGCGGCCGCGACCACGGCGCGGGCGCGGCAGGAACTTCATGTCGGAACGGCCCCTCGTCTGGTCGTTCATCGCCACGCTCGGCGTGCTCCTCGGCCTCGCCCTGGCGTGGACGCTCCTCAGCCTCTCGGGCGTGCTCTTCTCGGTGTTCGCCGCCATGTTCATCACGCTCGGCCTCGACCCGCTCGTGCGGTGGTTCCAACGGCGCGGGATGAAGCGCGGCGTCGCGATCCTGACCGTGATCATCCTGTTCATCCTCGTGATCGCCGGCATGCTCTGGATCGTGCTGCCGCTCGTGATCACCCAGGCGGTCACCCTCGTGGAGCAGCTGCCGCAGATGTACGCCAACCTGCAGCAGCAGCAGTGGTTCCAGGACGCCTCCTCGGGTTCGGGCGGCGTCCTCACGACGGTCTACAACTGGGTGGTCGGCGTCATCAGCGATCCCAACACGTGGGCGACCATCGGCGGCGGCGCGCTCAACGTGGGCCTCGCGATCGTGGGCGGGATCTCATCCGCGTTCTTCATCTTCATCCTGACGATCTACTTCATCGCCACGCTCGACTCCTCGAAGGCCGCGATCTACACCCTCATCTCCGCGTCGCACCGCGAGCGGGTCGTCGGCTACGCCGAGCGCATCATGCAGAACGTCGGCCGCTACCTCAGCGGCATGGTGATCCTCGCGTTCTTCAACGCCACCTTCAGCTTCATCGTGCTGCTCATCGCGCAGGTGCCGTTCGCGCTCGTGATCGCGGTCTCGGCGTTCTTCATCACCCTCATCCCGCTGATCGGAACGGTGCTCACCACGATCGTGATGACCGTGCTGGCGCTGTTCGTCTCGCCGCTGTCGGGCATCATCGTGCTCGCCGCGATGCTCGTCTACATGCAGGTGGAGGCGTACATCCTCACGCCGAGGGTCATGTCGAAGGCGGTGCAGGTGCCCGGCTCGATCGTGCTCATCGCGGCCCTCGCCGGCGGCACGCTCGCCGGCCTGCCCGGCGCGCTCGTCGCGATCCCGGTGGCGGCCGGCATCCTGCTCATCATCAAGGAAGTGGTCGTGCCGGCGAAGGCGCGCTCCTAGCCTCAGTGCCAGACCGAGGGTGCCGCGGCGCGCGTGGCCGGCAGCGCGACATCCGCGCCCCAGCGCTCGATCCACTCGGGGATGCCCTCGCCCTCGAGCGCGCCGAACTCCGCGATCAGCTCGGAGACCGGCACCGTGCCGCCGGACTTGCGCAGGAAACGCGCCCGGATGAACCCCTGGGCGTACACCTCGGGCTCGCCGTCGGGGCCGGGGCGCACGAAGCGCTGCTCCATGTAGACGGCCCTGTCGTCGTAGCCGACGAGCTTCGACTCGATCGTGAACCGCTGCCACAGGCTCAGCGACTTGCGGAACGTGATCGTCTCGCTCGCGACCACCGGGTACCAGCCCTTGCTGCGGAAGGCCCGCCACACGCCGTTGCGCACGAGCATGTCGAACCGGGCCACGTCCATGATCGAGAAGTACACGCCGTTGTTCATGTGGCGGTTGATGTCGAGGTCGGTCGGCAGGGTGATGAAGTTCGTGCGCGCGATGTCGTAGTGCCCGAGGTCGGGCTTGCGGCGCGAGAGGAACAGCACGTGCAGCAGCGTGCGGAAGAACATGTGCATGGTCCACGACTGTATCCGCGAATCGTGGTCGATTCCCCATCATTGGCGGGTCGCCACAGTCACGCGCCTCGGATGGCCCGCGCGGCGATTGTGCGGTTCTGCGAACGCGGGCCGTCAGTCGCCGCGCACGACGCGGTAGCGCAGGTGCGTCGCACGAGCGCCCTGCTCCACCCCGAGCGGCTCGAGCTCGACCCGGCGGCTGCGCGACTCGGGGAACAGCCGCGACCCCTCGCCGAGCAGCACCGGCACGAGGTGCAGCCGCACCTCGTCGACGAGATCGGCGACGAGCGCCTGGCGGGCGACATCCGCCCCGCCCATGATGCACACGGATGCCGCGTGCGCGGCCTCGCTCGCACGCGCCACCGCCTCGGCGAGCCCGCCGGTCACGA
Organism: uncultured Actinomycetota bacterium; assembly: GCA_963802485.1. Taxonomy (GTDB): domain Bacteria; phylum Actinomycetota; class Actinomycetes; order Actinomycetales; family Microbacteriaceae; genus Agromyces. The sequence goes on from CAWDJA010000015.1 coordinate 28,686, forward strand.
ACTCGAACCGCGAGCCGCCGCGCACGAACGACTCACGCGGACGGGTCGTGACGACGAAGCACGGACGGCCCTCGAACGTGGATCCCTCACCCCACGGCGCCTCGCCGACGTCGAACGTGCGCCGGCCCATCACGAAGGCCCCCGTCGTGTCGAACATGCGGGCGGCGACGCTGCGGTCGATCTCGTCGGGCGAGGCATCCGCTGCGCCCTCGGTGCCGTAGCCGGGGTTGAACATCGCCCGTTCGCGCGGCTGGTCGCCCGTGTCGGTGCCGAGCAGCCATTCGTGCACGCGCTCCCCGTCGATGCCGAGCGGATGCTCCAGGCTCACGCCCGGCCCGGCCGTGAAGCCGTCGACCGTCATCGTCATCTCGAGGAAGACGTGCGCCATGGTTCAGCCCTTGACCGGGACGTGCCGTTCCTCGGGACCGTTGTAGACCGACAGCGGCCTGATGAGCGCGTTCGACGCGGCCTGCTCCATGATGTGCGCCGTCCACCCGGTGACACGGCTCGCCACGAAGAGCGGCGTGAACGTGAGCGTGTCGAAGCCCATGAGGTGGTAGGCCGGACCGGTCGGGTAGTCGAGGTTCGGCTTGATGCCCTTGCGCTCTTCCATGCCCGGTCCTCGAGCGCGGTGTAGAGCTCGAGCAGGTCGGGTCGATCGTAGTGCTCGACCAAGCGCTCGAGGGCGTCGCGCATGGTGGGCACGCGCGAGTCGCCGTGCTTGTAGACCCGGTGCCCGAAGCCCATGATCTTGCGCTTGTGGGCGAGCGCGTCGTCGAGCCAGGCCGCCGCGGCATCCGCGGTGCCGATCTCCTCGAAGGCGTGCATGACGGCCTCGTTCGCGCCGCCGTGGAGCGCGCCCTTCAGCGCGCCGATCGCGCCGACGACCGCCGAGTACAGGTCGGAGAGCGTGCTCGTGATCACGCGCGCCGTGAACGTGGACGCGTTGAACGAGTGCTCGGCGTAGAGGATCATCGACACGTCGAACGCGTTGACGACCGCGAACTCGGGCGCCTCGCCGAACGCCTGCCAGAGGAAGTTGGCGGAGTAGCCGAGGTCGTCGCGCGGCTCGACGAACTCGAGCTCGCGACGTCGGCGCTGGTCGTACGTGACGATCGAGGGGAGCTTCGCGAACAGGCGGATCGCCTTGTCGAGGTTCGCCTCGCGGGAGTCGTCGGGGGTCTGCGGATCGCTCGCGCCGATGACGCTGACGGCGGTGCGCACGACGTCCATGGGGTGGGCCGTGAGCGGCAGCTCGTCGACGATGCGCTTCACCTCGTGGTCGAGCCCGCGGTGGCCGCGCTCGCGTTCCTCGAACTCGGCCAGCTGGGTGTCGTCGGGGAGCTCGCCGTACCAGAGCAGGTACGCGACCTCCTCGAAGGTCACGGATGCCGCGAGCTCCTGCACCGGGTACCCGCGGTACAGCAGCGAATTGGTCTCGGGGTTGACCTTCGAGACGGCGGTGTAGTCGACCGGCACGCCTGCCAGTCCCTTGTAGATGACCGGGCCCTGCTCGGCGGGCGCCGCCCCCTGCTGATCGCTCATCGTGCTCCTCGCGTGACGACGCGGCCGCTGCGGCGCGACCGCTCCCCCAGCCTAGAGCCTGCCGTGGCGCACCGGCGTTCGGCGTGCTGGGCGGGGCGCAGCCGCGGGCCGGCGGGCGACGTCGGGGAGCAGCCGCAGGTCAGCGGGCGACGCGGAAGTTGAAGATGCTCGTGTCGAAGTGGTTGTAGCCCTCGTAGTCGATGAGCTCGTAGAGGTCGGCGCGGTGCTGCATCGTGTCGAGCATGCCGTTGAGCGACCCGGATGCCTCGAGCTCGTCGAGTCCGCGCACCGCGGCGCCCATCGCGAGGCGCAACAGCGACACCGGCCAGATCACGAGGTTCATGCCGACATCCGCCAGCTGCTGCACCGTGAAGAGCTCGCTCTTGCCGAACTCGGTCATGTTGGCGAGCAGCGGAACGTCGACGGCGGCGCGGATCGCGGCGAACTCGTCGAGCGAGGCCATCGCCTCGGGGAAGATCGCGTCTGCGCCGGCGTCGACGAGCTTCTTCGCGCGGTCGATCGCCGCGGGCAGGCCCTCCACGGCACGGATGTCGGTGCGCGCCATGATGAGGAAGTTCGGGTCCCGGCGGGCATCGACGGCGGCGCGGATGCGCTGCAGCGCGGTCGACTCGTCGACGACCTGCTTGCCGTCGAGGTGTCCGCAGCGCTTGGGGTTCACCTGGTCCTCGATGTGGAGGCCGGCGAGGCCCGCGTCCTCCATCTCCTGCACGGTGCGGGCCACGTTCATCGGCTCGCCGAAGCCCGTGTCGGCATCGATGATCGCCGGCAGCTCGGTCATGCGGGCGATCTGCCTGCCGCGCCCGGCCACCTCGGTGAGCGTCGTGAGCCCGATGTCGGGCAGGCCGAGGTCGGCCGAGAGCACCGCACCCGAGATGTAGACGCCGTCGAAGCCCTTCTGCTCGATGAGCCGCGCCGAGAGCGGGTTGAACGCGCCCGGGAAGCGGAGGATCTCGCCGCTCGCGAGCCGTTGGCGGAAGAGCCGGCGCTTCTCTGCGGGCGGGGTCTGGGCGTAGAGCATGGTGGGCCTCCTCCGATCCAGCCTAATCGCGGGCGGAGGGGCGACGGCTGCCGGGCTCAGGAGCGAACGGCCGCGGTCGGGCTGACGTGCTGCCGGGCTCAGTTCATGCCGTACGCGCGCAGGATGACCCAGTCGAACGCGCGATCGGTGAGGATCCGGCGGAGGAAGAGGATGCCCTTCGCGCCGAACGGCACGGCGTAACGGGTGCGGGGTCGACGCGCGGTGACCGCCTTCGCGATCGTCGCCGCGACGACCCGGGGCGAGGCGCCGACACCCGGGCGATCGGCGACGTCGTACACCGCCGCGAGCCGCTCCGCCTGCTGCGCGTAGGCGGTGCCGCCCGACCTGGCGACGGCGCTCTCGGCGGCGATCGAACCCCACTCGGTGCGGATGGCGCCCGGCTCGATGACCACGACGTGCACGCCGTGCGGCTGCAACTCCAAGCGGAGCGAGTCGCTGAGTCCCTCGACCGCGAACTTCGTCGCGTGGTACCAGCTGCCGAGCGGCTCGTACATCTTGCCGCCGATCGACGAGACGTTCACGATCCTGCCGCTGTGCCGGGCACGCATCTGCGGGAGGACGAGCTGGGTCAGCCGCGCGAGCCCGAACACGTTCACCTCGAACTGGCGGCGCCCCTCCTCGATCGGCACATCCTCGAGGGCGCCGTAGGAGCCGTAGCCCGCGTTGTTCACGAGCACGTCGATGCGGCCCTGCTCGCGCAGGATCCGCTCGACGCCCGACGTGATGGAGGCGTCATCCGTCACGTCCATCTCGAACGTGTGCACGCCGTGTTCGGCGAGTCCCGCCATGCGGTCGAGGCGTCGCGCGACGGCGTACACGATGAAGCCGCGCCGCGACGAGTTCCAGGGCGGTCGCCTCGCCGATGCCCGATGACGCACCCGTGATGAGGGCGACCTCGCCGGTCATGGCTAGAACAGGCCGGTCGGGATCTCGACGGCGACGAGCGCGCCGGGCGCCGCCGTGATCGTGAGCGCGCCGAGCTCGTCGGGGCCGAGGTCGGGCAGCCGCTGCGCCACGTCGAGGAACCGCTCGATCTCGGCCTCCTCGAGCACCCACTCGGCGAGCGTGCGGAACTTCTGCACGTACTGCTCGCGAGCGAACGGGCGGGCGCCGAGCGGATGCGCGTCGGCGACGGCGATCTCGTCGACGATCTCGCCGCCGTCGGAGAGCTTGATGACGACCTTGCCGCCGAACGCCTTCTCCTCGATGTCGTTCGAGTGGTAGCGGCGCGTCCACTCCTCGTCCTCGACGGTGGTCACCTTCTTCCACAGCTCGATCGTGTCGGGGCGGTGGGCCCGCTCGGGCGCAGTACGAGTCGGCGTGGTGCCAGGCGCCGTCCTGCAGCGCCACGGTGAAGATGTACGGGATGGAGTGGTCGAGCGTCTCGCGCGAGGCATCCGGATCGTACTTCTGCGGGTCGTTCGCACCCGAGCCGATGACGTAGTGGGTGTGGTGCGACGTGTGCAGGGTGATCGACTCGATGCGCTCGGGGTCGTCGAGGATGATCGGGTACTCGTCGTGCAGCTTGCGGGCGAGGTCGATCCACGCCTGCGCCTGGTACTCGGCCGAGTGCTCCTTCGTGTACGAGTCGAGGATGGCGCGCTTGGCCTCGCCCTCGTCGGGGATCGTCACCTCGTAGGTGGCATCCGGGCCGTCGAGGAGCCACGCGATCACGCCGTCCTCGCCCTCGTAGATCGGCACGGGGCTCGTCTCGCCGCGCATCGCGCGGTCGACCGCCTCGACGGCCATCTTGCCCGCGAACGCGGGAGCGTGCGCCTTCCACGTGGAGATCTCGCCCTTGCGCGACTGGCGCGTGGCCGTGGTGGTGTGCAGCGCCTGGCCGATGGCCTGGAAGATCGTCTCCTGGTCGAGCCCGAGCAGCGTGCCGATGCCGGCGGCCGCCGACGGGCCGAGGTGCGCGACGTGGTCGATCTTGTGCTTGTGGAGGGAGATCGCCTTCACGAGGTCGATCTGGATCTCGTAGCCGGTGGCGATGCCGCGCACGATGTCGCGGCCGGTGAGTCCGCGCGGGGCGGCGAGGTGCTGGGCGACCGCGACGATCGGCGGGATGTTGTCGCCGGGGTGCGAGTACTCCGCGGCGAGGAACGTGTCGTGGAAGTCGAGCTCGCGCACGGCCACGCCGTTCGCCCAGGCCGCCCACTCGGGCGACGTGCGGCGGGCGGCATCCGCGCCGAACACGGTGGCGCCGTCGCCGCCGATCGAGACGGGGTGCGCCAGCGCCTGGCTGCGTGCCGAGACGACGGGCTTGCGGGCGAGGGAGGCCGCCGCGACGGCCGCGTTGTCGATCACGCGGTTCACGACCATGTCGACCACGTCGTCGTCGAGCTCGACGGGGTCGGTCGCGACCCCGGCCAGCTGCCAGGCGAGCTGGCCTTCGCGGGCCAGGTTCTCGTCACTCCGGTGGGTGCGCAGGTGGTGGGTCTTCACGGCCCCACGCTATCGAATCGAAGCAGCGGATGCCGCGAACGGCACCGATTCGCGGCGGGGGCTTGCCGTGCGCGGCGCAGTGTGCCGTGCCGTCGCGGTCGGCTCAGGAGGCCGCGGAATCGGGCCAGACGGGGTCGTGCACCTGCGCGCCGATCACGTGCGCCGCGAGCCCGGGGTCGACGCCGTCGAGCGTGGCGGGGCTCCACTTCGGCGCGCGGTCCTTGTCGATGACCTGCGCACGGATGCCCTCGCGCAGGTCGTGCTGCTCGATGAACCAGGAGACGAGGCGGAACTCCTGCTCCAGCGCCTCCTCGAGGCTGCCCAACGTGCGCGCCCGTCGCACCGACTCGAGGGTGACGGTGAGCGCGGTCGGCGAGAGCGTCTCGAGCTCGTCGGCGGCGGCGGCCGCGTAGGCGGATGCCGCGGGGTCGAGCGGCTGAGCCGGGAACGAGCTCCACGTCGCATCCCGTCGCCCCTCGGCGAACGCCCGCAGGCGCGTGATGATCTCGGCGACGGTGGGCGCGGAGTAGCAGGCGTCGACCCAGTCGCGGGCGAGCGCGAGCGCCGACGGACCGGGCGTCTCGTCGAAGAGCATCACGATCTCGGCGGGGCTGCCGGGGTCGGCCCGCTCGGCGAGCGCCTGCACCAGGTGCGGGAGGCGCTCGGAGGGCACGAACGAGTCGGCGAAGCCGGCGTGCAGGGCGTCGGCCGCGTCCATCGTGCGCGAGTTCAGGGCGAGGTGCACGCCGAGCTCGCCCGGGCGCGCGGGCCAGGAGCCACGAGCCGCCGACGTCGGGCGTGAAGCCGATGCGCGTCTCGGGCATCGCCACGCGGGAGCGCTCGGTGACGACGCGGATCGCGGCGTGTCCGGCGAGGCCGATGCCGCCGCCCATCGTGATGCCGTCCATGATGGCGACGACGGGCTTCGGGTACCGCGCGATCATCGCGTCGAGCCGGTACTCCGAGCGGAAGAACTCGCGGGCGTCGGCGGCGTTGCCGTCGGTCGCGTACTCGTAGAGCTCGCGGATGTCGCCGCCGGCCGAGAAGCCGCGTTCGCCGGCCCCGTCGAGCACCACGAGGCCGACCTCGGAGTCGTCGCGCCAGGCCTCGAACACGGCCGTGAGCGCGCGGATCATCTCGAAGCTCAGGGCGTTCAGCGCCTGAGGCCGGTCGAGCGTCACGTGGCCGACTCCGTCGGCGACGCTCGCGGAGATCTGGTCGCTCACGAGACACACCGTAGCGCCATCCCGGGCCCGCGGCGTAGCCTCCCTTCGAGGAGGGGTCATGATCGAATCCGCGTTCCCGATCCTCGAGGTGTCCGACATGGGTGCGGCGCTCTCGTTCTACCGCGACGCGTTCGGCGGGGTGCTGACGTACAGCTTCCCTCCCGAGGGCGAGCCGGTGTACGTGTCGCTGGCCGTCGGCGCCTCGTCGCTCGGCATCGGGCTCGCCGAGGCGCCGCCCCCACCGGGCAACGTGCTCCTCTGGTTCTACGTCGACGACGTCGACCGGGTCACGACCGAGCTCGCCGCGGCCGGGGCATCCGTCGTCGAGGAACCCGCCGACCAGCCGTGGGGCGAGCGCACGTCGCTCGTGACCGACCCGTTCGGCACCCGCATCCGCCTGGGCGCGGCGATCTCGCCGCCGCCCGACGAGGAGTAGCCGGCCGCGCCGGCGCGTCCGGCGCCGGCCTTCGACGGCCGGCGCCGGCCGACGCCGCATCACGCGGCGACGAGCGCGAGCACCTCCACCGGCGCGCGCAGCACGAACCCGAGCCGCTCGTAGAGCGCCACGGCCGCGCGGTTCGATGCGAACGCGTGCAGGAACGGCGTCTCTCCGCGCTCGACGATCCGGTCGGCGACGACGGCCGAGAGCATCGCCGCGTACCCGTGCCCGCGGTGGTCGGGATGCGTGCAGACCCCGCTGACCTCGGTGAACCCCTCGGGCTTCATGCGCTCGCCCGCCATCGCCACCAGTCGTCCGTCGACGCGGACGCCGACGAACCCGCCGAGCTCGGGTGTGCGGGCCTCGAAGGGTCCGGGCTCGGTGAGCTTCGCGAGGGCGACCATCTCCGACGCATCCGCCGGCCCGAGCTCGACGATCGGCGCGCGTCGCCGGCACGGCGGCGAGTCGATCGAGCACGAGCTGCACGCCCGCGGCCCTGAGCTGCTCGACGGTGCCGGGCGGCACCGGGCTCGCGTCGCGCTGCAGCAGCACGGCGCGCCCGTGCTCGGCGACGAGCGCGCCCAGCCGGGCCAGGTGCTCGGCGTCGTCATGCGCGACCGCGGCGAACGGCCCGATCTCGGGATCGAAGCGCCGCGCGAGCTCGTCGCCGACGGCGAGGTCGCGCTGCCGGGTCGTGAGGGCGTTCCAGACGGGCCGGTCGAGCGGATGCCGCGTCATCGCGCCGGCTCCGCGGCGCCCGCGTGCGGCATCGCGCCCGCTCGCCCGGTCGACCGACCCGCGGCGGCATGCGCGGCCGCCCGCCGGTCGAGCGGGTCGCGATCGAGCCGCGCCTCCAGCTCGGCGAGCTCGCCGAGCAGCGGACCGTCGAGCCCGTCGCACGCCTCGATGACCGCCGCCTCCACGTGCGGCCACACCTCGGCTGCGCGCCCGCGCCACGACCTCGTCGCCCGCGGGCGTGAGCTGCACCGAGCGCCGCCGGCGATCCGCCGACTCGTGCGTGACGGTGATCAGTCCCTGCTCCGCGAGCCGCGCGACGCTGCGCGTGATGCCCGGCTGGCTCACCCCGACCGCCTCGGCGAGCTCACCCACCGTGAGGCCGCCCGGCCGGTCGAGCGCGGCGAGCAGCGGGAACTGGCTGGCCGGCACCGGCAGTCCGCTCGCCTCGATGAAGCGCGTCGTCTCGGCCTGCAGGCGTTCGCCGAGCCGCTTGAGCCGGGTGCCCAGCGCGAGGTGCCCGAGCTCCTCCACGATGTCGTCGACCATCGGACCCCTCCTTCGCCGTGCGCACTTCCATAACAGGTTATATATCTCGTTATGGAAGCGCAAGGGGCGCGGAGTAGCATGCACGGATGGTCCCCGTCGAGAACCTGTGGGCATTCATCGCTCGCGTCGGTCGTGCTCATCGTGATCCCCGGCCCGAGCGTGCTGTTCGTGATCGGGCGGTCGCTCGCGCTCGGGCGCCTCGGCGGGCTGCTCAGCGTGGTCGGCAACGCGCTCGGCATGGTGCCCCTCGTCGCCGCGGTCGCCCTCGGCGTCGGCGCGCTCGTCGCGCAGTCCGTGGTGATCTTCACGATCATCAAGTTCGCGGGCGCCCTCTACCTCGTCTACCTCGGCGTCCAGGCCATCCGCCATCGAGCGGATGCCGCGGCCGCCGTGAACGGCGCGGTGGCGACCCGCTCGCACTGGCGCCAGCTCGGCGAGGGGTTCATCGTCGGCGTCACCAACCCGAAGACCATCGCGTTCTTCGTCGCGGTGCTCCCGCAGTTCGTCGACTTCACCGCCGGCTCGATCCCGCTGCAGCTGTTCGAGCTCGGCGTCGTGTTCATCGTGCTCGCGCTGCTCTGCGACTCGATCTGGGCGCTGGCCGCGAGCGCGGCCCGCAACTGGTTCGCGCGCTCGCCGAAGCGTGCGGCGCACCTCGCCGCGACCGGCGGCGTGATGATGATCGGCCTCGGCGGCGTGCTCGCGCTCACCGGCAACAAGCACTGACGGCGCGCGAGTCGACCTCGCACGGCGTCGGGACAGGGAACGGTCGGATCAGTCGCGGTTCGCGGTGCCCGTGAGGATGCCGCGGGCGAGCCCGTGGGAGAAGCATCGGATGCCGAGGATGGCGGGAGTGGCATCCGGATCGAGGTCGAGGCTCGGCACGTCGAGCGCGTGCACGACGAACACGTACCGGTGCGTGCCGGTGCCGCGCGGGGGACCGGCGCCGATGTAGCCGCGCTCGCCGTCCTCGTTGCGCAGCACGATGGAGCCGGCCGGAAGCGATGGACCGCCGGGACCGCCCACCCCGGCCTCCAGGCTCGTCACCGAGACAGGCACGTTCGCCACCGCCCAATGCCACCAGCCCGAGCCGGTGGGGGCGTCGGGGTCGAGGCACGTGACGGCGAAGCTCCGAGTGCGGTCGGGGAAGCCCGACCAGGAGAGCTGGGGCGAGCGGTCGACGCCGCCGGCGCCGGTGCTCCACTGCGGCCGGGCGAGCGGGCCGCCGTCGGTGAAGTCGGCGCTCGTCACCGAGAAGCTCCCGACCGGCCGCAGCCGTTGGAGCGCCTCATAGGGGTCGATGTCGAGCATGGCGATCCTCCTCGGTAGGGTGAGCGTCCGCGTTCGCGGCCAGCCTACGACGACGACGCGCTGCTGTGACCCCCATGGCGGGCGGGTCGGGCGACTCGGCGGGTTCGCGGCATCCGACCGTATGATCTCGGGGTGGCCGTCGCCAAGATCCTCCTCTACTACGCCTTCACCCCGCTCGCCGACCCTGACGCGGTGCGGTTGTGGCAGCGCGACCTCGCCGCGTCGCTCGGCCTGCGCGGGCGCATCCTCATCTCGAAGGACGGCCTGAACGGCACCCTCGGCGGCGAGCTCGGCGCCATGAAGCGCTACGTGCGCAAGACCCGCGACTACCCCGCGTTCAAGCACATCGACTTCAAGTGGAGCGAGGGCAGCGGCCTCGACGAGACGGGCGCGAGCCTCGACTTCCCGAAGCTCAGCGTCAAGGTGCGCGACGAGATCGTGTCGTTCGGCGCCCCGGGCGAACTGCGCGTCGACGGCGACGGGGTGGTCGGCGGCGGTGCTCCGCTCACGCCCGAGGCGCTGCACGAGCTCGTCGCGGAGCGCGGCGACGACGTCGTCTTCTTCGACGGCCGCAACGCGCTCGAGGCGGCGATCGGCCGATTCCGCGGGGCCGTCGTGCCGGACGTCGAGACGACGCGCGACTTCGTGGAGCTGCTCGACTCCGGCGAGTTCGACGAGCTCAAGGGGCGCCCGGTCGTGACGTACTGCACCGGCGGCATCCGCTGCGAGGTGCTCTCGAGCCTCATGGCGAGCCGGGGCTTCGGCGAGGTGTACCAGCTCGAGGGCGGCATCGTGCGCTACGGCGAGCGCTTCGGCGACGGCGGCCTGTGGGAGGGCTCGCTCTACGTCTTCGACGGGCGCGGCTCGGTCGACTTCAGCGACGAGGCCGCGGTGATCGGCCGCTGCGAGGGCTGCGGTGCGCCGACGAATCGCACCGCCAACTGCCCGGATGCCTCGTGCCGGGCGCAGTTCGTGGTGTGCGAGTCGTGCGGCAGCGCCACGTGCGCGCTCCACGCCGGCGCGATCGCGTGAGATGACGCGAATCGACCTTCGGGCCCACGCGACGGTCGATTCGCGTCATCTCGCGGCGGCTGGGCGGGGCGAGCGTCGCGGCGGCCGCTCCCGGCGCGCGTAGGCCCGAGCCGAGCGGCTCGAGAGCGCGAGCATCACGAGGATGTCCAGGGAGAGCGTGAGGAACGTGGTCTGGAGCGTGATCTCCTGGTCGCCGACCCACCAGGTCGCGAACGACGCACTGATGCTGAACGTCGAGATCACCATCACGACGATGCGCGGCCAGTTCAGGCCGAGGTAGGTGAGCACGGCCAGCACGAGGTCGAAGAGGAGCACGACGCCGATCAGGGCGACCACGAAGACGTAGACCGCCTGCGACGTCGCGTCGAACGTCGTCACCCGTGAGCGGCACGCCCGCCTCGTCGAACGCCAGCGTGAAGACGTCGTCCCACTGCACCGAGAGGGCGACCAGCCAGACCACGCCGGCGAGCACGCGCAACAGCACCAGGGCCGAGCCGGCCGTCGTCGAGGGCGGCCGGCGCATCGTGGGCGGGCCGGCCACGGGCGCCGCCAGCGACGCCGGCGACTCGAACGCCGGTCGCTTCTCGACGGCCGTCATGCGCGCCCCCGCTGCGATGCGGCGTCGGATGCGGCGCCGGTGCGGCGTCGGATGCGTCGTCGGATCCGACGTCGGGCACGGAGACGCCGCGCACGTCGACCACCGGCAGGTCGCCGTCGGTGACGATCGTGTCGCCGCCGCCGTTGCGCGAGTGGTAGCCGGTCGCGAAGTCCTCCAGCACCTCCACGACGACGGCGGGGTGCGACGCGCGCAGGGTCTCCACGATGTGGTCGCGCTCGATGTCGGTCTCGGCGTCGATCTTGTGCGTGACCTGCAAGCGTGAAGAGCGAGAAGCCCACCGCCCGGTCGAACGTGCCGGCCGCGAGCCAGTCCACGCGTGAGCCGCCCGGCAGCAGCCACCCGTCGGGGCAGCGCCAGAAGCGCACATGATGCCGCTTGGCGGGATTGCCCGCGACCTCCTGCTGGTACGCGGCATCCTGCTGGCGGCCGAAGAGGAAGAGCGGGCTCACGGGCGCCTCGTCGTAGCTGCGACGCGTGACGGTCGACGTGATGATGCGCCAGCTCGAGGCGGCCGTGATCTCGTCGGCGCGCGTCCACCCCGCCGCGGCCATCGCCGCGTGCAGCCGTTGCTCGTCGCCGAGCACGGCGAGGTTCACGGGATCGCCGAGGAGCCCGTCGCTCGTGCGCGCGCGGCCGATGAAGTAGTCGGGCACGTAGATCGTGGTGAGGATGCGGTGCAGGCGCGGCAGCACGAGGTAGGCCAGCAGCGCCCAGAAGAGGACGAACCCGAGGATGCCCCACCAGCCGAAGCTGAAGGACTCCGTGAACAGCAGCCATGCCAGCCAGATCGCGGCCAGGCCGGCGAAGACGAAGAAGAAGCCGTCGAGCAGCGCACTGAACGAGAAGCGGCGCCGTGGCGGCTGTCGCGGGAGCTGCGGGGGCTGCGGGCGCCGTGGTCCCGGATGCCTCGACCCCCACGCCGCCCATGAGTGCATGCTAACCCCGCTCGTCGCGCGGCGGTCGGCGTGATTAGGCTTCCCGCATGGCCTACGACGTCGCGCGCATCCGTTCGCTGTTCCCCTCGCTCGAGAGCGGGTGGGCGCACTTCGACGGGCCGGGCGGCACGCAGACCCCGCGCGCGGTGGGCGACGCCGTGGCATCCGTGCTCACCGGGCCGCTGTCGAACCGCGGCACGATCGGCGAGTCGGAGGAGCGCGCCGAGGCGGCCGTGCACGGGTTCCGACTCGCGATGGCCGACCTGCTCGACGCGCATCCGCGCGGCATCGTGCACGGGCGCAGCACCACGCAGCTCGTGTACGACTTCTCCCGGCACCTCTCGCGCGACTGGGGCGCGGGCGACGAGGTCGTCGTCACCCGACTCGACCACGACGCGAACGTGCGGCCCTGGGTGCAGGCGGCCGAGCGCGCGGGCGCGACCGTGCGGTGGGCCGACTTCGACCCCGAGACCGGCGAGCTCCCGACGGATGCCGTCGACCGCCCTCCTCTCGGACCGCACGCGCCTCGTCGCCGTGACCGGCGCATCGAACCTCATCGGCACCCGGCCCGACGTGCCGTCCATCGCGGCCGCCGCGCACGACGCGGGCGCCATGGTCTTCGTCGACGGCGTGCACCTGACCGCCCACGAGCTCCCCGACGTCGAGGAGCTCGGCTCCGACTTCTTCGTGTGCTCGCCGTACAAGTTCCTCGGCCCGCACTGCGGGGTGCTCGCCGCCCGGCCCGGCCTGCTCGAGACGATCATGCCCGACAAGCTGCTGCCCGCCACGAACGCGGTGCCCGAGCGGTTCGAGTTCGGCACGCTGCCGTACGAGCTGCTCGCCGGCGTCACCGCCGCGGTCGACGTGCTCTCGGGCCTCGATCCCGACGCGGCCGAGGCGGCCGAGTCCCGGCGCGAGCGGCTCGCCGCGTCGTACGCGGCGCTCCACGAGCACGAGGAGGCGCTGCGGGCGCAGCTCGAGCAGGGGCTCGCCGCGCTGCCCGGCGCCACGCTCTGGTCGCGCGCGGATCGCCGCACCCCGACCCTGCTCGCCACCTTCGCGGGCCACGCGGCATCCGAGTTGACCCGGTCGCTGGCGGAGCGCCAGGTGCTCGCGCCCTCGGGCAACTTCTACGCCCTCGAGACGTCGCGGCACCTCGGCCTCGGCGAGGTCGGCGGCCTGCGCATGGGCCTCGCTCCGTACACGGATGCCTCGGACGTCGAGCGCCTGCTCGACGGGCTCGCCGCAGCGCTGGGCTGACGCGTCGCGGCGCCCGCTCGCCGAACCTCGGACCGGCGGCCGCCACTCGCGTCGCCGGCCCGCCATAGGCTGGCCGGATGACCATCGCCGACACCGCCGCCGAACTCCGCCGCCTGCACACCGCGCCCGAGCTGCTCCAGGTGGTGAACGTGTGGGACGTCGCGAGCGCGAAGGTCGTGGCCGCACTGCCCGGCACGCGGGCCATCGCCACCGCGAGCCACTCGATCGCCGCGACCTTCGGCTACCCCGACGGCGAGCACATCCCCGCCGAGCTCATGCTCGACATGGCGGGACGCATCGCCCGCGCCGTCGACGTGCCGGTGAGCGCCGACCTCGAGGCGGGCTACGGGAATCCCGGCGAGACGATCCGCCGCGCCATCGGCGAGGGCATCGTCGGCGCCAACCTCGAAGACCAGTTGAAGCCGATCGCCGAGTCCATCGCGGCCGTCGAGGCGGCGGTCGCCGCCGCCGACGCCGAGGGCGTGCCGTTCGCGCTCAACGCGCGCACCGACGCGTTCCTGCGCGGCAAGGATCGCCCGCGCGAGGTCTGGATCGCCGACGCGATCGAGCGCGGGCGCGCCTACCTCGAGGCCGGAGCCACGTGCGTGTTCGTGCCGGGCAACTTCGGCGAGGACGTGGTGGCCGAGCTCGTCGCCGGCATCGGCGAGCTCCGGGTCAGCCTCATCGGGCTGCCCGACCTGCCCGCGCCGGCGCGGCTCCAGGAGCTCGGCGTCGCCCGCCTGTCCTACGGTCCGACGACGCAGCGGGTCGCGCTCGGCGCACTGCAGGACCTCGCGAGCGGGCTCTACGCCGGCGGCGTGCTGCCCGGGGGCATCCGCCCGCTCAACTGAGGCCGCCGGAGCGGCGCGTCCGCCGGTCCGCTCGAATCCGTCGCACGACGGATGCCCCGGCCGCGCCTCCCTCGCTAGGGTGGCACCTGTGGCGGTTGGCGGTGCGACCGCCCGGGCCGTGCGGGGGCGCGGCCCCTCGCGGCTCTGCTCGCCCCCACGTGAGGAGAGCGCATGAAGAGCGGCATCCCCATCGAGATCTCGGGGCTCAGCAAGCAGTTCGGGCAGGTGACCGCCGTCGACGACCTCAGCTTCACGGTCGAGCCGGGCCGGGTCACCGGATTCCTCGGCCCGAACGGCGCCGGCAAGACCACGACCCTGCGGGTGCTGCTCGGGCTGGTGCGTGCGACCGCCGGAACCGCGACGTTCGGCGGCACGCCGTACCGCGACCTGCCCGAAGCCCCTCGAGACCGTGGGGGCCGCGCTCGACGCGAACTTCCACCCCGGCCGCACGGCGCGGAACCACCTGAAGGTCTACGCGACCGCGGCGGGCCTGCCGTCGGCGCGGGTGCCCGCGGTGCTCGAACAGGTCGGCATCGCCGAGTTCGCCGACCGGCGCGTGGGCGGCTACTCGCTCGGCATGCGGCAGCGGCTCTCGCTCGCGTACACGCTGCTCGGCGATCCCGGCGTGCTCGTGCTCGACGAGCCGATCAACGGCCTCGACCCCGAGGGCATCAAGTGGATCCGCGGCTTCCTGCAGCGACTCGCGCACGAGGGGCGCACGGTGCTCGTGAGCTCGCACCTGTTGAGCGAGGTGCAGCAGAGCGTCGACGACGTCGTCATCATCTCCCGCGGCCGCCTCGTGCGGAGCGGACCACTGTCGAGCCTCGAACTCGACGCGGCACCGCGCACGATCGCCGACTCCCCCGATCGCCTCCGGCTCGCCGCCGCACTCGACCAGGCGGGGCTGGAGTACACCGAGGGGCGCAGCGGATTCATCGTCGCCGAGCCCGACCCCGGCCGCGTCGGCCACGCGGCATTCGTCGGCGGGGTGGAGCTGAGCGCCCTGCACCGACTGCGATCCGGGCTGGAGGAGTCGTTCCTCTCCCTCGTGAACGGCGAGGCGAGTCCACTCGTGGACGACGAGGCGAGCCCCGTCACGTCGACGGGGGTGAGGCGTGATGTCGGTGCTCCGCGCGCTCGGCTCCGAGTTCCAGAAGGTCTTCACGACCCGCATGTGGTGGCTGCTGGCGTTGCTGCTCGTCGGCTACGTCGCGTTCCTCGCGGGCGGGTTCGGCGCGTTCCTCGGCTGGGCCGTCGAGAATCCGGATGCCGCCGCCAACACCGGCAACACGCAGCTCCCTCCCGGCATGCAGCTCGCCCCACTGATCTACAGCTTCGCCTCCTCGATCGGCTACGTGTTCCCGGTGCTCCTCGGCGCCCTCGCCGTCACGGGCGAGTTCCGGCACAAGACGCTGACCCCGACGTTCCTCGCGGAGCCGCACCGCTCCGTCGTCCTCGGCGCGAAGTTCGTGTCCGAGCTCCTCCTCGGCGCGGGATTCGGCGTGATCGCCTTCCTCACGTCGGTGGGCACGGGCGCGGCCGCGCTGGCGGCGTTCGGCCTCGAGACCGAGCTCGGCGAACCCGACACGTGGGCGCTGATCGGGCGGGGCGTGCTCGCGATGGCCCTGTGGGCCACGATCGGCGTCGGGCTGGGCGCGCTCGTGCCGAACCAGGTGGCCGCGATCGTCATCGTGCTCGCGTTCACGCAGTTCATCGAGCCGATCCTGCGCCTCGCGGCGTCGCTGAACGACGTCACCGCGACCATCGGCCAGTTCCTGCCCGGCGCCGCGAGCGACGCGCTCGTCGGGGCGTCGTTCTACAGCATCGCCTCGGTGGGGGCGGCGGAGTCGCTCGACTGGTGGCAGGGCGGCCTGGTGCTGCTCGCCATCGGCGTCGTCGCCACGCTCATCGGCGGCGCCACCACGTGGCGGAGGGACGTGACGTAGCGGTGGACCTCCGGGGGTTGCGGGAGCTGCGGCTCCGCGTGCAGGGGCTGCGATCGCCGTACGACACGAGCGCGCCCGAGGTGGTGCGGCGGTTCGTCGCGGTGCAGGCGCAGGAGTTCCTCCCCGCGCAGTGGGGGCTCGCGGCGCGAGTGCCGATCGAACGGCGGCCGGATGCCGCATCCGTCGCCGCCGCGCTCGACGCGGGCGAGATCCTCCGCACCCACGTGCTCCGGCCCACGTGGCACTTCCTGCATCCGGAGGACGCGCGCTGGGTGATGGAGCTGTCCGCCGAGCGGGTGCACCGCGCGAACGGGACGTACTACCGCCGCACGGGCCTCGAGGGAGACACCGCGACCCGCGCCATGGACGTGATCGCGACCTCGCTCGCGGGCGGGCACCGCACCCGCGCCGAGCTCGCCGACGCGCTCGAGGCCGGGGGCGTGCCGAAGGCCGGGCTCAGCTTCGCCTACGTCATGATCATGGCCGAGCTCGAGCGCATCGCCATCAGCGGCGCGAATGCCGGGAAGCAGCGCACCTACGCCGCCTTCGACGAACGCGTGCCGCCGTCACCGCCGAGGCCGCGCGACGAGGCGCTCGCCGAGCTCGCCGCCCGGTTCATCGCGTCACGCGGACCGGCCTCCGAGCGCGACTTCGCGTCGTGGTCGGGGTTCACGCTCGGCGACGCGCGGACGGCGTTCGCCGACGCCGCCGACCCGGCCGGTCGTGGCGGCGGGCGCATCGCGACGATCGACGTCGACGGCACGCCGCACGCGTTCGACGCGGCATCCGTCGACGCACGTCGAGGGCGGGCCGGATGCCGCGGGGCACGACGTGGTCGACCTGCTGCAGGCGTACGACGAGTACATCATGGGCTACGCGCCGCCCCGCTCGTACCTGCTCCCCGCCGGACGCTCGGATCCCGTGCGCCCCGAGTTCCCGCTGCACGCCATCGCCGTCGACGGGGTGATGGCCGGTCGGTGGGCGCCGGTCGTGGAGGCGAAGCGCGCCCGGGTGCGGATCGTGCCGTGGCGCGCGTTCACGCCCGGCGAGGAACGCTCGCTCGCGGCATCCGTCGCCGAGGTGGAGCGGTTCCTCGGCCTCCCGGTGACCGTCGAAGTCGAGCCGATCGTCGCGCCCTGACCGGTCGGCAGGCCCCGACCGATACGATCGCGCCATGGCCGTCATCGCGAGCATCTTCGTCGCCCTCGCCGCGCTCCTGCACGGCTACATCTTCCTGATGGAGAGCGTGTGGTGGACCCGGCCGTCGACGTGGAAGCGGTTCGGCGTCGCCGACCAGGCCGCCGCCGACACGACCAGGCCGATGGCCTACAACCAGGGGTTCTACAACCTGTTCCTCGGCCTCGGCGCGGCCCTCGGGCTCGTGCTCTACTGGGCGGGCGCGATGGACGTGGGCAAGACCCTCGTGCTGTTCACCACGGCCTGCATGGTGCTCGCCGCGCTCGTGCTCACGACCACGGGGCGCGGGTACGTGCGGGCGGCGCTCATCCAGGGCACGCTCCCGCTCATCGGGTTCGTGCTGTTCGCGCTGTCCTGAGCGCGGCGGCGGAGCGAAACGCGCGGCCGGCGCGAGCAGGCGCGAGCGACCCGGTCAGTCGGTATCGGCCTGCGCATCGGCCTCGGTCGGCGGCTCGACCTTCAGGCGGTCGATGAGCGCGGCCGAGTGGTTCGTGCTCAGGATGATGCGCGTGAACTCGCCCGCGGCGAGCTCGAGCACGACCGCCTGCCGCTTGCCCTTGACGATGACGAAGTCGGTGCCGCCGTGGTACTTCCACACGCCGACGGCGACGACCAGCGGGATCTCGGAGCCGCGCTTGCGGATGCCGCGGATCCACACCCACGGGTCGTCGGTGACGGTCGCCGACCGGATGTCGTCGCGCTGCACCACGAGATCGTCGGAACGCAGCGCGAGCGTCTTCTCGGCCGGGGTGAGGTGTACCTCGATCCGGTCGTTGTGCACGCGAAGCTGGGCCATGCTTCCATCCTGCCCGAGCCCGCCGTCGCTCGCCGTGTCGCCACCCCACAATGGCGTAACGGTTTGGTGTGCGGACCGTGCAACCCGATCAGGCGGTTACGCCCGGGCTCGCCCGAGCGGGTCGGGCCGGGCGAGCGCGGGCCGCGGTCAGGCCGGGCGAGCGGATGCCGCGGCGCGCGCCGCGGCGGGCAGCGCGTCCACGATCCGGCCGATGGCCTCGTCGTCGTGCGCGGCGGTCACGAACCACGCCTCGAACACCGACGGCGGCAGCGAGACGCCCGCGTCGAGCATCGCGTGGAAGAACGGCGGATACCGCCACGCCTCCTGCCGCTGCACGCCCGCGTAGTCGCGTACCCCGGATGCCACGTCCTCGCCGAACACGAAGCTGAACAGGTTGCCCGCCCGCTGAACGGCGTGGGCCACGCCCTCGGCCGCGAGCGCGTCGGAGACGGCGGTGCTGATCGTCGCGGCGGCGTCGTCGAGGTGCGCGTACACCGCGGCATCCGCTGCCCTGAGGGTCGCGACGCCCGCGGCGACGGCGACCGGGTTCCCCGAGAGCGTGCCGGCCTGGTACACCGGCCCGAGCGGGGCGAGCTGCTGCATGACGTCGGCGCGGCCGCCGAGCGCGGCGACGGGCATGCCGCCGCCGATGACCTTGCCGAACGTGAGGAGGTCGGGCGTGTAGGCGCCGTCGGTGCCCTGCTCGAGCCCCCACCAGCCGGCCGCCGAGACGCGGAAGCCGGTCAGCACCTCGTCGGAGATGACGAGCGAGCCGTTGGCGTGCGCGAGCTCGACGAGCGCGCGGTTGAAGCCGGGCTCGGGCGGCACGACGCCCATGTTCGCCGCGGCGGCCTCGACGATGACGGCCGCGATGCGGTCGCCGTGCTCGGCGAAGGCGGCGCGCACGGCGTCGAGGTCGTTGTAGGGCAGCACGAGGGTGAGCGCGGCGATCTCGGCGGGCACGCCGGCCGAGCCGGGGAGGGCGAACGTGGCGAGCCCCGATCCCGCCTCGGCGAGGAGGCCGTCGGAGTGGCCGTGGTAGTGACCCGCGAACTTCACGAGGAGGTCGCGGCCGGTGAAGCCGCGCGCGAGGCGGATGGCGCTCATGGTCGCCTCGGTGCCGGTCGACACGAGGCGGAGGCGCTCGACGGGGGCGACCCTGGCCTCGACGAGCTCGGCGAGCTCGGTCTCGGCGGGCGTCGACGAGCCGAACGAGAGGCCGCGGCCCGCGGCATCCGTCACCGCCTCGATCACGCGCGGGTCGGCGTGGCCGAGGATCGCGGGACCCCACCCGGCGACGAGGTCGACGTACTCGCGGCCCTCGACGTCGGTGACGTACGGCGCCCCTGGCCGACACGAGGAACCGCGGCGTGCCGCCGACGGAGCGGAACGCGCGCACGGGCGAGTTCACGCCGCCGGGGATCGCGGCCTGGGCGCGGGCGAAGAGCTCGTCGTTCGTGGGGGCGTTCACGCGAGGTCTCCCGTTGCGGATCCAGTCGGCGAGCTCGACGGCCCAGTACGTGAGCACGGCGTCGGCTCCTGCGCGACGGATGCCCCGGACGGACTCGATCACGGCGCGCTTGCGGTCGATCCAGCCATGGGCGGCGGCGGCCTCGATCATCGCGTACTCCCCCGACACCTGGTAGGCCCAGACCGGGATGTCGGATGCCGCGGCGACGTCGGCGAGCACGTCGAGGTAGCTGCCCGCCGGCTTCACCATGACGATGTCGGCGCCCTCCTCGATGTCGATCATCGCCTCGCGCAACCCCTCGCGGCGGTTACCGGGATCGAGCTGGTACGAGCGGCGGTCGCCCTCGAGGGTCGACTCGACCGCGTCGCGGAACGGACCGTAGAACGCCGACGCGTACTTCGCCGAGTACGCGAGGATCGCGGTGTCGGTGTGGCCGCCGTCGTCGAGGGCGTCGCGCACGGCGGCGACCTGGCCGTCCATCATGCCCGAGAGGCCGAGGAGCTGGGAGCCGGCGCGGGACTGCTCGAGCGCCATCGCGGTGTACCGCTCGAGGGTGGCGTCGTTGTCGACGCGCCCGCGGTCGTCGAGCACGCCGCAGTGGCCGTGGTCGGTGAACTCGTCGAGGCACAGGTCGGTCTGCACGACGAGCCGGCCCGCGGATGCCTCGACGGCGACCCTGGTCGCGACGTTCAGGATGCCGTCGGGGTCGGTGGCGCCCGAGCCGCGTGCGTCGCGCACCTCGGGCACGCCGAACAGCATCACGCCGCCGACACCCGCGGCCGCGGCATCCGCCACCGCCTGCGGCAGGCTCTCGAGGGAGTGCTGCACGACGCCCGGCATCGACGCGATCGGCACCGGGGCGGTCACGCCCTCGCGCACGAACAGCGGCAGCACGAGCTCGGCCGGGTGCAGGCGGGTCTCGGACACGAGCCGCCGCATGGCGGCGGTCTCGCGGAGGCGGCGTGGGCGGACGCGGGGAAGGGGCGTGGAACTCACCCGACCAGCCTACGTCGCGACGGCGGGGCGGTCGCCCGGGCGAGGCACGCGCCGGCCCGACGAACCGAGCCGCGCTCAGCCCTTGAGCCCGGTCTGCGCGAGCCCCTCCACGAACTGCTTCTGCGCGAAGACGAACACGACGAGCACGGGCAGCGCCGTGAGCGTGGCCGCCGCGAGCTGCGTGTTCCACATCTCGCCGCCGTACGCGTCGGTGTAGCGGGTCAGCGCCTGCGGCAGCGTGAACAGCTCGGGCGTCTGCAGGTACACCGTGGGCTCGAGGTAGAGGTTCCAGACGTGCAGGAACGTGAAGATGGCGACCGCGGCGAGCGCCGAACGGCTGAGCGGCAGGGCGATCGACCAGTAGATGCGCCAACGGCCGAGCCCGTCGATGCGCGCCGCCTCCTCGAGCTCCACCGGCAGGGTGATGAAGTACTGCCGCATGATGAACGTCGCCAGCACGCTCGGCGCACCGAAGGTGCTCACGAGGATGAGCGGCCAGTGCGTGTCGATCATGCCCCACTGGTTGAAGAGCTGGAAGAGCGGCACGATGGTGACCTCGGCCGGGATCAGGAGCCCCGTCAGCACGATGAGGAAGAGCACGCCCTGGCCGCGGAACCGGATCCGCGCGAACGCGTACCCGGCCATCGACGAGAACAGCATGGTGCCCGCGGTCACCAGCACGGCGATGTACATCGAGTTGAAGTACTGGCGCGCGAAGGGCTGCACCGTGAACGCCTCGACGTACCCGTCGAGCGTCGGGTTCGACGGCCACAACTCGGGCGGGAAGGCGAAGATCTCGTTGATGGGCTTCAGCGACGAGGTGACCATCCACCAGGTCGGGAAGACGAACGGCACCGAGAGCACCAGCAGCAGGCCGTACAGCAGGACCTTGCGCCAGGGGTTCGGGCGGGAGCGTCCGCGGCCGGCACGCTCGTCGCGCCGCGGCTCCCGAAGCGCGTCGTCGACGTCGAGCACGGGCCGCGCCATCACGTCGACGACCTGCTCGGCTGCGGCATCCGGCCCCGTATTCAGGGCGATCGCATCAGTTCTCATAGAAGACCCATCTCCTGCGAAGCTGCCACTGGGCGATCGTCAGCACGAGCACGATCGCGAACAGCAGCGATGGCGAGCGTCGATCCGTACCCGAAGTGATGGAAGTCGAACGCCTGCTGGTAGAGGTAGTACACGAGCACCGTCGTCGAGATGCCCGGACCGCCCTGGGTGAGCACCGCGATCTGGGCGAACACCTGCAGCGATCCGACGATCGTGATGATCGACGTGAGCAGGATGGTCGGCGAGATCAGCGGCACGGTGATGCGCCAGAAGAGCGCGCGGTCGGATGCCCCGTCCATGCGCGCGGCCTCCTGCACCTCCTGCGGAACCCCCTGGAGCGCGGCGAGGAACAGCACCATGTTGAGTCCGACGTTCTTGAACACCTGCACGACGATGACCGACGCCATGGCGGTCGGCCCCTCGCGGAGCCAGTTGGGCCCGTCGATGCCGACCATCTGCAGGAGGCCGTTGATGCCGCCGTTGTCCTGGAGGAGGAAGCTCCACACGATCGTCCACGCCACGAGCGAGACGACGACCGGCGAGAAGAAGACGGTGCGGAACACCGTGATGCCGCGGATGCGACGGTTCAGCAGCACGGCGAGGAACAGCGCGAGGCCGAGGTTGAGCACCACGAGGCCCGCCGAGAAGATCCCGGTGGCCTGCAGCACGGGCGCGAGCTTCGGATCGGCCATGAGCTTCTCGAAGTTCTCGGTGCCGACGAAGCGGAAGGTGCCGGCGAGCACGTTCCACTCGTTGAACGAGTACCAGAAGATGAGCACGAGCGGCACGAGCACGAAGAGCACGATGCCGACGAACTGCGGCGCGATGAACAGGTAGCCCGTGAGCTGGTCGCGAGTGGCGTAGCTCGGCACCCACCGCCGTCGGCGGGACCGCGCGTCGCGGGTCGGGGCGGCCCCCGGCCGGGCTGGTGCCCGGCCGGGAGTCGTCACGGTGGCGTCGGCCATGGAGCGTCGCCCTCCTAGCCCAACAGCGGGTCGATGGCGGTGCAGACGCCTTCGAGCGCGGCGGGGATGTCGGCGTCGGGAACCCAGACGGCGTCGAGCGCCGAGCGCACCTCCTGGCCGATCTCGGCCGAATCGGTGTGGCTCGGGCGCGTGACTCCGGTCTCGATGCCCGGGATCACGACGTCCTCGATCTGCTCGGGCGTGAGCGTCGGGTTCGTCGCGGCGAGCGTCTCGACGTTCAGCTGCGACTCGCGGGGCGGCGGGAAGTACTGCGCGAGCTCCTTCGAGTTCTCGGGGTTGGTGAAGAACGCGAGGAAGTCGGCGGCGGCGTCGGCGTTCTCCCCGTCGGCGAGCACCCCGATCCCGGCCTGGCCGACCATCGAGTACTCGCCTTCTGGCCCCTCGGGCAGCGGGAGCAGGTCCCATGCGAAGCCGCCCGTGAGGAGCGACGCGCGGGAGATCTGCGTGACGGTGAAGGCCGATTCGCCGGCGAAGAAGTCGGCGGTGGTGCCCGGGCCCGGCATCGACTGCGACGTGAACGCCGCGTCGTGCAGGAACTCGAACGCCTCGGTCATCTCGGGCGAGTCGAACGTGCACTGCGTGCCGTCCTCGCTCCACGGAGCCGCGCCCCAGCCCATCCAGACGGAGGCGAGGTTGTCCCAGGTGACGTAGTCGAAGTCGCGGATCACGAAGCCGGCCTTGCCGGTCGACGCGTGCACCGCGGCTCCGGCTTCGGAGACGCCGTCCCAGTTCCAGTCGCCGTTCGCCTGCATCTCGGCCGAGGTCGGGAGGCCGGCGGACTTCAGGAGGTCGTCGTTCGCGAACATCACGAACGGCGAGGTCGAGAACGGGTAGGCCACGAGGGCGCCCGACTCGTCGTGCCAGAGCGCGGTGGCGCTCTCCGACAGGTCGTCGAACTCGTACCCCTCCGTGGCCTCGAGCGTCTCGTCGAGCGGCAGCAGCGCGCCCGAGTCCACGAAGTCGGGGGCCGCGTTCTCGAGGATCCACGCGAGGTCGGGGGCGCTGCCGCCCGCGATCTGGGTGGTGACCGTGGTCGTGTAGTCCTCGAACGGCAGCGGGTCGAAGGTGATATCGGTCACCTCGGGGTGGTCCTCCATGTACGCGTCGGCGATCGAGTCGAACAACGCGAGGTGGTCCTCGTTCGAGGTCCACACCGTCATCCGCAACTCGATGTCCGAGGGTGTGCGATTCCGGTGCTCCTCCGCCCGAGCAGCCCGCGAGTGCGAGCGTCGCTGCGGCGGCGAATCCGACACCCGTCAGCGCCCTTGCTGATCTCATGATTTCTCCTAGTATCCCGAGACGCCGGCCGGCCAGTGCAGCTCGACGCCTCCGTTCGTGAGCAGGGTCTGGAACTCCGCGAGGAGCTCCGGGTTGGTGCGGATCGCGCGGGGGCGGGACGCACGATCGAGGCAGAAGGCCGCGAGGCGGCCGGCTGCTTCGCCGATGTTCCACTCCACCGGGTGGAGCCGGAAGGCGCCGTTGGTGATGTGGGTGGTACCGACGTTCTTGCCCGCCGGCAGGAGGTTCTCCAGCCGGCGGGGGATCAGGGCTCCGAGGGGGATCTCGAAGGGTCGCGAGGGCAGGTCGAGGTAGTTGTCGCCGCCCGTCGACGGGTGCAGGTCGATGCGGTACATCCCGACGCCGACGCTGTCGTGGAAGGCGGCCGGGCTCGCGTCGCCGCGCACCGCGATCGAGAGGTCGAGCTCCGTCACCGTGGTCTCGGCGAGGATGCGACGCGACTCGCGGATGTACGGCGCCATCGCGAGCCCGTCGGGCCCGTGCGGTGAGGTCGGAGCGCAGCCGGAGGCCGGGGTACCCGGTGCCGCCGTCGGCGCGCGGGGCCTCGGTCTGCAGCCAGTAGAGCATCGACAGCGACTGCTGCCGGGCGGATGCCTCGCGCTCCGCGCGCACCGTCTCGGGCACGTCGACGATCGGGCCGCCGATGTAATCGATCATCGGCCAGTTCGCGAGCACGACGTCGCTCGGGTACGTGCCCGGGCGGAAGTTGTGGCGCGCCACGATGCGCCGGAACGTCCAGAGCTCCCGGTCGCCCGCATCGGCGCGCTGGTCGGCCACCAGGTCGGCGGCGTCGGGGTTGGGCGTGAAGGTGCGCGTCGAGATCTCGAGCGTGCGGGGGTCGGGTCCCGTGAGCGAGATCATCGGCGCACCCCAGTAGTCGGGCTGCACGCGCCGCCACGCGTCGTAGTCGGCGGGTCGATCGATGGTGTGGTCGCCGTCGACCTGGTCGAACACGAAGCACCAGCTGATCGCCTGCTGGTTGGCGGGCTGCGCCTCGTCGGGCGCGCTCGGCTCGCCCGTGTCGTGACGGGACTCGAAGCCCGTCACGTACTCGGCGCCGGTGAGCGGCAGGAGGTCGCCGAGCTCTGTGGCGTCGATCACGTAGTCGGCCGTGATGGTGGTCTCGCGGCCGTCGTCGAGGTGCCGCACGGTCACCGACTCGACGCGGTCGTGGTCGACGGATGCCGCGACGGGCACGGCCGGCTGCAGGATCCGGAGGCGCCCCGTCGCCCGGTACGGGGCGAGCATCGACTCGATCACGGCGACGCCCACCAGGGGCTCGGCGCAGACCCGGCCGACGAGTCCGGCGCCGGGGTTCAGGTGGGGATCGTTCCTCGCGGCATCCGTCAGCAGGTAGTGGCGCCGGTAGTAGTCGCGGATGCCGTCGCGGAGCGCCCGGTACCTCGCGGTGGCGCCGAACGACTCGATCCAGCGTGTGCTCGTCCATCGGCACGGCCTGGCTCGTGAGCTGGCCGCCGAGCCAGCGGTACTCCTCGGTGAGCACGACGCGTGCGCCCGGCCTCGAGGGCCCCGAGCGCGGCGGCGACCCCGCCCAGGCCGCCGCCGGCGATGAGGACCTCGGTGCGCAGTTCGACCGGGGTGGTTCGGGCGCTCATTCGGCGGCCCCTGCGGGCGCGTCGGGAGCGGGCGCGGACTCTGGCGCGGCGAGCGTGACGCCGGCCACGGCCGGGCACGGCAGCGTCTGCCGCAGTTCGTCGGGCAGGACGTCGTCGTCGGGGTCGAGGATGCGCGCGAGGAGGCTCGTCGCGGCGCTCGCGAGGGCGATGCGCGGGGGGCTGAGCCGGGTGAACTCCACGGAGCCTCCCGCGCGGCCGGGCTCGGAGAGCACGATCATGCTGAGCCGGCGCGGGCACCTCCACGCCCTCGCGCTCGGCGAGCTCGTGCAGGCGCTCCGCCCACTCCGACCGCTCGACGACGACGACCGTCGCGCCCGAGGCGCGGATCGCGACCCAGTCGCGCTCGAGGTCGTCGCCGAGCGAGGGGATGGCGAGCAGGTGCTGCACGGCGGATGCCCCGCCGCGGCGCTCGAGCTCGCCGACGACGCCGGCGCGGCGGTCGAGCACCGACTCGCCGAGGCTGTCGACGTGGAGATAGGCGAAGCGCCGGTGCCCCAGCTCCCACGCCCGGCCGACCAGGTCGGCCGTGCCGCTCGCGTAGTCGATGGCGACGTAGGGGACCCCGTCGACATCGCGACGGCCGACCGCGACGAACGGGAATCCGTCGTCGACGAGGTGCTCGAGCTCGGTGTGGTCCATCTCGACACCGAGCAGGAGGCATCCGTCGGCGAGGCGCAGGCGGTTGTGCTCGTGGAAGAGCCGGCGCGAGCCGTTCACCACGGGCGCGCTCGTGAAGAGCAGCAGGTCGCAGCCGAGCTCCTCGGCGGCCTGCTCGATGCCGCTCAGCAGCGGGCGCGTAGAAGTCCTGGCTCTCGGTGGGGAACGCCGGCTCGTAGGTGAACACGCCGAGGATCTTGTTGCCCACACCCGCAAGGCGACGTGCGGCCGGGTCGGCCACGTAGCCGGTCTCGCGCAGCACCTTGAGCACGCGCTCGCGTGTCTCCTCGGGGATGCGGGCGGCGCCGTCGGCCTTGTCGTTCAGCACGAGCGAGACCGTCGCCTGGCTGACGCCGGCGAGCTCGGCGATGCGTCGCTGCGTGATCCGCCGCGACGGTGTCCTGGAAGTCGTCATCGAAGTCCCTCTGGGTCTTGTCCTGCGATGCTAATCCGCATTAGCGTGGACACTACCTGATGCTAATGCGCATTAGCAACCCGATTCCGCAGATTCTCCCGATGGGCGCGAGACCCATCGACGATACCCCCGCGGAATCGGGTGTCCGCGTACCGAAGGAGCTACCGCATGCCATCGACCCGGCGCATCCGCGCCTCGCTCGCCACCGCCGCGCTCGCGGCGCTGGCCCTGACCCTCGCCCCGGCCGCCGTGGTGCCGGCGGCCACCGCGGCCGAGCCGTTCCCCCGGTTCGCGTACGAGGGGGTGATCACGGACAAGGACGAGATGATCTACAACCCGACGGATGAGTTCATCTTCCCAAGCGTCTTCCACGCGGGCGCGCACTTCGAGGATCCGCTCGGCGAGTGGTACCTCTACCTCGCACCGCACGACTCCCCCGCGGGCGTCATGCTCATGTACGCCGACAGCCTCGACGGCCCATGGACCGAGTACGCGGCGAACCCCATCATCGCGAGCGAGTGGGCGCCGTACTACGACGTGTCCCACGTCTCCTCCCCCGACGCCATCTGGAACGCGGAGGCCGGGGAGCTGTTCCTGTACTTCCACGGCGAGAACTCGGTCACCCGGTACGCCTCCTCCAGCGACGGCATCCACTTCGACTACGGCGACGTCGTCGTGTCGAATGCGATGGGCGGCCCGGATGTCACCGAGACGAGCTACGCGCGCGTCTTCGAGCATCCCGACCCGGGCTCCGGCTACCGCTACGGCATGTTCTACATGGCCAACTTCACCGACAACCACCGGCGCATCAAGCTCGCCGAGTCGGTCGACGGCATCACCTGGGCCGTGCGAGCGGGCACCGTCGTCGAACCCGGCACGGGCGACGGCGGCAACGTGTCGGGCGGGAACCTCTGGGAGTGGGACGACCAGCTCTACGTGATCTATCACAACTCCACGGGCAACGTCATGGCCCGCACGATCGACCCCACCCTCACCGACGTGGGCCCCGCGCAGCTCCTGCACCGGTCGAGCGGGATCGGCGAGGACGTCGGACGCGTCGCCGCCCCGGAGATCATCGAGGAGGGCGAGGACGTGTACCTGTTCTACGAGTCGGGCGATCGCCTCGGCGCGACCATCGCGTACGCGAAGAACGACCCCGACGCCGAGCCCCCCGTCGAGCCCGAGCCCGTCGCCTGGCCGACCGACCCCGCCGACCCGGTGTTCGTGCACTGTGCGGCCGACGGCTCCGACGAGTTCGACGGCACGGCGCTCTCGGCCGACTGGGACCGGGTCGTGCGCCAGGACGGCGCCCGCCACGCGGTGAGCGACGGCGCCCTGACGATCCCGACCTACCTCGGCGGCGTCGCCGCGGCCTCGCTCCCGCAGCAGGAACTCCCCGACGGACCGTGGCAGCTCACGACCAAGCTGCACATCGACGTGTCGCAGCGCTTCCAGCAGGCCGGACTGCTCCTCTACGCCTCCGACACGGTGTACGGCAAGTTCGACCTCGGCCAGGCCACCGGCGGCAAGACGCTCGAGGTGGTCCGGTTCCTGAACGGCAACAACCGCCAGGACACCGCCGCTCCGGCCGTCCCCGAGGCCGACACCGTGTGGCTGCGGCTCACGAGCGACGGCGTCTCGATCCAGCCGAGCGTGTCGTACGACGGTGCCGCGTTCAGCGACTACGGCCGGGCGTTCTCGATGACGGAGACGCCGTTCACCCACGTCGGGCCCTACGCGTTCCGTGGCACGGCGGGCGCAGCCGAGATCGACGCGACCTTCGAGTGGTTCCGCTGGTCACCGCGGCCCGAGGCCTACGCGGCCTGCGTCGCCGAAGGCGCGCCCGCCACCGGCGTGCTGAGCTCGACGAGCGGCTGGGAGACCGGGCTCGACGACGGCGACTTCGAGGTGCGCATGAACCTCTGGTGGGGCACCAACGCGCGCGAGTTCCGACTGTACGAGGACGACGAGCTGATCGCGACCGTGCCGCTGGAGGCCGCCACGCCCGAGGCGCAATCGGCAGTGGTCCGAGCTCGCGGATCGACCGAACGGCACCTACGTGTACCGCGGTGAACTCGAGAACGACTACGGCGTGACCGAGCTCGAGCCGCTCACGGTCGAGGTGACGGATGCCGCGCCCGCGCGTCCCGTGCTCCGCAACATGGACTGGGACGGCGATGGCGACCTGACGCTCGAGGCGAACCTCTGGTGGGGCACGAACGCCGACGCGTGGGAGCTGCGCCGAGACGGCGAGGCGATCGCGAGCGGGACGCTCGTGCCCGCGACGCCCGCGGCCCAGCACGTGGAGATCCCGGTGACGGGCCTCGCCGCGGGCACGCACACCTTCGTGATCGCGTTCTCGAACCACGCGGGCGCGACGGAGTCGAAGCCGATCACCGTGAAGGTCACCGGCTAGGGCCACCGAACGCACGCCGTGCAGGCGGGCGTCGGCCGTTCGTGCGAACGTCCGGTGCCCGGTCCTGCACGGCGTGCCCCGCTGTGCCCGTCGACGCGGAGGCCGCCCGCGGCGTGGGTCCATCCTCGTCGCGGCCGATCGTGGCCTCGCGCAGGAGATCGGGCGGTAGCCGTCGTGTCAGCGGCATGCGCCGACCAATCTCCTGCGTCGTTGGAACCAGCGGCACCGCCCCCGAGCGTCAGGCGTGCGCGGTGGCCGCCTCGACGACCGCGTCGATGAGCGACTCGGCGCTGCGCTCGCGGGCGACGACGTCGACGCGGAGGCCGACCTGCGCGGCATCCATCTTGGTCTGCGGGCCGATCGCGGCCACGAGCGTGGCCTCGGGGATCGGGCCGAGCTGCTGCTGCACCTGCTCCGCCACGCTGCCCGAGGTCACGAGCACGGCGTTCACGCGGCCGCTGCGCACGTCGTCGACGACCTTCGCCGCCACGGGCACGCCGACCGTGCGGTAGGCGACGACCGCCTCGACGTGGTGCCCGGCCTGGGCGAGGCCGATCGAGAGCACCTGCTTGGCGATGGCCGAGCGCAGGGCCAGCACCCGCAGGCCTTCCTGCCCGTCGGTGGCCGCCTCCCACTCCTCGAGCAGGCCGCGCGCCGAGTTGTCCTCGGACGGCACGATGTCGGCGTGGTACCCGGCGGCGACGAGCGCGGCAGCGGTGGTCTCGCCGACCGCTGCGACCTTCGTCGTCTCGGGGATCACGGCGTCGTACGACGAGAGCACGTCGACCGTCGTGGCGCTCGTGACCGTGACCCAGTCGAACCCGCCCGCGGCGAGCTTCGCGAGCGCCGCCTCGAGGGCCGGCTGGTCGTCGGTCGGCGCGAAGTTGATCATCGGCGCGACGATCGGGGTCGCGCCGCGGGCACGCAGCGCGGCGGCGACGCCGTCGCCCCAGGGCCCGCCGCGGGGCACGAGCACGCGCCATCCGGCGAGCGGCTTGCCATCGTGGAACGGCAGGCCGATGGCACCGGTGAACGCTTCGAATTCACTCACGGCGACTCCTCACGAGGTGCAAGATCGGCGGCGCCGTTGCCGAGGAGTTCCGCGACGACCCGATCGGCGACGTCGCGGGCCGCATCCGCCAGGTCGGCGGCCGAGCGGCTGTCGGGGGTCGCGGCGTGCGAGCTCGTCAGGCGCCGCGTCCCGTCGGCACTGTACACGCTCGCGCTCAGGAACAGAAGTTCGTCCTCGAGGAACGCCGTCACGCCGACGGGTGCCGCGCACCCGGCCTCGAGGCCGGCGAGCACGAGCCGCTCGGCGAGCACCGTGGAGCGGGTGAGGCCGTGGTCGACGGCCTCGAGCGCGCGCTCCAGCGCCCGGTCGCCGCGCTCGCGGCGGACCTCGATCGCGAGGGCGCCCTGGCCGGCTGCGGTGGGCCAGTCGGCGAGCGGGAGGAGCTCGGTCGCGGCATCCGACCGCCCGAGCCGACCCAGTCCGGCGGCGGCGAGGAGCACCGCGTCGAGCTCGCCCGAGGCCACCTTGCCGAGGCGGGTGTCGACGTTGCCGCGGATGTCGACGGCGACCACGTCGGGGCGGGCGGCGAGCAGCTGCGCGATGCGGCGCGGCGACCCGGTGCCGACGCGCGCGCCCTCGGGCAGCGTCGCGAGCGTGAGTCCGTCGCGGGCGCAGAGGGCGTCGCGGGCGTCGGCGCGCTTGGGCACGGCGCCGAGGCGCAGGCCCTCGTGCTCCGCGGTCGGCAGGTCCTTCAGCGAGTGCACCACCACGTCGACCTCGCCGCGCAGCAGCGCCTCGCGCAGCGCGGCCGCGAACACGCCGGTGCCGCCGAGCGAGGCCAGCGAGGCGCGGGAGGTGTCGCCCTCGGTGGTCACGGGCACGAGCTCGATGTCGGCCTTCGCGGCCTTGGCGAGGCGTTCGGCGATCTGCGTCGTCTGCGCCATCGCGAGGGCGCTCGCGCGGGTGCCGACGCGGATGACGCCGGCGGACCCGGACCCGCCCGCCCCGCTCACGGCGCGATCCCCGCGAGCGCCGGGCGGAACCCGAGGCGCACGTTCTCGCAGCATCCGGGCCGGCACACGTCGTACCAGGGGCCGAGCTCGGTGACGGCCGGGCGGTCGGCGGTGGGCGTGCCGTTGACGCGCTCGAGCACGAGGTCGACGAGGCCCGCGACGTAGGCGGGGTGCGTGCCGGGCGTCGGCACGCGCACGGCGGCGAGGCCGTGCTCGCCGGCGGTCTCGAGCGCCTCGTTGTCGAGGTCCCAGAGCACCTCCATGTGGTCGCTCACGAAGCCGAGCGGCACGATGACCACGGCCTTGCGGCCGGCTGCCGGCAGCTCCGCGATGGCGTCGTTGATGTCGGGCTCGAGCCACGGCATCGACGGGGGCCCGCTGCGCGACTGGTACACGAGCTGCCACGGCACGTCGCCGGCGCCGGCCTCGCGCATGACGACCTCGGCGACCGCGCGGTGCTGGGCCGCGTACGCGCCGCCCTCGCCGAACCCGCGCTCGGCCGGGCCCGACTTCGCGGCATCCGTCGACGGGATCGAGTGGGTGGCGAACAGCACCTCGACCTCGGTCGTGCGGTCGAGGCCGGGCACGGATGCCTCGAGGCCGGCGATGCCGTCGCGGACGCCCTCGATGAACGGCTGCACGAACCCGGGGTGGTCGAAGAACTGGCGCACCTTGTCGATCTGGACGGCGTCGGGGCCGTCGCCGAGCCCGGTGTCGGCCAGTGCGTCGGCGAAGTCCTCGCGGTACTGCCGGCAGCTCGAGTACGAGCTGTAGGCGCTCGTGGCGATCGCGATGAGCTTCGAGTAGCCGGCGGCCTTCGCCTCGTCGAGCGCGTCGTTGAGGTACGGGTCCCAGTTGCGGTTGCCCCACAGCACGGGCAGGTCGACGCCCCGGCTCGCGAGCTCGGCCTCGAGGGCCGCCTTGAGCTGCCGGTTCTGCTCGTTGATCGGGCTCACGCCGCCGAAGTGGCGGTAGTGGTGCGCGACCTCCTCGAGGCGCTCGTCGGGGATGCCGCGACCGCTCGTGACGTTGCGCAGGAACGGGATCACGTCGTCCTGGCCCTCGGGCCCGCCGAAGCCGGCGAGCAGGATCGCGTCGTACGCGACCGCTTCCTCGACGTGCGCGGGGCCCTGCTGCGCCGCGGGCGTCGCGCCCGGCACGATGGCGCCGGCGGCGCACGGTGCGGATGCCGCGGGGGCGGGCTTGTGCCCGCGGTGCGCGGTGACCGCGGCATCCGTGGCCGTGGTGCCCGCCGAGCCGGTGGCGCCCGCCGAGCCGGAGGCACCGGCTGAGCCGGAGCGCCCGTCGAGCCGAGGTTCACCGCCGCCATTACTGCAGCACCTCCACGAGCTCGGCGGTCGAGACGCGGCGGCCCGTGTAGAACGGGACCTCCTCGCGCACGTGTCGGCGCGCGTCGGTGGCGCGCAGGTCGCGCATGAGGTCGACGAGGTCGGTGAGCTCGTCGGACTCGAGGGGCAGGAGCCACTCGTAGTCGCCGAGCGCGAACGACGCGACCGTGTTGGCGATGACGCCCTTGAACGCCGCGCCGGCCCGGCCGTGCTCGGCGAGCATGCGCCCGCGCTCCTCGGGCGCCAGCAGGTACCACTCGTAGCTGCGCACGAACGGGTACACGGTGAGCCACGACTTGGGCTCGACGCCGCGCAGGAAGCCCGGGACGTGCGCCTTGTTGAACTCGGCGTCACGGTGCACGCCCATCGCGTTCCACGTGGGGAGCAGCGCGCGGAACAGGCGCGAACGCCGGATCTCGCGGAGCGCCCACTGCAGGCCCTCGGCGGTGGGTCCGTGCAGCCACAGCATCACGTCGGCGTCGGCGCGCAGGCCGGAGACGTCGTAGATGCCGCGCAGCGTGACGTCCTCGTTCTCGACGAGGGCGATGATGTCGTCGAGCTCGCGCACGAAGCGCGGCACGTCGTGCCCGTCGAGGTCGTCGGGGCGCACCGGGTCCTTTCGGAGCACGGCGAAGACCGTGTAGCCCTCGGGAGACTGCTCGGCGTCGGATTCGGTCTGGAGCGCGTCGGCTGCCGCTTCGGCAGCGGGGGAAGACATGCCTCCAGTCTCCCCCTTTCCGCGCCATCGTCCAAAAGCGTTGCCGCCGGATGCCCCGATCAGCGCGCGGCGCGCACGATGACGAACTCGGGCGGCTCGGCGAGCGACTGCCCGACGACGCAGAACCGCTCGACTCCGGTGGCGAGGCGTTCGAGCGCGGCATCGTCGGCGTCCGTGTCGACCACGGCGGTGACGACCACGTCGAGGACGCCGACGGGCACGGAGCGGTCCATTCCCAGGGTGCCGCGCGCGTCCCAGACCGCCTCGGCCCGCAGTTCGGCGGAGCGGACCTCGAGGTCCATCGCCGTCGCCACCGACCGGAGCGTCACGCCGGCGCAGGCGAGCAGCGCCTGCAGCAGCAGGTCCGACGAGCACGCGTCCGAGCCGTCGCCACCCGTCGCGGGATGCAGTCCCGCCCGCACGGGCCCCGCCCAGCCGTCGATCGTCGCCGTGATGCCCGGTGCCGCGAACGAGCCGTGCGCCTCCGCCGGGGTGACGGCGGCGTCGGGGTCCGCACGATAGCGATCCTTCAGTGGCGCCTGCAGCGCCCGGAGCTCGGTCCGATCCATGGCGCCATCATGCGCTGCGACCGCAACCTGCACAACCGCCGACGACCGACCCGGTGCGTTCCGCGGCGCGCACCGACGGTCAGCGCACGAGCCGCGTGAACCGGAACGACGCGAAGCCCTCGATGGGCAGCTCCTCGATGCCCGCGAAGCCTGCCTCCGCGGCGTAGCGCTCGAGCGTCGACTGCCGCATGACGGTGCCCGTGCCGACCGACCCCGGAGCGGAGAGGCTGTCGGGCAGGCACACGAAGATGCTGTAGCCGTACATCATCCGCTCGACGTCGTCGCCGTCGGGCGCGAATGCCGGGGCGACCGCCTCGTCCATGATCACCACCTCGCCGTCCGGCTTCACCGCCCGCCGGATCGCGGTCAGCACGTCGACGGGGAACGGCATGTCGTGCAGCGCCTCGAAGACGAAGGCGGCATCGAACACGGCGTCCTGCGCGAGCCCCTCGCCGCCGACGTGGTGGAAGCGCACGCGCTCGGCGACGCCCGCCTCCTCGGCGTGCCGGCGCGCCGCGACGACCGACGCCGCATCGACGTCGAACCCCTCCACGCGCGCGAGCGGGTAGGCCTCCGCGAGCGCGATCGACGACCAGCCGTGTCCGCTGCCGACATCGGCGACGCGAGCGCCCGGCCGGGAGAGCACCTCGTGCAGCGACGGTACGCCGGCGAGCGCATCGCCGAGCCGCTGCAGGAACCACGGCCGGTTGATGTCGCCCTGCGCGTCGCGCGCGTCGTCGCCGAGGTCGGCCCACGCCACCCCGCCACCGGCGCGGTACGCGTCGAGCAGCGGTGCGAGCTGCGCGCCGATCGACGCCGCGAACCGCCCGAGCGGGGCGACGTAGTCGAGCGAGTCGGGATTCGTGAGCGCCTCCGCGTGTGCGGCCGGCAGGGCGAAACGGCGAGCGGATGCCGCGGCATCCGCGTCGTCGACGGCGAGGATGCCGTACACCGCCTGCTGCTCGAGCCATTCGCGTGCGTAGCGTTCGTGGGTCCCGGTGCGCTCGGCGAGCGTGGGCGCATCGAGCGGGCCCGCCTCGGCGAGCACTCGATACCAGCCGAGGCGGTCGCCCACGTAGATGCTGAGCAGCTCGAACGTGGAGAGCGTCGCGGCGACCACGTGCTCCGCGAAGGCGGTCACCGCGTCGGCCTGGTCGTCCGTCGTCATCGTCGACTCCCTTCGTCGCGCGGCCTGCGGGCCGCTCAGCCTCCGACGAGGAGGCGGGTCGAGTGCTCGAGGTGGTCGCGCAGCGCGTCGGGCCCTCGCGACTGCACCTCGTCGAGCAGCGCGCGGTGCTCGGCCACGAGGGACTCGAGCGTGTAGTGCGGCCGCACGTGCAGGAGGAACAGGAGCAGCTCGGCGCCGAGTGCGGCATGCGCCTCGATGATGCGCGGGCTCCCGGATGCCGCGACGAGCGCGTGGTGGAACTCCGCGTGCACCCGCTCGGCCTCGAGCCAGTCGGCGGATGCCGCGAGCCGGTCGAGCGCGTCGCGCGCCGGCGCCGAGCACCCGCTCGGGCCATTCGCGCCCGAAGCGCTCGCCCGCGATCCGCACCGCCTCCACCTCGAGGGCGGCGCGGAGCTGCTGGAGGGCGATGATCGTCTCCCGGTCGAAGCTCGCCACGCGCACGCCGCGATACGGCATCGCGACGGCGAGGCGCTCGGCGACGAGCCGCTGGAACGCGGCCCGCACCGTGTGCCGGGAGACGCCGTATCGTGCCGAGGCCGCCTCCTCGCGCAGCGGGGCGTCGGCGGGAAGCGCGCCGGTCAGGATCTCGGCGCGGACGGCGTCGGCGACGCGATCGACCGCCGTCGCGGCCGGGCCCGCGGCCGCGGCGCCTGCCGAGTCGAGCGCCGACATCGCGGCATCCGCCCGGATCGCTACCTGCCGTCG
Organism: uncultured Actinomycetota bacterium; assembly: GCA_963802485.1. Taxonomy (GTDB): domain Bacteria; phylum Actinomycetota; class Actinomycetes; order Actinomycetales; family Microbacteriaceae; genus Agromyces. The sequence goes on from CAWDJA010000015.1 coordinate 64,120, forward strand.
ACGGCGGCGCGCACGACCAGCCAGACGGTGACGCCCACGACCGCGACGACCCCGACCGCGACCGCGGCAGCGGCCACCGGCTGCTCGTCGGCGAGACGGCGGAACCTGCACCTTGGCCTCGGCGGTCTTGCGCTTGACCTGCTTCGGCACGTTCAGCTTGTCTTCGAGTGCGTCGAGCGTGCCCGCGAACCGGGCGCGTGCGCGCTCGGAGTTGGTCTTCGCCTCGAGGCGCGTGAGGTTGCGCTGGCGCGTCTTGGAGTCGCGCTTGCTGAGCTGGCTGCCGGCGTCAGTCGCGGTCATACTCGCCCGTTCCCTTCACCATGTCGAGGTCCTTGCGGAGGCTCTCGATCGATTCGAGCGGCTCGCTGCCGCGCTTGAAGTTGATGATCCCGATCCAGACGAGGATCCCGATGATGACGACCAGGATGCCCGAGACGGTCAGCGCCGCGGCCCAGCCGGGCATGACGAGCGCGAGCGCGAAGATGGCCGCGACGATGAGCGTGAAGAGCAGGAACACGCCGACGACGGCCGCTCCGGCGAACAGGCCGGAGCCGACGCCGAAGTGCTTGAGCTTGTAGCTGATCTCGGCCTTGATCTGGTCGATCTCGGCGCGGATGAGGTCGGTGACCCGGTCGGGAAGCTCCCCGACGAGGGTGAACAGCGAACGATCGTCATTCGTCGGTGCGGGCATGTGCGCCTCCGGGGGTCAGGAGCCGGACTTCGCGGAGGAGCCTTGCGACGCCCCGGACTTCGAGGCCTTCGCGGAGGTGCTCGACGCCGACTTCGATGCGACGTCGGCGGCATCGTCGACCGCGTCGTCGAGCTTGGACGCGGCATCGTCGACCGCGGACTTCGCCGCGTCGGCCGCCTTCGAGATGTTCTGCTTCGCGGAACGGGCCGCGCTGTTCACGTCGGCCTTCGTCGCGCCGGAGGTCTTGGTCGCGTTGCCGATGAACGACTTCACGCCGTCGAGCACGGTGTCGCCGAGGTCGCCGACGCGCGCGGCGGCGAATTCCTTGACGGTGCCGACGCCCTGCTGCACGGCCGGCTGGTTCCACACCTTCTCGGCCGCGGAGCGGATCTGCTCGTAGCGCTCGCGCCCGGCACGCGTGCCGAGCACGTATCCGACGCCGAGTCCGACGACGAAGAGGATCTTGCCCTTCATGTGCACCCCATCTCCCCCTGTGGATCACCACAGCGACCTCTCCCAGAGTAGACCCAGAGCGGGGTCGCGCAAGGGGGTTGCGCGAGAGTATTCCGTTTCGGCTATGCGATGTCGCCGGGCGTGACGGCGAGGTGGCGGATGCGGTGGGCCGCCTCGATCGCGTGCGGGACGACGGACGCGAGCCCCGTGCCGGCGACCCACGACCCGGTCGCCACGATGCCGGGCTCGGCGGCGAGCACGTCCTCCAGCGCCCGCACGCGGTCGCGCTGGCCGATGGTGGCCTGCGACAGCGCGTCGCGCCACGCGCTCCGGCCCGATGCCCGCAGCGACGACGGATCGAGCGGCGTGCCGAGGAGCACGCTCGCGTCGGCGAGCGCGAGGGCGGCCACCTCCCGGTCGGTCCGCCCGTCGAGCGGGTTCGGCTCGCCCGCACGTCCATAGGAGAGGCGCACGACGTGACGGTCGCCCGCGAGCTCCGCGAGCCACGGCCACTTCGCCGTCGAATGCGTGAGCGCCTTCGCCGTGACGCCGGGAGTGCCGGAGGCCACGAGCACGCCGGTGCCGCGGGGGGCGGCGTCCAGCGCGGGGGCGTCGAGCACCAGGGTCACGAGCTCCACGGATGCCGCGGGCGGCCAGCCGGAGGCATCCGACCAGCCGAGCGAGGCCGCATCGAGCAGCCGGCGCGACGCGTCCGCGGGTGCCGCGAGCACGACGTACGGGGCGTCGACCGCGAGGACGCGGGTCTCGTCGTCGGACGCCCCCGCGATGGCGGCGTCGAGGCGCCAGCCGGGTTCGGGTGCGGCATCCGCGTCGTGGGCGGTCACGGCGTGGCGAGCGAGCCCGGTGACCTCGGCGCCGGTCACGACCTCGACGCCGAAGCGGTCGAGCTGCGTCGCGAGCGCGTCCACGAGCCGGTGCATGCCGCCGCGCAGGCCGAGCACGGCGGTGCCGGCCTTGCGCTCGTCGAGCAGCTGGCCGACGCCGCCCGAGAGGGAGCCCATGCGGGTCATCGCCTCGTTGAGGCCGGGCGCCACGACGTCGAGGTCGAGGTCGTCGGGGTTCGTGGAGTACACGCCCGCCGAGATGGGGGCGACGAGCCGATCGAGCACGGCGTCGCCCATGCGCGATCGCACGAGGTGCCCGAGGCTGTGGGCGCGGCCGATCTTGAGGATCGGCTTGAGCCGGTCGAGGTAGGCGCGCCACGCCCCGCCCCAGCCGATGATGCGGCGCACGTCGTCGCCGAGCGGGTTCGCGGGGATCCCCAGCATGCCCGTGCGCGGCAGGGGCGCCGCGTCGGGCCGGCCGTCGCGTCCGGGCATCACGAGCCAGGCGCCGGCGGGGTTCGGCGTGGCGATGTCGTCGCCGAGGCCGAGCTGCTCGAGGAGCTGGGCGACCGCGCCGCCACGGGTCGCGAACGACTCGGCTCCGCTGTCGAGCGAGAGTCCGTCGAGCTCGATGCGGCCGACGCATCCGCCGATCGCATCGCGGCGCTCGAGCAGCGTGACGCGCAAGCCGACCTTCGCGCACTCGAGCGCGGCCACGAGCCCCGCGACGCCGCCGCCGACCACGACGACGTCGGCCGTGCGGTGCTCGACCGCGGGCCGCCCGTCGGCCTGCAGGCCCCGGCCCCGGCGACGGGCTCCATCGGATCGATCGGCTGGGCGGCGTCGGTCATGCGCCCGCCTCGTGCACGAGCTCGACCACGCGGGTCAGCACGGTCGGATCGGTCTCGGGCGGCACGCCGTGGCCGAGGTTGAACACGTGCGCCGGCGCGGCCTTCCCGCGTGCGAGCACGTCGCGCACCGCCGCCTCGAGCACGGGCCACGGCGCGGCGAGGAGCGCGGGGTCGAGGTTGCCCTGCAGCGGCACGTCGGCGCCCACGCGCTGGGCGGCGACGTCGAGCGGCACGCGGTAGTCCACGCCGACGGTGTCGACGCCGATGCCGTGCATCGCGCCGAGCAGCTCGCCGGTGCCGACGCCGAAGTGCACGACGGGCACCGCGCGGGTCACGGCCGTGCCCGCGGCATCCGTCGTCTCGTACTCGAGGTCGTGCACGTGCGCGAGCGCCTTCGCCGACGCGGGCGCCACGTGGGTCTCGTAGTCGGCGAGGGAGAGCGCGCCGGCCCAGGAGTCGAAGAGCTGGGCGGCGGATGCCCCGGCGAGCACCTGCGTGCGCAGGAACCGGCCCGTGAGCTCGGCGGTCCACTCCATCAGCGCGCGCCACGCGCCCGGGTCGGCGTGCATGAGCGTGCGGGCGGCGAGGTGGTCCTTCGACGGGCCGCCCTCGGCGAGGTAGGCGGCGAGCGTGAACGGCGCGCCCGCGAATCCGATGAGCGGGGTCGCGGTGCCCGAGCCGTTGTCGGTGGTGCTCAGCTCGGCGATGGTGCGCTGCACCGCCTCGGTGATGGGCCCGGATGCCGCGTCGAGGCGCGCGGGGTCGACGGCCGTCAGCTCCGCGACGCCCGCGGCATCCGCATACCCGCGGCCGAAGACGGGACCGCGGCCGGGCTGGATCTCGACGTCGACGCCGACGAGCTTCAGCGGCACCACGATGTCGCTGAAGAAGATGCCGGCGTCGACCCGGTGCCGGCGCACCGGCTGCAGCGTGATCTCCGACGCCATCGCCGGGTCGAGGCAGGCGTCGAGCATGCGCGTGCCGACGCGGAGGTCGCGGTACTCGGGCAGCGAGCGGCCCGCCTGCCGCATGAACCACACGGGCGCGGTGTCGCTGCGCTCCCCCCGATAGGCCCGCACGAGGCGCGAGTCGCCCGTGAGGCCGGCGGACAGGGGATGCTGCGGGGAGAGGATCACGCGTGACATTGTCGCCCATCGGGCTGGGGTCTCGTCGCGGAGTGCCGGCGCCGCACCCTCGGGCGGGGCGGGCCGGGCGTCGGAGCGACGACGGAGGAAAACGGCGGCGAAACCCGATCCGGGGGCGGACATCTGCATCGAATCGACCGTCGGCATGCAGAATCATCCGTTTCATCGTTCCAATTCCGCACGCGCCACTGTCGCATGAGAGCGCGCGCACGGTACAGTCGAACCCGTCGTGTCCCCCCATGACGACGCGCCGATGGCGGCGCGCCTCCGCCCCCACGGAGAAGAAGAAGACGACGTGTCCCCGATCGTTTCGAACACCCTGTCCATCACTCATCCGTCGCGCCCGGATGCCGCTGGCAGGAGGCGCCCGATGAACCCCGCCGCGCCGCATCGCGCCACCCTGACCGTGCTCGTCGCCCTCGCCGCTGCCGCCGTGGTCGCCGGCGTCGTCGCCCTCTCGCCGACGATCGAACGCCTCATGCCGCGCCTGCCCGCGATGCCCACGACCGCCATCGCGTTCGGCTTCGCCGCGGTCGGCCTCCTCGTGTTCGCCGTGTGGGCCGTCGCGCAGCTGAGCCGTGCGGTGCGCACCCGCGCGCGACGCACGGCGCTCGCGGCGACCGTGCGCGGCGAGCTCAGCTGCGGCATCCGGAACCGGCTGCTCGTCCAGCGCCTGAACGAGGTCGCGAACGCCGATCGGCCCGTGCGGCTCGGCGCCCGCTACTCGATCGTCGTCGACGAGCTCGGCGTCGCGTTCTGGAACGGCGGGAGCCGGCCGCGCCGGGCCGCCCAGTTCCCGTGGCGCGAGGTGCGCAACATCCGCGCCGACTCGATGGTGGTCGGCGGAGCGGTCGTCCCCGTCGTCGAGCTGCGCGTGCGGCACAGCGGCGCGAGCGTCGAGCTGCCCATCATCCTGTCGTCGGGTCGCCCCGTGCGATTCGCGCTGGCCGATGCGCCGTTCTTCGCGGTGGTGCGCAGCTGGAAGGCGAAGCACCGCACCGCGCTCGCCGCCGAGGGCCTCGAGCTGCCGCCCCTCACCGCGCCGATCCCGATCATCACGCCACGCATGGCGGCCGCCGCCCGCCGCTGACGCGGCCGGTCGTGACCGGATGACGCAGCGTCGGTGTCTCGACTGCGAGACATCCTGTGTCGGCCCTGATCCGGACCCCATTCGACCGCGGGTAGAATCCTTCTGTGCTCATCTGCCTCACCGCGAGTCACAAGAACGCCGGGTTCGACATGCTCGAGCGTCTTTCGGCGAACGCGGAACACGCAGCACCGCGCATCCTCGACGGCCATGACGCCCTGCAGGGCGCGGTCGTCGTGGCCACCTGCAACCGCTTCGAGGCCTACCTCGACCTCGAGGCCCCCGAGGGCGACTCGCCCGTGACGGCGGTGCACGAGGCGATCCGGGCCGTCGGCTCCGTCGCCGGCCTCGAAGCCGACGAGCTGCGCACCACCTTCGGGTTCGTGCACGGCAACGCCGTGGCCGGGCACCTGTTCGCCGTGGCATCCGGGCTCGAGTCCGTGGTCGTCGGCGAGGGCGAGATCGCCGGCCAGGTGCGCCGCTCGCTCGAGCGCGCCCGCATCGAGGGCACCACGACGCCCGAGCTCGAGCGCCTCTTCCAGCGCGCCTCGCAGACGTCGCGGCGGGTGAAGAACGAGACCGGCATCGGCGGAGAGGGCCGCTCGCTCGTGCGCCTCGCACTCGACCTCGCCGAGAGCCGCATCACCGACTGGGCCGCCACGCGCGTGCTGCTCGTCGGCACCGGTCGCTTCGCGGGCGCCTCGCTCGCCGCGCTCCGCGACCGCGGGGTCACCGACGTGCGCGTCTACTCGCCCTCCGGGCGCGGCACGAGATTCGCCGCCAACCACGGCATCGAGGCCGTCGCGCGCGGCGACTACGCCGCGGTCGCCGCGAGCGTCGACATCATCGTCACCTGCACCACCGCCGAGCACCACGTGGTCGACAAGGCGCTCATCGCCGTCGGGCGCGAGGAGCTCGCGGCATCCGTCACCGCGCTGCCCGGCGCGCCGGCACCCGAGCGCGCGCAGGTGCGCCAGCTCGTCATCGACCTCGGCCTCCCCCGCAACGTGGCGCCCGACGTCGTCGAGGTGCCCGGCGTCGAGCTGCTCGACCTCGAGACCATCAAGATCCACGCGCCCCTCGAGGAGCTCGGGGCCACGGATGCCGCGCGGGCGATCGTGCAGCACGACGCGCGCGCCTTCGGCGACACCGCCGACGAGCGCGACCTCGCGCCGGCCGTCGTCGCCCTGCGCAAGCACGTGTACGACATCCTCGACGCCGAGATCGAGCGCGCCCGGGGCCGTGGCGACGACGACGGCGAGACCGAGCGCGCGCTCCGCCACATGGCCGGCGTGCTGCTGCACACGCCGATGGTGCGTTCGCGCGAGCTCGCCCGCGCGGGTGAGCAGGCCGCGTGGATCGACGGGCTCGAGGCGCTCTTCGGCGTGCAGCCCGACCAGGCGGCGCAGGCGGTGCGCGACCGGCAGGCGACGGATGCCGCCGAGGAGCCGCCGCGCGCCTCGCAGGCCGACGCGTCGTGACCGACGGGTTCGACGCGGCCGACGGGCCGATCGCGCCGATCGCGCCGCTCGCCGACTGGCCGATCGCGCCGATCCGGCCGATCGCGCCCTCGCTGGCCGATCCGGTCCAGATCGCGCTACCGACCCGGCCGAGCGCGATCGCGCCGTGGCCGATCGCCGGCCGATCGCGCCCCGGCCATCCGGCCGATCGCGCCGCCGCGGCCGCCGCCGACGGACCGCCCGCGCTGCGGTTCCCGTTCGACGCCACCGCCCTCACCGCAGCGCCGCTCCGCACGGAGCGGCTCGTGCTCCGGCCCATCGAGGCCTCCGACGCCGCCGACGTGTACGAGTACCAGCGCCTGCCCGAGGTGATCCGCTACCTGCCGTGGCCCGAGCGCGACCGCACCGAGGGCTTCGAGCACACCGCGAAGCGCGCCGCCGGACGCGTGCTCGCCGCCGACGAGGACTTCTTCGTCTTCGCCGCGACGCTGCCCGGCACGCCCTCGACCGACGACCCGGCACGCGATCGCGTCATCGGCGACTTCATGGTCCGCGTCTCGAGCGTGCAGCACGCCCGGCTCGAGGTCGGGTGGGTGCTGCACCCCGACTTCCAGGGCCACGGATATGCCCGCGAGGCGGCGGGGGCGGTGCTCGACTTCGTGTTCGAGACCCTGGACCCGCACCGGGTGGAGGCCTTCCTGGACGCGCGGAACGCGGCATCCGCTGCGCTCTGCGAACGACTCGGGATGCGCCGCGAGGCGACGCTCCTCGAGGAGGAGTACAACGACGGCGAGTGGCAGGACACCGCGGTCTACGGCGTGCTGCGCCGCGAGTGGGCGGCCCGCCGCGCCTGAGCGCTGCGCCTGTTGTGGGTCGCTCGTCCGCGGCCGGGGTCGACGGTTCGGTCCTGGTCCAGCCGCCGGGTCGACCGGTTCGGTCCGCTCCGTCGCGGTCGGTCGCCGGTCGACCGGTTCGGACGGGGTCGACCGGTTCGTCCGTCCGTCGCGGCCCGGGGTCGACCGGTTCGGTCCGCGACCATCCCTCTGACATCCCGATCTCTCCACAGGTTCTCCACACCTGTAGAACATTCGTTCGAAGGCCGGCCCCGGCGCGGGAGCATGAATCATGTCCGATCATCCCCGGCGACTTCCCGACTTCGCCTCCCTCACGGGCGAGCTCGGTGGGCTCGGTGGGCTCGGGGCGTCCTCGGCGCTCTTCTCGTCACTCGACGACGCCTCGCTGATCGACTCCGTGGAGGAGATCACCCGGCTCGCCCACGAAGTCGAGCGGTGGCAGGCCGTCGCGGCAGCGGAGGTGGCCAGGCGCTCGCGCGTCGGATTCGGCGTTCGCGGCCTTGCTCGGCGCGCCGGACACGCGAGCACCGGCCACCTTCTGCAATCCATCACCCGCGCTACGAGGCGCGAGACGGCCGCGCTGATCGCAGTCGGCGACATGATCGGCGAAGCGGATGCCGCGACCGAACTCATGCGAGCCGTCCAGGAAGACCCCGAACTGGCCGACAGCACTCCCCTCTCAACGGGTCCTGCTGGTTCGCCGAGCTCGGTCGCGCCGTGGCGAGTGGTGTTCTGACGGTCGCGGTGGCCGATGCCCTTCGCAGCGGACTCGGCGACCCGGGCGGTGATGCCGACGCGACACTGCTGGAGGCGGCTGTGCCGGCACTCATCGCGACGGCGCGTCATCTCGACGCCGACGCCGCACGACGAACGGCACGACAAGCTCGCGACCGCATCGACGCCTCTGGTGTCGCCGCACGAGCGCGTCAGCAGCGCAACGATCAGTTCTGGCGGGTCTGGGTGAAGCCCGACGGGATGGTCCGCGGCGAGTTCGAGCTCGAGCCGCACGACGGAATGCTCGTGAAGGCGGTCTTCGACCAGCTCACACATCCGCGCAGAACCGACGAGCGTCTCCGCCGATCCTTCGGTCACCCGGTCGCCGGCGATGCGGCGCACGCTGAGGCGCGTGCCGACCGGGCTCGGCGCGCGGCCGAGGGCCTCACCCAGCTCATCCGCGCCGGAGCGAACGTCGATCCCGGCCGGTTGCTCGATGGGCGCAAGCCGTCCGTTCGCCTCGTCGTCAACGCGAACGCCGTGGCGACCGGCAGCGGGTCGGGCGCGATCGAGGGACATCCCGACCGCATTCCCCTCGGCGACATCCACACAGGACTCTGCGCGGGCTACCTGCCGATCCGATTCGACGACGCCGGCGCCGTGCTCGACCTCGGTCGTGACGAGCGCCTGTTCACCGAGAAGCAGAAGGCTGCGCTGGCCGTGCGGGACGGCGGGTGCATGGATCCCGACTGCACGAGACCGCCATCCTGGACCGAGGCCCACCACATCGACCATTGGCACCGCGACGGCGGCCGCACCAACCTCGCCGACGGGATCCTGCTCTGTCGGCGCGACCACCTGCGTTATCACAACGAGGGGTGGGAGGTACGTCGTGATGGTCCGACCTACTGGTTGATACCGCCATCGGCCGTCGACCCGCAACGGCGGCCCAGGCCGATGCGGTCGAAGTCGCCTGCCGATGTCATCAACCCCATCGACCCCACGCGGCTCCCGCATGGCCGCTGGAGTGCCGATCCGCTCGAACGCGCGCGAGATCGGGCTGCGGGGTAGAGGAGTGCTTGAACGAGAGATCGGGCCGGGGAAGAGCAGTGCTCGCGCGCGCTACATCGCCGTGCTCGCGCTGCGCTCTCATGCGCCGTGCTCGCGCTGCGCTCTCAGCGCCGTGCTCGCGCTGCGCCCTCAGGCGGTCGGCGCCGGCCTCGGCGCCTCGGCGACCTCGGTCACGCCGAGCGAGGGCTGGGTCCAGTAGATGACCAGCACGATCAGCCCCGCGATGGGCACCAGGATCCAGAACAGGTTCGGCCAGTCGTGGCCGGCATCGCGGAGCCGGCGCACCGCGACCGCGAGGTTCGGCAGCAGCACGCCGACGCTCCACAGGCCGGCCAGCACGGAGCCGAGGTAGGCGTTCTCACCGACCGGGAAGGCATTGAGCACGTTCAGCGCACTGAGGACGAGCACGTTGAAGAGGGTCCACCACCAGAACTCGGCGCGGCCGGCGCGCCCCGAGAACTCCGCGTACTTGCGGAACACGGTCTGGATGGCGTCGCCGAAGGACATGACCGAATCCTCGACCCGGCGCGCTCGGCGCCTACGCGCCGATGAGGCGCGACGCCAGGTACCCCTCGAGCTCCGAGATCGGCACACGCTCCTGGGCCATGGTGTCGCGGTCGCGCACCGTCACCGCATCGTCGTCGAGCGAGTCGAAGTCGACCGTGATGCAGTACGGCGTGCCGATCTCGTCCTGGCGGCGGTAGCGGCGTCCGATCGCGCCCGCGTCGTCGAAGTCGACGTTCCAGTGCTTGCGCAGCGAGGCCGCGACCTCACGGGCGAGCGGCGAGAGGCGCTCGTTGCGGCTGAGCGGCAGCACGGCGGCCTTGACCGGCGCCAGGCGCGGGTCGAGCTTCAGCACCGTGCGGGAGTCCATGCCGCCCTTCGCGTTCGGCACCTCCTCGACGTGGTACGCGTCCACGAGGAACGCCATGAGCGATCGCGTGAGGCCGGCCGCGGGCTCGATCACGTACGGGACCCAGCGCTCGTTCTTCGACTGGTCGAAGTACGAGAGGTCCTTGCCGGAGTGCTCCGAATGGGTGCTGAGGTCGAAGTCCGTGCGGTTGGCGACGCCCTCGAGCTCGCCCCACTCGCCGCCGGTGAAGCCGAAGCGGTACTCGATGTCGATGGTGCGCTTCGAGTAGTGCGAGAGCTTGTCCTTGGGGTGCTCGAACAGGCGCAGGTTCTCGGGGTTCACGCCGAGGTCGATGTACCAGTTCCAGCGGTAGTCGAGCCAGTACTGGAACCACTCGTCATCGGTGCCCGGCTCGACGAAGAACTCGAGCTCCATCTGCTCGAACTCGCGCGTGCGGAAGATGAAGTTGCCGGGCGTGATCTCGTTGCGGAAGGACTTGCCGATCTGGCCGATGCCGAACGGCGGCTTCATGCGCGAGGCCTGCAGCACGTTGGCGAAGTTGGTGAAGATGCCCTGCGCGGTCTCGGGGCGCAGGTAGTGCAGGCCCGACTCGTCCTCGACGGGACCGAGGAACGTCCGCAGCATCATGTTGAAGTCGCGGGGCGGCGTCCACTGGCCGCGGGTGCCGCAGTTCGGGCAGACGATGTCGAGCATGCCGTTCTCGGGCGCACGGCCCTTCTTCTCCTCGAACGCCTCGAGCAGGTGGTCCTCGCGGAAGCGCTTGTGGCAGTGCAGGCACTCGACGAGCGGGTCGGTGAAGACGCCGACGTGACCGGATGCCACCCACACCTGCTTCGGCAGGATGACGCTCGAGTCCAGGCCCACGACATCGGCACGGCTGGTGACCATGTAACGCCACCACTGGCGCTTGATGTTCTCCTTGAGCTCGACGCCGAGCGGCCCGTAATCCCATGCCGACCTCGAGCCGCCGTAGATCTCACCGGCTTGGAAGACGAACCCCCGGTGCTGTGCGAGGGCGATGACGGAATCGAGACGGCTGGGTGCGGCCACGGTGGCTCCAATGGTCGGAAATCGGGCGATCGCCCGGAGGGAAACGATGCCACCCATCCTACGGGCGGTCTCGCATCACGGCCGCCGGGGCTACCGGAGCCGCCTGGGCCACTCGGCGCCGCACCGGCCGCCGGAGCCGGCTTCGCGAGGCCGGCCGGCCACCCGCGAGGCACCCGCGCGCTGAGCGGCCGTGCGGTTACCCTTGGCGCATCGCGAACCTGGGCGAGGGGGCGACAATGTGGGACTTCCTGCTCCGCATGAACGTGGTCGATGGTCCGTTCATCATCACCGTCTACGCCCTCGCCGCGGCGGTGTTCATCTACCTGCTCGGACGCGGTCCGTGGTGGGGGTGGATCGTCACCGTGATCGTCGTGCTCGTCGTGGGTGCGATCGTCGGCGCCGGCGTGCTGTTGTGGGCGGTCAACGTGCTCGACCTGTTCGGCGGTCCGGTGAACGAGGCCACCTGGTGGTGGGTGCCCGCGGCGTTCGCGGGGTTCGCCCTCGCCATCTGGAACCTCTGGTACTCGCGCTGGTGGCGCAAGCTCATCGCCCTGCTCGCGATCCCGCTGTTCGCGCTCACCGCGCTCCTCGGCATCAACGCGGCGTACGGCCTCGACCCGACGCTCGGATCGATCCTCGGCATCTCGACCGCGGGCACCATCGACCTCGACGACCCCGAGGCCACCCCGAGCCCGGACCCCGCCGAACCGCTGTACCAGACCTGGACGCCCCCGGCCGACATGCCCTCGGTCGGCACCATCGGCACCCCGAGCCCGGCCGTGCCGAACACGAACTCGGACTTCCCCGCTCGCCCTGCGCAGCTCTACCTCCCGCCGGCGGCGCTCGTCGACGATGCGCCCCGGCTGCCCCTCGTCATCATGATGATGGGCCAGCCCGGCGACCCCGACGCGAGCTTCATCGGCCAGGTGCTCGACGAGTACGCCGCGAGGAATGGCGGACTCGCGCCGATCGTGCTCGTCGTCGACCAGCTCGGCGACCCCACGGAGGATCCGCTGTGCCTCGACACCGAGATGGGCGACGCGGAGACCTACATCATGCAGGACGTGGTGCCGTGGGCGAAGCAGTATCTCGACGTGCTGCAGGGACGCCAGTTCACGACGGTCGCCGGGTACTCGAACGGCGGCGAGTGCGCGGCGTACTTCGGCGCGAAGTACCCCGAGGTGTTCGGCAACATCCTGTCCGTCTCCCCCGTCGAGTACGCGGGCGCGGAGCAGAACGACGAGGTCCTCGGCACCGTCTTCAACGGCGACCAGGCGGCGTACGACGCCGTGAAGCCCGCCAACATCATGGCGTCGAAGGCGCCGTACCCCGACACGACGGCCGTCTTCACCGTGGGCGAGAACGATGCGGCGTTCGGTCCGGGTGCGCAGCGGCTGGCGGATGCCGCGCTGCAGGCCGGCATGGTCACGACGTTCTTCACCGTGCCCGGCGCCGACCACGGGGTGAGCGGACTGCTCGGCGGGCTCGACAAGGGCTTCGAGGTGCTGTACCCCAGACTGGGACTCTCGGCGCCGTGAGCCCGCCCCGCAGCATGGACCACGTGCGTGCCGCGCTCCGGCGGGGCGACCGAGCAACCGCCGTTCACGGGAGTCGAGCATGAGCGAGACCACATCGGACGTCGCACCCCATGGCGAGAGCGCGGACGTCGAGCCGAAAGGGCGCCTGCGCTCGACCGGCGAGGCCCTCGCTGGATTCATCCGTCGCGTGCCGTTCAGCATCGCCCTCGCCGTCGTGCTCGTCGTCACGGCGATCATCACCGGCACCGCGATCGGCACGGCACCGGAGGCCACACTGCAGACCTGGGCCGCCGGCGTCATCACGACGTTCGACGAGGGCCAGTGGTGGACCGTGGTCACGGCCCTGTTCATCCCGTACGACCCGTTCCAGCTGGTGTTCGGCGTCCTCGCGTCGATCCTCCTGCTCGGCGTCGCCGAGCGGCGGATGGGCACGTGGCGCGCCGTCCTCGCGTTCGTGGTCACGGGCGTGATCGGCGTCGCGCTCGGCACCTGGCTGCAGTGGATCGGCTCGCTCGCGGGCGAATGGTGGGCCACGGGCACCTCCGCCGACCTCACGCTCGACCCGCTGGCGGGCATCGTCGGCGCGCTCATCACGGCGACCGCATTCATGGGGGTGCTCTGGCGCCGTCGCATCCGGATCGTGACCCTCGCCTTCATCCTCGTGTTCGTGCTCTACGACGGCGACTCGTCGAACGCCTACCGCCTCATCGCGGCGATCGCGGGCCTGTTCCTCGGCGCCCTGCTCACCCGCGACCCGTCGACCCTGCGGGCGCGTCGGAGCTCGCACGCCGAGACGCGGACCCTCGTCGCGGCCGTCGTCGCCGTCACGGCGATCGGACCGATCGTCGCCCTCGTCAACCGCACGGAGCTCACGCCGTTCAGCTTCGGCTCGTACCTGTTCGACGACGACCCGGTCGACCTCGACACGCTGATCTCGCAGTGCGGAGCGACGGCGAGCGCCCTCGGCGACGATTGCCTGAAGCAGCTCGCGATCCTGAGCGCCCAGGGCCCGGGGATGTTCCTCCTCTCGTTCGTGCCGGTGCTGCTGCTCCTCCTCGCCGCCTGGGGCCTGCGGATCGGACGCCGCTTCGCCCGATGGCTGGCGATCGCCGTCAACGTCGCGATCCTGCTGTTCGCCCGCACGGCATTCGAGGTCACGGTCACGACCGCCGACGTGGAGGACGGCACGTGGTCGGTGTTCGACATCGGGGAGCTGATCGTCTGGGCCCTCGCCGTGCTCGCGCTGCCGATCGGCATCATCGTGATGCTCACCGTCACCCGGCGGCACTTCCAGATCACGTCCCCGCGACCGGCCTTCCTGCGGTTCGTGGGCACCGTGCTCGCCGCGTTCGTCGTGCTCGCCGTCGCCTATTACCTCATCGGCCTCTCGACGATCGACGAGTACTGGCCGTCGGCCACCGCCGGCGACCTGTTCGTCGACACGCTCAAGCGGTTCGTGCCGCCGCACTTCCTGGCGGTCGTCGATCCGATCGTGCTGCCGGGGCACGACCTCACGAGCGTGGCCTTCCAGGTGGTCGGGCCGCTGTTCTGGGGCGGTCTTCATCGTGGCCGCCGTGGTGCTCATGCGGCAGACGAGGTCGGAGATGGGCTTCGCCGACCGGCTGCGGGCCCGGGCGCTCATCCGTCGCCACGGCGGGGGCACGCTCGGGTTCATGGGGACCTGGCCCGACAACGTCTACTGGTTCAGCGAGGACCGCGACGCGGTCGTGGCCTACCGCGTGATCAACGGCGTCGCGATCACGATGTCCGACCCGATCTGCCCGCCGGATGACGCGGGCCGCGTCATCCGCGAGTTCGCCGCGTTCTGCGACGCGAACAGCTGGGTGCCGGTGTTCTACAGCGTGCACCCGCAGGTCCTCCCGGTCTTCGACGAACTGGGGTGGCAGCACATGTCGGTCGGCGAGGAGACGCTCGTGCGCACCACCGGCCTCGAGCTCACCGGCAAGCCGTGGCAGAAGGTGCGCCAGGCGCTGAATCGCGGCATCAAGGAGGGCATGACCACGGTGTGGACGAGCTGGGACGACCTGCCGCTCGCCACCGTGGCCGAGATCAACGCGATCTCCGAGGAGTGGGTCTCCGAGAAGGAGCTGCCCGAGATGGGGTTCACGCTCGGCGGCATGGCCGAGCTGAAGGACCGCGACGTGCGCCTGATGCTCGCCGTCGGCCCCGACGGCCGGATGCAGGCCGTCACGAGCTGGCTCCCCGTCTACCGCGACGACGAGGTGGTCGGCTGGACGATCGACTTCATGCGCCGCGCCGACGGCAGCATGAACGGCATCATGGAGTTCCTCATCGCGTCGGCGGCGCTGCACATGAAGGAGGAGGGGGCGGAGGTGCTGAGCCTCTCGGGCGCACCGCTCGCCGCGAAGCCGCTCGCGCCGGGTGAGGAACCGCCCGAGCCCACGCCGATGACGCGCCTGCTCGAATTCCTCGCCAGGACCCTGGAGCCCGCCTACGGCTTCTCGTCGCTGTTCCGGTTCAAGGCGAAGTTCAACCCCGACTACGAGACCATCTCGATGGCCTACCCCGACCCCCTCGCCCTGCCGACGATCGGCGTCGCGATCGGCAGGGCCTACCTGCCCGAGGTGTCGGCGAAGGAGGCGGTCGCGCTCGTCCGCACGCTCACGAAGTGACGGCGGCGCGGAGGGAGTCGCGGCCGATCTCGCCGATCGAGCGATGTCCGGCGAGCGCCATCGTGAGGTCGAGCTCCGCGATGTGATTGCGCACGACCTCGCGCACCCCGGTCTCGCCGGCGACCGCGAGGCCGTACGCGTACGGGCGTCCGATGCCCACCGCGGTGGCGCCGAGTGCGAGCGCGATGAACGCGTCGGCACCGCCGCGCACCCCGCTGTCGAGCACGACCGGCACGCGTCCCGCGACACGCTCCACGATCGCGGGCAGCGCGTCGAGCGTCGCGACCGCGCGATCGACCTGGCGGCCGCCGTGGTTGGAGACCACGATGCCGTCGACGCCGGCGTCGAGGGCGCGGCTCGCGTCATCCGGATGCAGGATGCCCTTCAGCAGCACGGGCAGCGAGGTCCACTCGCGCAGGCGCGCGAGCCGGTCCCACGTGAGGCTCGGGTCGGAGAACACGTCGAGGAACGTCTCGACCGCCGCCCGCGGCAGCGGCGACCGCAGGGCGTCCCGCACGCCGCCCTCGACGAGACGGGTGCCGGCACCGGAGCGCGCGATGGCGAGCGCGGAGGCGAGCAGGGTGGGCGTGACCTTCGGTCGGGCTCCGCCGCCGCCGCCGCGCGCGACGCGCTCGCGCACGAGGTCGGCGAACACCGGATCGCTCGTGTACTGCGCGATGCCCTGGCCGCGGGTGAACGGGAGGAACGCCACGTCGAGGTCGCGGGGGCGCCAGCCGAGCACGTGCGTGTCGAGGGTGACGACCACCGCCTCGCAGCCGGCCGCCTCGGCCCGCCGAAGCAACGACGCGTTGAGCTCGTCGGAGGCGCTCCAGTACAGCTGGAACCACCGCGAGCCGGCGCCCATCGCGGCGGCGACCTCCTCCATCGGGCGGGACGCCTGGTTCGACAGCACGTACGGCACGTCGAGGGCGGATGCCGCGCGCCCGACCGCGACGTCGGCATCGGCGTGAGCGAGCTCCGCGACGCCGATCGGCGACAGGAGGAACGGCGTGGCCCGCCGTCGTCCGAGCAGCTCGATGGACAGGTCGCGCTCGGCGACGTCGCGCAGCACGCGCGGCCAGACCTGCCAGCGCGAGAACGCGGCGCGGTTCGCGGCCATGGTCGCCTCCGCGCCCGCGCCCGCCGGCGAGGTACGCGAAGGCCTCGGCGGACGTCGCCTTGCGCGCCGCGCGCTCCAGGGCATCGGCGTCGACCGGGACGGCGGGCTTCGTGCCGTTCACGCCCGCCCGGTACACCTCGGACTGCACGGCTCGCGCGTAGCCGCGGTGCGCATCGGTCATCGGGTCGCTCCTTCGCGATCGGGACTGCGAGCCAGCGTAGCCATGCTCGCGCGACGAGACCATGCCGCCGGTCGGCATCGCCCCGACGGATGCCGCGCGCCCCTGCCCGGGGCCGCGTGCCCATGCCTAGGGTGGAGGGGATGCCCCAGCTGCCCGACCTGCTCGTCGCCGCCATCGCACTCGTGCGCGACCGGCGCGTGCTCATGGTCACCGCGCGCGACCGCGACGTGCACTACATGCCCGGCGGCAAGATCGACCCCGGCGAGACCGCCGCCCAGGCCGCGGCGCGCGAGGCCCGCGAGGAGGTCGCGCTCGAACTCGACCCCGACGCCCTCGAGGAGCTCTTCGAGGTGGTCGTGCAGGCGCACGGCGAGCCCGACGGCCGCCTCGTTCGCATGCGGGTGTTCCGAGCCGAGACGGATGCCGCGCCCGCCGCCTCGGCGGAGGTCGGCGCGCTGCACTGGGTGACGACGGCCGACGCGGGCCGCTGCCCGCCGGCGGGGGCGGAGGTGCTGCGGCGGCTCGCGGCATCCGGCGTCATCGACTGACGCGCCCCTAGACTGCGGGCATGGCGACCACGCGCGAGTTCCGGAGCGGCGAACGCGTGGTCGTGATCCGGCAGTCCGGCCTCGCGGACGGGCCCGACTACGTGCTCGTGCACGGACTCGGCATGGCCCACGAGTACTGGAACGGTCTCGCCGACGAGCTCGAGAAGAGCGGCACCGTGTACGCGCTCGACCTGCCCGGGTTCGGCGACGCCCCCGAGCCGCCCGAGCCGCTCGGCATGGCCGAGTCGGGCGAGCTGATCGCCGAGCTGATCGCCGCAGAGGGGATCGACCGGGCCGTGCTCGTCGGCCACTCGACCGGCGCCCAGGTCGTCGCCGAGACGGCGGCGCGGCATCCGGAGCTCGTGGACTCGCTCGTGCTGATCGGGCCGACCGTGAACCCCCGCGAACGCACGCTCGCCAAGCAGACCGCCCGGTTCCTGCAGGACGTCGCGGTGCTGAACCCGAAGGTCTTCGCGCAGGGCGTCGCGTCCTACGCGGAGTCGGGGCCGCGCTGGTACGCCCGCAACCTGCGGCCGATGCTCGAGCACCGCATCGAACTCGTGCTGCCCGAGATCGCCGCGCCGACGCTCGTGGTGCGCGGCGAGCACGACCGCATCGTGCCCCGGTACTGGGCCGAGGAGGTTGCGGCGCTGCTGCCCGACGGGCGCTACGCCGAGGTGCCCGGCCGCGGGCACGAGACGATGGTGCTCGCCGGCGGACGCGTGGGCGACCTCATCGCCCGGCATGCCCGCGGCGAGCCGGCCGGCCGGCCGGTGCTGCAGCCCGACGAGCCGCTGAAGGCCGAGCAGATGAACACCCTGAGCGCACTCGGCTGGTGGGCGCTCGACTACGCCTACGCCGGCTGGCGCCAGCTCGCGGTGCTCGGCGCCCGCCGCCTCCCGAGTGCGTGGCGCACCGGCGATGCGGACAAGCCCGAGATCGTGCTCCTGCCGGGCGTGTACGAGCACTGGTCGTTCCTGCGCCCGCTCGGCGACGCCCTCAACGCCGCGGGCCATCGCGTGGCGATCGTGCACGGCCTGCGCCTGAACCGGCGCCCGATCGTCGAGACCTCGGACCGGCTCGCCCGCGCCCTGGCCCGCGTGCGGGTGCGGCCGGCGGGGCGGATCATCGTCGCCCACAGCAAGGGCGGGCTCGTCGGCAAGCACCTGCTGCTGCGCGACGAGGCGGAGGCGCTGGGGCTGCGCGGCCTCGTGGCGATCTGCACGCCGTTCGCGGGTGCCCGGCGCGCCCGGCTCTTCACCGACCCGAGCATCCGGGCCCTGCTGCCGGGCGACGAGACGATCGTGATGCTCGGCACCGCCGCGTCCGTCAACGGCCGCATCGTGTCGGTCTTCGGCACGTTCGACGCGCACGTGCCCGACGGCAGCGCGCTCGACGGCGCAACGAACGTGCGGGTCCCGGTGGCCGGGCACTTCCGCGTGCTCGCCGCCCCCGAGACCCTGCTCGCGGTGCGCGACGGCATCGCGCGGATCTCGAGCCTGTGATGACGGATGCCGCGGGGTCGCGGCATCCGCTCCGCGAGGTGCCGGGGTGTCACTCGGGCTGGCCCGGCTGCTCCGGCCCGATGCGATAGGGCCGCATCATCTCGTTGTCCTCGTGCTCGACGATGTGGCAGTGCCAGACGTACTGGCCCGCGGTGTCGAAGGTCGCCCGCACGCGGGTGACCTGGCCCGGGTAGGCGATCACGGTGTCCTTGCGGCCGCTCTCCCACGCCTCGGGGTTCGAGACGTCGCCGTCGGGCTGGAAGGGCACGACGAGGTCGTCGGGGTCCTCGGGGTCGTGCACGAGTCCCTCGCGGTTGACCACCTCGAACGCGACCTCGTGCACGTGCATGGGGTGCGCGTCGGCCGTGGTGTTGACGAACTCCCAGACCTCGGTCGACCCGACCGCCGGGTTGTCGGTCACCGGGTCCTCCCACTCGTACTCGACGGGCACCCCACCGTCGGCCGTTCCGAGCAGCGCCGCGACGGGCCCCTCGACGGGATCGCCGTTCGCATCGAACCCGATGCCCGACTTCTCGATGAGCACGAGCGGGCGGATGACCGACTCCGGCGGAAGCGGCGTGATCGCGGGCAGCACGAGGAACACCGGCGGCGTCGTCGGGTCGGGTGCCGCCGCGGGGACGACGCGGAACTCGAGCACCTGGCCCGTGGAGTCCGGGTCGGCCACGGGGAAGTCGACGCCGGGGATGCCGCCGCCGAACGGCTCGTCGGGGCCGACGTTGCCGAGCACGTGGTTCCCCACCGGCACGTGCGTGAAGTCCACGATCAGGTCGGCCCGTTCGGCGAGCCCCATCAGGAGCCGGCCGGCGTGGTCGGCGGTCAGGTTCACCGGCGCAGCCAGGAAGCCGCCCTCGTTGCCGATCTGCCACACCTCGACGCCCGGGATGGAGCCGAAGTCGAGGATGAGGAATCGCGACTGGCAGCCGTTCAGGAAGCGGAGCCGGTACCGGCGCTGCTCGACGACCTGGAACGGCCACGTGGCGCCGTTCGCAATGAGCATGTTGCCGAAGAACTCCGGGTTCCAGATCGGCGAGAACTCGCCGACGGGGATGTAGTCGCCGACGATCTCATCGAAGAACGCCCTCGTGTCGGGGTAGAACAGCGACCCGTCGTCGTTGAACGAGCGATCCTGCACGGCGATCGGGATCTCGTAGTACGTCTTGTTCGACGGGAACTTGTCGTTCTCCTTCGGGGCGGGGCCCGGGAGCACGGCCGTGGTGCCGGAACGGCTGTCGAGCACCGAATCGTCCCCGTCGGGACCGCCCCGGATGAGGAAGAAGCCCGCAGGGCCTGCGTACACGTTCACGCGGGTCATGCCGAGCGTGTGGTCGTGGTACCAGATCGTCGAGGCACGCTGGGTGTTGGGGTACTGGAAGGTCGCGAACCCCGGTCCCCACTCGGCACCGTACCGGGCCGCCGCCTTGTCGGCGAAGAAGTCGTACCACGTGCCCTCCGTCGCGTAGCCGGCGGGGATGTCGGCGGCCGCCGGCAGGTACCACGCCTCGGCGTAGCCGTCGCTCTCGTCGCCGACGCCGACGGAGCCGTGCACATGGGTGACGATCGGCACGGGACCCTCGTAGGCGCCCGGGGTCTCGTCGAACATCGGCCGCGAGTCGCGCCCCTCCTCGCCGCCGGGCGGGTTCGCCCAGTGCAGCGTCGGGTCGACCGGCAGCAGGTGCGGCAGGTGGTTCCCGTTCACGTCGACGAGCTCGTTGATCCACTTGACCCGGACCGGCCGATTCCACCTCGCCTCGATCGTGAGCGAGGGCGCGTTGTGGACGAGGAGCCCGTTCTTCTTCGCGGAGGTCACGGCTCCGTACCCCCAGACGAGCGTCGGCGGGAGACCGGCCGGCAGGATCTGCTGCGGGAACTGCCGCATCGAGATCTCGTAGGCGTCCACGTTCTTGCCGCCCTGCACGGTGATGGTGTCGGCCCGCGGCATGACCGGCGGAATGAGCAGCGGCGTCCGGAACTTCGGCACGTCGGCGGGCAGCAACGTGCCGCCGGGGATGGCCGCGAGGGCCACCGTCGTGCCGCCGGGGAGCCGGTCGCGTAGAGCACGAAGCCGACGCCGGCGGCACCGGCGGCCGTGATGAACATGCGCCGACTGAGCGGCCGCTGCGATCCGCTGCTGCCTCGGGCATCTCGACCACCTGCGTCCCGTCGGGAGCCGGCGCGCCGCTTCGCGCGCCGTCGTCCGTACGCTCAGATGTCCCCAGATTGCCCGCGCGGCGCCGCCTTCGCGCGGGACAACGGTCCCGTCGATGCCCTGGGTGATGACGGATGCGCCCGGCCGCGGCATCCGCTCAGTGCACGTACTCCAGCAGGTCGAGGCCGACCTGTCGCATGCCGTCGAGCACCGCGAGGCGCGAGGTGAGCATGGTGTCGGCGAAGTACATCGACACCGCGTAGGCGACGCTCGCCCGCGGGCCGCGGAGCACGCCGACCTCGCTGCGCACGCCGCCGTCGGTGCCGGTCTTGTTCATCAGCAGCACGCCGTGGTCGGGCATGCGGTGCGCGAGCGGGTCGAGCCCGAACGCCGAGGCGACCATCGAGAGGTCGGAGTTGAGCGACAGCCAGCCGACCACGCGCTGCGACACCTCGGGGCTCACGATCTCGCCCCGTGCGAGCGACGCGAAGAGCCAGGTCAGCTCCTTCGCCGAGCCGATCGACAGCTGCGGCGCGTCGTCGGGACCGCGGTGGTCGCGCACCAGGTCGAGCAGGGCGGTGCGGGTGAGCCCGAGCGTCTCGGTGCGGGCGCGCACCGCCTCGAGGCCGATGTACCGGATGAGCACGTTGGTGGCGAGGTTGTCGCTCGTCGCGCCGATCAGGGTGGCGAGGTCGGCGAGCGGCAGCGACGGCGACTGCATGTGCTGCCAGATGCCCGAGTCGCCGACCGAGTCGCGCGGCGCCCGGTCGAGCACCGTGAACGCATCGGAGCTCGCGCCGGTGAGGCGGGAGGCGACCTCCACGAGCAGCAGCACCTTGCCGATGGAGGCGGTGGGCATCACGACGTGGTCGTCGACCGAGAAGAGCACCTTGCCGGTGGCCAGGTCGGTGGCCCGTGCCGACACCTGCACGCCGTCGAGGGCGAGCTCGCCGAGGGCGTTGAAGCCGCGCGCGAAGTTCTCGTTGGGCTCCTCGGTCCGGTGCCGTCCACGTCGCATGCTCGCATGGCGTGCGCGCCGCTCGGAACCCTGCGACGACGTCACCACGGTGATTGCACGATCTTCCTCGGACGGTCGGCGCTCCCCCACCGCGGTCTGCGGCGCGCTCGAGAAGTGTTGGCTGGACGGTTGTGTTCGGTCGGCTACCAGATCGTCACCCGCTGGTCCGGCTCGAGCCAGAGGGCGTCTTCGGCAGTCACACCGAAGCCAGTGTAGAACTCGTCGATGTTCCGCACGATCTGGTTGCAGCGGAACTCGTTCGGGGAGTGCGGATCGATCGCCAGCAGGCGGATGACCTCCTCGTCGCGCCCCTTCATCTGCCAGGCCTGGGCCCACGAGATGAAGAACCGCTCGGCGCCCGTGAGGCCGTCGATGAGCGGCGGCTCGGCGCCGTCGAGCGAGAGCACGTAGGCCTTCCAGGCGATCGCGAGACCGCCCAGATCGCCGATGTTCTCGCCGATCGTGAGCGCGCCGTTCACGTGGTGCTCGGGCACCTGCGCGGGCGCGAGCGCGTCGTACTGGGCGATGAGCGCCTTGGTGCGGTCCTCGAACGCGGTGCGGTCGGCCTCGGTCCACCAGTCGGTCAGCCGACCGTCGCCGTCGTACTTCGAGCCCTGGTCGTCGAAGCCGTGCCCGATCTCATGGCCGATGACCGCGCCGATCGCGCCGTAGTTCGCGGCGGCGTCGCGCTCGGCCGTGAAGAACGGGTACTGCAGGATCGCCGCGGGGAACACGATCTCGTTGAAGCCCGGGTTGTAGTAGGCGTTGATCGTCTGCGGCGTCATGAACCACTCGTCGCGGTCGATCGGCTTGCCGATCTTGCCGAGCTCGCGGTTGAACTCGAACTCGGCCGTGGCGCGCACGTTGGCCACCAGGTCGTCGGCGTCGATCTCGAGCTTCGAGTAGTCGCGCCACTTCACGGGGAAGCCGATCTTCGGCGTGAACTTCGCGAGCTTGCCGAGCGCGCGGGTGCGGGTCTTCTTGCCCATCCAGTCGAGCGCCGTGATCGACTGGCGGTACGCCTCGACGAGGTTGGCGACGAGGTCGTCCATGGCCTCCTTCGCGGCCGGCGGGAAGTGCCGCTCCACGTAGATGCGGCCCACGGCCTCGCCCATCGCGCCCTCGACGAGCGAGACGCCGCGCTTCCACCGCTCGCGCATCTGCGGGGTGCCGGTGAGCGTGCGGCCGTAGAAGTCGAAGTTCGCCTCGACGAAGTCGTTCGACAGGTAGGCCGCGTTCGAGCGGATCACCTGCCAGGCGAGCCAGTCCTTCCACGCCGGCAGCCGCTCCTCCGTGAGCAGCGCGCCGAGTCCCTCGACGAACGACGGCTCGCGCAGCACGAGCTCGTCGAACGCGCCCTCGGGCACGCCCATGGCGTCGCGCCACACCTGCAGGTCGACGGATGCCGCGGCGGCGGCATCCGCCCACTGGAACAGGTTGTACGTCTTCTCGCTGTCGCGGGTGTCGACGTTGTTCCAGTGCACCTTCGCGAGGTCGGTCTCGAGGTCGAAGACGCGCACGGCACGGTCGGCGGGATCGTCCAGCTGGGCGAGCCCGAACATGCGCTCGAGGTGGGCGTTGTAGGCGGTGCGCACGCCCTCGAAGCGGTCCTCGCGGAAGTAGCTCTCATCGGGCAGGCCGATGCCGCCCTGCTCGACGAAGACGAGGTAGCGCTCGGGGTCGCCGGGGTCGTTGTCGACGTACAGCTGCATGAAGCCCGAGACGCCCTGCCGCTCGAGGCGGCCGAGGGTCTCGAGGAACGACTCGACCGAGCGGATCAGCGCCACGTCGACGAGCTGGGCCGCGATCGGCGTGGCGCCGAGCAGGTCGGCGCGCTGCTCGTTCATGAAGCTCGCGTAGAGGTCGCCCACCTTGCGGGCCTCGGTGCCCGGCTCGGCCTCCTGCGCCTCCTCGATGATCTCGCGCACCGCCTGCTCGGCCTCCTCGTGCAGCACGAGGAACGAGCCGTAGCGGGCCTTGTCGGCGGGGATCTCGGTGCGTTCGATCCACCTGCCGTTGACGTGCCGGAACAGGTCGTCCTGCGGACGCACGTCCGCGTCGAGTTCGTCCTTCGCGATGCCTGAGGGGAGCGTGACGTCGGTCATCCCCCCAGCCTAGGCCGGGGTGCCCGGCGAGCGGATGCCCCGACGGCGCGTCTCACGGCGCACTCGCAGCGTGGCGGCATCCGCCCGGCCCGACGACCCGCGCGCGGTGGCTCGACGGTGCGCTCGACGGTGTGCGCCGGCGCGAGCCTCGTCGCGAGCCCGGCGGCTGCTCAGCGCAGCTGCGCGAACCCCTCGGCCGCCGCGTCGGACCGACGATGAGGATGCGGTCCTCGGGCCGGAGCACGGTGTCCGCGTCGGCGTTGTGCCACTCGGCGCCCGGCTTCTTGAACGCCGCGACGGTGACGCCGAACTCCTTGCGGAGGCCGCGTCTTGCCGAGCGGCACGCCGCGGAGCCGAGACGGGCGGCGAGGCTTGACGACGCGTAGCCCTGCTCGACCTCGATGTAGTCGAGCGCTGCGCCGCGCACGAGGTGCGCGACCTTGCGCTGCCCATGTCGCTTCTCGGGCGTAGATCACGTGGTGCACGCCGAGCTGCTCGAGGATGAGGCCGTGCCGGTCGGTCGGCCTTCGCCCAGATCACGGGATCTTCATGACGAGCAGCGCCGAGCAGGTGAGGATCGACGCGGAGATGTCGTCGCCGATCGCGACGACGACGCGGTCGAACTCGTCGATCGCAGAGCTGGCGCAGCGCCTCCTCCTTCGTGGGGTCGGCGCGCACGACCTGGGTGAGCCGGCTGTTCAGCGCTTGCACGAGGTCCTCGTCGACGTCGATGCCCAGCACGTCGGTGCCGGCGGCCATGAGCTCGAGGGCGAGGGACTGGCCGAAGCGGCCGAGCCCGATGACGGCGACCGAGTCGGCTTCGGCGATGCGGCGCGAGGTGTCGGTGCCGAAGATCGAGAATCTAGCCAATGGCGGGCCTTTCCTTGGGGTATTCGTAGAGGATGCGGCGTTCGCGGAGCGCGATCGCCGTGCCGAGGGTCAGCGGCCCGAGCCGGCCGAGGAACATGAGCGCGATGAGCACGAGCTTCGCTGATCGGGCAGGTCGGGCGTGATGCCCGTGGAGAGGCCGACCGTGCCGAACGCCGAGACCACCTCGAAGAGGATGCGGTCCGAGGGCGAGCCGGTGAGTGATCATGAGGAGCGACCGTGCCGCCATCACCGCGGCGACCGCTGACGAGGGCGACGGTGATCGCCTGGCGGTGCACCGCGCGTGAGAGCCGCTTGCCGAAGATGTTCACGGCTGCCCTCGCCGCGGAGCTCGGTGATGATGATGAAGAAGAGAACGCGAACGTCGTCACCTTGATGCCGCCCGCCGTGCCCGCCGGGTCCGCCGCCGATGAACATGAGCACGTCCGTGCCGAGCCACACTCGGGACGCATGGCGGCGGTGTCGATCGAGTTGAACCCGGCGGTGCGTGTCCTGCACCGACTGCGAAGAAGCCCGCGAGCACGCGCGCGGCCGGGTCGAGCGGCTCCGAGGGTCTCGGGTTGCTCCACTCGATCAGGGTGAGGTAGACGGTGCCGAGCGAGGAGCAGCACGACCGTGCCGCAGAGCACGATCTTCGTGTTCATCACCAGTGCAGCGGGCGGCGGAACTCCTTGCACAGCTGCAAGATGACCGGGAACCCGAGGCCGCCGAGGATGACGCCCGCGGCAGAGCGGGAGGCAGATGAAGGGATCGCCGACGAACTGCGATGAGGTTGTCGGACTGTAGAGCGCGAACCCCAGGTTGTTGAACGCCGAGACGGATGGAACATCGCGTTCCACGCGGCTCGACCGACGCCTAGCCGTATCCGAAGAGGAAGCGCGGGAAGAGGAGAGGAACGTGGCGACCGCCTCGATGAGCAGCGAGATGCGACGATGCTGCGCACGAGCCCCCGTAGGTCGTCGAAGCCCACGGACTTCGGAACTCGCCGCGGCGTTCAGCCGGGTGCGCAACCGAGAGCCGGCGCGCGAGCAGCAGGCCGATGAGCGAGGCGAAGATCAGGATGCCGAGGCCGCCGAGCTGGGTCATCAGCGAGGATCACGACCTGGCCGAACGAGCTCCAGTGCGTCGGCGGTGTCGACGACGATGAGCGCCGGTGACGCGGACCGCCGAGGTCGACGTGAAGAGCGCGTCGACGACGTAGTGGTCCTGCCGGGCGCGGTCGCGATGCCGGCAGGGAGAGCAGCCCGGTGCCGACGAGTATCGCCGACGGCGAAGCCGAGTACCACGGTCTGCGCCGGGTGGAGGCGGAAGCGCCGGCGGAGACCTCCGTCGGGCTCCCGCCGCACCGTCTCGCGCGTGGTCACGGAGCAACACTAGTCACGCCGCCGTGACGGCATGGACGTGCCTGGATCCATCGACATGTGCGAACTTCACGATCGGCGCTGATGCTGCCGCTCGGCAGCGATGATGCCGCTGCGGCACGGCTGTCGTCGATTCCGGCTGATCTCGCATCCGCCGCCGATTTCGGCTTGACTGGAGGTCATCCACGGGGTCGTCGGCGATCAGCGCAGGGGCGCTCGCCGAGCCCCTTCGAATCGAGGACGAGGTACCGGGTGACGGCGATGGGGCGGTCCTGGCGACTGGGAACGGTGGTCGTGCTCGCGCTCGGCATGACCGCGTGCACGGCGGACACCGATCCCGCGCCCACCGATCCGGTCGTGCAGCTCGGAGCACCGGGCCAGCCGAACCGGACGCTCTCGCCCGAGGAGGCGGAGCAGATCGAGGCGCCGACGTTCGTCGAGGAGGACGTGCTCTTCATGCGCGACATGATCGAGCATCACTCCCAGGCCATCGTGATGACCGGCTTCGTGGACGAGCGCACGGACGACCGCGACATCCGACTGCTCGCCGAGCGGATGGCGATCAGCCAGGAGGACGAGCTGGACCAGATGGTGCAGTGGCTCCAGGACCGGGTCCAGCCCCTGCGCGATGGACGACCATGACGGGCACGGCGACGGGCACGAGATGCCGGGGATGCTCACCGAGGAGCAGCTCGCGCGCCTCGAAGCGGCCGACGGCAGCACGTTCGACCGGCTGTTCCTCGAGTACATGATCCAGCACCACCAGGGCGCCCTGCAGATGGTCGACGAGCTCTACGCCGCCGGCGGCGGCCAGGAGTCGGCGATCGACCAGTTCGCGCGTCACGTCGAGTCCGACCAGGGCATCGAGATCGCCCGCATGCAGGAGATGCTCGCCGAACGCGCGTCCTGAGCCGCCCGGCGTCGCGCGGCACGGGCATGCGAGTGCCCCGGCGTCGTTGGACGACCGGGGCACCTTCACGACCAGCGGGGAGGCCGACCGAAGCCGACCTCCCCGCGACTGATCAGCCGAAGGTCCCGGCGAGCGCCTGGAGCGCCTGCACGAGGTCCGAATCGGCCGGAGCGCCCGACTTGCGAGCCGCATTGGCGAGGTGGTCCACGACGTCGTCGGCGTTCGCCGGGTCGGCCGAGAGCTTCTCGGCCTGGTCGATGGACTTGTTCACCTGCTTCAGCGCGTTGCCGCTCAGGCTGCCGTCGCGCTCGGCCTGGTCGACGAACGACCGTGCGACGGCGAAGCTCGGCGCGTGCACCAGCTTCGACTGCAGCTGCGCGTTGAACTCGGCGAGCTGGATCTCACCGGCCGCCGCGATCTCGTTCGCCGACAGGTGCTCGCTCGGCGTGAAGGCGAGGCTCTCGAAGCCGCGCGCGATCTCGCTGCCGAGCACGTTGCCGTTGTACCAGTACGTCGACCAGTACCCGCCGAGGTTCAGCCCCGCCGGGTTCGGCTCATCGATCGGGCCGCGGTCGAGGTAGGCGATCTCGGTCGGGTTCGCCGTGTCGGTGAAGTCGATGACCGACAGACCGCCCTGGTACCAGGCCTGCACCATGATGTCGCGACCGGGCACGGGGACGATCGAGCCGTTGTGCGCCACGCAGTTCTCCTGCGACGTCTGCACCGCCGGGAGCTTGTAGTAGCTCGCGAACTGCAGCTTTCCGTCGACGATGTCGAAGAGCGCGTCGGCGCCCCACTGCGGCGCGTCGGTCTCCCGGCAGCGGGGTTGCGTGCCGCCGCCCCACTCGTCGGTGAAGATCACCTTGGTGCCGTCGTTGTTGAACGTCGCCGAGTGCCAGTACGAGAAGTTCGGGTCGGCGACCGCGTCGATCCGCACCGGGTTCACCGGGTCGGAGATGTCGACGAGGAGGCCGTTGCCCTGGCACGCGCCCGCGAGGAGCCCGATCTCGGGGAACGCGGTGACGTCGTGGCACGTGTTCGTGTTGGGCGTGGGGCTGTAGAACACTGGGACCTCGGGCGTGCTGCTCGGGTGCAGCGCCGTTCCCGGGAGGGTGTTCTGCAGGCCGTTGAACGCGCCCGTCTCCGCGTCGGTGAAGATCCTCGGCTGGCTGACGATCGCCGCCGTCTCGGGCGCCGCGAGCGGCACCTTGATGACGTCGATGCGCCACTGCGTCGGGTCCCCGGATGTCACGGGGTCGGTGGTCAGCGCGGCGTTCTCGCAGCCCGCGAGCTCCGGCCGACGACCGGACGCCCGACGTTCCCGAGTTGTAGATGTAGACGTTGTCGGGGTCGTCGGGGTCGGTCACGAGCGTGTGCGTGTGCGAACCGCGACAGGTCTGCACGCCCGGCAGTTGCACCGGGTCGTCGATGTCGCTGATGTCGAAGATGCGCACGCCGCGGAAGCGATCGGTGTTCACCGGACCGGGAGCGCCCTGGGCGCCGCAGTCGATCCGGCCGCGCGTCTCCTCGACCGACATGAAGAGCAGGTCGCCGTACACCGACACGTCACCCTGGCCGCCGGGGCACACGAACGACGACCGCAGCGTCGGAGCCGCGGCATCCCCGATGTCGTAGACCTGGAAGCCGTTGAAGCTGCCGACGATGGCGTGGTCACCGGTGAACGCCAGGTCGGAGTTCACGAAGCCGAAGTTGCCGGGGGGCGCGTCGAACGGTGCGACGCGAGGCAGGCTCGCCAGCAGCTCGATGTTGCTCGTCGCCATTCCCGCGTCGAAGTAGCCCGCGGGCAGGTCGACGCGGGGGTCGTCTTCTGCGGCGGCCGCGGTGGCCGTCAGCAGGGACGCGCCGAGCAGCAGAGCTCCGGCGGCGGCGAGCCCTCGTCTGCGCCAGCGTACGGGTCGGTGTGAGGTTCTCATCGTTGGTGCCCTCTCTCTTCGCGCTTCTCCTGGCGATCGATGCCCTCCGACGAGCGAGCCGCACGTCGTCGTGCTGCTCGCGGCCCCGAGGGCCGACCTGTCCAACAACGTATCGGGGAAGTGGAGGTGGAGCGCAGCATCCGTTTTCCGCCGATCCCGCTGTCGGCGGGCGCGCCTAGGCTCGTGGGCACATGAGCACCACCGCCTTCCGCCGCGACGTCGACCGCGACATCCTCCGCCTCGCCGTGCCCGCCCTCGGCGCGCTCGTCGCCGAGCCGCTGTTCCTGCTCGCCGACACCGCGATGGTCGGCCACCTCGGCGCCACGCCGCTGGCCGGCCTCGGGCATCGCGAGCGCCGTGCTGCAGACGATCATCGGCCTCATGGTGTTCCTCGCCTACGCCACGACGCCGGCGGTGGCGCGCCGTCTCGGGGCCGGCGACGAGCGGGCCGGTGTGGCGGCCGGGGTCGACGGGCTCTGGCTCGCACTCGCCCTGGGCGCCGTGCTCGCGGTCGCGGGGTGGGCGGCGACGCCGTGGCTGGTCGGACTCTTCGGCGCATCGGCCGCGGTCTCGGCCGAGGCATCCGTGTACCTCTCGATCTCGATGGCCGGCCTGCCGGCGATGCTCGTGGTGTTCGCCGCCACCGGCCTGCTTCGCGGCCTGCAGGACACGCGCACGCCGCTCTGGGTCGCCGGCATCGGGTTCGCGGCCAACATCGGCCTCAACGCCCTCTTCATCTACGGGCTCGGGTGGGGCATCGCCGGTTCGGCCATCGGCACGGTCATCGCCCAGTGGGGCATGGTCGTGGTGTACCTCGTGGTCATCGCCGGGC
This sequence comes from uncultured Actinomycetota bacterium, assembly GCA_963802485.1. Classification (GTDB taxonomy): domain Bacteria; phylum Actinomycetota; class Actinomycetes; order Actinomycetales; family Microbacteriaceae; genus Agromyces. The sequence goes on from CAWDJA010000015.1 coordinate 93,976, forward strand.
ACGTGCGCCGGGTCGGCGCGAGCCCGTGGCCGCACCACGCGGGAGTGCTGCACGGGGCGAGGTCGGGCGGGTGGCTGTTCCTGCGCACGCTGAGCCTGCGGGTCGCGCTGCTGCTCGCGACCTGGGCGGCGACCTCGCTCGGACGCGACGAGCTCGCGGCCTACCAGGTGGCCATCACCATCTACTTCACGCTGGGCTTCGCGCTCGACGCGCTCGCGATCGCCGCGCAGGCGCTCATCGGCAAGGGGCTCGGCTCGGGCGACGTGGCGCACGTGCGGGCAGTGCTGCGGCGCTGCGTGCAGTGGGGCATCGGGTCGGGCGTCGTGCTCGGCGCGCTCGTCGTCGCGACCGCCTGGGTGCTGCCCTCGCTCTTCACGTCGTCGCCCGAGGTCGCCGCGCTGCTGCCGCCGTCGCTCGTCGTGCTCGGCCTGTCGGCTCCGCTCGGCGGGCTCGTGTTCGTGCTCGACGGCGTGCTCATCGGCGCCGGCGACGCGCGCTACCTCGCGTGGACGGGCCTCGTGAACCTCGCCGTGTTCGTACCGCTCGCGCTCGGCACGGTGTGGTGGGCGGATGCCGCGGGGCTCCCGGGCGCCGCCTCGCTCGCGTGGCTCACGGCGTCGTTCGCGATCGGCTACCTCGCCGCCCGCGCGGTCACCCTGTCGCTGCGGGCGCACGGCTCGGCGTGGATGGTGACGGGCGCACCGGCCTGAGCGCGCCGGTGTCGGCGCACGACGGCGGTCACTCCGACGCTGATCGCGGCGGGCCCGTGGTGTCGCCGACGTGGAGCGTGCTCGTGAAGCAGACCGACTCGGGCGGCTCGCCTGCGAGCAGCTGCACCACGGCCTCGCCGGCGGCGCGGCCCTTCGCGACCGACGGCTGCACGAGGGTCGTGAGGTCGTGCTGCAGGCCGTCGACGCGGATGCCGTCGAAGCCGAGCACGCTGAGCTCGGCGGGCACGGCCACGCCGAGCTCCTCGGCGGCCTGGATCACGCCGGCGGCGAGCAGGTCGCTCTGCGCGATGACCGCGGTGGGCCGATGCGCCGGGTCGGCGAGCAGCGCGCGCCCGGCCTCGAGGCCCTCCTCGATCGAGCTGGCCGCGGCGGCACGGCCGGCCACGTCGGGGAACACGTCTCGGGCGCCGAGCAGCCGCTCGGTCGCGGTGTCTGCGGTGCTGCCGCGTTCGAGGTCGGGCGTCAGCGGGCCTCGCGTGCGGGCCGCGTCGAACGGGAGCGTGACGAGCGCGACATCCGTGTGCCCGAGATCGCGCAGGTACTCGGCGCCGCGCCGGGTGGCCTCGCGGTTGTCGATGGAGATCTGCGGCACGCCCTCGCCCGGATCGCCCTCGATCGCGACGGCCGGGATGCCGCGGCGGCGCAGCGCCTCGACCGAATGCCCGAGGCGCGGGCTGCAGCCGACGAGCACGACCGCGTCGACGGGCGCGCTCTCGATGCCCACGGCGTTGCCGCCCTCCTCGCCGGTGTCGGTGAGCAGCAGCAGGCCGGCGCCGAGCGGGGCGATGCCCTCGGTGATGCCGTCGAGCATCTGGATCTTCACGGGGTCGAGGAAGGCCGCCCGCACGCGCTCCTCGAGCACGACGCCCACGATGCCCGAGCGGCCGCGGCGCAGCGAACGCGCGCGCGGGTCGGGGCCCGCGTAACCGAGCTCGGATGCCGCGGCGAGCACGCGCTCCTTCGTGGCATCCGACACCGGGCCCGAGCCGCTGAAGGCGAGCGAGGCCGTGGACGCGGAGACGCCGGCCTTCGCCGCCACGTCGGCGAGCGTGGGACGCGTGATCGGCGCGGTCCGCGGTGCGGAATCCGTCTGCATGGGGCTGATTCTAGGCCGAATCGATTCGAGCGGCTCCCAGCTCCGCCGCCGCCCTCGGGTTCGACGCCCCTCGCCGCACATCCCTGCGGATATACGATCGGGCGCGCCGTGCTGTGCTGGTTCGCGCCGGAGTGTCGGATCGTATATCCGCAAATGGTGACAGTGCAGGCGGTGCCGTGCCGGCGAGGGTGGGTACCCAGACCAGTTGAGCGGGCGGGGCGAGCGGCAGCGGGCGGGGGCGAGCGGG
>CAWDJA010000016.1:0-10488 GCA_963802485.1 uncultured Actinomycetota bacterium
AGCCGGCGGCGGATCGACACCGTCGCCGCACCGTCGGCGAAGACGACGCTGTCGGTGGCGTCCGGATCGGGGAACACCTGGCAGGAGATGGTCACGGCACCGCCATCGGCGAACACCTCGACGAGGCATCCGTCGACCGAGACCTGGAGCCTGAGGCGGCCGTCGCGCAGCGGAACGCCGACCCGGCTGATCGACGGGAAGTCGGCATGGAAATCGACGACACCCGAACGTGTGCGGTCGAGGCGCAGTTCGCGACGTCCGACGTCGTACGCGAGTCGCACCGCTGCACCGTCCCCGACGAGCAGGTCGATGCCCACCTCGGTCGCGTCGTGCACCTGCCACTCGAGATCGAGCGCGAAGTGCCGGCCGGTCGCGATGCGCCGCCTCCCCTCGATCGGCGTGGGCGTCGGCAGGTCGCCGGGCTCGGCGGAATCGAACGGCTCGACCTCGACGACCGGCGACTGCACGAGCCTCACCACACCGTCGATCGTGCGGAGCTCGAGCTCCCGCGGCAGCGACATCGCTCCGCGCCACGGCTGGGTCGGGATGGCGGCCTGGTATCGCCAGTTGCCCATCCAGCCGAGCATGATGCGGCGGCCGTCGGGCTCGTTGTCGAACGTCACGCCGGCGTAGAAGTCCCGCCCGTGGTCGAGCCGGTCCCAGCGGTCGCCATCGTCGGGCGTGAACCGATGCCCGTCGAAGTCGCCGATGACCGCGACCATCGACGAACCGTCCGCCGCGTCATCCGCATCGACACCGTCTCCCACCGGATTGAAGCTGAGCAGCAGGACCCATCGCCGGCCCTCGGGATCGCCGTCGACGTCGAGCGGGAACAGGTCGGGGCACTCCCATACGACGCCGTCCGGCCCGATCGGCCCGAACGTGCTCTCGTGCGTCCACGAGCGCAGGTCATCGGAGCTGTAGACGAGCACCTGCCGATCCACCGCCTCGACGGCGACCATGACCCAGCGCTCGCGGCCATGGCGGTCGGCGGCACGGAAGACCTTCGGATCGCGGAACTCGCGCGAGCCGCGGTCGAGCACCGGGTTGCCGGCGTATGGATGCCACGTGCGCCCCGAGTCGACGCTCGTCGCGAGCGCCTGCGTCTGCCGCCCGTCACCGTCCACGCTCGTGTACACGGCGACGAGCGGCGGAGCGCCGTCGGCACCGGCACCGGCACCGGCGCGGTCGCCGAAGCCCGACGTGTTCCCATGGTCGACGACCACCGACCCCGAGAAGACCTGCTCCCCCGCGCCGTACGGCAGCGCGACGGGATGCTCGGTCCAGGTGACCAGGTCGGGGCTCGTGGCGTGCCCCCAGCTCATGTTGCCCCAGTCGGCGCCCTCGGGGTTGTACTGGAAGAACACGTGGTAGAGCCCGTCGACGAACACCAGGCCGTTGGGGTCATTCATCCAGTTGCGTGCCGGGGTGAAGTGGAACCGCGGCCGGTAGCTCTCGTTGGTCACGCCTGATCCGCTCCGGCGTCAGATCGACGAGCGCACGACGGGCGGGCACGCCACCTCGAGCCGGCCGCCCTCGGGTGCCGCCTCGAGGCCGAGCAGCATGCGCACGCCGGCGGCGCCGAGCTCGTAGTGCGGCAGCGCGACCGTCGTGAGCGGCGGACGAAGGTGGGCGGCGATGACCTCCTGGTTGTCGAAGCCGACGACCGCGACATCCGACGGAATCGACAGCCCACGCTCGCGCAGGCCGTCGTAGAGGCCCATGGCCACACGGTCGTTGTGGCAGAACACCGCTGTGGCACCGCGGTCGACGATCGGCGCGACGGTGTCGTAGCCGCCCTCCTGCTCGGGGCGCGCATCGAACACGAGCGACTCGTCGAACGGGATACCCGCCGCCTCGAGTGCCTCGCGGTACCCCCGCAGGCGGCCCTCGTGCGCGGGCGAGGGCGTGGTCGTGTTGATGAACGCGATGCGACGGTGTCCGGCGGCGACGAGCAGGTCGGTGGCGGTGCGGCCGCCCTGCACCTCGTCGGGCACGACTGCGGGCGCCTCGCCGCTCTCGGAGAAGCAGTCGACGAGCACGACGTCGGTCTCGAGGAGCGCCGGCGGGATCTCGGCGGCACGGTGGTACCAGGTCGAGTACAGGATGCCCCGCACCTGGTGCTCGAGCATCATCGCGATGGCCTCGTCCTCGGCCTCGCGGTTGCCCTCGGTGTTCGCGACCAGCAGCACGTAGCCGAGCTTCCACGCCTCGTCCTGCGCTCCGTGGATGATCTGGCCGGCGAACGGCGTCGTGGCGATGGCGTCGGCGACCAGGCCGATGAACTTCGACGTGCCGCTGACGAGGTTCTTCGCCAGGGCGTTCGGCCGATAGCCGAGCTCCTCGATCGCGCGACGCACGCGCTCGCGCGCGGCCTCGCCGATGCGGGCGCCCTGCTTGTCGTTCACCACGTGCGAGACGGTCGCGACCGACACGCCCGCCGCTTCCGCGACGTCCCGCATGGTCACCGGATGCCCCGATCGACCGTGATCGCTCATCGTCATCCCTTCGTGGCTCCGCTCTCCAGACCGTAGATCATCGCCTTGTTCAGCACGAGGAAGACGAGCAGCAACGGCGTGATCGTGATGCAGACGGCGGCGAACGTGGCGGTCCAGTCCACGTTGCCCATGGCGCCGATGTAGTTCTGCAGGCCGAGCGGGATCGTCTTCAGGTCGTCGGAGAGCACGAACGTGTTGGCGAAGATGAAGTCGTTCCAGATGAAGATGCTGTTCACGAGCACGATCGTCACGATCGTGTTCACCGAGAGCGGGAAGGTGATCTGGCCGAAGATCCGGTACGGTCCGGCGCCGTCGATGGATGCCGCCTCGTAGGTCTCGCGAGGGATGTACTCGTAGAACGACGAGAACAGGTAGATCGACATCGGCAGTGCGAAGCCGGCGAGGGGGATGATCATCGACTGGTACGTGTCGAGCAGGTTCACCGACGAGTAGTCGATGAACAGCGGCACGAGGGCGATCTGCACCGGCACGATGATGCCGATGAGGAACAACGCCCGCACGACCCGGCTGAACCGGAACCCGAGCACCTGCAGCGCGTAGGCCGCCATCATGCCGAGCAGCACGATGAGCAGGTTGGCCCCGAGGGTCACGACGAGGCTGTTGAGGATGTTGAGCCCGAGGTTGCCGGTCTCGAACGCCCTCGCGTAGTTGTCGAACGTGATCTCGGTCGGGAGGGCGAACGGGTTGCCGCTCGCGAAGTCCTGCTCGGTGCGCACGCTCGTGATGAAGAGCCACGCCAAGGGGTAGACCTGCACGATCACGATGAGTGCGATGACGACGGTGGCGAGCGTGCGATGCACGTTGAGGCGCTGTCGGCGGCGCCGCGGCATCCGCTCGTGTTCGACCGGTGTCGTCACAGGTGGGGGTGGGGCGATGGCCGTCTGGGTGGTCATGCGTCGGCCTTCCGTCGGAGCAGCAGGATGATGAGCCCGACCGCGATGAGGCACTCGATCACGATGAACACCGAGATGGTGCTCGCGTAGCCGTAGTCGGTGTGCGTGAACGCGGTCTTGTACATGTAGGTCGTGAGCAGCTCGGATGCCTGGCCCGGGCCGCCGTTCGTCAGCAGGTAGGGGATGTCGAACCCTCGGAGCGCGTACGTGGCGGCGATGATCGTCGTCGTGATCCAGACCGGACGGATGTAGGGGAAGCGGATCTTCGTGAAGACCTGCCACCAGTTCGCGCCGTCGAGCCGCGCGGCCTCCTCGAGCTCCTGCGGCACTGCGAGCAGTGCCGCGTAGATGATGAGCATGTAGAGGCCGGTGAAGCGCCAGCCCTCGGGGATCGAGACGGCGGCGAGCACCGTGTCGACGTTCGACAGCCAGGCCTGCTGCAGCCCGCCGAGTCCGACCCACTCCAGCAGCTGGTTCACGAGCCCGACGGGCTCGAGCGAGTAGATGCGCTGGAACAGGAACGCGATCGCCACGGTGGAGATCACCGCCGGCAGCAGGTACAGCGTCTTCACGAGCTCGCGCCCCCGCCGGAGCGAGATGAGCAGGCTCGCCACCACGAGCGCGCCGCCGAGCTGGAGCACCAGGCAGATGACGAGGTAGCCGAGCGAGTTGAAGAACGCCGTCCAGAACACGTCATCGCCGACGAACATGCGCGCGTAGTTGTCGAACCCGACGAAGCGCATGTCGGTGATGCCGTCCCACTTGAAGAAGCTGAGGAACAGCGACTGCAGGATCGGGAAGAGCACCGCGACGCCGTAGAGCAGCAGTGGAGGGACGAGGAAGACGAGGACCGAGGTCTTCGACCGGCTGGGGAGCATCGTGCTGCTCATGGTGGGCCTCTCGGGTGGTGTGGCGTGCGCGGGAGGGAGGTGGGCGCGGACCTGACGAGCGGTCGGTGGCGGGGGCCTGAGGCCCCCGCCACCGGGTCGTCACTCGAACGCGGCGGGGCCGTTCTCGGCGATGGTCGAGTCCATCGTCTCGATGAACTCCTCGGGAGTGGTCTCACCCTGCACCAGGAGCGTCAGCTCCTGCTGCAGCCGCGTGTTCGACGTGGGGTCGAGCTGGGTGTCCCACGGCATCGCGATCTTCTCACCGACGTCGTTCGCCTGGTCGACGGCCCGCTGGTAGAGCGGCGTCGCGTCGGCGGGGATGGTGGTGTCGACGTTCGAGGTCGGCGACAGCGCACCGGTCTCGGCGTACACCTCGGGATAGCGCTCGAGCGCGAACGCGAGGAAGTCTCGCACGAGCGGGTCGAACGTCTTGGTGTTCACCGCCATGCCGATGCCCGACGGCGTGACGTACTCGTTCGCCGCCGTCACCGAGTCGGCCGTGAGCGGCAGCGTGAAGTAGTCGATGTCGTCGCGCACGGCGGGGTCGAGCTTCTCGGTTGCGAGGTTCCCGAGCTCCCACGTGCCGATGTTGTACACGGCCGCCTTGCCCGAGGTGAACAGGGCCTGCGCGTCGGAGTACCCCGTCGATGAGAAGCCCTCGGCGAAGCATCCGGCCTCACCGAGCGAATGCAGCCAGTCGACCGCTGCCTCGCCATCGGGGTCGGCGAACTCGGCGTCGCCCTTCTTCAGCTCCTGCACGTACTCGGGACCCGCAGTGCGGAACGGGTGGTAGGCCATGTAGCGCTCGAGCGGCCACTGGTCCTGCCCGTCGAGCGCGATGGGCGTGACGCCCGCCTCGCGCAGCGCCGTGCACATCGCCGGGAAGTCGTCGAGCGACTCGGGCACGTCGACGCCGGCCTGCTCGAAGATGGCCGTGTTGTACCAGAAGAACTCCAGCTGGAACTCGAACGGGATCATGTAGAGGGATCCGTCGTCGAAGCGCTGGTAGTTCAGTGCCGCGGGACGGTAGTCGTCGTAGAGGTCGAGGCTCTGCAGCAGCTTCTCGGCGTCGATCATGCGGCCCTGGTCGGCGAGCTTCTGCGCGAACGGCGTCGCGTCGGTGTCGAAGAGCTCGGGCAGCTTGTTCGCGGCCGCGAGGGTCTCGTACTTCTGGATGTACGACGGCCGATCCGGCGTGGTGATGAGGTTGAGCGAGAACCCCGGGTGGTCGGCGGCGTACTCGTCGGCGATCTGCTGCATGGCGGTGATCACGCCGCCGTCGGCCGGGCGTGAGAGCAGCCAGGAGATCTCACGGGGCGTGATCTCGCCCTCGGGATCGACGTCGCCGGGGTCGGTGCCGCTGCCGGCACCTCCCGAGCAGCCACTGAGGACGAGGGCGACGGATGCGGCGGCGGCGAGCGCCGCGGCCCTGATGCGGATGTTCATGACGGGAATCTCCATTGATCGTACGGGGGTGTGCAGGGGGTGTTGAGTTATGGGGTGATGCCGGTTGCGCGGTGGTGCGGTGTTCAGGTCGTGACGGATGCCGCGGCGACCGCCCCGGCCCCGATCGGTTCGCCGACCGGCGCCGTCTCGCGACGGGTGCGCACTCGGCACCCGTTCACGACGACGGCACCCTCGCCGACGAAGACACCCAGCCGACCGGATGGGCGGTCGTAGATGCGGGTGCTGAGGCTGGTCCGGCCGTCGAGGTTCGCAACGCAGAGGTCGCCGTCGACGACGATCTCGAGCGTGTGCTCGCCGGGCGGGAGGTCGCAGGGGCGCTCGAGCTCGACGACGAACGGCACGTCGCCCGAGACCTCCCACTGTCCATCGCCAGTGCGCCGACGGGGCCAGCGGTCGAAGACCATGCGGCCGCGCCTCGGCTCGAGGCGGATGGCGTAGCCCTCGTCGCCGTCGTCGCTCGCGCGCAGGAGCACGCCGCACTCGGTGGTGCCGGGGGCGATGTCGAAGGTCACGACGGCGTGGAAGGTGCGCGGGGCATCCGCCTGCGAGATCGCGGCGCGGTAGCCGTCGGGCGCGGCGAGCCGGATCGGCGCGGCGGTCGTGGCGGCGGCCGGACGACCGGACTCGGGCTCGACCAACGCGACGGGCTCGTCGTCGTCGAAGCTCGCCACGAACTCGGCGGGGAAGCCGAACGCGAGCGTTCCGTCGGCGTTCTGGCGGGCTTCGAGCACCGAGAGCGTGCCGGCCCACTGCCACGCGCCATCGTCACGAGCGCCCTCGCGGCTCGCGATCCATCCGAAGAAGAAGCGCCGGCCGTCGCGCTCGGCGGACTTCGCCGCGTAGTAGGCGCGTCCGTCGAGCGAGTCGTGCGGCGGCACCTGCCATGGGCCGTGGAGGCTGCGTGACATCCGGTATCGGGTCGTGAACGACTCCGAGAACTCGGAGTAGACGAGGTACCACCAGTCCCCCAGTCGGAACACCTCGGGGCACTCGTGCGTGATGTAGCGGCGCGGGTCCCAGAACGGATCGACCGTCTCCCATGACGCGAGGTCGTGGGAGACGCACTGGGCGATCACGCCGCGGCGCCGCTCGGGACCGTCGACGTGGCGAGCGGCGACCAGCATGCGCCAGAGACCGGCCTCCTCGTCGCGGAACACGAACGGGTCACGCCAGTCGGCTGGCTCGTAGCCCGCCGGCGCTCCGAACGTGTGCTCGGGATGCCGCTGCCAGCTCGACATGCCGTCGGCGCTCGTCGCATGCATCACGAGCTGGAGGGGTGATCCGTCGGGGCCGAGGCGGCGCGGGTTCTGGCCCGTGTAGAAGAGGTGGTGCACCCCGTCGGCGTCGCGCACGATGCTGCCGGTGTACGCGTTGAAGTCGGGTGCGTCGGTGTCGCCCGCCCCGAGCGCCCGTCCCTCATCGTCGAAGTGCACGAGGTCGGTCGTGGTCACCAGGTGCCACGGCGTTCCCGGCTTCGGCGAGCGCCGCACCTCGTGGAGGTAGAACAGCGAGAACTCGCCGTGCTCCTGCCACGGGATGACGTCGCCGACCCATGCACCGGCGGGCTGGAAGAAGACGGGCTGCTGCATCGGCGTCGATGTCCTTCGTGAGTGGTTAAGCGTTTGATCACGATGATGCTACGACACGACCTCGGCGGTGGTCAAGCGTTTAACCAAGGTCCGGATGCCGCGCGCTCACCCGAGAGGGGCGTGCCGCGTCTACTCGACCACGGGAGCGTGGCAGAGACGGCGGCGCACCCAGCCCGCGGCATCCGCTTGCGCGAGCTCACCCGAACGGACCAGCCGAACGAACTCGATGGCCTCGTCGCTGAGTCGCCCGTCGGCGCTGTCGGGCGCATCCCGCAGCACGTGGGTGGTGAGCCAGCGCGTGATTCCGCCGCCGAGGCGGGCGGCCACGGCGACCGTCCCGGCGAAGTGCCGCGCTTGACCGTCGGTGTGGTCGTCGAGCGTCCGATGGAAGCCACGACCGCGCAGCCGGTTGCGGCCACCGGATGCCGCGTCGGTCAGCCAGAGCGGCCCACGCCGCACCCCGGCCGCATGCCCCAGCTCCTTGAGGAACCGCCGACTCGAGTACCCGCGCTCGGCGAGGCGATCGATCGATTCGGCGAGGGCGGTGCAGGCGTCCATCACGTCACTGTACGGCGAGTGACTCCCGAAGGTCAGCGGAGCGACGCGTACTCGGGCCGCGCCACGTCCGCGGTGGCGTCCGACTTCGGGCCGAGCGTAGATTGGGCGCATCGAGGAGGTTCGCGTGAGCACCACCAGTGAGTCCACCGTCTCCCACGTCGACGAGCAGCAGTCGCGCGCCGTCGCCGAAGCCGCCCGCGAACAGGACTGGCGCAAGCCGAGCTTCGCCAGGGGCCTGTACCTGGGGCAGTTCGACCTGTCGCTGATCCATCCGCACCCTCGACCGGACCCGAACCGGCGCGAGCGCGGCGAGAGCTTCCTCGCCGCGCTGGAGTCGCTCCTGCGAGGGGTCGACGTCGCGCGCATCGAGCGGGAGTCGCGCATCCCGGACGAGATCTTCCAGGCGCTCGCCGACATCGGCGCGTTCGGGATGAAGATCCCCGTCGAGTACGGCGGCCTCGGGCTGGGGCAGTACTACTACAACCGCGCCCTGGTGATGATCGGGTCGGTGAACGCGAGTCTCGGCGCGCTGTTGTCGGCGCACCAGTCCGTCGGCCTGCCCGAGCCGCTCGTGCTCGCGGGCACCGAGGAGCAGAAGCGGGAGTTCCTGCCGCGCTGCGCGAGGGGCGCGATCAGCGCCTTCCTGCTGACCGAGCCCGAGGTCGGCTCCGACCCGGCGCGCCTGCGCGCCACCGCCGTGCCGACCGAGGACGGCGCGGCATACGTGCTGGACGGAACGAAGCTGTGGACCACCAACGGGGTGGTCGCCGAACTGCTCGTCGTGATGGCGCGCGTGCCGAAGTCCGACGGACACCGCGGCGGGATCAGCGCGTTCATCGTCGAGGCCGACGCGCCCGGAATCACCGTGCACCGCCGCAACGCGTTCATGGGATTGCGCGGCATCGAGAACGGACTGACCTCGCTGCGGAACGTGCGCGTGCCGCGCGAGAACCTGATCGGTCGCGAGGGCGAGGGCCTCAAGATCGCACTGACCACCCTCAACGCCGGGCGGTTGGCGATCCCGGCCATCTGCGCCGGCAGCGGGCAAGTGGAGCCTGAAGATCGCACGCGAGTGGTCGCGCGCGCGGGTGCAGTGGGGCCGACCCGATCGGCGAACACGCCGCGGTCGCGCACAAGATCGCCTTCATCGCCGCGACGACGTTCGCGCTCGAGGCGGTGGTCGACCTGTCCGGGGTGCTCGCCGACGAGGACCGCAAGGACATCCGCATCGAGGCGGCGCTCGCCAAGATGTGGGCCTCGGAGATGGCGTGGCGGATCGCCGACGAACTGGTGCAGATCCGCGGCGGCCGCGGGTTCGAGACCGCGGCATCCCTCGCAGCCCGCGGCGAACGCGCCGTCGGCGCCGAGCAGGTGCTCCGCGACATGCGGATCAACCGGATCTTCGAGGGCTCGACCGAGATCATGCGCCTGCTCATCGCGCGCGAGGCCGTCGACGCGCACCTCACGGCCGCGGGCGACCTGATCGATCCGCACCTCGACGTCGCCCGCAAGCTGAAGGCCGCCGCCTCGGCCAGCGGGTTCTACGCCCGCTGGCTGCCGCAACTGGTGGCCGGCAAGGGCGACCTGCCGACGTCGTACGACGAGTTCGGCGCGCTCGCGCCCCACCTGCGCTACGTCGAGCGCACCAGCCGCAAGCTGGCGCGCGCGACGTTCTACGGGATGGCGCGCTGGCAGGGCGGCCTCGAACGCAAGCAGGGATTCCTCGCCCGCGTGGTCGACATCGGCGCCGAGCTGTTCGCCGTGTCGGCGTCCTGCGTGCGCGCGGCGATGATCGCCGCGGAGCACCCCGAGCAGGGCAAGACCGCGTACCAGCTCGCCGACACGTTCGCCGAGCAATCCCGCCTTCGCATCGAGCGACTCCTGGATGCGCTGTGGCACAACACCGATGCCGCCGACGAACGCCTCGCCGCCCGCGTGCTCGACGGCCACTACGCCTGGCTGGAGGAGGGCATCATCGATCCCAGCGAGGGCACCGGCCCGTGGATCACCGAGGAGGTGCCCGCCGACGCGGCGGAGAACGTCGCGCGCCGCGTCATCCGGCCGACGGAAGAGGCGTGAGCATGGGGCACTGACCGATCTCGGAAGCCGCGCCGAACGGAACGACGAGCGACGATGACGAGGAAGCCGGTCGTCTACGAGACCATGCACCGCATCGCGTTCTCCGAGCTCGACCCGTTCCAGCACGTGAGCACCGGCAACTACGCCAGGTACTTCACCGACCACCGCATGGAAGGGCTGGCGAAGTACGCCGGCTGGGACCTCCCCACCCTCGGCACGCTGGGCTTCATGACCTGGATCCGGCGCATGGAGATCGACTTCATCCGGCCGGTGAACGCCGACCAGGAGATCACGATCACGTCGTTCGTGCGCGAGTTCCACGGCCCCGACGCGATGATCGAGTGCACGATGACGGATGCCGCGGGCACGACGGTCGCGACGTGCCTCATGGTCGTGGCCCACGTCGACGCACGCACGCGGCGCGCCACCGACTGGCCCGACGAACACGCGGCGCTCTTCTTCGAGCCCGAGGACTGACCGAACGCCGGGGACG
>CAWDJA010000017.1:0-19734 GCA_963802485.1 uncultured Actinomycetota bacterium
ACGTTCCCCAACTTACTTACAAGTCAGTAAGTGTGCCAGCATGTCCCTCGCCACTCAACGACGAGCTGTGAATGGAGTATAGGCGTGAGCTCAACGACGACCGCCACCGGCGCCCCCGACTCGAACGGGTCATCGGCCGGCACCGCGACGATCGCCCAGTCGACGCCCCTCGACCCCGTTGCCGTCGCCGCCTCGCTCCCCCTCGACGAGAAGGTCGCGCTGCTCACCGGCGCCGCCACCTGGACCCTCCGCGCGATCCCCGAGATCGGCCTGCGGACCATGACGGTGTCCGACGGCCCGATCGGCGTGCGCGGCACCGGCGACGACGGACTGCCCTCGGCGCAGCTCCCCGCGCCGTCGGCGACCGCCGCCACGTGGGACGTCGAGCTGCAGGCCCGCCTCGGCACGCTGATGGCCGGCGAGGCCCGACGCAAGGCCGTCGACGTGATCCTCGCGCCCGTGGTCAACCTGCAGCGCAGCCCGGTGGGCGGCCGACACTTCGAGTGCCTCTCGGAGGACCCGTTCCTCACCGCGCGCCTCGCGGTCGCGTTCGTCGGGGCCATCCAGGAGCAGGGCATCGCCGCCTGCGTCAAGCACTTCGTCGGCAACGAGACCGAGACCGACCGCACCGAGTACCTCTCGCGCATCGACGAGCGCACGCTCCGCGAGGTCTACCTCGCGCCGTTCGAGGCCGTCGTCGACGCGGGCGTGTGGACCATCATGGCCGCCTACAACGGCCTCACCCGCGACGGCGTCGCCGAGACCGCCACCGCGCACGGCCCGCTGCTGAACGGGATCCTCAAGGGCGAGTGGGGCTTCGACGGCATCGTGATCAGCGACTGGCTGGCCACGAAGACCGCGGTCGAGCCGGCGCTCGGCGGCCTCGACCTCGTGATGCCCGGCCCCGGCGGCCCGTGGGCCGAGGGACTCCTCGCCGCGGTGCGCGACGGTCGCGTGCCCGAGGCGGTCATCGACGACAAGGTCGCGCGCATCGTGCGCCTCGCCGAGCGCGTCGGCGCCCTCAGCGGCCTCGCCGGCGAGACGCTCCCCTTCGACGTGAGCGGCGCCACCGAGGACCCCGCCGGTGAGGAGGTCGTCGACCTCCTCACCGAGGCCGCCGCCCGGTCGACCGTCGTGCTCCGCAACGAGGCCGCACTGCTGCCGGTCGACCCCGCGCTGCGCGGGCGCATCGCCCTCATCGGCCACAACGCGGTCGAGCCCTTCACCCAGGGCGGCGGCAGTGCGTTCGTCACCCCGCCGCACGTCAGCGCACCGCTCGACGCGCTTCGCGCCGCGTTCCCCGACGCCGAGGTCTCGCTGCACCGCGGCGGAGTGACCACCGTCGGCGCGCCGCTCACCCCCGGCGAGCTCCTCACCACGCCCGACGGCGAGCCGGGCATCCGCATCGACTTCCTCGACGCCGAGGGCGCGACCCTCGAGTCGGTGCAGCTCCCGGATGCCGCGAGCCTCTGGTTCCCGGTGCACGACGACGCCGTGGCATCCGTGCGGGTGACGACCGACGTCGCGCTCGAGCGCGCCGGCCGGCACGTCGTGGAGCTCGGTCCCGTCGGGGCCCACCGCATCGTCGTCGACGGCGTGCTCGCGCTCGGAATCCGACCGGCGGGTCGGCGTCGAGGTCGTGCTGAACTCCAGCTACAGCAACCCGCCGAGCGTCGAGACGGTGATCGAGGCCGAGGCCGCGCGCTCCGTGCGCGTCGACGCCGAGGTGCAGGTCATCGACGGCGAGTCCTACGGCCGATTCGTCCGCCTGCACTTCCGGTACCGCGCGCCGGGACCCTCGGTCGACGAGGAGCTCGACGAGGCCGTGGCGGCGGCCGCGGCATCCGAGGTCGCCGTCGTCGTCGTCGGCACCAACCCCGAGACCGAGTCCGAGGGCTGGGACCGCCCGAACCTCGCGCTGCCGGGCCGCCAGAACGAACTCGTGCGCCGCGTGGCCGCGGCGAACCCCCGCACCGTCGTCGTCGTGAACGCGGGCGCACCCGTGCTGCTGCCGTGGCTCGACGACGTGGCCGCCGTGCTCTGGTGGTGGCTGCCCGGGCAGGAGGCCGGCCGGTCCCTCGCGGCCGTGCTCAGCGGCGCGATCGAGCCGAGCGGTCGGCTCCCGTGGACGCTGCCCGCCCGCGAGGAGGACGTGCCCGTGCCGCACGGCGTCCCCGTCGACGGCGTGATCGACTACGTCGAGGGCCTCGACGTCGGCCACCGCGGCTGGGACCGCCTCGGACGCACGCCCGCCCGCGAGTTCGGGTTCGGGCTCGGGTACGCCGAGTGGGAGTACCGCTCGCTCGAGCTCGTCGACGCGGCATCCGCCGAGCCGACCGACACCCAGCCCATCGCCGTCGCCCGGGTCGCCGTCGCGAACGTCGGTGCGCGCGACGGCCGCGAGATCGTGCAGCTCTACCTCTCGACCGACGACGACGGACGACCGGTGCGCTGGCTCGCCGGCTTCGCCGTCGTCGACGCCGCGCCCGGCGAGACCGTCACCGTCGACCTGCCCATCGCCCGCCGCTCCCTCGAGACCTGGTCGACGGATGCCGCAGGCTGGACCCTCCCCACCGGCACCTACGGGGTGCACGTCGGCCGGTCCTCACGAGACCTCCGCCTCGAGACCACCCACACGGTCTCGGGCTGAGCACCACAGGAACCACGCACCAACCCACACACACGAAATGCAAGGAGGCATGGAAATGCGAAAGAGCATCCTCGCCACAGGCGCCCTACTGGTCGCCGCCGGCTTGGCTTTCACGGGGTGCAGCGCCGGCGGCGGCGACGGCGGTGACGCGAGCGGCAAGGTGCTGACGGTCGGCATGCCGAACGGCCCGCAGCAGCCGAACCAGAACCCGCTCGCCACCGGATCGGCGTCGCTGTCGCTCGGCTACGCCTACGCGGTCTACGAGTCGCTCATGCAGGTGAACGAGATCGACCCCACCGAGGACCCCACCCCGTGGCTGGCCGAGTCGGTCGAGTGGAACGCCGACTCCACGCAGGCGGTCATCACCGCCCGCGACGGCGTGAAGTGGTCGGACGGCGAGGACTTCACCGCAGAGGACATCGCCTTCTCGATCCAGCTGCGCAAGGACAACCCCGAGCTGAACATCGACTTCCCCGACCAGTACGGCGACATCACCGTCGACGGCAACCAGGTCACGGTCGACTTCACCACCGGGCAGTACGTCAACCAGGTGAAGCTCTACAAGCTCCTCATCGTGCCCGAGCACCTCTGGGCCGACCAGGACGCCGTGACCTGGACCGACGACGACATGATCGGCACCGGGCCCGTTCACGCTCAAGTCGTTCACGCCGCAGGCCGTGACGCTGGTGCCGAACGAGGACTACTGGGGCGAGAAGCCCAAGGTCGGCCAGCTCCGGTACGACGCCTTCAACGACAACGCCGGCCTGACCACGGCCCTCACGACCGGTGAGGCGCAGTGGGGCTGGACGTTCATCCCCGACTACGAGACGACCTTCATCGCCAAGGACCCCGAGCACTACGCCCAGGTCGCCGGCGGCGGCTTCGGCGTCGACGTGCTGTACCTCAACACGGAGACCAAGCCGTTCGACGACGTCGCCTTCCGCACCGCGCTGAACATGGTCGTGGACCGCGGCGACATCTCGCAGACCGCCGGCTACGGCGTCTGGCCCGAGATCACGAGCGTGACCGGCCTCCCGCAGCCGTCGGGCGACGCCTTCATCTCCGACGCCTACCAGGGCCAGGAGCTCGAGGTCGACGTGGAGGGCGCCAAGAAGGTGCTGACGGATGCCGGGTACACCTACCAGGGCGAGAAGCTGATCGACCCCGACGGCGAGCCGGTGACGTTCACGCTCACGAACCCGAGCGGCTGGACCGACTACCTCGACGCGCTCGGCATCATCGCCGAGGGCGCGGCCTCCATCGGCGCCGAGGCGACGGTCGAGCCGATCGTGCAGGACACGTGGTTCAACGACACCATCCCCTTCGGCAACTTCCAGGCCTCGCTGCACTGGACCGACGGCGGTTCGACCCCGTGGAACATGTACTCGAACATCATGGACGGCGCGTCCTACGTGCCGCTCGGCGAGACCGCGAACTGGAACTTCGGCCGCTACGACAACGACGAGGTCACCCAGGCGCTCGCGACCTACAAGGCCGCGACGAGCGACGAGGAGCGCCAGGCGGCGCTCGACGTGGTGCAGCAGCACTTCGTCGAGGACGTGCCGGGCATCGTGATCTGGTCGCGCCCCGCCGTGGCGCAGTACTCCACGGTGAACTACACGGGCTTCCCGACCGCCGAGGACCCCTACGCGAACCCGCAGCCGACGGGTCCGCAGGCGGCGCTCATCCTCTCGAAGCTCACGCCCACCGAGTGACGCCACTCCGGTCGGAGCGCCTCGCGGCATCCGATCGGATGTGACGATGGTGCGGCGGGCGCGGATGCCGCGTCCGCCGCACCTCCCTCGATGACGAGCCCCTACCCCAGGTGAACCAATGACCTCCCTTCCCACCGACCGGCCGCCGACCGTCGACGCCGGCCCGGGGTCCGCCCGTGGCGACGTGGTGCTGCAGGCCGTCGACCTCCAGAAGCACTTCAAGCTCCGAGGCGGCTCGCGCGCCGTGGTGCACGCCGTCGACGACGTGAACCTCGAGCTGCGCCGCGGCCACGTGCTCGCCCTCGTGGGCGAGTCGGGCTCGGGCAAGTCGACGATCGCCCGGCTGCTCGCCCAGCTCATGCCCGCCACGGGCGGGCGCATCCTGCTCCACGGGGAGGACGCCGCCGCGCGCGGCCGCCGCGCCTTCCGACGCTACGTCGGGCGCGTCCAGATGATCTTCCAGGACCCGTTCGGCTCCCTGAACCCGGTGCACACCGTGCGCTACACGCTCACCAGGAGCCTGCGCATCCACCGCGGACGACTGCGCGGCTCCGCCCTCGAGGACGCGCTCACCGAGCTCCTCGACCGCGTGCAGCTCACGCCGCCCGAGCGCTACGTCGACAAGTTCCCCCATGAGCTCTCGGGCGGCCAGCGCCAGCGCGTGGCGATCGCGCGAGCCCTCGCGGCCGACCCCGAGGTGCTCCTCGCCGATGAGCCCATCTCGATGCTCGACGTGTCGATCCGCCTCGGCATCCTGAACCTGCTGCAGGACCTGCGCGACCGCCTGCACCTCGCGATCCTCTACATCACGCACGACATCGCGTCGGCCCGCTACTTCGCCGACCGCACGATGGTCATGTACGCCGGCCGCATCGTCGAGAGCGGCGACTCCGAGTCGCTGACGCAGGACCCGAAGCATCCGTACACGCAGCTGCTGGTGCGGTCGGCACCCGATCCCGACGACCTCGAGGCGCGGGCGCACGGCGCGCGCGGCGAGGCGCCCAGCCTGGTGCGGCCCCCGAGCGGATGCCGCTTCAACCCGCGCTGCCCGTTCGCCACCGACCTGTGCCGCGCCGAGGTGCCCCCGCTCATGCCCGTGGGCGAGGATCGCGAGGCGGCGTGCTGGGGGTACTCGGACCGCCCCGACCGCCCGGTGCTGGGCTCGGTGCTCGACGCGTTCGGAGAGCGACCGTCCGTCGGCGACGATCTCGTCGAGGCCGTGGTGGACGCGGCGGAGGTCGACGCGGCCCTCGCCGATGCCGACCTCGCCGACGCCGCGAAGGAGGACCGCGCATGAGGTTCTTCCTGCGCCGGTTCATGTTCTACGTGATCACGTTCTGGGCGGCGGTCACGATCAACTTCCTGATCCCGCGCCTCCTGCCGGGCGACCCGGTGAGAGCGCTCATCGCCAAGAACCAGGGGCGCGTCTCGACCGACGCCGAGGCGGCGCTGCGCGCGCTGTTCGGCCTCGACCAGGACGTGCCGCTCTGGCAGCAGTACCTCGACTACTGGGGGCTGATCCTCCGCGGCGAGCTCGGCATCTCCTTCACCTACTTCCCGACCCCGGTGACCGAGGTCATCCAGCAGGCGCTGCCGTGGACGATCGGGCTCGTCGGCATCGCGACCATCATCAGCTTCACGGTCGGCACGCTCATCGGCACCGGCATCGGGTGGCGCCGTGGCACCTGGGCGGACTCGCTCCTGCCGATCTCCACGTTCTTCTCCTCGGTGCCCTACTTCTGGCTCGCGCTCATCGCGATCTCGCTCTTCTCGGTGACGCTCGGCTGGTTCCCCGCGAGCGGCAGCTACGACCGGTCGCTCATCCCGACCTGGTCGTGGGAGTTCGTCGGCTCGGTGATCTACTACGGCTTCCTGCCGGCGATGACGATCGTCATCTCCTCGATCGCCGGATGGATCCTCGGCATGCGCAACATGATGGTCACCGTCTCCTCCGAGGACTACGTGACGGTCGCGCAGGCGAAGGGGCTCTCCGAGCGGGCGGTGATGTTCGGCTACGCGGCACGCAACGCGATCCTGCCGCAGGTGTCGAGCTTCGCGCTGTCGCTCGGCTTCATCGTCGGGGGCACGCTGGTCATGGAGATCGTCTTCTCCTACCAGGGCATCGGCTACTTCCTCTTCACCGCGGTGGCGGCGAAGGACTACCCGCTCATGCAGGGCATCTTCCTCGTCATCACGCTCGCGGTGCTCTTCGCGAACATCGTGGCGGACTTCGTCTACGGGGTGCTCGACCCGCGCACCCGTCAGGAGGGTTGACATGACGATCGACACGAGCATCGTCGAGGAGAGCGAGGAGCTCGCCCGGCCGTCGCAGGCGCCGGCCACCGGCGTGGTGTCGTCGGCACCCCGGCGGTCGTCGCGCGGACCTCGCAGGTTCCTCTTCCTGCGCAACTCGAAGGCGATCACCGGCATGGTGATCCTCGGGTTCTTCTTCCTCATCGCGATCATCGGCCCGTACATCGCGCCCTACGACCCGAGCGCCCGCAGCGACGACATCCTGCAGCCGCCGTCGTGGGAGCACTGGTTCGGCACCACCCACCTCGGACAGGACGTCTTCTCGCAGATCCTCGTCGGCACGCGGGGCGTCATCGTCGTCGGCTTCGTCGCGGGCATCGTCGCGACGACGATCGGCGTGATCGTCGGCGTCACCGCGGGCTACGTCGGCGGCCTCGGCGACGAGTCGCTCTCGGTGCTCGCGAACGTGTTCCTCGTGATCCCGCAGCTGCCGCTCATCATCCTCATCGCGGGCCAGCTGCCCACCGTCGGCGGCGTGACCGTCGCCCTCGTCATCGCGATCACCGGCTGGGCGTGGGGCGCCCGCGTGCTGCGCGCCCAGACCCTGTCGTTGCGCCGTCGCGACTTCGTCGAGGCGGCCCGCGCGAACGGCGAGCGCACCTGGCGCATCATCACGGCCGAGATCCTGCCGAACCTCACGGCCATCATCGCCGCGGGCTTCGTGGGCACCGTCGCGTTCGCGGTGCTCTCGCTCATCACGCTGTCGTTCATCGGCATCGGCAACACCGGCGAGTGGAACTGGGGCACCGTGCTCTACCAGGCGCAGTCGCAGCTCGCGCTGCAGCGCGGCGCCTGGTGGTGGTTCGTGCCGGCCGGCCTCTGCATCGCCCTGCTCGGGATGTCGCTGACGCTCATCAACTTCGGCATCGACGAGTTCGTCAATCCGCGCCTGCGCTCGACCGGCCTCAACGCGAAGTCACTGCGCAAGCGCGGCATCCGACCCCGCATCGGCTTCACGCCGGTGGTGTACGAGGCGAAGGAGGACCGCGCATGACCCTCACCAGCCCGCTCGGGCACCCGCAGCGGCTCACGCCCGTGAGCGACCCGGTGCTCGAGATCAGGAACCTCTCGGTCGACTACGGCTACGACGACGACCCCGTGCACGTGCTGCGCCAGGTGTCGCTCACCCTCGGCCGCGGCGAGGTGCTCGGACTCGCCGGCGAGTCGGGCTGCGGCAAGTCGACGCTCGCCTACGCGGCGACCCGCCTGCTGCCCCCGCCCGGCCTGATCACCGGCGGCGAGGTGATCTTCACCGACCGCGACGGTCGGAGGACCGATCTCCTGCGCCTGAACGACACCCAGCTGCGCGCCTCGCGGTGGCAGGACCTCGCGATCGTCTTCCAGGGTGCGATGAACTCGCTGAACCCGGTGTTCCGCATCGGCCGGCAGATCGCCGACGGCATCCGGGCGCACCGCCCCGAGGTGTCGCAGAAGGAGGCGCTCGAGCGCTCGGCCGAGCTGCTCGAGCTCGTCGGCATCTCGCCCGACCGCCTGCGGTCGTACCCGCACCAGCTCTCCGGCGGCATGCGCCAGCGCGTGATGATCGCGATGGCGCTGGCCCTCGACCCGCAGGTGCTCATCATGGACGAGCCCACGACGGCGCTCGACGTGGTGATGCAGCGCCAGATCGTCGAGCAGATCGCCGACCTGCGCGAGCGCCTCGGCTTCTCGGTGATCTTCATCACGCACGACGTGTCGCTGCTCATCGAGATCGCCGACCGGATCGCGATCATGTACGCGGGCGAGATCGTCGAGGACGCCGCCGCCCTCGACGTGTACCACCGGCCGCGGCATCCGTACTCCTCGGCGCTGCTGCACTCGTTCCCGCCGCTGCGCGGGCCGCGGCGCGAGCTCACCGGCATCCCGGGATCGCCGCCCGACCTGTCGAAGCTCGGTGGCGGATGTCCCTTCCGCGACCGTTGCGCGTTCGCCTTCGACGCCTGCTCGACGGTGAACCCCGAGCTCGTGTTCCCGAACGTGCCGGGCGACGACCCGCGCCGCTCGGTGGCGTGCCTGCGCCACGACCCCGCGGCCGTGCGCGCCGTCGGCGAGCAGCCGCTGCCCGTTCCGCCGGAGCTGTCCGCGCGCTGACGCGTCTCAGCCGCGGCCCCAGGCCTCCGCGAACCGGGTGAGCAACCGCGCGAACTCGGCGCGCTCGGCGGGCGTGAAGTCGGCGAGGGCGCGCTCGATCGCGGTGCGCCGGTAGCCCATCACGGCCGAGAGGGTGGCGCGTCCCGCCTCGGTGATGGCGAGGATGCTGCGCCGGGCGTCTGCGGGGTCGACCTCACGCCGAACGTGGCCCGCGTCGACGGCCGCCTGCACGAGACGGCTGGCCCTCGGCTGGTCGACGCCGATCGCGCCGGCGAGGTCGCTGACGGAGCTCGGCCCGTGGTTCGCGAGGACGATGAGCAGCCGCATCGCGGCGTGGCCTCCGCGCCCGCCCGGACCGCCGGGGCCGCCGTGGCCCCCGTGCCGACCGCGTCCGCCGTGCTCGTGGTGGGCCTGGTGCGCCTGGTCGCCGAACGGGCCGCCATGTTGGCCGTGCCCCGTCGGCGGTCCGCCCCAGCCGCCCGGTCCGCGACCGAAGATCCCCGGCCCCGCGCCGAACGGGCCGGGCCCGAACGGCCCACCCGGCCCACGTCCGCGGAACGCGCCGAGGGCCGCCTCGACCGCGGCGACGGGATCGCCGGCCCGCGCGTCGTCGCGATCAGCGTCCTCGGAGCCGTCCGAACCTGAGGATTCGCCGGGACCGTCTTGACGAGGCGGGGTCATACATGTCATTGTACATATACATGTCATCTGACATGCAATACCGAACACCGCGCGACGCGCGCCGGGCGCCCGACGGGCGCACCGAGAAAGGCACACACCATGACCACCGATCAGATCAACCCCGACCAGCCCGACCGCTCCGACGACGAGCGGCCCGAGGCATCCGCCGGCACCGACCGGCCCTTCGGCTTCTGGCTGAAGCTCGTCGACCGCCGCCTCTCCGAGGAGATGGAGACGCTCTTCGCCGCCGACGGCATCACCCGCCGCGACTGGCGGATGCTCA
This sequence comes from uncultured Actinomycetota bacterium, assembly GCA_963802485.1. GTDB lineage: Bacteria > Actinomycetota > Actinomycetes > Actinomycetales > Microbacteriaceae > Agromyces. The sequence continues at coordinate 9,734 of CAWDJA010000017.1, forward strand.
ACCTCCTCGCGGGCGAGGCTCGCGACGAGCGACTCGCCGACCGGCTCCGCGCCAAGCCCCATGCCCTGCACCGCCTCGCCGAGCGCGGCTGGATCACGGGCGCCCCGCCCGTGCTCACCGACGCCGGCCGTGAGGCCCGCGACCGCCTCGAAGGCCAGGTGAGCGCGCTCCGCGAGCGCGTCGCCGGCGCCGTCTCGGCGGAGGACTTCGCGACGACGCTGCGCAGCCTCGAGGCGATCGCCCGCGAGCTCGGCTGGGACGAGTCGCACCCGATGCCCCGCGGCCACCGCGGCGGTCGCCGCCACGGCTTCGGCGGATGGCGCGGCGCCAAGATGCGCCACGGATTCGGGCACGGCCACGGCTTCGAGGGCGCCGACGCGCCGCAGCAGTTCGACCCGCACGCCTTCCACCCGCACGCCGGCTTCGGTCCGCGTCCGGGCTTCGGTCCGCGTCCGGGCTTCGGTCCGCAGCAGGGCCGGCAGGACGTCCACGTCCACGTGCACCTGCACGAGGACGACCGGCACGAGGGCCACGGCCGTCGTCACCACGGACGGCCGCACCCCGAGGCCTGACGGGTCTCGAACCCGGAGCCGGGAGCGCTCGACCGAGTCGCTCCCGGCTCCGCCGTCTGCGGGCGGTCGGGCAGGGCCTCACCGCGACCCGTCCCGCGCCGCTCACGCGCGACGGACGGCGAATCCCAGGTACGACAGGGCCAGCGACCTCACGCGACCGAAATCGAGCCTGCGACTCAGCTCGCCGTAGCTGATCCGACCGCGCCGGGCGTCGCGCAGGGCGGTGAGGATCGTGGGCACGCCCGCGCGCGGCGCCAGCCCCGCCAGCTCCACGACGTCCATCCCGTGCCGATCGAGGATCGCCCCGAGCTCCTCGGGCGGGATGAACATCGACCACTCGTGGATCGCGGTGTCCATGATGCGCGTCATCCGCCACTCCTGCATCGCCTTGATCGCGATCACCCTGCTCCGCCACGTGCGGTTGATCGTGTCGAAGAGGTACAGCCCGCCGGGCCTGAGCACGCGCGCCGTCTCGGCGATGACCCGGTCGAGGTCGCGCACGTGCTCCAGCACGTCGCAGCAGAACACGAGGTCGAACGCGGCATCCGCGAACGGGAGCTCCTCGCCTGCACCGACCAGGTACTCGATGTCGAGGCCGTGCTGCCCCGCGTGGGCTCGGGCCGCCTCGATCGCGACCCGCGACGGATCGATGCCCGTCACCGCGAATCCCGCCGTCGCGAGCTCCTCGGCGATGAAGCCGGCACCGCACCCGATGTCCAGCGCGCGGCCGCCGACCACCCCTCGGCGATCGAGGATCTCGCGGAAGAACGCCATGCGCCCCGGCGTGCAGCTGCCGTGGAGCATGTTGAGCGGGTTGTCCTCGTTCCACCAGCTCGCTCCGAGCCGGTCGTAGACCTCGTTGTCGATCGGCATGCGTCCCCCGCGCCGGCCCCGCCTACACCTCGCTCGCGCCGCGGGCGTTGTAGACGACGGCGTCGGATGCACCGAACGCGCGGAACACGTCGAGCGCCTCGTCGTGCCCGACGCCGACCGAGACGCGGATGCCGCGCCGCTCGAACTCCCCGATCCAGTCCTCGGGCATCGGGCCCTCGTCGAATCCCGTGAGCTCCTCGACCTCGGCGCCCTCGCCCGCGATGGTCAGCGCGCGCACGCCCGACCACATCGTCGCGCCGTAGCACATCACGCACGGGCGCCAGTTGACGACCAGCTCCAGCTCGGCGCCGTCGGCGCCGAGGTCCCATCGACCGAGCGCCCGCTGCGCGAGGCTCAAGCGCCATCACCTCGGCGTGCATCGAGCTCAGCCCGGTCGCGAGCACCACGTTGACCCCCACCGAGACGAGGGCTCCGGATGCCGCGTCGACCACGATCGCCGCGAACGGACCCCCGTTGCCCGCCCGCCAGTTGCGGTCGGCGAGGCGGTTCACGAGCCGCACGCGTTCCTCCGCGGTCGCGGGCGGTGGGGCCTCGGCGAGCGCCGGCAGCTCCTCGATCAGCCACGGCGGCAGCGATGCGGTGAACGTGGAGGCGGGCGCTGCGTCCATGCGACCCATTCTGCCGCGCCTCGGCCTCCCCTGGGTTCGGTAATCTGACGACGGACACAAATAGCGTGCATGCATGCGCATCAACATCGAGAGGCCGGCGCTGAATCCGTGACGATGACCCTCAAGGCCAAGCAGCGGCACCGGCGACGCCGACGTGCGGTGGCCTACGTCGCGATCGCGGCCGGCTGGGCGGCATCCATCTGGCTCAGCACGCTCATCGTCGCGCCGCCGTGGCTGCACGCGATCGCCCTCTTCGTGCACCTCGCCTCGCTCATCGTCGGGTTCGGCGCCGTGCTGGTGGTCGAGTGGTACGGCCTCCTGTGGATGACCGAGTGGCGATCGGTGCGCGACCTGCGCCAGGTCGACCTCACGCTGAAGCTGCCGATCTGGGCCGGACTGATCGGCCTGCTCGCGAGCGGCGCCCTGCTCCATCCCGACCTCTCGTCGCCGGCGACGCTCGTCAAGCTGGGCGCCGTGCTCGTGCTCTCGCTCAACGGCGTCGCACTCACCCGCTGGACGATGTACTTCGCCGGATTCCCGCGGAAGATGCGCTTCCAGGCGCTGCCGAAGCGGGCGCGCGTGCGGTTCATCGGCAGCGCGATCCTCTCGCAGATCGCCTGGTGGACCGCCGTGATCATCGGCATGGTGAACTCCACCTCCTGATCGCCGATCGCCGCCGCCCGAGACACGCCCGGTCAGGTCGTGCACGGCATCCTCACGGCATTCACCAAGGTGGACCCTTGGGTCCGCTCAGGTCCTCGATATATGCTCGCCTTCGTCCCTACCCCCCATCCGAGGACAGAACGTTGCCCATCGCATCCGTTTGTCGCGCGACCGTCACGGCGTCGCCGTACGCGGTGCTCGGCGACCTCGCGGGCGATCGCGACCTCCGGATCGGAGCGAGCGCGTGAGCGCCGGGGGTCCCGCGCCGCGGCGGGCGCAGCGCCGGGAGCGCGAGCAGCGCCGCCGTCGGTCGCGCACCCGCTGGATCGTCATCGCGGGCGCCCTCGTGCTCGTGCTCGTCGCAGGCGGCACCGCGACGGCACTGATGCTCAACGACCAGGGCTCGTCCGATGAGGCGAGCAGCGCCACCGAGACGCCCGTGGCCGCCGAGCCGGTGGTGTTCGTGGAGGACGAGCCGGCCGCGGCCGCCGGCGCCGCGCCCTGCACGACCGTGACGGTGCTCTCGTCGCTCGAGAACTCCGAGATGGTCTCCCGGCTCGTCGACGGCTACAACGGTCAGCCGCGCGACGTCGACGGCGCCTGCGTGACCGTCGTCGCGACGAAGGACAAGTCCGGACTCGCCGCCGAGGACGCGGCCGCCAACTTCCAGAGCCTCCCCGAGGACCAGCGTCCGACGGTGTGGATCCCCGACGCCAGCTCGTGGATCGGGATCGCCCGCAACACCGGCGGCGGCGCCAGCGTGCCCGCCGAGAGCGCGAGCGTCGGGTCGTCCGACATCGTGCTCGCGATGCCGGCGGGCCTCGCCACGGCGATCGGCTGGGATCAGGAGGCCCCCACGTGGGACGAGGTCTTCGCGGCATCCGAGGACGAGAACGCCTGGACCGACCTCGGCCACCCCGAGTGGGGCACCTTCAAGCTCGGCAAGACCAGCCCGCTCATCGCCAGCTCGGGCGAGGCGGCGCTCCTCGCCTCCTACGGCTCGGCCGCGGGTTCGCTCGCCGACCTGACGGCCGACCAGATCGAGGACGCAGAGGTCACCGACGAGGTCCGGCAGCACGAGCTCTCGACGAGCCACTACATGGCGACCCCCGAGCACTTCCTCTGGCACGCGCGCCAGTCCGAGGACGCCGGCTCGGTGTCCGACTTCCTCTCCGCGGTGATCGTCGACGAGAAGTCGGTGTGGGACTACAACCGCGGCATCACGAGCCGCGACGGCGTCACGCGCGTGCAGAGCGATCCTCCCGAGGAGCAGCTCGTGCCGATCTACCCGAGCGACGGCTACTACGAGGCCGACAATCCCGCGGTGGTGATGACCGGCAACTGGGTCGACGAGGCCGAGACCGCGGCCGGCCAGGACTTCCTCCGCTACACGGCGACCAAGCAGGGGCAGCAGATCGTCCGGGAATCCGGCTACCGCGACCTCAACGGCGAGCTCGACCCGCTCGTGGCGGAGGTCGGCGCGCTCTCCACGGACCAGACGGGCGCGCTGCCCTTCCCGAGCGCCCGGATCATCCGCGCGTCCCACGAGGCGTTCCCCGAGGTGCGCAAGCGCGCCGAGGTGCTGTTCGTCGTCGACGTCTCCGGCTCGATGGAGGAACCGATCGCGGGCGGCAAGACCAAGCTCGCCGCCGCGAAGGACGCGATCACCCAGGCGCTGGGCCACTTCACGCCGGGCGACAACGTCGGCCTCGCGGCGTTCTCGTCGGTCGACGACGGCCCGATCACCCCGGGGCTCGTGAGCCCCGTGGCCGACATCGGCACCGAGCGCGCCGGGTTCCTCAAGGCGCTCGGAGCCCTGAAGCCCATCGAGTTCACCCCGCTCTACGCGGCCGTCGACACCTTCGTCCAGGAGCGCTCGAACGACTGGCAGGCCGACCGCATCAACGCCGTCGTGCTGCTGAGCGACGGCAAGAACGAGACGCTGACGCCCACGATCACCGCCGAGCAGATGATCGGGAACCTCAAGGGGCACCACGACCACAACCCCGTGCTCGTCTTCACGCTCGCGTACGGCGCCGACGCCGACGTGGCGACGCTGCAGTCGATCTCGAGCGCGACCGGCGCCCACTACTACGACGCGACCGACCCGACGAAGGTCGGCGACGTGCTGGGCGACCTCGTCACGAGCTTCTGAGATCCGGTCGCTTCGGCGCCGCCCCTCGTGGTGCGCCGATCCTCGTGGAGCGCCGGGGCGGAGCAGACGGTGCCGCGTGAGACGACGGATGCCGCGCAGCCCATGGCTGCGCGGCTCGGCTAGCGGGTCACCCGGACGGTGACCGACGCGGTGGTGGTGTTGCCGGCCTCGACGGCCACCGGGCCGCCCGAGCAGCCGGTGTCACGGCTACCCCTTCCCGACGACGACCACGGTGCTCTTCGTCGTCGTGTTCCCCGCGCCGTCCCGGGCCTCGTACGTGAACGTGTAGACGGCGCCCTTCGCCGCCACCACCCGGAACTCGTTCGTCGAAACCTGCTGCACCGCGGCCTTCGGCGACCCGAGGGCGGTCGCGCGGAGGAACTGCACCGCGACCGTGCCCGACTCGTCAGCCGCATCGACGTCGATCGTGACCGTGCGCAACTTGCCGTTCGCCGGGAAGATGAACGCCGGGTCCGCAGTCAGCTCGAGGGTCGGCGCCGTCGTGTCGGGCGGCGTGAGGTCGAGGCCGATGACGACCGGGTCGTGATCGCTCGAGCGGTACGGGTCGGGCGCCCACAGCGCCTGCAGCGCCGCGTTCTTGAACTCGACGTTGTAGTCGTAGAGGGCCGACTCGTCGGAATTGATGTGCCAGGCGGCTGCCTTGGTCACGTCGCCCGTGAGCGCGGCGCCGGCGAGCGCGTGGTCGAGGTACCCCGACTCTCCGTCGAAGTTGTACGAGTACTCGAACTCGCCCTGGTCGCGGAGCAGCAGGTCGGTGTAGCCGCCGGCCCGGAGCACGTCGATCGGGTCCTCGTGGTCGTACGAGTTGAGGTCGCCGATGATCAGCTCGCGGCCGACCGTGCCCTGCCCGGTCGGGTCGGTCGCGAGCCAGTCGACCAGTGCGCCGGCAGCCAGCGTGCGCGTGATATTGCAGTTGCCCTGGCCGTCACCGGTGTCGGGGTCTCCCAACGCAGTGCAGGCCGTCCCCTTCGACTTCAGGTGGTTGACGACGACCGTGACCGGTTCGCTTCCGCCGACCTCGGTGAAGGTCTGGGCCAGCGCGGGGCGGTTGTTCGCACGGAAGTCCGCGTCCACGCTCGAGTCGAGCTTCGCGTAGGCACCAAGGGGCGTGACTCGGGCGGGCTTGTAGATCAACGCGTTGGTGATCCGGTCCGTGCCCAGCTGGCCGGTATCGATCGCCGCGTAGGTGCCCGGGCCCACCTCTGCGTTGAGGGCCGCGACGAGGGTGTCGAGTGCGAGCCCGTCGTTGTTCTCGATCTCGATGAGCCCGAAGACGTCGGCGTCGATCTCCGCCAGCGCTGCCACGATCTTCGCCTCCTGCCGGTCGAACTCCGCCTGGGTGTTCGCACCGCGGTAGAAATCGGAGTCCGGCCCGATGGACGTGAAGTAGTTGAGCACGTTGTAGCTCGAGACCTCCATCGTGCCGCCGACCACGGGCGCGGCCGCGGGACGCGGGTTGGCGGCCGTGAAGCCCGCCGCCTGCGTGGGCTGCACGCGCCACTCCGCGAACCGCCAGTCGAGCACGCCCGTCGCGTTCACGACCTGGTCGCCCGTGCGAAGGCTGTTCGTCGCGCTGAACGGCTGGCCGTTCGGATGCCGCAGCGTGTCGGGGTTCTGGACGCCGAGGCCATCGTCGAGGAGGATCCGCGCCGCGAGGTTCGCCTGGCGGTACGCCAGAGTCGGCGCACCCGGCTCCACGACCGCCGTCGGCACGAATTGGCGGTTCGGAGCGAGGGAGAGCTCGCCGAACCGGCCGTACGTGAAGAGGTCGTTGATGACGAGCGACTGCGAGAACGCCACGTACATGCTCTCGAGCGACTCGCGGAGCACGTCGTCGGCGGGCAGCTGCAGCTGCCTCGCGGCGGGCAGGGTCGCGCCCGTGCCGCAGACCTCGGTGCTGCCGGCGGTGATCTCGGTGAGGCCGTTGAACTCGCTCACCGCGCCACGGACGTGCACGAGGTCGCCCGAGGCGACACCGACGCCGCTCGGCGCGAAGATGAAGATGCCGTCGGAGGTGGCCGCGTTGTCATCACCGCCGTCCTGCAGGTAGTAGCCGCTGAGTTCACCCGCCGCCTGGAAATCGCCGGTGACCACGCCCTCGACGTCGACCGTCGATCCGACGACGGGCGACGCTGCGCCCGAGCCCTGGACCGAGCCGATGGTGACGGTGGGCGCCTCGCAGAGCGGCACCTGGACTTCCACGAGCGCGTTCGCCGCGCCCGGCGTGTTCAGCGCCTCGCCGACGACCGGCGTGCCGGTGAAGCCCGGGATCCCGGCGAGGTCGAAGTCGTTCGGAACCCAGTCGGCGGTGGTGTCGGTGTCGGTGCCGTCAGGGATGCGCGAGGCGCCGCCGGGCGGGAAGTCGCCGAACGCGCCGCGGCGCTCAGCGACGACGCCGCCGTAGGGGATGTCGCCGGGCGCGCCGTCGAGCACTGCCACGGCGTCGACGAGCGCACCGGCGAATCCCGGGTCGAGCACGCCGTCGTCGTCGGCGTCGAGCGTCGTCGACTCCGGCGAAGTCGCGCACGAGCAGCAGGGACATCGTCCCGTTCTCGAGCGAGTCGGCGGCCAGTGAGGCGAGCGCGCGCCCGTCGGCCGGCGGTCGCGAACGAGATCACCTCGTCGACGGTGCCGATGGTCGACTCGCCATCGCCCTCGATCTCGAGCACCCGGTACGCGGACAGGTCGGCGCCGACCGTCCCGAGCAGCTCGACGTACTCGACGTCGGTGCCGGTCGTGCTCGCGGAGAACTCGTTGATCACGAGGACGACGGGCGGCGTCCCGCCGCAGTCCGCGGTGTGCGAGCCGAGCCCGTCGAAGGTGTTCTGCGCGAATCCTGCCACTCGGCCGCCGGGTCGAACGCGTCGGCGGCACCGTGTCGCCGACGCAGACGGCCGCGTCGCGCCGCAGCGTGTTGTCCGCCGTCGAGGCGAGACCGGTGCCCCACTCGGTGCCGGCGCGGGGGCCCCGACCTGACCGAGCGAGTCGACGACCTGGTCGCCCTTCACGCAGCGCGATGGCGTCGTTGCCGTTCCAGAGCGAGGCGCCGGTGGTCTGGTCGGCGAATCCTGCGAGCAGGTTGTCGGCGAAGACGAACACGTCACCCGCCGCGACGGTGCCGTCAGGGTGAAGTTCGTCGGCGTCGTGCCGCCGTTGAAGTACATCGCTCAGCGCGTAGGCCGCGAGGCTCGACACTCGCACGGTCGGGTTGTACAGCTCGATCGCCTTGTTCGTCGAGCTGCCCTCGACGTACTCGCTGATGATCAGGTCCGTGGGCTCGGCCGCTGACGCGGCCACGCGGGTGCGGCGAGCCCGACCGCGGCGAGCGCGGCAGCGACGGCGGCGACGGTGATACGGCGGGCGATGCGATGCATGGCGGCTCCCTGATCGACGCCGGGCTCGGCTCGCCCGGATCGCGGTCAGACTATGGGAGCCGTCGGACACGGCGGAAGCCCACCGGGGCGAAGTTCCGGTGAACGTGCTCGAATGTGCACGAGCGGATGCCGGGACCCCACATGTGAGCGGGTGCCGGGCCACGCGGCATCCGCCATCATCCGCGAGCACGCCCGCGGCATCCGCCTCACCGTCGCTGCTGCTCCGACCCCGACAGCCGCTGGGCGATGTAGATCGGGATGATCGACACCACGACCAGCACCACCGCGATCACCGAGACGATCGGCGCCTGGTTCGGCCGGAACATGTTGTTCAGGATGAAGATCGGCAGGGTCGTCACGCCCGACCCGCGGTGAACGTCGTGACGATGATCTCGTCGAACGAGAGGGCGAACGCGAGCAGGCCCCCGGCGAGGAGCGCCGACCGCAGCTGCGGGAAGGTGATGAGGCGGAACGTGGTCCACACGCCCGCGCCGAGGTCGGCGGACGCCTCCTCCAGGTTCGTGCCCTGGCGACGCAGGCGCGCGATCACGTTGTTGAACACCGTGACGATGCAGAAGGTGGCGTGCGCGATCACGATCGTCCAGATCGAGAGCGGAACCCCCATGATCGTGCGGAAGAAGTTGTTGAGCGCGATACCGGTGATGATGCCCGGCAGCGCGATCGGCAGGATGATCAGCAGGCTGATCGCGTCCCGGCCGAAGAACGAGAACCGCTGCAGGGCGAGCGAGATGAGCGTGCCGAGCACGAGCGAGATGATCGTGGCGATCACCGCGATCTGCACGCTCGTCCACACGGCCTCCATGGCACCGGCGCTCTGGAAGGCGCGCCCCCACCATTCGAGCGTGAAGCCGGGCGGCGGCCACGTGAGCGACGTCGACGTGGAGAACGAGTTCACGAGCACCACGAACAGCGGCACGTAGACGATCACGAGGATGAGGCCCGTGACGATGCCGAGCGTCGTGCGGGAGAGTCGGGAGAGTCGCATCCGTCGCCCCTAGAGGTTGTCGAGGGCGCCGGTGCGGCGCACGAGGAAGAGGTAGCCGAAGATGATCACGATCGGGATGAGCGCGATCGCCGAGGCGAGGGGCAGGTTGTTCGCGGCGCCGACGTTCGTGTAGACGAGGTTTCCGAGCATCTGGTTCGCCCCGCCGACGATGTTCACGGTGATGTAGTCGCCGAGCGAGAGGGCGAAGCTGAAGATCGTGCCGGCGATGATGGCCGGCAGCACGAGCGGGAACACCACCAGCCGGATCGTCGGCCACGTGCGCCCCCCGAGGTCGGCGGAGGCCTCGAGCAGCGAGTCGGGCACGCGCTCGAGTCCCGCGTAGATCGGGAGGATCACGTACGGCAGCCAGAGGTACGACAGCGTGATGATCGTCGCCGGCAGTCCGTAGCCGGGCGTGCTGCCGCCGAACGGCGCCACGAGCCACTCGAGGATGCCGTCCTGCGAGAGCACCGAGCGCCAGGCGTAGGCCTTCACGAGGTAGCTCGCCCAGAGCGGGGTGAGCACCGCGATGACGAGGATGCGCTGCATCCGGGGCGTCGCCACCTTCGCCATGAAGAACGCGATCGGCAGCGCGAGCGCCACGTCGATGAGCGTCACGAGCAGGGCGACGCCCAGCGTGCGCAGCGTCACCGTCTGGTACAGCGACCCCGTGAGCACGGTGACGATGTTGTCGAGCGTCCACTCCTG
>CAWDJA010000018.1:0-115462 GCA_963802485.1 uncultured Actinomycetota bacterium
GATCACCAGCACGTTGGGTGCGCCCTGGGGTGGCAGCAGCGGCTGGATCGGCGGGAACGCCGTGTCCGGATCCTTCGCATCGTAGGTCGTCAGGCCGGGTGCCGGACGGTCGGGAATCGGGAGCATCGTGCGTGCGTGGCGATCCGTGAGTCATGACGGGTTCCTTCCCCCAGTGGAAGACGTGCACGCACCAGCCTCTGCCCGCCCGGCGACACGCGCATCACCCAGACCGGGTGAAGTGGCACGGGACGCCGGTACGGAGCTGTTTGCTCAGGTGCGTGCGCCGCGCGTCACCGCAGCGGCGGCCGCGCCGACCGCCTTCCGCTCACTCTTCGTCGTCCTCCTCCTCGAGGAGCGCGATCTCGAGGTCCTCGAGCTCGATCTCAGCTGCGAGCGCCTTGACGATGTTGCCGGTCGCCGCGGCGACCCGCGCCGTGCCGACGATCGGCGCGATCGCCGTGAGGACGTCGCGGATGGCGTCGGCGTCGAGTCCGGCCTCTGCGCCGACCTCGAGGTTGAGCGCATACGACACCGGCGGCGCGTCGACCGCGACGAGCGCGGCGATCCGAACCAGGATCAGGGTCTCGGCATCGAGGCCCGATGCCTCCAAGGAGTCCGCGGTCATTCGTGCGAGCAGGTCGAGCACCGGAGTGTCATCGTTGATCGCGTCGGACATGGTGGGTCCTTCCCCCAGGTGGTGGTTGTGGTTCAGGCGACAGCGATGCCGCCCACCCAATGGGACTCCGAACGAGGCGGCCTCGCATCATTGAGATCGCGTGAAACACATGGCCTTCGCCCTGCGTCATCCAGCGCTGAAGGCGTCGAGGAATCGATCGCGGAACGCGCTCATCGGCCAGACGGGCGCGTCCGTCGCAGGCAGCACCCCGTCCTGCCACTGCCATCCCTCGATCGACTCGAAGACGGTCGGGTCCTTCGAGATGATGCTGATCGGCACGTCGTGGCTGGCGCCCTGCCCGCTCACGATCGTCGCCGGCTGGTGGTCGCCGAGCACCACGAGCACGAGGTTCGGGTCGTCGACTTCGTGCAGGAACGCGAACATCGCACCGAGTGAATACCGAATGGACTGGGCGTACGCCTGCCGCACCCGACTCGGGTCCTGCCAGACGTCGGCCGCCGACTGCCCCTGCGCGGGCTGGGGTCCGAACACGGATCCGTCGCCGACTTGGGACCAGGGCACGAGCTCCGGGAGCGGTGCCCAGGGCGGATGCGAGGAGACGAGGTCGATCTCCGCCATGACCGGCTGGTGGTCCCGGGCGAGCTCGTGGTCGGCGAAGTACTTCCAAGTGTACTGGTCCGGGATCCGCGCATACCCGAAGGACGGGCCCCGATAGCCGACGTTGTTCGCGTCGAGCAGGGTGTCGAAGTGGTAGAAGGAGGTGCCGAACGACCACGGCTCCGTGTTCGAGGGAACGACGCTGACCGTACGCCATCCGGCTCTTCCGAATGCCTCGCTCAGCGTGAATCGATCACTCCGGATCACCTTGCTGTAGAGCCGCTGCCGGTCGACCCACAGCCCGGTCTGGAGGGTCGAGTGCGCGAGCCAGCTGAGACCCCCGAACGTCGGAGAGGTGAGGAAGGCGCTCTGGGATGCGTAGCCGTCGGCACGGAGCTGGGCCTCGCCGTCGCGCAGCACCTGCTCCACACTCCCCGAGAAGCCGGTTCCCTGCACGGCCACCTTGCCGTAGCTCTCGATGAAGGCGAAGACGACGTCCTTGCCCTTCAGCGAGGTCAGCAGGTCGGAACCGGGTGTGTCACGGTAGGGGTCCGACGCGATCTGCTGCGGCAGGTCGGCCAGCGCGGCGAGCCCTGAGGCGGCGTAGGAGGCTGACGAGGTGATCGCGTGCAGGGAAGCGGCCGCTGCGGCCGGCTGACCCGCCACCACCTGCGAGCCCGTCAGGGCGGCGATGGTCCATGCCGCGGTGACCGTCGAGATCGCGAGAGTTCCGTGCGCGCGATCGGGCCCGACGGCGGCGCCCGCGCGAAGTGCGGCCCAGGAGAGCGCGACGATCAACCCGGCTGCGGCGATCGCGAGCAGCACGACCACCCCGCTCGCGGCGGCATCGCCGATGGAAGCCTGAACGACCCCGAACGCGTCGCCGAGCTGCTGCCAGTCGAGCGGATCGAAGGGGATGTCGAGCACTGACTCGTAGCCGGCGTCGATGCCGGCGAGCGCGAGCGCGATGACGATGAGGACACCGAAGACGACCGCGACGACGAGGCGTGCCGGTGGCCAGGGAAGCAGGCAGAGCAGGAGCAGCACGACGATCGACTCCGCGGGAAGCCCGATGAGCGGTGCCGGAGAGCCATCGGCGAACGCTCCGGGCACGAGCGGGACCACGACGAGGATGAGGATCGCGACCACCAGCGAGACCCTCTCGCGCACCCGGCGCCTCCGCCCGTGTGAACTCTTTCCTCCGCTGTCTCGTGTCCCCGTTAGCGTCTCCGCCGGACGCCTCGATCGGAAGCGGGTATGAACATGACTGGAAACCGGGCTATGACTGGAACCAACCAGACCGTTCTGTGGGTCCTGCGGATCCTCAGCGCGATCGTCCTTCTCGCGATCGGCGGGATCCATCTCTTCCTCGTCTTCGACGGCGTCGGCGGGGTGCTCGGAGTACTCTTCGTCCTGCAAGCCATCGCTGGCCTCGTGCTGGCGATCGGGATGCTCGCCCTCCGCGGGCGACTCCTGAGTATCGCGACCATCCTGAGTCTGCTCTTCGTGATCGCGAGCCTCGCGGCCCTCCTGCTCGCCCTGACCGTCGGGTTCTTCGGCATCACCGAGACCTGGGACTTCACCCTCGTCATCGAGACGGTCGTCGTCGAGTCGATCGGCGTCGTGGTGCTCGCCATCGCCACGTGGGTCGTGGTCCGCACGCCGCGGGCGGCATGATCGGGGGTCCTTCCCAGGCGGGTGGGCAGGTGCACCGATCACGATGCACCCACCTCGGCGTGCCGAGCGCGGCTTCGAAGCGCCAGCCACACCACGTCCCGACCGAAGGATTCGACGAGCAGGAGCAGTGCGATCCCGACGAGCACGCCGGCGAGCTCCGGGACCAGGCCGGATGCCGCAAGCGTCAAGGCGATCCCCTGCACGGCCGTCACGACCTTGCGCCAGGGGCGGGGCGGGAGTTGCAGGCGAAGCCACGGAAGCATCCATCCTGCGGCGACGAAGACGTAGCGCATGAGACCGATCGCCAGCACCCAGGGCCCGAGGATGGGTGCCACGTACGCGCTGAGCACGAGGAGGAGGAACGCATCCACTTCCATGTCGAAACGAGCGCCGAGCTCCGTGATGGTACCGGTGCGACGCGCGATCCACCCGTCCACCGCGTCCAGGGCGAGCGCCGGGACGACCAGGCAGATCAGGAGCGGCACCGGGATCGGCTCGACGAAGGACGCGACGACCAGTCCGGTGATGATGGCGACCAACGCCGATCTCGTCGCCGTGACGACATTCGCCCAGCCGAGACGCGGCGCACGCGCGCGTCGCAGCGCACTCGTCAGGAGGATCGTGCTCACCGTCAGGTAGGCCAGCGCGGCCATCCAGCCGATCGCCGGCAGCCCGTCGACGGCCCAGATCGCCGTCACGCCCGCAGCACCGAGTACGGCCAACCCGATCGGTGCGAGGTGAACCTCCTTGATCGCCATCACGTGTCCTTGTCAGGGAGCATCTCACGGAGCATATTCATCATGTACACGTAGGAGATCGCAGGATGGTTCACCGAAGGAGAAGCACCGTTGCGTGAGGCCGTGGCTTTCTGGATCGACCAGCCGGGCGTCGGGGCCCTGCACCGGCAGTCGATCGCCCGTGCAGGCGACGGCGAAGTGCTCGTGCGCACCAGCTACACGGGCATCAGCCGCGGCACCGAGGCCTCGGTCTTCCTGGGTCGCGTGCCCATCAGCGAGCACGAGCGGATGCGCGCGCCGTTCCAGGAGGGCGACTTCCCGGGCCCGGTCAAGTACGGCTACCTCAACGTCGGAGTCGTCGAGGACGGGCCGGAAGCGCTCCGTGGCCGCACCGTCTTCACGCTGTTCCCCCACCAATCCGTCTTCATCGTTCCCGCTGATGCCGTGATACCTGTCCCCCGTGGCGTGCCCGCCCGCCGTGCGGTGCTCGCGGGAGCGGTCGAGACCGCGGTGAACGTGCTGTGGGATGCCGCTCCCGTCATCGGAGACCGGGTCACGATCGTGGGCGCCGGCATGATCGGATGCTGCATCGCGCGACTGGCCCGCGGCATCCCCGGGCTCGACGTGGTGCTCGTCGATGTGGACACGTCGCGTCGCGAGGTCGCCGATCGGCTCGGCGTCCGATTCGCCGAACCAGGAGACGCGCCGGGAGACCGCGACCTCGTCATCAATACGAGCGGGTCGGAGGCGGGACTGCAGCTCGCGCTCGAGGCCGTCGTGACCGACGGGGAGGTGATCGAGGCCAGCTGGTACGGCGACCGGCCGGTGACGCTCACGCTGGGCGCCGACTTCCACTCGCGCCGCCTGACCATCCGGTCGAGCCAGGTGGGCGCCGTGGCCCGACGCCGACGAGGCACGCGCACGACGCGCGACCGGCTGACGCTCGCGCTCGACCTCCTGCAGGACCCGGCCTTCGACGCGCTGCTTACGGGCGACTCCCCCTGGAGTGATCTCCCCGCGGTGATGGCGGGGCTCGCCATCGGCCAGAGCACGGAGCTCTGCCACACGATCGATTGGAGGGACGCGGCGTGACCTTCACCCTGACCGTTCGAGACCACATGATGGTCGCCCACAGCTTCTCGGGAGAGACCTTCGGCCCAGCACAACGCCTGCACGGTGCGACCTTCGTCGTCGACGCGTCGTTCCGCGCGAGCGACCTGGACGCCGATGGCGTCGTCGTCGACATCGGACGCGCGGCCGAGGCGCTCAGCCAGATCACGGGTTCGCTGACCTATCGCAACCTCGACGACGAACCCGAGTTCGCGGGCATGAACACGACGACCGAACGACTCTGCCAGGTGATCGCCGACCGCCTCGCCGAACGTGTCGCAGATGGACGGCTCGGATCAGCCGACGGGCGTCTGTCGTCGATCGAGGTCACCCTCCATGAGTCGCACATCGCGTGGGCGAGTTACGAGCGGAGGTTGTGAATCGGATGACGGACGCGGCCGTGTACTTCCTCGTGCCCGACGGCATCGACGATGACGAGCGCGTCAGCGGGGGCAACGTCTACGACCGGCGGATCGGGGCGGCGCTGCGAGCACGGGGCCTCGACGTCCGGATGACGCGCGCCTCAGCAGGCGGCGGGCAGGATGTCGAGAGGGCGCTGTCCGCGGTCCCGCGCGACGGGCTCGTGCTGATCGACGGATTGCTCGCCGTCGCGGCATCGGAGGTGCTGGTCGCACAGTCGACGCGTCTTCGGATCGTCGTGCTGGCGCACATGGTCGCCAGCGCGCTGCCCGGGATCGAGAACTCCGCGCGAACCGCCGAACGGGAGCGCGAGGCCCTGAACGCCGCCCGGCGTGTCATCACGACCAGCGAGTGGACCCGCTCCGAACTCATCGCCCGCACGCTCGCGGAGCCGGATCGCATCATCGTCGCTCGTCCGGGCACGGACGCGGTGCCGACGGCGACCGGATCCGCATCGGGGGGCCACCTGCTCTGCGTCGGCGCGGTCGCGCCCCACAAGGGACAGGACGTGCTCGTCCACGCGCTGGCGGGCATGGCCGACCTGCCCGGATGGAACTGCTCGATCGTGGGCTCATTGAACGCCGACCCCGATTTCGCGGATCGGATCGCCGCGGCGATCCGATCCGCCGGGCTCACGGAGCGCATCGGGCTCCGGGGGGTGCTCACCGGTCGGCGACTCGCCGACGAATATCACGCCGCGGACCTCGTCGTCGCGCCGTCGCGCGTCGAGAGCTACGGCATGGTCGTCGCCGAGGCCGTGGCTCGAGGCATCCCGGTCGTGGCGGCACGCGTCGGTGGGATACCGGAGGCGATCGCAGGGAGCACGGCCGCCATCCTGACCCCGCCGAACGATCCGGTGGCGTTGCGCGCGGTCCTGCGGCGGTGGTGGGAGGAACCCCCTCGGCGTGCGGTGCTCAAGGCGGATGCAGTGCGCTCGCGTACAGCGACGCGAGCGTGGGCTGAATCCGCGGGAATCGCCGCCGCAGCGCTGAGGGACGTCCTTCCAGCGATGGACGGCGTCGGATCCGAGCGGCGGCGTGCCGGATGAGCGGGACCATCGACGTCAGCAGCGAGTGGCTCGCGCTTCGCGAACCGGAGGATGCGCGCGCCCGGTCCCGCGACCTCGCCCTCGCCGCAGCCGCGCGGCTCGCACCGGGTCCGATCGTGATCCACGACCTGGGAAGCGGGACGGGCTCGATGATGCGATGGCTCGCACCGCTGCTGCCCGGCCCGCAGACCTGGGTCCTGCACGACTGGGACTCGAACCTCGTCGAACGTGCGGCGAACGGTGTCGTCCCGCTCGATCGTGACGGACGACCGGTCTCGGTCCGCACGCGCGGCGGAGAGCTCGCACACCTCGATCCCGAGGCCCTCGACGGCGCCGCGCTCGTGACCGCTTCCGCGTTGCTCGATGTGCTGACCTCGAAGGAGGTACGCGCCATCACCGATGCCTGCGTCGCCGTCGGATGTCCCGTGCTGCTGAGCCTGAGCGTGACCGGCGAGGTCCGCCTCGACCCCCGGGACCCTCGCGACGACGTCTTCGCGGCCTCGTTCAACGCCCACCAGGGACGTCGTGTGGGCGGGCGCCGGCTCGTGGGGTCCACCGGTGTCTCACTCGCTCAGCGACGGTTCCTCGAAGCCGGCTGGAAGATTCGACCTGCCGCCACCTTCTGGCGGCTCGGCGACCATGATCCCCTCCTCCTCGAGCAGTGGTTCGACGGATGGTGCGATGCGGCGCTCGAGCAGCGCGCCGACCTCGAGGTGCACGGTGTTGAATATCGCGCTCTGCGTTCGTCGCAATCGCGCCGCGGTGCGCTCTCAGCCGTCGTCGTGCACACCGATCTCCTGGCGTGGCCGTGATGTCCGCGTCGGCCAGCGCACCATGGGTACGCGCGGTCGTGTCATCGAGATGGCTCCGCCTCACCGCACGCTCGCTCGTGGGCGTCGGCGTGCTGATCGCGGTCGCGGCCCAGGTCGGTTCGGGGCCGTTCCTGCACGGGCTGCTCAGCATCGACCTGCGCGTGATCGTCGCCGCGCTCGGACTGTCCGCCGTCGCGACCGCCGCGGCGGCCTGGCGCTGGAGCATCATCGCGGGGCGACTCGGGGTCGGCATCCGCTACCCCCGAGCCGTGGGGATGTACTACCGGTCGCAGTTGCTCAACACGGTGCTTCCCGGCGGGGTGGTCGGCGACGTCCAGCGTGCCCTCACGCAGGGCCGCGACGCCGGAAACGTGGGGCAGGGCGCTCGAGCCGTCGTGATCGAGCGCACCATGGGGCAGCTCGTGCAGGTCGCACTCGCGGTGATCGTCGTCGCGTGCTTCGGCCTCGAGTTCGAGGCGCTACCTGCTCGCGGCGATCGGCATCGCCCTCACGGTGCTCGCGCTCGCCGCGTTGGCGATGACCGCGACGAGCGCCCGGGTGAGTGCCGCGCTGAGACGCGAGCTCGTCGAGCTCTCGGCCGGCGTGGGATCCCCCGGCGCGTTCGTGCGGGTCGTCGTCGCGTCGATCATCGTGGTCGCCTGCCACGTCGTGACCTTCGGCGTCGCGGTCGCCGCGGTCGGAGCGAGCGTGCCGCCGATGCGCCTCGCCGCCATCGCGCTCGTCGTCCTGCTCGCCGGATCCATCCCGCTGAACCTCGGCGGCTGGGGTCCGCGCGAGGGGATCGCCGGTTGGACGTTCGCCGTCGCCGGCCTCGGCGCGTCCACCGGTGTCGCGGCCTCCACGCTGTTCGGCATCCTCGCGATGATCGCCGTCGCGCCCGGACTCGTCGTCGCCGCGACATCCGCTGTCCGTCGCGTGCGAACTCCCGCACCGGCGCGTACCGTCGTTCTCGCCGGCACCGGCCGGAAGGGGGAATCGTGATCGATCGGCCGTACGTGATCCTCAGCGCCGCCATGTCCCTCGACGGGTACCTCGACACCGCCTCCCCACCGCGCCTCGCCCTCTCGAACGCGGCGGACTTCGATCGGGTCGACGAGGTACGGGCGCACTGCGACGCGATCCTGGTCGGAGCGCGGACCGTTGCGCCTCGACAATCCGAGACTGCTGGTGCGAAGCGAGGAGCGACGGAGTCGACGCGAAGCCGAAGGCCTCTCGCCGTCGCCCTGGAAGGTGACCGTGACGGCCACCGGTGACCTCGATCCGACGTCGGAGTTCTTCACCTCCGGAGACACGAGGAAGTTGGTCTACTGCCCGAGATCCGCCATCCGGGGCATCCGTGACCAGCTCGGTGATCGTGCCGCCGTCGTCGGGTTGGGCGACGAGGTCACCATGACCGACCTGGTCACCGAACTGCACGACCGGGGCGTGCGCACGCTCCTCGTCGAAGGCGGCGGAACGGTGTTCACGCAGTTCCTGGCGTCCGACCTCGTCGATGAACTCCAATTGGCGATCGCCCCGTTCTTCGTCGGCGACCGCCGAGCTCCTCGGTTGATCGGCGACGGCACGTTCCCGTGGAATCCCGACCGCCACGCGCCCCTCGTCGAGAACCGTCGAGTCGGCGACATGGTGCTCCTGAGGTATGCACTGTCCGAGCGTGGCCCCGCACCCGGTCGTTCGTTGCTCGGCGAATCGGAATAGCCTGACGCCCATGGCCCAGGCAGCCTCTGCCGCACGCGCGTGGATCGGGACGATCGTCTTCCTCTTCCTCGCGCCCGGCGTCGTCGCGGGCCTCATCCCATGGCTCATCTCCGGCTGGCGGTGGTACGACTGGGGTGGTGCGGCCTGGGTCGTCGTGCCGATCGCCTGGATCGCGATCGCCGTCGGGGTGGCCTTCCTCCTGCACGCTTTCGCGCTGTTCGCCCTGCACCGAGGAACGCCCGCGCCGGTCGCCCCGACCGAGACGCTCGTCGTGACGGGGGTCTACCGCTTCGTGCGCAATCCCATGTACCTCTCGGTGCTCGCGATCATCCTCGGCCAGGCACTGCTGTTCGGCAGCTGGTGGCTCGTGCTCTACGCCGGGATCGCCCTCGCCGCGGTCGTCGCGTTCGTGAAGGGCTACGAGGAGCCGACCCTCACCGACACCTACGGCGAGCAGTACCTCGAGTACCGGCGCAACGTCCCCGGGTGGTGGCCGCGGCTCACGCCCTGGCGGGCGTGACTGCCGACAGGCTCACTTGCCGGCACAGACAACGCCCACGCATTGACCGAGCGTGTTGCCGAAGGCGATGTTTCCACCGAGGTCGACAGCTCCGGGAGCATAGATTCCGTATCCGCCGTTCTTCGTGGCGGTATTGCCGCCGACCGCGAGGCCGGGAAGGTCGGTCTGGATTCCCGTTCCCGTGTTCCAGACCCCATCGCCACACGTCGAGGAATCAACCGAGGCTGCAGCTATCCCTCGTGCCTAGGGCGTGTGGTTGTGCGACCTCGACCGTTGGCGATCCGGTCGATGGGTGCTTGGATCGGCCTGGGTTGGTTCCGTTCTTTGATCAAGGATGGAAGTGACGGCCGGATATCCACCTGAGATGCGCGAGCGGGCGTTGCGGATGCTCGACGAGGGCCGCGGGGATCACCCGAATCTGATGACGGCGATTCGTCACGTCGCAGGGATCCGCCCGTCGCGAGAGTCTCAGCGCTCTTTCGCCGTGGCCTCGACCGAGACCGGGCTCGACGCGTTCGTCTCCGCCCAGTTGGCGAGAAGCTGCAGTCGGTCGTGTGACGGAGATCCGGGTTCGGCGGAGAAGACCAGCATTTGCAGGCCGCGATCGGATGCGAGGTCCATGCTCTGATAGGTGAGATCGAGGTCACCCACGACGGGATGGTGAATGCTCTTGAGGCCAGTGCGGTGCTCGCGGACGTCGTGTGCGCCCCAGAGCTTGCGGAACAGATCGCTGCGGGTGGACAGTTCGCCCACGAGGTCGCTGAGCTGCCGGTCGTAGGGTGACCGGCCGGCTTCAGCACGAAGGACGGCGACGATCTGCCGGGTGCTGCCCTCCCAGTCCTGGTAGAACGTCTGCGCCTTGGGGTCGAGGAAGACGAACCGGGCGGCGTTCACAGGGGGCCGGGCGCCGTCGAGCATCTCGGAGAAGAGGGCACGGCCGAGACGATTGGTGGCGATGGCGTCGAGACGGCCGTTCTGCACGAACACCGGCACCGTCGACATTGCGTCGATGGTCTGCTGCATGCCGGCGGTCAGCTGCGACTTCCGGACGGGTCGACGACGCTGAGGGTGGGCTCCGGCATTGGCAGTGCGGATCAAGTCGTGCAGGTGCGCGTGTTCGGCTTCGTCGAGCTGCAGGGCACGGCTGATCCCGTCGATCACGGCGTCGGAGACGCCCGTGGCGTTGCCGCGCTCGAGGCGCTTGTAGTACTCCGCGCTCATCCCCGCGACGAGGGCGACTTCTTCTCGGCGGAGCCCTGGCACGCGGCGGCGGCCACCGAAGTCGGGCAGCCCGACCTGCGCGGGCGTGAGCTTGGCTCGCCGCGAAGTGAGGAACTCGCTGATGTCGTCTTGGGTGCCCATGGCATCGAACCTACGCCGACCGCAGGCCGGCAGGGGGTCCCTGCTGGGGCACCCAAAGGTAGGGCCACGCTAACTCCGGAGAATGCCCGTTGACTCGAGACATCAACCGCCGGACACCCGGCAGGGACTTTGGGAAAGGCATCATCATGAGCAGCAACGTGTGGTTCATCACCGGAGCAGGCCGCGGCCTCGGCATCGACATCGCCCAGTCCGCGCTCGCGGCCGGACACTCCGTCGTTGCCACCGGCCGCGACGCGGCCCGTGTCGAGAAGGCCATCGGCTCGCACGAGAACCTCCTCGCCGTCGCCCTCGACATCACCGACCCGGCCGCCGCCGAGACGGCCGCCACAGCCGCGGTCGAGCGATTCGGGCGCATCGACGTGCTGGTCAACAACGCCGGCAACTTCTATGCCGGGTACTTCGAGAACATCAGCCCTGACCAGTTCCGGGCGCAGATGGAGACCAACTTCTTCGGTCCGCTCAACGTCACCCGCGCCATCCTGCCGGTCATGCGCAAGCAGCGCTCCGGCCAGGTCATCACCGTGACCTAGCACCGCCGGCCTGGTCGGCGGCGAGTTCGCGTCGGCCTACGCTGCATCGAAGTTCGCCCTCGAAGGCTGGATGGAGTCGCCTCGCTACGACGTCGAGCCCTTCGGCATCCGAACGATGGCCGTGGAGCCTGGCTTCTTCCGCACCGAACTGCTGGTCGAAGGCGCCTCGACGATCTGGCCCGAGCTCGACATCGAGGACTACGCCGAGCGCACCGCCGCGGACCATCGAAGCCTGGAAGGGCATGAACGGCCAGCAGGGCGGCGACCCGAAGAAGCTCGCCGCAGGCGCTGGTGACGCTCTCCGACTCCGAGACGCTGCCGCTGCGTTTCATCGCCGGCGCGGATGCGATGAGGGCGTAGAGCAGAACCTCGCCACCATCCAGGCCCAGATCGACGCGAACCGCGAGCTGTCCGCATCCCTCTCCTTCGACGCCTGAACTCAACTGACTCGCGCTGCACTCCACGCAGCGCCCCCCAACAAGGGACATCATCCATGGAGCAGAAGCTCACCGGAACCGTGGCGATCATCACCGGCGCCAGCAGCGGCATCGGCAATGCCACCGCTCGTCGCCTCGCCGAGCACGGAGCATCCGTCGCAGTCGTCGCCCGGCGCAAAGACCGGCTCGATGCCCTGGTGGCTGACATTGAGGCTGCCGGCGGTATCGCCCTCGCGGTCGAGGCTGACATCACCGATCGCGCACAGGCCGACGCAGGCCGTTGCGGCGGTCCTCGACCGATTCGGCCGGCTGGACATCCTGGTCAACAACGCCGGGCTGATGCTGTTGGGCACCGTCCTCGACCAGAACGTTGAAGAGTGGGAACGGATGATCGCAATCAACCAGAACGGCCTGCTCTACATGACCAACGCGGCGCTGCCGCACCTGCTGGCCGCGGCGGAGGACGGCCTGCGAGGGGTCGCCGACATCGTGAACATCTCCTCGATCGCTGGCCGCCGGGCCTGGCCGAAGTTCGCGGCCTACAACATGACGAAGTTCGGAGTGAACGGCTTCACCGAAGCCCTCCGACAGGAAGTCACCCAGAAGCATGTGCGCGTCGGCGTTCTGGAGCCCGGAGCGGTCGCCACCGAGCTGGTGTCGCACAACAACGACGCCATCAAGGACGAACTCGCCGCCTCCGACTCCGAGAACATCCCCGAACCGCTGCAGCCGGAAGACATCGCCGAGAACATCGCGTTCATGGTCACCCGGCCACGCCGTTCGTCGATCGCCGAACTCTGGGCGATGCCCACCTCGCAGGCCTGAACCCGCAGAGAACAGAAGGACAGAAATGAAGAATGCACGTCTCGGAGGCCTGGAGGTCTCCCGCATCGGGCTCGGCGCGATGACCATGGCCGGCACATACACCTCGGAGGGCACTCTGGATGACGCGGAGTCGATCCGAACGATCCACCGCGCCCTCGACCTGGGCGTCACCCACATCGACACCGCGGAGATCTACGGCCCGTACCTCAGCGAGGAAATCGTGGGACAAGCCGTCAAGGGCCGTCGCGACCAAGTCAAGATCGCCACGAAGTTCGGGCTCGTGTCCCACTCCGGGGGTGGCCCGGGAACCATCGACAGCAGTGCCGCGAACGTCAAGGCCGCGGTCGAGGGATCACTGAAGCGTCTCGGCACCGAATACATCGATCTGTATTATCAGCACCGCGTCGACCCGAACACTCCGATCGAGGAGACCGCCGGAGCCGTCGCCGATCTGATCACCGAAGGCAAAGTGCTCCACTTCGGACTCTCCGAAGCATCGGTGGGAACGATCCGCCGCGCTCACGCCGTTCACCCGGTCTCAGCCCTGCAGACCGAGTACTCACTCTGGACCCGCGATGTGGAAGCGGATATTTTGCCCGTGCTTCGCGAGCTGGGGATCGGGTTCGTGCCGTACTCGCCCCTCGGCCACGGTTTGCTGACCGGTCAGATCAAGTCGATAGAGGACTTCCCCGACGACGACTGGCGCAAGAGCAACCCGCGCTTCACTGGGGAGAACTTCCAGCGCAACCTGCGCATCGTGGAGGAGGTCCGGGCGATCGGCGCCGAGATCGGCGCAACTCCCGCGCAGACTGCGCTCGCATGGATCCTCACCAAGGGGGACGACATCGCCCCCATCCCCGGCACGCGCCGCGTAGCGCGAGTCGAAGAGAACACCGCCGCGGATCAGATCGAACTCACGCAAGCGCAGTTGGACCGGCTGGACACGCTCGAGCCCGCAGCGGGCGAACGGCACAACGAAGCCAACATGGCCTCGATCGACGGCTAACCCACCCCCCTCAACGAAACAGAAACCGGACGGAAGAAGATCATGACTGAATGGTCAGCTGACCAGCTCGCGAAGGTCGAGGAGAACGACGACCTGTTCGTCTCCCCGTTCCGCGAAGACGGCACCACCTACGGCACCCCCACCCAGACCTGGGCGCTCGTCGTAGACGGCAAGGTGTACGTGCGCGCGGCCAACGGGCAGGCATCCCGCTGGTATCAAGCCGCAATGACCCAGAAGGGCGGCCGCGTCCGCGTCGGCGGCACCTTCATCAATGTGACCTTTGAAGCCGCCGGCTCCGACGACGAGGCGGCCATCGACGCAGCATACGAATTCAAGTACCCGGGCAGCTCGGCCGTACCGATCATGCAGGGCGACGGACCCAAGTCGGCATCCGTTCGCATCTCACCGCGCTGACGATCACCGACCGCGCCCTCGGATGCACCCTCATCTCCCGACGAGTCCGCGCCGGCCAACGGGCCCTGACCCGCAGCACGACACATAAAAGTGAACGAAGGGGCGCGGATGCCCGATCCGCGCCCCTTCGTGCGTCCACGCAGCCACCCTGCGGAAGATCATCCGCACCTCCACCCCAGAGCCCGTACACAGGAAACGCATCCCGTCCGAGAGAAATGAATGAGGAATGAACATGAAGAAGTCGATCGCCCTGATCGTAGGAGCGGCCGTCGCGCTCGCCCTGACCGCGTGTGCCGCCGACCCGGCGGCTCCGGCGGCGTCGCCGACTGTCACTAGCACGCCGACACCGACGGTTACCGCTGCACCTACCCCGACCACGGCCGCGGAGGCTCCGGTGGCCGGAGATACGCCGATCGCCATCACCGCGGGCGACGCGGTCATCACCGCGACCCTCAACGACAGCCAGGCGTCGAAGGACTTCGTCGCGATGCTCCCGGTGACCCTGCCCTGGTACCGCAACCTCGG
Source organism: uncultured Actinomycetota bacterium (assembly GCA_963802485.1). GTDB lineage: Bacteria > Actinomycetota > Actinomycetes > Actinomycetales > Microbacteriaceae > Agromyces. The sequence continues at coordinate 14,398 of CAWDJA010000018.1, forward strand.
CATCGAGTACATCACCGAACTGCCGAACCCGCTCACCGAAAACGGCCCCTTCTACACCGATGTGCAGCCAGGAGACATCGTCTACTACAACCCGATGGACAGCATCACGATCATCTACGAGGAGACCAGCTCGGTCCCCACCCTCACCTACATGGGTGAGATCACCTCCGACCTGAGCGTGTTCCGCAACCTCCCGGACGACGTCGACCTTCAGATCGCCCTGGCCGAATAGTGCTCGACACCGGGGCGACCCGTGGGCAATCCCAACCATCGAGAATGCCGCGCGAGGGGCGGAGGGGACTACTGCAGCTCTAGTTGACTCGGTTCGTTCGACCTCACCAATAGCGGCCCTTGGCCCATGAGGCTCGAGACTTCCCACGACGTCAGGCCACGATTCGCTGCAAGACCGCACGCAAGTGATGGGTTCTCGATGAGTGGATCCCATCCTCCGGTTTGGGAACCATTGATCAGAACGGCCTCGGGATGCGACACGACGCATACGAACTTGCGATTCCAGGGTCTCGTTTCGTCCACATCACCGGTCACCCCCTGGCTTGCATCACAGAGGTCGGATAGTCGCAGTCCTGATCAGCACGCCGACTCCCCCGGAATCCTGCTGGAGACGCGTTCACTGCAGTGATCCCCGACGTTCCGGTTTGCACTGGTTGGCACCGGTTCGTTTCCGACGCCAATCCCGCACGCCTTGTAGACACAGAAAGCCCCGGCGAGAAATCACTTCTCACCGGGGCTTTTCAGTTCGGTCGGGCTGACAGGATTTGAACCTGCGACCCCTTGGAGGATCCAGCCCCCTTAGAGTCGGCCACGATTGTCTCGAAAATTCGCGGATTCCCTTGTGTTTGCAGGGAACCGAGCGGTTCGCTGTCTCCGATTGTATCCGGTCGATTGCGGTCGGCCACGAGTGATTGTGATGGGTAAACGATGGGAACGCCGCCCGCGCAAGCGACTCCTCGTCCGCGAATCACCGGTTCTGCGCTTGGGTTCAACCGGCCACCCGAGATTCCCCTATGACCCGCCCCCGCGAGAATGGTCCCTGTGACGGTGCCTAAACGCTTCACGTGTGAGCGAGCATTGTGAATAGTCGGTTAGGGGCGCCGCGCGGGGGCGCGTGGTAGCTCTCCCTCATCGCGGGTACATAGCCAGGTTGGACGCCTGAGCCTCCAGAGATCAACCCGATGCGATCGTCTTCAGCGCCCGTGACGCCGGAGTCGCGCTCGGACGAACCTCGGATTGCGTAGTTCAACTGGGCGACCGCGCGCACAGCGGGCGCCCACCTGCCGTCCAGCCGTAGGGTGCCCGATCGGACCAGGCCACTCAGAGCGGAGACGACATTCGTAACCGCGCGAGGCGATCCGCAGACCCGTCGGACGCACTCGATGATGTCGTGGCCCTCGTCAATGGTCGAGATGGTCTCAACCGTCTCCACGACAGTGCGCTCAACAACTCTGACCTGAAACGCCTCCGGCTTCCGGGCCCGTCTGTCGTCGTAGGCCGCCTTGCGGCATCCGGGCCCGCAATAGATGCGTGGACGCCCTGTGGTAGCCGGCCGCGGCAGCGCCGCAGCGCACCGTGCGCATCGGCTTGGCGGGATCCGCCGGATGGTGGTTCTCTGCCGGTTGCTCATACTCCGAAGGTGCGCCAATCTATCCCGTTTCGTCACCGACGAAACAGCGAAGTCCTCGATCTGCAAGAGGCGTGGGACCAATCGGCAGGGTTACACAGGTCGGACCCTACTTGTTCGTAGAGGCGGCCGATAGCTGGTCAACATGGTTCGGACTGCCGCGTTTCAGGCACCGTCATCGGGCCCTATTGCGGGCAGGTCTTGCGGGAATCCACCCGGAGGTCGCAGTGAACTCGGGTGGCCATTGACCGCTGATCGACGCGGCCCGTTGTCGGACCGGCTTACGGGGGCGTTCGAAAATGGTAGCTGGCGTCCGCCTCGAGACTCGGCGCGTTGCCTACGAGACGTCTCGGGAACCGGCCGTAGCTCGCCCGGCGATGGCAGATGTGCATGGCCAGCGGCGAGTGCACACCACGCAGAAGCCCGAAAAGGCCTGCGGTTGACGCCTCGCAGCGCGAATGGGATGCTCTGGAAATACGCCAGACGAAGCCGCGATGTCGATCCGACGCGAGGGGTGGCGAACGATGGATGAATCCGTAACGGATGTTCTTGTCGCTGGGTACAAGGATATCGATGAGGCGACGAACGATTTCGAGACACTGGTCGCGCTCGTCAAGCGCAGGAACGTGACCATCGAGGGCGTCATCCTCGTCACGCACGGCGATGATGGAAGCGTCGCGGTGCGGCGCACCGGCGATAACCTCGGCCGCAAGGGAATGGGCTGGGGCGGGGGTGTCGGACTCGCGGTCGGCTTGTTCGCGCCGCCGTTGCTGGCGTCGGTCGCAGTCGGGGCTGCCGCTGGTGGGGTGATGGCCAGATTCGCGGGCAACAAGGTCAACAAGCAGCTCCACGACAAGATCGGCCAGAACCTGCCGCCGGGATCTGCCGGGATTATCGCGGTCTTCGACGACGAGCAACGTCTCGGTGTCATGGGTGCGCTCGCGGGGGCCCAGATCCGATCAGTCGTCCAAGGCGACAAGCAAGGGATGGGCGCACTGAAGGAGTCGCTCGCCGAGGCGATGGGAAAATTCAATCCGGACCGTACGATCCTGCCAATCCCGGATCCGAACTTCGGCGGGACCATCGGCCGAACGCTCGATAGGTCCATCGCGGACTGGACCATCAACATGACGCCGTCGCCCCCGGATGGCGCGCCGAACGTGCTACTCGTGTTGATCGATGACGCGGGCTTCGGCAACCCCTCGACCTTCGGAGGGCCGGTCGCGACACCGACGATGACGCGGGTCGCCGAGCAGGGCCTGACATACAACCGCTTTCACCTCACGGCGATCTGCTCACCCACGCGCGCCGCGATGTTGACCGGGCGCAATCACCACACCGTCGGGTTCGGGTCGATCGGCGAACTGCCTGGTCCGTTCCCCGGCTACTCCGCGAGCCTGCCGAAGGACTGCGCCCCCTTCGTCCGCGCCCTTCAGGGCAATGGCTATTCGACCGCCGGATTCGGCAAGTGGCACTTGACACCTGACCACGTCCAGGGTGCCGCGGGTCCGTTCGACCGGTGGCCGAACTCCTGGGGATTCGACCACTTCTGGGGCATCCTCGGCGGTGAGGCGGGCCAGTACGACCCGGTGATCACGCAGGACAACACGACCATCGGCGTCCCGGTGGGCGTCGATACGAAGCAGTACTACTGGCCGGACGATCTCACGGATCAGGCGGTCGGGTGGTTGCATCGAGTGCGGGCGCAGGACCAGGAGAAGCCGTGGTTCATCTACTACTCGACGGGGTGCGCGCACGCGCCCCATCACGTCGCCGTGGAGTGGAGCGAGAAGTATCGCGGCGCGTTCGATCAAGGCTGGGATGCCCTGCGCGAGGAGACCTTCGAACGACAGCAACAGCTGGGTGTCATCCCGTCGGATGCGGAGCTCACGCCGCGACCGGACGCGCTGCCCGCGTGGGACTCGCTCTCGGACGACGAGAAGACGCTGTACGCACGGCAGATGGAGGTCTACGCCGGGTTCCAGGAGAACACCGACTGGAACATCGGCCGTCTTCTGGATTCGATCGAAGCGATGGGCGATCTCGACAACACGCTCGTCATCTACGTCTTCGGTGACAACGGCGCGAGCATGGAGGGGTCGGTCACCGGCACCTTCAATGAACTCACTATGCAGAACGGAATCGTCCTCACCTCCGAGCAGCAACTCTCGTTGATCGAGCAGTATGGCGGGCTTGACGCCTGGGGAACGGACGAGTTCGCACCACACTACGCGGCTGCGTGGGCGTGGGCCGGGAACGCACCGTTCCAGTGGGGCAAGCAATGCTCATCCCACCTCGGCGGCACACGCAACGGCATGGTGCTCTCGTGGCCGGAAAGGATCAAACGCGCGGGTGAGCTGCGTACCCAGTTCACTCATTGCATCGACGTCGGGCCGACGATCCTCGAAGCGGCCGGCATTCCCCAGCCCAAGATCGTCGACGGCATCGAGCAGAAGCCGATGGAGGGAACGAGCTTCGTCTACACGTTCGACGACGCGGAGGCACCCGAACGACACACCGTTCAGTACTTCGAAACCGTCGGCAATCGGGCGATGTACAAGGACGGCTGGTGGGCCGCCTGCAAGCTCGACCGTATCCCGTGGGACCTGTCGCAGCCGACGCTCGCCCGCTTCGCGCCCGGCACGTACGACCCCGAGCAGGACACGTGGGAGCTGTACTACCTACCCGACGATTTCAGCCAAGCGAAGGATCTCGCCGCCGAGAACCCCGAGAAGCTCGCGGAGCTGAAGGCCCTCTTCTGGGACGAGGCCGAGCATCATAATGTCCTTCCGCTGTTGGCGGCATTCTCGGTATTCTTCGGGATTCTCCCGCCATTGCCGACCATCACGACGTACACGTTCTACGGGGATGTCGAGAACATCGCCTCAGGAATGATCCCGCGGGTCTACGGCCGCTCGTATGCGATCGAAGCAGAACTGTCGATCCCGGATGACGGTGCCCAGGGCGTGATCGTCGCCGAGGGCGACGAGATGGGCGGCTTCGCGCTCTGGGTCGACGAGAACGGACTCCTTCGCCATAGCTACTCGACGATGGGCGTCGAACGGTCCGAGCAGGTTTCCACCACAGCGATTCCGACCGGCGACGTCAGCGTCCGGATGCAGTTCGACGCCGACCGCCAAGTCGCCAGCCACAGGCGGAACAGTCGCCCTGTACGCGAACGGCGAGAAGATCGGCGAAGGAAGCATCGAGAGGACCGTGGCCGTCCGCTTCTCGGGCTACGCCGGGATGGACATCGGGCGCGACAACGGACTGCCCGTTGACCGTGCGTACGCGGGTCGAGCGCCCTATCCATTCACTGGAACGGTGAAGAAGGTCGTCTTCGACCTCAAGCCGGGAACCCATCGAAGACGAAACGGCGCTTCACGAAGCCAGCGCACACGTCGCGACCGCCCAGGCGGTGAGTGCGTAGGCGGCGACAACCGCTTGCTGGAGGGATCGGCGATGCCCGGGTCCGGGAGCGATCGAGGTTGAGATGAAGAACTGGCCTGTCGTGGCGATTCTGGGCAGCGCCCAGTTCGTGATGGTGCTCGACGGCACGGTCATGAACGTGTCGATCTCGACTGTGGTCGAGGATCTCGACACCACGGTCGACGCGATGCAGGCGGCGATCACGTTCTACACGCTGACGATGGCGGCGCTGATGCTGCTCGGCGCGAAGCTCGGCGACGTGTGGGGCCGGCGGCGGGCGTTCGTCATCGGCTCGATCGTGTACGCAATCGGCTCGCTCACGACCGCGCTGAGTCCGAACATCGTGGTGCTGTTCCTCGGCTGGTCGATCGTCGAGGGCATGGGCGCGGTACTCGTGATCCCGGCGATCGCTGCGCTGATCGCCGACAACTACGAAGGGCAGGCCCGCGTCGCCGCCTACGCGATCATCGGCGCGGCATCGGGTGCTGCGGTCGCGGCCGGTCCGCTCATCGGCGGCTTCGTCACGACCTACTTGAGCTGGCGGTACGTGTTCGTCGCCGAGGTCGTGATCATGGCGGGCGTGGTGCTGTTCGCCCGGCGGATCACCGACCGAGCCGGTGCGCGACCCGTCGCGGATCGACGTACTGAGCGTGCTGCTCTCCGCTGCAGGCCTCGTCTTCGTCGTGTTCGGGATGCTGCAGAGCAAGACGTGGGGCTGGGTCATCCCGTTGCATCCGCCGATCGTCGACGGCGTCCCGATGGCGCCGCTTGGGCGTGTCACTCGACGACCTGGTTCGTCCTCGCCGGCGCCGCGCTGATCTGGGCGTTCGTCGCCCGCCAGCGCCACCTCGTGGCGACGGACCGGCCGCCGCTCGTCGACATCAGGCTGTTCCGTATCCTGCGCCTGCGCAGCGGTCTCACCGTGCTCCTGGCGCAATACGCGATGACGGCGGGCTTGTTCTTCATGATGCCGGTGTACCTGCAGATGACCCTCGGGCTGGACGCGCTGCAGACCGGCATCCGGATCTTCCCGCTGTCGATCTCGCTGATCCTGTTCTCGATCCTCGGCACGCGGCTCTCGCTGATCTGGTCGCCGAGGCGGATCATCCGCGCAGGCCAAGTGCTGCTCGTGCTCGCGTCGTTCCTGCTGCTCGGCTCCGTCGACCTCGAGCTGAAGAGCCTCGGGTTCGGTGTGGGCATGTTCGCCGCGGGTGCGGCGCTCGGACTGCTCGCGTCGCAGGTGGGCAACGTGAACATGTCGAGCGTCGGTGACGGACCAGTCGAGCGAGGTCGGCGGCCTGCAGGGCGTATTCCAGAACCTCGGCTCGTCGCTCGGCACCGCGCTCATCGGCTCCGTGCTGATCGGGGCGCTGGCCACGTCATTCGCGACGGCGGTGGCGACCAGCGACCTGCCGCAGGACACGCAGGTCATCGTGGCCGAGGCGACGGAGGGCGGCGTCGGCATCGTGCCGGCGGCATCCGTGCCCGACCTGGCCCGCGAAGCAGGCCTCGACGATGCCGAGGCGGCAGAACTCGCCGACTTGTATGCCGGTTCGCAGATCGAGTCGTTGCGCGTCTCGCTCGTGGCGCTGATCGTGATCGCCGTGTTGTCCCTGTTCTTCTCGCGCGGCATCCCGACCGAGATCGCCGGCCCGCCGCGCGAGAAGGGTCCGAGATCAGACGAAGAATCGGAGGTGGCCACATGAGTGCCAGTACGGGACATGGTCGGCGGCCGGCGCGGGAGTCGAGGAACTCGGACCTCCGCCGCCGACCGACTTCGAGCGTCGAGCGGCGTACGGCAAGGAGGCTCGGCGACGCACTCGCCGAGGTCGTCGCATGCGCGGTGGGTGCCGGCACCGGATCGCGCCGACCCGGTCGCACTGCTCGAAGAACAGGCGACGACCCGGGTGCAAGAGCTCGTGCCGATCCGTCACGCGCGAATGATGGTCTCGCCGTTCACCTTCTACCGAGGTGCCGCGCTGCTGATGGCCGCCGACCTGGCCAAAACGCCCGTATCGGGCATTGACCACCCAGATCTGCGGCGACGCGCACCTGTCGAATTTCGGCGTCTTCGGCACGCCCGAGCGAGCGATGGTCTTCGACATCAACGACTTCGACGAGACCCTCCCGGGCCCATGGGAGTGGGACGTCAAGCGACTGGCCACCAGCTTCGAGGTGGCGGGCCGATATCGCGGGTTCGGCGACGAGGAACGTCGTGACATCAACCTCACTGTCGTGCGCGCCTATCGCAAGCGGATGCTCCGTCAGGCTGAGTCGCGCGTGCTCGAAGGGTGGTACGACAGGCTCGACACGGAGCGTGTCATGGCGTACATCGACGCCGAACGCCGCGACGAGGCGCGTTGCCGGCAAGCAAGTGAAGCGGATCGAGGCGGGCCTCGCCAAGGCCCAAACGAAGGACAGCATGCGCGCAATGTCCAAGCTCGTCGAGGTCGTCGACGGCGAACTGCGCATCGCGGCCGATCCGCCGCTCATCGTGCCCGTCGAAGACCTGGAGTCCGTCGCGCGCGACCGGAAGCGGGCGGAAGACTGGATGCGGAACCTGATCTCGTCGTACCGGCCGACGCTCCAGCAAGACCATCATCCGATGGAGGAGTTCTCGTACGTGCACATGGCACGCAAGGTCGTCGGCGTCGGCAGCGTCGGCACGCGGGCGTGGGTCGTGCTCTTGCGCGGACGTAACGACTCGGACCCGCTGCTGCTGCAGGCCAAACAGGCGGAGCGTTCGGTGCTCGAACGGTTCCTGCCGCCGAGCCGATACGACAACCACGGCGAACGAGTCGTACGCGGGCAAAGGCTCATGCAGGCAGCGAGCGACATCTTCCTCGGCTGGCAGCGCGTGACCGGGACCGACGGCGTCGACCGCGACTTCTACATCCGCCAGCTCCACGACTGGAAGGGCTCGGCAGACGTGGAGGTGATGGTTCCCTCGGGAGCTCGAATCTACGCCAGGATCTGCGGTGAGACGCTCGCGCGGGCGCACGCCCGCTCAGGCGACCGCGTCGCGATCGCCTCCTATCTCGGCCACGGCGAACGCTTCGACCGGGCGATCGCAGAATTCGCATCGGCCTACGCCGACCAGAACGACCGCGACTACGCAGCCTTCGTGGACGCCGTGGCGTCGGGGCGGGTTGAAGCTGCCAACTAGCAGCGCCGCGGTGAGCTGCTCGAGGAACCGGATCCTCGCTCGCGACGGCGGATGCACTGGGCAATTGCTTGACAGCTCCTTCCACGTGCACCCTCCTGACTGCACGAGCCCACTGCTTTCCGGAATCCGTGCCACCCGAGAGGCGCCATACGGGAATCGTGGTGAAGCCAGGCACCGCGCTTCTCGACGATGCCTCCAAACGAGCGGGGATGTCCCGGTTAGGGATCCCAAACGGGCGGGTCAAGAGCGAAGTAGCGTCGTACTCGAAGGCACATGCAGCAAACGAGGACTGGATACAGGGAGGTGCCGGATGAAGGCGATTGTGGTGACGGACCAGGCTGCGGGAACGGCCGGGATGACGCTGGTGGAGCGGCCCGAGCCGGAGCCGGCGATAAACGACGTCGTCGTTCAGGTTCATGCGTCGGGATTCGTCCCGACTGAGATGGCGTGGCCCTCGACCTGGACCGATCGCCTCGACCGTGACCGAACACCGTCGATCCCTGGGCACGAGCTGGCCGGAGTGGTCACCGCCCTCGGCTATGGCACGACGGGGCTGTCGGTGGGACAGCGGGTGTTCGGCCTCACGGACTGGCATCGCGACGGCACCCTGGCGGAGTATGTGGCGGTCGAGGCACGCAACCTCGCGCCGCTGCCGGGCGACGTCGACTTCACGGTGGGCGCGAGCCTGCCGATCTCGGGCCTGACCGCGTGGCAGGGACTGTTCGAACACGGCCGCCTTCAGGCGGGGCAGAGCGTCCTCGTGCACGGCGCGGCCGGCGCAGTCGGGTCGATGGTGACGCAACTCGCACGCGAGGTCGGCGCCTACGTCATCGGCACCGGACGCGCTGCCGACCGTCAGAAGGCGCTCGACTTCGGCGCGCAGGAGTTCGTCGACCTCGACAACGACGCCCTGGAAGACGTCGGCGGAGTCGATCTGGTTTTCGATGTCATCGGCGGCGACATCCAGAAGCGGTCCGCAGGCCTGATTCGAGCCGGAGGAACGCTGGTGTCCGTCGTCGGGCCGACCGAGGCGCGGCCCGCGGACGGCCTGGCGGTCGATTTCGTCGTCGAGTCCGATCGTGCCCAACTGGGTGAGATCGTCCAGCGGGTGCGGGACGGACGACTGCGGACGAACATCGGCAACGTCGCGACCCTCGACGATGCCGTCGCCGCCCTCAACCCGACCGAGCGAAGCAAGGGGAAGACGATCATCCGCGTTCGTCCGTAAGGACTCGGGGACAGCGAGCGGTCCTGCCCTCCTTGTGGATCCCTCAGCGAACTTATCAACTGCGAGGTGGGGGCCGGCATCCTTTCTGTTCCAACTGACGACGGCCTCACTGAGCTCTGACCCATGCCCAGGAACCCGAACGGCCGGCTCCAGGTGATCTGCGGGCCGATGTTCGCCGGCAAGTCCGAGGAGCTGCTGCGGCGGGTGCGCCGCGCGCAACTTGCCGGACTCCCCGTCGAGGTCGTCAACCACGCGCTTGACGATCGGCACGCCGCGGGCCGGGTGGCCTCGCACTCGGGGCTCAGCATCGCGTCCCGATCAGTGCTCGACGTCGAGTCGCTGGTGGAGCTGGTCGGCGATCGCGAGTTGGACCTGCTGGCAATCGACGAGGCCCAGTTCTTCGGGCCGGAGCTCGTCCCGACGGTGAGCAGGCTGGTGCTCACCGGGATGTCGGTGGTCGTCGCCGGTCTCTGCGTGACGTTCGACGGCCGCCCCTTCGAGCCCCTCCCGTCGCTCATGGCGCTCGCCGAGGACGTGACGAAGCTCACAGCCGTGTGCGCTGTTTGCGGGCAGGACGCCGCGTTCCATCAGCGCGTCCTCACCGACGACGTCGCGGACGCTCGCGTCGCGACCGCCGAGCATGTGGGCGGCATCGAGTCGTACCAGGCACGCTGTAGGCAGCACTTCGGCGAACGAGGCCGCCGCTCAGCGTGATGCGTCGCCCAGCCCGCGATCCCGCGCGCCCGACAGTTGTCGTCCCATAACGGATCCGCAAGCGGACATCGGTAGACCGACCGGTGAACGGGCGACGGTGAGATGTGTCCCTCGAGGTGCCCTCGCAGTCCGTCAAGAGGCAACTGCCGGGTCGTGCCACGGGAGTAGAGTGCGGCACATTCAGGTGTCCACCGGCACCACTCGAAGGAGATCGAGATGACCATCACTGCGGCTGTCATCCTGCTCGCCAGCGCCGTCGTGCTGGTGGTCGCGGCAACGCTGCCGCAGCTCTACCCGATCTGGATGCGGCGTGAGGTGGACACCCTCGGACTCGTACGCGAGCAGCTCGGCGTGTGGCTCTTCGACAGCCGCCTCTTCCTGGCGAGCGCGATCGGCACCGCGGTAGGTGCGGGCCTCCTGTTCGGTGGCGTCGACGGCCCTGGCGCTCCGCTCGCCGACACCTCACTGCTCCTGCTCGGGATCGGCACGGCGCTGTGGTGCGTGAACATCACCTTCAGGGTGAGCACGACTGCCGCTGCCGCCCGGGACTTCACCGACACCCCGCCGTGGTACCCGTACCTCGTACGACTCTCGGTCGCGGTGTGGCACACGGCAGCCATCTTCCTTGGGCTCACGCTCATCGGCATCGGGTTGCTCATCGTACTGTTCGGCGTGCTGCCCGCCTGGAGCGGATGGACGACGCTCGCGATCGCAGCGGTGCACTTCGGCCTGCTCATCGTCACACGAGATGCACCCCCGCTGCTCTTCTACTCGATGCCTGCCGTGTGGGGTATCGCCGCCCTTCTGGCCTGACCCCCGGCGCCCGGGAACGTGACGCCCGCGCCACGTGCTCGTGGAGCCCAGCTGACGATTCGATCGGCACGCTGCTAAGGATCCGACGTATCGGGTCAAGACCAGAAGAGCAGCGCCAGCTGCTGTCACATAGAGCGATCCGGCTGCGGGCGTTCGTGGGCGAACAACGTCACAGGCCGTCGAAGTCGATCTCGCGACCAAGCACCTCGGAGAGTCTTGTCCGCGCGATCTCGAGAATGTCGCGTGGGAGCGGTCCGCCGAAGGTCCTTACGGCGAGCAGATCCTTGGTGATCTTCCATGTGCCGATGACCCGACCATCGTGCAGCACCAGATTCGCGCCGCGGGTGATTTCGCCGCGTCTGCCGGGCGGGACGACGTTCACGTCGGCCGTGCCCGCGCCGAGGACCCAAGGATCGAGTCCTGGCAGCAGATGCACCACATCCGGTACCGGGCTCCGATGCCAGCTCGTCGACATCATCCGCGTGACAGAGCAGTTCATCACCGTCGACATCGATCGTCACGATCTCGTTGCCCAGCATTCGCGCGATCCAGCCAGCGATGCGCTTGCGGCCGGCGCTTAGGCCACGCCGAGCCAGTACTGCAGGTGGCCGACAGTCGCAGGCCCGTAGGCGGAGAGGTAGGCGCGGACAGCCCGCGGCCCGGCATCCTCGACTTCTGGAATGCCCGACCAGCCGAGTGCGAGCACCGGCGACTGCAGCATCAGCGCTCCGTCCCTCGGAGGGGCAAGGCTGAGGTCGCCCTGCCACGCGAAGGGCTTGAGGAACGTGCATGACTTGTCGGTGAGTGCCCCGGTGAGGTGCGAGAATCGCGCGTCACGGACGACTGCGTCGGCCAATTCGCGCTGGCTGAGGGGACCGGATGACAATGCGTCGCGCACGACCGTGCGGAGCACTGTCCAGTCGGCCGGTTCGAGGCGGTAGAACTCGCGCCAGCTATTCAGTTCCCACTGTCGCCCAACCGCTCGGAGTGCGAGGTAGGTTCCAGCGTCTTCGGGTAGGAGGTAGTTCATCGATCCGCGGAACGCGAATGTCTTGATGAGATGTCCCTGCGCGAACGCAGCCGCTACTGCTCCCGGTCGCGGACGTCTCATTCGCGACCCGATCGCGAGCTCGGCGTCGCCCGACCATGACGGCACCGCGACCAGCCGTTCTACGACCTCCTCGACAGAGGCGGCTCCCGCATCGATCAGGAACTGACGCGCATCCGCCACGCGAGGATCTCGTGCCATCCGATCGCCGCGACCATGACGGCATGCTAGCGACCGCTAACGAGTGCGCGCTACGAAGGTGAGTGGCCGCAGAGGGATCGTCTTGCGGGTGTCCGAGACGCCCACTTAGTGGCGAGAACCTGGCCACTCATATCGCTGCGACTTACATGCCAGGGCCGAGCCGGCGAGGGCGGCGGGACACGCGCGAAACCCAGGCGACGACCTCGACGCGTCAGGAGGGCCGACGACGCTGACGCGCTCGGCGCGCCACCCGCCTGACGCGGCGATCGGAGCGTCTGCCGCCAGATGCGGCCCGCACACGCCGCTGGTACGCTTCGCCCAGTCGGCGCTGGGAGCGGAGATGTCTGGATGGCCCCCTACGGGCGCAGTCGTCGCGATCGGGTTCATGCTCGCCTTCGCAGGATGCACGGGATTGCCCGCGGATGAGGTGGGGTCGACGCCGACGCTGCCGCCGCCGTCCGATTCGGAGCGCTCCGGTACCGTCGAGCTCGCCACCGGCGAGACGATCGGGTACCGGTGCCTCGGCGAAGGCGGACCGGCCGTCATGCTCGAAGCCGGGACGGATGCCGCGGGTACCTCCGCGTTCCCGGGCGAGTTCGTCGCATCGATCGCGGAGGACACTACCGTCTGCGTGTACGACCGCCCCGGAACGAGTACTCGAGCAGCGATCCGCCCGACCGCGCTCGCGGCTACGACGACCTCATCTCGGTCCTTGACGGCGTGCTCGCGGCGCTCGAGCTCGAGCCACCGTACGTGGTGGCCGGCCAATCCGGCGGCGGCAACATCGCAATCTCGTACGCGATGCGGCATCCCGAGCGTGTCGCGGGAGTCGTGACCATCGACTCGTACCACGACGACCCCGCCGAGATGGCGGCGTGGCAGGCTGAGGAGGGCTTCACGTGGGAGGACAATCCCGAGCACGTCGACTGGGTTCAGGCCGCGGCCCAACAGGATGCACACCCCATTCCGATCGGCGAGTTCCCCGTGCGGATCCTCAGCGCCACGCAGGCCGACCCGGGCGGGGTCGAGAACCAGGCGTATTGGCTCGGCCTTTCGTCCGACGCCCGGCAGATCGTGATCGAGGGTCCGCACGACCTGCAGTGGGCGGCCCCCGACGCGGTCGCGGCCGAATTCCGTACGCTGCTCGACGAGCTCCAACAGTGACGCGGAGTGCTGCGCCACGGTCGACGTCTGCCGCCGTAGGCGACCCGGGATCTCGTAACGAGTCGCGGAGCTCGCGACGCCCTCTAGCGCGCTTCCTTCACACGGAAGGGGTCATCGGCTCGGCCATGCGACCTGGTCGACGTCGAGCTCCGACACCTCCGCGACGATCGGCTCGACGAGGCCACGGGTGCGGTCCCGCTGGCAGACGTAGCAGCGTGCCCAAACCTGTAGGTCCCCCGTCGACTTGGCATCTGGGCACGAATCCAACCGCGCCACCGAGGTAGAACGGGCGGGCACCGCTTCGTCGCACAGTCCCGCTCGCGCGCGTAGTCGCCCGCCATGGGATCCTCATCTGCGACGGGGTGTACTTTGTCAGCGATCGGACCGAGGCGGACGAATTCGAATCGACGGTCGTGAAGGAGACGGCAACAGATGCGCAGCGCTGCACGCGAGGGAGCACGTGCGCACCTACTTGCCATGGGAATGATCTATGCCATGCACACTCGCCTCGCCCATACCGTCCAAGTCGGGGCTGCAAAGCTCGGGTAACGCGCACACGGGTCACGGGCGCGATTATGCCTCGAAGAGAAAATCCCTGATCACACGGTGGGGCTGATTCGCCCCCACCGTCGAAACCCCTGATCAGACGGTGCCGCAGAATCAGCGGCACCGGTCGGATTCCCACCCATCCCCGTCGACCATCGGTCATTGCCGAGCATCTCGATCAGTCTTCATCCCGCCTGAACGCCCGCTCCAGCAGTTCCGCCGTCGCCGGGTTCACCAGCTCCCGTCGCTGGATGTAGTGCTGCACCGTGATCTTCGTATCGGTATGCCCGAGCAACTCGGCGGCGAGTTCGACGCTCGCGTTGTCGTTCACCGCGGTCGCGACGGTGCGGCGGAACAGGTGCGGTGTCACCCCGCCGATCCCGGCCCGCTCGAGCACGTGTCGCAGCTGACGCCGGACGTTGGCCGTGGTCAGCGGAGTGCGCCTCGCGCGAGCGGAACACCAGCGACTCCGGGTCTGGGTCGCGGGTGACCGCGAGTCGACGCCGCACCGCCTCGGCCGTGAACGACGGCAACGCGACGATGCGCCGCGACTTCGCCGTCTTCGGATGGTCCTGCCGGAACGTCGGCTCGCCATTGACGGCTGATGATCGTCCCCGCGATGCGGATCGTCGGGATCGGGCCGGTGACGTCGACGTCGCGCCGGCGGATCGCGAGCACCTCACCGATGCGGGCGGACGTGCCGAGCATGACCTCGACGATCGCGCCGAGCTGCCCATCCGGCCGGGGACCTGAGACGTGGTCGACGCCGGACTCCCAGCGGGCGATCACGGCGCGGATCGCGTTCACCTCGACGCTCGTCAGCGCGTCGGGCATCCGACCCTCACGGTGGACGCGGGAGACGTGATGCATCGGGTTGGCCGGCAGCACCTCGTGCCGCACCGCGAGTTCGAGCGCGAGCCGCAGCACGACGCGCGATTGCTTGGCGCGGTTGTACGAGATCCTCGCCTGCTCCTTGATGAAGCGGTCGCAGCGCGCCACCCCGATCTCACGCAGGGTCAGGTGCTCGAACACCGGCAGCACGAGGGTGCGCATGTTCCGCTCGTACAGGATCCGAGTCGTCTTCGAGATCCGGCCCTCGAGGTCGAGGTCCTGGAGCCAGTACGCGACGAGGTCGCCGAAGGGGCTGTCCGGCGTCAGGTGGCCGGAGCCGGATGCGGGTTGGAACTCCGAGCGTCCCGCCAGCTTGTCCTTCAGTGCTCGCTCGGCTGCCTTGGCGGTGTCGGCGGTGGCCTGCACGATGCGTGAGCGACCGTCCCAGTCGCGATACCGGGTGCGGGCTTCGAGTCGCCCGGATGGCAGGATCCGGGTGGTGATTTCGCCGAAGCTGCCGATGGTCAGTCGTGGCCTGCCCATGTCAGTTCGCCACCCCTCGGAGCACCGGTGCGGGGGCTACGCCGATTCCCGCTGCTCGGCCACCCAGGCTCGCACGTCCGAGACGGCGAACTTCAGGTGCTTGCCGAAGCGGTATGCCGCCGGGCCTTTGCCGCGGGTGCGCCAGTCGTAGAGCGTCGAGACGGGCACACCCAGATAGGCAGCCAACTCGGTGACGTCCAAGAGCGGCTCGAGCCCGAATGCGTCGGCGGGTACCGTCGCGGAACTGATCGGCAGATCCTCGTGCGTGTTCATACCGGTCAGGTGCGCATTGCGCTCCTGGGCGATCGGAACCGACCGGTGACGACACAGCCGTCTCGGACGGCGAAGTCCGGATCAGGGGTGCTGACAGGGGTGAAAGTGATGGGTTTTCGATGGGAGGATCAAATCTCTTAACCTCAAAAGTCCCGGAAACCCTTGAGTTTCCGGGACTTTCTGGTCGGGCTGACAGGATTTGAACCTGCGACCCCTTGACCCCCAGTCAAGTGCGCTACCAAGCTGCGCCACAGCCCGTTGTCGTCGAGGACAACTTGACCATCATAGCGGCATCCGACGGGCTGCTCGTGCACGCTGACGGCATGCGGAGAGTCCTCGCCGACCCGGCCGCGACGCACGGGGGACGCACCGCTCCCCCATACCCCACGCATAGGTTCGGCTCCTAGCCTCGTCGGGACCGGATACGGTCGAACGTGCCGGTGCCATCTCGCGCACCCTGCGAACACCGACCCCCTATGGAGGACCCCTTGCCGACCACGACGCCCCGTCGCCTCGCCCTCAACCTGCCGCTGCTCGCGCTGTGGATCGCCGCCGTCGGCGTCGCCGCGATCGGCTACTGGCTGGTGCAGCGCGGCAACGCCGCCCAGGCGGAGTTCTACACCGCCGGCGGCACCGACCCCCTCGAGCTGCTGTCCGGCCAGTCCACGACCACCATGGGCGGCCTCCTGCTCGCCGCGGGCGTCGTCGGCCTGCTGCTCGCCCTCGCGACGCACGCCCGCGCACGTTCCGCCGCGATCCTCGCTGCGAACACGGCGACGGATGCCGCGACGCTCGAGCCCGTGGCATCCGAGGAGCTCGACGACCTCGATGACGACGACCTCGACGAGGTCGACGTGGTCGGCGCCGAGACCGCGGCCGCCGCGACGACGGATGACGCCGACTCGGCCGCGCCGCAGCCCGCCGTGCCCGCGGCCGAGCTCGCAGCCCGCCGACGAGCCCGACTCCGCGAAGGAATCCGAGGCGAACCGCGTCTGACCCCCGTAGCGTCCGCGCTCAGAGGTGCTTGCGCACCTCGTCCATGAACGCGGCCGGGTCGTCGACCCAGATGCGGAGCCCGGTGATGGTCTGCTCGCCACCCCGCGGGCCATGGCCGGGCAGCCGCACGACGGTGGGGCGTTCGAGCTCGATCTCGATGTCGGTCTCGTCCTGCATGCGGTAGACGAGCGTGCGCGAGGCATCCGTCTCCTCGATTCGGGGCGACTTCGGCTCGTCGACCCGCTTCACGCGGGCCACCGAGGCGATGTCGTCCCAGCCGAGCGGGATGTCGACCTCGAGGCCCTGGCGCACGCGGATCCCGTCGGGCCCGACCGTGTGCGGCCGCATGAGGTACGCGCAGAGCAGGCCGAACATCCAGGTGACGCCCCAGATGCCGAGGATGAGGAACGCGATGCGCACCGCGGGCCAGCGATGCACGATGAGGTCGACGATCGGGATCTCGACCGCGGAGAGCACGATGAAGATCAGGAGCACCGTGAACACGGGCTTGTGGTAGCCGAAGCCCGCAGCACGCCGCGGGATCGCCGGTCGGCGTGCGATGAAGCGCCCGATGTTCGCGTAGATGCTCAGCTCGAGGAGCAGCGCGCGCTTCAGGAACGATCCGATGCGCCGCCAGACGGATGCCGCGTTGCGGCGTTCGGTGGTGACGCTCATGCGCCGACCTCCGCGCGGTCGTCACGACGCGCCTCCTCGGCGGCCACGAGCTCTCGCAGTCGTGCGGCGATCGCGTCGACGCCGCGCTCCAGGGCCGCGCGGTCGGCCGGCTCGACCGCCCCGAGCAGCTCGGCGGTGAGCTCGGCGTGGTCGCGCTGCATCTCGCGCATGAAGTCTCGAGCGGATGCCGCGAGCGACACGATCGTGGCGCGGCGGTCGCTCGGATGCGGCGAGCGGGTGACGTACCCGCCCGCCTCGAGCGCGTCGACGAGCCCGGTGACGTTGCGCGGACTCACCTCGAGCCGCTCGGCCAGCGCGTGCTGGGTGGTCGGACCGCCGTGCTGCAGTTCCCAGAGGAGGCGCGTGCGCGCCGGCGTGAGCGGCGTGCCCTCGAAGGCGCGCGCCATGTCCTTCTGGAACAGCTCCCCGATCTCGAGGAGCCGGTCGAGCACGGTGGGACGGGTCGGCAGTCATATCGTGATGGTACTACATCGTTACCATACTTCACGAATTCGCCGCCTCGCCTGACGGATGTCGCACGCCCGCGCTAGCGTGAAGCATATGCAGACCGCGGCGACCGACGACGCCCAGACGGGCGCGCTGCGCATCATCCCCGCGCACGACGCCCCGTTCGACGACGTCGTCGCGGTGTTCGGCACGAAGGGCGATCCGGCGCACTGCTGGTGCCAGTGGTACAAGATCCCGCGCACCGACTTCAACCGCACCGACGACGAGGCCCTGCGCGACCTCCTCGAAGCACAGGTCGAGGCCGGCGATACCGGGCGGGGGCTGCTCGCCTACGACGGCGACACCCCGGTGGGTTGGTGCGCGGTCGAGCCCCGCCCCAACCTGGAACGCCTGTCGCACAGCCGCATCATCGCCGGCGGCACGCCCGACCCCGACTTCGACGACCCGTCCATCTGGTCGGTCACGTGCTTCGTCGTCCCGCGGGCGTATCGCAAGCGCGGGGTCGGTCGCGCCCTGGCCGAAGCCGCGGTCGAGTACGCCCGCGCTCGCGGTGCCCGCCTGCTCGAGGCGTACGCGGTCGACCCGTCCGCCCGCTCGGGAGCCCCCGCTGCCGATCTCTTCCCGGGCACGGTCACGATGTTCGAGAAGGCGGGGTTCAGCGAGGTCGCGCGCCCGAAGGACGACCGCGCGATCATGCAACGTCGCCTTCGCGACTGACGCGTTCCCGCGGCACTCAGCGGGATGCCGCCCACTTCCGTTTCGCGCGCCGCAACTCACGCACCGCCGGGTCGAGCTGCGCGAGCCGCTCGGCCGCGCGATCATCGGCGTCGACGGCCACGCGCTCCAGTGCGTCGACCGGGGCGCCGGCGTGCCCGGCGTGCGCCGCCACTCGTCGAACGTGCTCGGCGAACAGCAGCTCGTCGCGATGGTCGCCGAGCACGTCGTGCAGTTCCTCACCCGCGGCGGCGAGTGCGCGGGCGCGTTTCCCGAACAGCACGACCGGTTCCTCCGTGACGGCCTCTGCGGCGTAGCGGAGGCGTCGCCCCGCCTTGCGCACCGAATGCAGGCGCTCGGGGCTGGCCGATGGTCGACCCGGGAAGCGCGTCGCATCGTGCGCCGTGCCTCATGATCGAGGAGGTCGCCGAGCGCAGAGCGCGCCGGCTCGTCCGCTCCCGGCGTGCGCGGGGCATCGGCGAGGAACTCGGCCAGGGCGGCACGACGCGCGGCCGCGCGCGGCAGGCGCTGCAACTCCACGAAGCGCGCATGTGCGAGCCGATGCGCCACGACCTCGTCGTCGACGAGCCGGACGCGGATGGCCTCGACGGAGGCGACATCCTCCCGGCCTTGCTCGGACAATTCCTCCAGGGCGCGTTCGGCCATTCCGATCCGCACCTCCAGGTCGCGCACCGTGCCGAGCTCGCGGCCGAGCTCCTGGTATCGGCGTCGGAGCGCCTCGGCCACGCCCTGCGTCGAACAGGGGCGCAAAGGCGGCCAGCACGCTGCGGAGCCGCCGCACGTGCGTGCGCATCTGGTGCACGGCGTCGGGCTCGTCGGCGAGCGCGGCGGGCTCGAGCTCGTCGAGGCGCTCGCTGATCGCACGCAGCGCGCTCAGCACGGCCCTGCCGGCATCGAGGCCCGTCGAATCCTCCGTCATAGCGTCATGCTAGGCCGAGATCGCGCCGCGCCGGCGGACCTCAGTCCTCGGGGTCGCAGATCACGAGCGGGATCTCGCGCGTCGTACGCCGCTGGTACGCGGCGTATCCGCCGTAGGCGCCGACGACCCGGGGCCAGAGCTCGGCGCGCTCCTCGGCGTCCGCCGTCCTCGCCGTCATCCGGCGCGCCACGCCGCCCATCGTGAGCTCCACCGACGGGTGGGCGACGAGGTTGCGGTACCACGCCGGGTCGCGGTCGTCGCCACCCCTGGACGCCACGAGCACGACGCGGGCGCCGTCGACCACGGGCGACGAGAGCACCACCCTCCGCCGCCGTCCAGTGCGCCGACCGGTCGTCACGAGCACCACGACGGGCATGCCGACGATTCCCGCGCCGAGCCGCCACCCGGTCGCCCTCACGAGGAGGCCATGGGCGCGCGATGCCGCGCGGAGCCAGAAGTCGACGAACCGACTGCGTCGCGTCATCCGCTGCGGCTAGCGCTGGCGACGCTCGCGCACGCGCATGTTGATGACGATCGGCGACCCCTCGAAGCCGTAGATCTCGCGCAGGCGCCGCTGGATGAACCGGCGGTAGCCGGGGTCGAGGAACCCGGTCGTGAAGAGCACGAATGTGGGCGGCCGGCTCGCGGCCTGCGTGCCGAAGAGGATGCGGGGCTGCTTGCCGCCGCGCACCGGGTGCGGGTGCTCCTGGGTGAGCTCGGTGAGGAACGCGTTGAACTTGCCGGTGGGGATGCGCGTGTCCCACGACTCGAGGGCCGTCTCGAGCGCGGGCACGAGCTTCTCGAGGTGCCGGCCGGTGCGCGCGGAGATGTTCACGCGCGGCGCCCACGCCACGTGGTGCAGGTCCTGGTCGATCTCGCGCTCGAGGTAGCGGCGTCGGTCGTCGTCGAGCAGGTCCCACTTGTTGTAGGCCAGCACGAGCGCCCGGCCCGACTCGAGCACGAGGTCGATGATGCGCACGTCCTGCTCGGAGATCGGCTGCGAGACGTCGAGCAGCACGACCGCGACCTCGGCCTTCTCGAGGGCGGCCTGGGTGCGCAGCGACGCGTAGAAGTCGGCGCCCTGCTGCAGGTGCACGCGACGACGGATGCCGGCGGTGTCGACGAACCGCCAGATCCTGCCGCCGAGCTCGATCTGCTCGTCGACGGGGTCGCGCGTGGTGCCCGCGAGCTCGTTCACGACGACCCGCTCCTCGCCCGCGGCCTTGTTGAGGAGGCTCGACTTGCCGACGTTGGGTCGACCGAGGATCGCGACGCGACGGGGTCCGCCGAACTCGTCCTTCGCGACGGCCGAGACCTGCGGCAGCACCTCGAACACCGCCTCGAGCATGTCGGCGACACCGCGACCGTGCAGGGCGGAGACCGGGTACGGCTCGCCGAGACCCAGGTTCCACAGCGCGGCGGCCTCGGGCTCCTGGCGGGCGTCGTCGACCTTGTTGGCGACGAGGAACACCGGCTTGCGCGTCTTGCGGAGCAGGCGCACGACGTGCTCGTCGGTCGACGTCGCGCCGACCGTGGCGTCGACGACGAACAGCACGACGTCGGAGAGGTCGATGGCGACCTCGGCCTGCGCGGCGACCGACGCATCGATGCCCTTCGCGTCGGGCTCCCACCCGCCGGTGTCGACGAGGGTGAAGCGACGATCGAGGTAGTCGCCCTTGTACGCCACCCGGTCGCGAGTCACACCGGGGGTGTCCTCGACGACGGCCTCGCGGCGGCCGAGGATGCGGTTGACCAGCGCCGACTTGCCCACGTTGGGGCGACCCACGATCGCGATCACGGGAAGGGCCGGCAGGTAGCGGATGCCCTCCTCGCCCTCCTCGGAGATCTCGAGCACCTCGAGGTCGTCCTCGTCGAGCTCGTACTCGGAGAGGCCCGACCGCAGGGCGGCGGCGCGCTGCTCGGCGAGGTCCTCGTCGACGTCGGCGAGGCGATCGGCGAGGTCGTCGTCGACGATCGCCTCGTCGTCGTACTCGTCGCGCTGGTCGGTCATGGTGTCTCCTCTGAAGTCTGGTGCGCTCGTGGCGCCGGCGCTATCGCACCGCCTCGGGCTGTGCGGCCCGGATCACGCCGATCACGGCATCGACGGTCTGCTCGAAGTCGAGCTCCGTCGAATCCACCGTGGTCACGCCCTCGGCGGCGGTCATGAAGTCCACGACCTTGGAGTCCGCCTCATCTCGCCGATGGAGCTGCTCCCCCGCGGCCTGGGCCGAATCGCCGACGAGCTCCGCGGAGCGCCTCGCTATTCTAACGTCCTCCGAGGCGGTCAGAAGGATCCGCACCGGGGCATCGGGTGCCACGACCGTCGTGATGTCGCGGCCCTCGACGACGATGCCGGCCGTCGGCTCCTCCGCGATGATGCTCCGGAACAGCTCGATGAGGTGCGTGCGCACCTCGGGCACCCTGGCGACCCGGCTCACGACCGCCGAGATCTCGGGGTCGCGGATGGCGGTCGTCACGTCGACGTCCCCCACGTGCACGGCATAGCCCGCCGGATCGGTGCCGATGCGGTACGCGAAGCTCGGCAGGCACGAGACGACGGATGCCGCGTCATCCGTGTCGATGCCGGACGCCTCGACGTGCCAGGCCAGCGCCCGGTACGCGGCGCCCGTGTCGAGGAATCCGTATCCGAGCCGGCGCGCGACCTCCTTCGAGACGCTCGACTTGCCGCTGCCGGCAGGGCCGTCGACGGCGACGACGAGGGGGAAGACCACGGACACGTTCAGCCTGCTATCCGCCAGCCGCGTTCGGCCAGCTCGTTGGTGAGTCGATCTGCCGCCTCGGGCAGCACGGCGATCTCGGCGAGCCCGACCTGGCGGCCGGGCGAGTGCTCGAGACGGAGGTCTTCCAGGTTCACGCCGATCTCGCCGATCTCGGCGAGCAGCCGGGCCAGCTCGCCCGGACGGTCCTCGACCATCACGACGACGGTCGTGAAGCGCTTGTCGGTGCCGTGCTTGCCCGGCAGCCGCTCGACGCCGGTGTTCCCGCCGGCGAGCTCCTCGGCCACCCGGCGCCGGGCGCCCGGCGCGGTCGGGTCGGCGAGCGCGTCGATGAACCGGTCGAGGTCCTCGCGGTAGGCGAGGAGGATGTCGCGCACGGGCGTCGCGTTCGCTCCGAGGATCTGCACCCAGAGGTCGGGGTCGCTGGCGGCGATGCGCGTCACGTCGCGCACCCCCTGGCCCGAGAGTCCCAACGCCGCGTTCGGCGCATCGATGAACCGGCGGGCCATGATGCTCGCGACGACCTGCGGCACGTGGGAGATGAGCGCGACTCCGCGGTCGTGCTCATCGGGCGTCATCTCCACGAGGGTCGCGCCGAGGTCGAGGATGAGGTCGTCGATGGCGCCGGCGCGCTGGTAGGTGATGGCGTCATGCGCCGCGACGACCCACGGCCGCCCGGCGAAGAGGTCGGCGCGCGCGGCGAGCGGGCCGCCGCGCTCACGGCCGGCGAGGGGGTGGGAGCCGATGTAGCGCGACACGTCGGCGCCGGCCTCGCGGAGCGAGTCGAGGATGCCGGCCTTGACGCTGGCGACGTCCGTCACGATCGCATCGGGGAACTCGGCGAGCTCGGCGGCGACGACCGACGCCGTCACGTCGGGCGGGACCGCGACGACGATGAGCTGCGGGGCGTCGCCCGGCACGGCGACGCGGCCGGCGCCGAGGTCGACGGCGATCGCGACGTGCGTCGGCGACGCATCGGCGAGGACCACCTCGATGCCGCGGGATCGAAGTCCGAGCGCGACACTGGTGCCGAGCAGGCCGGCACCGACGACGCGGACCGGCCCGATGAGGCGTGATTCGGTCACGAGTCCCCTTCGTTCGTCCCGGTGCCGGCGTCCCGGGCGGCATCCGCGGCGCGGGAGATCGTGAGCAATTGGCCGAGTTCCACCTTAGTCAACTCGCGCATGGCGCCCGATCGGAGGGTCCCGAGGTTGAGCGGCCCGAAGCTGCGTCGCACGAGCTCGACGACCGGATGCCCCACGGCGTCGAGCATGCGCCGCACGATGCGGTTGCGACCCGAGTGCAGCGTCAGCTCCACCATCGAGTGCTGGTCGTCGCCCTGCTGCTGCAGCACCCGGGCGCGGTCCGCCACGATGATGCCGTCCTCGAGCTCCACGCCGCGCTTGAGCTGCTGCACGACCTGCGGCGTGACGCGCCCGCGCACCTTGGCGATGTAGGTCTTCTCCACGCCGAACGACGGATGGGCCAGCACGTGCGCGAGATCGCCGTCGTTGGTGAGGAGCAGCAGGCCGCTCGTCTCGGCATCGAGGCGTCCCACGTTGAACACCCGCTCCTCGAGGCCCTCGGTGAAGCGCGTGAGGTCGGGGCGCCCCTGCTCGTCGCGCATCGACGACACGACGCCGCGCGGCTTGTTGAGCATGTAGTAGCGCTTCGCGGGGTCGAGCTGCACGGCGACGCCGTCGACCGCGACGAGATCGGTGGCCGGGTCGATCCGGCTCCCGAGCTCGGTCACGATCACGGCCGTTCACCTCGACCCTGCCCTCCACGATGAGCTGCTCGGACACGCGCCGGCTCGCGACGCCCGCGGCGGCGAGCACCTTCTGCAGGCGCACGCCCTCGGTCGAATCGCCACCGGGGGCGGATGCGTCAGTCAAGGTCGAATCCCTCCTGGCCGTCGTCGAGCAACGGCGAGATGTGCGGCAGCTCGTCGAGCGCGTTGATGCCGAGGTTCGTGAGCAGCAGGTCGGTCGTGCCGTACAGGATGGCGCCCGTCTCGGCGTCGGTCGCCACCTCGGTGATGAGCCCCCGTCCGAGCAGGGTGCGCACCACCGAGTCGACGTTCACGGCGCGGATCGACGCGATCGACGAGCGGGAGATCGGCTGCTTGTACGCGATCACGGACAGCGTCTCGAGCGCGGGCTGGGAGAGCCGCGTCGACGACTGGGCGAGCACGAAGTCGGCGACGAGGGCGTCGTACTCCGCGCGGACGTAGAACCGCCAGCCGCCGCCGACCTCGCGGAGCTCGAACCCGCGACGGATGCCGCCGGCCGGCGCCTCGTCGGCGACATCCGTTCGCGGCTCGCCCGACGTGCCCGCGCCGTCGTAGTCGGCACGGAGGCGGGCGATCGACGCCCGCACCTCCGCGACGGGACGTGCGACGGCCGCGGCGAGCGTGACGACCGAGAGCGGCTCGTCCGCGATGAACAGGATCGCCTCGAGCGCCCGGTCGAGGTCGAGGCGTGGCTGGCCGGGCACGTCGAGGGGCGTGACGATCGACAGCTCGGGTCCCTCTCCCGCTGGTCGAGTCGGCCGCGAAGCGGCCGTCTCGAGACCATCGTCCGCGGCATCGGGTCTCGATACGCGTCCGGCTTCGCCGGGCGCTACTCGACCGCCGGCGGGGGCATCCGTGTCATTCGTCATAGTCGGCTCCCAGGCTCTCGAGGTTCTCGTCGGTCCACGACTCGGCCGCCCAGCGCAGCGTGAGCTCGCCCAGCGGCTCGAGTTGCTCGAACCCGATCGCCGAGTGCCGGTAGAGCTCCAGCACCGCGAGGAACCGCGCGACGACCACGCCCGGCTGCCCGATGCCCGCGATGAGCTCGCGGAAGGTCACGGGGTCGCCGCGCCGCAGCACCGCGACGACGTGCGCCGCCTGCTCCCTGATCGAGACGAGGGGTGCGTGCAGGTGGTCGAGGCCGACGACCGGGATCTCCCGCGGCGTGAGCGCGAGGGTCGCGAGCGCGGCGAAGTCCTCGGCGCTGAGGGTCCACCGCAGCTCGGGCTCGCGCTGGCGGAACCGCTCCTCGAGCCGCACGATGCGCGCGTGCCGATGCGACTCGGCCTCGAGGTGCGACGCGAACCACCGCGACGCCTCCTTGAAGGCGCGATACTGCAGCAGGCGCGCGAACAGCAGGTCGCGGGCCTCGAGGAGCGCGACGTCCTCGGCGTCCACGAGCTCTCCCTGCGGGAGGAGCCCGGCGACCTTCAGGTCGAGGAGGGTCGCCGCGACCACGAGGAACTCCGAGGCGCGATCGAGCTCCTCCTCGGAGTCGAGGCCGCGCAGGTAGGAGATGAACTCGTCGGTCACCGCCGACAGCGAGACCTCGGTGATGTCGAGCTCGTGCTTGGCGATGAGCGACAGCAGCAGGTCGAAGGGGCCCTCGAAGTTCGACAGGGCGACCCGGAAGCCGGTCTCGGATGCCGCGGCCGCGTCGCTTCCGGCGGGCGCGGTCGCGCCGGCTGCGCCCTCCCCCGAGACCGGAACGGCCTCAGGCGACCGCGCCACGGAAGACCAGCTCCCTCGCGAGCTGCCGGTACGCCCTGGAGGCCTGGTGCTCGGGGGCGAACTCGGTGATCGGGGTGGCGGCGACCGTGGCATCGGGGAACTTCACCGTGCGGGTGATGACCGTCTCGAGCACCTTGTCGCCGAACGCGTCGACCACCCGCTCGAGCACCTCGCGCGAGTGCAGCGTGCGCGCGTCGTACATCGTCGCCAGGATGCCGTCGAGCTCGATCGCGGGGTTGAGCCGGTCGCGAACCTTGTCGATCGTCTCGATCAGCAGGGCGACGCCGCGGAGCGCGAAGTACTCGCACTCGAGCGGGATCACGACGCCGTGGCTCGCGGTGAGGGCGTTGACGGTGAGGAGGCCGAGCGACGGCTGGCAGTCGATGAGGATGACGTCGTAGTCGGCGGCGACGCGGCGCAGCACGCTCGCGAGGATCTGCTCGCGGGCCACCTCGGTGACGAGGTGCACCTCGGCGGCCGAGAGGTCGATGTTCGCCGGGATCACGTCGAGGCCCTCGGTGCCCGTGTGCTGGATCGCGTCGGCCGGGTCGATGCCGCGCGAGAGCAGCAGGTCGTAGATCGTGGGCACGTCGTGCGTCGGCACGCCGAGGCCGGCCGAGAGCGCGCCCTGCGGGTCGAAGTCCACGGCCAGCACCCGACGACCGTACTCGGCGAGCGTCGCGCCGAGGTTGATGGTCGTGGTGGTCTTGCCGACGCCGCCCTTCTGGTTGCAGAGGGCGATGATGCGGGCGGGGCCGTGCGAGCGCAGCCGCTTCGGATCGGGGAACTCGCGAAGGGGACGCCCGGTCGGACCGACCTCCGGCTCCAGCGAAAGGATTCCGTCCGCCGGGTCGTGCGTCTGGTGGGTCACGTCTGGTCTCTCTCCTGCATCCTGCGAGCCGTGCGTCCGTGCGAGGGCTTGGTCGATTCTAGCGAGCACGTGGGTGGGCAGCCGTGTACATCTCCCGGAGTGTATCGGCTGTGACGAGCGTGTAGATCTGGGTGGTCGCGACCGACGAGTGCCCGAGCAGCTCCTGCACGACGCGAACGTCGGCTCCGCCCTCGAGCAGATGGGTCGCGAACGAGTGCCGCAGGGTGTGCGGTGAGACGGATGCCGCGAGCCCGGCCCGCTCGGCGGCGCGGTGGATCACGTC
Organism: uncultured Actinomycetota bacterium; assembly: GCA_963802485.1. Taxonomy (GTDB): domain Bacteria; phylum Actinomycetota; class Actinomycetes; order Actinomycetales; family Microbacteriaceae; genus Agromyces. The sequence continues at coordinate 41,201 of CAWDJA010000018.1, forward strand.
CCACGCGGCCTGACGTGACATCCGCCGCCCGCGGAGCCCGAGGAACAGCGCCGGCGTGGACGGTACCCCGCGCCGACAACGTCGGCCGGGCACGCACCAGGTAGGCGTCGACGGCGCGCCGGGCATACGACCCGAGCGGCACGATGCGCTGCTTGCCGCCCTTGCCGAACAGCCGCACGACCTCCTCGTCGACGAGGTCGTCGACGTTGAGCGACACCGCTTCCGACACGCGCGCGCCCGTCGCGTAGAGCAGTTCGAGCAGCGCCGTGTCCCGGAGCTCGTGCAGCTCCTCGCCGCCGACCGCGGCGATCAGCGCCTCGACGTCCTCGACGGGGATCGCCTTCGGCAGGCGCATCGGCAGCTTCGGCGGGCGCAGCTCGCGCGAGACATCCGCCTCGATGACGCCCTCCTCGGCGAGGAAGCGGTGCAGGCCGCGCACCGAGGAGAGCACCCGGGCGATCGAGCTCGTCGCGAGCGGCGGCTGCCGATCGGTGCCGAGGTGGCGCACGAAGTCGGCGAGGTCCTGCTCGCGCACGGCGCCGGGTCCGTCCAGGCCCCGGCTCGCCAGCCAGTCGGCGTAGAGGCCGAGGTCGCGGCGGTACGAGGTCACCGTGTTGCGTGAGAGCCCGCGTTCCACGGTGAGGTGCCGGAGGTACCCCGAGGTCCACGCGGCATCCGTCATCGCCGGGTCGGCTCCCCGCGCGGCGTCGAGCGCCCGGGCCAGGCGGCGTCGGCCGCGGCGAGGGTGCTCCAGCCGCGTGCCCGGGACGCGTGGGCCGCGAGCACGCCGACGGTGAGCGACGGGTTCTGCACGCGCCGGGCGAGCACCGCGTCGACGCAGGCGTCGAGGTCGACCCACCGGGTCTCCATGTGCGCCTCCTCGTCCTCCCGCGGGTACGCGTCGGGCATGGCGCTGAGGCCGCGCGCGAGGTAGATGCGGATCGCCTCGTCGCTGCCACCGGGCGACGTGAAGAAATCGGCGAGCACGGCCCACTCGGATGCCGCGAGGTCGCCCTCCTCGGCCAGCTCGCGCTGCGCCGCGACGAACGGGTCCTCGCCGGCGACGTCGAGGAGGCCCGCCGGGATCTCCCACTCGCGCGTGCGCACCGGATGCCGGTACTGCCGGATCAGGAAGACGCGGTCGTGCTCGTCGAGCGCGAGCACCGCGACCGCACCGGGGTGGTCGACGTACTCGCGCACGATCGGCCGCCCGTCGAGCTCGAACGTGTCGCGCCGGAGGTCCCAGACGAGCCCGTCGAACACCTGGTCGCTTCCGCGCAGCGGGAGGTCGACCGGTTCGTCGGCGAGGACGTCAGCCATTCGCGACGTCGAACAGGAGGCTGGCCTGCTGGCGCTCGAGGGCCGCGGCCACCAGTCCGCGGAACAGCGGGTGCGCGTCGTTCGGGCGGCTGCGCAGCTCGGGGTGCGCCTGGGTGCCGACGTAGAACGGGTGCACGTCGCGCGGCAGCTCCACGAACTCCACGAGGTGCCGGTCGGGCGACATGCCCGAGAAGACGAGGCCCGCGTCCGCGATGCGGTCGCGGTACCCGTTGTTGACCTCGTAGCGGTGACGGTGCCGCTCGCTGACCTCGGTCGAGCCGTACAGCTCGGCCGCGATCGACCCCTCGGCGAGCTTCGCGGGATAGAGGCCGAGGCGCATGGTGCCGCCGAGGTCGCCGCCGGCGATGATCTCGACCTGCTCCTCCATCGTCGCGATGACGGGGAACTGCGTATCGGGGTCGAACTCGCTCGACGAGGCGCCCGCGAGGCCGACCACGTTGCGCGAGTACTCGATGACCATGCACTGCAGGCCGAGGCACAGGCCGAGCACGGGGACGCCGTTCTCGCGGGCGAAGCGCAGCGCGCCGAGCTTGCCCTCGATGCCGCGGACGCCGAATCCGCCCGGCACGCAGATGCCGTCGAGGTGGGCGAGGTGCTTCTGCGCGCCCTCGGGCGTGCGGCACTCGTCCGACGGGATCCACTCGATGTTGACCTTGGTGTCGTTGGCGAACCCGCCGGCGCGCAGGGCCTCGGTGACGGAGAGGTACGCGTCGGGCAGGTCGATGTACTTGCCGACCAGCCCGATGGTGACCTCGTGCTTGGGGTCGTGCACCACGTCGAGGAGCTCGCTCCAGTCCGACCAGTCGACGTCGTCGGCCTTGGCGCCGAGACCGAGCGAGTCGATGATGTAGGCGTCGAGGCCCTGGTCGTGCAGCATCGTCGGGATGTCGTAGATGGACGGCACGTCGACCGCGTTCACCACGGCCGCCTCGTCGACGTCGCACATGAGGGCGATCTTGCGCTTGTTCGACTCGGTCACGGGGCGGTCGCTACGGAGCACGAGCGCGTCGGGCTGGATGCCGATCGACCGCAGGGCGGCGACCGAGTGCTGGGTGGGCTTGGTCTTCTGCTCCCCCGACGCACCCATGTACGGCACCAGGGAGACGTGCACGAAGAACACGTTCTTGCGGCCGAGCTCGTGACGCACCTGGCGTGCGGACTCGATGAACGGCTGCGACTCGATGTCGCCGACGGTGCCGCCGATCTCGGTGATGATGACGTCGGGCTTGGGGCTCTCGGTCGCCTGCAGGCGCATCCGGCGCTTGATCTCGTCGGTGATGTGCGGGATCACCTGCACGGTGTCGCCGAGGTACTCGCCGCGGCGCTCCTTCGCGATCACCGTCGAGTAGATCTGGCCGGTGGTGACGTTCGCGGCCTGGCTCAGGTTGATGTCGAGGAACCGCTCGTAGTGACCGATGTCGAGGTCGGTCTCTGCGCCGTCGTCGGTCACGAAGACCTCGCCGTGCTGGAACGGGTTCATCGTGCCCGGGTCCACGTTCAGGTATGGGTCGAGCTTCTGCATGACGACCCGGAGCCCCCGGGCGGTCAGGAGATTGCCCAGGCTCGCCGCCGTGAGACCCTTGCCCAACGAGGAAACGACACCACCGGTCACGAAGATGTGCTTGGTCGTGTCGTTCGAAATGTCTGTGCTCGAAAGAGCTCTGCCGCGTTCATCCACCACGGGCTTATAGTCTAACCGACGTTCGCCGTCGCCCACGCCGACATGCCCCACGCGTTCCCCCTCATCCTGCGACATCCGACGGATGCCACGTCTCCGGCGGCCTCGGCCGCCGCTGTCACGCCGCGCGGTCCGCGGCGATCTCCAACAGCTCCCGCGCGTGCGCGAGCCCGCTCTCCGAGTCGGTCAGGCCCGACAGCAGGCGGGCCATCTCGGCTTCGCGCTCGGCCCCCGAGAGCTGCCGGACGCTCGACGAGGTGACCTGGCCGTCGGTTCCCTTCACCACGCTCAGGTGGTTCGTGGCGAACGCCGCGACCTGTGCGAGGTGCGTGACGACGATGACCTGCGACTGCTCGGCGAGGCGTGCGAGCCGCCGGCCGATCTCGATCGCCGCTGCGCCGCCGACGCCCGCATCGACCTCGTCGAAGACGAACGTCGGCACGGGGTCGCTTCCGGCGATCACGACCTCGATCGCGAGCATCACCCGGGAGAGCTCGCCGCCCGAGGCGCCGCGCGAGACGGGACGCGGCTCGGCGCCGGGATGCGGCCGGAGCAGGATCGCGACCTGGTCGCGCCCATGCGCGGTGGGCTCGTGGTCGGGGTCGACGCTCACCGTGAGGCGGGCGTCGGGCATCGCGAGGGCCGAGAGCTCCGCGGTCACCGCCTCCGCGAGGCGCGATGCGGCGTCGGTTCGCAGCTCGGTGAGCCGGCCGGCGAGCCGGTCGACCTCCGCCTCGAGCGTCGCGACGGATGCCTCCAGGCCCTCGATGCGCTCGTCGTCGCCGTCGAGCTCGACGAGTCGGAGGCCGCCGGTGCGCCGGAACTCCAGCACCTCGTCGAGGGTTCCGCCGTGCCGCCGGACGAGCGCGGTGACGAGCGCGCGGCGCTCCTGCACGATCTCGAGCTCGCGCGCGCCGTCGGCGTCGAGGCCGGCGAGGTAGCCGGCGAGCTCGGTCGCCGCATCCGCGAGGAGGAAGCCCGCGCTCTGCAGCACCTCGGCGATCGGCGCGAGCGCGGCGTCGTGCTCGATCACGCGGTCGAGGTGCCGGCGCGCGCTGTCGACCAGCGCCACCGCATCGGGGGCGCCGTCGACGAGGTCCTCCGCCGAGACGAGTGCCCTGGCCTGCGCCGCTGCGAGGCGCAGCTCCTCGAGGTTGGAGAGCCGGTCGGCGCGTTCGGCGAGCTCGGCGTCTTCGCCGGGCTGCGGATCGGCGGCCTCGACCTCGTCGAGCGCCTCGCGCAGTTCGGCGGCCTCGCGGGCGCGGGCGTCGTGCGCCTCGCGCAGGCGCTGGAGCTCCGCGGCATCCGCTCGCCAGGCCCTGAAGGCCGCGTCGTACTCGCCGAGCGCGCGCTGCAGCGGGGCGCCGGCGAAGCGGTCGAGCGCGTCGCGCTGCGCCGCCGCCGACCGGAGTCGCTGCTGGTCGGCCTGCCCGTGCACGACGACGAGCTCGTCGCCCAGCTCGCCGAGCACCCCCACCGGCGCGCTGCGCCCGCCGACCACGGCACGGCTGCGACCCTCGGAGGACACCGAGCGCCCGAGCAGCAGCTCGCCGCCCTCGACATCGCCGCCGGTCTCTGCGACGCGCTCGGCGATCGCGCCGTCGTCGGGAACGAGCCAGCGGCCCTCGACCCAGGCCTGCTTGGCACCGGAGCGCACCGCGCCGGCGTCGGCGCGCGCGCCGAGCAGCAGGCCGAGCGCGGTCACGACCATCGTCTTGCCCGCGCCGGTCTCGCCGGTGACCGCCGTGAACCCGGCGCCGAGCGGCAGGGTCGCCTCGGCGATCACGCCGAGGTCGCGGATGCCGAGTTCCTCAATCAACGCAGCCTTCAATCACTGCAGCCCTCGCTCATCGCGGCCCTCAATCACGGCCCACCGGCCCTCGCCAGCCCGTGACGGGCAGCTGGAACTTGTTCACGAGTCGGTCGGTGAACGGCGCCTCGTGCAGCCGGGCGAGCCGCACCGGCACCGACGACTTGCGCACGATGACGCGCGCACCGGGCGGCAGGTCGAACGTGCGACGACCGTCGCACCAGATGACCGCCGCCGCCTCGGTGCGCTGGAGGATCTCGACGGCGAGCGACGAGTCGGCGCCCACGACGAGCGGGCGGGCGAAGAGGGCGTGGGCGCTGAGCGGCACGAGGAGGAGCGCCTCGAGGCTCGGCCAGACGACCGGACCGCCCGCCGAGAAGGAGTAGGCCGTGGAGCCCGTCGGCGTGGACATGACGATGCCGTCGCATCCGAACGAGGACAGCGGACGGCGGTCGACCTCGACCACCACCTCGAGCATGCGCTCACGCTCGGCCTTCTCGACCGTGGCCTCGTTGAGCGCCCAGCTCTCGTAGACCACCTCGTCGCCGAGCTTCGCGCGCACCGACAGCGTCATGCGCTCCTCGACGGAGTAATCGCGGGCGAGCGCCCGCGCCACCGTGTATCCGAGGTCGTCGCGCTCGCTCTCGGCCAGGAACCCGACGTGGCCGAGGTTCACGCCGAGGAGCGCGACCGGGTACTCGCGCATGAGCTCGGCCGCGCGAAGGATGGTGCCGTCGCCCCCGAGCACGATGACGAGCTCGATGAGGTTCGGGTCGATCTCCTCGAAGCGCTTGACCGCGCCGTTCAACTCGGGCACGAACGCGTGCACCTCGTCCCAGTGCTCCGCGGCGATCACCGGCACGGCGCCGGCGGCGAGCAGCTGTGCGCACACCTCGCTCGTCGCCTCGAGGGCGGACTGCCGGCCGGTGTGGGAGACCACGAGGAAGTGCCGTGCGTCGTTCACGCGTTCGCGCCTCCCGTCAGTTGCTCCACCCGACGCATCCATTCTGTCGGATTCACGCCGCGGGACGCGCTGAGGTGGACGAGGTATTCGTGGTTGCCGTGGCTGCCGGCGATTGGGGAGGACAGGACGCCCGCGGTGCCGAGCCCGAGGTCGAACGCCGCCCAGAGCACGTTCGCGACCGCCTCGGACCGGAGCGCCGGGTCGCGGACCACGCCCTCGCGCACACCCCCGCGGCCGACCTCGAACTGCGGCTTCACGAGCAGCACGAAGTCCGCGTCGTCGGCCGCGGTGGCGTGGAGGGCGGGCAGCACGGTCGTGAGCGAGATGAACGAGAGGTCGGCGGTGACGAGCGAGGGCGGCTCGGCGACGCCCGTGAGTTCGGTGAGCACGGCGCGATCGAGGTTGCGCACGTTGCATCCCTCGACGAGGACGAGGCCGGCCGCGCCGTGCAGCTCGGGCGCGAGCTGCCCGTGGCCCACATCGACGGCCAGCACGGTGCGCGCACCACGCTCGAGCAGCACCTGGCTGAACCCGCCGGTGGAGGCGCCCGCATCGAGCACGATCCGCCCGGCAGGGTCGACGGCGAACGCGTCGAGCGCCGCGATGAGCTTGTGGGCGGCGCGGCTCACGTAGTGGTCGGATGCCGCGACCTCGAGCGTCGCCGACTCGGCGACCTTCAGTGCCGGCTTCACGGCCGGCCGGCCGTCGACCATGACCACGCCGGCGGCGATGAGCGTCGCGGCGTGGGTGCGGGATCGGGCGAGCCCGCGTGCGGCCAGCGCGGCGTCGAGTCGCTGATCGGGCATCGTCAGCTCGACCCGCGCGACGGGTCGGACTGCTCGAGCTCGGCTCGGAGTCGGTCGGCGAGGGCCTGATAGCCGGGCGCCCGTTCCGCGAGCGGCTTCGACTCGATGTCGTGCAGGGCCGCGCGGGTGTCGTCGGATGCCGCGTCGTCGGATGCCGCGTCGTCGGCCGGCCTCGGCGGTCGGCTCCGCAGCTCCGGCATCCGTCGCCGCACCCGGCTCGATGGCCTCGGGCTCGCGCCGCTCGTCGTCAGTGCTCACCCGACCAACGCTACCCCGAGCGGACGACCAGGACGGCGAACCGTTTCGTCGCACCCGTCTCAGGCGTAGAGCGCCGACGGCACGTCGAGCGCATGGATCGCCGTCCCCGACTGCCAGATCGCCGCGCAGGCCGCTCGCAGCAGGTCGAGCCCGCCGTCGCCCTCGGACACGATCACGACGCGGCGACCGTCGACCCGGACCCGGGCGTCACCGACCCGCACCGCGCCGCCGCGCGCGGACTCGACCACCGGGTACGGCTCGTGCAGTCCGCGCAGGTCGCCGAGGATGAAGTCGGGTCGGCTCGCGGCGTCGGCGGCGAGCACCTGCTTCGCCCGGTCGATGCCGGTGAGCACCATGGCGCTGGCCATGCCCGCCCGGTTGGCGCCGAGGATGTCGGTGTCGAGCCGGTCGCCGACGACGAGCGGACGCTCCGCGCCGAACCGACGCCTGGCCTCCTCGAAGATCGGCGTCTCGGGCTTGCCGGCGACCTCGGGGAAGCGGCCGACCGCGGTGTGCACCGCGGAGACGAGCGTGCCGTTCCCGGGCGCGATGCCGCGGGCCACCGGGATCGTCCAGTCCATGTTCGTGGCGATCCAGGGAATGCCCGGCGTCTCGGAGTCGGGCCCACCGTGCGCGTTCAGCGCGAACGACGCCTCGGCGAGCTCGCGCCAGCCGACCTCGGGCGCGAAGCCCTGGACGACCGCGGCGGGCTCGTCGTCGGCCGAGCGCGTGACGCGGAAGCCGCGCTTCTCGAGCTCGGACACGATGCCCTCGCCACCCACCACGAAGACGAGCGATCCCGGTTCGACGCGATCCTCGAGCAGGTGCATCGCCGCCTGGGGCGAGGTCACCACGTCGTTCGGCACGACGTCGAGGCCGAGGTCGGCCAGGTGGCGCGCGACGGATGCGTCGCTCCGCGATGCGTTGTTCGTGATGTACCCGACCGCGCGCTCGGCCTTGGTGCGGTTGAGGCTCTCGACGGCGTACGGGATCGAGCCCGCGCCGGCGTACACGACGCCGTCGAGGTCGGCGAACACCGCGTCGATGCCCTCGAGCGGCGTGGTCGCCTCAGTCCTCGTCCGGAACAGGCCCATCGGGCTCGCCCTCGTCCTCGTCGGCGCCGGCGACGTCGTCGCCGCGCTCCAGCGCCTCGCCCTCGGCCAGCACGGCCGCCACGTCGTCCTCCAGCACCGCACCCGGGTCGTCGGGGAGATCGGCCACCGGCGTCGTCGGCGGCGTCGTCCGGCACGGCGTCGGATGCCGCGGGCAGTTCGTCGCTCGGATGCCGCGGGCACGTCGTCGTTCGAGGCCTCACGGGCTCGTGCTCATCGACCTCGTCGAGCTCCACCTCGTAGATCTCCACGAGCTCGGACTCGGCGGGGCCGCCGAGGGCCTCCTCCGCGCGTTCGGCTCGTGCGCGCCACGCGGCGGCATCCGAGTCGCGGCCGAGCTCCTCGAGCACCTCGGCGTACGCGGAGAACAGCGCCGGGCTGTACGAGAAGGCGCGGTCGGGATCGAGCTGCGGGATCTCGAGCTCGGCGAGAGCGAGCTCGGGCTGCCCGAGGTCGAGGCGAGCCCCCGACATCGCGATCGCGAGCCCGACCTGCACGGTCGCGGGCAGCTCGTTGCGGTCGACGGCGCGACCCACCTCGAGTGCGCGGTCGGGTCGGCCGACACCACGCTCGCTGTCGACCATGAGCGGCAGCTGGTCGTTGCTGCCCGAGATCCGGCGGTACGTGCGCAGCTCCCGCAGGGCCAGCACGAAGTCGCCGGTCGCGTAGGCGGTGATCGCGAGCGTCTCCCGCACGACCGCGATGCGGCCGGCGCGGCGGGCGGCGGACATCGCGTGCTCGTGCGCCAGCTCGGGGTCGTCCTCGAGCAGCTCGGATGCCGCGACGAGGTGCCGTGCGACCCAGTCGGCGTTGTCCTTGCTCAGGGTCCTCAGCTCCGCGCGGGCGCCCTTGTCGAGGTCGCGCGCCTCGATGCGCTCGGGGATCTCGGGATCGTCGTGGCGCGGCCGCACCGCGAGGTTCGCGGCGCCCGAGGTCTCGCGGGGTCCGTCGCGGTGCTGGTCGCGGTCGGTGGGTCGTCCGCTGCGTTCGCCGCCGCGGCGATCATCGCTCCGCTGCCCGGAGCCGGAGTACGGACGCTTCCGTCGCGGTCACCGTACGGGCGCTTCTGATCGCGATCCCCGTACGGGCGCTTCTGGTCACGGTCACCGTACGGACGCTTCTCGCCACCACCCGAGTACGGACGCTTCTCGCCACCACCCGATACGGACGCTTCTCGCCACCACCCGATACGGACGCTTCTCGCCACCACCCGAGTACGGACGCTTCTCGCCACCACCCGAGTACGGACGCTTCTCGCCACCACCCGAATACGGACGCTTCTCGCCACCACCCGAATACGGACGCTTCTCGCCACCACCCGAATACGGACGCTTCTCGCCACCACCCGAGTACGGACGCTTCTCGCCACCACCCGAATACGGACGCTTCTCGCCACCACCCGAATACGGACGCTTCTCGCCACCACCCGAATACGGACGCTTCTCGCCACCACCCGAATACGGACGCTTCTCGCCACCACCCGAGTACGGACGCTTCTCGCCACCACCGGAGTACGGACGCTTCGCATCCCGGTCACCATAGGACGCTTCTGATCGCGGTCACCATACGGACGCTTCTCGCCGCCGCCGGAGTGCGGGACGCTTCGCGTCGCGGTCGCCGTACGGGACGCTTCTGACCGCCCGCGGAGGCGGGACGCTTGCCGTCGCGATCCTGGGAACCGCCTCGCGACGGGCCCTGGCCGGTGCGGCCGGCGGAGGCGCTGCGGCCGCCACCCTGCGTCCGCTCACCGCCTCGATCGTCCCGCTTGGGGCGCTCTTGGTCCCCCGAGTCGTGCCTCGAATCGCTCACGATTGTCCTGTCGTGTGTGGAGTCCTCATCGGACTCAACCGTACTGCGGCCGACATTGGAACGGCCCGTTAACGAGAAATGGCCACCCGTCTTCGGGTGGCCACTCCTCAATGAATGTCCGGCGGTGTCCTACTCTCCCACAGGGTCGCCCCTGCAGTACCATCGGCGCTGCGAGTCTTAGCTTCCGGGTTCGGAATGTGTCCGGGCGTTTCCCTCGCGCTATGGCCGCCGAAACTCGTGCCACACCCACGTTGCCCCACCGGGTGGTGGGTTGGGTGTGTGGTCTCGGTGTCCCGCACCGGCCCGGAACCTGGGTTCTGGGGGTGGTGTGGGGTGTTCTGTGTTGTGTTGTGTGTGTTTCCGTCTGTTGGGAACCACAGAGTGGACGCGAGCAATCTGGAGGGCCACTCACACGGCCTTTCGATGAATGATCTTCAAACGTGTGTGAGTGTAGTGATTGTCAAGTTATCGGCTTATTAGTACCGGTCAGCTCCGACAGTCGTTAGTCCTGTCTTCCACATCCGGCCTATCAACCCAGTCGTCTGGCTGGGAGCCTCTCCCCCGAAGGGATGGAAATCTCATCTCGAGGCCGGCTTCCCGCTTAGATGCTTTCAGCGGTTATCCATCCCGAACGTAGCTAACCAGCGGTGCTCCTGGCGGAACAACTGGCACACCAGAGGTTCGTCCAACCCGGTCCTCTCGTACTAGGGTCAGATCCTCTCAAATTTCCTACGCGCGCAGCGGATAGGGACCGAACTGTCTCACGACGTTCTAAACCCAGCTCGCGTACCGCTTTAATGGGCGAACAGCCCAACCCTTGGGACCTACTCCAGCCCCAGGATGCGACGAGCCGACATCGAGGTGCCAAACCATGCCGTCGATATGGACTCTTGGGCAAGATCAGCCTGTTATCCCCGAGGTACCTTTTATCCGTTGAGCGACAGCGCTTCCACAAGCCACTGCCGGATCACTAGTCCCGACTTTCGTCCCTGCTCGACCTGTCAGTCTCACAGTCAAGCTCCCTTGTGCACTTACACTCGCCACCTGATTGCCAACCAGGTTGAGGGAACCTTTGGGCGCCTCCGTTACTTTTTGGGAGGCAACCGCCCCAGTTAAACTACCCACCAGGCACTGTCCCTGAACCGGATCACGGTTCGAAGTTAGATATCCAGAGTGACCAGAGTGGTATTTCAACAATGACTCCACCGACACTAGCGTGCCAGCTTCAAAGTCTCCCACCTATCCTACACAAGCCACACCGAACACCAATACCAAGCTGTAGTAAAGGTCACGGGGTCTTTCCGTCCTGCTGCGCGTAACGAGCATCTTTACTCGTAATGCAATTTCGCCGAGTTCGCGGTTGAGACAGCTGGGAAGTCGTTACGCCATTCGTGCAGGTCGGAACTTACCCGACAAGGAATTTCGCTACCTTAGGATGGTTATAGTTACCACCGCCGTTTACTGGGGCTTAAATTCTCAGCTTCGCCTTGCGGCTAACCGGTCCTCTTAACCTTCCAGCACCGGGCAGGCGTCAGTCCGTATACATCGTCTTGCGACTTGGCACGGACCTGTGTTTTTAGTAAACAGTCGCTTCCCACTGGTCTCTGCGGCCCTGCAGCGCTTCCCCAGGCAAGCTGGTTCACGCCTTAGGCCCCCCTTCTCCCGAAGTTACGGGGGCATTTTGCCGAGTTCCTTAACCACGATTCTCTCGATCTCCTTGGTATTCTCTACCTGACCACCTGAGTCGGTTTGGGGTACGGGCGGCTGGAACCTCGCGTCGATGCTTTTCTCGGCAGCATAGGATCACCCACTTTTCATCCGCATCGCGTCTCAGCCTGTGTGAGCGACGGATTTGCCTATCGCTCGGCCTACACGCTTGCCCCGGGTCAACCATCGCCCGGGTTGGGCTACCTTCCTGCGTCACACCTGTTAATACGCTCACTCCACCAGACGGGGTCGCATGCCGCCCCGCGCCTCACCCCGAAGGGATCCGCGCGGCTTGGGATGCTTAGCACTTCTGATCTCGTGTGGGCGGTTCTTCGCCGGTACGGGAATATCAACCCGTTGTCCATCGACTACGCCTGTCGGCCTCGCCTTAGGTCCCGACTTACCCAGGGCAGATTAGCTTGACCCTGGAACCCTTGGTCTTCCGGAGGACGGGTTTCTCACCCGTCTTTCGCTACTCATGCCTGCATTCTCACTCGTGTGGCGTCCACGGCTGGTTTCCACCGCCGCTTCACTCGCCACACGACGCTCTCCTACCCATCAACACGGCTGGACCACGAAGGCCTACCACAAATGTCAATGCCACAACTTCGGTGGCGTGCTTGAGCCCCGTTACATTGTCGGCGCGGAATCACTTGACCAGTGAGCTATTACGCACTCTTTCAAGGGTGGCTGCTTCTAAGCCAACCTCCTGGTTGTCTGTGCAACTCCACATCCTTTCCCACTTAGCACGCGCTTAGGGACCTTAGTTGGTGGTCTGGGTTGTTTCCCTCTCGACGATGAAGCTTATCCCCCACCGTCTCACTGCTGCGCTCTCACTTACCGGCATTCGGAGTTTGGCTGACGTCAGTAACCTTTTGGGGCCCATCGGCCATCCAGTAGCTCTACCTCCGGCAAGAAACACGCAACGCTGCACCTAAATGCATTTCGGAGAGAACCAGCTATCACGAAGTTTGATTGGCCTTTCACCCCTATCCACAGCTCATCCCCTCCATTTTCAACTGAAGTGGGTTCGGTCCTCCACGACGTCTTACCGTCGCTTCAACCTGGCCATGGATAGATCACTTCGCTTCGGGTCTAGGACCTGCGACTGAATCGCCCTATTCAGACTCGCTTTCGCTACGGCTACCCCTCACGGGTTAACCTCGCCACAGATCACTAACTCGCAGGCTCATTCTTCAAAAGGCACGCTGTCACCCCTACAAGGAGGCTCCAACGGTTTGTAAGCAAACGGTTTCAGGTACTATTTCACTCCCCTCCCGGGGTACTTTTCACCTTTCCCTCACGGTACTTGTCCGCTATCGGTCATCTGGGAGTATTTAGGCTTATCAGGTGGTCCTGACAGATTCACGCGGGATTTCTCGGGCCCCGCGCTACTTGGGATCCCTCTCCGGCCGGCCAGGCATTTCGACTACGGGACTCACACCCACTCCGGTTGGCCTTTCAATGCCATTCGTCTATACCTGACGCGTCACCGTGGTTGACCGGCAGATCAACCCGAAAGGTCCCACAACCCCGACCATGCAACCCCTGCCGGGTATCACACATGGCTCGGTTTAGCCTCTTCCGCGTTCGCTCGCCACTACTTACGGAATCACGGTTGTTTTCTCTTCCTGTGGGTACTGAGATGTTTCACTTCCCCACGTTCCCTCTACCCGCCCTATACATTCAGGCGGGAGTCACCAGGTCACCCAAAGGGCCTGGCGGGGTTTCCCCATTCGGAAATCCTCGGATCACAGCTCGTTTATCAGCTCCCCGAGGCTTATCGCAGATTACGACGTCCTTCTTCGGCTCCAGATGCCAAGGCATCCACCGTTTGCTCTTAGAAACTTGAAATCACATGAGTTCGATCGAATTCGTGCAACACCACCCGAAAGGCGATGCTGCGAAATTGACCAGTGAATACGCCAAACAGACCACCCCGAAAGGCAGCCAATTGGCGACTCACCTATTGTGATCCAGGACCGAAGGCCCTGAATCTAAGATGCTCGCGTCCACTATGTAGTTCTCAACAGACGGCCAGAACCCCCACACCCGACCAGCCACACGGTCATCATCGGTGAAGGTCTGAGAAAAACCATCACCCCCACCCGAAGGCAGGGTCGTCCGGTCCCTCAGGACCCAACAGCGTGCACGTGCCGGCCTCCCCCGACCACACCGTTCCAACCCCGCAAGCGAGGCGTACTAAGCACAGCCGAAATCAACCGGCACCTATGTCAATGTTCCACCCATGAGCAACCAGCGAGCCACAAAGGACCCGATCTGGTCTGCACTGCGAAAGCCCGAAGACTTCCGAGTTGCTCCTTAGAAAGGAGGTGATCCAGCCGCACCTTCCGGTACGGCTACCTTGTTACGACTTAGTCCTAATCACCGATCCCACCTTCGACGGCTCCCTCCACAAGGGTTAGGCCACCGGCTTCGGGTGTTACCGACTTTCATGACTTGACGGGCGGTGTGTACAAGGCCCGGGAACGTATTCACCGCAGCGTTGCTGATCTGCGATTACTAGCGACTCCGACTTCATGAGGTCGAGTTGCAGACCTCAATCCGAACTGAGACCGGCTTTTTGGGATTCGCTCCGCCTTACGACATCGCAGCCCTTTGTACCGGCCATTGTAGCATGCGTGAAGCCCAAGACATAAGGGGCATGATGATTTGACGTCATCCCCACCTTCCTCCGAGTTGACCCCGGCAGTCTCATATGAGTTCCCACCATTACGTGCTGGCAACATACGACGAGGGTTGCGCTCGTTGCGGGACTTAACCCAACATCTCACGACACGAGCTGACGACAACCATGCACCACCTGTATACCGAGTGTCCAAAGAGTTCCACATTTCTGCGGCGTTCTCGGTTATGTCAAGCCTTGGTAAGGTTCTTCGCGTTGCATCGAATTAATCCGCATGCTCCGCCGCTTGTGCGGGCCCCCGTCAATTCCTTTGAGTTTTAGCCTTGCGGCCGTACTCCCCAGGCGGGGCGCTTAATGCGTTAGCTACGACACGGAAACCGTGGAAAGGTCCCCACATCTAGCGCCCAACGTTTACGGCGTGGACTACCAGGGTATCTAATCCTGTTCGCTCCCCACGCTTTCGCTCCTCAGCGTCAGTTACGGCCCAGAGAACTGCCTTCGCCATCGGTGTTCCTCCTGATATCTGCGCATTCCACCGCTACACCAGGAATTCCATTCTCCCCTACCGCACTCCAGTCTGCCCGTACCCACTGCAGGCCCGAGGTTGAGCCTCGGGATTTCACAGCAGACGTGACAAACCGCCTACGAGCTCTTTACGCCCAATAATTCCGGACAACGCTCGCACCCTACGTATTACCGCGGCTGCTGGCACGTAGTTAGCCGGTGCTTTTTCTGCAGGTACCGTCAAGCCGAAGCCCTTCTTCCCTACTAAAAGAGGTTTACAACCCGAAGGCCGTCATCCCTCACGCGGCGTTGCTGCATCAGGCTTGCGCCCATTGTGCAATATTCCCCACTGCTGCCTCCCGTAGGAGTCTGGGCCGTGTCTCAGTCCCAGTGTGGCCGGTCACCCTCTCAGGCCGGCTACCCGTCGACGCCTTGGTGAGCCATTACCTCACCAACAAGCTGATAGGCCGCGAGTCCATCCCAGACCGAAAAACTTTCCACCCAAAACCATGCGGTTCCAGGTCCTATCCGGTATTAGCTCCGATTTCTCGGGGTTATCCCAGAGTCCAGGGCAGGTTACTCACGTGTTACTCACCCGTTCGCCACTAATCCCCAGGAGCAAGCTCCCAGTTCATCGTTCGACTTGCATGTGTTAAGCACGCCGCCAGCGTTCGTCCTGAGCCAGGATCAAACTCTCCAAAAAAACTGGTTCCAACACCCCCGAAAGGGGCATTGAGAGTTTCAATCACTGACCGAGAAGCAACTGACTCGAAAAATCAGATTGTCCATCAATCCAAAGGAATCCTCCCCACTCCAAAGAGCAGGTCGGGGTTCAAAAATTGGCATTGAACATAGTGCACGCTGTTGAGTTCTCAAGAAACGGACGCACCCGGTTCGGCACCCATCGGGCACCTCATCCGAGGCTGTTTCGTTCGTTTCCATCCGGTCATCCCGAGGGACGCATCCGAATGCTTCAGGCTCTTGAACAAGGTTCTGTTCGAGGCTTGGAATCGTTCCGCTTGAGGCCGATGAGCGCTTCTGCTCTTTCGCACCTTTGGGGCAACGAGTGATTACATTACGTGGAACGCGGGAGTCGTGCAACTCAGCGCTGCATCCCGGGCGTGTCGCGCTGGGACCCCCGTGATCCCGGGGATGCGGAAGGCCCCCGGCCGACCACGTGAGGTCGATCGGGGGCCCGTTGCGCCGGAGTCGTGCGACTACTCGACGAAGACGCCGGCGAGGGTCTTCTTGCCGCGACGGAGGACGGCCATGCCGCCGCGCGGGACGCGTCCCTCGAGGGTGGCGGTCTCGTCGTCGATCCGGACGTTGTCGAGCGAGACACCGCCCTGGGCGATGGCGCGCCGGCCCTCGCTCTGGCTGGCGACGAGGCCGGTGTCTGCGAGCAGCTGCGCGATCGGGGCATCCGGCGACGTCGTCGTGTTCGGCAGCTCGCGCAGGGCCGACTCGAGCGTGTCGGGATCGAGCGCCCCGAGGTCGCCCTGCCCGAACAGCGCCTGCGACGCCGCGATGACCGCGGCCGTGGCATCCGCGCCGTGCACGAGCGTCGTGACCTCGTGGGCGAGCACCCGCTGGGCCTCGCGTCGGAAGGGCTCGCGTTCGACGAGCTCGGCGAGCTCCTCGATGCGCGCCCGATCGAGGAACGTGAAGACCTTGAGGCGGTCGATCACGTCGGAGTCCTCGGTGTTGAGCCAGAACTGGTAGAAGCGGTAGGGGCTGCACATCTCGGCGTCGAGCCAGATCGCGTTCCCCTCGCTCTTGCCGAACTTCGTGCCGTCGGAGTTCGTGATGAGCGGCGTGCCGATGGCATGGACGCCCCGGCCCTCGACCCGGTGGATCAGGTCGGTGCCGCTGGTGAGGTTGCCCCACTGGTCGCTGCCGCCGGTCTGCAGCACGCAGTCGTACTGGCGGTGGAGCTCGAGGTAGTCGAATCCCTGCAGGATCTGGTAGCTGAACTCGGTGTAGCTGATGCCCGCCTCGGAGTTGAGACGCGAGGCCACCGCGTCCTTCTTGAGCATGGTGCCGACGCGGTAGTGCTTGCCGATCTCGCGCAGGAAGTCGATGGCGCTGAGGCCCGCGGTCCAGTCGAGGTTGTTGACCATCCGCACGGCGTTGTCGCCCTCGCTCGAGAGGAATCGGCTCACCTGCCCGTGGAGGTAGCCGACCCACTCCGCGACGGTCTCCTTCGTGTTCAGCGTGCGCTCGGCCGTCGGGCGCGGATCGCCGATGAGGCCGGTCGAACCGCCCACGAGGCCGAGCGGCTTGTGCCCGGCGAGTTGCAGGCGCCGCATCGTGAGGATCTGCACGAGGTTGCCGAGGTGCAGGCTGGGCGCCGTCGGGTCGAATCCGCAGTAATACGTGATCGGCTCGCCCGCGAGGAGCTCCTTCAGCGCGGCCCGGTCGGTCGACACGTGCACGAGGCCGCGCCAGACGAGCTCCTCCCAGACGTCCTCGAATGAGGCGTCGTTCTGCTGGGTTGCGAGGATCACGGGGTCTGACACGCCAGCAAGGCTACCAGCGCGACCCGCTCCGATGACTTCACGCCGGAGCATTGATTTCATATCTCTCAAGTCTATATCATTGATCACGAAGAGTTCATTGCTCACACTTGAGCGGAGACGGTCAAGGTTGCATCATCGACCAGAGGAGGCGCGATGTTCGTCATCACCGCAGACCAGGTGGCGAGCCGGCGCGAGGGCGACCGGGCGGGCGCCCTCGTCGAGCAGCTGGCTGGGCGCTACGCCGACGAGCTCGTGCTCCCGGCCGACCAGACGGCGGGCGACGAGATCCAGCTCGTCACCCGGTCGGCGCCGACGGCGCTCGCGATCGTCCTCGACGCCACGCGGTTCGGGCGCTGGAGTGTCGGCGTCGGCGTCGGCGGCATCCGGATGCCCCTTCCCGACGCGGCGCGAAAGGCCACGGGGTCCGCCTTCATCGCGGCGCGCGAAGCGGTCGGCGCGGCGAAGCGCGCCGACGGACGGTTCGCGCTCCGTGCCGCGGGCCCGGCCGAGCTCGCCACGCTCGCCGCCGACGTCGAGGCGCTGGTGCGCCTGGTCGTGCTCCTGCGCGAGCGCCGAACCGATCACGGGTGGGAGGTCGTCGAGCTCATGCGCGCGGGCCACCAGCAGAAGGAGGCCGCCGCGCTGCTCGACGTCAGCGCCGCCGCCGTCAGCGCGCGCCTCAAGGCGGCGATGTGGCGCGCGGAGGAGGACGCTCGACCGGCCCTCGAACGCCTCCTCGCCGAGCTCGAAGCCGAATCCGAACGCACCGCGCCCGAGTGACCGCACCCCGCGCCGGAGTCTCGTTACACTGCTCGAAGCCACGACCACCGGGACGCGGCACGGAAGGAGCCTCGTGAACCTCGTCGCCGTCGCCGATGCCGTCGCCTGGTCGGCCCTCCTGCTCTCGCTCACGGCGGCGACCGCGCTCTCGGTGATCGCCTTCCTCAAGCCGCGAACGGCGTTCTTCTGGTACGCGACGGTGACCCTCGGGATCGCCCTCATGGCCGCGGCCTCGATCTCGGCGCCCGCGGAGTTCGGGTTCGCTCCGCTCGTCACCGTGCTCGGCTTCACCGTCGCCGTGTTCGGCGGCAGCCCGGCCGCCGCGACGGCGCTGAACATCGCGATGGGCCCCAGCGTGTCGCCCGGCCTGCACGGCGGCATCCTCGTGACCGAGCGTCCCACCGCCGAGGAGCAACGGCAGGGCGTCGTCACGGGAACGCGCCGCGAGGTGCTCCGCGGCGGGCTCACGATCGGCGTGCTCGAGCGCGTCGCCACCGCCGGCACGATCATCGCCGGGTTCCCCGAGGGCCTCGCCATCGTCGTCGCCGTCAAGGGCGTCGGTCGCTTCACCGAGCTCGAGGCGCCCGAGGCGCGCGAGCGGTTCATCATCGGCACGTTCGCGAGCCTCATCTGGGCGTGCGCGGCCGCACTCGTCGTGCACCTGGCGCTGCGCTGACGCCACCGACCGCTAGGCGTGCGAGCGCGCGTGGCGGCGGTACGGGGAGACGCCCGGCTCGCCCGGGAGCCAGAACCGCCACGGGAAGGCCGCTCCCCCGCCGGCGCCGCTGACGCCGGTGCGCGGGCCGTGCTCGAACGCGAGCGGCACCGCCGGCACCTCGAGCGAGAACGGCGGGGCGAGCAGGTCGGCGCCGCTCGCGGCGAGCGGCACGCCGAGCGCGACGGCCAGCCTGGCCGGCCCCCGGGCGAGGTCGCGGTCGGATGCCCCGGCCCGCCGGAGCCGGGCGAGCTCGAGTCCCTCGACCACCGTGCCGCCGCGGAGCAGCACCGCCGACGAGGCCCCCGGATGCCCGGCCACGACGTTGAGGCACGTGTGCATGCCGTACGTGAAGTACGCGTAGAGGTGGGCGGCCTCGCCGAACATGACCGCGTTCCGCCGGGTCATCCCGCGGAACGCATGCGAGCCCGGATCCTCGCCGACCCCGCGGTACGCCTCGACCTCCGACAGCCGGATCGCCACGCGTCCCTCATCCGTGTCGTGCGACAGCACCGCACCGAGCAGCAGCGGCGCGAGCTCGACCGAGTCGCGCGCGAAGTACTCGCGTCCGACGGCGACGAGCTGCTGCGACATCCGCCGGCTCAGCGACCCGCCACCGGGAGGCCCGCGACGAGGTGCCGCACGCGGTCGGTGAGCCGGGCGAACTGCTCGTCGACCCGCACCGGTGCGGTGCCGCCGATGCCGTCGCGGCTCGCGACCGAGCCCGCGACCGTGAGCACCTCGCGCACGTCGGGCGTGAGGTGCGGCGAGATCGCGGCGAGCGCGGCGTCGTCGACCGCGTCGAGCTCGAGCGAGTGCTCCTCGGCGTAGCGCACCAGGGAGCCGGTGATCTCGTGGGCGTCGCGGAACGGCACGTGGCGCTTGACGAGCCACTCCGCGACATCCGTGGCCAGGGAGAAGCCGGCGGGGGCGAGTTCGGCCATCCGCTCGGTGTGGAACGTGAGGGTCGCGATCATGCCGGTGAAGGCCGGCAGCAGCACCTCGAGCGTCTCGACCGAGTCGAAGACGGGCTCCTTGTCCTCCTGGAGGTCGCGGTTGTACGCGAGCGGCAGCGCCTTGAGGGTCGCGAGCAGGCCCGTCAGGTTGCCGATGAGCCGGCCCGACTTGCCGCGTGCGAGCTCGGCGATGTCGGGGTTCTTCTTCTGCGGCATGATCGACGACCCGGTCGAATAGCCGTCGTCGAGCGTGACGAAGCCGAACTCGCGCGTGTTCCAGAGGATGACCTCCTCGGCGATGCGCGAGAGGTCGATGCCGATCATCGCGGCGACGAAGGCGAACTCGGCGACGACGTCGCGGCTCGCGGTGCCGTCGATCGAGTTCTCGGCCGGCGAGGCGAGCCCGAGGTCGCGGGCGACGGATGCCGCGTCGAGGCCGAGCGTCGACCCGGCGAGCGCTCCCCCGCCGTAGGGCGAGACATCCGCACGCTTCGACCAGTCGACGAGCCGCTCGAGGTCGCGGGACAGCGCCCAGCCGTGCGCGAGCAGGTGGTGCGCGAGGAGCACGGGCTGCGCGTGCTGCAGGTGGGTGCGCCCGGGCATGACCGCACCGCGGTGCGCGTCGGCCTGTGCCGCGAGGGCGTCGATGAGGTGCACGAGCTGCTGCCCGATGGTCGCGGCGTGGTCCTTGAGGTAGAGGCGCACGAGCGTGGCGATCTGGTCGTTGCGGCTGCGGCCCGCGCGGAGCTTGCCGCCGAGTTCTGGGCCGACGATGCCGATGAGCGCCGCCTCGAGCGCGCCGTGCACGTCCTCGTCGCTGTCGCCGGCGACGACCTCGCCCGACGAGACCCGTGCCTCGAGCGTGTCGAGGCCCGCGAGCATGTCGGCGAGCTCGTCGTCGTCGAGGTAGCCGGCCGCGGCGAGCGCGCGGGCGTGCGCCCTGCGACCCGGCGAGGTCGTACGGCGCGAGCTGCCAGTCGAAGTGCGTCGACTTCGACAGCCGAGCGAGCTCGGGTGACGGCCCCGAGGCGAAGCGCGCGCCCCAGAGCGCGCCCTCGTTCGTGCCGTGCTCGCCGCTCGCCTGCCCGTTCGGCTCGCCGTTCACGCCGCCCTGGTCCTGCGCCATCACGCGTCCTTCCGCTCGAGCAGCCACACGAGCAGCGCCTTCTGGGCGTGCAGGCGGTTCTCCGCCTCGTCCCAGATGATCGACTGCTCGCCGTCGATCACGTCGGCGGTGACCTCGTACCCGCGGTCGGCGGGCAGGCAGTGCATGAACACCGCGTCGGATGCCGCAAGCGACATGAGCTCGCGATCCACGCGATAGGCGCCGAAGGTGGCGACGCGGTGCGCCTTCTCGTCCTCCTTGCCCATGGAGACCCAGGTGTCGGTGACCACGACGTCGGCCCCGGCGGCGGCCTCTGCGGCATCCGTGTACAGCGTCACCGATCCGCCGGTGGCGGCCGCGATGCGGTCGGCGTCGGCGATGACGGATGCCGCGGGCGCGAACTCGTCGGGCGACGCGACCCGCACGTGCATGCCCGCCGTCACGCCTGCGAGCACGTACGACTGCGCCATGTTCGAGGCCCCGTCGCCGAGGAAGGTGACCGTGAGGCCGGCGAGGTCGCCCTTGTGCTCGCGGATGGTGAGCAGGTCGGCGAGGAGCTGGCACGGGTGGAAGTCGTCGGAGAGGGCGTTCACGACCGGCACCGTGGTGCCCGCCGCCATCTCCTCGAGTCCCGCCTGGCCGTAGGTGCGCCAGACGATCGCCGACACCATGCGCTCGAGCACGCGCGCCGTGTCCGACGGGGTCTCCTTGCCGCCGAGCTGGCTGCTCGCGGTCGAGATGATGAGCGGCGAGCCGCCGAGGTCGGCGATGCCGACGGCGAACGACACCCTCGTGCGCGTCGACGACTTGTCGAAGATCACGGCGACCGTCTGGGGGCCGGCCAGCGGCTTCACCGCCCAGCGATCCTGCTTGAGGCGCGCGGCGAGGTCGAGGATCTCGGCCTGCTCGGCCGGGGTGATGTCGTCGTCGCGGAGGAAGTGGCGGGTCATGCGGGTCCGTTCGGTGTGGATCGGGTCGGTCTGATCAGGTCGTGCGGGGTCAGTGGTGCGCGGCGGCCACGGCGTCGAGCGCGCGGCCGAAGCGATCGGCGAACTCGTCGATCTCGGCGTCGCCGATGATCAGGGGCGGGGCCATGCGGATCGTGGAGTCGTTGGCCGCGTTCACGATGAGGCCGGCGCGCATCGACTCGGCGGCGAGGGCGGTGGCGACGGGCTCGGTGAGCGCGACGCCGATGAGGAGGCCTCGGCCGCGAGTGCCGGCGATGAGCGGATGCCCGAGGCCCTCGACGCGATCGCGGATCTGACGTCCGCGCACGGCCGCGTTCTCGACGAGCCCGGCGCGCTCGATCTCGCCGAGGACGGCGTTCGACGACCGCGGTCGCGAGCGGGTTGCCGCCGAACGTCGACCCGTGCTGGCCCTTCGAGTAGAGCGAGGAGGCGCGGCCGAAGGTGACGAGGCCGCCGATCGGGAACCCGCCGCCGATCCCCTTCGCGACGGTGATCGCGTCGGGGGTGATGCCCGCGTGCTGGAAGGCGAACCACTCCCCGGTGCGGCCCGCGCCGGTCTGGATCTCGTCGACGATGAGCAGCGCGCCGTGCCGGTGCGTCAGGTCGCGCGCGGCCGCGAGGAAGCCGTCGGGCAGATCGACCACGCCGGCCTCGCCCTGGATCGGCTCGACGAAGATCGCCGCGACGGCGTCGTCGAGGGCGTGGTCGAGCGCCTCGATCGTGGCGGGGATGTGCTCCACGCCGCCGGGGAGCGGCTCGAAGGCCTCGCGCATGTGGGGCTTGCCGGTGAGCGCGAGCGATCCCATCGTGCGTCCGTGGAATCCGTCGACGAGCGCGAGCACGCGCGTGCGCGCACCGCCCGAGTTGTTGAGCCTCGCGAGCTTGAACGCGGCCTCGTTCGCCTCGGCGCCGGAGTTGCCGAACCAGGCGCGGCCGTGGTCTCCCGCCCCCGCGAGCCGCGTGATGCGCTCGGCGAGCTCGAGCGCGGGCTCGGTCGTGAAGTAGTTGGACACGTGCGCGAGGCGCGCGGCCTGCGTGGCGACGGCCTCGACGAACACGGGGTGCGCGTGGCCGAGCGAGTTCACGGCGATGCCGGCGAGGAAGTCGAGGTACTCGTGGCCGGTGTCGTCCCACACGCGGGCGCCCCGGCCGTGGTCGAGCTTCGCCAGCGGCATGCCCATCGACTGCATGACGCGCCGGTCGAAGCGGCCCTGCCATTCGTTCAGGTCGTCCTTGTCGCTCATGCGGGCACGACCTCCGTTCCGATGCCGGACTGGGTGAACACCTCGAGCAGGATCGAGTGCGGGATCCGGCCGTCGATGATGGCGGCCTTCGCGACGCCGCCCTCGACGGCCTCGAGGCACGCCGTCATCTTGGGGATCATGCCCGACTCGAGGTGCGGCAGCAGGGCGATCAGCTCCTGCACGTCGATCACGGAGACCAGCGAGTCGCGGTTCGGCCAGTCCCGGTAGAGGCCCGCGACATCCGTGAGGATCACGAGCTTCGCCGCGCCGAGCGCCACCGCCAGGGAGGCCGCGGCCGAGTCGGCGTTCACGTTGAGCGATTGGCCGGGCGACGTGCCGTCGGGCGCGATGGACGACACGACGGGGATGCGCCCGGCGTCGAGCTGCGCGTGCACCGCGGCCGGGTCGACCGAGACGACGTCGCCGACGAGTCCGAGGTCGACCTCCTCGCCGTCGACGAGGGCACCCCGGCGACGGCCGGTGAACAGCCCCGCGTCCTCGCCGGAGAGGCCGGCGGCGAGCGGGCCGTGCTCGTTGATGAGCGACACGAGCTCGCGGTTCACCTGGCCCGAGAGCACCATGCGCACCACGTCCATCGTCTCGGGCGTGGTGACGCGGTAGCCGCCGCGGAACTCGCTCTCGATGCCCAGGCGCGCCAGCATCGAGGAGATCTGCGGACCGCCGCCGTGCACCACGACCGGCCTGATGCCCGCGTAGCGGAGGTACACCATGTCCTCGGCGAACGCGCGCTGCAGCTCGGGGCTCACCATCGCGTTGCCGCCGAACTTCACCACGATCGTCTCGCCGTGGAACCGCTTCAGCCAGGGCAGCGAGTCGATGAGCACCTGCGCCTTGGCGTGCGCGGCGGCCGCGTCGACCGCGGCGGCATCCGGGTCGTTCCCGTTCTCGTTCTCGTTCTCGTTCGCGTCGGTCATCCGTCAGCTCGCGTAGGCACTGTTCTCGTGCACGTAGTCGTGCGTGAGGTCGTTGGTGAGGATGGTGGCGGATGCCTCGCCGGCGTGCAGCTCGATGAGCACGTCCGTGGCCCGTGGCGTGAGGTCGACCTGCTCGCGGGGCGCGTCGGGGCGTCCGGCGTGGCAGACGCGCACGCCGTTCATCGACACGTCGACGAGGTACGGGTCGAACGGAGCGCTCGTCGTGCCGATGGCCGCCAGCACCCGGCCCCAGTTCGGGTCGTTGCCGAAGATCGCCGCCTTGAACAGGTTGTTGCGGGCGACGGAACGGCCGACCTCGACCGCGTCGTCCTCCGTGACCGCGCCGCGCACCTCGATCGCGATGTCGTGGCTCGCGCCCTCGGCGTCCTCCTGCAGCTGCACGGCGAGCGACGCGCAGGCCTCGGTCACGGCGGCGGCGAAGTCGCCCGGCGCGGGCACGATGCCCGAGGCGCCCGAGGCCATCAGGGTGACCTGGTCGTTGGTCGACATGCAGCCGTCGGAGTCGAGGCGGTCGAAGGTGATGCGGGTCGCGGCGCGAAGGGCACGGTCGAGCACGTCGGATGCCACGTCGGCATCGGTCGTGAGCACGACGAGCATCGTGGCGAGGCCCGGCGCCAGCATGCCTGCGCCCTTCGCCATGCCGCCGATGCGCCATCCGTCGCGCTCGACCACGACGGTCTTGGGACGCGTGTCGGTGGTCATGATCGCCCGTGCGGCGTCGGCGCCGCCGTCGGCGGAGAGCCGGTTGACGGCCGACAGCACGCCCTCCTCCACGACCTCGCCGTCGAGCTGCTCGCCGATGAGGCCCGTCGAGCAGACCAGCACGTCGCCCGCGGCGACGCCGAGCGCGCCGGCCGCCGCCTCGGCGGTGCGATGGGTGACCTGGAACCCCTCGGGCCCGGTGAAGCAGTTCGCGCCGCCGGAGTTGAGCACGATCGCGGCGACCCGCCCGTCGGCGGCGACCTGCTCCGACCAGAGGATCGGGTTCGCCTTCGCGCGGTTGGAGGTGAAGACGGCCGCCGCCGCGTTCGACGGACCGCGGTTCACGATCACGGCGAGGTCCATGGCGCCGGAGCGCTTGATGCCCGCGGCGATGCCGGCGGCATCGAAGCCGGCGGGAGCGGTGACGGTCACGGTGCGACTCCGTTCACGGGCAGGCCGGTCGACTCGGCGAGGCCGAGCGCGATGTTCGCGGACTGGATGGCGGCACCCGCGGTGCCCTTCACGAGGTTGTCGACCGCGGTCACCACGACCACCCGGCCCGCCGCCTCGTCGACCGCGACGCCCATGAGCGCGGTGTTCGCGCCCAGCACGTCGGCCGTGCGCGGGAACTGGCCGACGGGCAGCACCTGCACGAAACGCTCCCCCGCGTAGGCGTCCTCCCAGGCGGCGCGGACGGCCGCGGCATCCGTGCCGGGCACGATCCTGGCCGTCGAGGTGGCGAGGATCCCGCGCGACATCGGCACGATGACCGGCGTGAACGAGATCGTCGGGTCGGCCGCGCCCGCCCACCGCAGCGCCTGCGTGATCTCGGGGATGTGCCGGTGCACGCCGCCGACCGAGTACGGGTTCGCCGACCCGAGGATCTCGCTCGCGAGCAGGTGCGCCTTGAGGCTCTTGCCCGCGCCCGACGGCCCGACCGCGAGCACCGAGACGAGATCGCGGTCCTCGATGACGCCGGCACGGATGCCGGGGGCGAGCGACAGCGCGACGGTCGACGCGTTGCAGCCGGGGGCGGCGATGCGGCGCGACCCGGTGAGCCGGTCGCGCTGCGTTCCCGACAGCCGCGGCAGCTCGGGAACGCCGTAGCTCCAGGCGCCGTGGTGGTCGCCGCCGTAGAACGCCGCCCAGTCGCCGGATCGCTCGAGGCGGTGGTCGGCGCCGCAGTCGATCACGAGGGTCTCGGGATCGAGCTCGGCGGCGATGGCTCCGGATGCCCCGTGCGGCAGCGCGAGGAAGACGACGTCATGGCCGGCGAGCGTCTCGGCCGTGGTCTCCTGCAGCGTGAGGTGCGTGAAGGTGCGCAGGTGCGGCTGCACGGCGACGAGCGGCTGGCCGGCGTTGGAGTGCGCCGTGACGGTGCGCACCTCGAAGTCGGGATGGTCGGCGAGGAGGCGCAGGATCTCCCCTCCGGCATAGCCGGACGCGCCGGAAACGGCGACGGAGTACGTCATGGATCCACCTTAGGGTCTGAGCGGTCGGGGCGAAGTTCCGGCGACGCCCGCGGCAGACCGTCTAGGCCGCAGCAGGGGTCGCCGGGATTCGGCGCGCGCCACGACGTCGGGTGCCGAGCTCGACGACACGCGTGAGGCGTGCGGAGCTGGGGTACCGGGCGGCGGACATGCACCGACCCTATCGAGCGGCCTCGACCGGACGCAATTCGTGTGACGGACGGTCGCGCCGGACGGGAGGCGCGCCTGCCGGAGGACGGGCATAGGCTCGGCGTGCGGCGCCGGGAGCATCGTCCCGGGTCGCGTCCACCCGAGGAGGAGACCATGGCCCTGCGCGTGCTGTTCATCGGCGGCAACGGCATCATCAGCTCGGCGTCGAGCGCCCGCATCGTGGAACGCGGCGACGACCTCACGCTGCTCAACCGCGGGCGCAGCACCGATCGGCCGCCGATCGCCGGCGCGCGACACCTCACGGGAGACGCCGACGACGCGGCATCCATCGCCGCCGCCATCGGCGACGAGACGTTCGACGTCGTCGCGAACTTCCGCTCCTTCTCGCCCGCCCAGGTCGAACGCGACCTCGGCCTCTTCGAGGGACGCTGCCGCCAGTACGTCTACATCTCGTCGGCATCCGCCTACCAGAAGCCGGTCGCGCGCCTGCCGATCACCGAGTCGACGCCGCTCCGGAACCCGTACTGGCAGTACTCGCGCGACAAGATCGCCAGCGAGGACCTGCTGGTCGCCGCGTATCGCGAGCGCGGCTTCCCCGCCACGATCATCCGGCCGTCGCACACCTACGACGGCACCAGCGTGCCGCTCCTCGGCGGCTGGACCGCCATCGACCGGATGCGGCGGGGAGAACCCGTGGTCGTGCAGGGCGACGGCACGAGCCTCTGGACCCTCACCCACACGCGCGACTTCGCGGTGGCGTTCACCGGGCTCCTCGGCAACGACCGCGCCGTCGGCGAGGCCTTCCACATCACGTCGGACGAGGTCCTGACGTGGGACCAGGTCGGCGAGGCGCTCGCCCGCGCCGCCGGGGCGGAGTTCCGCCCCGTGCACATCGCGAGCGAGGCGATCGCGCGCGAGCTTCCCGAGGACGGACCCGGCCTCGTCGGCGACAAGGCGCACTCCGTGGTCTTCGACAACACGAAGGTGAAGTCCCTCGTGCCCGAGTACCGGGCGGTCATCCCGTTCTGGCGTGGCGCGCAGGAGATCGTCGACTGGCACGACGCCGACGCGGCACGGCGGGAGGTCGATCCGGCGCTGGATGCCGCGTTCGACCGCCTCATCGAGCGCCACGGCGCCTGACCCACGGCCGCCGGGCAGCCGCCGAGCCGCCGAGCGGTCGGGCAGTCGGGCGCTCGGGCCCGACCGCACGGCCGGTGCTAGTCCCGGATGGCCGCGCCGGTGCGCTCGGCGGCCACCGCGGCGCCGGCGAGCTTGGCCTCGCTCGCCTCCGCCGCCGTCAGCGTGCGGTCGTCGGCACGGAAGCGCAGGGCGAACGTGAGGCTCTTCGAGCCCGCGGGAACGCCCGGGCCGCGGTAGTCGTCGACGAGCTCGAGGTGCTCGAGGAGCTCACCAGCGCCGTCGCGGACGGCGCCGGCAACGGCGGCGGCCGGCACGTCGGTCGCGACCAGCAGCGAGAGGTCCTGGGTGGCGGCCGGGTAGGTGCCGATCCGCCCGGCCTCGAGGCCCGGCTCGGTCAGCTCGATGACGGCGTCGAGGTCGAGCTCGGCGACGGCGACCACGCGAGGCAGGTCGGACTCCTCCGCGAGCGCGGGCAGGAGCTCGCCCGCGTAGCCGACCGGACGGCCGGCGACCCGGAGCTCCGCCGTGCGACCGGGATGCAGCGCCTGGTGCGAGCCCTGCACGACCTCGATCTCGGCGCCCACGCCCAGGGCGACCTGCCGGACCGCGTCGAGCGCGTCGACGATGCCGGCGGCCACGGGCGCCTGTCCGGGCTGCTTCGTCACGACGTCGCCGACGATGAGCACGCCGACGTGCCGCGGCTGCGGCGGGATGCCCGCCTGCAGGGTCTCGAGGACGGCGTCACTCGGTCGCGCGTCGCCGACCGGGAGCTCCGCCGAGCCGTACGTCCGGTCGTTCTCGGGCAGGAACACGCTGCCGAGCTCGAAGATCGACACGTCCACGAGCCCGCGTGAGCGGTTGCGCTTCGCCGCGGCGATGAGACCGGGCAGCAGCGACCGCCGCAGGAGCGCGGAGTTCGCGTCCAGCGCGTTCGCCAGGCGCACGGATGCCACGGGCGCGCCGTCGGCGCTGCCGAACGTGGCGTTCTCGGCCTCCGTGGCGAACGGGAACGACAGCACCTCGGTCGAACCGGCGGCCGCCAGCGTGTCGGCGACCCGGCGCCGGATCCGCTGCGACCGGGTCAGGCCGCGACCGGGAGGAGCGACCGGGAGCACGGACGGGATGCGGTGGTAGCCGGCGAGCCGAGCAACCTCCTCGGCGAGCTCGGCCCTGCCGGTGAGGTCGGGCCGCCACGACGGCGGCACGACCTCGAACGCGCCGTCGACGCGGGTCACGATGCCGCCGATCTCGGCGAGGGCGTCGTGCACCTCGTCGTCGTGGTACTCGACGCCGATGAGGCCCGAGACGTAGCCGTCGGGCAGGAGGATCGCGGTGCGTGCGGGCGCCTCGTGGATGAGCGAGCCGCCCAGGTCGGCGGTTCCGCCCGCGAGGTCGACCATGAGCTGCGCGACGCGGGACACCGCGGTCGCCGCGATCTCGGGGTCGACGCCGCGCTCGTAGCGCTTCGCCGCCTCGCTCGGCAGCTTGTGCCGGCGTGCGGTGCGCGCGATGGAGACGGGGTCCCAGTTGGCCGCCTCGACGAGCACGTTGCGCGTGGACTCGCCCATCTCGGTCTCGGCGCCGCCCATGACGCCGCCGAGGCCGATGGGACCGCGGTCGTCGGTGACGACCAGGTCCTCGACGTGCAGCGTGCGCTCCTTGCCGTCGAGCGTGGTCAGCTTCTCGCCCGGCATGGCACGGCGCACGACGATGCCGCCCTGCAGGCGGTCGAGGTCGTAGCCGTGGATCGGCTGCCCGAGCTCGAGCATCACGTAGTTCGTGATGTCGACGAGCACCGAGAGCGAGCGGATGCCGGCGAGCTTCAGCCGCGCGATCATCCACGCCGGGGTGGGGCGCGTCGGGTCGACGTCGCGCACGATGCGCGTGGCGAACACGGCCGAGCCGACGCGGCCGCGGATGGGCGCCTGGTCGCGGATCTCGACGGAGAAGCCGTCGCCCGAGGCATCCACGGGCGCGGTCTGCTCGACCGGGTCGCGGAACCGGGCGCCGGTGGCGTGCGCGTACTCGCGCGCCACGCCGCGGATCGAGAACGCGTAGCCGCGATCGGGCGTGACGTTGATCTCGACGGCGGCGTCGTTCAGGCCGAGCAGGGCGATCGCGTCGCTGCCGACGGGCGCGTCGATGCCGAGCGTGGAGAGGCGGAGGATGCCCTCGTGGTCGTCGCCGAGTCCGAGCTCGCGCGCCGAGGCGATCATGCCGTCGGACACGTGCCCGTAGGTCGTGCGGGCCGCGATCGGGAACGGGCCGGGCAGCACCGAGCCGGGCAGCGTCACCACGACCTTGTCGCCGACGAAGAAGTTGCGGGCGCCGCAGACGATGCCGTGCACGGCGTCGCCGCCGTCGGCGGCCGTCTCGCCGTCGGGCGCGACGCGCACCCGGCACCACCGGATGGTCTTGCCGTTGGACTGCGGCTCCTCGACGAACTCGAGCACCTCGCCGACCACGATCGGCCCGGAGAGCTCGAACGTGTGCACGTCCTCCTCCTCGAGACCGACCCGCACGAGGGCGGCGTGCACGTCTTCAGGAGTCGTGCCCGGCACGAGCTCCACGTACTCGGCGAGCCAGCTGAGCGGCACTCGCATGGGTCAGACCACCATTCCGAACTGCTGGGAGAACCGGACGTCTCCCTCGACCATCTCGCGCATGTCCTGCACGCCGTTGCGCAGCATGAGCCCGCGCTCGATGCCCATGCCGAAGGCGAACCCCGTGTAGACCTCGGGGTCGATGCCCGCGGCCTTGAGCACGTTGGGGTGCACCATGCCGCAGCCGCCCCACTCGATCCAGCGCGCGCCGCCCGCGAAGGTGGGGTGCCAGAAGTCGAGCTCGGCGCTCGGCTCGGTGAACGGGAAGAAGCTGGGGCGCAGGCGCACCTTCGCCTCCTCGCCGAAGATCGACTTCACGAAGTGGTCGAGGGTGCCCTTGAGGTGCGCCATCGTCAGGCCCTTGTCGACGGCCAGGCCCTCGAACTGCATGAACACGGGCAGGTGCGTCGCGTCGAACTCGTCGGTGCGGTAGACCCGGCCGGGCGCCAGCACGTAGATCGGCACCTCGCGCTCGAGCATCGAGCGCACCTGCACGGGGCTCGTGTGCGTGCGCAGCACGAGGTGCGCCTCGGGCGGGTCGACGAAGAAGGTGTCCTGCATCGCGCGCGCCGGGTGGTCGGCGTCGAAGTTGAGCGCGTCGAAGTTGAACCACTCGCTCTCGACCTCGGGGCCCTCGGAGATCTCCCAGCCCATGCCGGTGAACACGTCGCACACCCGGTCCTGCAGCAGGGCGAGCGGATGCCGCGCGCCGGGCGTGTAGCGCGACGGCAGCGCCGTGACATCCACCGCCTCCGCCTCGAGCTGCGCGGCCGCCTCGGCCTCGACGATCTCGGCCTCGCGGGCGGCGAACGCCTGGTTCACGCGGCCGCGAGCGCCGCCGACGAGCTTGCCGAGCGCGGCCTTCTGGTCGTTGGGCACGTTGCGGAGCTCGGCGTTCAGCTGCGCGAGGGTCGACTTCTCCCCCGTGTGCTCGGCGCGGACGGCCTTCAGCGCGGCGGAATCGTCGGCCGCGGCGATCGCCGCGAGCGCGGCGTCGACCGCCGACTGCACGGCCTGCTCGGTGATTTCACGGGGCTCGGACACAAGGAACGAGTCTAGCGGGCGGACGCGGCCGACTCCGGCCGTCAGCGGCGCCGCGCGATCCGCGCGCCGCTCAGGTGCCGGGCCGCCGCGCCTCCTGGGCCTCGGCGCGAGCCTCCGTCACCAGGAGCCCCTGCGTCCGGGTCCTCGGCCGGCGTGCCGCCCTTGCCGCCGGGGCGGTATCGGCTCGCGGTGCGCCGGGAGAGCCAGCGGGCGAACCACGACAGGCTGAGGTTCATCGCGAGGTAGATGAGGAACGTGACCACCCACAGCGGGAAGAGGTATCGGTTGCCGTAGAAGCTCGAGAGGTTGTTCATCGTGGCGCGAAGCAGCTCGGGGTAGCCGACGATGAAGCCGAGCGAGGTGTCCTTCAGGAGCACGACGAGCTGGGCGACGATGATCGGCAGCATCTGCCGGAACGCCTGCGGGAACTCCACGAGCATCTTCGACTGCAGGTGCCGCATGCCGAGGCTGAGCGCCGCCTCGCGCTGGCCGCGCGGCAGCGCGGCCAGGCCGGCGCGCAGGGCCTCGCCGATGAGCGCGCCGTTGTAGATCGCGAGCGCGCCCACCACGGCCCAGTAGTCGCCCGGTCGAGAACACGAGCAGGATGAACAGCATCATGAGCAGCACCGGCATGCCGCGGAAGAACTCGATGAACGACGGCCGTCGGGATCCGGATCCACGAGGTTGCGCGCGCTGCGCAGGAGCGAGAGGACGACGCCGAGCGCGACCGCGAGCACCGACGGCGACGACCGCCGCCCGCAGCGTGTTCCGACGACGCCCTCGAGCCGATGAAGCTGCCAGACCTCGGGGTCGGCGAAGATGTCCCACCGCGACTCGTCGAACATGCCGGGCAGCGTGATGCCGCCCGACTCCTTCGGGGCGTTCAGCACGAGGAACATCCACAGCAGCCCGCCGGCGACGAGCAGCGCCGTGATGACCGAGAGGGTGCGCGACAGCGCGCGGGCCCTGGGGCCCGGCGCGTCGAAGAGGACACTGGCGTTGCTCATCGCTGCACCACCCACTTCCGCTCGAGCTGGACCGCGAGCAAGCCGAGCGGCACCGTGATGATGAGGTAGAACGTCGCGACGCCGAGCAGGATCGGCGATGACCGCGTCGCCGTTGTCGTTCGCGAGCTGCTTGCCGACGGCGAAGAGCTCGACGACGAAGAACCCGCCGGCGACGGAGGTGTTCTTGGTGAGGGCGATGAAGACGTTGATGAGGGGCGGGATGGTCATCCGGAACGCCTGCGGGAGGATCACGAGCGAGACGGTCTGGCGGAATCCGAGGCCGACGCTCCGCGCCGCCTCGGCCTGGCCGACGGGGACGCCGTTGATGCCCGACCGCAGCGCCTCGGCGACGAACGGCGACGTGTAGACGGAGAGCGCCGATGATGGCAGCGACGAGGTACGGCATGCGCGATCCGAGGTACGGCAGCACGAGCGCCGCTGAAGATGAGCACGAGCGTCAGCGGGGTGTTGCGCACGATCTCGGTGTACACCGTCGCGACACCGTCGGAGGGTGGCGACCGGCGAGATGCGCATCGCGGCCACGATCGTGCCGATGCACGAGCGCGGCGAGCCCGCTCACGACCAGCAGCAGGATCGTCGTGCCGAAGCCGTTCAGGTAGGTCGGCAGGTTGTCGATGACGACGTCCACGGCTTCCCTTCGCCTGCGTGGTGGGGAGTGACCCGGGCCGGCCGATCAGCGCCGGCCCGGGTCATCCGTCGGTCAGTTCTCAGTAGCGGTCGACTGCGGGCGGCTCGGCGAACGGCAGCACCGTGCCGGCCGTCTCGTTCCACGCCTCCTCGTAGCGGCCGTCCTCGTAGGCGGCCTCGAGCACGTCGTTGATCCACATGCGGAACTCGGTGTCCTCGAGTGCGAGGCCGATGCCGTACGGCTCCTCCGTGAAGGGCTCGCCGACGACCTTGAACTCGCCCTCGTTCTGGGCGGCGAGGCCCGCGAGGATGACGTTGTCGGTCGACACCGCGACCACCTGGCCGCTGCGGAGCGGCTCGAGGCAGTTGGTGTAGGTGTCGGTGAGCACCGGCACGGCGCCGATCTCGGCGAGCTTCGCCGCGGGCGTCGAACCCGTCACCGAGCACACCGGCTGGCCGACGAGGTCTTCTTCGCTCTCGATGTCGTCGTTGTCGGCGAGCACGAGGATCGACTGTCCGGCCTCGTAGTACGGGCCCGCGAAGGAGACGACCTCCTTGCGCTTGTCGTTGATCGTGTACGTCGCGACGACGATGTCGACCTGGCCGTTCTCGATGAACGGCTCGCGGTTGGCCGACACGGTCTCGGTCCACTCGATGTTCTCCTCATCGATGCCGAGCTCGCGACGCGATGATCTTGCCGATCTCGACGTCGAAGCCCTCGGGAACGCCCGACGGGCCGACGAGGCCGAACAGCGGCTGGTCGAACTTGGTGCCGATGGTGATCGTGCCCGCCTCCGAGAGCTCGGCCATGGTCGTGCCGGCCTCGAACGTGGGGGCCGGTTCCTCGGTGGCCTCCTCGGTTGCGGCCGCCGCCGCCGCCGGCGCAGCCGGCCAGCGCGAGCGACGCCGCCGCCGCCGCTGCGACGAGTGCGATTCTCATGCGTTTCATGTCCCTGCCTCTTCTCGTGTGGGTGTTTCCTCGCCGCTCGTGGCAGCGCAGGCCTAGTGCTCGAGGATCTTCGAGAGGAAGTCCTTCGCGCGGTCGGACTGGGGGTTGTCGAAGAACTCCGCGGGAGTCGCCTCCTCGACGATCTTCCCGTCGGCCATGAACAGCACGCGGTCGGCCGCCTTGCGCGCGAAGCCCATCTCGTGGGTGACGACGATCATCGTCATGCCGTCCTTCGCGAGGCCGATCATGACGTCGAGCACCTCGTTGATCATCTCGGGGTCGAGCGCGCTCGTCGGCTCGTCCAGGAGGATGAGCTTCGGGTTCATGGCGAGCGAGCGGGCGATCGCGACGCGCTGCTGCTGGCCGCCCGAGAGCTGCGCGGGCATCTTCTTCGCCTGGTTCGGCGACGCCGACGCGGTCGAGGAGCTTCATCGCCTTCGCCTCGGCGTCCTTGCGCGACTGCCTCTTCACCCGCGTGGGGGCGAGGGTCACGTTCTCGAGCACGGTCTTGTGCGCGAAGAGGTTGAACGACTGGAAGACCATGCCCACGTCGGCACGCAGCTTGGCGAGCGCCGCGCCCTCCTCGGGGAGCTTCTCGCCGTCGATCATGATCGTGCCCGAGTCGATGGTCTCGAGGCGGTTGATGGCCCGGCAGAGCGTCGACTTGCCCGAGCCGCTCGGCCCGATCACGACCACGACCTCGCCGCGATTGACGACCGTGTTGATGTCGTTCAGCACGTGCAGGTCGCCGAAGTGCTTCTCGACATGCTCGACCACGACGAGGGGCTCGCCGCGGCGCACCGAGATGTTCGACGTGGCCGGCGCGGGCTGGGTTGGCTCCATACCCCCAAAACTAGGGCGCATGGCCGCCGCGCGACAAGGAACGACGCGGCGGTTGGTGCGGTGGTTACCTATTCGTGATGCGCGCTGCGCTGGGCGAACGCGCTCTCGTACAGGCAGACGGATGCCGCGGTCGCGAGATTCATCGACTCGGCGTGCCCGTAGATCGGCACGGTCACGACCCGATCGGCGAGCGCCAGCTGCTCGTCGGGCAGCCCGTGGGCCTCGTTGCCGAACAGCCACGCCGTGGGCCGGGCGAGCACGCCGTCGTTGCGGGCGGTGAGGAGGTCCTCGCCCTTCACGTCCGCGGCGAGCACCGTGAGGCCGGCCGCGCGGGCGCGCTCCAGCACGTCCTGGAGCTCGGCGCCGACGGCGACCGGCAGGTGGAAGATCGAGCCGGTGGAGCTGCGCACGACCTTGGGGTTGTAGAGGTCGACCGCGCGGCCGGTGAAGACCACGGCGTCGGCGCCTGCGGCATCCGCGGCCCTGACGATGGTGCCGGCATTGCCGGGGTCGCGCACCTCCTCGAGGATCGCGACGAGCGCGCGGCTCCGGCGGCGAACACGTCCTTCACCGCGGTGGGGAACTGGTGGCAGACCGCGACGAATCCCTGCGGGGTGACCGTGTCGGCCATCGCGTGCAGGACCTCCTCGGTCACGAACTCGACGTCGACGCCGGCGTCGACGGCCGTCTGGGCGATGTCGGTGTAGCGCTCGAGCGCCGTGGGCGTGGCGTACAGCTCGACGACGAGCTGGGGCCGGAACGTGAGCGCCTCGGCGACGGCCTGGGGGCCCTCGAGGAGGAAGAGTCCGCTCTCGGCACGGGCCGCCTTCTTCGCGAGCTTGGCGACCGCGCGGACGCGCGGAGACCTGGGGTTCTCGAGCATGCGGCAAGTCTATGGCGCGGATGACGAACGGCCCGGCACCACGTGGGTGCCGGGCCGTTCGCGACGGAGGACGCGCCTTATGCGGCGGTCTTCGGGGCCGACGTGTCGGCCGGGAGCGCCTGCTTGGCGGTCTCGACGAGCGCCGCGAAGGTGGCGGGCTCGTTCACGGCGAGCTCGGCGAGGATGCGACGGTCGACCTCGATGCCCGCGAGGCCGAGGCCCTGGATGAGGCGGTTGTACGTGAGGCCGTTCTGACGCGATGCCGCGTTGATCCGCTGGATCCAGAGGCGACGGAAGTCGCCCTTCTTCTTGCGGCGGTCGTTGTACGAGTAGACGAGGGAGTGGGTGACCTGCTCCTTCGCCTTGCGGTACAGACGCGAACGCTGGCCGCGGTAACCCTCGGCGCGCTCGAGGATGACCCGGCGCTTCTTGTGGGCGTTGACCGCCCGCTTCACTCTTGCCATGACTCTGTTTCTTCCTTACGGGTCTCGCGGCTCAGCGGCCGAGAAGCTTCTTGATGACCTTGGCGTCGGGGGCCGACACGACCTGGTCCTGGTTCAGGCGGGCCTTGCGCTTCGAGGACTTGACCTCGAGGTTGTGGCGCATCCCGGCCTGCTGCTTCATGATCTTGCCGCTGCCGGTGACCTTGAAGCGCTTCTTGGACCCGGAGTGGGTCTTCTGCTTCGGCATCTCGTGTTTCTCCTTGGTTCTGCCGCCGACTCGCGGCGGACGGGGGTGCTTGGCCTAGGCCTCGGTGGCTTCGGCCGACTGCGTCTCGGGCTCGTCCGTGGCATCCGCCGCCGGTCGCGCCTTCGCCGCAGCACGCTGTGCATTCGCCTCGGCCTTGGCCTCGGACTTGTTCTTGAGGGGCGCGATGACCATGACCATGTTGCGGCCGTCGATCGTGGGGTTGTGCTCGACCGTGCCGAACTCCGCCACGTCCTCCGCGAAGCGCTGCAGGAGGCGCACGCCCATCTCGGGGCGCGACTGCTCGCGGCCTCGGAAGAGGATCATGGCCTTGACCTTGTCGCCGGACTTCAGGAAGCCGACGGCGCGCTTCATCTTGGTCTCGTAGTCGTGCTTGTCGATCTTGAGGCGGAACCGAACCTCCTTG
The DNA here is from genome assembly GCA_963802485.1 of uncultured Actinomycetota bacterium. Lineage (GTDB taxonomy): Bacteria > Actinomycetota > Actinomycetes > Actinomycetales > Microbacteriaceae > Agromyces. Next base: position 77,653 of record CAWDJA010000018.1, read on the forward strand.
AGGATCGTGTTCGCCTGGTTGCGCCGGGCCTCTTTCGCCTTCTGCGCAGCCTCGTACTTGTACTTGCCGTAGTCCATGATCTTGGCGACCGGCGGCTTGGAGTTCGGCGCGACCTCGACGAGATCGAGATCGGCCTCCTGCGCGAGCCGCAGGGCCACCTCGATCTTCACGACGCCGACCTGCTCTCCGCCAGGCCCCACGAGGCGGACCTCGGGAACGCGGATACGGTCGTTTGTACGGGGATCGCTGATGCGTGTTCTCCTCTACTCAAGCTGTTTCGCTCGACGGGAGGCGGATGCCGCCCGTCGACGAGAGCGGAAGATCCACGCAGGTTCGCACGGAATCACACCGGCAATCACTGCGGCACCCTGTCTACTTCCCCGCACTGTGCTGGATGCCCAGCGGCGTGGAAGCGGAGTGCAATCGACCCGGTAACCTTGATGAAGCGGTATGCGCGGGTGGGAGAATCTCCACTTTCGTACCGGGGACTGGCCCCGGGCCCGCAGTAGTCTAACAGAGGATGTCTGTGAGCAACAGTTCAGACGAGTCCACCGTCGAGGGCGCCACCCGAGACATCGCCGAGGTCCCCGCGGTCGAGATCATCACGACCGCCGCCGTGCACCTCATGAGCGCCGCCGCCGTGAAGGTCGGGCTCGCCGACGACCCCGACGGGCAGGTCGACCTCGACGAGGCACGCAAGCTCATCAACGCCCTCGCCGGGCTCATCACCGCCGGCGCCCCCGAGATCAGCGACATGCACGCCCGCTCCCTGCGCGACGGCCTGCGGTCGCTGCAGCTCGCGTTCCGCGAGGCATCCGTGATCCCCGACCCGATCGGCCAGGGACCCGGCGAGAAGTGGACCGGCCCGGTCAGCTAGCCTCGGGCGCCTCGCTCAGCGCTGGCAGTTCGGACACCACCAGGTGTCGCGCAGCTCGAGCTCGTTGCGGCCGAGTCGGCCGTGCTCGATGCGCGTGCCGCAGCGGCGGCACCGCTCACCGCCGCGCGAGTAGACCCAGAGACGCTCGCCGCGGCGGTCGTTGCCGGTCGTCACGCGGGAGATGCGGTTGCGGTTCGTTCGCATGACGCGGCTCGCGAGGTCGACGAGGGGCGGCAGGTCCACCTCGCCCGCCGGCCGGGTGGGGCGGATGCCGCGGAGGAAGCACAGCTCGTTGACGTAGACGTTCCCGAGGCCCGCGAGGTTGCGCTGCTCGCCCAGCGCGACGGCGATCGGCGATGTCGGGAGCGCGCGGCGATGCGCCGCACGGCCTCCTCGGCGTCCCAGTCGGGGCCGAGCAGATCGGGTCCGAGGTAGTCGAGCCGATCGGCCTCCTCCGACGCCGGGAACACCTCCACCACCCGAGGTCGAAGCCGACCGCGACCGCGACCGGCGTCTCGATCACGACGCGCGCCTGCCAACCCGGGCGATGCCACCGCTCCCCCGGGCGATGCACCCGCCACTCGCCCTCCATCTTCAGGTGCGAGTGCACGACCTCGTCGCCGATGCGCATGAGCAGGTGCTTGCCGCGGCTGGCGACCGAGTGGATCGCGCTCGCCCGACAGGTCGACGGTCGCGTACGCGGGCACCCGGAAGTCGCTCGTCGTCACCACCTGCCCGGCCAGTGCCGCGTCGAGCCGGCGCGCGGACTGGTAGACGGTGTCACCTTCGGGCATCGAACCGGAGCCCCCTCGGCGTCTCGCGGAACCCGGCGGCCCGCAACGGCGGGTCGAGCACCGAGCCGTAGACGCCCTGGCCGTTGACGGTCTCGATGCGCAGCTTGGGCGAGCCCGCACGCGCGAGCGCGTCGGCGAGCGCGGCCGCCGCGGCGGTGAGCGTGTCGGCGTCGTCGGTGAACACGAGCGTGGTGCGCCCGCCGCGCTCGAGGTAGAACACCGCCTCGCCGTCGACGATGGCGACGAAGGCACCCGCCTTGCGCGCCGGCCGATGACCGCCGTCGGCCGTCTCGGGCCAGTCGAGCGCCGCACCGAACGGATTCGCGGGATCGGTCGCGGCCAGCGCGATCGCGTGGTCGTGCGTGGCGCTCCGCAGGCGGTCGACGGCCGCGGTGGAGGCGAACTGGGCACCGCCCTGCCCGTCGATGAAGTAGCCGCGGCGCACCCGTCCGGTCTCCTCGAAGCCCGAGAGCGCGCGATACGCGAGCGCGAAGCCGCCGAGCACGCCCTCGGCCACGACCGAGCCGCGCGTGACCACGCCGTAGCGCTCGAGCAGCGTCTCGCCGAGCGCGTGCGCGCGTGGGGTCGCCGCGGAGCTCGCGAGCGGCAGCACGGCCCAGCGGCCCGCCACCTTCGGCGGGTTCGCCCGCGCGGCCGCGGCGCGACCGGACTGCACGCTCGCGGCGAGCACGCGCCGCGACAGCGATCCTCCGCGGAGCCGCGCGCGCGGCGTGGCCGGGGCGGTCTTGTGCGCCCCACGGCCTGCGACGAGCCCGCGCACGGGCGCGAAGGTGTCGTTGGTCACGAGCCCCGCCCAGGCGAGGCGCCACAGCGCGTCGATGACGGGCTGCTCGTCGGTCGCGCCGACCGCCTCGACGAGCTGCCGGAAGAAGTAGCCGCCCCCGCCGCCCAGCGTCGCGAGCAGCTCGGTCTCGAGCGGGTCGAGCGGGGCCGCGGCCGGAGCGGGAAGGGTGAGCTCGGCCGTGTCGGCCAGGTGCAGGCTCACCCAGCCGTCGTCGCCCGCGAGCGACCCCTGCCCGGCCCAGAGCACCTCACCGGAGGCGGTGAGCTCGTCGAGCATGGCCGGCCGGTAGTCGGCCACGCGCGCGGGCAGCACGAACGACTCCCACGCCGAGGCCGGGATGCGGGCGCCCTCGAGCTGCTCGATGACGGCGGCGACGCCGTCGACACCGCGCAGGCGCCCGCCGACGTGCTGCCACTCGGGCAGGAACCGCGCGTACTCGCGCGGCGCCACGGGCTCGACCTCGTTGCGGAGGGCGGCGAGCGACCGCCGCCGGATGCGTCGCAGCACCTCGCTGTCGCACCACTCGGCTCCGGCGCCGTGCGGGAGGAACTCGCCCTCGACGACACGGCGCTCGCCCGCGAGGCGGCCGAGTGCGGAGGCGGCGATGACCTGGCCGATGCCGAACCGCGCGGCCACGGCGTGCGCCGTGAACGGGCCGTGCGTGCGGGCGTAGCGGCTCACGAGGTCGCCGAGCGGATCGCGCACGGGCTCCCCGAACACCTCGGGCAGGCCCGGCGGGATCGGCACGCCGAGCGCGTCGCGGAGCCGGCTCAGGTCTTCGACCGCGGCGAACCACGCGGTGCCGGCGAATCGCACCTGCGCGATGCGTCGCGCGTCGGCGAGCGCGGCGAGCGTCGCCGCGGCATCCGTGGACTCGTCTGTGCGCTCCGCGACCTCCTCGGCCGTGAGGGGCCCGAGCTCGCGGAGCAGGTCGGCGACGCCCTCCTCGCCGCGCGCGGCGCGCTCGGGCACGAGTCGCTGCAGCATCCGCTCGGTCTCGGCCACGACCTCGGGGTCGAGGAGCTCGCGGAGCTCGACCGTGCCGAGCAGCTCGGCCAGCAGCGCCGGGTCGAGCGACAGCGCCGCCGCACGGCGCTCGGCGAGCGGCGCGTCGCCCTCGTACATGAAGGCGCCGACGTAGCCGAAGAGCAGGCTCGAGGCGAACGGGCTCGCGGTCTCGGTGGTGACCTCGACGAAGCGCACCTCGCGCGCGCCGATGCGCTCGGTGAGGCGGGTGAGGGCGGGCAGGTCGTAGACGTCCTGCAGGCACTCGCGCACCGCCTCGAGCACGATCGGGAAGTCGGGGAAGTCGCGCGCGACCTCGAGCAGCTGCGACGCGCGCTGTCGCTGCTGCCAGAGCGGTGAGCGGCGGCCGGGGTTGAGCCGCGGCAGCAGCAGCGCCCGCGCCGCGCACTCGCGGAAGCGCGATGCGAACAGCGCGGAGTCGCCGACGCGCAGCGTCACGAGCTCGGCGAGCTCGGCCGGCTCGAACGCGAAGAGCTCGGCGCCCGGCGGGTCGTCGGACGTGTCGGGCATGCGCAGCACGATGCCGTCGTCGCTCGCGACCGCGTTGGCGTCGACGCCGAACCGCTCCTGCACCCGCGCGCCCGCGGCGAGCGCCCACGGTGCGTGCACGCGCATGCCGTACGGCGAGTGCAGCACGATGCGCCAGTCGCCGAGCTCGTCGCGGAATCGCTCGATCACGAGGTTGGTGGCGTCGGGCACCACCCGCGTCGCCGCCCGCTGGTCGTCGACGAAGGCCACGAGGTTGGATGCCGCGCGCTCGTCGAGCCCGGCAGTGCGCGCGCGGGCGCGGCCCGCCTCGGGCGAGGAGTTCGCGATCTCGGTGATGAACCCGCCGATCGCCTCGCCGAGCTCGGCCGGACGCCCGATGCCGTCGCCCTTCCAGAACGGGAGCCGCCCGGGCTCGCCGAACGCGGGCGCCACGAGCACCCGATCGTGCGTGATCTCCTGGATGCGCCAGCTCGTCGCGCCGAGCGCGAAGACGTCGCCGACGCGCGACTCGTAGACCATCTCCTCGTCGAGCTCGCCGACGCGCCGGCCGGGGCCCGCCTCGCCGATCATGAAGACGCCGAACAGGCCGCGGTCGGGGATGGTTCCGCCGCTCGTCACGGCCAGGCGCTGCGCACCGCGGCGGCCGACGATGGTGCCGGCGTCGCGATCCCAGACGATGCGGGGACGGAGGTCGCCGAACCGATCGGAGGGGTAGCGCCCGGCGAGCAGGTCGAGGGTCGCATCGAAGATCGAGCGCGGCAGCGTGGCGAAGGGCGCCGTGCGGCGGACGAGCTCGAACCACTCCTCGACGTCCCACTCGTCGACGGCGGCGGCGGCGATGGTCTGCTGGGCGAGCACGTCGAGCGGGTTCGTCGGCACGCGCATCGCCTCGATCGCGCCCGCGACCATCCGCTCGGCCACCACCGTGGAGTGCAGCAGGTCGGCGCGGTGCTTGGGGAACACGAGGCCCTTCGACACCTGGCCCACCTGGTGGCCGGCGCGGCCGATGCGCTGGAGCCCGCTGGCGACGGACGGCGGCGACTCCACCTGCATGACCAGGTCGACCGCGCCCATGTCGATGCCGAGCTCGAGGCTCGACGTCGCCACCACGCAGCGCAGCCGGCCCGACTTGAGGTCGGCCTCGACGAGGGCCCGCTCCTCCTTGCTGACGGAGCCGTGGTGGGAACGGGCGAGCACCGGCTCGGCTCCCCCGGTGATCCCGGACGCCCCGACGGCCTCGGCCGGCGGCCGCCGAGTCGGCAGGACACCGTCGCCGGGCTCGGGCGACGGCAGGAACCCGTCGCCCGCGGGAACGGCGACCGGCTCGGCCTGCCGCTCGGCCCAGAGCTCGTTGAGGCGTGCCGTGAGCCGCTCGGCGAGGCGCCGCGAGTTCGCGAACACGATCGTGGAGCGGTGCGCGAGCACCTCGTCGAGGATGGCGGCCTCGACGTGCGGCCACACCGATCCCGACCCCGACTCCGTGGCGAGGTCGGACAGGTCGTCGACCGGCACCGTGACCCGGATGTCGAACCGCTTGCCGCTCGGCGGCGCGACGATGCTCACCGGCCGCGTGCCGGCGAGGAAGCGCGCCACCTCCTCGCGGGGTCGCACCGTGGCGGACAGCCCGATGCGCTGCACCGGCGCCGCGGTGAGCTCCTCGAGGCGCTCGAGGGACAGCGCGAGGTGGGCGCCCCGCTTCGTGCCGGCGAGCGCGTGGATCTCGTCGACGATGACGGTCTCGACGCCGCGCAGGGTCTCGCGGGCGGCGGAGGTGAGCATGAGGAACAGCGACTCGGGCGTGGTGATGAGGATCTCGGGCGGATGCGCCACGAGCGAGCGGCGCTCGGCGGGCAGCGTGTCGCCGGACCGCACGCCGACGCTCACCTCGGGCACCTCGAGTCCGTGGGCCGCCGCCGTGCGCGCGATGCCGACGAGCGGGGCGCGGAGGTTGCGCTCGACGTCGACGCCGAGCGCCTTCAGCGGCGAGAGGTACACCACCTTCGTGCCCGACGTCGCGGCATCCGCCCCCGACGCGTGCAGCCGGTCGATGGCCCAGAGGAAGGCGGCAAGGGTCTTGCCGGAGCCGGTGGGCGCGACGACCAGCGCGTGCTCGCCGCGGGCGATCGCCTGCCAGGCCTCGCGCTGCACGCTCGTGGGCTCGGTGAAGGACTCGGTGAACCACGCCCGGGTCGCGGGCGAGAACGCGTCCAACGCCTCGGCCATGCCCCCATTCAACCGGATGCCGCCGACGCTCGACCCGGGTCCGCGTTCAGCGAACGCCCGGGCGCACCTCGGCGAGCGCCCGCGCGACGGCGTCGACGGTGCGGCGCACCTGCGCGGCATCCGTCTGCCAGTTGCTCACCGAGAAGCGGACGCACCGCGCGGTCGCGCCAGCGCGACGGTCATCGCGAGCACCTCGCCCTCGTCCCAGAGCCGCTCGCTGAGCGCCTCGGTCGCGGCATCGTCCTCGAGGGCGATGCACACCTGGGTGAACACGACGTCGTTGAGCACCTCGACGCCGGGCAGCTCGGCGACGCCGTCGGCGATGCCGCGCGCCGAATCCGCCAGCCGCTCGACGAGCGCCGCGACGCCGGTGCGGCCGAGCGAACGGAGCACCGCCCAGATCGGCAGGCCGCGCGCGCGACGGGAGAGCTCGGGCACCTTGTCGTGCGGATCGGCGCGCACCTGCGGTCGCCTGGAGGTAGCTCGCGTGGATGCTGAGCGCGGTGTGCATCGGGCGGCCGTCGGCGACGATCGCGACACCGCAGTCGTACGGGACGTTGAGCGTCTTGTGGGCGTCGGTCGACCAGGAATCGGCGTCCTCGAAGCCGTCGGCGAGGTGCCGGAACCGCGGCGATGCCGCAGCCCAGAGACCGAACGCGCCGTCGACGTGCACCCACGCGCCGGCCGTCGTGCGCGACCGCGATCGCGGCCTGGAAGTCGTCGAACGCGCCCGAGTGGATGTTGCCCGGCCTGCAGCGGCACGATCGTCGACCCGCTGCCGGCCGCGAGCGTCTCGCGGAGCGGGTCGACGCGGATGCGTCCCTGCGCATCGCTCGGCACAGCGGTCGGGGTGCCGAGGCCGAGGTAGCGCGCCCGCAAGGTCGATGGCGCCATGGCGTTCCGCGCCGACGATGAAGCGCACGGCGGGGCACCGACGAGGCCCGCCGTTCGACATCCCAGCCGCGCGCCGACGCATGACCACGTCGCGTGCCGCGGCAAGACACGTGAACTGGGCCATCGTCGCGCCCGTAGACGAAGCCGACCTCGCTGCCCGCGGGGAGGCCGAGCAGGTCGAGCAACCACTCGCCGGCGAGCTCCTCGGCGGCCGACGACACCGGCGTGACGATGCGGAGCGTCGGAGTTCTGGTCCCACGCGGACACGAGCCAGTCCGCGGCGAGCGCGATCGGGTAGCGTGCCGCCGATCACCAGCCGAAGAAGCGCGGAGACGGCATTGCGATGAGTCCCGGCCGACACCTGAGGCGAGTTCGTGGAGGACATCGAGCGGATCGACGCCGGCGGCGGAGAGCGGGCCTCCGAGGATCGCTTTGATGCCCTCGATCGTCGCCGTCGCCGGGATCGCGCGTTCGTCGCGTTCCGCAGCCAGGCGCGCGCATGTGCATGCGCGCGTCGAGCAGCATGTCGTACTCGCGATTGCGTGCTGCATCGGGGGCCGACGGCCCGCCATCTCCCGCTCATGGCGTACCTGGATTCTGCGCGACGCCGCGCTCCCGAGTCTGCCGCTTGCATGGCACCCGGTCAACGCCCCGGACGGCGCGGATGCCTGCTCGGGCACGCTCGACGCGGACCCGGGGTCCGGCAGCGGGGCTCCGCATGCGGGATCACCGGGCTCCGCGGGCCGCGGGTGGTCAGCGAACGCCCGCGCGCACCTCGGCGAGCGCCCGCGCGACGGCGTCGACGGTGCGGCGCACCTGCGCGGCATCCGTCTGCCAGTTGCTCACCGAGAAGCGGACGACCGCGCGGTCGCGCCAGCGGGAGGTCATCGCGAGCACCTCGCCCTCGTCCCAGAGCCGCTCGCTCAGCGCCTCGGTCGCGGCATCGTCCTCGAGGGCGATGCACACCTGGGTGAAGACGACGTCGTTGAGCACCTCGACGCCGGGCAGCTCGGCGACGCCGTCGGCGATGCCGCGCGCCGAGTCCGCCAGCCGCTCGACGAGCGCCGCGACCCCGGTGCGGCCGAGCGAACGGAGCACCGCCCAGGTCGGGACGCCGCGCGCCCGGCGGGACAGCTCGGGAACCTTCTCGTGCGGGTCGGCGCCCACCTCGGTCGCCTGCAGGTAGCTCGCGTGCATGCTGAGCGCGTTGTGCATCGGGCGGCCGTCGGCGACGATCGCGAGCCCGCAGTCGTACGGCACGCTGAGCGTCTTGTGCGCGTCGGTCGACCAGGAGTCGGCGGCCTCCATGCCGGCGGTGAGGTGCCGGAGCCGCGGCGACGCCGACGCCCACAGGCCGAACGCGCCGTCGACGTGCACCCAGGCGCCCGCGTCGTGCGCCACCGCGATCGCGGCACGGAAGTCGTCGAACGCCCCCGAGTGGATGTTGCCCGCCTGCAGCAGCACGATCGCCGGGCCGCTGCCCGCCGCCAGCGTCTCGCGCAGCGCGTCGACCCGGATGCGGCCCTGCTCGTCGCTCGGCACCGCGGTCGGGGTGCCGAGTCCGAGGTAGCGGCCCGCGAGGTCCACGGTGCCGTGCCGTTCCTCGCCGACGATGAAGCGGACGGCGGGACCAGCCGCCATGCCCGCCGTCTCGACATCCCAGCCCGCGCGACGCATGACCTCGTCGCGTGCCGCGGCCATGCACGTGAACTGCGCCATCGTGGCACCCGTCGTGAATCCCACCTCGCTGCCCGCCGGGAGCCCGAGCAGGTCGACGAGCCACTCGCCCGCGAGCTCCTCGGCGGCGACGGCGGCCGGCGTGATGGTGCGAGGCCGGTGTTCTGGTCCCACGTCGACACGAGCCAGTCGGCGGCGAGCGCGACGGGCTGCGTGCCACCGATGACCCAGCCGAAGAAGCGAGGCGAGCCGATCGCGATCAGCCCGGGCTCCGCGCCGTCCGCGAGGCGCTCGATCACCTCGGTCGCGGGCTCCCCGTCCTCGGGCAGCGACCGGCCGAGCCGGTCCTTCACCTCGTCGGGTCCGAGCCGCGGTGGGATGGGGCGTTCGCGGATGCCGGACAGCCACGCTCGCGCGTGCCGGTCGGCGATGTCGAGCACCTCGTCGTAGGAGGACTCGGGAGCGGGATGCCGGTCAGTCGGCTCGACCATGGGACACCTGGATTCCGCGCGACGGGCGCGCCTTCTCGATTCTGCTCCGGCGGCGGCACCCGGTCAACGACGCCGCCGATCCGCTCAGCACAGCACGTCGGCGGCGGGCACGACGCCGTCGACCAGGTACTGCTCGACCGTGGCGTCGACGCACGCGTTGCCCTGGTTGAACGCCGTGTGTCCGTCGCCCTGCCGGGTGACGAGGATGCCGCTCTCGAGCTGCGACGCGACCGAGACGGCCCACTGGTACGGCGTCGAGGGGTCGTTCGTGGTGCCGAGGACCAGGATGGGGGCCGCTCCGGGTGCGGTGATGGGGGCCGGCACCCGCTCCGACGGGAACGGCCACGACAGGCACGAGAGGTCGCTGTAGGCGAGGTAGGGCCCGAGGTGGGGCGCGGCATCCGTCAGCGCCCTGCCCTGCTCCTTCATCACGGCCACGTTGTTCTGCGCCGGGTAGTCGAGGCACCTGACCGCGCGGAGCGCCTCGAACAGGTTGCCGGTGTACGTCCCGTCGGGTGACCGGCCGTAGTACGCGTCGACGAGGGTCAGTGCGAACGCCGCCTGCCCCGCCAGGACCGTGGTGAAGAGCGTGTCGAGCGCCGGCCACGTCTCGGCGTCGTAGAGGGGAGCCGCGATCGCGATCAGGAGGGTGTCCGCACCGACCGAGCGGCCGTCGGTCGACGGGATCGGGTTCTTCGAGACCGCGTCGAGGAGGGCGCGCACCGTCGCCATCGCCTCGTCGGGCGATCCCTGGAACGGGCAGGTCGCCGCCGGGATGCACGCCGCGAGGTACGAGCGAAGTGCCGTCTCGAGTCCCTGCGCCTGCGCGAGGGTGATCTGGGGTTCGCTGAGGCCCGGGTCGATCGCGCCGTCGAGCACCAGTCGCCCCACCTTGTCGGGGTAGGTCCCGGCGTAGACGGTGCCGAGGTACGCGCCGTACGAGTACCCGAGGTAGTCGAGCTGCTCCTCGCCGAGGATGGCGCGCAGCAGGTCGAGGTCGCGGGCGGCGCTCACCGTGTCGACGTTGGCGAGCAGCGCGCCGGTGTTCGCCAGGCACGCCTGCCCCAGGGAGTGCGTGAGCTCGTTCTGCGCGGTGATCCACGAGTTGGTCCCGCGCGAGCCCGGCGGGATCCCGTAGAGCAGGCTGGTCGAGCTCCGCCGGCTCCAGGCATTCGACGGCCGTCGAACGACCCACGCCCCGGGGATCGAAGCCGACGATGTCGTAGCGGTCCTGGACGGCCTCGGTCACCGCGACGTCCACGGACTCGGCCACGACGTCGTACCCCGATACGCCCGGGCCCCCCGGGTTCACGAGGAGCGAGCCGACCTTGTCCTCCTTCGCGGGCTGGCGGATGAGCGCGAGCTCGATCTCCTCCGCCGACGGGTCGTCCCAGTCGAGGGGCGCCCTCGCCGTGGTGCAGAGGAACTCGCCGCACTGGTCCCAGCGGAGGACCTGCGAGTAGATACGGCTCGAGCGAGGCGTCGACGTCCTCGGGGATCGGGGTCGATTCCTCGACGACCGGGAAGAACAGCGAGAGTCCGCAGCCGCTCGCGGTCGCGGCCAGCACGAGCGCCATCGCGGTCGCGAGCATCGCCTTCGGTGCGCGTTCCATGATGTCCCCCAGTATGTGCGCGACGCGCCGTCGCTCGCTCGGCCCTCGTTTTGGGGGTGCGCGCCGGCGGAGCCCTCGTTCGGGCGCGCCGCCCAGACGTGGCGCGGAAACATGCTCGTAACACGCCGTCGATGTACCCCGAAAGCGGGGTTCGGCCGTGGGGTCAACCCTGTTGCCGCCGCCCGGTGGTACGCGGGATACTCGCCCCAATGGCGCATCTCCGACGCGTTGGTGGGTCGGGGAGCCATGCGTGAGGGGGCAAACTCATCGTGACGTCATTCGTGCTGGGCATCGACATCGGCACGAGCTACACCGCTGCGGCCATCGGTCGGCGGCGCGCCGACGGCTCCGTGGACGTCGAACCGCTCGAACTCGGTTCGCGCAAGGCCGCGGTGCCGACCGTGGTGTACCTCGGTGACGACGGCGGCGTCGTGGTCGGCGAGGCGGCCGAGCGGCGGGCGATCGATCAACCGGATCGGGTCGTGCGCGAGTTCAAGCGTCGCATCGGCGACGAGACGCCGATCATCGTGGGCGACCTGAGCGTCGCGGCCGAGGACATCTACGCCGTGCTCGCACAGTGGGTCGTCGAACGCGCCGAGGAGCACGAGGGCGAGGCGCCCGCCGTCATCGCGGTGTCCCATCCCGCGTCGTGGGGCGAGCACCGCCTCGGACTGGTCCGCGCGGCATTGGCCGGAGTCGGGCTCGGCGACGTCGAACTGGTGAGCGAACCGGAGGCGGCCGGCCTGCACTACCTGGACCAGGAGAAGGTCGAGACCGGCGAGGCGATCGCCGTCTACGACCTCGGAGGCGGCACGTTCGACGTCGCCCTGCTCAGGAAGCAGGACGATGCCTTCCGCGTGATCGGCACTCCGTCGGGCATCGAGCACCTCGGCGGCGCGGACTTCGACCAGCGGATCTTCGAGCACGTGAGGTCGCTCGCGGGCGCAGCGTTCGACGACGTCGACGAGCGCGAGCCCGACGAGGCGCTGGCCCTCGCGCGCGTGCGACGCGACTGCGTCGACGCGAAGGAGGCCCTCTCATTCGACGCCGAGACGGTCGTACCCGTGCTCCTGCCCAGGTCGCAGACGCGCGTGCGGCTCGTCCGCTCCGAATTCGAGCAGATGATCGGCGACGACCTGGGGCGTACCGTCGACGACCCTTCGCGAGGCGGTGACCGCCGCGGGACTCGAGCTCGACGACGTCACGACCGTCCTGCTCATCGGCGGCTCGTCCCGCATCCCCGCGGTCGCCCAGCTCATCTCCGTCGAGCTCGAACTGCCGGTCGCGATCGACGCGGACCCCAAGGCCTCCATCAGCCTCGGCGCCGCCGTGGCCGCATCGCGCCGGCTCGAGCCGCTCGTGCCCGTCGGCGAGCCGGACGACGGTCGGGGCGCTGCGGCGGCTGCCGGCGCCGCAGCGGTCGCATTCGCCGGCGCTCCCGTCGGGGCCGGCGCAGCGGTCGCCGCCCACCATCGCATGTCGATCGGGCTGCGTGCGACGGTGCTCGCGGGTGTCGCCGCCGCGCTCCTCGCCGTGCTCATCCCGATCACGCCGCTCGCCATGGGCACCCAGGAGAAGTCGGAGGACGATCCGGCCGACACGACGGGCAACCCGAACGGGGCGCCGGCCGGCGCGTACGTGACCGGTGCCGCACCGCTCGCCGCACCGCAGGCCGACCCGGTCTTCCACATGGATGAGGAGGCGGAGCCCGGCACGTCCCCCGAGGACGACGCGCCGCCGGCCAGCTCGTACCGTCCGCTGTCGCCCGCCAACGGCGGCAGCGGCGGCACGTCCACCGCTCCGGCGACGAGCGGCTCCTCGGCCGCATCGCAGGATCCCGCGTCGGACGCCTCGTCGTCGACCGACCCGGTCGTCGATCCGGAGCCGGCGCCCGACCCGGCTCCCGACCCGGTTCCCGACCCGTCGCCCGAGCCCGTGCCCGATCCCACTCCGGACCCGGTGCCGGACCCGACACCGGAGCCCGAGCCCGTGCCCGATCCCGCACCCGACCCGGTTCCCGAGCCGTCGCCCGAGCCCGAGCCGGAGCCGGTTCCCGACCCGACCCCGGATCCGACCGAACCGCCCCCGTCGGTGCCATGAGCCGGCCGCTCTCGTCGATGGGAGGGCGGATTCCGGGCACGGTCGGGTGGGACGACGCCGCAGCGCTCATTCGGCAGATGCTCGACGGCCGAGCACGGGTGCACGCCGGAGTCATGGGGCCCGGAGGCGCGGGCAAGTCCACGCTGCTCGATGAGCTCGCGGTGGCACTGCGCACCGAGGGGATGGACGTCGTCCGCGGACTCGACGAATACGGTCGTGCGGAGGTCGACCCGGAGCGCGTCGCACTCCTGATCGACGACGCGGAGCACCTCACCGACGATGACGTCGCCGTGCTCGCGAGCCTCATGCGGACGGACGGACCGCACATCGTCGTCGCCTTCCGCCCGTGGCCGCGCTCGGAGGCCGTGGCCGGACTCGTCGATCGACTCGGCAGGCAGCGCCCGCACCTGGTGCTGCAGCACCTGTCGGTGCCCGACGTCCGCGATCGGGCGGCCGAACTGCTCGGCGATCCGCCGACCGACGACACGGTCGGCCGGGTCCTCGACCTCGCGCGCGGCAACCCCCGGTACGTCGACCATGTGCTCCTCGCGGTTCGCGAGGACGGATGGGACCTCCGGGACGCCAGCCCCCTGCCGTCGACGGCTCTGGAGCGGCTCCGGCATCGACTGGATCGGCTCGATCCGGACCTCCTCGACTTCCTGGTCGCCCTCGCGGTCGGGTTCTCGGTGTCGGGACCGGCGCTCGCCACGGCGCCGCGGTTCGCGGATGCGGACCTGCGCGCGCTCATGGCCGCGGCCCGGGCGACGGGGATGGTCTCCCCCGAGGGCTCCCTGCTTCCGATCATCCGGATCACGATCCTGCAGGGCACGCCGGACCACGAGCTGTGGCCGATGCGGCGCGAGCTGGTGGATGCCGTCGAGGCGGCCGGCGTCCCGTTGGGCGCCACGGCATTCGAGCTCGCCCTGCACGGTTTCCGCGACCCGCGGGTCGCCGAAGCGCTGCAGGGACAGGCCGACGAGGCGCTGCCGACCGAGCCCGTCGAGGCGTGGCGGCTCTACGCCGCCTCCATCGAGGCGGGCGGCGACCTCGCCGCCCTCGCCGGCCGGCGAGCGCAGGCCGCATGGGCGGCCGGCGACATCCGGGCCGCCGAGCGCCTCGTCGACGGTCTGCTCACCGGCACCGAGCACCCCGACCTCCCCCGGGTGATGAACGTCGCGGCCGCGATCTGGGCACGGAAGGGGATGCTCCGGCGCGGCGCCGACGCGTACGTCGGCCTCACCGAGGCCGAGGGCTGCGCGGCCGCACCGCTCGCCGCCACGTGCCTGGCCGTGCTCGGAGAGGTCGAGCGGGCCCGGGCCATCCTCGCCGCCGCTCCCGACGTCGACTACCCGACCTCGTCCCAGGTGGCGATCTCGCTGACGGCCGACGGGATCCTCGCCGCACTCGACGGCACGCCCGACCGCGCGCTGTCGGCGCTGCTCCAGGCCTCGAGCGTCATGGGCGAGGCCGGCGAGGCCATTCCGCTGCCCGAGGTGCCGGCCGTCCTCGCCGCCCACGTCGCACTCAACGCCGGCGAGCTCGGCATCGCGGCCGACGTGCTCCAGTCCGCCATCGACGCCGTGCAGGGCGGACCCGCGTTCCGGAGCCGGCTTCGACTCACGCAGGCGCTCGTCGCGTTGCGGGCGGATCGTCCCGCACGCGCGCGAGCACTCCTGCGAGGCGGTCGAGTCCTCGCAGCGCCCGCTCGGGCTCCGCGACGAGGTGCTCGCGCACGCCGTGCGGATCGGGCTCGCCCGTCGCACGGACGACCTCGCCACCCTCGTGCGCGCCTGGGAGTCGGCGCGCCAGACCGTCGCCCGCATGCCGATCGACCTCACCGCGCTCCCGGCCCTCGCGGAGTTCGCGATCGCGGCGGCGCGCCTGCACGAGTCGCACTTCATCGAGGAACCGATCGCCGGGGCTTGGGCGCTGCTCGACGGCGTCGACAGCCCCGTATCCTGGTCCACCAACCTCCACTGGGCGGAGCTCCAGGCGGCCATCCTCCGCAGCGACCCGACGGGTCTCGCCGCGCAGGCCGCCGCGCTGGCGGATGCGGCTCCGACGAGTCGAGTGGCGAGCCGGCTCGCGGAGGCCGGCCGTGTCTGGAGCGCGGCCCTCGCCGGCGAGGTCGACGTCGATGCGGTGGAGCGAGCGGTGCGCGAGCTCGCGGCGTCCGGATACCCGTGGGATGCGGGCCGGCTGGCGGGACACGCCGCCGCGCGAGCGGCCGAGCACAAGGACACGCTCCAGCTGCTCGCGCTGGCCCGCGGCCTGCATCCCGAGGAGGAGCGCGCCGACGCGCCGCGGGCGTCCGCCGAGGAGCCCTCGGGCCGCGCCCGTGACGACGGCGCGCTGAGCGCCAGGGAGCGGGAGGTGGCCCGACTCGTGCTCGAGGGCAAGACGTACGCGGAGATCGGATCCGCGATCTTCATCTCCCCGCGCACGGCCGAGCACCATATCGCGCGCATTCGCCGGCGCCTCGGCGTGACCACCCGCTCGGAGCTGCTCGCCCGGCTGCGCCTCGTGCTCGACGAGGACGAGTGACGGGTCGACGCCGGCTCGCGCCGACGATCCCCCTCTCCCCCTATCGGACCCCACCGCGAATCCCCCTCCGCGGCGATGAGGTACGGGGATTCCCACCGATGCCGCATGCACCTGGACACGACAGGCTTCTTCGTGGGGGCCGGCGTCGATGTCGGTCATCGAAACTCACACCTCGATGAGGAGGGGAACAGATCATGGCGAACATCACAACCGCACTGCTCGACTTCCTGATGGGCTTGCTCAAGAGCCCGCAGGCCGGAGCCGACTTCGCAGCCGACCCTGACACGGCGCTGCAGAACGCCGGACTCCAGGGCATCTGCGCCGCAGACGTCGACGCGGTCCTGCCGGTCGCGCTCGACTTCTCGCCGGTCGGCAACCGCGAGTACGACACCGGCGGCAACTCGATCGACAGCGGCGCCTGGCGGTGGCGGCGGCGGCGGCGGTGGCGGCGGCGGCGGCGGCGGCGGCGGCGGCGGCGGCGGTGGCGGCGGCTGGCGGCGGCGGCGGTGGCGGCGGCCACCACGGCGGCGGCCACGGCGGAGCCGACTACGCAGCGGCGAAGGCGAAGCTGCTCAGCGTCGTGAACAACTACTCGTACATCGACGACCGCGACGTGATCAACGACCAGTCGACCAACACGGCGATCTGGGCCGAGGACAGCATCGTCGCCGTCAACAACGAGGTCGAGAACACCGCGACGAACGTCGGTGACGGCAGCATCGTCGCCACGACCGGTGGCACGATCATCGCCGGCAACACCGAGTACGACCTCGAAGTCGACATCGAGGACTCCTTCAACGAGGAGAACGAACTCGAGATCGAGGACTCGTTCAACGACAACTCGGACAACTCGACCAACACGGCCGTCATCGTCGAGGACTCGTTCAACGACGACCACTCCACCGAGGTCGACATCGAGGACTCCTTCCAGGACAACTCGGTCGAGATCGAGGACTCCTTCCAGGACAACTCGACCGAGGTCGACGTGGAGGACTCGTTCAACGAGACCGACACCGACGTCGAGGTCGACATCGAGGACTCGTTCAGGCGAGGACAACTCGTCGACAACTCGACGAACACGACGTGGAGTCGACATCGAGGACTCGTTCCAGGCGAACGACAACACCGTGGACTCGTTCAACGACAACGTCGTCGTGGAGGACTCGTTCCAGGTCAACGACAACACCGTGGTCGAGGACAACGTCGTGGTCAACGACTCCCTCAACGACAACAACGTCGCCGTCGACTCGTTCGACGACAACGTCGAGATCGAGGACTCGCTCAACGACAACAACCTCGAGTCCGGCCCTGGCGACCAGGTCGACGTCGATGTCGAGGTCGAGGACGTGACCCTGTAATCACCACGCGCACCGGTTCGGCCCGGCACGGAAACCTCCGTGCCGGGCCGATCCCACGCCCGTTCTGGTTGAATTGAGTCCTGCTGCGAAGGGGGAGCGCATCGATGCGACAACTCATCGAACTCGTCGACCAGGGCATCGCCCTCGCGGGCAGCGGAGACCGCGCCGACCTCCGCAGGAGGCTCGAGCAGACGAAGGACCGCCTGCTCGATCCGAGCATCCGGGTCATCGTCGTCGGTGAGTTCAAGCAGGGCAAGAGCCAGCTGGTGAATGCACTGGTCAACGCCCCGGTGTGCCCGGTCGACGACGACATCGCCACCGCCGTTCCGACGAGCGTCCGCTACGGCGAGCACTCGGCGGCGTTCGTGCTCTCCCAGCGATCGAGCTCGGGCACGATCGAGTCCGGCGGCAAGGTCGAACGCACCGAGGTGGCCGTGCGCGAGCTCGCCGAGTTCGTGTCCGAGCGCGCGAAGCCCGAGCGCAACGGCGACCGGGAGGTCACCGGCGCCGAGGTGCTCCTCCCCCGCAAGCTCCTGCAGAGCGGCCTCACGCTCATCGACTCACCCGGCGTCGGGGGCCTGACGTCCGCCCACGCGCTCACGACGCTCGCCGCGCTTCCGTCGGCCCACGCCATGCTGTTCGTGTCGGATGCCTCGCAGGAGTACACGGAGCCCGAGATCCAGTTCCTCCGCCACGCCATGCGCATCTCGCCGAACGTGGCGTGCGTGCTGACCAAGACCGACCTCTACCCGCAGTGGCGCCAGGTCGAGGAGCTGAACCGAGCCCACCTCGCCGCCATCGACCCGGCCATCCGGCAGTTCCCCGTCTCGTCCCACCTGCGGCTCACCGCGGTCGGATCCTCGGACTCCGAGCTGAACGCCGAGTCCGGATTCCCCGAGCTCATCGCGTACCTCCGCCGGGACATCGTGGGCAAGGCGGAGCTCCTGCAGCGACGATCCACCGCGAGCGACCTCCTGTCCACGACCGAGCACGTGCGCCTCGCCATCGACTCCGAGCTGAGCGCCCTCCAGAATCCCGAGAAGACGCCCGAGATCGTGGCCCAACTGGAGGCGACGAAGGGCCGCGCCGACGAGCTCCGCCGAATCTCCTCGCGGTGGCAGATCACCCTGAACGACGGGGTGACCGATCTCATCGCCGACATGGAGCACGACCTGCGCGACCGCATGCGATCGATCCAGCGGGAGGCGGAGGACTCGATCGACGAGGGCGATCCGGGCCCGGTCTGGGACCAGTTCGTCGAGTGGTTCGAGCACCGCGTCTCAGCGGCCGTCACGGACACCTTCGTGTGGACGCAGGAGCGCGCGACGTGGCTCGCCGAGAAGGTGGCACGGCACTTCACCGAGGACGAGGTGGCCCTTCCCATCATCAACGTGGATGACACGCGTGACGTGCTCGACACCGTCGGCGACGTCGCGACACTCGACTCGGGCCGGTTGGGCGCCATGCAGAAGTTCTACATCGGCCTCAAGGGGTCCTACGGCGGCGTCCTCATGGTCGGCATCATCACCGGCATCATCGGGATGTCGCTCATCAATCCGCTCTCACTGGCCGCGGGCGCCGTGATCGGACGCAAGGCGTACAAGGACGACACCGAGGCCCGGCTGCTGCGGCGCCGCAACGAGGCCAAGATGCTCATCCGCCGACAGGTGGACGAGATCATCTTCCAGGTCGGCAAGCAGCTGCGGGACCGCCTCCGGATCGTGCAGCGCACCACCCGCGACCACTTCACCGCGATCGCCGACGAGCACCACCGTTCGCTCGCCGACTCGGTGCTCGCAGCGCAGAAGGCGGCCACGATGTACGCCACTGAACGCGACAAGCGGGTCACCGCCCTGCGTCGGGACCTCGAACGGGTCGACGCGCTCACGAAGCGTGCCCGCGCCATCGAGACCGGACCCGCGCGAGCCGACGCCGCCGGGAATGCCGCCGCGGCGAAGGAGCCCCCGGCCTCCCCGGTCGCGGCGGCCGAGCCCGCGGTCGGGACGGCTCCGGCGTGACGGTCCGCGTGCTCGACGAGGCGCGCGCACTGCTCGACGCCGCCGCCGCGGAGTACCACGACGACGCCGAGGCGCTCCGACAGCTCCACGAGCACGCCACGCGCCTCGAGGAGCCGCTGCGCGTGGCCATCGCGGGAATGGTGAAGGCCGGCAAGTCGACCCTGCTGAACGCGATCATCGGCGAGGAGATCGCCCCGACCGACGCCGGCGAGTGCACGAAGGTCATCACCTGGTACCGCCATGGGGCGACCCCGCGCATCACCATGCACCTCCGGGCCGGCGGCACCCGGTCGCTGCCGGTCCGCCGCGACGACGGACAGCTGGTCATCGACCTCGGCGCCACGCCGGCCGACGACGTCGAGCGGATCGACGTCGAATGGCCGTCGAAGCGGCTCGAGGACGTGACGCTGATCGACACGCCGGGCATCGCCTCGCTGTCCACGGAGATCTCTGCGCGGTCGGCGGCCTTCCTGACCCCGGTGGAGTCGCCGTCCGAGGCGGACGCGATCATCTACCTGATGCGCCACCTGCACTCGGCCGACCTCGGGTTCCTCTCCGCCTTCCACGACACGTCGGTGGGTCGGTCCGCCACCGTGAACGCCATGGCCGTGCTCTCCCGTGCCGACGAGATCGGCGCCGGACGCATCGACGCCCTCCTCTCGGCGCGCACGATCGCCGAACGCTACCGCACCGACGGCGCCCTGCGCTCGCTCGCCCTCGACGTGGTGCCGATCGCGGGCCTGGTGGCGCAGTCGGCACGCACGCTGCGCCAGCACGAGTTCGACGCGCTCCGGCAGGTCGCACGACTCGGCCGCGAGGCCCGGGAGCGGCTGCTGGTCTCCGTCGACCGGTTCGTGCGGGCGGATGCCGCGATCGACGTGTCCGCCGAGGATCGCAAGGGCCTGCTCGACCGCTTCGGGATGTTCGGCATCCGCATGTCCGCCGTCGCCATCCGGTCCGGCTACGACGACTCGACCGACCTCGCCGACGAGCTGTACCGCCGGAGCGGCATGGAGGACCTGCTGCGCCTCGTCTCCGATCAGTTCCGATCGCGAGCGGACGCGTTGAAGGCCCGCACGGCCCTCGCCGCGATCAGCGCCCTGGTGGAGCGCCGTCCCACGCCGAACGCCCCGGAGCTCGCGGGCGCGGTCGAGCGGCTGGAGGCGAACGCGCACGAGCTGCGCGAACTCAGCCTCCTCGCGGCGGCGCGCACCACGGGCCTCGGCCTGCCTCTCGAGGAATCGGCCGAGGCCGAGCGGCTGATCGGCGGTGCTGGAACCTCGGCGTCCCGGCGCCTCGGCCTCCCCGACGACGCCCCGCCCGACGAGGTGCGACACGAGGCATCCGTGGCCCTGCAGCGCTGGCGCGCGATGGCGGGGAGCCCCCTGGTCGATCGCGGCGCCGTCGAAGCGTGCCAGGCCGTGATCCGCTCGTGCGAGGCCCTCGTGATGGGCGTCGCGCCGGCCTCAGTCGAACGCCGCCAGCTGCGCCTCGTCCTTCATCCGGAACCATCGGTGGGCGGGCGCGACGAGGCACAGGACCCATCCGACCGACGGCGAGCGCGAGGCCGGCCAGGAGCAGTAGCTCCACGAGCGCGCCCCAGTCGCCGACCGTGATGAACGCCGAGGCCACGAGCACCACGCCCGTCTGGAGCACCAGCACGGGCAGCTGCAGCCACCGGGCACCACCGCGGCGGTTCATCACGAACGCGAGCAGCACGGCCTCGATCGTGATGACGAGCCCGAGCCCCGCGATGCTCAGCCAGTAGACGAGGTCGACGAGCGCCGACACGTCGTCCTCGGAGTACCCCGGCGCCAGGCGGCCGATCGTCTCGGTGAGCTCGGCGATCAGCGTGTCCCGCGAGATGAACGCGATGAACACCGCGGCCCCGCCGAGCACGAAGCTGAGGACCCAGAGCGTCCGCGCGACCTTGACCACCTTCGGCACCGGGATCTTGCGGAGCACGGGAGGCCTGGTGTCGTCGGACATGACCGGGCGCGGCGGCGGAGGCGGACCGTCGTCGTCGTCGCGCGGCGGCGCGAGCGGCATCCGCTCGGCCCGTGCCGGCACCCGCTCATCGGCATCGTCCACCGGTGGCTGCGAATCGCGATCCCCCATACCCAGCAATATACGACAGGGGTCGTTCGGGGCATCGCTGCACCGGATGCCGCGTCTCGTCGAATCGACGGCACCGGCCCCACGCGTGCTCAGGTCGAGACGAGCCGCACCGTGAGGGAGTCGACGAGCGTCGCGATCGCGTCATCCGCCGCCCACCGGGCCGCGAGGCGCTGGAGCACCGCGTCGAGCTCGGCGCGCGTGAGGCCGGCGACGAGCGTGAGGCGGACGACGAGCTCGGGCCCCGCCAGTCGTGCGTCGGGGTCGCCGGCTTCGAGGTCGACGCCGAGCACGGCGAGCTCGGTGCCGATCGAGCGTTCGAACGCGTCGCGCACGTCGGCCGAATCGAAGGGCGGATGCCACGCGAGCGATTGCGCGACCGCCCACACCGCGGGCCGGCGCAGCACGAACTCCCCGTCGGAGCCGGGGTCGAGCACGACGAGGTCGGTGCCGTCGTCGGCGGCCGCGAGGGCGACGCGCACGCCGTCGGCGGGCACGGGCCGGGCCGCCGGATTCCAGCGCGCCATGGCGTCGACGGAGGCGAACACGGGCAGCACCCGTCGCCCGTCGGGCCCCTCGACCGTGACGATCGACAGCTCCTGGCTCTTGTCCACGGACAGGCCGTGCGCGCCGACCTCGGCCCCGCCGTCGCCGAGCTCGGCGAGGAGCGGGATCAGCAGGCGCGAGCGACCGAACTCGGCGACCACGTCGCCCTGGCCGCCGTCGCCCGAGCGGAACCGGCGGATGGCGGCCGCGAGCGCCTCCGGCGCACGTCCGTCATCGGCCGCATGCGGGTTCGGGTCGAACGAACGGCCCGCCCACGGGACGCCCGCCGAGTCGGCCCCGGCGTGGGCGCGGCCCGCGCGGGCGGGCTCGGCGACCTCGGGGCCACCCGGTGCGTCGATCGGGTCAGTGGCCGGCGACATCCAGGGCCTCGGCCAGCGTGAAGGCGCCGGCGTAGAGCGCCTTGCCGACGATCGTGCCCTCGAGGCCGAGCGGCACGAGCTCGCGCAGCGCGGCGATGTCGTCGAGGCTCGAGATGCCGCCCGAGGCGACGACCGGGCGGTGGGTGCGGTCCATGACCTGGCGGAGCAGGTCGATGTTCGGC
Source organism: uncultured Actinomycetota bacterium (assembly GCA_963802485.1). Lineage (GTDB taxonomy): Bacteria > Actinomycetota > Actinomycetes > Actinomycetales > Microbacteriaceae > Agromyces. The sequence goes on from CAWDJA010000018.1 coordinate 99,785, forward strand.
CCCTGCAGCGTGCCGTCCTTGGTGACGTCGGTGACCACGTATCGCGCCGCGCCGGCCTCCTCGAGGCGGTCCATGACCTGCCACAGGTCCCCGCCGTCCTTCGTCCAGCCACGTGCCGCGAGGGTCGTGCCGCGCACGTCGAGCCCGACGGCGATGGCCTCGCCGTACTGCGCGATGACGGAGGCCGCCCACTCGGGATTCTCGAGCGCGGCCGTGCCGAGGTTGATCCGCTTCGCGCCGATCTCGAGCGCGTGCTCGAGCGACGCGTCGTCGCGGATGCCCCCGGAGAGCTCGACGTTGACGCCGCGCACCTGCCGGATGACCTTCTTCAGGATGCCGGCGTTCGAGCCGCGCCCGAACGCCGCGTCGAGGTCGACGAGGTGGATCCACTCCGCGCCCTGGTCGGCCCAATCGGCGGCGGCGTCGACCGGGTCGCCGTAGTTCGTCTCGGTGCCGGCTTCGCCCTTCGTCAGGCGGACGGCCTTGCCGCCCGCGACGTCGACTGCCGGAAGCAGCACGAGACGGGGCGGTCTTGTTGAACTCACTCATCACTGTCCTCGTATCGGTGGCTGTGAGACACCACAGCGGCACAGTCACAGCATCCTAGTCGGGCGCGCCGACGCGCGGTCGGCGCATGACGCCGTTCGTTCAGTCGAGCGAGCCCAGCCAGTTGGCGAGCAGTCGGATGCCGGCATCCGACGACTTCTCGGGGTGGAACTGCGTCGCCGACAGCGGTCCGTTCTCGACGGCGGCGAGGAACGGGCCGCCGTGCTCCGCCCAGGTCAGCTTCGGACTGCGGGAACGGCGGCATCACGTCGAGGAGCCACTCCTGCGCGGCGAACGAGTGCACGAAGTAGAAGCGCTCGTCCTCGATGCCGTCGAACAGCACCGAGCCCTCGTCGGGGCGCACGGTGTTCCAGCCCATGTGCGGCAGCACCTCGGCCGGCAGCTCGGTGACGACGCCCGGCCACTCGCCGAGGCCCTCGGTGTCGTCGCCGCGCTCCACGCCGCGCTCGAACAGCACCTGCATGCCGACGCAGATGCCGAGCACCGGTCGACCGCCGGCGAGCCGGCGATCGATGATCTCGTCGCCGCGAACCGCTCGGAGCTGGTCCATGACGGCCCTGAACGCGCCGACGCCGGGCACGACGAGCCCGTCGGCCTCCAGGGCCGCGGCGCGGTCGGCCGTGACCCGCACGTCGGCGCCGGCGCGCTCCAGCGCCTTCGCCGCGGAGTGCACGTTGCCCGAGCCGTAGTCGAGCAGCACGACGCGCCTGCTGCCGGTCACAGGGCTCCCTTGGTGGACGGGACGCCGGTGACGAGCGGGTCGAGCGCCTTCGCCTGGCGGAACGCGCGGGCGAACGCCTTGAACTCGGCCTCGGCGATGTGGTGCGGGTCGCGTCCGCCGAGCACCGTGACGTGCACGGTGAGGCCGGCGTTGAAGGTGATCGCCTCGAAGACGTGCCGCACCATCGATCCGGTGAAGTGGCCGCCGATGAGGTGGTACTCGAACCCCGCGGGCTCCCCGGAGTGCACGAGGTACGGCCGCCCCGAGATGTCGACGACGGCCTGCACGAGCGCCTCGTCGAGCGGCACGAGCGCGTCGCCGTAGCGCGAGATGCCGCGCTTGTCGCCGAGGGCCTCGCGGATGGCCTGGCCGAGCACGATGCCGACGTCCTCGACCGTGTGGTGCACGTCGATCTCGAGGTCGCCGCGCGCCCGCACCGTGAGGTCGGTGAGCGAGTGCTTCGCGAACGCGGTGAGGAGGTGGTCGTAGAACGGCACCGAGGTCTCGATGTCGCTCGCGCCCGACCCGTCGAGGTCCAGCGACAGGTCGATGCTCGATTCGCTCGTCTCGCGCTGCACGCGAGCGGTGCGGGATGCGCCCGGAGAGGTCATGTCGCCATCCTATTCGGGGGTCGCGGGAGCGCTCGTCGCGTCCGCCGGTCGGGGCACGTGCGCGGAGGACGCCGTCGTTGCCGGCGCGAACACGGCGATCGCCTCGAGGAACGCGCTCGTCTCCGCCTCGGTGCCCGCGGTCACCCTGAGGCATCCGGGCAGGCCGATCTCCCGGATCAGGATGCCTCGCTCGAGCAGCGCCTCGAACACCGCGTGCGGGTCGTCGACGCCGCCGAACAGCACGAAGTTCGCGCCGCTGCGATACGGACGGAAGCCGAGGCGGGCGAGCTCGGATGCGATCCGGTCGCGCTGGCCGCGGATCTCGTCGACCATCGCGAGCATCTCGTCGGAGTGGGCGAGCGCGCCGAGCGCGGCCGCCTGGGTCAGCGCGGACAGGTGGTACGGCAGCCGCACCAGCCGCAGGGCGTCGATGGCGGCGGGATCGGCCGCGAGGTAGCCGACGCGGGCGCCGGCGAACGCGAAGGCCTTGCTCATGGTGCGCGAGACGAGCAGTCGCGGCCGGCCGTCGAGCAGGGTGAGCGCGCTCGGCGTGCCCGGCTCGGCGAACTCGAAGTACGCCTCGTCGACCACCACGATGCCCCGCGCCGCGTCGGCCACGGCCGTGATGGTCTCGAGCGAGAGCGGCGTGCCGGTGGGGTTGTTCGGTGCGCAGAGCATGACGATGTCGGGATCGTGCTCGCGCACCGCGGCGACGGCGGTCTCGGGAGTCAGCTCGAAGTCGAGGTCGCGGCCCGCGGTGATCCACTCGGTGCCCGTGCCCGAGGCGAGCAGGCCGTACATCGAGTACGTCGGCGCGAACCCGAGCACGCTGCGGCCGGGTCCGCCGAACGCCTGCAGGATGTGCTGGAGCACCTCGTTCGACCCGTTCGCCGCCCAGATGCGGTCGGCGTCCAGCCCGTGACCCAGGTACGCGGCGAGGGCGCGGCGCAGTTGGGTGAACTCCCGGTCGGGGTATCGGTTCAGGCTGAGGATCGCCGCGGCGACCCTGGCCACGATGTCGTGCGCCACGTCCTCGGGGATGGGATGCGTGTTCTCGTTGACGTTGAGGGCGACCGGGACGGACTTCTGCGGGGCGCCGTATGGCGTGCGGCCACGCAGGTCGTCGCGGATGGGCAGGTCGTCGAGGCTCGTCACCCGTCCATGCTAGCCACGCGGCCGTGCCGTACCCCGTGGCCGGATGTCACGGAACGACCGGAAGCGCGAGGCGCTGCCCGGGCTCCACGACGGCGTCGGCGAGGCCGTTGAGCCGGATGATCTCGTCGACGAGCACCCGCGGGTCGCCATCGGGCGCGATGGACTCCGCGATCGCCCAGAGGGAGTCGCCCTGCCCGATCGTGACGTACTCGAACGAGGTGGCCGGCAGCACGGACCCGCCATCGGCGGCCGCACCGCCCGAGCCGAGCACGGCGACGAGCGCCCACACCACGAGCGGGAGCGCGGCGAGCGAGGTGAACACGACTGCGGCCGCGGCGGGTCAGCCTGAGCCGCGTGGCCGGCTCGGGCGCCTCGCTCGGTCGCGGGCGCACCGGAGTGCTGAATCGGGTCGATACGATTGCTGCGCTCATCTCACACCTCCTGGATGAGTCGCATCCGGCCCTCGGCCGGGAGGGCCGGATGCGAAGCTCTGTTCCGAATATATCTTCGAATGTCCGAACCTGCAAGCAACGTGTCGCCCGATTCGTGCCGCGAATTCCGCGACACACTCGAACGAATGTTTGCCGCCCCGACATCTGCCGGATACAGTTTCGAATGTCCGACGACAGTCGATCAGACACCACCGACATCCGGTCGCGAGGCCGCAACGAGGGGCGGAGACGTTGAGCACCGACATCGGAGGCGTGCGCGAGACCGGCAGGGAGCGCCGTCGCAAGAGCCTGAGCGCGAAGCAGGTCGCGATCCTCGAGATGATCCAGCACTCGGTGTCCAGCCGCGGATACCCGCCGAGCATGCGCGAGATCGGCGACGCGGTCGGGCTGTCGTCGCTGTCGAGCGTGACCCACCAGCTGAACCAGCTCGAGCTCGCCGGCTACCTGCGCCGCGACCCCAACCGGCCGCGCGCCCTCGAGGTGCTCATCGAGCTCCCCGGCAGCGGCGACCGGGCACCCTCGGCCGGCGAGCCGATCCCGGTGGGCGACGCCGCCATGGTGCCGCTCGTCGGCCGCATCGCCGCCGGCATCCCGATCACCGCCGAGCAGCAGATCGACGAGGTCTTCCCGCTCCCCCGGCAGCTCGTCGGCAAGGGCGAGCTCTTCATCCTCAAGGTCGTCGGCGACTCGATGATCGACGCGGCGATCTGCGACGGCGACTGGGTGGTGGTGCGCTCGCAGCGCACCGCCGAGAACGGCGAGATCGTCGCGGCGATGCTCGACGGCGAGGCGACGGTGAAGGTCTTCCGCCAGCGTGACGGGCACACGTGGCTGCTGCCCCGCAACACCGCGTTCGAGCCGATCCTCGGCGACCATGCCGAGGTGCTCGGCAAGGTCGTCGCCGTGCTTCGGGCGGTCTGAGGCCGTCGGCCTCGACCCGGCCGGCCGCGTCCGTCAGCCGCCGGTGAGGTCTGCGCGAGGTCAGGCGGCCGCGAGTGCCGGCGCCGGCTCGGGCGCCTGCGCCACGCCGCGGAGCCATCCCACGACGGTGTCCATGAAGCCGACGTGGTCGTCGCGGAACACCGTGTGACCGGTGCCCTCGACCGTCTCGACGGTCATGCCCTGGCGGCGCATCTGCGCGGCCACGCGCTCCGTGATCAGGAGGCTCTTCTCGGCGAGCACCACGAGGCTCGGCGCCACGAGGCGCATCGGCGGCACGAGCGGCTTCGTGTCGAGGAAGCCGAGGATGGTGCGCTTGTCCCAGTCGCGTAGCGTCGCGAGCTCGATGTCCACGTCGACGGCGCTCCACTTCGGGTTCATCCGAACGAGGGTCGAACGACGGGGTCGCGGCGCGATCGCGAAGGCCGCCTTGTACGCCCAGCCCTTGACCCCGGACGGGAACGAGAAGGCGGGGTCGATGTAGATGGCGGCGCGCGGCGCCATCCGGTCGGCGACGAGGCTCGCCACGAGTCCGCCGAGCGAGTGGCCCATCACGACGTCGGGCGGCCCGTCGAGGAGCGGCTCGAGCGTCTCCACCACGTCGTTCGCCCAGGCCTTCGGCGAGTAGCTCTGCGCCCGGGGGCTGCGCCCGTGCCCGGCGAGGTCGACGGCCAGCACCCGGAAGTCGTGCTGCTCGAGTTCGGCCGTGACGCGGTGCCAGGCGCGGGAATCCGACATGATGCCGTGGATGAGGACGGCGGTCTTCGTGCCGCTGCCGGATTCGTGAACCGCAAGACGCATGGGCCCGACCGTAGCCGGTCCGCCTGTGCGCCGACCCGGCGGTACATGGCAATCCGCCGTGGATCGCCGGGCACGCCGACGGGCGGATGCCGCGAGCCCGCGACATCCGCCCGCACCGATGCCTACTCGGCGAGCACCGGCTCCGCGAGCTCGGCGCGCACCGCGCGGGTCGCCTCGATGATGTGCTCCAGGGACGCGACGGTCTCGTCGTACCCGCGCGTCTTCAGGCCGCAGTCGGGGTTCACCCACAGCTTCGACGCGGGGATCTCCGCGACGGCCCGCTCGAGCAGCGCCTGCACCTCGGCGGCGCTCGGCACGCGCGGCGAGTGGATGTCGTAGACGCCCGGGCCGATGCCGTGGTCGAATCCGCTCGTCGAGATGTCGTCGACGACCTCCATGCGGCTGCGCGCCGCCTCGATCGAGGTGACGTCCGCGTCGAGGTTGCGGATCGCGTCGATCACGACGCCGAACTCCGAGTAGCAGAGATGCGTGTGCACCTGCGTCGCGGCCGCCGCGCCGCCCGTGGCGAGCCGGAACGAGCGCACCGACCAGTCGAGGTAGGCCGGCTGGTCGGCGAGCTTGAGCGGCAGCAGCTCGCGCAGCGCGGGCTCGTCGACCTGGATGACGCGGATGCCGGCGGACTCGAGGTCGCCGATCTCGTCGCGCAGGGCGAGCGCCACCTGGCGAGCGGTGTCGCCGAGCGGCTGGTCGTCGCGCACGAACGACCACGCGAGGATCGTGACCGGGCCGGTGAGCATGCCCTTCACGGGCTTCTCGGTGAGCGACTGCGCGTACGTCGACCACTCGACGGTCATCGGCGCCGGGCCGCGAGACGTCGCCCCAGAGGATCGACGGGCGCGTGCAGCGCGAGCCGTACGACTGCACCCAGCCGTGCTGCGTCACCGCGAAGCCGTCGAGCAGCTCGGCGAAGTACTGGACCATGTCGTTGCGCTCGGGCTCGCCGTGCACGAGCACGTCGAGGCCGAGCTCCTCCTGCAGGCGGATGACGCGCTCGATCTCCTCGCGCATGAGGCCGCGGTACTCGGCATCCGAGAGCTCGCCCTTCACGAGTCGCGCGCGCGCCCGGCGGATGTCGCCGGTCTGCGGGAACGAGCCGATGGTCGTGGTCGGCAGCTCGGGGAGGTCGAGCGACTCCTGCGCCGCGACGCGCTCGTCGTACGCGGCGCGCGTTGAAGTCGCGGTCGGCGAGCGCGGCGAGCCGGTCGCGCACCGCGGGCACGCGCACGCCGGGTGCGCCGGCGCGGTCGGCGAGCGCAGCGGATGCCGCGTCGAGGTCGCCCTCGATCGCGTCGCGCCCCTCGGCGAGGCCGCGGGCGAGGGTCGCGACCTGGGCGACCTTCTGGTCGGCGAAGGCGAGCCAGCTCACGAGGCGCGCGTCGAGGTCGGTCTCGTCGTCGACGTCGTGCGGCACGTGCAGCAGCGACGTCGAGGTCGAGACGGCGACGTCGGACGAGAGCGAGCGGAGCGCGTCGGCCCGCTCGAAGGCGTGGGCGAGGTCGCCGCGCCAGATGTTGTGGCCGTCGATCACGCCGGCGACGAGGGTCTTCGACGCGAGCGACTCCTCGGTCGCGGGATCCGAGCGCTCGGGCGCCGTGCCGCGCACCAGGTCGAGGCCGATCGCCTCGACGGGCGCCGCGGCGAGCGCGCGGCAGGGCGTCGCCGAGCGAGCCGTACGGCGCGGCGACGAAGATCGCCGGGCGATCCTCGGCCGAGCCGAGCGCGTCGTACGCGACGCCGATCGCGTCGAGGACGCGGTCGCGCGGCTCGTCGATGCTCTCGCTCACGAGCGCCGGCTCGTCGAGCTGGACCCAGGCGGCACCGGCCGCGCGGAGCTCGGCCAGGAGCTCGGCGTACACGGGCACGAGGTCGTCGAGGCGGTCGATCGGGCGGAAGCCCGCGGGCGCGCCGTCGGCGGCCTTCGCCAGGAGCAGGAACGTGACCGGGCCGACGATGACGGGACGGGTCAGGAAGCCCGCCGCCTTCGCCTCGGCGAACTCCGCGAGGATCCGGTCGGCGTGCAGCGCGAACGCGGTGTCGGGGCCGATCTCGGGCACGAGGTAGTGGTAGTTCGAGTCGAACCACTTCGTCATCTCGAGCGGGCGCGTCGTCGCCCTCGCCGCGGGCGATGGTGAAGTACCCGGCGAGGTCGACGCGACCCGCGTCGTCCTGCAGGCGCTGGAACCGCTCGGGCACGGCGCCGACGGCGATCGCGGCGTCGAGCACCTGGTCGTAGTACGAGAACGACTCGGGGATGGACGAGTCGTCGCGGCCGAGGCCGAGGGACGCGAGACGCTCGCGCGTCGCCGCGCGGAGCTCGGCCGCGCGGGCCTCGAGCTCGGCGGCGTCGATCGTGCCGGCCCAGAAGGCCTCGACGGCGCGCTTGAGCTCGCGGCGCCGCCCGATGCGCGGGTAGCCGAGGATCGTGCCGGTGGGGAAGGCGTGTGCGGTCATCGTTCTGTGGTGTTCCTCTCATTGACGAGTCGGTCGGTGGGTGCCGAGGTCGAGCCGGCCGAGCACGTCGAGCACGGCCTCATGGCGGTTGAAGGTGTACAGGTGGAGTCCGGGCGCGCCGCCGTCGAGCACGTCGGCGGCGAGTCGCGTCGCGTAGGCGATGCCGAGCTCGGCCTGGGCCTCGGGGTCGGGCTCGATCTCGAGGTCGATCTCGAGCTCGGCGGGCGGTTCGACGCCGGTGAGCTCGGTGAGGCGCGCGAGGCGCGCGGGCGTGGTCACCGGCATGATCCCCGGCAGGATCGGGATGGTCACGCCGGCGGCTCGCGCGCGATCGACGAATCCGAGGTAGTCGTCGGCGTGCCAGAACAGCTGCGTGATCGCGAGGTTCGCGCCGGCGATCTCCTTCGCGAGCAGCGTGTCGACGTCCTGCGCGGGGCCGCGGGAGCGCGGGTGCCCGGTCGGGAACGCGGCGACGGCCACGCGCTCGGGCCGCGGACGTTCGCGGATCTGGGTGACGCCGGGGAGGCCGGGGATGCCCACCTGCGCGAAGGGCTCCCGCTCCTCCTGCACGCGATGGATGAGCTGCACGAGCTCGGCCGCGCTGTCGAGGTCGCCGGATGCCCGCGTCGGGATCCGCACCGACCGGCGGGTCGCCGCGAAGGGCGAGGAAGCTCGTGATGCCCGCGTCGAGGAACTCGCGCACGAGGCGGTTGGCCTCGGCGTGCGACGAGCCGACGCAGGTGAGGTGCGCCATCGGCTCGACGTCCGTGTTCTCCAGCATGTAGCGGAGCACCGTGAGCGAGCGGTCCGCGCGAGGTGCCGCCCGCGCCGAACGTCACCGAGATGAACGCCGGATCCGCCTCGGCGAGGCGGTCGATCGTGCGCCCCAGCGCGAGCGCCGCGGCATCCGTTCGGGGCGGGAACAGCTCGAACGAGACCGGCGGGCGACAGTCGGCGCCCCCGGCGTCCTGTCCGGTCTCTGCCATGGTGCTCCTGCGTGGCGTGCCGGTTCGGCGGAAGCACGGCAGGCCGCGTTCCCCCGGCCGAACGGCGGGTGGGTGTCGCGGGCGGGTGCCGGGCTCGGCGGTCGCTCCAGGTGCCCGGCATCCGGCCGCGCACCGACGATCACCAGCGACGATACGCCTTCACCCCGCCGATGTGGACACTATGACGCGGCGTGACGGCACGAAGGGGACGATCGGCACCCCGGCATCACCGAGGGCGATGACGCCCGCGAACCGTCAGGCGGTCACGGATGCCGCGGCGAACTCGGCGAGCTGGGCGGCCTGCTCGGGCGACGCGAGCGCGCGGATGCGCGTGCCGTCCTCCACGTAGCCGACCGAGAGCACGCGGCCCGTCTCGTGCAGCGTCGACACCACGTCGCCGCGGTCGTACGGCACGAGCAGGTCGACCTCGACGGCGGGGTCGGGCAGCATCCGCGCGATCGCCTCGAGCACGTCGGCGATGCCCTCGCCGGTGCGCGCGGAGGCGAACACCGCGCCGGGCTCGAGGCCGCGCAGCACCAGGCGCTCCTCGGGCGTGACGAGGTCGGCCTTGTTGAACACGACGAGCTCGGGGATGTCGCGGGCGCCGACCTCGCCGATGACGTCGCGCACGGTGGCGATCTGCCCGGCGGGGTCGGGGTGCGCCGCGTCGACGACGTGCACGATCAGGTCGGCGTCGCCGACCTCCTCGAGCGTCGACCGGAAGGCCTCGACGAGCTGGTGCGGCAGGTTGCGCACGAAGCCCACGGTGTCGGCGATCGTGTACACGCGGCCGTCGGCCGTGGTGTTGCGGCGCACCGTGGCGTCGAGGGTGGCGAACAGCGCGTTCTCGACGAGCACGCCGGCGCCCGTGATGCGGTTCAGCAGGCTCGACTTGCCCGCGTTGGTGTAGCCGGCGATCGCGACGGACGGCACGGCGTTGCGCCGGCGGTTGGCGCGCTTCGCCTCGCGCGCGGGCTTCATGCCGACGATCTGCTTGCGGAGCTTCGCCATGCGCGAGTGGATGCGACGGCGATCGAGTTCGATCTTCGTCTCACCGGGACCACGCGAGCCCATGCCGGCGCCCGCCCCGCCGACCTGGCCACCGGCCTGGCGGGACATCGACTCGCCCCATCCGCGAAGGCGCGGGAGCAGGTACTCGAGCTGCGCCAGCTCGACCTGCGCCTTGCCCTCGCGGCTCTTCGCGTGCTGGCTGAAGATGTCGAGGATGACGGCCGTGCGGTCGATGACCTTGACCTTCACGACGTCCTCCAGCGCACGCCGCTGGCTCGGGGCGAGCTCGGTGTCGGCGATCACGGTGTCGGCGCCGAGCGCGGCGACGACGTGTCGCAGCTCCTCGGCCTTGCCGCTGCCGAGGTACGTGCTGGGGTCGGGATTCGGCCGCCGCTGCAGGAGCCCGTCGAGCACGCGCGCACCCGCCGTCTCGGCGAGGGCGGCGAGCTCGCGCATCGAGTTCTCGGCGTCGTCCTGCGAGCCCTGCGCGTACACGCCGATGAGCACGACGTTCTCGAGGCGCAGCTGCCGGTACTCGACCTCGGTGACGTCCTCGAGCTCGGTCGAGAGCCCGCCGACGCGGCGGAGCGCCGCGCGCTCCTCGCGGTCGTACTGCTCGCCGTCGGTCGTGCCGTCGGCCGCGGCATCCGACCAGTCCCTCTGGATCGCCGAGGCGTCGCCGGCGCCGAATCGGGCCATGCCCGCCTTCGACTCCGCGCTGCGCAACACTCGCTCGACGGCGTCGTCTGCGGTGGTGTGTTCGGCTTCGTTCATCCTGTCAACCCTACTTCTCTTCGTGTGCGATAGCTTGCTTGCATGAGCTCCGACCACTACTTCTCCCCCTCGCCTCGGAGCGACTCCAGCACCCGCACGATCCGTGCCCGCCTGGCCGGACGCGACCTCGACGTGGTCACCTCGGCCGGCGTCTTCAGCCCCGAGCACCTCGACCAGGGCACCCGCGTGCTGCTCGACGAGGTTCCCGCGCCGCCGGCCTCCGGGCACCTGCTCGACCTCGGCGCCGGGTGGGGCCCGATCGCGATCAGCCTCGCGCTGCGGTCGCCGGATGCCACGGTGTGGGCGGTCGACGTCAACGAACGCGCGCTCGCCCTCGTGCGACGCAACTGCGCCAGGCTCGGCATCTCCAATGTCAACGCCGTGCTGCCCGCCGATGTTCCCGGCGACGTGCGCTTCGCGACGATCTGGTCGAATCCGCCGATCCGCGTCGGCAAGCAGGAGCTGCACGCGATGCTCGAGCAGTGGCTCCCCCGCCTCGACGACGACGCGACGGCCTGGCTCGTGGTGGCCAAGCACCTCGGCGCCGAATCGCTGCAGCGCTGGATCGCCGAGTCCCTCGGCCTCGAGGTCGAGCGAGCGGCGAACTCCAAGGGCTTCCGGGTGCTGCGCAGCGCGGAGCGCCGCCGCGCGAGGCCTGAGGTCGCGGCTCAGGCGAGGCTGAGCACCCCGTCGAAGACGAGCTCCGCCGGGCCCGACAGCGCGACGTGCTCGCCGTCGTCGGCCTGGAACATGCGCACGCCGAGCACGCCGCCCGGCACCTCCACGCGCCAGTCGTTCGGTGCGGACTCGCCCGCCCAGTGCCGCACCGCGAGCGCCGCGGCGACCGCGCCGGTGCCGCAGGAGAGCGTCTCGCCGGACCCGCGCTCGTGCACGCGCATGCGGATGCGGCCGACGCCGTCGTCGACGAGCGGGTCGGCCGGCACGACGAACTCGACGTTCGCGCCCGCCTCGGGAGCCGGGTCGAGGATCGGCTGGTACGCGAGGTCGAGCCCGTCGAGCTCGTCGTCGTCGGCGAGCGCGACGACGACGTGCGGGTTGCCGACGTCGATGCCGAGGCCGGGCCGGGCGACGGGGAGGCTCTTGGCGCGCACGAGCGGCTCGCCGCCGTCGAGGCGCCACGGCCGAGGTCGGCCTGGAAGCCGGTGGCGGTGCGGCGCACGCTGCGCACGCCCGCCCGCGTGCCGATCGGCGATCGAGCCGCCCGGCGGAGCTCGGCGAGGCCCTGGTCGAGCAGGAAGCGCGTGAAGACGCGGATGCCGTTGCCGCACATCTCGGACACGGTGCCGTCGGCGTTCCAGTAGTCCATGAACCACGCCGCGACGGGTCCTCGGCGAGGGCGGCTGCGCCGTCGTCGAGGTTGCGCGAGCGCACGGCGCGGATGACGCCGTCGCCGCCGACGCCGAAGCGGCGGTCGCAGACGGCCGCGATCTGCGTGGGCGTGAGCTCGGTGTCGCCCTCGGGGTCGCCGAAGAGCACGAAGTCGTTGCCGGTGCCCTGGCCCTTGGTGAAGCGCAGATCGAAGGACATTCGATCAGTCTAGGGCCGCCTGGCGGGCGAGCTCCGCGCCGCGGGCGACCGACCTCGTCGGCGTCGATCGTCGTCGCGTCGCGGTAGCGGCCGAACCAGCTCACCTGGCGCCGGGCGTAGCGGCGGGTGAGCTGCTGCGTCTCCTCGATCGCCTCCGCCTGCGACATGCGGCCGTGCAGCTCGGCGAGCGCCTGGGCGTAGCCGATCGCCCTGCGGGCGGTCACGCCGCGTTCGATGCCGCGCGGCACGAGCCCGCGGACCTCGTCGAGGAGCCCGTCGCGCCACATGCCGGCGGCCCGCGCGTCGAGGCGCTCGACGAGCTTCGCCCGGTCGCTGCGGAGGTGCACGATCCGGTGCGGGCGCCACGGCACCGGCTCGTCGGGCAGGCGCGCCGCCTTCGGCTCGCCGGTGAGCTCGATGACCTCGAGCGCCCGCACGATGCGGCGGCCGTTCTGCGGCGCCGACGCTCGCGGCCGTCTCGGGGTCGATCGAGCGCAGCGGGCGTGCAGGAGCCCGGGACCGAGCTCGGCGAGCTCCTCCTCGAGCCGGGCGCGGACCGCGGATCGGTGCCCGGGAACCGGAAGTCGTAGATGACGGACGAGACGTAGAGCCCGACCCGCCGACGAGCACGGCACGCCGCCGCGGGCGAGGATGTCGTCGATCGCCGCGCGGGCGGCGGGCTGGTACGCGGCGACCGTCGCCTCGTCGGTCACGTCGAGCACGTCGAGCAGGTGGTGCGGGATGCCGCGGCGCTCGCCGGGCGGGAGCTTCGCCGTGCCGATGTCCATGCCGCGGTAGAGCTGCATGGCGTCGGCGTTGACGATCTCGGCGGCGCGGCCGCGCGGCGAACGCCTCGGCGAGGTCGAGCGCGAGCTCGGACTTGCCGGTGCCGGTCGCGCCGACGATCGCGATGAGGGTCACGTCAGCGCTGCGCGTCGGTGGGGTCGTAGATCGGCATGGTGCCGACGCCGGGCGCGACGAGGGCTCCGGCCGCGCGCCGGAGCGTCGGCAGGCCGAGCGACACGCGCCCGGGTCCGGATGCCCCGGTGGCCGGCACGGCGCAGCTCTCGGCCTGCGCGGTCCCAGGCGTCGCCCGCGCGGGTGCGGCGGATCCGCAGGGGCGCGCGTCGACGGAGTCGGCGAGCAGGTGGAACGGCGCGGCCCGGGTGACCGTCACGGTCACGACGTCGCCGGGACGCGGGAGCGCGGAGCCCTCGGGCACCTCGAAGTGGACGAGGCGGCTGTCTTCGGCGCGGCCGCTCAGCCGGTGCGTCTCGGCGTCCTTCTTGCCTTCGCCGGTGGCCACGAGCACCTCGACCGCGCGGCCGACGAGCCGCTGGTTCTCCTCCCAGGAGATGCGCTCCTGCAGCGCGACGAGCCGCTCGTAGCGCTCCTGCACGACCGCCTTCGGCACCTGGTCGTCCATGGTCGCCGCCGGCGTGCCGGGACGGATCGAGTACTGGAAGGTGAACGCCGAGGCGAAGCGCGCCTCCTCGACGACGCGCAGGGTCTCCTGGAAGTCCTCCTCGGTCTCGCCCGGGAAGCCCGACGATGATGTCGGTGGTGATCGCCGCGTTCGGGATCCGCGCGCGCACCCGGTCGAGGATGCCGAGGAACTTCTCGGAGCGGTAGGAGCGGCGCATCGCCTTGAGGATGCGGTCGGAGCCGGACTGCAGCGGCATGTGCAGCTGCGGCATGACGGCGGGCGTCTCGGCCATCGCGTCGATCACGTCGTCGGTGAAGGCGGCCGGGTGCGGGCTGGTGAAGCGGATGCGCTCGAGTCCGTCGATCTGGCCGGCCGCGCGCAGCAGCTTGCCGAACGCGTGCCGGTCGCCGAACTCGACGCCGTAGGAGTTGACGTTCTGGCCGAGCAGCGTGACCTCGATGGCGCCGTCGTCGACGAGCGCCTGGATCTCGGCGAGGATGTCGCCGGGGCGGCGGTCCTTCTCCTTGCCGCGGAGCGCGGGCACGATGCAGAAGGTGCAGGTGTTGTTGCAGCCGACGGAGATGGAGACCCAGCCGCTGTAGGTCGAGTCGCGCTTCGTCGGCAGGGTCGAGGGGAAGACCTCGAGGGCTTCGAGGATCTCGAGCTGCGCCTCGCCGTTGTGCCGGGCGCGCTCGAGCAGGCTCGGCAGCGAGCCGATGTTGTGCGTGCCGAAGACGACGTCGACCCAGGGCGCCTTCTCGAGGATGACGGCTTGTCTTTCTGGGCGAGGCAGCCGCCGACGGCGATCTGCATGCCCTCGTGCTGGCGCTTGACGCTCGCGAGGTGGCCGAGGTTGCCGTAGAGCTTGTTGTCGGCGTTCTCGCGGACCGCGCAGGTGTTGATCACGACGATGTCGGGCTCGGCGCCGTCGGCCGCGCACGTAGCCGGCCGCCTCGAGCGATCCGCTCAGCCGCTCCGAGTCGTGCACGTTCATCTGGCAGCCGAACGTGCGCACCTCGTAGGTGCGCGGCGCGGGCGCCGAGTCGATGGCCTCGACCGCCGAGACCTCGCGAAGGGTGCTCATGATCCGACCAGTTTACGAGCCATCCGCGGACAACGCCGCCGTCACTGCCTCGCGGACGACGTCACCCGGATGGCCGCGCCGCTGCAGGAACGCGGACAGCCGTCGTCGGCGGTCTGCCGGTCGAGCCCAGCGAGCTGACGCGCCGCCGTTCGGCGACCTCGAGCGCGTTTCGCGCTCGACCTCGGGGTCGAGCCCATCGACCGCGGCGCGGGCGCGCCGGAATCCATGCCCCGACGGCTTCTCTCCCGCAGGATCGCGCCGCTGCCCGGCCCCGGCGGGCGCCGTCCTGCGCACCACCTGTTCGGCCGGCGCGCATCGTCGAGGTAGCCGAAGCGCTCGTAGCGCTCGATCGACTCCTCGATCTCACCTTCGTCGAGCCCGTGCTCCGCGAGCACCGAACGAACCTCGGCGACCGAAAGCGCCGAACGACGAGGCCGGAGACGACCAGCCGGTCGATGCGCGCGTCACGCTCGGGTCCGGTCTCGTCGGGGTCGTCGGCAACGATCGCGAATCGGGCACGCCGACGCTCGGCGCGTCGCGAGGCCTCGCTCGGATCCCCGAATCGGGATCGGCCGGCGCGCGGTGGTTCGACTCTGCGCGGCTCCTCGTCGGAATCGGCTCCCTCGTCGGGATCGGCTCCGTCGTCGGGATCGGATCCCTCGGCGGAATGGGCTCCCTCGGCGGACCGAGCTCGGTCGGCGGGCGCCGATCGCTCGGGCACGGGCTCGGCGGGCGTCGCCCACGGCAGGTACGAGACCGGGGCGAGGTGCTCGGATGCGTCGCTCATTCCTGACTCCCCTCCTCGATCTCGTTCATGCGACGCTCAGGCGCCCTTGCGCCCGAGCTTGCCCTCGATGGACTCGACGTTCGACGGCATCGCGGGCGCCGCGCCCACCGGCCCGATGCCGAGCTTCACGAGGATCTTCTTCTCGATGTCAGCGGCGATGTCGGGGTTCTGCAGGAGGAAGTTGCGCGCGTTCTCCTTGCCCTGCCCGAGCTGATCGCCGTCGTAGGTGTACCAGGCGCCCGACTTCTTCACGATGCCCTGGTCGACGCCGTAGTCGATGAGGGAGCCCTCACGCGAGATGCCGACGCCGTAGAGGATGTCGAACTCGGCCTGCTTGAAGGGCG
>CAWDJA010000019.1:0-180222 GCA_963802485.1 uncultured Actinomycetota bacterium
GCGTTCGGACGGGCGGGGAACCGGGAGCGTAGACCAGCGGAGAGACGACGGGGCGCTCGTCGCCGAAGATCGCCTTGCCGTACACCTCGTACGACACGAGCGGGTAGATGACCCCGTGCCGGGCTGCCGTGTTGGAGTCGCGCCAGATGCGCTGCAGCGGGCTCGATTCCGCGAACGATCCGGCCCCGTGTACGGAGATGAGGGCGTCGATCGCGCGTGTCACCGACTCGGCGACGAGTGCGGTGTCGGCGCGCACGCGGGCGCGGTGAAGGTAGTCGGGGTAGGTCCCCCCGGCAGCCGCAGTGTCGATGTCGGATGCGGCGCGGCGGGCGTGCAGCTCGGCCGTGTCGAGCAGCTGCGCCGCTTTCGCGATCTCCAAGTGCACGGCGGTGGACTCCGCCTTCGTCGGGAAGAAGCTGTAGGCGATCGGCTTGGCCGCCGCCTTCTCCACGACGAAGTCGAACGCCGCCCGGCCAAGGCCCAGTTGTGCGCCGATGAGGACGAGCCGAGTACGGGCACGAACGCAGCCCGGTGAGTCGGCTCGTTGGCGACGTCCTCGTTCGCGTACTGCCCGCCGATCGCCGGCGGCACCATCATGACGCGGTGGTCGGGAACGAACACGTCGTTCACGACGATGCAGTTGCTCCCGCTCGATCGCATGCCTGCGACGAACCATGTGTCCTCGATCTCGTAGTCCGAGCGAGGGATCATGGCCAGTCCCTGGTTGACGATCTCCCCCGCCTCGTTGGGGATCGGGATGCCGACGCCCGCCCACGTGGAATGGTTCGAACCCGAGTTGTAGTACCACTTGCCGGTGAGGCGGTAGCCACCCTCGACGCGGACGGCTTGGGCCGTCGGAGCGAGGACGCCGGTCACGAAGCCGTCCGGGTCTTCACCCCAGATCTCGTCCTGCAGCTGGCGCGACATGAGACCCGCGAGCCAACCGCAGACGTTGGCGAGGGTCACGACCCAGCCTGCGCCGCCGTCCCCGTACGCGGCCGCTGCCGACACGTCGAGCAAGTCCTGGGCCGTGCCTTCGAGCCCACCGTACCGCTTCGGTGTACCGACCCGGAATGCGCCGGCTGCCCGGAGCGCATCAATCGACTCCGCCGGAACCTGCCGCAGTTGCTCCCCCTCTGCGGCGTTCTTCCGCAGCAGCGGCTGGATGGCCATGATTTGTTCGATGACCTCGGCTACGGTCGCCGGGGCCGTGAGGGTGTCTGACATTCGGGATTACCTCTCCATCGGGGTGATCGGCCGGCGGTTCCGGCGCGAAGTGGGAAACTAGAGTCGGAATTGAGACGAAGGGACCCACTCGTGACGGATGCCGCCGACATTCCGGCGCTCGACCCCCGCGTGTGGGGCGTCAGGCCAGCTCCGCCTGCTCTCAGCCGTGCGGAACAGGCGGCCGCCGTCATCGAGGAGCTCGCCCGCAGAGCCGGGCCCTCGACCCGCATCGGCAGCAAGGACGACCTCCGAGCGGTCACGGCGGTGTCGGTGGGAACGCTGAACGAGGCGCTGGCTCTGGCGCACGCCCGTGGGGTCGTGACGTTGCGACGGGGACCGGGCGGCGGCATCTTCGCCGCGCCGACGTCGTCGCTGATGCGCATGGGGAATCTCATGATCGGCCTCGAGAACGACGAGAGCACGGTCGCCGACGCGCTGCGGGTCCGCAACGCCCTGGACCCGCTGGTGATCCATGATGCGCTCGAGCACTCGTCAGCGGCGGATGTCGCCGAGCTGCGGGGCATCACGGCCGCGATGCGCAGGGGCCTGGCCGCCCAGGACATCGACGCGTTCCTGCGTGGGTCGTGGGCGTACCAGCGGCGTGTGGCCGAGATCAGCCCCAACCCGCTGTTGCGCACGGTGTATGTGAGCCTGCTCGGCGTGCTCGATGAGGGGACCATCGCTGTCGGTGCTCCGTCCCCGGCGGACGGTGCCGAGCGGCTGTTCGACCTGTTCGAACGGATGTCGGATGCGCTTGGGGCGCGCGACCATGGAGCGGCGTTCGCAATCATGCGGGACTTCATCGCGTCACAGGCCTGAGTCACGCTGCGTCCCACACCGGGGTGGGCATGGCGATGTGGCTCCCGAATGAGCGACGGCAGTAGACCATCGGAGAAGCCGTCGTCGTTTCGGCGGAGAGGATTCGACCGATCACCATCGTATGGTCGCCTCCCGGGCCGACCGAGTGCAGTTCGCATTCGATCCAGGCTGCGGCGCCGGCCAACCGCGGCAACCCGTTCTCCGTCCGCCAATCGATCCCGGCGAATCGGTCCCCGATACGGCTCGCGAAGCGTCGCGCGTGCAGCGATTGGTGCTCGGCGAGCAGGTTCACACCGAACCGTCCCGCCCGCTGCACCCGCTCCAGCATCGAAGTTCCCGAGATGAGCGAGGCAAGGACGAGCGGCGGGTCCAAGGACAGCGAGATGAAGGCGCCGATGGTGGCACCAGCCGGCCCGTCGTCCCATGTGGTCAACACGGTGACCGGCGACGGTATCCCAGCCATGAGGTCTCGGAATTGTTCCGGCGCGATCATGCCATCTCCCTTGATAAATCATGATGAATATCCTCAATATAGGTCAGGTCGACCGGTCGGTCAACGACTCGTCGGTGACGAATTGGATGGAGTGTGTGTTTGCCGGATGCCCGGGGTGCGCGAGAAAGCCGCCGTAGATCTCTCGGCGACGCGGAAGCGTTCTAACCGCGCCTACCCCGAGTCCAGGCAGAGGGTCGTCGCAGGGCAGCCGTCCTCGGCGCGGCCCCGAAACGGGATGGAGGGACGAAGCCACATGTCCGACGCATTCGACGCGGTATATGACGACATCGTCGGCTCCGCCCGCGAGCGCCGAAGCGGGTGCAGACCGACCTAACCTGTATCCGCCGGGACGTCGGCACGACATCAAGTCCCTGCCCCTACTAGAGGCAAGAAACCCTGATCAGATCGAATTACGGTAGGGCGGACGGGACTTGAACCCGTGACCGATGGATTATGAGTCCACTGCTCTGACCGGCTGAGCTACCGCCCCTCGCGACCCGCCGCTGCATGGGTGTGAGTCGCGATCCGGCGACCCGGGGGCCACCGCGTCTCCACGATACAGGCTCGCCCTCACCCGCGACGCGCCCACGCGCGGCGTCGGGCGAGCGGTCGGTCAGGCGGCGCTCAGCCGGCGCTCACTCGGGGAGAGCCGCGGGCGCGATATCGGTGACCGGGTCGGTCACCTTCTTGCCACGATACAGGCTCTCGAATGTCGAGAGGGTGCGCTGGATGTCGTGTGCGGCGATGAGCCGGATCGACCCCTCCTTGAGCGCCCGGTACTCCTCGGGCGAGGCCTCGAGCACCTGCTGCAGCTTCGCCGCGAGGTCCTCGGCGCTCCCGGGATCGAAGAGGTAGCCGTTCTCGCCGTGGTGCACCAGGTGCGGCAGGGCCATCGCGTTGGCGGCGACGACCGGCAGCGCCGAGGCCATCGCCTCCATCGTCACGATGCTCTGCAGCTCGGCGATCGACGGCATGGCGAGCACCGAGGCGCGGTGGTAGGCCTCGCGCAGCTCGTCGTCGGTCACGTAGCCCGTGAAGGTGACGCGGTCGGCGATGCCCAGCTCGACCGCGAGGTGCTCGAGGTTGCGCTTCTGGTCGCCGCCGCCGACGATCTCGACCTTCGCGTCGAGCTCGGCCGGCAGCAGCGTGAGGGCCCGCAGCAGGACGTCGATCTGCTTCTCGCCGGTGACCCGGCCGACGAAGAGGATCCGGTTCTCGGTGCGCGGCGACCAGTCGGGCGAGTACTTGTGCGCATCGATGCCGCAGGAGATCGCGTGCACGTCGGTGAGCTGGGTGTGCTTCTCGAGGAACTGCGCGGCCTTGCGAGTCGGCGTCGTCACCGCCTCGGCGCGCCCGAAGGTGCGTCCTGCCGCCTTCCACGCGAGCCCGACCGCCCACTCCTGCCACGCCTTGGGCAGCAGGGTGAACTCGAGCATGTTCTCGGGCATGAAGTGGTTGGTGCCGACGATGCGGATGCCGCGCTTCTCGGCCTCGACCGACAGGCCGCGACCCACGATGATGTGCGACTGGAAGTGGACGACGTCGGGCTTCACGGCGTCGAGGACCCGGGCGCTGTTCTGCTTGATCCGCCACGGGCAGCGCGAATCGCAGCCAGTCGTGCGGGTACCAGCGCCAGCTGTACAGGCGGTGCGCGGTGACCTCCTGGCCCTCGTGCACCTCCTTCCACGTTCCGTGCTTCCGGTTCGCGGCCGGCGCCATGACGTGCACGTCGTGGCCGCGCTCGACGAGTCCGGCCGCGAGGCGCTCGGCGAAGCGCGCGGCGCCGTTGACGTCGGGGGCGAACGTATCGGCGCCGATCAGGATCGTGAGCGGCCGTTCCGTCTCTGCGCCGTCGGTGCCGGCGGGGGTAGTCGCACCGGGTGTGTCAGACACGTGGTGTTGTTCCTCACAGTTCGTCGGATGGGGGCCGATCGGCCCCGTCGAGTGCGCGGCCCGGGGGTTCGGCGCGCGGACTGAATCCGACCATAGTCTACGCATCGTCGCCTGCGCAGTCGCCTGCGCGCATGTCGTCCGGGGCACTCAGAGGCGCGTCTGGGGGTGGTTGCGGGCGAGCATGAACACGCCCCACACGGCGATCACGCCGGCGAGGAGGAACACGCCGTTCGCCCAGAGCGGCGCCTGCGATGCCTCGCCGAGCACGACGATGCCGATCACGACGGCGACCATGGGGTCGACCACGGTGAGTCCGGCGATCACGAGGTCGGGCGGTCCGGTCGCGTAGGCGTTCTGCACGAAGTACGCGCCGAGCGCCGTCGCGAGCAGCAGTCCGAGCAGGCACGTCCAGGTGAGCCACTCGACCTCGCCCTGCTCGATGCGCCCGAGCACCACCTTCGCGAGGGTGGCCACGAAGCCGTACAGCACGCCCGCCATGATCACGTAGAAGATCGCGCGGATGCGGCGCCGGAACAGCCCGAACGCGACGCCCGGCCAGGGCGAGCACGACGGCGAGGATGACGAGGATGGTGACGAGCTGCGCGTCGGTGACGGGCTTGTCGACGGCGGTGAACGCCGCGACGCCGACGAAGAGGAACACGCCGCCGACGCACATGACGATCGCGATGATCGACTTGCGATTCAGCTTCACGTGGTTGAGCTGCGAGTTCAGGATCGACGTGATCACGAGGGCGATCGCGCCGAGCGGCTGCACCACGATGATCGGGGCGAAGTAGAGGCTCGAGAGCTGGAACAGGATCGCGAGGCCGAGCATGACCGTGCCGATGACCCACGACGGCCGGGCGAGCAGCAGCGCCAGCTGGCGCCCGCTCAGGCCCTTGCCGAGCGTGTCGACCGTGCGCGCCTCGACCTTCACCACGCCCCGGTGCTGGAACTGCGCACCGAGCGAGAGGAACACCGCGCCGACGAGGGCGAGCGGGATTCCGATGAACGAGGTGGGGTCGAGTGCGATCTGCTCGGAGAGGTCGCTCAGGTCCGGATCCACGCAACGACCCTACCCGTTCGGCGATGGATATCCTTGGCGAATGGCCGTGCTCCCCATACGCATCACCGGCGATCCGGTGCTGCACTCCCCCGCACTCCCGGTCGAGACCATCGACGACGACCTCCGCGCCCTCGTGCGCGACCTGTTCGAGACGATGGATGCCGCGCCGGGCGTCGGCCTCGCGGCACCGCAGGTCGGCGTGCCGCTGCGGCTCTTCACCTACGGGTGGGTCGACGAGGCCGGAACGCGGTGGCGCGGCGTCGCGATCAACCCCGAGCTGTGGATCTCCCCGCCGCCCGCCGGCGAGCCCGACCTCGACGAGGAGTCCGAGGGCTGCCTCTCGTTCCCGGGCGAGCGGTTCGGGCTCCGTCGTGCCGAGCGTGCGATCCTGCGGGCGACGGACCTCGACGGCCAGCCGTTCGAGATCGCTGCGGAAGGATGGCTCGCCCGCATCTTCCAGCACGAGTACGACCACCTCGACGGCACGCTCTACACCGATCGCCTCGGCGAGAAGGACCAGCGGATCGTCGCGAAGATCACGCGCAAGGTCGGGTGGGGCAAGCCGGGCGTCTCGTGGATGCCGGGCGTCGACCACCTCGAGGACTGATCGGCTTCGAGCGCGGCCCCTGCAGCGGACCTCGGTCGCACGGGCGTCAGGTGAACGCGCGGATGCCCGCGGCGACGAGCGCCGCGACGATCACGACGACGAGGAACGGCACCCGCAGTGCGAAGAGGGCCGCGGCGACGACGAGCGCGGGGACGCGCGCGTCGAACACGATCGCCTGGCCCGCGCCGAGCGTCTGCACGGCGATGAGCGCCGCGAGCAGCGCGACGGTGAGCAGGTCGGCGATCCGCGCCGGACGCTCGCGCTCGAGGAGGCCGGCGGGCACGAGGTAGCCGCCGACCTTGAGCGCCAGCGTGGCGGCGGAGGCGATGAGGATGACGTGCCACGTGGTCATGTCGCGCTCCGACGCGAGAACAGGTCGAACCAGCCGACGACGACGGCCACGAGGGCGGCCACGAGCACGGGCAGGCCGGGCATGAGCACGGGCGTCGTCACGGTCGCGACGAGGGCGGCCGCCACGGCGACGGCGCCGGCCTGGAACTTCTTCAGGCGCGGCCACAGGAGCCCCAGGAAGGCGGCGGCCGCCGCGGCATCCAGCCCCCAGGCTCGCGTGTCGCCGAGCGCGTCGCCGATGAGGGCGCCGGCCAGCGTGGTGAGGTTCCAGCCGACGAAGATGATCGCACCGGTCGCCCAGAAGCCCACGCGCGCCGCGCGGTCCTCGGTCTGCGCGAGGGCGACGGCGGTCGACTCGTCGATCGTGATCCAGGCGGCCGCGATCCGGCGAAGCAGTCCGCCGCGGTCGACGACCGGCTTCATCCGCATGCCGTAGACGACGTTGCGGATGCCGAGCAGCGCCGCCGTGGCGATCGCCGAGCCGCCCGCGGCGACGCCGCCGGTCGCGAGCACGCCGACGAGGGCGAACTGCGAGCCGCCCGTGAACATCACGAGGCTGAGGAAGCACGTCTGCCAGACGTCGAGGCCCGCGGCCACGGCGAGGGCCCCGAAGGAGATGCCGTAGGCGGCGGTCGCCAGCCCCACGCCGAAGCTGTCGCGCAGGACGCCGCCGCGCCGGACGGACGACTCGCGCTCCTCCACGATTGCCTCCCGAGTCGACGAAGGGCCGCCCGGTTCGACCGGACGGCCCTCTGTTGCTCCCCCACTTGGACTCGAACCAAGAACCTATCGGTTAACAGCCGATTGCTCTGCCAATTGAGCTATGGAGGATCGCTTGTTCAGCAGAGACACTCTAGCAAAGGGACGCACGGAGTCCCAATCCGAGGCCCCCTCGGGAACGAGGCACCGGTCAGTACCCTGCGGCCAGGTCGATCCGTCCCTCGAACCCGCCGCCCGATACGAATGCGCGGACGTTCCGGGCGACCCGCTCGGCGAAGAGCGGCACCACCATCTCCTCCGTGTCGGCGACGTGCGGGGTGACGATGCAGTTCGGCGCCGTCCAGAGCGGATGCCCGTCGGGCAGCGGCTCGGGGTCGGTCACGTCGAGGCCCGCACCGCCGAGGTGGCCCGACTCGAGCGCCGCGACGAGGGCGTCCGTGTCGACGAGCCCGCCGCGCGCGACGTTCACCAGCACGCCGCCCCGCGGCATCCGCTCGAGCTCTGCGGCGCCGATGAGGCCGTCGGGTGCCCTCGGTGAGGGCCGCGGCGACGAAGACCACCTCGGCGCGAGCCAGCGCATCGCCGAGCCGCTCTGCGGTCACCGTGCGCGCGGCGCCGGCGACGGGTTCATCGCGACGGCGCACGACCGTGGCACGGACGTCGAACGGCTGCAGCAGCCGCAGGAGCTCCGTCGCGATGCCGCCCGCACCGAGGATCACCACCTCGGCGCCGTAGAGGCTGCGCCCGTGCTCGTCCACCTCCCAGCGACCGGCACGCACCCGCCGCGGGACCTCGCGCAGGACCGCGAGGGCGAGCATCAGCGCGTGCTCGGCGACGGGCTGCGCGTAGGCGCCCTTCGCGCTCGTCCACACGCGGCCGTCGCCGGCGAACCGCCGGAGCACGCCGGCGAACGCGTCGACGCCCGCCCACGGCAGCTGCACCCATCCCACGCGGGGGTGCGCGTCGAGCACGGCCTCGAGCTCGCCGGCCCCGGATGCCGCGGTCCACACGATCCCGCGGGTCGCCTCGTCGAGCGGCGCGACGACGCCGCCCCCGTCCACCACCGCGGCCTCGACCACGGCGTCGCCGTTCGGGAGCACGGCGATCGGTCCGGGCACGATCGCCGCGGCGTCGGCCGGCGCCGCGACGGCGGATCCCGGGAGTGCCCGGTGCCGCCCACGCGAGGCCGCGGCATCCGTCATGCCGTGGGACCGTCCTCGAGGTCGTCGATCACCGCGTGCCCCGCGTCGAGCGCGCCGGCGAGGGCCATGACGTACGGATGCCCCGGGTCGTGGAACACCTCGTCGATCGTGCCGAGCGCCGCGAGCTCACCCCGGTCGAGCACCGCGATGCGGTCGGCGGTGCGACGCAGCACGGGCAGGTCGTGGCTGATGATGAGCGCCGAGAACGAGTGGTGCTCGCGGTCGCGCAGCTCGCCGATCAGCTGCGCCACCGCGTCGCGCACGGTGAGGTCGATGCCGGCGGTGGGCTCGTCCGCGATGAGCAGCGACGGACCGAGCACCAGCGCACGAGCCAGCGCGACCCGTTGGCGCTGGCCGCCGCTCAGCTGGTAGGGGAACTTGTCGAGCATGCCGAGCGGCAGCCGCACCCCGTCGATCATCGTGGCGACGCGCGTCTGGAGCGCGTGGCGGTTGTACCGCCGGTCGCGCTCGAGGATCGGCTCGCCCACGATCTCGGCGACCGTCCGGTCGGGCGGCAGGGTCGCTGCGGCATCCTGCGGCAGGTAGCCCACGTGGAAGCGGAACTCGGGCACCTTGCGCCGCGTCAGCGTGCGCAGGCGACGACCGAGCACGTTCGCCTCCCCGCCGGTGATGACGGGGCGCACCTCGCCGCCGACCCGCGGCTCGAACGCGACGCCCGAGAGCACCTTGGCGAGCGTGCTCTTGCCGCTGCCCGCGCTGCCGAGGAGCCCCATGACCTCCCCGGGCTGGATCGTCAGCGAGAGCCCGTGCAGGGCCACGTGCGCCGGGCTCGCGCCGTGCGCCGGATACTCGAGCGTCAGGTCGCTGAGGACGATCGGGAAGCCGTGCGCGGCACTGCGCATCACTCCGCCTCCCGAAGCCGGCGGAGTTCCTCCCGACGCTCTGCCTGGGCGACGGGATCGGGCACCGGGAGCGATGCGAGCAGCCGCTGGGTGTACGGGTCGGCCGGCGCGCCGAGCACCTCGATGCCGGTGCCCTCCTCGACGAGATTGCCGCGATAGAGCACCGCGATCCGGTCGGCGAGGATGTCGACGACGGCGAGGTCGTGGCTGATGAACAGCGAGGCGAAGCCGAACTCGCGCTGCAACTCGCCGAACAGCTCGAGCACGCGCGCCTGCACCGAGACGTCGAGCGCCGAAGTCGGCTCGTCGGCGATCAGCAGCTCGGGCTCGAGCGCGAGCGCACGCGCGAGGCTCGCGCGCTGGCGCTGCCCGCCGGAGAGCTCGTGCGGGTAGCGGTCGCCGTAGGCGGACGGCAGTTGCACGGCCTCGAGCAGCTCGTTCACCTTGCCGCGTGCCGACGAGGCATCCTTCGCCCGACCATGGATGATGAGCGGCTCCGCGACGCACTCCGCGATCGTCAGCAGCGGGTTGAAGCTCGACGCGGGGTCCTGGAACACGAAGCCGATGCGGCTGCGGAGCGGGCGGAAGTCCCGTTCGCGGATGCCGTTCATCTCGGCGTCCAGCACCTTCAGCGAGCCGCCGGTGACCTTGGTGAGCCCGGCGATCGCGCGGCCGATGGTGGTCTTGCCCGAACCGGATTCGCCGACGAGGCCGAGCACCTCGCCGGGCCGGATCACGAAGTCGACGCCGTCGACCGCCGTGAACCCCGCGCGACCGAACCGACCCGGGTAGACGATCTCGAGGCCCTTGGCCTCGACGACCGGCGGCTGATCCGTCCAGTTCGTCGGACGGGCCGCCGCACGCTCGGCCGCCCGGACGGTGCCGTGACCGACGTACGGCACGGCCGCCAGCAGCGCCTTGGTGTAGTCGGCCTGCGGCGCCGCGAACAGCGTCTTCACGTCGGCCTGCTCCACCACGTTGCCCTGGTACATGACCGCCACGCGGTCGGCGAGGTCGGCCACGACGCCCATGTTGTGCGTGATGAGCACGATCGCGGTGCCGAACTCGTCGCGGCATCGCCGCAGCAGGTCGAGGATCTCGGCCTGCACGGTCACGTCGAGGGCGGTCGTGGGCTCGTCGGCGACGATGAGCCCGGGGTCCAGCACGAGCGCCATGGCGATCACCACGCGCTGCTTCTGTCCGCCCGAGAACTGGTGCGGGTAGTGATCGACCCGCACCTCGGGGTCGGGGATGCCGACGCGTCCGAGGATCTCGATGGCCTTCGCCCGTGCCTCCTTCTTCGACAGGTCGCCGTGGGCCCGGAGGCCCTCTGCGATCTGCCAGCCGACCGTGTAGACCGGGTTCAGCGCCGTCGAGGGCTCCTGGAACACCATCGCGACGTCGGTGCCTCGGATGTCGCGCAGCTTCTGCTTCGAGATGCTGATGACATCGCTCTCGCGGGTGCCCTCCCGGTTCGACAGCACGACCGCGCCCTTGGTGGTGGCGGTCTCGGGCAGGAGTCCGAGGATGGTCTTCGCGGTCACGGTCTTGCCGCTGCCGGACTCGCCGACGATGGCGAGCACCTCGCCGCGTTCGACCGAGAGCGAGACGTCCACGACGGCCTTCACCGCTCCGGCGTCGGTGGAGAACGAGACCCCGAGGTTCCTGATGTCGACCACCGTGCTCATCGCTTGACCTCGATCCCGTGTTCGTCGAATGTCTCCCCGTCTTCGAGCCCGTCGAGGCCGCCGGGACCCGCCGTCAGCGTGCCGCCGGGGACGACGGAGGTCTCTGCGACCTGCCCCGCCGCCTGCGAGACGCGCCGGCGGGCGCGCAGGCGCGGGTCGGCGAGGTCGTTGAGGCTCTCGCCCACGAGCATGATGCCGAGCACGGCGATCACGATGGCCAGGCCCGGGTACAGGGCGGTCCACCAGATGCCGCTCGTGACGTCGGACTGGGCCTTGTTCAGGTCGTAGCCCCAGTCGGCCGCAGCCGTCGGCTCGATGCCGAACCCGATGTAGCCGAGCCCCGCCAGTGTCAGGATCGCCTCCGCCGAGTTCAGCGTGATGATGAGCGGCAGCGTGCGCGTGGCGTTGCGGAACACGTGCTTGAACACGATCCGGGTGCTCGAGGCGCCGAGGACCTTCGCCGACTCGACGAACGGCTCGGCCTTGATGCGGACCGTCTCGGCGCGGATCACGCGGAAGTACTGCGGGATGAACACCACGATGATCGAACCGCCTGCGGCGAGGACACCGCCCCACAGGCTCGACTGCCCGCCCGAGATGACGATCGCGAGGACGATCGCGAGCAGCAGGGAGGGGAACGCGTAGATCGCGTCGAACACGACGACCATCGTCTTGTCGAGCCATCCGCCGAAGTACCCGCCGTAGAGGCCGAGCGCGACGCCGATGAACAGCGAGAGGGTGACGGCCACGATGACCACGAGGATCGCGGTCTGCGAGCCGTAGATGACGCGCGAGAGCACGTCGTAGCCACCCACGGTCGTGCCGAACAGGTGCTCGGGCGATGGGGGCTGCTGGGTGCCGAACGAGCCCGACGCGTCCGACCGCTGCGCGAAGCCGTACGGTGCGAGCAGCGGCGCGAAGATGGCGCAGAGGATGAAGACCCCGAGCATGACGAGCCCGGCCACGAGCATGCCTCGCTGGAGTCCCACGCTCTGGCGGAGCTGGTGCACGACCGGGAGCCGGTCGCGGAGCCGACGGCGCGGCGGGGCCTGGGTGACGGATGCAGCGGACATGTCAGTACCTCACCCTCGGGTCGATGAACGCCGCGATGATGTCGACGATGAAGTTCGTGATCGCGACGATGATCGCGAGGAGCACCACGATGCCCTGCACGGCGACGTAGTCGCGGGACTCGATGAACTCCACGAGGATGAACCCCAGGCCTTTCCACTCGAACGTCGTCTCGGTGAGCACCGCGCCCGAGAGCAGGAGCGCGATCTGCAGGCCGATGACCGTGATGATCGGGATGAGGGCCGGGCGATAGGCGTGCTTGCGGAGCAGCCGGAACTCGTGGACACCGCGAGAACGTGCCGCGTCGACGTAGTCGGTCGCGAGCGTGCCGATCACGTTCGTGCGGACGAGGCGCAGGAAGATGCCCGCCGTCAGCAGTCCGAGGGCGGTCGCGGGAAGCACGGCGTGGGCGAGCACGTCACCGAGGACCGCGGGGTCCCCGGTCATCAGCGCATCGATCGTGTAGAACCCGGTCTTGTTGGGCAGCGCCTGCATCTGCAGTTCGGCGCCGACGCTGGCCCGCCCCGCGACGGGAAGCCACTTCAGCCAGACGGAGAAGATCAGCTTCAGGATCAGGCCCGCGAAGAAGATCGGGACGGCGTACCAGTAGATCGCGAGCACGCGGAACACGGCGTCCTGCGGCTTGTCGCGATAGTACGCGGCGAGCAGGCCCAGCGGGATGCCCACGACGAACGCGACGATGAGCGAGTAGAAGACGAGCTCGAACGTGGCGGGGCCGTAGGTGGCGAGCACTTCGACCACCGGCTGGTTCGTCGTGATCGTCGACCCGAAGTTGAAGGTCACGATCTGGCCCAGGTACTCGAGGAACTGGACGATGATCGGGCGATCGTATCCGGCGGCGGCGCGCAGCTCTGCGAGCGCCTCAGGTCCGAGTCGACCTCCCTGGGCGGCGGTGATCGGGTCGCCGATCGTGCGCATCAGGAAGAACACGAGGGTGACGAGGATGAAGATGGTCGGGAAGATCAGGAGGAAGCGGATCAGCAGGTACCTGCCGAAGCCTCCGCCCGACGACTTCGGCTTCGGACGGCCCGCGGCGGGCAGATCCTCCGTCGTTGGAAGGGTGTCAAAAGTGCTCATGGATTCCTCAGGGGTACAGGGGAACGGGGGCGACCCGCGGTAGCAGGTCGCCCCCGTCGTCGAGCTTCAACGACTCTAGTCCGAACTAGCCCTTCGAGAGCGCGCCGTAGCGGAACTTGAAGGACCCGTCGAGCGTGTCCTCCGCGCCCTCGATGTCCGTACCGACGACCGCGACCTGCGCGCCCTGCATGTACGGGATCGTGGACAGGTCGGCCGCGACCTTGTCCTGGATCTCGCCGATGAGCGCCTCGCGGGCTGCAGGGTCCGTGGTGACGGCCTGCTCGAGGATCATGTCGTTCACCTCGGGGTTGTCGTAGTGGTTCACGAGGAAGTTCTCCGTCAGGAAGAACGGCGTGAGGTAGTTGTCGGCATCCGAGTAGTCGGGGAACCAGCCCATCTGGAAGACGGAGTACAGGTCGGCGACACGGTCCTTCGAGTACTGGACCCACTCGGTCGACTGCAGGTTCACCGTGAACAGGCCGCTCGACTCGAGGTTCTCCTTGATGACGGCGTACTCATCGCTCGACGACGGCCCGTAACGCTCGGCGACGTACTGGATGTTGAGCTCGACCGGCGTGGTGATGCCCGCCGCCTCGAGCCGCTCGGCGGCCTTGTCGGGGTCGGGCGCGCCGCTGCCATCGCCGTAGAGGCCCTTGAGCGCCTCGTTCGCGCCGGCGAGGCCCTCCGGCACGTAGGAGTAGAGCGGCGTGAACGTGCCCTTGTAGACGTCCTCGGAGATCGCGTCGCGGTCGATGAGGTCCGCGATCGCCTGACGGACGGCGAGCGCCTTGGCCGGGTCGGCGTCGGCGGTCGTGGCGCCGAACGGCATCGTGTCGAAGTTGAACACGAGGTAGCGGATCTCGCCGCCGGGGCCGTCGACGACCTTGACGTTGTCGTTGCCGCGGAGGTCCTCGATGTCGGTCGCGCTGAGGGTGCGGTTCGCGACGTCGATGTTGCCCTCCTGCACGTCGAGCTTGAGGTTCGACGCGTCGGTGTAGTACTTGACGTTCACGTTCTCGGTCTTGGCCGCGGGCAGCAGACCCTTGTAATCGGGGTTCGCCTTGTACGAGACCAGGTTGTTGAAGTCGTAGGCCGTGATGGTGTACGGACCGGCGAACGCGTTCGCGTCGACGATCACATCGTCGGGCGTGAGCTCATCCGGCGAGAAGACCTCGTCATCGACGATCGCGCCGGGGAAGCTCGTGAGGATCTTCGGGAAGACCTGGTCGTTCTCCGCCTTCAGGTTGAAGACGACGGTCGTGTCATCGGGAGCATCGACGCTGTCGAGGTTGTAGAGCAGCGCGGACGGGCCGTTCGGGTCGGCGATCTTGAGCTGACGGTCGAACGAGAACTTCACGTCGGCCGAGGTGAGATCGTTGCCGTTCGCCCACTTCAGGCCCTCGGGAAGCGTCACCGTGAACTCGCTCGGCGAGGTGAACTCGGCGGACTCGGCGAGGTCGGGCTGCACCTCGGTGCTCTGGTAGTCGGTGTTGAGCAGGTAGGGGAAGACCTGCGTGTGCACCGCGAGGGTGCCGTTGTCGTACGAACCCGCCGGGTCGAGCACCGTGATCTGCTCGGTCGTGCCGATCGTGATCGTGTCGCCGGCCGCTTCGGTGCTGCCGCCGCCGCCCGCCGTGCAACCGGCGAGTGTGAGGGCGGCCACCGAGGCACCGGCCACCGCGATGAGGGCGCGACGCCGGTTCGTGGATGCGGATGTCATATCCGTCTACCTCTTCCTGTCAGGACTGAAACGCGCAGCAATAGACGCGGCGCGTTGTCGTATCCCCCAGACCTAGCACACAGCGCTGGGGATGTTGCACGGTCGGCCGGGCGGACGGCGGAATGTTTATTGATCTGCAACCTTCCACGCAACCGATGCGCGTGACGGGGCGGATACGACGACGGATGCCGCTCAGTCGGTCCGGAGCGCACGACGCTCGGTCTCGAGCTCGACGAGCGCTCGCTGGAGGGTCGTGTAGGTCGTCACGTCGTCGCGATCGGTGCGCTGGAGGCGGCCGAGCAACTCGGACTTCTGGCGCAGGAGCTCCCGGTCGACGAGGGCGCTCACGACGCCCGTGACGTAGGCGGCGAGTTCCGCCTCGCTGCGCTGGGGCACCGGGGAGACGGCGAGCTGGTGCACGATGCCGGCGAACGGCGCGGGCACCTCCTCGACGATGCGGTCGACGCGGATCGACGGGTCGGGCGAGGCGAGCACGGAGGCGATGCCGTCTCGGACCACGGCGAGCGAGGCGTTGCCGAAGCGGCTGTCGACCGCGTGGCGCAGGAGGTCGGCGCCCACCGCATCGGGGTACTGCAGCATGACCTGGAGGGCGTCGCGCTCGAGTCGCGTCGAGGGGTCGTTGGGCAGGTCGGCGATCGAGAACGGCCGCGCCGGGGCATCCGCTGCCGTGCCGCCCCCGCGCCCCGTCCCGTCGATCGACGAGGACGTCGACGCCGACCGCTCCCCCGTGCCCGCCTTCGGGCGGCCGCCCGCGGACCGCACCGCGCGGGTGACCTCGCCGAGCTCCATGCCCAGCATCCGGGCGAGCTCGCGGGTGTAGCCGGGGCGCAGTGCGGGATCGCGGATCTCGGCGACCACCGGCGCGGCCACCCGCAGCGCGGCGACGCGACCCTCGACGGTCTCGAGGTCGTAGCGCGCGAGCGTGTGGCGGATCACGAACTCGAACATCGGCGTTCGCGCCTCGACGAGGGACCGCACCGCGGCATCCCCGCGCGCGATCCGGAGGTCGCACGGGTCGAGGCCGTCGGGCGCGACGGCCACGAAGGTCTGGGCCGCGAACCGCTGCTCCTCGCCGAAGGCGCGCATCGCCGCCTGCTGGCCGGCCGCGTCGCCGTCGAACGTGAACACGACCTCGCCGACGCCCGAGTCGTCGCCGAGCACGCGGCGCAGCACCTTGATGTGCTCGACGCCGAACGACGTGCCGCACGTCGCGATCGCGGTGGTGACGCCCGCGAGGTGGCACGCCATCACGTCGGTGTACCCCTCGACCACGACCACGCGATGGGTCTTCGCGATGTCGCGCTTGGCGAGGTCGAGGCCGTAGAGCACCTGCGCCTTGTGGTAGATCGCCGTCTCGGGGGTGTTGAGGTACTTCGGGCCCTGGTCGTCGTCGAGGAGCCGGCGCGCGCCGAATCCGACGGTCTGCCCGGTGACGTCGCGGATCGGCCACACGAGGCGGCCCCTGAACCGGTCGTACACGCCCCGGTCGCCCTGCGACACGAGACCGGATGCCGCGAGCTCCTCGGTCGTGAACCCGCGCCCCTTGAGGTGGTCCGTGAGCGCGTCCCAGCTCTTCGGCGCGAAGCCGACGCCGAACCGGCGCGCCGCCTCCGCGTCGAAGCCGCGTTCGCCGAGGAATCGCCGGCCGACGTCGGCGTCGGGCGCGCCGAGGCGCTCGACGAAGAACTCGGCGGCGGCCTGGTTGGCGGCGAGCAGCCGCGCCCGGTTGCCGTGGTCGGAGGCCTGCCCGCCGTCCTCGTAGTGCAGTTCGAAGCCGATGCGGCCCGCGAGTCGCTCGACGGCCTCGGTGAACGAGACGTGGTCCATGCGCTGCAGGAACGTGTAGGCGTCGCCGGACTCGCCGCATCCGAAGCAGTGGTAGTAGCCCAGCTGCGGTCGCACGTGGAAGCTCGGACTGCGCTCGTCGTGGAACGGGCAGAGGCCCTTGAGCGAGCCGACGCCGGCCGACTTGAGGCTGACGTGCTCGCCGACGATGTCGGCGATGTTGGTGCGGGCCTTCACCTCTTCGACGTCGCTCTGTCGAATGCGGCCCGCCATGGGCTTCATCCTAGTTCGCCCGGAGGCAGCCGGCGGCCGCTCGCCGCGGATCGCCGCGAGGGCCGGGGTCACCGCTGCACCAGTCGCTCGTACCAGGCGAGGGCGGACTGGTCGGTGAGGCTGGCGAGCTGGTCGACGACCACCCGCTTGCGGGCATGGTCGTCGGCCGCGGCGTTCCAGTCCGCTGCGAATCCCGGGTCGAGGTGCTCCTCGCCCGACGCGAACAGCACGTCGGCCAGCGACGTGAGCACCTGGCGCTGCTGGGCGTAGATCGGCTGCCTCGTGTTCCGCGACATCACGAAGGCCGCGACGATCCCCTTGAGGACCGCGATCTCGGCCTGGATCTCGCGCGGCACGACCACGTCGGCGTCGAACCGGATGAGGCTCGCGAGCGGGAAGGCCGATCGCGTCGCCTCGGTGGCGGCGTGTGCGAAGCGCCCGATGAGCTGGCTCGTGAGGTTCTTGAGCCGCCCCTGCTCGTGACGGCTGCCGCTCCACGTCTCGAGCCAGCCGTCGAGCGAGTCGAGCCGGTCGAACGCGGCGATGAGCTCGTCGTGGGAGATGGCCCCGCCGATCCACTCGTACATCGACGTGACGAGCGCGTCGTGGTCGACGCGCGCGCTGAGCGCCTCCACGTCGACGTAGCCGTTCACGATCGCGTCCTCGAAGTCGTGCACCGAGTACGCGATGTCGTCGGAGAGGTCCATCACCTGCGCCTCGATGCAGAGCCGGCGCTCGGGCGCCCCGGCGCGCATCCACTCGAACACCGCGAGGTCGTCGCGGTAGAAGCCGAACTTCGCACGCCCGCTCGGGTCGGCGACCGACGTCGCCTCGGGCCAGGGGTACTTGCAGCTCGCGTCGAGGCTGGCCCGGGTGAGGTTGAGCCCGTAGCTGCGACCGGCGTCGTCGAACACCTTGGGTTCGAGCCGCGTGAGGATGCGGAGCGTCTGCGCGTTGCCCTCGAAGCCGCCGATGTCGGCGGCCCAGGTGTTGAGCGCGCGCTCGCCGTTGTGGCCGAACGGCGGGTGTCCGAGGTCGTGCGCGAGGCACGCGGTGTCGACCACGTCGGGGTCGAGGCCGAGGCTCGTCGCGAGCTCCCGGCCCACCTGGGCGACCTCGAGCGAGTGCGTGAGCCGGTTCCGCGCGAAGTCGAGGCCGGCCGTGGGGCTCAGCACCTGGGTCTTCGCGGCGAGCCGCCGCAGCGCGCTCGAGTGGAGCAGCCGCGCCCGGTCGCGTGCGAAGTCGCTGCGGCCGCTCGCGTGCTCCTCGGGCAGCCATCGTTCGACGTCGGCGTCGTGGTAGCCGCCGAAGAGTCGCTCTCGCATCTCAGCCGCCGCTCGTGTCGAGCTCGGCGTCGACGAGGGTGGTGCGGTCGTGACCGACGAGCTCCTGCGACTCGAGCCAGCCATCGGGCAGCGCCGGGTTCTTCGGCGTGCCCGCACGCCCGCGCGGCCCCTCGGCGCCCTCGCCGGGATACGGCATCGACCAGTCGAGCGTGCCGAGCAGGTCGTCGAGCTGCGCCAGCGACTCGACGGTCGCGAGCCTCGCCCGGAGCTCGCCGCCCACCGGATACCCCTTGAAGTACCAGGCCACGTGCTTGCGGATGTCGCGGCAGCCGCGCTCCTCGCTGTCGAAGAACTCGGTGAGCAGCTCCGCGTGCCGGCGGAAGGTCTGCGCGACCTCGCCGAGCGAGGGATGCGCGGTGGCCGACTCCCCGCGGAACGCCGCGGCGAGATCGCCGAACAGCCACGGCCGGCCGAGGCATCCGCGGCCGACGACGACGCCGTCGCACCCGGTCTCGGCGACCATGCGCAGCGCGTCGTCGGCCGACCAGATGTCGCCGTTGCCGAGCACCGGAACCGACGTGACGGCCTGCTTGAGCTTCGCGATGGCCGACCAGTCGGCCTCGCCGGAGTAGAACTCGGCGGCGGTGCGCGCGTGCAGCGCGACCGCGGCGACCCCCGCGCCCTCGGCGATGCGGCCGGCCTCGAGGTAGGTGAGGTGGTCGGCGTCGATGCCCTTGCGCATCTTCACGGTGAGCGGGATGTCGCCCGCGGCGCGCACGGCGCCCTCGACGATGTCGCGGAACAGGCCGCTCTTCCACGGCAGCGCGGCTCCGCCGCCCTTGCGCGTGACCTTGGGCACGGGGCATCCGAAGTTCAGGTCGATGTGGTCGGCGCGGTCTTCGGCGACGAGCATCGTGACGGCCTCGGCGACCGTCTTGGGGTCGACGCCGTAGAGCTGGATCGAGCGCGGCGTCTCGGACTCGTGGTGCGTGATGAGCCGCATCGACTCGGGCGTGCGCTCGACCAGCGCGCGCGACGTGATCATCTCGCTCACGTACAGCCCGGCGCCGAACTCGCGACACAACCGCCGGAACGCCGTGTTCGTGATGCCCGCCATCGGGCGCGAGCACGACGGGCACGTCGAGATCGAGGTCGCCGATCGTGAGCGGAGCGGCCGGAAGCGTGGAGGAAGCGGACATCACCCTCGATTCTCCCAGAGATACCGGGGTCGTCGCCCGCCGCGGGGTCGCGCGCCTAGGATTCCGAGGAGGACGAGGTGTGGAGGGCGAGATGACCGAGAGCGGGCCGACCGGCGCCGACCGGGTGCGAGCGGATGCCGCGGCGCGCGGCCTCGAGGTCGAGATCATCACCCGCCCGCCCGCGCGGAGCCTCGAGGAGGCCGCCGAGCTCCTCGGCATCACGCCGGGCGACATCGTGAAGTCGCTCGTCGTCAAGCGCAGCGACGACACGTACGTGTTCGCGCTCGTCCCCGGCGGCCGCAAGATCTCGTGGCCCAAGCTGCGGGGCCTGCTCGGCGTGAACAAGCTGCAGCTGCCGGATGCCGCGCTCGCCCTCGCCGCGACGGGCTACGAGCGCGGCACCATCACCCCGCTGGGCTCGACGACGGCGTGGCCCGTCGTGGTGGACGCGACGATCCCCGGGCGCCGGGTGTCGATGGGCGCGGGCGAGCACGGGCGCAGCCTCTGGGTCGAGTCCGACGAGCTCATCCGCGCCTTCGACGCGACGGTCGCGGACATCACCGATCCGGAGTAGCCGGTGCCCGAGGCGACGTGGCCGACGCGGCGTCGCCCGCTCCCCCGCCGGCGCTACGGGATGTAGCAGACGTCGCCCTCGCACACCATCGCCGACGCGTCGCCCGAGACCATCGTGAACGGCGCCGTCGTCGCGACATCCGTCACCGGGGCATCCGTGGCGGCATCCGTCACCGGGGCATCCGTCGTCGCGTGCTCGGTCACGCCGCCGCCTCGTCGCGCTCGCCGGCGACCTGCGTGAGCACCTGCGAGAACACCTCGGCGGGCTGGGCGCCCGAGACGCCGTACTTGCCGTCGATGACGAAGAACGGCACGCCGTTGATGCCGTAGGCGCCGGCCTGGGCGATGTCGGCCTGCACGGCGGCGGCGTACCGGCCGGACTCGAGGGCGTCACGCGCGGCATCCGCGTCGAGGCCGACCTCGACGGCGAGCTCGACGAGCTCGTCGACGCGGCCGACGTGGCGGCCCTCGGTGAAGTAGGCGCGGAAGAGGCGCTCGGAGAGCTCGAGCTGCAGGCCCTGCTCCTTCGCGAAGTGCAGCAGCTCGTGCGCCTTCAGGGTCTTCGTGTGCTGCAGCGCGTCGAAGTCGTAGTCGAGGCCCGCGTTCGCCGCGACGCCGGTGACGTGCTGGAGCATCTGGTGCACCCGATCGGCGGGGAGGCCCTTGTGCCGCGCGAGGAAGTCGACCTCCGACCCCTCGAAGTCGACGGGGGTGTCGGGAGCGAGCTCGAACGAGTGGTACTCGATCTCGACATCGGGCGACTTCGCACCGAGCGCGGCGATCCCGCCCTCGAGGTTGCGCTTGCCGATGTAGCACCACGGGCACGCGATGTCGGACCAGATGTCGATCTTGATGGGGGACGTCACGATGAAGGGCAACCCGGCTCCATGCGTTCGTATTCCCGAGCGGATGCCGCGTCGCAGCGGTGTCAGGCGCTCGGCGCGTCGATCGCGCCGCCGAAGCGGCGGTTGCGGCCCGCGTACCGGTCGATCGCCTCCCACAGGTCGACGCGCGAGAAGTCGGGCCAGAGCGTGTCGAGGAACACCATCTCGGCGTAGGCCGACTGCCACAGCATGAAGTTCGACGTGCGCTGCTCGCCCGAGCTGCGCACGAAGAGGTCGACGTCGGGCAGCTCGGGCACGTAGAGCCGCTTCGCGATGAGCTTCTCCGACACCGCAGACGGCTTGATGCGACCGGATGCCACGTCGTCGGCGATCGACCGCACCGCATCCGTGATCTCGTTGCGGCCGCCGTAGTTGACGCACATCGTGAGGGTCAGCGTGTCGTTGCCGGCGGTGAGCCGCTCGGCGTACTGCAGCTCGTTGATGACCGACGCCCACAGGCGCGGCCTGCGACCGGCCCACCGGATGCGGACGCCCCACTCGTTGAGCTGGTCGCGTCGCCGGTGCAGCACGTCGCGGTTGTAGCCCATGAGGAACCGCACCTCCTCGGGCGACCGCTTCCAGTTCTCGGTCGAGAACGCGTAGACCGAGAGGTGCTTCACGCCCGCCTGGACCGCGCCCGCCACCACGTCGAGCAGGGCCGCCTCCCCCGCCTTGTGCCCCTCGATGCGCGTGAGGCCGCGGCGGTTCGCCCAGCGCCCGTTCCCGTCCATGACGATGGCGACGTGGTTCGGCACGGAGCCCTTCGGGAAGTCGGGCGGGTAGAGGCCCGTCCAATCGAGGGGCCGGTAGGGCACGGCATCGCGATGGGTGTAGGGCTTCGGGCTCACGTGGTGGTCGTTTCTCTGGAGACGTGGGGCAGCGAGCGCAGTCCGCGCTCGAGGTGCCACTGGGTGTAGGCGGCGACGATGCCGCTCGCCTGGTTGCGGTCGGACGAGACGGCCGCCTCGGCGAAGGCCCAGTCGCCCGAGAGCAGCGCACCGAGCAGCGCGACCGTCGAGCGGGCGATGCGGGGCGTGCCGGGCGGCGCGCAGTCGTCGCAGACCACGCCGCCGAGCTGCACGACCACGGCCGTGTGCTCCCCGGCCTTGCCGCAACGCGCGCAGTCCTGGAAGCTCGGCGCCCAGCCGGCGAGGGCCAGCGCCCGCAGCAGGTACGAGTCGAGGGTGAGGCTCGCGCCGTGCTCGCGCCTGGCGAGCGAACGGAGCGCCCCCACGAGCAGGAGGTACTGCTGCAGCGACCCCTCGGCCTCGGTGAGCTTGTCGGCGGCCTCGACCATGGCGTTCGCGGCCGTGTACGACGCGTAGTCCTGCGTGATCTCGGCGCCGTAGGAGCCGATCGACTCGGCCTGCGTCACGACGTCGAGCGAGCGGCCCTCGTACAGCTGCAGGTCGGCGACCATGAACGGCTCGAGCCGCGCTCCGAACTTCGAGCCCGTGCGCCGCACGCCCTTCGCGACCGCGCGCACCTTGCCGTGCCGCCGCGTCAGCAGCGTGAGGATGCGGTCGGCCTCGCCCAGCTTGTGGGTGCGCAGCACGACGGCTTCATCTCGGTAGACGGGCACCCTTCGATTATCCCATCCGCCCGCCCGACGCGACGGCCGGATGTCACGCGGATGTCGCGCCCGCACCGTCGTGATTCACTGGTGCCGTGGCATCCGCGCTCTTCGTCATCCCCCTGTGGCTCGACCTCACCGCCGTCGCGATCGGCGCCATCCAGGGCGCCATGTTCGCGGCGAGGCTCACCGAACGCCGCATCGACCTGCTCGGCGTCGCGCTCATCGGCGTGATCGTCGGACTCGGCGGCGGCCTCATGCGCGACATCCTGCTCAACCAGCTCCCGGCGGCGATCTCCGACAACTGGTACATCCCGATCGCGACGGCCGCGGCCCTCCTCGGGATGCTCCTGCTGCGGGTCTTCACGCGGCTGAACGGGCTCATCATCGCGCTCGACGCGGTCACCATCGGGCTCTTCGGCGCGATCGGCACCTCGAAGGCGCTGGCCTACGGCGTGCCCGTGGTGCCCGCGATCTTCGTCGGCGTGCTCTCGGCGGTCGGCGGGTCGATCCTGCGCGACGTGGCGCTCAACCTGCCGATCGCGCTCATGCACGTCGGCTCGCTCTACGCCGTCGCCGCCACCGCCGGCACCACGCTGCTCGTCGTGCTCGTCGCGTTCGACGTCAACATCGTCGTCGCGGGCACGGCGTGCGTCCTCGTCACGACGCTCATCCGACTCGGGTCGGTGCGGTTCGGCTGGAGCCTGCCCGAGCAGCGGGCGCTCGGCAGCTGGCGGGTGTGGCGGCGCGCCTGACGCGCGCCCACGAGCGGCGGATGCCGCGGCATCGCGACGGCGGACGACGGATGCCGCGCGCCGGCGAGCGGCCGCGGCATCCGTGCACCGTCAGACCGCGACGACCTCGCGGGCGCTTCTCGGCGGCGACCGCGCCCCGCAGCGCGCGGTTCACGGCCGACACGACGGCCTTGAGCGACGCCGTCGAGATGTCGGCGTCGATGCCCACGCCCCAGAGCACGCGGCCCTCGACCTCGAGTTCGACGTAGGCCGCCGCCTGCGAGTCGCCGCTCGCGGCGAGCGTGTGCTCGACGTAGTCGCGCAGCTTCACGTCGACGCCCTCGGCGCCGAGCACGGCGAGGAACGCCGAGATCGGCCCGTTGCCGCTCGCGTCGGCCTCGATGCGCTCGTCGCCGTCGCGCAGCCCGACGCGCACGTTGACGACGCCGTCGAGGGCGCTCTCGGTGCGCAGCGACAGCAGCTCGAAACGGCCCCACTTCGCCTCGGGCCGGTCGGCCGGCGCCGGCAGGTACTCGTCGTTGAAGATGCGCCAGATCTCGTCGCTCGAGACCTCGCCGCCCTCGGCATCGGTCTTCGCCTGGACGACGCCCGAGAACTCGATCTGGAGCCGCCGCGGCAGGTCGAGCGAGTGGTCGTTCTTCAGCAGGTAGGCCACGCCGCCCTTGCCGGACTGCGAGTTGACGCGGATCACGGCCTCGTAGCTGCGGCCGAGGTCCTTCGGGTCGACCGGCAGGTAGGGCACCGCCCACTGGAGCTCGTCGACCGTGACGCCACGGCGCTCGGCGTCGGCCTCCATCGCCTCGAAGCCCTTCTTGATCGCGTCCTGGTGCGATCCGCTGAACGCCGTGTAGACGAGGTCGCCGGCCCACGGGCTGCGCTCGTGCACGGCCAGCTGGTTGCAGTACTCGGCCGTGCGCTTGACCTCGTCGACGTCGGAGAAGTCGATCTGCGGGTCGATGCCCTGCGTGAACAGGTTGATGCCGAGCGCGACGAGGTCGACGTTGCCGGTGCGCTCGCCGTTGCCGAACAGGCATCCCTCGATGCGGTCGGCGCCCGCCATGTACCCGAGCTCCGCCGCGGCGATCGCGGTGCCGCGGTCGTTGTGCGGGTGCAGCGACAGGATGACGTTCTCGCGGTGGGCGAGGTGGCGGCTCATCCACTCGATCGAGTCGGCGTAGACGTTGGGCGTGGCCATCTCGACCGTGGCCGGCAGGTTGATGATCACCTTGCGCTCGGGCGTCGGCTCGAAGACCTCGAGCACCTGGTTGCAGACGTCGACCGCGAACTCGAGCTCGGTGCCGGTGTAGCTCTCGGGCGAGTACTCGTAGTAGACGGTGGTGCCCGGAACGGATGCCTCCATCTTGCGACAGGTGCGCGCCCCGTGCAGGGCGATGTCGATGATGCCCTGCCGGTCGGTGCGGAACACGACCTCGCGCTGCAGCACGCTCGTGGAGTTGTAGAGGTGCACGATCGCCTGCTTCGCGCCCGCGATCGACTCGTAGGTGCGCTCGATGAGGTGGTCGCGCGCCTGCGTCAGCACCTGGATGGTGACGTCGTCGGGGATCGCGCCCTCGTCGATGAGGCTGCGCACGAAGTCGAAGTCGGTCTGGCTCGCGCTCGGGAACCCGACCTCGATCTCCTTGTAGCCCATGCGCACGAGCAGGTCGAACATGATGCGCTTGCGCTCGGGGCTCATCGGGTCGATGAGGGCCTGGTTGCCGTCGCGCAGGTCGACGGCGCACCAGCGCGGTGCGGTCGTGATGCGCTGGGACGGCCACGTGCGGTCGGGCAGTTCGACGCGGATCTGCTCGTGGAACGGGCGGTACCGATGCACGGGCATCGGGGACGGCTTCTGGGTGTTCTGCATGGGGTGCTCTTCTCGCTTGTTCGGATGGATTCAGCCGACGACGAACTCCGCAGCGAGGGAGGCCTGGGTTAGGACTCGCTGCGGCAGCTAAGGAGAAGCAGGCCGTGAAGCACGAGCCAAGGCTAACACCCGGGGCGCCTCGGGGCGCAACCATGACAGACGAGCGGATGCCGCAGCCACGCGGCATCCGCTCGTCGACGCGTCAGGTGCGGGGCCTACTCGACCGCCAGCGCGACCACCGGCGCGACCCGCATCGCCCGCCGTGGCCGGGGCGATCGAGGCGACGAGCGTGAGGACGCCGGCCGCGACCAGCAGCACGCCGAACATGACCCACGGGATCCCGGGCAGCACGAACACGGGCTCGCCCTGCGCACCGCCCAGCAGCGCCTGCGCCCCCGCCCAGCCGTAGCCGAAGCCGAGCACGATCCCGGCGACGGTCGCGGCGAGCGTGAGGGCGGCGCTCTCGGCGACGATCATGCGACGCAGCTGTCGGCGCTCGAAGCCGAGCGCCCGCAGCAGGCCGAGCTCGCGCGTGCGCTGCATGACGCTGAGCGACAGCGTGTTCACCATGCCGATCGCGGCGATGAGGGCGCTGAAGCCGATGAGCACCGTGAAGACGGTCACGGTGACGTTCAGCATCTCGTCGATGCCGGCGTACACCTCGGGCTGGGCACGTTGCGCCGCGAGGATCATCGCGCGATACGACTCCATCGTCACGGCGAACGTGGTCACGAGGGTGACGCCGATGACGAGGCCGATCGTCATCCGGGAGCTCCGCTCGGGGTGGCGCACCGCGTTCTCCGCCGCGAGGCGGGCGGCCGGCGAGCCGCCCAGCGCGCGGCCGACGAAGCGCAGCACCGGCGGCATCACGACGTGGGCGCCGAGCACGATGCCGGTGAACGAGACGATCCCGCCGACCATGCCGACGAGCACGCCGTAGGGCTCGGTGAGCCCCCAGACCACGCCGACGACGAGGAGCGCGACGCCGACGAGGAACAGCACGAGCGCGATGACGTTGCGCGCGCGACGGCGCCCGAGCTCCTCGCGGTCCTGCTCGTGCGAGTTGCCGATCGCCTGGATCGGTCGCACCCGCAGCACGCGGCGCGAGCCGACCCACGAGGCCAGCCACGTCGTGATCACGACGGCGACCGCGGGCAGCACGACCGCGGGGTTGAGGTAGTCGTACGCGGTCGGGGGCATGAGGTCGTTCGCCACCGCCACGCGGTCGAGCGCGTACGCCACGCCCGTGCCGACCACGACGCCGATCGCGGCGCCGACGAGGCCCACGAGCAGGCCCTCCCTGGCGATCTGCGCGCGCTGGGCGCGGGCGCTCGAGCCGATGAGGCGCAGCAGGGCGATGAGCCGGGTGCGGCCGGCCACCACGGTCGAGACGGTGTTCGCCGTGACGATCGCGCTCACGTAGACCGCGATGACGATGAACACCGTCGCGACGAGGCCGAGCATGAGCGCGACCGTGGCGCTCCCGCCGGTCACGTCGTCCGCCGCGATCGCGGCGCCGAGCAGGCCCGTCACGTGCAGCAGCGCCACGCCGAACGTGCCCGCGAGCGCCGCCACCAGGAGCGTCGGCCACTGGTCCTTCAGGCGGGTGCGCATCACGCCGCGACCTCCATCGACAGCATGTACGCCGAGATCTCCTCCGCCGACGAGCGCGCCGCGTCGCGCACGATGCGCCCGTCGGCGAGGAAGAGGATGCGGTCGGCGTGGCTCGCGGCGACGGGATCGTGCGTCACCATCGCGATCGACTGGCCGTAGCGCGCGCTCGCGGTGGCGAGGAGCCCCAGCACCTCGCGGCCGGTGCGCGAGTCGAGGTTGCCGGTGGGCTCGTCGGCGAACACGAGGTCGGGTCGGGTGGCCAGGGCACGGGCGATGGCCACGCGCTGCTGCTGGCCGCCCGAGAGCTCGTGCGGCCGGTGGCGCAGGCGCGCACCGAGTCCGAGCGTGTCGACGAGCTCGTCGATCCACGCCTGCTCGTCACGGCTCGGCCGGCGGCCGTCGAGCTCGAACGGCAGCAGCACGTTGCCGCGCACGTCGAGCGTGGGCACGAGGTTGAACGACTGGAACACGAACCCGACGCGGCGACGGCGCAGCACCGTGAGCGCCGAGTCGGAGAGCTCGGTGATGTCGGTGTCGCCGAGCCACGCGCGGCCGGCGGTCGGCGAGTCGAGGCCGGCCATGATGTGCATGAGCGTCGACTTGCCCGAGCCCGACGGGCCCATGATGGCGGTGAACTCGCCGCGGCGGAGGCCGAGCGAGACGTCGTCGAGCGCCGTGACCGAGCCGGCGCCGTGTCCGTAGCGCTTGCCGAGGCCCGTGACGCGGGCGATGAGACCGAGGTCGGAGGGTTGGATCTGCATGTCGTCGACGCTACGGGCGGCGGCGCGGGCGGGACATCGGGCCGCCGGATGGTTCGACGTCATCCTGCAGGATGACGTCGACGCGTCACTCGGCCAGGTCGTGCTCGTACGCGAAGACCACGAGCTGCACGCGGTCGCGCAGCGAGAGCTTCGCGAGGATGCGGCTCACGTGCGTCTTCACCGTGGCCTCGGAGAGGTACTCGGATGCCGCGATCTCGCCGTTCGACAGGCCGCGGGCCGCGAGCCCGAAGATCTCGCGCTCGCGAGGCGTGAGCTCCGACCACGCGGCCGGGGCCGGACGCCGTCCGCGAGCCGCGGCCGACATGCGCGAACAGCTCGCGCGTCGCGGTCGCCGCGATCACCTGGTTGCCCCGGTGCACGGTCCGGATCGCCGCGAGCAGGAACTCGGGGTCGGCGTCCTTCAGCACGAAGCCGCTCGCGCCCGCCCGGATCGCGCGGGCGGCGTTCTCGTCGAGGTCGAACGTGGTGAGCACGAGGATGCGCGGCGGCGTGCGGCCGTCGCGGTCGGCGTCGGCGATGATGCGCTCGGTCGCGGCGATGCCGTCCTGCAGCGGCATCCGCACGTCCATGAGCATCACGTCGGGCCGTGCGCGCGCGGCGAGGTCGACCGCCGCCACCCCGTCGCCCGCCTCGCCCGCGACCTCGAGGTCGGCCTGCGACTCGACGAGCATGCGGACGCCCGCGCGGAACAGGGCCTGGTCGTCGACGAGCGCCACCCGGATGCCGCTCATGCCGGCCGTCCCGGTTGGGCGGGGATGCGCGCACGCACCCGGAACATCCCGTCGTCGCCGGCGTCGGCGGTGAGGCGTCCGCCGGCCAGCTGGGCGCGCTCGCGCATGCCCGGGATGCCGTGCCGGATGCCGCGCGCCTCGCCCGTCGCGGCATCCGCCCGCATCGCGTTGACGACCTCGAGGTCGACGCCGCCGTCGTCCCAGGTCAGCCGCAGGTCGACGGGTGCGGACACGTCGCCGTGGCGCAGGGCGTTGGTGAGCCCCTCCTGGGCGATGCGGTAGACCGCGATCTGGTGTCCGGTGCCGAGCGCGAGCCGCTCGCCCGTCTCGGCGAAGCGCACGTCGAGTCCGGCTGCGCGCACGCGGTCGAGCAGCCCGTCGAGGTCGTCGAGCACGGGCTGCGGCGCGTCCGTCTCGTCGTGGCGGAGCTCGGCGAGCAGCACGCGCACGTCGCCG
Organism: uncultured Actinomycetota bacterium; assembly: GCA_963802485.1. Lineage (GTDB taxonomy): Bacteria > Actinomycetota > Actinomycetes > Actinomycetales > Microbacteriaceae > Agromyces. The sequence continues at coordinate 28,618 of CAWDJA010000019.1, forward strand.
AGTGCGCCGCGGGCGACCCCCGCGATCGTGTCGAGCGCGCCGGCCGCCGTCTCGGGCCGGGTGCGCGCGGCGAACCGCGCGCCGTCGGCCTGCGCGATGACGACCGCGAGCGAGTGGGCGACCACGTCGTGCATGTCGCGGGCGATGCGGTTGCGTTCCTGCTCCACGGCGTACCGGTACTCGACGAGGGCGCGCTCGCGGTTGGCGAGGTCCTCGCGGCGCCGCACCTCGCGCGAGTCGCGCACGGAGCGGGCGAGCAGGCCCGCGGTCCACGCGAGCACGAGCACGGCGATCGACGCGACGAACAGGAACCCCAGCATGAACGTCAGGCCGAACGCGTCGCCCGGCGCGGCGATGAACGCCGCGCCGCCGAGCGCCGGCTTGAGGACGCCGAGGTACACCGTCGCCACCACGGCGCCGACGCCGGCGCTCGCGAGGCCCGCCCACTTCACGACCCGGCCGCCGTGCGCGGCCGTGGAGTACAGCACGCCGAGGACCGCCGCGTCGTAGAGCTGGAGGTCGCGGAGCGCCACCATCTGCGTCACCGCCGCCGCCCAGGCGACGCCGAGCGACCATGCGGGCGAGAGCCGCCGGATCGCGAGCGCCCCGACGAAGCCGACGAGCACCACGAGGTCGACGGCGTTGCCGAGGAGCGCGAACGGGAGGCAGCAGAGCCCGAACACGACGGCGAGGACGACGTCGGTCGTCAGCTTGCCGCGGCTCAGGGAGGTGTGCACCGAACCACCGTACGCGGTGCCGCGGGCGCCGCCCGGCGTGGGCGGCCGGAATCATCCTCGAGTCGTATGCCGCCGAGGCGCACCATCGCCGCCTCGCACCGTGACGAACGAGCGGGCCGGAACGTCGGGTCGCGGTCGGGCGTGCCGCTGGCGACAATGGCGGTGGGAGGTGCGGGATGGGAGATCGGGCGCTCGGGGTGCTGCTCGCGGCATCCGTCGTGCTCGTGCTCGCCGGCTGCGCGCGAAGCAGCGGCGGCGGGTCGGCAGGCGGGTCGGATGCCCCGTGGACAGCCGCCGACCCCCGCGCTGCCCGCCGAGGTGTCCGCGGTCGGCACCGTGCTCGAGGCCGACGGCGGTCCCGAGCTGTGCCTCGGACCGATCGCCGAGTCGTACCCGCCGCAGTGCTCCGGCCCGCCCGTCGTCGGCTGGGACTGGGCGACCGTCGACGGCGAGGAGACCGCGAGCGGCGTGACCTGGGGCGCGTACGCGGTCTGGGGCGACTGGGACGGCGAGACGTTCACGGTGACCCAGGAGCCGGTGCTCGCGGCCCTCTACGATCCGATGGCCGACCCCGTCCGCGCCGGACCCGTGGGACCCGTCGCTGCCGCCGGGCCCGCTGCCCGAGGCGGAGGCGCAGCAGATCCAGGACGAGCTCGCCGAGGCGCTCCCGGGCTTCCTCGCGAGCGCGTACGTCAACGGGCGGATCGTCGCCGAGGTGCTGTTCGACGACGGGACGCTGCAGGCCGCCGCCGACGAGCGCTACGGCGACGACGCGGTGGTCGTCGTCTCCAGCCTGAAGCCGGTCGACGCGGGCTGACGCCGACCCACCGCGGCCCGACCCCGCGCCCGCGGCGCACCGACCTCAGAACCCGAGGCGCCCGAGCTGCTTGGGGTCGCGCTGCCAGTCCTTCGCGACCTTCACGTGCAGGGCGAGGTAGACCTTGCGGCCGAGGAGCTGCTCGATCTGCACGCGCGCGGTCGCTCCCACCTCGCGGAGGCGCGACCCGCCCTTGCCGATGATGATGCCCTTCTGGCTGTCGCGCTCGACGATAGAGGTTCGCGTACACCTCGACGAGGTCCTTGTCGTCGCGCTCGATCATGTCGTCGACGGTCACCGCGATCGAGTGCGGCAGCTCGTCGGAGACGCCCTCGAGCGCGGCCTCGCGCACGTACTCGGCGATGCGCTCGACGACGTCCTCGTCGGTGAGCGTCTCGGCCGGGTAGAGCGCGTGCTCCGCGACCGGCATGAGTGCGAGCAGCTCGTCGACGAGCACGTCGAGCTGCTCCCCCTTCGGCGCCGAGACCGGGATGATCGCCGCCCATTCGCGCAGCTCGGACACCGCGAGCAACTGCTCGGCGACCTTGGCCTTCGACGTGGCATCCGTCTTCGTGACGATCGCGACCTTCCTCGCGTTCGGGTACTGCTCGAGCTGCTCGTTGATGTAGCGGTCGCCCGGGCCGATCGCCTCGTTCGCCGGCACGCAGAACGCGATGACGTCGACGTCGCCGAGCGTCGACTGCACGAGCGAGTTGAGGCGCTCGCCGAGGAGCGTGCGCGGTCGGTGCAGGCCCGGCGTGTCGACGAGGATGAGCTGCCCGTGCTCGCGGTGCACGATGCCGCGGATGGCGCGTCGCGTGGTCTGCGGCTTCGAGCTCGTGATCGCCACCTTCTCGCCGACGAGCGCGTTCGTGAGCGTCGACTTGCCGACATTCGGGCGTCCGACGATCGAGACGAATCCGGCTCGGTACTCAGCCACGGTGGTTCCTTCCTTCGAGCTCGCCCGTGTCGAAGGCCGACTGGGCGTCGATCAGCGCCTGATCGCGTTCGACGAGGATCGTGGCGATGCGCTTGCGCCGGCCCTCGGTGCGCTCGGCCTCGAGGATCAGCCCCGACACGGTCACGCGCTCCCCCGGCTGCGGCAGCCGGCCGAGCTCCTTCGCGAGCAGCCCGCCCGCCGAGTCGACGTCCTCGTCCTCGAGGTCGAGGCCGAACAGCTCGCCGAGCTCGTCGACGGGCAGCCGCGCGTTCACGCGGTAGCGGCCGCCGCCGAGGTCCTCCACCTGGGCCGCCTCGCGGTCGTACTCGTCGGAGATGTCGCCGACGAGCTCCTCGATCAGGTCCTCGAGGGTCACGAGGCCGGCGATGCCGCCGTACTCGTCGACGACCATCGCGAGGTGGTTCGACTCCAGCTGCATCTTCCGGAGCAGCGCGTCGGCCTTCATCGAGTCGGGCACGAACACGGCCGGCCGCACGAGCTCGCCGACGGTGAGCCCCTCGGCGTCGAGCGGGCGTTCGAATCCGAGCCGGGCGAGGTCGCGCAGGTAGAGGATGCCGGTGACGTCGTCGGCATCGCGCTCGATCACGGGGATGCGCGAGTAGCCGGCCTTGAGGAACAGCGCCATCGCCTGCTGCAGGTGCGCCGACGCGTCGATCGTGACCATGTCGGTGCGCGGCACCATCACCTCGCGCACGACGGTGTCGTTGAACTCGAAGATCGAGTGGATGAGCTCGCGGTCGCCCTCCTCGAGCACGTCGAGCTCGGTGGCCTCGTCGACCATGCTCAGCAGCTGCTCCTCGCTCGAGACGCCGGCGAAGCGGATGCGGCCGGGGGTCACCCGGTTGCCGAGCGACACGAGCGCGTTCGCGAGCGGGCCGAGGAGCACGCGCAGGAAGTGCACGAGGGGCGCCGTGAGCCGCAGCACCGTCGCGGCGTGCGCCCGGCCCACGCTCCGCGGGCTCGCGCCGACGAGCACGAACGAGACCGCCGTCATGATGAGCGCCGAGTAGAGCAGCACGAGCCACACGTTGTCGAGGAACGACGTGAAGGCGAGGGTCACGAGCACCGCGGCGGTCGTCTCCGCGATGATGCGCATGAAGTTGACGGCGTTCACGTGCGCGCCGGTGTCGTCGGCGATGGCGAGCAGCGACCGCCGGGCCCGGGAGCCGAACGCGAGCTCGGTGACATCCGCTCGGCTCGAGACCCCGAGGGCTGCGTCGACCGCGGCCATGAGGCCGCCGAACGCGACGAGCACGAACGCGGCGCCGAGGAAGAGCCAGGGCTGCATGGTCAGCGGCGTCGCTCCTGCATCGCGAATCCGACGAGGAGGTCGCGCTGGACGCCGAACATCTCCTTCTCCTCGGCGGGCTCGGCGTGGTCGAAGCCGAGCAGGTGCAGGATGCCGTGCGTCGTGAGCAGCAGCAGCTCGTCGATGAGCGGATGCCCCGCGGTCCTCGCCTGCGCCTCGGCGACCTGCGGGCACAGCACGACATCGCCCAGCAGCCCGGGCGGGGCCGGCTGGTCCTCCGTGCCGGGGCGGAGCTCGTCCATCGGGAAGCTCGAGCACGTCGGTGGGGCCGGGCTCGTCCATCCACTGCACGTGCAGCTGCTCCATCGCGCCCTCGTCGACGAGCACGATCGCGAGCTCGGCGTCGGGGTGCACGTGCATCGCGTCGAGCGCGTAGACCGCGAGGCGCTGCAGCGCGGCCTCGTCGACCTCGACGGCCGATTCGTTGTTGACCTCGATGCTCACGCCTTGCCACCCTTCCTCGGCAGGTGGTCGCGCGGCGCCGCGTGACCGCGGCGCTCGGCGCGATTCGCGAACTCGCGCGCCTGCTCGCGCTCGAACCGCTGCGCCTGGGTGCGCTGGTCGAACTCCGTGTAGGCGTCGACGATGCGCCCGACGAGGCTGTGACGCACGACGTCGTCGCTCGTGAGGCGGACGAAGTGGATGTCGTCGACGTGGTCGAGGATGCGGGTCACGAGCCGCAGCCCGCTCGCGCCACCCGGCAGGTCGATCTGGGTGATGTCGCCGGTCACGACCATCTTCGATCCGAATCCGAGGCGCGTGAGGAACATCTTCATCTGCTCGGGCGTGGTGTTCTGGGCCTCGTCGAGCACGACGAACGAGTCGTTGAGCGTGCGCCCGCGCATGTACGCGAGCGGGGCCACCTCGACGGTGCCCGCCGCGAGGAGCTTCGGCACCATCTCGGGGTCCATCATCTCGTTGAGCGCGTCGTAGAGCGGCCGGAGGTACGGGTCGATCTTGTCGGTGAGCGTGCCCGGCAGGAATCCGAGCCGTTCCCCGGCCTCGACGGCGGGGCGGGTCAGGATGATGCGGCTGACCTCCTTGCGCTGCAGCGCCTGCACGGCCTTCGCCATGGCCAGGTAGGTCTTGCCGGTGCCGGCGGGGCCGATGCCGAACACGATCGTGTTCTCGTCGATCGCGTCGACGTACTCGCGCTGGCCCTCGGTCTTCGGGCGGATCGTCCGGCCGCGCGCGGAGACGATCACCTGTCCGAGCAGCTCGGACGGCTTGGCATTGGGATCGGCATCGAGCATTCGGGCCGAGCTCCTCACTTCGGTGGGTGTCGGATCCTGGCCGGCTCGCACGAGCTCCAGGAGTTCTTCGATGAGGCGGCGCACCCGGTTGCGCTCGTCGGCGTCGCCGCGGATCGCGATCTCGTTGCCGCGCACGTGCACCTCGACGCCCGGGTACTCGCGCTGGATCGACGTGAGCAGCCGGTCCTGGGGGCCGAGGAGCCGCACCATCGCGATGCCGTCGATGCGGAGCCGCACCTCGTCGTCGCGGACGGGCTGCGACGCAGCCGCGTCGGGACCCTGCGGATCAGCCGGCAAGCGATGCCTCCTGGAGGCCGCCCGCGAGGACGTGGGCGTGCACGTGGAAGATGGTCTGGCCGGCGCCGCCGCCGGTGTTGAAGATGAGCCGGAAATCGCCGTCGGCGAGGTCGTCGGCGATGCCGCGGGCGACCGCGACCAGCTCGGCGAGCAGCGCCGGGTCGCCCTCGGCGAGCTCGACGACGTCGCGGTAGTGGCCCTGCTTCGGGGTCACGACGACGTGCACGGGCGCCTTCGGGGCGATGTCGTGGAACGCGATCACCCGGTCGGTCTCCGCCACGATCTGCGCGGGGATCTCACGCGCGGCGATCCGCTCGAAGAGGGTCGGCTCGGCAGCGGACTCGGTCATCCTCCCATCGTAGCGAGGGATGACTCACCACCGCCCGAGCGCGGCGTTCAGCACCGCGATCGCGGCGGGACCCGCGGTGGACGTGCGCAGCACGGATGCCCCGAGCCGCACGGGTTCCGCGCCGGCGGCGACGAGACGCTCCAGCTCGGCGGGCGCGATGCCGCCCTCGGGTCCGACGACGAGCGCGAGGTCGCGACCGTCGGGCCGGACGTCGGTGAGCGCCATCGCGGCGGTCGGCTCGAGCAGCAGCATCCGGCTGCCCTCGAGTGCCTTCGCCAGTCCGGCGGTCGGGGTCACGGGCGCGACGGGCGGCAGCCACGACCGGATCGACTGCTTCACGGCCTCGCGCACGATCGTCGCCCAGCGCAGGCGGCCCTTCTCGGCCTTCGGCCCCTCCCAGCGCGAGACGGAGCGCGCGGCGGCCCATGGCACGATCGCGTCGACGCCGAGCTCGGTGGCCGCCTGCACCGCCAGCTCGTCGCGGTCGCCCTTCGCGAGCGCCTGGACGAGCGTGATGCGCGGTGCCGCCGGCGCCTCGATGACGATGTCGTCGGCCTCGAGCGCGAGCTCGCGCGGGCCGGTCGACGTCACCACGCCGTGCACGACGATGCCGCGGCCGTCGCCGATCGCGATCCGCTCGCCGGCGCGGATCCGGGAGACGGTGACGGCGTGGCGCGCCTCGTCGCCCGAGAGCTCCACCACGGCGCCCGGCGCGAGGCCGGCCAGGTCGAGCGACTCGTCGAGGTAGAGGTGGCTCATCGCGGCATCCGTCAGCCGAGGAACCGGTCGCGGAGGCGGGCGAAGAGGCCCTGCTGGAAGTGCGTGAGCTCGGGGGCGGGCGCCTTCTTCGACGCCGCGAACTGCTGCATCAGGTCGCGTTCCTTCGACGACAGCCTGGTCGGCGTCACGACCTGCACGCCGATCTTGAGGTCGCCGCGCCCCGTGCCGCGGAGCCTGCTGACCCCGCGGTCCTTCACGGTGAGGATCTCACCGCTCTGCAGCCCGGGCCGGAGCTCCACGTCGACGTCGCCGTCGAGCGCGGGGACCGTCGTGTGCGCGCCGAGGATGGCGTCGGTCATCGCCACCTCGAGGGTGCAGAGCAGGTCGTCGCCGTTGCGGCTGAAGACCTCGTGGTTCCGCACCTTCATCTCGAGGTACAGGTCGCCGTTGGGGCCGCCGGCCGGGCCCGCCTCGCCCGACCCCGGCATCTGCAACCGGACGCCGGTGTCGACGCCGGCGGGGATGTCGACGGGCACGGTGCGCCGGGCGCGCACGCGGCCCTGGCCCTGGCAGGTGACGCACGGCGTCGCGATGATGGTGCCGTAGCCTCGGCAGGTGCCGCAGGGACTCGACGTCATGACGTTGCCGAGGAGTGAGCGCACGGAACGCTGGATCGACCCGGTGCCGTGGCAGATGTCGCAGGTCACCGGCGACGTGCCGGGCTGGCAGCAGGAGCCGTGGCAGGTGTCGCAGGTCACGGCGGTGTCGACCTCGATCTCGCGGTGGGTGCCGAAGATCACCTCGTCGAGGCCGACCTCGACGCGGATGAGCGCATCCTGGCCGCGCTCGCGGCGCGAGCGGGGGCCTCGGGTCTGCTGGCCGGCGCCGAAGAACGTCTCGAAGATGTCGCCGAACCCGCCGAAGCCCTGGCCGCCGAAGCCGCCCTGGCCACCGCCGAGGTCGTACTGCTGGCGCTGATTGGGGTCGGAGAGCACGTCGTACGCGTGCGTCACCGCCTTGAACCGCTCGGATGCCTCGGCACCGGGGTTCACGTCGGGGTGGAGTTCGCGCGCCAGACGGCGGTACGCCTTCTTGATCTCGTCGGGGGTGGCGTCACGCGAGACGCCGAGGACCTCGTAGTGGTCTGCCACGGAGGGCGTGTCCTTTCGATTGCCGGATGCCGGTGCGGTTGGGTCGGCAGCGGGAGTCAGCTCTCGCCGAGGGTGCGGGAGAGGTAGCGGGCGACGGCACGGACGGCCGCCATGCTGGTGGAGTAGTCCATGCGGGTCGGGCCGACGATGCCGAGGCGCGAGATGTCGCGTCCGGGGATCTCGAACGCGCTCGAGACGATCGACGTCTCGCCGAGGCCGAACGAGGCGTTCTCGCGACCGATCCGCACCGCCACCGCGTGCTCGTCGCTCGCCATCTCGCCGAAGAGCTTCAGGAGCACGACCTGCTCCTCGATCGCCTCGATGACGCCGAGGATCGAGCCCGCGAAGTCCTGCTCGGTGCGCACGAGGTTCGCGGCGCCGGCCACCACGAGGCGGTCCTGTCGCTGCGCCCTGGCCTGCTCGGCGAGCGTCGCCGCCAGCGTGTGCGGCACGACCGCGTGCCGGCGGTCGGTGCTGACGGCCTCGGCGCTCAGCGCCTCGGCGGCCTCGGCCATCGTGCGGCCGCCCGCGATGTCGTTCAGCCGAATCCGCAGCGCCGAGAGGGTCTCGTCGTCGACCGGCTGCTCGAGCTCGGCGAGACGCTGCTCGACCTGTCCGGAGTCGGCGATCAGGATGCAGAGCACCCGATTCGGTGCGAGCGAGACCAGCTCGACGTGGCGCACGCGCGCGCTGCCGAAGCTCGGGTACTGCACGACGGCGAGCTGCTTGGTGAGCTGCGCGATGAGGCGCACGGTGCGGGCCAGCAGTTCGTCGAGGTCGCTCGACTCCCCCAGGAACGTCTCGATCGCCTGGCGTTGCGCCTGGGTGAGCGGGCGGACGTCGGTGAGCTGGTCGACGAAGACGCGGTACCCCTTGTCGGTGGGGATGCGGCCCGACGAGGTGTGCGGCGCCGCGATGAGCTCCTCCTCCTCGAGGATCGCCATGTCGTTGCGGATCGTCGCGGCGGACACGCCGAACGCATGGCGCTCGACGATCGTCTTCGAGCCCACCGGCTCACGGGACGCGACGTAGTCCTGCACGATGGCCCGGAGCACCGCGAGACTGCGTTCGGAGACCATGGTCCTCGCTTCCCTCGCCGCTTAGCACTCGTTCTGACTGAGTGCCAATCCTATCGCGACATCCCGTGAGCCGGCCGTTGCCACCCACCAGCGGCGGCGATACCGTATGGGTAATCCGCGAGTCACCCTTGGCTGCGATCCCCCCTTCACGCAGTCGCGGTTCACCCCCGAACCCCCGAAAGGCACGCAATGACCGACCCCAACGCCCAGTCCGACCCGAACGTCCCGCCGACCTCGCCCCAGCAGTCGGCGGCTCCCGCGGCCACCAGCGCAGCGCTCTCCCCCGAACAGGACGTCCAGTGGGGCTCGTTCGCCCACCTCGGCGGCGTCCTCGGCGTGCTGCCGTCGCTCATCATCTGGCTCGTCTTCAAGGATCGCGGCACCTTCACCAACACCGAGGCGAAGGAAGCGCTGAACTTCCAGATCACCCTGATCTTCGGCTACATCATCTCGGCGATCCTCTGGATCGTCTTCGTCGGCTACCTCCTCACGTGGGCCGTCTGGATCGTGGGCGTGGTCTTCTCGATCATCGCCTTCCTCCAGGCGAAGGACGGCAAGCACTACCGCTACCCGTTCGCCATCCGCCTCATCAAGTAGCACCGGGCACCCGGTTTCGCCCGCCGAAGGAGCGTCCTACTCCCGCGGCGGGCGTTGCTGTGCCAGCATGAGAGTACCGAGTCTCGCCGAAGGACGAGCCCGAAGAAGGAGTCCGCATGTCCGATCAGACCCCGCCTCCCCCGCCGCCGCAGAGTCCGCCTCCGCCGCCGCAGGGTCCGCCGCCACCGCCGCAGAGCCCCTACGACAGAGCGCCGCGCAGATGAATCCGAGCGACGAGAAGCTCTGGGCGACGCTCATCCACATCGGAGGCATCTTCTTCAGCTTCATCCCCGCGTTGATCGGCTACCTGGTCCTGAAGGACCGCGGACCGTTCATCCGGGAGCACACCGCGGCAGCCCTGAACTTCCAGATCACCATGGCGATCGCCTACGTGATCAGCTACGTCCTGTGGCTCGCCGTCGTGGGCATCTTCCTCACGATCGCGATCGGCGTGGTCGTGATCGTGTTCAGCATCATCGCCGCGGTGAAGGCCAACCAGGGCCAGCTGTACACCTACCCGCTCTCGATCAAGTTCGTGAGCTGATCGGGTTCACTCCTCCAGCAGGCGCCTGACGACGGCGTCCGCGAGCAGCCGCCCTCGCCGGGTGAGCGTCAGCACACCGGCGAGGGCGGCTTTCGCGTCCACGAGCTCGTCGCCGATGAGCCCCGCGACCGCGTGCCGGCCTCCCGCGTGCAGCGACGGGATGTCGATCCCCTCGCGGATGCGCGTGAGGAGCAGCACCCGCTCGGTCTCGCGTGTCGGACGGTCGAGGAGCTCGCGCCCCACCGCGGGCGAGAGGCCCGCGGTCACGCGCTCGGCGTAGGCGGCGGGATGCTTCGCGTTCCACCACCGCACGCCGCCGACGTGGCTGTGCGCTCCGGGGCCGACGCCCCACCAGTCGTCGCCGCGCCAGTACCCGAGGTTGTGCCGGGATCGGTGCGAGGCATCCGTCGCCCAGTTGCTCACCTCGTACCACTCGTAGCCCGCGGCGCCGAGGAGCTCGTCGGCCAGCTCGTACATGTCGGCCTCGAGGTCGTCGGAGGGCTCGGCGAGCTCGCCGCGCCGGATCTGCCGGGCGAGCTTGGTGCCGTCCTCGACGATGAGGGCGTAGGCGCTCACGTGGTCGGGCCGGTGCGCGACGACCGCCTCCACGCTGCGCCGCCAGTCGGCGAGCGACTCCCCCGGCGTGCCGTAGATGAGGTCGAGGCTGACATCGAGGCCGGCGTCGCGTGCCCACCCGACGACGGCCGGGATGCGCTCGGGATCGTGCGTGCGATCGAGGGCGGCGAGCACGTGCGGCACGGCCGACTGCATGCCGAACGAGATCCGCGTGAATCCGCCGTCGGCGAGGCGTCGCAGGTCGTCGGGACCGACGGAGTCGGGGTTGGCCTCCGTCGTGACCTCGGCACCGGGCGCGAGGCCGAACTCGTCGCGCACGGCGCCGAGCATCCGCACGAGGTCATCGGCGGGCAGGAGGGTCGGCGTCCCGCCGCCGAAGAAGACGGTAGACGGCGGCGCGAGCGGGCACGTCCGGATGCCTCGAGCACGCGCCGCGACATCCGGATCTCGCCGATGGCGTGGTCGGCGTAGTCGACCTGGCGAGCGCCGCGGAGCTCCTCCGCCGTGTAGGTGTTGAAGTCGCAGTAGCCGCAGCGGACGCGGCAGAAGGGCACGTGCACGTACACCCCGAAGGCGCGGCCGTGCGCACCCTCGGCCGCCGAGGGCGGCAGCAGTCCGTCGAGTGGGGCGGGCTCGCCGAGCGGCAGCGCGGATCCCACTGGTCAGCTCGGGAACGCGGGATGCAGTGCCCTGAGCTCGACGCGTGGTGAGCTCGCGGCGCTTGCGGCGCTGGCGCGGCGCGCCGAGGCGGTGGATGCCGCCGCGCGTGCCGAGGAGCGAGCGGATGGTGAGCCACACGGTGTCGTCCTCGCGGTGCTCGAGGATGAACGACTCCTCACCGCTCTCGGGACCGTCGGCGGTCGTGCCGTAGGCGAAGCCGATGCGGCCGGGTTCGTCGATGACGTACACGACGAGCACCGGCGTGTCGTGGGTGCGGAAGCGGCCCCTGCGACGCAGTGTCGCCGTCACGCCGGCCGTGATGTACGGCGTGCCGTCGGCGCCGAAGCGGTCCTCGGTGCGCGCTGCGGGCTGCTCGGCGAGCGGCATCCCCTCGGCGTCGTAGACGATCCCCGGGTACTGCGCGCCGGTGCCGGCCGAGACGTCGACGACCTCGAACCCCGCGCCCTGCTGGATGCCCCAGGTCATGAGCGCCTCGGCGGCGCGCTCGAACCGCTCGGCGCCGCTGCCGAGGCGCACCGAGTCCTCCGCAGGGCGGTACCCGGCGGGCGGGTAGCGCAGCAGGTCGGGTGCGAGCGTCGCCCCGATGGCGCCATAGGTGACCGACTGGTCGGTGAAGGTGCTGCGTCGGGTCATCCGGAACCTACTTCTTCGCGTCCTTCTTCTCGGTGTCGCCCGAGAGCGCGGCGATGAACGCCTCCTGGGGCACTTCGACGCGGCCGACCATCTTCATGCGCTTCTTGCCCTCCTTCTGCTTCTCGAGCAGCTTGCGCTTGCGGGTGATGTCACCGCCGTAGCACTTGGCCAGGACGTCCTTGCGCATGGCGCGGATCGACTCCCGCGCGATGATGCGGGCGCCGATCGCGGCCTGGATCGGCACCTCGAACTGCTGACGAGGGATGAGCTCGCGCAGCCGCCCGGTCATGAGCACGCCGTAGGCATAGGCCTTGTCGCGGTGCACGATGGCGCTGAACGCGTCGACCTGCTCGCCCTGCAGCAGGATGTCGACCTTCACGAGATCGGCGGCCTGGTCTCCGGTCGGCTCGTAGTCGAGCGAGGCGTACCCGGCGGTCTTCGACTTCAGCTGGTCGAAGAAGTCGAACACGATCTCGCCGAGCGGCATGTTGTAGCGGATCTCCACGCGGTCTTCGCCGAGGTACTCCATGCCGAGCATGGTGCCGCGTCGGGACTGGCAGAGCTCCATGATGGTGCCGACGTAGTCCTTCGGCGCGAGGATCGCCGCGCGCACCATGGGCTCGCGCACCTCGGAGATCTTCGCGCCCGTGGGGAACTCGCTCGGGTTCGTGACGGTGACCGACTTCCTGTCCTCCGTCGTGACCTCGTAGACCACCGACGGCGCGGTCGCGATGATGTCGAGTCCGAACTCGCGGCGGAGTCGCTCGGTCACGATCTCGAGGTGCAGCAGGCCGAGGAATCCGGCGCGGAACCCGAAGCCGAGGGCGACCGAGGTCTCGGGCTCGTAGACGAGCGCCGCATCCGAGAGCTTCAGCTTGTCGAGCGCCTCGCGGAGCTCGGGGTAGTCGCTGCCGTCGATCGGGTAGAGGCCCGAGAACACCATCGGCAGCGGCTCCGTGTAGCCGGGCAGCGCCTCGGTGGCGGACTTCGCCGCGGTGGTGACGGTGTCGCCGACCTTGGACTGCCGCACGTCCTTCACGCCGGTGATGAGGTAGCCGACCTCGCCGACGCCGAGGCCCTTGGTGGGAGTGGGCTCGGGGGCGCTCACGCCGATCTCGAGGATCTCGTGGGTCGCCCTGGTCGACATCATCTGGATGCGCTCGCGCGGGTTCAGATGTCCGTCGACCATGCGCACGTAGGTCACCACGCCGCGGTAGCTGTCGTAGACGGAGTCGAAGATCATGGCCCGCGCCGGGGCATCCGCTCGGCCGACCGGGGCCGGGATGCGCTCGACGACGCGGTCGAGCAGCTCCTCGACGCCGATGCCCGTCTTGCCGGAGACCTTCATCACGTCGTCGGGCGAGCCGCCGATGAGGTCGGCGAGCTCCTTCGCGTACTTCTCGGGCTCGGCCGCCGGCAGGTCGATCTTGTTGAGCACCGGGATGATCTCGAGGTCGTTCTCGAGGGCGAGGTAGAGGTTCGCCAGGGTCTGCGCCTCGATGCCCTGCGCGGCGTCGACGAGCAGGATCGCGCCCTCGCACGCGGCGAGCGAGCGCGAGACCTCGTAGCTGAAGTCGACGTGCCCGGGGGTGTCGATCATGTTCAGCGCGTACGACGTGTCGCCGACCTGCCAGGGCATGCGCACCGCCTGGCTCTTGATGGTGATGCCGCGCTCGCGCTCGATGTCCATGCGGTCGAGGTACTGCGCCCGCATGTCGCGGTCGCTGACGACGCCCGTGATGCCGAGCATGCGGTCGGCGAGGGTCGACTTGCCGTGGTCGATGTGCGCGATGATGCAGAAGTTGCGGATCAGCGCGGGGTCGGTGGCAGCGGGCACCGGAGGATTGGCGGCTCGAGGGGACATCCCGACGATTCTCCCATGACTTCGGTTCCCACTTTCGACGGATGCCGCGTCGCGGGCGCCGGGGCTACGCTCGAACCACCATGACCGTGATCGACGAGACCGACGCGCGCGTGGCGCCATCCGCCCTGCGCCCGGTCTTCCTGACCCTCCGGCTGGGACTGCACCTGCTCGTCGTCGGACTCACGCTCTTCGTGGTCGTGCGAGCGCTGCTCGCCGACGCGCCGACCGAGGTCCCGGTCACGATCCTCGCGGTCGCGTTCCTCGCCTGGTACGGCGCGGGCGTGGCCGCCGCGCACCGCCACTTCCCCACCTGGGCGCGCGTCGTGTGGCTGGTCGCGCTGCTCGGCCTGTGGCTGGCGATGTCGTTCCTCACCCCGGATGCCGCGTTCCTCGCGTTCCCCCTGTTCTTCCTCGAGCTGCACGTGCTCGAGGCCCCCATCGCGGTGCCGCTCGTCGTGATCACCTTCGGACTGTCGGTCTGGAGCACGGCGACCCATCTCGGATTCGAGGTCGGCACGATCCTCGGCCCCCTCATCAGCGCAGGGGTGGCGATCGTGATCGGGCTCGGCTACCGGGCCATGTCGCAGGAGACCAGCGACCGGCAGGCCCTCATCCTCGACCTGCTCGCGACCCGCGAGGAGCTCGCGGCCGCGAGCCGCGAGGCCGGGACGCTCGCCGAGCGCGAGCGCCTCGCGCGCGAGATCCACGACACGGTGGCGCAGGGCCTCTCGAGCATCCAGATGCTGCTGCACGCCGCCGAGCGCGACGTCGACGACGAGCGCACCCGCGAGAAGCTCCGGCTCGCGCGGGAGACCGCCGCCGAGAACCTCGGCGAGACGCGCCGCTTCATCCGCGAGCTCACTCCCCCGTCCCTCGACGAGCAGACCCTGCCCGCCGCGCTGCGGCGGCTGGCCGAGGCGGTCAACGAGCAGGCGGAGCAGTCCGGCTCGGCGACCAGGGTCACCTTCCGCACCAGCGGCGACCCCGTGATGCTGCCGATGGCGGTCGACGCGACCCTGCTGCGCATCGCCCAGGGCTCGCTCGCGAACGTGCTCCGTCACGCGGACGCCGCCCGGGCCGAGCTGACCCTCAGCTACCTGGGCGACGAGGTCGCGCTCGACGTGGTCGACGACGGGGTCGGGTTCGACCCGCGTGCGGCGCATCGCGAGGAGGTCGACGGGATCGCGTTCGGCCTGCGCGCGATGCGGCAGCGGGCCGAGCGCCAGGGCGGGTCGATCGAGATCGAGTCCGCACCGGGCGAGGGCACCGCGGTCTCCGCGCGCATCCCATTGGAGGCCTCGTGATCCGGCTGCTGCTGAGCGACGACCATCCGGTGGTGCGGGCGGGCATCCGCGCGCTCCTCGAGTCCGAGGCCGACCTCGAGGTCGTCGCCGAGGCGGCGACGGCGGAGGACGCGGTGCGGCTCGCCGCGGCATCCGACGTCGACCTCGTGCTCATGGACCTGCAGTTCCCCGGCGCGATGCAGGGCGCCGAGGCGACCCGCCGGATCCGCTCGCACGAGGCCGCGCCACGCGTGCTGGTGCTCACGAACTACGACACCGACGCCGACATCCTCGGCGCGATCGAGGCCGGCGCGAGCGGGTACCTGCTGAAGGATGCGCCGCCCGCGGAGCTCGTGGCGGCGGTGCGGGCGGCCGCGGTCGGCGAGTCGGCGCTCGCACCCGCGGTGTCGTCGCGGCTCGACGCGTCGCTGGCGGCCGGGGAGCGACTCACGGTGCGGGAGGCCGAGGTGCTGTCGCTCGTCGCCGACGGCCGCTCGAATCGCGACATCGGCCGCGAGCTCTTCCTCAGCGAGGCGACCGTCAAGTCGCACCTCGTGCACATCTTCACGAAGCTCGGCGTCGGCTCGCGCACCGCGGCGGTCGCGCGCGCCCGCGAGCTCGGGGCGATCAGGGCGGGCTGACGGATGCCGCGCGCCCGCGTCGTGCTCGTGCACGGACTCCGCACCTCGGCGACGATGTGGCGGCGGCAGCTCGCGGCGCTCGCGCGTCACGACGTCGACGCGACCGCCGTCGACCTGCCCGGACACGGCACCCGCATGGACGAGCCCTTCACGCTCGACGCCGCGATGGAGGTCATCGACGCGGCGCTGCCTCCCGTCGGCGCCGACGCGCCTCCTGCGCCCCGGCTGCTCGTCGGGCTGAGCCTCGGCGGCTACCTGGCGATCGAGTACGCATCGACGCATCCGGGCCGGCTCGACGGGCTCGTGGCCGCCTCGTGCGGCACGCGGCCGCGCGGCGCCGGCCTCGCGGGGTACCGCCGGCTCGCGGCGGCGATCGGGAGGCTGCCCGATCGCGGGCGGGCGCTCAACGACCTGATGGTCCAGGCGTTCCTCTCCGAGGAGGGGGTCGACGACGTGCTCGCCGGCGGCGTCGCGCTGGACGTGATGGCGCCGGCGCTCGAGGCGGTCGGCGGCCTCGACCCCGAGGCCGCGCTGCGTCGCATCGACGTGCCGGTGTGGTTCGTCAACGGCCGGTTCGACCACTTCCGCTTCGAGGAGCGGCGCATGCTCCGCGCCGCACACGAGGGTCGCCTCGTCGTCGTGCCCGGCGCCACGCACCTGGTGAGCCTGGCGCGGCCCGACGACTTCACGGCCGTGGTGCTCGGCGTCGTCGCGGAGCTCGAGGCACGTGCGGCGCGCGAGCGCCGCCGCCAGCCCGTGGCGCCGGCCGGATAGCGCGGAACCGCGCTCCCCGCCACCCCTTGCGGCACCTCCCGGATCGGACGATCGTCGAGGCGACGAAGGGATCGAGGGGACGGGCGATGACCGGGACCAGGACGTACCCCGAGGGCGTGCCCTCGTGGATCGACATCGAGCAGGCCGACCTGCCTGCGGCCCAGGAGTTCTACGGCGGGATGTTCGGCTGGACCTTCGAGGCCGCGGCAGGTCCCGATCCCCGCGCGGCGTACGTGATCGCCCGGCTGGACGGGCAGGAGGCCGCCGGCCTCGGTGAGGCGCCCGAGGGCGGGAACCGGGCCGCGCCGACGTGGAACACCTACGTGGCGGTGGCCGACGCCGACGCCGTCGGCCGACGCATCGTCGAGGCGGGCGGGCGGATCGTCACGGCGCCCACCGACGTCGGCGACGCCGGTCGTGCCGCCACGGTCGCGGACCCCGCCGGTGCCGCCTTCCGGCTCTGGCAGGCCGGGCGGCGACCCGGCGTGCAAGCCGTGAACGTGCCCGGCGGATGGAACTTCGCAGACCTCCACACGTCGGACCCCGCCGAACCGCAGTTCTACGTCTCGGTGTTCGGGTGGGAGTTCGACGACCTCGGATTCGGGACCCTGATCCGCTGCCCGGGATACGGCGACCACCTGGCGGCGACGGTCGATCCCGACATCCGGGAGCGGCAGGCGAGCGACGTCACGCCGACGCGCTTCGAGGACGCGATCGGCTGGCTCGCCCCTGCTCATGACGACGAGCCGCCGCACTGGCACGTGAGCTTCACCGTCGGGGATCGCGACGACAGCGCCGCGGCGGCGGAGCGGCTCGGCGGCACCGTGCTGGCGATCACCGACAGCAGATTGGACGCGCGAGGCGCTCGTCCGTGATCCGCAGGGCGGCGTCTTCACGGCGAGCCAGTTCATCCCGCCCGATCGGTGAACCGCCGTCGGCGATGCGTGGTCGGATGGCGCGGCATCGCCCGCTTTGGTGAGGTCGGCACCCTACTGGTATCGTTGTCTGTTGGCTTGCGTGTGGGTCCCACCCCGCACGATTCGCCGGCGAGGCCCCTCTACCTTCGCTCGGCACATCCGGTACCCACACACGAACGAAAGACGAACCACGTGGCAAACATCAAGTCGCAGATCAAGCGCATCCGCACCAACCTGAAGGCGCAGGAGCGCAACAAGGCCGTCAAGAGCGAGGTCAAGAGCGCCGTCCGCGCGACGCGCGAGGCGATCGCCTCGGGCGACAAGGACAAGGCGACGACGGCCCTCCGCGCCGCGACCCGCAAGCTCGACAAGGCCGCCAGCAAGGGCGTCATCCACAAGAACCAGGCCGCGAACCGCAAGTCGGCGATCGCGAAGCAGGTCGCTGCGCTCTGACGCACCGCTTCCTGTTCGAAGGCCCCGCACGATGTGCGGGGCCTTCGTCGTTCCCGGGCCGCGCACCGGCTCGACCGGTCAGGAGACGGTGCGACCCCGCGCGGCGATGACGCCGATCAGCCGT
Source organism: uncultured Actinomycetota bacterium (assembly GCA_963802485.1). GTDB lineage: Bacteria > Actinomycetota > Actinomycetes > Actinomycetales > Microbacteriaceae > Agromyces. The sequence goes on from CAWDJA010000019.1 coordinate 46,378, forward strand.
TCGAGGGCGAACACGGGGTCGCGTTCTGCGCCCTTCACGGCGGCATCCGTCGCGGCGAGCGACTCGATCGCCCGCTGCAGGCCCTCGTCGGTCCAGCCGGCGAGGTCGCGGCGGGCGCGGTCGACCTGCCAGGGCGCCAGGCCCAGGGAGGACGCCACCTGCGGTCCTCCGCCGCGCACGCCCGACACCTTCGCCATCGTGCGCACCTTCATCGCGAACGCCGCGACCATCGGCACGGGGTCGGCACCGCTGTCGAGTGCATGGCGAAGTGCGATGAGCGCCTCGCCGTGGCGGCCGGCGATGGCTGCATCGGCGACCGCGAAGGCGTTGGTCTCGACGCGCCCGCCGTAGTAGCGCGCCACGACGGCCTCGGTGATCTCTCCCGGTGCGTCGGCGATGAGCTGTCGACACGCGGCGGACAGCTCGGCGAGGTCGTCCGCGAACGCGGCGACGAGTGCCCGAAGGGCCCGTGGATGGATCGCGCGACCGGCCGCGCGGAACTCGGCTGCCGCGAACTCCTGCTTCTCGACATCCCTCTTCAGCTCGGCGCAGACGACCTCGATCCCGCCTCCGACGCCCGCGCGGATCGCGTCGAGGAGCTTCTTGCCGCGCTGCCCGCCTGCGTGGCGGAGCACCAGCGTGGTGGATTCGGCGGTCTGCTCGAGGTACTCGAGCGCGTCGATGAGGAAGTCGTCGCTCGCGCGCTCGACCGCGCCCACGCGGATGAGGCGCGGCTCGCCGAACAGCGACGGGCTCGCGAGGGTGAGGAGCTCGCCGCGCCGGTATCCGTCGGCCTCGAGGTCGCTCACCTCCAGCGCCGGGTCCTCGGACCGGAGGAAGTCGCGCAGCATGCCGCTCGCTCGCTCGGCCAGCACGGTCTCGGGGCCCGAGATGAGCACGACCGGCGCGGGACGCACCTCGTTCCAGGAGAGTTGTGGGATCGCCGCCGCTTTCGCGCGCGTGGGTGCACCGCCCCGCGCCGCACCGGATCGCGCCGTTCCTGATCGAGCCGCCAACGCACCTCCCCGTTCCGCTCAAGTCTACGGGCGGGGGCCGACGTCGCCCCGCTCCGACCAGAGCCGGAACGCGCCCTCACCGTCGGCGGTGAGCGTCGCCGTGCCCGATCGGTCGGTGCGCACCGCCGTGGTCCCGGCCTCGCGCAGGAGGCCGAGCAGGCGATCGGTCGGATGCCCGTACCCGTTGTCGGCGCCGACCCCGATGACGCCGACCGTGGCGTCGAGCTCGGCGTAGAGCCGCTCGCTCTGGTCGGCCGATCCGTGGTGCGCCACCTTCACGAGGTCGACCGGTCCGAGCTCGACCGAGGCGAGCATCCGTTCCTGGGCGCCCTCGCCGAGATCGCCCAGGAACACGCCGCGGAACGTCGGAGCGTCCAGGGCGATCACGACGCTGGCATCGTTGCCCGGCGCGGCCCGGGGCTTGGGCCAGACCACCCGCCACTCGGCGTCCCCGAGGCGGCCCTGGTGGCCGGCCACGACCTCGAGGGCCTCCGCTCCACCGCGCACGAGCGGACCCAGCACGCGATCCGACCGCCCACCGTCGAGCGGACCGTGGATGACGGTGTCGACGCGGCCCACCACGGCGGCGGCTCCCCCGGCGTGGTCGGCGTCCCAGTGCGTCACGACGAGCAGGTCGAGCCGGTCGACCCCGAGCAGGGCGAGGCAGCGATCGAGCGCCGCCGGTTCGGGGCCGGTGTCGATGAGCGCCGTCGCGTCCGCGGACCTGACGACGACCGCGTCGCCCTGTCCGATGTCGCAGGCCGCGACGTCCCAGCTGCCCGGCCGCGTCGCGCCGATCACCGCCGGCGCTCCGAACCCGGTGCCGATCGGCACGGCGAGGCAGATCGCGAGCACGGCCGAGGCGATCGCGCGCGCACGGCGATGGCGCCGGCCGGTCATGGCCAGGCCGAGCGCCAGCGCCGTGCAGCCTGCGAGCAGCAGCGCACCGGCGGCATCCGGAAGCCAGGGCAGCCGGCCGCCCGGGAGCCCGGCCGCGCCGTGCGCCACGAGCGCGATCCACGACGCGGGCAGCCACGCGACCTGGAGGAAGGCTGCACCGACCGATGGCAGCACGGGCAGGATGAGGCATCCGAGGAGTCCGACCACCGTGCCCACGGGAGCCGCGGGCGCCGCCAGCAGGTTGGCGGGCACGCCGTAGAGGGCGATCGCCGGGTCGAGCAGGACGAGGATGGGCTGGCAGGCGAGCTGCGCGGACAGCGGCACCGCGAGCACCACCGCGAGCGGCGCGGGCATCACGCGGCTGAGACGGCCTGCGAGCGGACCGGCCAGGAGCAGCAGCCCTGCCGTCGCCGCGGCGGAGAGCGCGAACCCGTAGTCACGCGCGAGCCACGGGTCGAAGGCGAGCAGTCCGATGACGGCCACGGCGAGGGCCGCGACGCCGCCGCCCGGGCGCCCCACGGCGATGGCCACGAGCACGGCAACGGCCATCGCGCCGGCACGGACGACGCTCGGCTGGGGCGTCACGAGCACGACGAAGCCGCAGAGGGCGACGAGGGCCGAGACGACTCGTGGGCCCCTGCCGAGGCGGCAGAGCGCCGCGAGGGCGAACGCCGCGGCGGTGACGATCGCGCAGTTCGCTCCGGACACCGCGGTGAGGTGGCTGAGCGAGCTCGCGCGCATCGCCGCGTCGAGCTCCTCGCCGACGCCGCTCGTGTCGCCGATGGCGAGCCCCGGCACGAGTGCGCCCCCGTCGCCGCCGAGTCCCGCCTGCGGCCTCCGCGAGACCCGTGCGCAGGCCGACCGCCCAGCCCAGCCACGCGGGCGGCGCCGCCGCGATCCGCACGTCGCCGTCGGGGCGCAGCCCGAACCCGCTCTGCTCGGCACCCGGCAGTGGCGTCACGCGCGCGGTGAACGCGAGTCGCGTGCCGATCGAGAGGGCCGTCGCAGGCAGGTCGACCGTGGACGTGACGGGCACGGAGGCGGCCGGTCTCCCGTCGACGACGACGACGCGGGCGTCGACGCGGAACGACGGCGCCTGCCCCGGATCACCCCACGCCGGCGGGCGGATCGGCCGTGGAGCCGAGACGACCTCGACGATGACGTCGGCGGCATCGTGCGAGGCCGCCGCGACGGCGAGCGGGGAATCCGCCCGCTGCTGCAGGCCGACGGCCGCGGATGCGGCGACGAGGCCCGCCGCGGCCAGCAGCACGAGTGCCGCCGCCGCCGCGGAGGTCCAGCGGGCGGCGCGCGTCGACCCGATCAGGACCGCGGCGAGCATCGCGGCGCCCAGCCCCCAGATCCCCCATGCCACGACGGATGGTGACATCCCGGCATCCGGCGCCGCGACCGTGCACCAGGCGGTCGCCCAGGCCGCCCCTGCGGGGGCGAGCAGCCTCAGGTCCCGCACTCAGGGCGCGACCTTGTCGGCGAGCCCGGAGAACACCGCATCGCCGATCCCGGCGACGTCGAGCAGCTGGTCGATGCTCGTGAACGGCCCGTTGGCCTCACGCCAGTCGATGATGCGCTGGGCGAGCGCCGGGCCGATGCGCGGCAACGTGTCGAGCGCGGCGACATCCGCCGTGTTCAGGTGCACGATGCCGTCGGCGGCCGGACCCGTGGAACCCCCGGCGCCGCCGATGGCCGGTGGCGGAGCCTGGCCCACGGCGAGCACCACGAGCTGCTCGCCGTCGACCACCTGACGCGCGAGGTTCACCCCCGCCGGATCCGCCTCGGCGGTGAAGCCGCCGGCCGCGGCCACCGCGTCGACCACGCGGGCGCCCGCCCCCAGCTCGACGAGGCCCGGCCGCACCACCGCGCCCGAGCACGTGCACCAGCAGGGGCGGCGTCACGACACCCGGTGAGCCGCTCGCGAGGTCATCGGCACCCGCCCCGTCGGCCGAGTCGCCGGGCGCCGCGCCGGCATCGGCGACGATCGTGCCCTGCGCACCACCGCCGCTCGCCGCCGACGAGAGCACGGCGGCGACGGCGACCGCGGCGATGAACAGCACGACGGCTGCACCGACCGCGATGCGGACCCGGGGCGTCGCCCGCCGGGCGACGGGGTCGAGGGCATCGAACGGGTCGGGATCGGGGGTCGCGGGCATGCCCGCACGCTATGCCCGCGCCGCACCCGGCTCGACGTCACCGAACCCGGCGCGGGCGGCAACGCACGAGATCGGCGCTGTCGAGGAGGAGTCAGCCCGGTCGAGCCGCGGACGGTCAGCCGCGCCGAGCCGAGTCAGCCCGTCGAGCCGAGTCAGCCGCGCGTGGCGATGTTCACGATGCGCGGCGCGCGAACGATGACGTTCACGATCTCGCGCTCGCCGATCGCCCGGGCGACGCCGGTCGACGCGCGCGCGAGCTCCTCCAGCTCGTCGCCGGAGATCTTCGGCGACACCTCGAGTCGATCGCGCACCTTGCCGTCGACCTGCACGATCGCCGTCACCGACTCCTCGACCAGGAGCGCGGGGTCGGCCTTGCGCCACGCCACGAGCGCGACGCTCGGCTGGTAGCCGAGGCGCTCCCACATGTCCTCGGCGGTGTACGGGGCGAAGAGGTCGAGGATCATGGCGGTGACCTCGGATGCCTCGCGCACCGCGGCATCCGCGGGGCCGGCGCCGGAGTCGATCACCTTGCGCGTCGCGTTCACGAGCTCCATGAGTCGTGCGACCACCACGTTGAACTTGAACGCCTCGACCAGCGACGGGGCGTCGGCGAGCAGGCGATGCGTGATGCGGCGCAGTGCCGCGTCGCCCGTCTTCCATTCGACGTCGGGGCTCGAGGTGACCTCGCCCGAGATGCGCCACGCGCGGGCGAGGAACTTGGCGGCTCCGACCGGCGAGACATCCGCCCAGTCGATGTCGTCCTCGGGCGGGCCGGCGAACGCGAGCGTCACGCGCAGCGCGTCGGCGCCGTGCGCGCCGAGCTCGCTCGCGAACTCGACGAGGTTGCCCTTCGACTTCGACATCTTCGTGCCGTCCATGATCACCATGCCCTGGTTCAGCAGGGACGTGAACGGCTCGGTGAAGCTCAGGTAGCCGAGGTCGAACAGCACCTTGGTGATGAAGCGCGAGTAGAGCAGGTGCAGGATGGCGTGCTCGACGCCGCCCACGTACTGGTCGACCGGCATCCACTTCTCGGCCTCGGCCATGTCGAACGCCTTGGTGTCGTCGTTCGGGTTCAGGTAGCGCAGGTAGTACCACGAGCTGTCGACGAACGTGTCCATCGTGTCCGAGTCGCGCCGGGCGGCGCCGCCGCAGTTCGGGCAGGCGACGTTCGCCCACTCGTCGGCCGCGCCGAGCGGGCTCGAGCCCTTCGGCTTCAGGTCGAGGCCGGCGGCATCCGGCAGTCGCACCGGGAGGTCGCTCTCGGGCACCGGCACCTCGCCGCACTCGGCGCAGTGGATGATCGGGATCGGCGTGCCCCAGTAGCGCTGGCGCGAGATGAGCCAGTCGCGCAGGCGGAAGTTCTTGGCGGTGCGCCCGAGGCCGCGATGCTCGAGCAGCTCGATGACCCGCCGGATGGCGTTCGACTTCGAGAGCCCGTCGAGGGGCCCCGAGTTCACGAGGCGCCCCTCTCCGGCCAGGGCGATGCCCGTGGATGCGGGGTCGACGACCGGCAGGTCCTCGGGGAGGATCGGGTCGCCCTGCTCGTCGAGCTGGATCACCGGGATGACGCCGGTGACGGGCGCGTTCGTGTCGACGACGACGCGGACGGGCAGCTCGAACGCGCGCGCGAAGTCGAGGTCGCGCTGGTCGTGCGCGGGCACGGCCATGATCGCGCCGTGGCCGTAGTCGGCGAGCACGTAGTCGGCGGCCCAGATCGGCATCCGTTCGCCGTTCACGGGGTTCACGGCGTAGCGCTCGAGGAAGACGCCGGTCTTCGGCCGTTCGGTCGACAGCCGATCGATGTCGCTCTCGGCGCGCACCGAGTCGAGGTAGTCCTGGAACCGGGTCCGGACCTCGGCGGGTGCCCCGGCCGCGAGCTCGGCGGCGAGCTCGGAGTCGGGCGCGACGACCATGAAGGTCGCGCCGTAGAGCGTGTCGGGTCGCGTCGTGAACACCGTGATGCGCTCGTCACGACCCTCGATCTCGAACTCGACGTCGGCGCCGGACGAGCGCCCGATCCAGTTCCGCTGCATCGTGACGACCTTCGACGGCCACGAGCCCTCGAGCTGGTTGAGGTCGTCGAGGAGGCGGTCGGCGTAGTCGGTGACGCGGAAGTACCACTGCGTCAGCGCCTTCTTCGTGACGACGTACCCGCAGCGCTCGCAGTGCCCGTCGACGACCTGCTCGTTCGCGAGCACGGTCTGGTCGTTGGGGCACCAGTTCACGAGGCCGGCCTTGCGGTAGGCGATGCCCTTCTCGTAGAGCTTCAGGAACAGCCACTGGTTCCACTTGTAGTACTCGGGGTCGCTCGTGTGGATCTCCCGCGACCAGTCGAACGAGGGCGCGTACTGGCGGAACGAGCGCTTCTGCTGCTCGATGTTCTCGTACGTCCAGGCGCGCGGGTCGATGCCGCGCTTGATGGCGGCGTTCTCGGCGGGCAGCCCGAACGAGTCCCAGCCGACCGGGTGCAGCACGTCGAAGCCCTGGTGGCGCCAGTAGCGGGCCACGGTGTCGCCGTAGCCGAACGCCTCGGCGTGGCCCATGTGCAGGTCGCCCGACGGGTAGGGGAACATGTCGAGGATGTACTTGCGGGGCTTGGTCCCGCCGGGGCGTCCGGCGCGGAAGGGCTCGAGTTCGTCCCACACGGGAAGCCACTTCGCCTGCAGTGCCGCGAAGTCGTACGCGCCGGCGTCGGCGTGGGCCTGGTCCTGATCGTGTGCCACGTGACTCTCAATCGTGTCGCTGCGGGGGCTCGCTCCGCACATCTTCCGGGCACGCCGGAACGCGGCGCACCCGGACATCCAGCCTACTCACTCCAGCGGTGCGGATGCCGCGCCGAGCACCGCGAGCAGGGCCCGCGCCTTCACCCGGGTCTCCTCGATCTCCTCCGCCGCGACCGAGAGCGCGGTGATGCCGCCGCCCGTGCCGATGCTCGCGCCGTCGGGCGTCAGCACGATCGATCGGATGACCATCGCGAGGTCGGCGCTGCCGTCGATCCCGAGGTAGCCGAACGCACCCGAGTAGATGCCGCGCGGCCCCTCCTCGAGCTCGTGCAGGATCGTCATCGCGCTGCGCTTGGGCGCGCCCGTCATCGACCCGGCCGGGAAGGCCGCCTGCACCACGTCGAGCACGGTCAGCGGATGCCGGATCCGGGCCCGCACGGTCGACACGAGCTGGTGCACGTGGGCGTACTCCTCCACGTCGAGCAGGCTCGGCACGCTCACCGTGCCGAGCTCGGCGATGCGCCCCAGGTCGTTGCGCATGAGGTCGACGATCATGAGGTTCTCGGCGCGCTCCTTCTCGCTCTCGAGGAGCTCGCGCCGCAGTTCGGCGTCCCGCGCCGGGTCGGCCCCGCGCGGACGCGTGCCCTTCATCGGCTTCGTCGAGACGATGCCGTCGGCGTCGACCTGCAGGAACTGCTCGGGCGACGCGCTGAGCAGGGCGATGTCGCCGAACCGCACGTACCCGCCGTGATGGCTCGGGCTCGACCCGCGCAGTGCGAGGTACGTCGAGGCCGGATCGGGGTGCACGTCGACGTCGATGCGATTCGTGAGGCACAGCTGGTAGGCGTCGCCCCGCACGATCGCGGCCTGGCAGCGGTCGATGAGCTCGGCGTACCGCCGTGCGTCGTGTCGCCATCGCGCCGGCGCCGTGGCGGCGGGCATCGTCGGGCTCGCGACGGCCGTCCGAGTCGGTGCGGATGCCGCGGGCTCATGCTCCAGCGCCGCGGCGAGCTCATCCGCCCAGCGCTCACCCTCGTCGGCGCCCGGCCCTGCGGGCGCGAGCCACGCGAGGCGCACGGTGCGCGCGCCGTGGTCGAACACGACGGCTCGGTCGACGAACAGGAACGCGGCATCCGGGGTCTCGGCCGGGGAGGTCGGCACGTCGTTCAGCCGGGCGCCGAGCTCGTACCCGAACCACCCGAACCAGCCGAGTGGTCCGACGCCGCCGACGTCCGGCGTCTCCCCCGCTGCGTCCGCCTCCGCCTGCTCCGATGCCTCGACTCGGCCGGGCGGGAGCCGCTCGGCCAGCACGTCGAAGACCGATCCCACGGTCGCCGACTCGGAGGCGCCGGCGCCGAGCGGCGTCGACCGCGTGACGGTTCCGTGCGCGACATCGGCCGTGACGAGCTCGCTCGCCTCGTGGGCGGCCGGCCATGACGCTGACGCCGGTCGTGGCATCCGAGCCGCCGTCGAGCCACACGGCGTACGCGGCATCCGCATACCGGGCCGTGAAGACGGCCTCGGGGTCGCGCCACCCGTCGAGCAGGCGTGAGCGGATGCGGCGTGGCATCCTCTCAGCCTAGAGCCGCGGCACGCGCCGATCCCGGCGGCGGGCGACGGCACCGACGCGAGGAGGGGCGGTGCGGTCGCCCGCACCACCCCTCCCGGTTCAGCTGCGATCAGCGCAGCGCGTTGTTGCCCTTGTACTGCCAGTCGATCTGGCCGACCGCCTTGCCCTTGCCGGTGCCGTTGACCGCCGAGGTGGTCTCGGCGAACACCAGCGTGGAGTGGGCGACCGCGTCGGCCATCAGGTCGAGGGTGTCGCCGTTCAGGTTGGTGATGTCGTCGCACGCCGAGTGGTAGCACGGGTCGTACGCGACGCCCGCGGTGCCGCCGAAGATCTCGGCCTGCTCCGCCGACTTGATGCCCTCGGCGCCGGTGAACAGGCCGCCGGCCGGGATGCCCGCCTCGATGAAGCCGAAGTAGTCGCTGCGGCCGTCGAAGTCGGTCGGCTCCGTCGCCTCGCCCTGCGACGCGAAGAAGTCGGTGAAGACCCCCTCGATGGTGCCCGAGCCGTTCGGGCCCGAGACGCCGAGCGCGTCGCCGTCGCCGTCGTAGACGAAGTTCACCGGGTTCGGCGAGCCCACCATGTCGAAGTTGAGGTTCAGCATGGTGCCCTTCAGGTCCTTCTTCGAGAGCTGCGAGACGTAGTAGCTCGACCCGATCAGGCCGTCCTCCTCGCCGCTCCAGAAGGCGAACCGCACGCGGTTCTCGGGCTCGATGCCGAGTTCGGCCATCTGCAGCGGCCGTCTCGAGGATCGTGGCCGTGCCGGACCCGTTGTCGTTGATGCCGGGGCCCTCGGAGACCGAGTCGAGGTGTCCGCCGACGACGACCGTGCGGTCGGCCCGACCTGCGGTGTCGGCCCAGCAGGTTCTGGGTGGCGACCTCGTCGACCGTGATCTGCACGTTGAGACTCAGTTCGAGGCCCGGCGTCGTCGCCCACTCCGCTCCGAGTGCGTAGGGGGCGCTCACGACGGGGAGGTCCTCGCTGATGATCGAGCCCAGCGTTCCGCCGAAGAGGCCGAGGCGGTCGTCGCCCGGAACCACGTTGCCCTGGTTGAAGATGATGACGCCGGCCGCGCCGGCCGCCAGCGCGTTGGCGGCCTTCACCGAGAAGTCGCACGACCCGCGCTGGATGAGGGCGATGTTGCCGGCGGGGAAGCCGCCGAAGTCGGCGGCCTCGCAACCGCTCGTCGAGGCGTGGTCGCCCACGAGGTTGACGTCGACGGCCGTGACCGGGGCCGTCACGTTGCCGCCCCCGGAGAAGTCCATCGGGAAGTAGTCGATGCCGAGCGTGTACGCCACGTCGGGGTCGGGCGAGGTGCGCGAGAGGGACGTGCCGGTGAAGTTGGTGCGCTCGTACGTGAAATCCTGCACCACGGTGGTGTAGCCGACTGCCTCGAGCTGCTCCTGGACGTAGGCCAACGAGCCCTCGTGTCCCGACGTCCCGGCGGCACGGTTGTCGTCGTTCGCGTCGGCGATGGCCTGGAACGCCTGGAGGTGGCCCATGACGCCGTCGAGGGTGACCGCCTCGCGCAGCTTCGACGTGTCGGTGACGATGGCGGCCTGGGCCGGGCCGGCGATCGCGAGCGTCGCACAGACGGCAGCGGAGGCCGCGATGGCCCCCGCTCGCAGGATGGTTCGGGTTGGGTGGTTCACAGTGGCTCCTTCGTGGAGGGATGTGATTCGGCACACGCCGAGCAGCGGTGCCGTTGACGGCGACCGTATCGCACCCTCGCATGGCGAGGAAGGCTTCGCCTGCCGAGGCGCAACACCTGTGCGTGCGAACGCTCGATTCGGACCGTCTGCGAGGACCCGGAGGTCAGGCTCCGCTTCGCGCGGGGTCGCCCTCCACCACGGTGCCCGCGTCGAGCGTCACCGTCCGGTCGATGAGTCCTGCGGGTGCGCCGGTGTGCGAGATGAGCACGACGGTGCGACCCGATCGGGCCGCGGCATCCGTGAGGTCGCGGAGGAGCGCATCGGCGCGGCCGGGGTCGACGCTCGCGGTCGGCTCGTCGAGCACGAGCACCGGGAAGTCGGCGAGCATCGCGCGGGCGAGCGCGATGCGCTGCGCCTGCCCGCCCGATACGAGCGTCCCGCGTTCGCCGACCTTCGCATCCAGCCCGCCGCGCTCGGCGAGCCACGCCCGCAGGCCCACGCGGTCGAGCACGTCGAGGAGGTCCTCGTCGGTCGCCGTGTCGCGTGCGAACAGGAGGTTCTGGCGCACGTCCTCGTCGAACAGCCACGGCCGCTGCTCGACGAGGCCCACGATGCGACGCACGGCCGACGGCTCGAGGTCGGATGCCTCGACGTCGCCGATCCGGTAGGACCCCCGGTAGTCGAGGAACCGCACGAGGACGTGCGCGAGCGTCGTCTTGCCCGCACCGGATCCGCCGCGGACGTGGAGTCGCTCGCCCGACGCGATCGTGAGGTCGAGGTCGTCGAGGGCTGCGGGGCGGGCGTCCTGCGCGGAGGCCGCGGCGAGCACCTCGACCGCGTCGCCCGCACCGTCGCCGGCACCGAATGACGCCCGAACGGCGTCGCCGTCAGCGGCCGGAGGCCACTGCGCGCGGATTCCGCGCAGCCGGATGGTCGGCGCCTGCTCGGCCGGCGGCACGGCGACCGGATCGGCCGGAGGCACGGGGATCCCGGCCGGCACGTCGGCGGGCACGGCATGGGCGACCCGCTCGGCACTGGCCCGCGCCAGGCGCAGTGCGCTCGTCGCCAGCGGGACCGCCGCGGCGACCTCCGCGATGGCGAGCGGCACGAGGCAGAGCACGGCGAACGTGGGACCGTTGATCCGTCCCGCCTCGAGCAGCGGCGCCGCGGCCGCGAGGCTCGCGGCGACGGCGAAGCCGCCGATCGCGGTCATCGAGGCGGATGCCGCGCCCGACGCCGCGGCGCGCGCACGCGTGGCGCGGGCGAGCCGCGCGCCGAGGTCGTCGATCCGCCGCCGACCCGCGTCGGCCGCATCGAACGCCACGAGCACGTCGAGCGCCTGCACGTGCTCGACGACCGCCGCCTGCAGCTCACCGCGGAGCGGCGCCAGCGTACGCTCCGCCCGAGCCGCTGCCCGCCGCTGCACGAGCAGGGTCGCGCCGATGCCGAGCACGAGGCAGGCGAGGACCGCGATCGCCGAGGCCGGTGCGAGCAGGCCGATCCCCACGACCGCCAGCACGAGCACGACCACGGCGCTCACCAGGGGCTGCACGACACGTAGCGGCACGTTCTGCAGCTCGTCGACGTCGCCGACGAACCGCGCCAGCAGGTCGCCGCGCCGACTCGAGGCCAGCCCGTCGGGCGCGAGCGGCAGCATCCGCTCGAACACGCCCGAGCGGATCGTCGCGAGCTGCCGGAAGGAGGCATCGTGGCCCGACAGCCGTTCGAGGTAGCGGAACGCCGCACGCCCGAGCGCGAACGCACGGACGCCCACGATCCCGAGCGAGAGGTAGAGCACGGGCGGCTGCTCGGCGGCGCGGGCGATCAGCCAGGCCGAGCACGCGAGCAGGGCCACGCTGGAGGCCGCCGACCCGATGCCCAGCAGGATCGCCGGCGCCAGCCGCGAGAACCGCGGCACCGCCCTGCGCAGCATCGCACGCGTCGGGTCAGGCATGCACGGCCTCCAACTCGATCGTGCGGTCGGCGGCTGCGGCGAGACCCGAGCGGTGCGTCGTCACGAGCACCACGCGCCCGTCGGCGGCGAGCTCGCGCAGCCGCTCGCCCAGCAGGGCCTCGCGTCCTGCGTCCTGGGCGGAGCCGGGCTCGTCGAGGAGCAGCAGCCGGGCGTCCCTGGCCAGCAGTCGGTGGATCGCGCGAGCGGTCGCGACGCGCTGCGCCTGCCCGCCCGAGAGCCCGCCGCCGGCCGGTCCGAGGATGCGATCGGGGTCGAGCTCCACCCCGGCGAGGTGCAGGGCGCGCGTGAGCAGCTCGGGTGCGGCATCGGGGTCGCCGAGGCGCACGTTCGACGCGATCGTGCCGCCGAGGAGCGACGGCGCCTGCCCGGCCCACGCGATCGAGGACCGGTCCCCCGGCGTCAGGCGGCGGCCGGCGAGCGTGAGGCTCCCGTCCGCGTCGGCGAACCCGAGCAGCGCGGCGAGCAGGCTCGACTTGCCCGAGCCGCTCGCGCCGGTCACCGCGACCACCTCACCGGGTCGGGCCTCGAGGTCGAATCCGTCGAGCACGACGCGAGCCCCCCGACGCACCCGGAGGTGCTCGATGACGAGTCCGTCACGCGCATCGGATGCCGCGGGCAGCGTCGCTCCCCCATCGCTCACCCGTGACCCGCCCACGACTCCGGCTCGTCGCGCCTCGCGCTCGATCGCACCGGCGTCGCCGGCCTGCGCCGCCGTCAGCAGGTCGAACGCGTCGGCCGACGCCGTCACCCCGGCGGACGAGGCGTGGAACGCGGCGCCGACGTTGCGGAGCGGCAGGAACACCTCGGGTGCGAGCACGAGCACGAAGAGGCCCGGCGCCAGCGACATGTCGCCGGCCACCAGGCGCAGCCCGATCGACACGGCCACGAGCGCCACCGACAGGCTCGCCGCGAGCTCGAGCGTGAACCCCGACAGGAAGGTGATCCGCAGCACCCGCATCGTGCCCCGGCGGTAGTCGTCGGTGACCGCACGGATGCGCGCGGCCTGGCGCTCGGCTCGGCCGAACACCATGAGCGTGGAGAGACCGCCGACGACCTCGAGGAAGCCGCGCGAGAGCGCCGCGAGGCTGTCCCACTGCCGGCGCTGCACCGCCGCCGTGGCCATGCCGATGAGCGCCATGAACACGGGGATGAGCGGCAGCACGATCACGAGTACGAGGCCCGACAGGGGGTCGGCGATCCACGCGGCGACGACGAACGCGGGCGTCGCCACGACGGTGAGCACCAGCTGCGGGAGGTACCGGCCGAAGTACTCGTCGAGGGCGTCGAGGCCGGGGCCGAGGAGCGTCGCGACACGGGCCGTCGGGAAGCCGGGCACGCCGCCCGGCCGCGCCTCGAGCGCGGCGAGGAGCTCCGATCGCAGCTCGGCCTTCACGCGCATCGCGCCCGCCGAGCCGACGAGGTCCCACAGCCACGCAGCCAGCGCGCGAGCGGATGCCGCGGCGACGAGCGTCACGAGCAGGGGCCAGGCCTGCGGCATCCGCATGCCGTCGATGAACCCCGCCACGAGTGAGGCGAGCGCCCATGCGAACACGATGACGGCGGCGGCCTGGGCGACCGCGAGGGCGCCTCCCGCGAGGAGGAACCCGCGCGCAGCGCGCGACCTGCGCAGGAGCCGCGGGTCGAGCGGGCGCACGTCAGTGCACCGTGGCTTCGATGGTCCGCCGAGTGATGCGCTTGCGGAACACCCAGTACGTCCACGCCTGGTAGGCGAGGATCAACGGCAGGAAGATGAGTGCCGTCCAGCTCATGACCGTGAGCGTGTACGGCGTCGAGGAGGCGTTCGCGATCGTGAGGCTGTTCGCGGGGTCGTTCGACGCGGGCATGACGTCGGGGAACAGCGCTGCGAACAGTCCGAACACCGCGGCGGCGATCGTCACCGCCATGAGCGCGAAGGCCACCCGCTCCGCACCACGTCCGTTCGCGAGCCAGCCGCCGATGAGGGCGAGCGCGGCGACCGCGGCGAGCACCCAGAACCAGAACGTGCCGTGCGCGAGGCCCGTCCAGACGAGGAACGCCGCGGCGACCACGATCGTGAGCAGCCCCGAACGGGCGGCGAGCCGCCGGGCGCGCTGCCGGATCTCCCCATCGGTCTTCAGCGCCGCGAAGACGACCCCGTGGGTGAAGAAGAGCAGCAGCGTCGTGAGGCCGCCGAGCAGCGCATACGGGTTGAGCAGGTCGAACAGGGTGCCGATGTAGTTGTGCCCCTCGTCGAGCGGCACGCCCTGCACGATGTTCGCGAACGCGACGCCCCACAGCAGCGACGGCACCGCCGAGCCGACGATGATCATGCCGTCGAACCACGCCTTCCATTTCGACTCGGGCCGCTGGTGGCGGTACTCGAACGAGACGCCCCGGGCGATGAGGGCGAGCAGGATGAGCAGGAGGGCGAGGTAGAACCCCGAGAAGAGGGTGGCGTACCACTCGGGGAACGCCGCGAACAGCGACGCTCCCGCCACGATGACCCACGTCTCGTTGAGGTCCCACACCGGGCCGATGGTGTTGATGAGCACGCGACGGTCGGTGTCGTCCTTCGCCAGGAAGGGCAGCGACATCCCGACGCCGAAATCGAACCCGTCGAGCACGAAGTAGCCGACGAAGAGGAAGGCGACGATCCAGAACCAGAGCACTGCGAGATCCATTGCGACGTCCTCCTAGTACACCGTGGATGCGGGTTCGAGCTTGCCGGATTCGGGATCGGGCTCCCCGACGTCGGGCGGGCCCTTGTGGATCGCCTGCAGGATCAGCCGCACCTCGACGACCGCCAGCGCGCCGTACACGAGGGTGAACGCGATGAGCGAGATCAGCACGTCGAGGCCGGTCACGTTCGGCGAGACGGCCGACTCGGTCGGCAGCAGGCTGAACACGATCCACGGCTGCCGGCCCATCTCGGTGAAGATCCACCCCACGCTCATCGCGGCGAGCGACAGCGGGAAGCTCCAGATCGCGATCTTCCAGATCCAGCGCTGCTTCGGCTGGCGACCCTTGCGGGTGAGCCAGAGGCCGACGACCGCGATGATGACGTGCAGGAGGCCGAGGCCGATCATCCAACGGAACGACCAGTAGGTCACCCAGATGATCGGCGTGTAGTCTCCGGGGCCGTACAGCTCGGTGTACTGCGCCTGCAGGTCGTTGATGCCCTCGACGCAGCCGTCGAAGGTGTGCGTCGAGAGGAACGACAGCAGGTAGGGCACGCGGATCGAGAACAGCTCGGTCGAGCCGTCGGGCGTGCCGAGGGTGAACAGCGAGAACGAGGCAGCCGCGCCGCAGACCGTGTCGTACGTGGCCTCGGCCGCCGCCATCTTCATCGGCTGCGTCGCGACCATCGCGAGGCTCAGCTGGTCACCGAAGACGGTCGTGAGGATGCCGGCGCCGACCATGGTCCAGAGTCCGAACTTCAGGAGCGGGCGCATGGTGTCGAGGTGCTGGTTGCGCGAGAGGTGCCATGCCGCGGCACTGATGATCACACCCGCCGCGACCATGAAGCTCGCCGCGATCGTGTGCGGGAACGCGGCGAGCACGACCTGGTTCGAGAGCACCGCCCAGATGTCGACGAGCTCGGCGCGGCCCTTCTCCGCGTTCATCTCGTAGCCGACGGGGTTCTGCATGAACGCGTTCGCGGCGAGGATGAAGTACGCCGAGACGATGGACCCCACGGCCACCGCCCAGATGCTGGCGAGATGCAGGGCTCGCGGCAGCTTGTCCCAGCCGAAGATCCAGACACCGATGAACGTGGCCTCGAAGAAGAACGCGAGCAGGCCCTCCAGCGCGAGCGGGGCGCCGAAGACGTCGCCCACGAACCGGGAGTACTCCGACCAGTTCATGCCGAACTGGAACTCCTGCACGATGCCCGTCACGACGCCCATCGCGAAGTTGATGAGGAAGATGGTGCCGAGGAACCGGGTGATGCGGAGGTACTCGGTCTTGCCGGTTCGGTACCAGGCGGTCTGGAAGACGGCCGTGGCGGTCGCGAGGCCGATCGTGATCGGCACGAAGAGGAAGTGGTAGACGGTCGTGATGCCGAACTGCCAGCGGGCGAGCAGCAGCGGGTCGAGCAGGTCGTTCACGGATGCCCCTTTCGCAGGCGGCGACGTCCCGGATTCATTCTTCTACAGAGCGTAGAACATTCAGGCGCACGGCGGTAGTCTGGTGCCATGGCGAGTCTCGGCGAACTGGAACGCTCCGTGATGGAGGTGCTCTGGACGACGGACGCCGACCTGTCGGCGAACGAGCTGCGCGACGCGCTCGCGCTGCGCGACGAGCCCGGCCGATCCGTCGCCACGACCACCGCGCTCACGGTGCTCTCCCGCCTCGAGCGCAAGGGCTTCGTGTCGCGCACGCGAGAGGTGCGGCCCCACCGCTACCGCGCGCTGCTCAGCCGCGAGGAGCACACCGCCGAGCTGATGCACGAGGTGCTCGACCGCACCACCGATCGCGACGCCGCGCTCGCCCGATTCGTCGGCACCGCGACCGCGGGCGAGGCGGCCACCCTGCGCCGCCTGCTCGACGAGCTCGCACGCAGCTGAGCATGCTCGCCGTCTCGGCGGTGCTCGGCGCCCTCGCGCTCGCACTCGCCTGGCCCGTGCCGGTGGCGCTCTCGCGCGCGGCCTGGCCGTCGCGCGCGCCCGCGGCGGCGCTCGCGCTCTGGCAGGCGATCGCGCTCGCCGGCGGCCTGTCGATGATCGGATGCCTCCTCGCCTTCGGTTCGGCGCCGGCGGGTTCCCTGCCCGCGGCCATCGGTGCCCTCGCCCCGCACCTGCTCGCCGGGCCGCTGCCCGCCGGATTCGGGGTGGCGCAGGTCGCGGCACTCACGCTCGCCGCGGCCGTCGCGCTGCTGCTCATGCTGAACCTCGCCCTCACCGCGGTGCGGGCCGAGCGCGAGCGCCGCCGCCAGCACCAGCTCATCGACCTCCTGAGCGACCCGCTGCCCGGCCAGCCCCGCACGCGCGTGCTCGCGCACCCGGTCCCGCTGGCCTACTGCGTGCCCGGCATCCGCACCGCGACCGTGCTCACCGACGGCCTCATCGAGGCGCTCGAACACGACGAGCTCGCCGCGGTGATCGCTCACGAGCGCACCCACCTCGAGCAGCTCCACCACCTCGTGCGCCTCGCCTTCCGCGCGTGGCACAGCGCCATCCCGTGGTTCCCCATCGCGAACCGCGCCGAGCGGTCGGTCGTCACGCTGACCGAGATGCTCGCCGACGACGGCGCCCGGCGCGCCGTCGGCACGGACGCACTCAGGCGCGCGCTGGAGCGGGTCGGCGACGCCGGGGAGTCGGGTTCGTATCCCGAGTCGACGGCCGGCGCGAATCCCGATGCGGCCATGCTCGCGGCCCGACTCGACCGCCTCCGCGTCGACCCGACGGGCGCGGAGCACGAGGAGCGAGACGTCCGGTCCGTTCGCGCGGCGGCGCTCGCGGCATCCGTCGCCCTCGTCGCCGTGCCGGTGATCGCGATGTTCGCGATCCTCGGAATCGTCCCCTAGGGTGACGCGCCGAGTCCGGGCCGTGGCTACGCTCGAACCGTGAACGAGCTCCTCGACTGGATCCTCGACACGGTGCAGGCCGTGGATCCGGTCGCGCGCACCCTCCTCGCGGGACTCGGCATCATGCTCGAGACCTCGGTGCTGATCGGCCTCGTGGTGCCGGGCGACACGATCGTGCTCGTCGCGTCGACCGCCGTCGACGGCGTCGGCGAGTACTTCGCGCTGATCGTGGCGGTGATCTCGGGCGCACTCATCGGCGAGAGCATCGGCTTCGCGCTCGGACGGTGGTTCGGGCCGCACATCGAGCACTCGCGGCTCGGACGGAGGATCGGCGAGGACAACTGGGCGAAGGCGCAACGCTACCTCGACCGCCGAGGCGGTCCGGCCGTGTTCATCTCGCGGTTCCTCCCGGTGCTGCACTCCCTCATCCCCCTGACGGTGGGCATGAGCACCATGCGGTACCGCAAGTTCATGGCGTGGACGGTGCCGGCCTGCGTGATCTGGGCCTTCGCCTACGTGACGGTCGGATGGCTCGCGGCGGGCAGCTACCGCGAGCTCAGTCGCGAGCTGCACTGGGCCGGCTACCTGTTCGTCGCCGTGATCGCGGCGTTCCTGCTGGTCGTCTGGGGCGTGAAGAAGCTCATCGTGCGGTCGGAGGCGAAGCACATGGCAGAGGTCCTCGACGAGCCGCCACGCGAGGAGGACGACCTGCTCGACGCCGTCGGCTCGGTGCCTGCGGGCGTCGACGGCGACGACGAGGGGCCGGATGCCGAAGCACCCGACCCCTCGAACCGCGATCGGAACCGCTAGAAGAGCGACTTCTCCGCGAGCCAGTCGCTCGCGATCTGGTCGGCCGACTCCTGGTCGTCGACGCTCAGCGAGTTGAGGGCCACGAGGTCCTCGGCGGTGAGCGCCGCGCTGACGGTGTTGATGATCTCCGCGATCTCGTCGGTGACCTTCTCGCTCACGACCGGCACGACGTTCGAGGCGAGGAACAGGCCCTCGGGGTCCTCGAGCGTGACGAGGTCGTTCGCCGCGATGTTCGGGTCGGCGCTGTAGATGTTGACCATCTGCACCTGGTTGTCGACGAGCGCCTTGAGGGTGAGCGGGCCGCCGCTGTCCTCGATCGGCGTGAAGGCGACGTCGACGCCGTACACCGACTTGAGGCCCTCGGGGCCGTACGGACGCGTCGCGAGCTCGGAGTTGCCGCCGAGCGTGATCGGCGTCGTCACGTCCTTGAGGTCGGCGAGGCTGGTGACGCCGTTCTCGTCGGAGAACGCCTTCGTCACGTTGTACGAGTCCTGGTCCGTCGCCGGCGACTGGTCGAGCACCCGGAGCCCCTCGGGCAGCGAGGTCTCGAGCTCGGCGTACACGTCGTCGCTCGTGGTGGCCTCGGTGTCGGGCACGTAGTACTGGAGCAGGTTGCCCGTGTACTCGGGGAACACGTCGATGGCGCCGTCCTCGATCTCGGGGATGTACACCTCGCGCTGGCCGATGCGGAAGTCGCGCTCGACCGTGTAGCCGTTCTCCTCGAGCGCCTGCGCGTAGAGCTCGGCGATGATCTCGTTGGAGTAGTAGTCCTGCGAACCGACGACGATCGTCTCCGACGACTCGCCGTCGCCCGTCGATCCGCCGCCGAGCGGATCGCCCGACGCACACCCTGCCAGGGCCACTGTCGCCCCGACCGCGACCGCTGCGAGTGCAACGAGCCGGCCCTTTCCTGCTGTGATCATTCTGGATTCCCTTCATTGATGGGTCGCCCCAGTGGCCACTCGAGGCCGGACCGGCCCGGAGCGGAGTTCGGGTGTCCTCGCAGCCCGCACGCCGGCGGGCACCACGAGGCGCTGGGTGAGCGCGAAGCATCCGTCGACGACGAGCGCGAGGATGATCACGAGGATGGATCCGCCGAGCATCTCGGCGTAGTCGCGGGTCTTCAGCCCGGCGAAGATGAACCGGCCGAGCCCGAAGTCGGCGACGTACGCGGCGAGCGTCGCGGTCGCGACGATCTGGAGCGTCGCCCGAGCGGATGCCGCCGACCACGATCGGCATGCCCAGCGGGAGCTCGACCTTGGCCGACGATCTGGCTCTCGCGCATGCCCATCGCGCGGGCGGCGTCGACGGTGCGACGGTCGACGGATTCGAGGCCCGCGTACGCCCCGGCGAGCAGGGGCGGGAGCGCGAGGATGACGAGGGCGATGACGGGGGCCTGCAGTCCGATGCCCAGCCAGAGCGCGAACAGGGTGAGCACGCCGAGCGTCGGCAGCGCCCGGAGCCCGCCGGAGACCGTCACGGCGAGCTCCTTGCCGCGACCGGTGTGCCCGACGAGCCCGCCGACCGGGAGCGCGATGAGCGAGGCGATGACGAGCACGATCGCCGTGATCACGAGATGCTGACCGATGCGCTCGGGGATGCTGCCGACGCCCGTCCAGTTCGCGGGGTCGAGGATCCAGGCGATGCCGTCGAGCAGCAGGTTCATGCGGCATCCACCCGTTCGACGCGGGCGACCGACAGCCGCCGTGCCACGGCGCTCGGCCGCGACCACGGCATGAGCAGGCGGCCGACCAGCACGCTCGCCCAGTCGAGGCCGATCGCGAGCACGATCGTGGCGACGATGCCGGTGACGATCTCGGCCTGGATGCCGCGCTGGAGTCCGTCGGTGAAGAGGCTGCCGAGGCTCTCCACGCCGATCACCGCCCCGATCGTGGCGAGGCTCACCGTGCTGACGATCACGACGCGGAGCCCGGAGAGCAGCACCGGGCCGGCGAGGGGCAGCTCGACGCCCCAGAAGCGCCCGACCTGCGAGTAGCCGAGTGCGGTGGCGGACTCGCGTACGTCGGGCTCGACCGCGTCGAACGCGTCGGCCGCGGTGCGCACGATCACCGCGATGCCGTAGAGGGTGAGCGCGACCACCAGGTTCACCGGAGACGTGGTGCGCTGGCCGGTGACGACCGGGAGGGCGATGAGCAGCGCGAGCGACGGGACGGCGTACAGCAGCGCGCAGAGCGAGAGCAGCACGCCACGCGACCACCGATAGCGGTGCGCGAGCCAACCGATCGGGACCGAGATCACGAAGCTCAGTATGATCGCGGGCACTGACAATGCCAGGTGCACGAGCATGAGCTCGCCGACGAGGTCGAGATTCGACCAGAGCCAGTTCACGAGGCCAGGACCCCCGCCGGCCGTCCGTCGGCGTCCACCACGACGTTGCGTCCGTCGACCTCGGTGAGATGGAGCGCGCGCTTGCCGCGGTCGGCCCCGACGAAGTCGGCGACGAAGGCATCGGCCGGACGCGCGAGGATCTCGGCGGGCGAGGCGGCCTGCGAGATCCTGCCGCCGCCCTGCAGGATGACGATCTGGTCGCCGAGCAGGAACGCCTCGTCGATGTCGTGCGTCACGAACACCACCGTCTTCCCGAGCTCGCCCTGCAGTCGGAGGAGCTCCTGCTGCAACTCGGCGCGGACGATCGGGTCGACGGCGCCGAAGGGCTCGTCCATCAGGAGGATGTTCGGGTCGACCGCCAGTCCGCGGGCGACGCCGACGCGCTGCTGCTGGCCGCCCGAGAGCTGGCTCGGGTAGCGATCGGCGAGGGACCGGTCCAACCCGACGGTGTCGAGCAGTTCGAGGGCGTGGGCGTACGCCTCGCGCTTCCTGGTGCCGCGGAGGAGCGGCACGGTTGCCACGTTGTCGATCACCGTGCGGTGCGGCAGCAGGCCGGAGTTCTGCATGACGTACCCGATTCCTCGTCGCAGCTGCACCGGATCCTTCGTCGCGACGTCCGTGCCGTCGATGAGCACCTGCCCGCCGGTCGGGTCGACCATGCGGTTGATCATGCGGAGCAGCGTCGTCTTGCCGGAGCCCGATGATCCGACCAGCACGGTCGTCTTGTGCGGGGGGATGACGATGTCGACGTCCTGGACCGCGACGGTGCCGTCGGGGAACTCCTTGGTGACGCGGCGGAACTCGATCATGGCTGCCTCACTCCCAGACCCGGGCGACTGCCCGAGTGCCGAAGATCAAGCCAAACACCAATCGCCCCTCAGGGCAACGCGCGGACGCGGTGCGCCGCGTCGTGACGCAACGCCGACGGCGAACAAGGTGTCAGGTGGCCGACCCGGCGATGCGCACGGAGCCGAGATGCTCGGCGAGGTAGTCGTGCACGACGCGCTTGGCCTCGGCCAGGTACCGCTCGTCGCCGGCGGGGTCGCGCTCGAACGCGCGATTGACGAGGGCGTCGCCCAGCTCGAGCGCAACGCCCAACCGGAACCGGAGTTCGGGGTCGTCGGACTGGTGGTCGAACTCCGCCTCGATGAGCATGGCCATGCGATGGGCGAACTCGGGCTCGGAACCGTCGTCGGCGGTCTCGCGGCGGGCGGCGTGCACGACGCTGAAGCCCGGCTCGTCGCGGTAGAGGGCCGTGGATGCATCGAGCGCGACGTCGACGACGTCCCACCATGTCGCGAGCTCGGTCTTCGCCAGGTCGTCGGCGACCCGCTCGCGGAAGCGGCGGATCGAGCGCTCCCGGAGCGCGTGCAGCACGGCGACGCGATCGGGGAAGTAGCGGTAGACCGTGCCGATCGACGCGCCGGCGCGCTCGGCGACCATCTGCGTCGTCAGACGCTCGAAGCCGGTCTCGTCGACGATCTCGGCGGCGGCATCCAGCAGCGCGTCCAGCCGCTGCGTGCTGCGTCGCTGGGTCGGCTCGGTTCGGACCGTGCGCTTCCGTCGTGGATCGGCCCCTAGGAGCAGGTCGATATTCGGCACGGAACCTCCCTCGTGTGCGGCTCCACTCTACCGGGCGCGCCGGCCGTCGCCGGACCACTCGCCGCGCGGCACGTTTTCCGACCCGCGACGGCTGCATGACAGACTGAGTGGATGCCGGCGAGCCCCCCGACCCCGGCCGGATCCATGGAGCGCCAGGTCCGGCACCGTGCCGCGCGCCTCGAGGACTGGATCCACGACGTGCGCGAGCGCTGGGCGCGCCGGCGCGGGCACGTCCCCACGATCGTCCCGTACACGGGCTACGGCTCCACCGAGTGGGTGCGCGTGCTCTGCCGGGTGCTCCTCAGCAAGCCGATCGACCCCGACGAGACGTCGAAGCGCCGCCGCCGCCGCAGCGAGCAGGGCATCCGCGGCTGGCGCAGCTTCACGAGCGTGCCGGTCGGCAACGTCCCCGTCGTGATCGAGGTCGGCGGCGAGCGGATCGAGGTGCTCGCGGACCGCGGCGGCGTGGTCGACACGCGGGTCCCGGTGACGCTCGCGCCGGGCTGGCACCAGGCGACGCTGCGCACCGAGGGCGCCGAGGCGGTCGAGGCCCCGATCTGGATCGTGGGGCCCGATGTGCACTTCGGGATCATCTCCGACGTCGACGACACCGTCATGGTGACCGCGCTCCCCCGCCCCTTCGTCGCCTTCTGGAACACGTTCGTCCTCGACGAGCACGCACGCATCCCGACCCCGGGCATGGCGGTGCTCTACGAGCGCCTCGTGCGCGCCCACCCGGGCTCGCCCGTGATCTACCTGTCCACCGGCGCCTGGAACGTCGCACCGACGCTCACGCGGTTCCTCTCGCGCAACCTCTACCCCGCGGGCCCGCTGCTCCTGACGGACTGGGGGCCGACGCACGACCGCTGGTTCCGCAGCGGTCGTGCGCACAAGGAGGAGAACCTGCGCCGGCTCGCCGACGAGTTCCCGCACGTGCGGTGGCTCCTGATCGGCGACGACGGGCAGCACGACGAGGAGCTCTACGCCAGGTTCGCCGCCGAGCACCCCGACCGCGTGGCGGCGGTCGCGATCCGCCGCCTCTCGACCGGCGAGGCCGTGCTCGCGGGTGGTCGCACGAAGGCCGAGCAGCACGGCGCCGACGCGCCGTGGGTCTCGGCGAGCGACGGCTCGACCATCGCCGATCGGCTCGGGCAGATCGGCCTGCTCTGAGCCGACCCGGCTTCCGGTCGCCGACCGGACGACCGCCGAGCGCCGGGGTCAGGACGCGGCCGCGACCGCCGGGCTCGTCGACGCTCGCATCCGCCGGATGCGCGCGAGACCGCGGTTCACCTGGCGCGCCCAACCCGGTCCGCGATAGATGAACGCCGAGTACCCCTGCACGAGCGTCGCACCCGCGTCGAGGCGTTCCTGCACGTCGGCCGCCGTCTCCACGCCGCCGACCGAGATCACGCAGAGCCCGGCGGGCACGTTGGCCCTGACCAGGCGCAGCACCTCGAGCGAGCGGGCGGCGAGCGGAGCTCCCGACAGGCCGCCGGCCCCGATCCGCTCGACGGCGGATGCCGGTGCCCGGAGTCCCTCGCGGGAGATCGTGGTGTTCGTGGCGATGATCCCGTCGAGTCCGAGTCGCGTGACGAGTTCGCAGATGCGGACCACCTCCTCGTCGGCGAGGTCGGGTGCGATCTTCACGAGCAGCGGCGTCGCGCCGGCGACGGCGCGCACCGCCTCGAGGAGCGGCGCGAGGGCGTCGAGCTCCTGCAGGCCGCGCAGGCCGGGCGTGTTCGGCGAGCTCACGTTCACGACGAGGTAGTCGGCGTAGGGCGCGAGCACGCGGGCGCTGCGCTCGTAGTCGCCGACGGCGTCCTCGACGGCCGTCACCCGGCTCTTGCCGATGTTCACGCCGAGCACCGGCCGGTGCCGGCGGCGCGCGAGCCGCGAGAGGCGGCCCACCGCGGCATCCGCCCCACCGTTGTTGAAGCCCATGCGGTTGACCAGCGCACGGTCGTCGATGAGCCGGAACAGGCGCGGGCGCTCGTTGCCCGGTTGCGCGACGGCGGTGATGGTGCCCACCTCGACGTGCCCGAAGCCGAGCTGGCCGAGGCCCTGCACCGCGAGGGCGTCCTTGTCGAACCCCGCAGCGAGGCCGAACGGCGACGGGAACCGGAGGCCGAGCGCCTCGACCGCCAGCGAGGGGTCGGGTCGCGTGAAGACCTCGACGAGGCGGCCGAAGCCGAGCGTCGGCAGCATCCGGATCACCCGGAATGCGACGTGGTGCGCGTCTTCGGGGTCCATGCGGGAGAAGACCAGGGAGAAGAGGAGTCGATACATGCCGGGACTCAGGCTATCGGAGGCGCCTGGGTCGCCGATGACGGCGCCGACGGCCGCGACGGCCGTGCCGACGGCGTCACTCGACCGGACGTGCGGGGAGACGGCCGTGCTCCGCCCGGAGCTGGCCGATGGCGGCCTCGAAGTCGTCGAGCGACTCGAACGCCTGGTACACGCTCGCGAAGCGGAGGTAGGCCACCTCGTCGAGCTCGCGGAGCGGCGGCAGGATCGCGAGGCCGATGTCGTTCGCCTCGATCTGCGAGGCGCCCGTCGAGCGGATCGTCTCCTCGACCTTCTGGGCGAGCACCGCGAGGTCGGAGTCGGTGACCGGGCGGCCCTGGCAGGCCTTCTTCACGCCGAGCACGACCTTCTCGCGGCTGAACGGCTCGATGACGCCGCTGCGCTTGATCACGGCGAGGCTCGCGGTCTCGGTGGTGGAGAAGCGCCGGCCGCACTCGGGGCACTGCCTGCGACGCCGGATGGAGAGTCCGTCATCACTCGTGCGCGAGTCGATGACGCGGGAATCCGGGTGACGGCAGAACGGACAGTACATGGTGCTCCCAGCCTAGCGGGGCCCGATCGGCGTCCGGCCGCGTTCGCCGAGGGCGACGAGACCCGCACCACGGCGGCGAATCGACCGACGGATGCCTCCGGCCCGACGTCAGCGTTCGAAGCGCGCCGCGACGGCCTCGCCGTGCGCGGGGAGGTCCTCCTCGGCCGACAGCGCGGCGATGACCGGCGCGACCTCGCGCAGTGCACGCTCGTCGTAGCGCACGACCTGCTGCGGTCGGAGGAACGTGGCGGCGGAGAGGCCCGCCGCGGACCGCGCCTGGCCGCCCGTCGGCAGCACGTGGTTCGATCCGGCCGCGTAGTCGCCGAGGCTCACGGGCGAGTACGGCCCGATGAAGATCGCGCCCGCGTTCTCGATGCGCGCGAGCACGGCATCGGCGTCGCGCACCTGGATCTCGAGGTGCTCGGGGCCGAACGCGTTCGAGAAGTCGGCGGCCTGCTCGAGGTCGTCGACGAGCACCACGGCCGACTGCCGGCCGGCGACGGCGTTGCGGATCCGCTCCGCGTGCTTCGTCGCCGCCACCCGGGCCGCGAGGCGGTCGCGCACGCTCGCGGCGAAGTCGGCCGAGTCGGTGACGAGCACGGATGCCGCGAGCTCGTCGTGCTCGGCCTGGCTGACGAGGTCGGCCGCCACGAAGTCGGCGTCGGCCGCGTCGTCGGCGATCACGAGGATGTCGGTGGGACCCGCCTCGGCGTCGATGCCCGTGACGCCCTGCACGAGCCGCTTCGCCGCCGCGACGTACACGTTGCCCGGACCCGTCACGCGCTGGACGGGCTCGAGCCCGATGCCGGGCACGCCGTAGGCGAAGGCGCCGATCGCGCCCGCTCCGCCCATCGCGTACACCTCCTCGATGCCGAGCAGCGCGGCTGCGGCGGCGATCGTGGGGTGGATGCGCCCGCCGGCGGCGGACTGCGCCGGCGACGCGAGCGCGATCGAGCGCACGCCTGCCACCTGGGCGGGCACGACGTTCATCACCACGCTCGACGGGTACACGGCCTTGCCGCCCGGCACGTAGAGGCCGACGCGGCCCACGGGCTGCCAGCGCTGCTCCACGATCGCGCCGTCGCCGAGCTCGGTGCGCTCGGGGGCCGGCACCTGCGCGGCGCTCGCGGTCCGCACCCGTGCGATCGTCGATTCCAGGGCGGCACGTGTCTCGGGCGCGAGCGACTCGAGCGCCTCGGCGAGCTCGTCGGCGGGCACGCGCACCGCCGCGGGGCGCACGCCGTCGAATCGCTCGGCCTGGTCGAGGAGCGCCGCCTCGCCGCGCTCGCGCACGTCGTCGATGAGGGCGCGGGCGGAGTTCAGCGCGGCGGTGACGTCGGTCGCGGCGCGCGGAACGAGGGCGAGCAGCTCGCTCGCGGACGGGCGGGTTCCCCGGAGGTCGATCGTTCGCAGCATGGCCACACCAGCCTACCGAGCCGCGCCCCGCGGGATCGCGGCCGTCGTCACACGAGGCAGTTCGGGCCCA
The DNA here is from genome assembly GCA_963802485.1 of uncultured Actinomycetota bacterium. Lineage (GTDB taxonomy): Bacteria > Actinomycetota > Actinomycetes > Actinomycetales > Microbacteriaceae > Agromyces. Next base: position 72,966 of record CAWDJA010000019.1, read on the forward strand.
GCAGGCTCTTCAGCTCGCCGTAGAGGTCGGCGGTGACCTGCACGGGGTACGGCAGCTCGAACACCCGGGCGGTGCGCCCCCGCACGAGCCGCAGCCGTACCTCGGTGTCGCCGCGATGCCGGATGAGGACGTCGCCGAGCGCGGTGATGGTGTCGGTCGTCGCCCGCACGTCGGGCAGCGAGATGACCACGGGGCCCGACTCGTCGCCCTGGCCGAGCTCGGGCGAGAACACGCTGTAGGCGTGCAGGTTCATGCCGTCGTCGCGCATGCTGACCCGGCCACGGACGACCGCGATCGAGTCGGCCTGCAGGCCGGGGGCGAATTCCTGGTACGCCTTGCCCATGAACATGACCGTGATCTCGCCCGAGAAGTCCTCGACCTGGATCATGCCGTACTGGTTGCCGCTCTGGCGGGCGACGCGGTGCTGCACGCTCGTGACGAGGCCGGCGATCGTGACGGTGTCGCCGTCCTGCGTGGCATCCGACGACATCAGCTCGGTGATGGTGGTCGAGGCGTGCTTCGCGAGCGGCACCTCGAGGCCCGCGAGCGGGTGGTCGGAGACGTACAGCCCGAGCATCTCGCGCTCGAACGCGAGCTTGTCGCGCTTGGCCCACTCGGGCCGGTCGGGCACGAGCGACGGCGCCGCCTCGCGCTCGTGGTCCTCGAAGAGGCTGTCGAAGTCGAACCCGATGTCGCCGACCTCCTCGGCCCGCTTCTCCTTCACGGCGGACTCGACGGCACCCTCGTGGATCTCGACGAGCGCCCGTCGCGTGTGCCCGAGCGAGTCGAACGCACCGGCCTTCACCAGCGACTCGACGGTGCGCTTGTTGGCGACCTGGATCGGGAGCCTTCTTGAGGAAGTCGTGGAACGACTCGAAGCGGCCCTTCTCCTCACGCGCCGCGCGGATGGCGTCGACCACGTTGAAGCCCACGTTGCGCACCGCGCCGAGCCCGAAGCGGATGTCGTCGCCGACGGCCGCGAAGTAGCCGATCGACTCGTTGACGTCGGGCGGGAGCACCTTGATGCCCATGCGGCGGCACTCGTTGAGGTAGAGGGCGAGCTTGTCGCGAGCGTCGCCGACACTCGTCAGCAGCGCCGCCATGTACTCCGCCGGGAAGTGCGCCTTGAGGTACGCCGTCCAGTAGCTGAGCACGCCGTAGGCGGCCGAGTGGGCCTTGTTGAACGCGTAGTCGGAGAACGGCAGCAGGATGTCCCAGAGCGTCTTGACCGCGGCATCCGAGAAGCCGTTGGCCTTCATGCCGCCCGAGAAGCCCTCGTACTGCTTGTCGAGCTCGGACTTCTTCTTCTTGCCCATCGCGCGACGCAGGATGTCGGCCTGGCCGAGCGAGAAGCCCGCCACCCGCTGCGCGATCGCCATGACCTGCTCCTGGTAGATGATCAGGCCGTAGCTCGTGTCGAGGATGTCCTTCAGCGGTTCCTCGAGCTCGGGGTGGATGGGCGTGATCGGCTGCAGGCTGTTCTTGCGCAGGGCGTAGTTGATGTGCGAGTTCGCGCCCATCGGCCCCGGGCGGTACAGCGCGATGACGGCCGAGATGTCCTCGAAGTTGTCGGGCTTCATCTGGCGGAGCAGGGAGCGCATCGGCCCGCCGTCGAGCTGGAAGACCCCGAGCGTGTCGCCCTTGGACAGCAGCTCGTAGGCGCCGGCGTCGTCGAGGGCGAGGTCTTCGAGCACCGGGCGGAAGCCGCGGTTCGCCTCGATGTTGTCGAGCGCGTCGTCGATGATCGTGAGGTTGCGCAGCCCCAGGAAGTCCATCTTGATGAGGCCGAGCGACTCGCACGCGGGGTAGTCGAACTGCGTGACGATCTGGCCGTCCTGCTCCCGCTTCATGATCGGGATGATGTCGATGAGCGGGTCGCTCGACATGATGACGCCCGCGGCGTGCACGCCCCACTGGCGCTTGAGGTTCTCGAGGCCGAGTGCCGTCTCGAAGACCGTCTTCGCCTCGGCGTCGGTCTCGATGAGGGCGCGGATGTCGCCCGCCTCCTTGAAGCGGGGGTGGGCCGTGTCGAGGATGCCCGACAACGGGATGTCCTTGCCCATGATCGCCGGCGGCATCGCCTTGGTGAGCTTCTCGCCCATGCCGAACGGGAAGCCGAGCACGCGGCTCGAGTCCTTCAGCGCCTGCTTGGCCTTGATCGTGCCGTACGTCACGATCTGGGCGACGCGCTCGTCGCCGTACTTGTCGGTGACGTACCGGATCACCTCGCCGCGACGACGCTCGTCGAAGTCCACGTCGAAGTCGGGCATCGACACGCGGTCGGGGTTCAGGAAGCGCTCGAAGATGAGTCCGTGCTGCAGCGGGTCGAGGTCGGTGATGCGCATCGCGTATGCGGCCATCGAGCCCGCGCCGGACCCACGGCCGGGGCCCACCCTGATGCCGTTGTTCTTCGACCAGTTGATGAAGTCGGCGACCACGAGGAAGTAGCCGGGGAACCCCATCTGCGTGATGACGCCCACCTCGTAGTCGGCCTGCCGGCGCACGTCGTCGGGGATGCCGTTCGGGTAGCGCACGTGGAGGCCGCGCTCGACCTCCTTGACGAACCAGCTCTCCTCGCTCTCGCCCTCGGGGACCGGGAAGCGCGGCATGTAGTTGGCGCTCGTGTTGAAGCGCACGTCGGCCCGCTCGGCGATGAGCAGGGTGTTGTCGCACGCCTCGGGGTGGTCTCGGAAGAGGTGCCGCATCTCGGCCGCGGTCTTCAGGTAGAACTCGTCGGCGTCGAACTTGAAGCGGTTGGGGTCGTCGAGCGTTGAGCCCGACTGCACGCAGAGCAGCGCCGCGTGGCTCTTGGCGTCGTGCGCGTGCGTGTAGTGGAGGTCGTTGGTGGCGACGAGCGGCAGGTCGAGCTGCTTCGCGAGGCGGAGCAGGTCGTCCATGATGCGCTTCTCGATGCCGAGCCCGTGGTCCATGATCTCGGCGAAGTAGTTCTCGCGGCCGAAGATGTCGCGGTAGTCGGATGCCGCCTGCACGGCCTCGTCGTACTGCCCGAGTCGCAGGCGCGTCTGCACCTCGCCCGACGGGCATCCGGTCGTGGCGATGAGTCCGCTCGAGTACGTCTGCAGCAGCTCGCGGTCCATGCGCGGCTTGAAGTAGTACCCCTCGATCGACGCGCGACTCGAGAGGCGGAACAGGTTGTGCATGCCCTCGGTCGTCTCCGACAGGAGCGTCATGTGCGTGTACGCACCGGAGCCGGACACGTCGTCGCCGCCGCCGCTCCCCCATCGCACCCGGGTCTTGTCGCCGCGGTGGGTGCCGGGCGTGATGTAGGCCTCGGTGCCGATGATCGGCTTGACGCCGGCGTCGGTCGCCTGCTTCCAGAAGTCGTAGGCGCCGAACACGTTGCCGTGGTCGGTGACCGCCACCGCGGGCATGCCCTGGTCGTTCGCGGCCTGGATGAGCTCCCCGACCCGGGCTGCGCCGTCGAGCATGGAGTACTCGCTGTGCACGTGCAGGTGGACGAAGGAATCGGCGGCCACTGGGCTCCTCATCGGGGTGCTGCGAGGTGGGTGTTCGGTGGGGGTGCTCAGAGTCTACGGCGACCGACCCACGTCACGGCGGGTCGGCCCGCGCGTCGCGTTCAGTCGCCCCGGAGCAGCTCGAGGGCGTGCGCGAGGTCGGCCGGGTACTCCGATTCGAAGGTCGTCCACTCCCGGTTCGCCGGGTGCGTGAGCGAGAGCTCCTTCGCGTGCAGCCACTGCCGCTCGAGGCCGAGCCGCGCCGACAGCGTCGGGTCCGCGCCGTACATCGCATCGCCCGCGCACGGATGCCGCTGCGCCGCCATGTGCACGCGGATCTGGTGCGTGCGGCCGGTCTCGAGGTGCACCTCGAGCAGCGACGCGTACGGGAACGCCTCGATCGTCTCGTAGTGCGTCACCGCGTGCTTGCCGTCGGCGACCACCGCGAACTTCCACTCCGAGCGCGGGTGCCGCCCGACGGGCGCGTCGATCGTGCCGGCGAGCGGATCGGGATGCCCCTGGACGACCGTGTGGTAGATCTTCTCCACCTCGCGGTCGTGGAACTGCCGCTTGAGCTCGGTGTAGGCGCGCTCGGACTTGGCGACGACCATCAGGCCGCTCGTGCCCGCGTCGAGCCGATGCACCACGCCCTGGCGCTCGGGGGCGCCCGACGTCGAGATGCGGAATCCGGCCGCGGCGAGGGCGCCCACGACCGTCGGCCCGTTCCAGCCCTGCGAGGGGTGCGCGGCCACGCCCGCCGGCTTGTCGACGACGACGAGGTCGTCGTCGTCGTGCACGATCCCGAGGTCGGGCACCGCGATCGCCTCGACCTCGAGGGTGCGCGGGGGCTGCCAGCTCACCTCGAGCCATCCGCCCGCCCGCAGGCGGTCGGACTTGTCGACGGATGCCCCGTCGAGCACCGCTCCCCCGGCTGCCGCGATGTCGGCGGCCTGGGTGCGCGAGAAGCCCAGGAGCTTCGCGAGGCCCTGGTCGACGCGCACGCCGTCGAGCCCGTCGGGCACGGGGAACGACCGGTGCTCCATGCTCAGGACTCGGCGGCCAGCGGCGAGCCCGCGAGCGGCGGGTGCCCGTCGCCGGCAGGTGCGGCGCCGGGACCGTCGGTCGTCGCCGGGCCGCTCGCCGACCCGTCGGCCGCGGGCTCCGCCTCGGCCGCGGCATCCGTGCGCTTGGACTCGCGGATGCCGTCGAGGCCGACCCCGCGGATCGTCAGGATCATGAAGAGCACCATGCTCGACACGATCGCGATGTCGGCGACGTTGTAGATCGCGGGGATCAGCCACGGCGTCGAGATGTAGTCGATCACGTGACCCAGCCCGAAGCTGGGCTCCCTGAGGAGCCGATCGGTGAGGTTGCCGAGCACGCCGCCGAGCAGGAGCCCGAAGACGAGCGCCCACGCGATCGAGCGGATGCGCCGGGCGAACCAGACGATGAACGTGATCACGCCGGCCGCGAGGATCGTGAAGATCCACGTCATGCCGCTCGCGAGCGAGAAGGCCGCGCCGGGGTTCCGCACGAACTGCCACTGCAGCACCGTGCCGAGCACCGGCACGACCTCACCCTCGGTGAGGTTCGTGACGACGAGGAACTTGCTCAGCTGGTCGAGGCCGTACACCGCGAGGGCGCCGCCGACCAGGACGAGGAGTGCAGTGGTGGTGCCGACCTTCGCGGCCCGCTCAGCCGCCAAAGCCCTGGAAGGTCGGTGCGGGTGCCTGATCGCTCGCGCTCACGGGCGAGGAGAAGCCCTGGCCGCCCGAGACCTGCACGGGGGCGGCGGTGTCGAGCTCGCGGAGCTGGCCCTCGATGTAGCTCTTCAGCTTCAGGCGGTAGTCGCGCTCGAAGACGCGCAGCTCGTCGACGCGCTTCTCGAGTGCGATGCGCTCCTGGTCGAGGATGCCCATCTGCGCACGCTGCTTGGCCTCGGCCTCGGCGACGACGCGCGCGGCGGTGGCGTGGCCCTCGGCGATCAGCGCGTCGCGCTTCTCGATGCCCTCGCGCACGTGCTCCTCGTGGAGGCGGCGGGCGAGCTGCAGGAGGTTCGTGGTCGACGTCTGCTCGTCGAGCTCGGACTGCGGCGCGGCGGGGGCCTGGGTCGGCACCGCGACGGTGGGCGGCGGTGCGGCCGGCTCGGCGTAGACCGCGGCGGGGGCCGGCGCAGCGGCGGCGCCCTTCGCGGCGTCCGAAGCGCGGGCTTCGGCGGCGGAGAGGCGCTGACGCAGCTCGTCGTTCTCCTGGTTCAGCCGGCGCAGCTCGACGACCACCTCGTCGAGGAAGTCGTCGACCTCGTCCTGGTCGTAGCCCTCCCGGAACTTCGTCGCCTGGAAGCGCTTGTTGACCACATCTTCCGGAGTTAGCGCCATGGCTTCCCACCCTCAAATCTGTCGAACTGATCGATCACGTTCTGCTAACGGTAGCAAAGACCTCATGGGGGGCGCAGTGCCGAACGTCACGGCCTGCCACCCTCGCAGGAGATCGTCAGCCGGAGGCCGCCGCTCCGGCCGCCAACCACGACACCACGGTCATGGCGACGATGACGAGCAGCATGGCCAGACTCCACCCGAGATCGAGTGCGATCTGGCCGATGCGTATCGGCGGCACGAGCCGCCGGAAGAAGCGCACGGGCGGATCCGTCACGCTGTAGACGACCTCCACGACCACGAGCCAGAAGCCGCGCGGACGCCACGACCGGTTGAACGTGCGCACGAGATCGAGCACGAACCGCGCCCACATCAGGAAGAAGTAGATGAGGAGCAGCGTGTAGAGGATGTTCCAGACGACGGCCAGTGCACCCACGACGGCTACGCGTGCGTGAAGAACGAGGCGTCGACGTCGCCCTCGGCTTCGCCGGCCTCACCGGAGACCACGACGTGCGCGGGCGAGAGCAGGAAGACCTTGCTCGTGACGCGCTCGATCTTGCCGTAGAGGCCCTGCGAGAGACCACTGGCGAAGTCGATGAGCCGCCTGGCGTCGCCGTCGGACATCTGCGAGAGGTTGATGATGACGGGGACCCCCTCGCGGAAGGACTCGGCGATCACCTGGGCGTCACGGTACTGACGCGGGTGCACGGTGAGGATCTCGTTCATCTCCGCCTGCGGTGTGCTCGGTTGGACATGGTGCTTGCGGAGCGGCGTGACCGCCGCTCCCGTCTTCGGGGGCCGGGGCGGCGTGCACGACGGGTGCAGCCGGCGCCGGAGCCTGCGGGGCGTCGTGCTCGAGCTCCTCATCGGCGAGTCCGAGGTAGACCATGGTCTTCTTGAGCGGGTTCGACATCGCTGCCTCCGTCTGTGTTCCGTCTCTTCGAGGCTAACCGGCATCCGGCCGATTCCCGGTGATTGCGGTACCGATCCGCAGGTGTGTCGCGCCCTCCAGGATCGCCTCGCGGAAATCGTGCGACATCCCCATGGACAGGGACGAGGCATCCGGCGCAGTTCGCCGCACGCGCTCGGACAGCAGGCGCATGCGCGCGAACGCCGGGCGGGGCGGCTCCCCGAGGGGCGCCACCCCCATCAGTCCGCGCAGCCGGAGTCCCGGCGTGCCCAGCACGAGCTCGACGAGATCGTCCAGCCCGTCGGGTCCGACCCCGCCACGAGCCGGGTCCTCGGTGAGGTTCACCTGGACGAAGCAGTCGATCGGGGCCTCGTCGGAGCGGAGCGCCTCGACCAGCGCGGGCCGGTCCACCGAGTGGATGGCGCTGGCGTACGCCCGCACCTGCCTGGCCTTCTTGGTCTGGAGCTGCCCGACGAAGTGCCACCGGAGGCCGAGCGACGCGAGTTCCGCGGCCTTCGCCTTCGCCTCCTGGTGGCGGTTCTCGGCGAAGTCCTGCACGCCGAGCGCGGCGAGCTCGGCGACGAGCGCCGCCGGCTGGAACTTGGTCACGACGATGGTCGTGATCTCGTTCGGGTGACGGCCCGCGTCGCGCGCGGCATCCGCGATGCTCCCCTGGACCGAGGCCAGTCGGTCGGCGAGGGCGCTCATGTGCGCTCCCGCTCGACCGACTCGCTCGCGATCACTTCAGGAAGTCGGGGATGTCGAGGTCGTCGCCGTCGTCGTCGAACGCGGGGTCCGACACGATCTGGTCGGCGGCCGCCGTCGGCGCCTCGCCCCAGTTCGCGGTCTCGACGAGCTCGTCGATGTCGATCTCGCCGATGGCCTCCGCGGCGGCGTCGCTCCCCATCGAGGAGCCGCCGACGGCCGCGCCGACGGCCGCGGGCACGAAGCTCGTGCGCCTCGCCTCGACCGGCTGCGGCTTCGAACCCGGCTCTCCGCCGTCGAAGCCCGCGGCGATGACCGTGACGCGCACCTCGTCGCCGAGCGTGTCGTCGATCACCGCACCGAAGATGATGTTGGCCTCGGGGTGCACGGCCTCCTGCACCAGGCGGGCCGCGTCGTTGATCTCGAAGATGCCGAGGTTCGATCCGCCCTGGATGGAGAGCAGCACGCCGTGCGCGCCGTCGATCGACGCCTCGAGCAGCGGGCTGGCGACGGCGAGCTCGGCCGCCTTGATGGCGCGGTCGGCGCCGCGCGACGAGCCGATGCCCATCAGCGCCGAGCCCGCACCCTGCATGACCGACTTGACGTCGGCGAAGTCGAGGTTGATCAGGCCGGGGGTCGTGATGAGGTCGGTGATGCCCTGCACACCGGCGAGCAGCACCTGGTCGGCCGTCGCGAACGCCTCGAGCATCGAGATGCCGCGATCGCTGATCTCCAGGAGCCGGTCGTTCGGCACGACGATGAGGGTGTCGACCTCCTCCTTCAGCCGGGCGACGCCCTGCTCGGCCTGCGTCTGCCGACGCTTGCCCTCGAATCCGAAGGGCTTGGTGACGACACCGATCGTGAGGGCGCCGATCGACTTCGCGATGCGCGCCACGACGGGCGCGCCGCCCGTGCCCGTGCCGCCGCCCTCGCCCGCCGTGACGAAGACCATGTCGGCGCCCGCGAGCGCCTCCTCGATCTCCTCGGCGTGGTCCTCGGCCGCGCGACGGCCGACCTCCGGGTCGGCACCCGCGCCGAGGCCGCGTGTGAGGTCGCGGCCGACGTCGAGCTTGACGTCGGCATCGCTCATCAGCAGCGCCTGGGCGTCGGTGTTGATCGCGATGAACTCGACCCCGCGCAGGCCGAGTTCGATCATGCGGTTGACGGCGTTGACACCGCCGCCGCCGATGCCGACGACCTTGATGACGGCGAGGTAGTTCTGGTTAGACGACATGTCCGGCCCTCCGTGCGAACTCTGAACCCTGAACCTCAAGTCGAAGGTTAAAGTTTTGCTGAGTATGCAATTCCTGATTCGAAGGTAGGTGTCCCCCGGCCGCCCTCGGGAAAGGCGGCCCCGCGTGTCGCGAACCGCTCGGCGGACCGGGTGCCGGAAGGTCGGTCGAGCGACGCGCCTCACTCCGTCACGGGGCTCGACGGCGCGGACACGTCGTACTGCGCCACCGTGTCGGGCGGCGCGGCGCGCATCAGGGTCGCGAGCACCGTCGCCTTCAGTGCCGAGTCCTCCGCGCTCCCCCACACCACGCTCGCACCGCCCGCGAGCTCGAGCCGGACGTCATCGGCGGTCGCCGCGGTCGCACCCGTCAGCTGACCGCGCACGTCGGCCGGGAGGCTCCGGACCACGGCCGCGACGGCGCGGAAGCCCTCGTCCGCGACGCCGCCGTCGACCTCGATCAGGGGCTGCCCGGCGGGGAGCTCCTCGGGACGGTCGATCACGACGCCCGCGGCATCCACGAGCTCGAGGCCCGACCCGGTGTCGATGACGCCCACCGGCGTGCGCTCGACGATGCGCACGACGAGCGTGCCGGGCGGGACGGTCTCCGTCGAGTACGTCTCGATCAGGGGGAACCGCGCGAGGGCGGCATGCACCTCGGCCGAGTCGATGAGCGGCAGCGGGGTGCCGATCACGTCGGCGAACGCCGCCTGCACCTCGGCGGCGGGGATGCGCTGGGCGCCTTCGACGCGCACGTCGCGCAGTGCCATCAGCGGCGAGTACGCGCCGACCCCGACCACGGCGACGAGCGCGAGCGAGCGCACCGACGACGACCGCCCACGTGATGCGGCGCCGGCGCGAGCGCTTCGTGAAGCGGCGCACCTCCTGGCGCTCGTAGCGTCGGCGTTCGCGGGCCGCCGCGGACAGGGCCCGCTTGGCCGACCGTGCATCACCGGGTGCCGACGGCGCGGCATCCGCGTCGGGCCGTTCCTCGACCGACCCCGGATGCACTCCGGGATCCGTCAGGACGGCGACGCCCGATCCGCCGGTGCCGACGGCATCACGCGCGGCACCACGCTGCTGCGACGAGGGGACGGTGGCGCCGGCCCCGCCGCCCGACGTGACGACCACCGCGATCGGCTCGGTCGTGACGCGATCGGCGTCAGCGCCGTTCCGCGCGCGCCGCCCCGGCTGCGGCGGTGCGCCGAGCCCACCGCGCGGCGTGCTGCGCCCGGGCGCCGAGCCCTCCGCCGGGCGCTCCGTCGCCGACCGCTCCGCCGCGGCACGATCGGTCGCCCGCGGTGCGGGAGGACGGTCGAAGCCCTGCGGCCGCTTCACGCGCGGCGCGTCCTCATCCGCGCTCCCGCTCGAGCGAGCCGAGCAGTTGCGGCACGATGCGGTAGACGTCGCCGCAGCCGAGCGTGATCACGAAGTCGCCGTCGCGGGCGATGCGCGCCGTGTGGTCGGCGGCCTCCTGCCAGTCGGGCACGAACGCGACGCGGGCGGGGTCCTCGAACCGCTCGCTCACGAGCGCCCCGGTGACACCCGGCACGGGGTCCTCGCGGGCTCCGTACACGTCGAGCACGACCGTCTCGTCGGCGTACCGCTCGAGCACCTCGGCGAACTCCTTCGCGAACGTCTGCGTCCGGCTGTACGTGTGCGGCTGGTGCACCGCGATGATCCGCCCCGCTCCGACGACGGTGCGGGCCGCCGAGAGTGCCGCGGCGACCTCCGTGGGGTGGTGCGCGTAGTCGTCGTAGACGCTCACGCCGCCGACCGTGCCGTGCAGCTCGAAGCGACGGCCCGTGCCCGCGAACCGCGCGATGCCGGCGAGGGATGCCGCGGGGTCGAACCCGAGCCCGACGAGGACGGCGAACGCGCCGGCGGCGTTGATGGCGTTGTGGCGACCGGGGATGCGGAGCGTCGCCCGGTGCGTGACGCCGTCGTGGTCGATCGCGAACGACACGGGACCGTCGGTCTCGATCGAGTGCACGCGGACCGTGGCGTCCGCCGCCTCGCCGAAGCTGACGACCCGTTCGTGGGAGAGGCGTTCGGCGACCCGCATGGCGCCCGCGTCGTCGGAGGAGATGACGACGAGCTCGCGCGCCCGGTCGGCGAAGTCGACGAAGGCCTGCTCGAACGCGTCACGCGATCCGTAGTGGTCGAGGTGGTCGGGGTCGACGTTCGTGATGAGCGCGACGGAGGTGTCGTAGAGCAGGAACGACCCGTCGGACTCGTCGGCCTCGACGACGAAGAGCTCGCCCTCGCCGGAGGCCGCGCTGACCCCGAGCTCCTCGATGACGCCGCCGTTCACGAAGCTCGGGTCCTCCCCGAGCTCGAGGAGCGCCGTGACGATCATGCCCGTCGAGGTGGTCTTGCCGTGCGCGCCGGCGACCGACACCAGGCGCTGCCCCGCGATCAGCCACGCCAGCGCCTGCGAACGGTGCAGCACCGGGAGCCCCCGCTCGAGCGCGAGCTGGTACTCGGGATTGTCCTGCCAGAGCGCGCCCGTCACGACGACGGCGTCGGCGTCGCCCACGTTGGCGGCGTCGTGGCCGATCGCGACCTCGGCGCCGAGGTCTCGCAGCGCCGCGATGTTGGCCGAGTCGCGCACGTCGGACCCGGTGACGCGGTGGCCCGCGCCGAGGAACAGGCGCGCGATGCCGCTCATGCCCGAGCCGCCGATGCCGACGAAGTGCACGGCGCCGAGCTCGGCGGGGATCTGGGCGGTGAGGTCGGGCTTGATGGTCACGTGCGGCGGTTCTTCCTCGGTGCGTCGGTCTGCGGTCGGGTGCTCGTGACGGCGGATGCCGCAGCATCCGCTCACTCCACGTTACGCGCCTTGCGCGGTCTCGCCGGCACCCCCGCCGAGCGCCGCGTCGACGAGGGCGATCATGCGGTCGGTGCCGTCGCGATGGCCGACGGATGCCGCGGCGGCCGCCATCCGGGTGACGCGATCGCGATCGCCGAGCAGGGGCACCAGCTCGGCTCGCACCCAGTCGGGCACGAACTCGGCGTCGTCGACGAGGATGCCGCCGCCCGCGCCGACCACGTCGGCCGCGTTGAAGCGCTGCTCGCCGTTGCCCACCGGGTAGGGCACGTACACGGCCGGGATGCCGAGCGCGGCGAGCTCGCTCACGGTGGCGGCGCCGGCGCGCGACACGGCGGCATCGGCGACCGCGAGCGCGAGGTCCATGCGGTCGGCGTACTCGGCCATGCGGTAGTCGGGGAGGCCGGGGTCGTCGACGTCGGACGCGGCGCCCGTGAAGTGCAGCACCTGCCAGCCCGCGCCGGTGAGGTCGCCGGCGCTCTCGACCATCGTGCGGTTGATGCGCCGGGCGCCCAGCGAGCCGCCCGTCGCGAGCAGCACCGGTCGCGCGGGGTCGAGTGCGAAGAAGCGAGCGGCCTCGTCGCGGAGCGCCGCCCGGTCGAGCGTCTCGATCTCGCGGCGCAGCGGCATGCCCACGACCTCGGCGTGGCGCAGCGGCGTGCCGCCGAAGGCGACGCCGACGGCGGCGGCCCACCGGGCTCCGAGTCGGTTCGCGAGGCCCGGCCTGGCATTGGCCTCGTGGATCGCCACGGGGACGTGCGCTCGACGCGCGGCGAGGTAGGCCGGCGTCGCGACGTAGCCCCCGAAGCCGACGACGACGTCGACACCGCGCTCGGAGATGATCGCCGACACGTCGTCGATCGACCGGCGGAACCGGGAGGGGAACGCCGCGGCCGCCCGGTTCGGGCGACGCGGGAACGGCACCTTCGCGATCGTGAGCAGCTCGTATCCGCGGGCGGGCACGAGTCGCGACTCCAGGCCCTCGGCGGTGCCGAGCACGAGCACCTCGTCGTCGGGCCGCCGCTCGCGCAGGCGATCGGCGACGGCGAGCAGGGGGTTCACGTGGCCCGCGGTTCCTCCGCCGGCCAGCAGGTAGACGGTCATCGAGCCTGGCGCCCCACTGCGCGTGCCGTGGCACGCGCCTCGGCACGCGCGGCCGCACGCGTCGCCGCTTCGGGATCGCGCGCGACCGAGAGCACCACGCCGATGGCGAAGAGCGTCGTGAGCAGGGCGGTGCCGCCCGCTGAGACGAGGGGCAGTGGAACGCCGAGGACGGGGAAGACTCCGAGCACGACTCCGATATTGACACATGCCTGGCCGACGACCCAGACGAGCACGGCCGCGGTGACGGCCTTCGCGAACGGGGTGCGCGCCGCGCGCAGCACCCTCGCGAAGGCGACCGCGAGCACGACGAACAGCCCGATCACGACGACCGCGCCGATGAGGCCGAGCTCCTCGCCGATGATCGCGAAGATGAAGTCGTTGTCGGCCGCGGGCAGCCACGACCACTTCGCCGTCGAATTGCCGAGCCCGACGCCGAGGATGCCGCCGTTCGCGAGCGCGAACCGGCCGTGCTGGATCTGCCAGCAGTCCTCGTTGTCGAACTGGGTGCAGTTCTCCTGCAGGAACGCGGTGATGCGTCGCATCCGGCTGTCGCTGGAGACCGCGACGATCACGAAGACCGCGGTGCCCAGCAGCACCGGCGGCAGCAGCAGTCGGAACCGCACCCCGATGAGGAAGAGGGCGCCGAGCAGCATCGCGCCCATGATCATCACGGTGCCCAGGTCGCCGCCCAGGAGCACGAGGCCGATGGCCCCGCCCCCGACGAGGAGGATCGGCAGGATGCCGCGCGTGAAGTCGCCGAGCAGCGCCTGCTTCTTCGTGACGATGAGCCCGAGCCAGATCACGAGCGCGACCTTGATGAGCTCCGACGGCTGGAACTGCACCTGACCGATCGCCAGCCAGTTGGTGTTGCCGCCGACGGTGATGCCGAGCGGTGTCGCCACGACGAGCAGCTGGAGCGCGCACGCGACGATGAGCAGCGGCCACGCGACCGTCATCCACATCCGCTCGGGCATCCGGCTCGCGATGAGCATGATGGGCACGCCGAACAGCGCGTACAGGCCCTGCCGGGTGGCCTGCACGAAGAACCCGCCGTCCTCGAGGTTCGACTCGACCGACGACGACGACAGCACCATGACGAGTCCGAAGACCGCGAGGAAGAGCGTCGTGCCGAGCAGCAGGAAGTAGTCCTTCGACTCGACGCGGAACACGCGACCGAGTCGGATGCGGGCGGTGGAGACGCCCGCGTCGTCAGCCTTCTGGGGTCGGGCCGTGCGGGGCGGAGTCGCCATCCGCCTCACCTCCCAGCCTCGCTCTGACCGCCTCGTGGAATCGCCGGCCCCGATCGGCGTAGTCGGCGAACTGGTCCATCGACGCCGCGGCCGGCGCGAGGAGCACCGTGTCCCCCGCCTCGGCGACGGACGCGGCCAGCGCGACCGCCTCGGGCATCACCGTTTCAGTGTCGTCGGTCACCACCTCGAAGAGGGGCAGTTCGGGCGCGTGTCGCCGGAACGCCGCGACCAGCGCGGCACGGTCGACGCCGATCACGATGGCGGCCCGCAGGCGTGCGGCGTGGGCCGCGACGAGCGCATCGGCGTCCACGCCCTTGAGCAGCCCGCCGACGATCCACACGACCTGCCCGAACGCCCGGAGCGACGCCTCGGCGGCGTGCGGGTTCGTGGCCTTCGAGTCGTCGATCCAGCGGATGCCGCCGGCCACCGCCACCGTCTCGATGCGATGCGCGTCGAGGCGGAAATCGCCGAGCGCGTCGTGGATGACCCCCACCGGGACGCCGTACGACCGCACGAGCGCCGACGCCGCGAGGATGTTCTGCACGACGTGCGGGGCGGCGAGGCCGCGCGGCTCGAGCTCGTCGACCGTGATGATCTCGAGCGCCGCGGTGTGTCGCTCGTCGAGGAAGGCACGATCGCAGAGGATCCCCTCGACCACCCCGAAGTCGCTCGGGCCCGGCACGTCGAGCCCGAACCCGATCGCGCGGGCGCCCTCCTCGACCTCGGCCTCCTCCACCATGCGCATGGTCGCCTCGTCGGCCCGGTTGTACACGCACGCGACCTTCGTGTTCTCGTACACGGTGGCCTTCGCGGCCCGGTAGGCCTCGGGCGAGCCGTGCCAGTCGAGGTGGTCGTCGGCGACGTTCAGGACGACGCTCGCCCACGGATGCAGCGCACCGGGCCCGGTCTTCGGCAGGTGGTGCAACTGGTAGCTCGAGAGCTCCACGACGAGGACGTCGAACCCGCCCGGGTCGCGCACGGCGTCGAGCACCGGCACGCCGATGTTGCCGCACGGTGCGGCGCGCAGGCCGTTGGCCGCCAGGAACGTGGCGGTGAGCTGCACGGTGGTGGTCTTGCCGTTCGTGCCGGTGACCAGGATCCACTCGGCGGCGTTCACCTTGTCCCGCACCCGCCAGGCGAGCTCGATGTCGCCCCACACGGCCACGCCCTCGGCGCCGGCCCACTCGAGCACCGGGTGATCGGGGTGGAATCCGGGCGACGCCACCACGAGCTCGGGTGCGAACGGGACGAGCTCGTCCGGCACGGCGTCGAGCGGATGCCGCAGCAGGCGCGCCCCGATCACCTCCAGGATCCGCGCCCGGTCGTCGTCGACCTCGGGTGCGAGCACGAGCACCTCGGCGCCGAGCTCGGTGAGCGTGTCGGCGACGGCGAATCCGGTGACGCCGAGTCCGAGCACCGCGACGCGGAGCCCGCGCCAGTCGGCGTTCCAGCTCGTGAGGGTGGCGAGGCGCGCGGCGACGGCCGCGGCATCCGGTTCGGTCAACTCTGCAGCCATTCGAAGTAGAAGCTCCCGACGCCCGCGGCGACGAGCAGGCCGCCGATGATCCAGAACCGCACGACGATCGTGACCTCGGCCCACCCCTTCAGCTCGAAGTGGTGGTGGATGGGGCTCATGAGGAAGATGCGCTTGCCGCCGCTGAGCTTGAAGTACGCCCGTTGCAGGATGACCGAGCCGGTCTCGATGACGAACAGCCCGCCGATCAGGAGCAGGAGCAGCTCGGTGTGGCTCACGATCGCGAGGGCGGCGAGGGCGCCCCCGAGCGCGAGCGAGCCGGTGTCGCCCATGTAGATGTGCGCGGGGTTCGTGTTCCACCAGAGGAACCCGATGAGCCCGCCGACGATGGCCGTGGCCACGATCGCGATGTCGAGCGGATCGCGGACGTCGTAGCAGCGGTACACGTCGCTCGGGTTCAGGTTGTCGCTGAAGCAGGACTGGTTGAACTGCCAGAAGCCGATGATGACGAACGAGCCGATCGCGAGGATCGATGCGCCGCCGGCGAGTCCGTCGAGCCCGTCGGTGACGTTCACGGCGTTGGACGCGCCCACCGTGAGCAGGCAGATCCAGATCACGTAGAGGATGATGCCGAAGACCGTGCCGAAGACCATGAAGTCGAGCGGAAGGTCGCGGATGAACGAGATGCTCGTGTTCGCGGGCGTCACGTTCTCGTCGTTGGGGAACTGCAGGGCGAGCAGCGCGAACGCCGCGGCGACCACGACCTGGCCGACGACCTTCGCCCAGCCGCCGAGGCCGAGGCTCTGCTTCTTGCGCGTCTTCAGGAAGTCGTCGATGAATCCGACGACCCCGAGCCCGACCATCATGAACAGGATGAGCATCGCCGAGGCCGTCGGCGGCTCGTTCGAGACCAGCAGGGTCGACGTGAAGTACCCGAAGAGGCTGCCCAGGATGAAGACGATGCCGCCCATCGTGGGCGTTCCGCGCTTGACGTGGTGGCTCTTGGGCCCGTCGTCGCGGATGAACTGCCCCCAGCCGAGGCGGGTGAACAGGCGGATGAAGAGCGGGGTCAGGAACAGCGTGAAGGCGAGCGACAACGCCCCGGCGGTCAGCAGTGCTCTCACGCGAACCATTCTCCCAGTCGGTCGCCGAGGTGGCGGAGACCCGCCGAGTTCGACGATTTCACGAGCACCGTGTCCCCCGGACGCGCCGAGGACACGACCAGGTCGTAGGCCTCGTCGGCGGTCTCCACGTAGGCGGACTCGCCGTCCCACGATCCCTCGTTGATGGCGGTGATGTGCAGGCGGCGCGCACCCTGGCCGACGACGATGAGCTGCGAGATGCCGAGTCGCACCGCGAGCAGCCCGATGCGGTCGTGCTCCTCGCCCGAGAACTCCCCGAGCTCGCTCATCTCGCCGAGCACGGCGATCGTGCGCGTGCCGGGCGCCTGCACCTGCGCGAGCGTCTTCAGCGCTGCGGCCATCGAGTCGGGGCTCGCGTTGTAGGCGTCGTTGATGACGGTGATGCCGTCGCGACCGCCCATGAGCTGCATGCGCCAGCGCTCGGCCAGGGTGACGGACTCGAGCGCCTCGACGACGGCGTGCAGCGGCACGCCGAGCTCGAGCGCCGCCGCGGTGGCCGCGAGCGCGTTCATGACGTGGTGCTCGCCGAGCACGCCGAAGCGCACGCGAGCGGATGCCCCGTCGGCCGACGTGATCGTGAACTCGGTGCCGCGCGCGTGCACGACGAGGTCGGTGGCGCGCACGTCGGCGTCGGCGCCGAGGCCGAACCACACGACGCGGGCGGAGGTGAGGTCCGCCATCGACACGACGCGTGGGTCGTCGGCGTTCAGGACCGCCACCTCGCCGGCGGCGAGCTCGGTCACCATCTCGGACTTCGCGCGGACCGTCTGCTCGATGCCGCCGAACTCCCCGGCGTGGGCGAGGCCGACCTTCAGCACGATGCCGACGTCGGGGTGCGCCATCCGCACGAGGCGGGCGATCTCGCCGACGGCCGACGCACCCATCTCCGCGACGAGGAACTCGGTGTCGTCGGTGAGCTCGAGCGCCGTGATCGGTCCGCCGACCTCGTTGTTGAACGACTTGCGCGACGCGACGGTGTCGCCCTGCCCCTGCAGGATCTCGCGGAGCAGGTTCTTCGTCGTCGTCTTGCCGTTCGAGCCCGTGACGCCGACGATCCTGAGCCGCCCGTGCGCGCGGACACGACGCACGACCTCGGTCGCGAGCGCGCCGAGCGCGTCGACGGTGTCGGCCACGACGACCTGCGGCACCGGCAGGTCGAGCGGGTGCTCGACGACGAGCAGGGCGGCGCCCTGTTCGGCGGCGGCGGGGGCGAAGCGATGTCCGTCGTCGAACTCGCCGCGCTTGGCGAAGAACACGCCGCCCTCGGCGACCTCACGGGAGTCGGTGGTGACGGTGCCCGTGACGATCGTGTCGGCGGCGGCATCCGTCGCGTCGAGGTGCAGCGTGCCGTCGACCGCCGAGGCGATCTCGGCGAGGGTCATGGCGATCATGCGCCCCAGCCCGCCTCACGCAGTGCCTGCTTCGCATCGTCTCTCGCTGAGTACGGGATCTTCACGCCCTTCACCTCGTGGTAGTCCTCGTGGCCGGGACCGGCGTAGAGGATCGCGTCGCCCTCGCCCGCGAGCTCGAGCGCCGCCCGGAACGCCGCGCGGGGATCGGGGATCTCGTGGATCTCGCGCTCGGGCACCGCCTCGCGGGCCCCCGCGATCAGCGCGGCGCGGATGGCCGCCGGGTCCTCCCAGCGCGGGTGGAAGTCGGTGATCACGACGACGTCGGCCCCGCGCGCCGCGATCGCGCCCATCTCGGCGCGCTTCGTCGTGTCGCGGTCGCCGTCGGCGCCGAACAGCATGATCAGCTTGCCGGTCGTGAATCGGCGGATGGCGCCGAGCGTCTGCAGGAACGCGTCGGGGCTGTGCCCGTAGTCGATGTACACGAGCGGGCCGCGGTCGCCCGAGATGCGCTCGGCGCGGCCGGGGATGTAGGCGTCGACGCCGCCGTCGCGCTCGAGCACGTGCGCGATCTGCTCGAGGTCGTAGCCCGACTCCACGAGCATCACGATCGCGAGCGCCGCGTTCGCGGCCATGTACCAGCCGAGCAGCGGCACGAGCGTCTCGAGGCGGCGTCCGCCCGTGCCCTCGAGCACGAACGACGTGTGGGTCGCGGTCTCCTCGAGCACCGTGAGCCGCCAGTCGGCGTCGACGTCGGGGTTCGTCGAGAGCGTGGTCACGGGGATGCGCGACTCGGCCACGAGGCGACGGCCCCACTCCGAGTCGATCGTCACGACGCCCCGTCGCGACCGCTCGGGCTGGAACAGCTCGCGCTTCGCCTCGAAGTAGACGTCCATCGACGCGTAGTCGTCGAGGTGGTCGTGCGTGAGGTTCGTGAAGCCGACGACGTCGAACACGAGGCCGTCGACCCGGTGGCGCGAGAGCGCCTGCGCCGACACCTCGACGCCGACGGCGCGCACGTCGACCTCCCGCATGCGGGCGAGCAGCGCGTGCAGCTCGCTCGCCTCGGGCGTCGTCAGCGAGCTGGTGACCGCCTCGTCGCCGATGCGGCGCTCGGCCGTCGACGTGAGTCCCGCGACGACCCCGAGCTGGCGCAGGATGCCGTAGAGCAGGTAGACGACGCTGGTCTTGCCGTTGGTGCCGGTCACGGCGAACAGCGTCGCCGGGTTGTCGGCGGTCCGATGGATCCACGCGGCCACCTCGCCGAGCGCGGCTCGCGCGTCGGGGGTCACCAGGACCGGCAGGCCGGCGCCGGCGGCGAGCTCGGCGCCCGCGGCATCCGTCAGCACCGCGACCGCGCCGGCGTCGAGGGCGGCGGCGGCGAACGACGCCCCGTGGGCGTTGCGCCCGGGCACGCCGACGTACAGGTCGCCGGGCCGGACCGCGGACGAGGCGAGCACGACGCCGGTCACCTCGAGGTCGTCGATGTCGCCGTGCACCTCGAGGTCGAACGTCTCGGCCAGGCCGTGGAGCGATCGGGGGCTCGGATGCTGCGGCCGGAGTGCCGCGGGAGGCGATCCGGTCACGAACCCAACTTTCTCACCAGGTGGCTGGCAGCTCGGGCGCCGGGGCGCCGGATGGAACGGTCCGATACTTCTTCAGCACCTGGCTCATCACCTGTTGGAAGACGGGAGCGGATGCGGCGGACGAGTTCATCTTAACGGGATTCATGATGCTCACCGAAACGACGAACTGCGGATCGTCGGCCGGCGCGAACCCCGAGACCGACACGAGGTAGCCGCGGAGGTACCCGCCGTTGCCGTCGGGAACCTGGGCGGTTCCGGTCTTCGCGGCCACCCGGTACCCGGGGATCTCCCACTTGTCGGCGAGCCAGCCCTCGAGGTACACCCGCTCGAGCATCTGGCTGGTCTGGTCGGCGGCGTTCTCCGAGATCACGCGGGTTCCCTCGGACTGCGGAACGCTCGCCTCGCCGTCGGCGTCGGTGCAGCCGTCGACGAGCCGCACCGGCATCCGCAGCCCGCCGTTGGCCAGGGTCTGGTAGGCGCTCGCGATCTGCACGGCCGTCGTGGTGAGGCCCTGGCCGAACATCGTGGCGTACTTCGTCTGGTTGTCCCACTCCTCGGGGCTGCCGTGCAGGTCGCCGGGCTCCTCGCCCGGGAACCCCACCTCCGTGCGCTCGCCGAGCCCGAAGGCGAGCATGTCGTCGTAGCGCTCCTGGTCGGAGAGCCGCTCGCCGAACAGCGACATGCCCGTGTTGGACGAGTCGATGAGCACGCCCGTGAGGGTGTACGGCGTGTCCTCGTGGAAGAAGCTGTCGTTGATGTCCGCCCCGTTGGCCGGGCGGTACCGGTAGGGCGCGACGATCTGGCTGAGCGCGTCGGCCTTGCCCGCGTCGATGACGGATGCGGCGGTGATCGCCTTGAACGTCGAGCCCGGCTCGAACGGCGCCGTGAACGAGCGCGAGCCGCGGTCGCCCTCGGGCGTGGCCGCCGGAGTCGTTGGGGTCCACCGTCGGCACGTCGGCGACCGCGAGGAGGCGGCCCGGTCTTCGCCTCCATCACGGTGACGGTGGCCCAGTCGGCGCCGACCGCCTGGACCTGGGCCTCGGCGATGCGCTGCACCATCCACTGCAGGTCCGAGTCGATCGTGAGGCGCAGGGTGCCGCCGTCGCGCGCCTGCTTGTGGATGACCTCCGTGCCGGGGATCTGCACCCAGTCCTCGAGGCTGTGCAGGTAGCTGTACTCGCCGTCCTCCCCCGCGAGGCACTCGTCCTCGGAGAGCTCGAGGCCGGCGAGGGCGTCGCCGTCGTCGGCCTGGACGAAGCCGAGCAGGTTGCCGGCGACGGCGCCGTTCGGGTAGCGACGGCTCGGGTGCTCCCACGGCACCACCCACGGGATGTCGAGCGCCTTCACCTCCTCGTAGGTCGCCGTGTCGACGAGCTTCGCGACGTAGGCGAAGTCGGAATCCGGGTTCTCGGCGAGCTTGGCGTCGATGATGCCCTTCACCTGCTCGCCCGTGAGGCCGAGGACCGCCCCGAGCTCGGCAGCGGACTGCTCGAGCGGCACGTCGACGCGAACGGTCTTGGCGGGGTCGTCGGGGTCGGGCTGCTCGCGCACGATGGGACCGGCACTCGCGTTCTTCGGCGAGACGGCGATGTCGTAGCGCATCACGCTGTCGGCGAGCACGATGCCGTTCGCGTCCACGATGTCACCGCGCGCCCCGTAGACCGTCACGGCCGTCGAGCGCCGTCCCTCCGCCTCCTCGCTCAACTCGGCGGCGCGCACGACCTGGAGGTCGACCAGTCGCACGACGAACACGCCGACGAGGGCGACCAGCACGACCGCGGCGAGGAGGATCCGCCGCATCGGGTGTCGGCTCGTGCGGTTCATTCGGGCCTTCCTCGTCGGGTCAGTGCGTGGCGGGCGTCGGCAGGCCGTCGGTCGGCGGCGGCGGGGCGACCGGCGGCGCGTCGGGCGCTGCGACCGACGCCTCCCCCGGAGTCCCCCCGTTCGGAGTCTGCACCGGCGGCTGCTCGGTCACGAGCGGCACGCCGCTGATCAGCGCATTCGGCACGAGCGGGGCGGATGCCGCTGCGCCGCCGGTCGCGGCAGTGGGCTCGCCGAGCACGGCGCCGTCGGAGAGACGCAGGTAGACCGGGTTGGCGTTCGGCACCATGCCGAGGGCCTCGGCGTTCGCGGCGAGGAACTGCGGCGACTCGACGCGGTCGAGGTCCTCGGAGAGCTTCTGCTCCTCGCGGGCGAGCGTCGCCTGCTGCACCTGGTACGAGTCGATCTCGTAGGCGCCCTGCGCGACCGCGATCGAGAGGAGCAGCTGCACCACCACGATCACCGCGACGCCGCCGAGGGCGATGATCGCGTAGGCGAGGCGGGGCTTCGCACGGCCTCCGGGCTCGGGCGCCGGCCGCAGCCGGCGCTCGGGCTTCGGTGCGGGGGTCCTCCGAGGTGCGGGGGCGGACTGGGCCGGCAGCGCGGTCATGACGGCCTCCTCACTCGTTCGGCGGCGCGCAGGCGCACCGGCTTCGCACGCGGGTTCTCCGCCTGCTCGGATTCGCTCGCCAGCTCGGCCCCGCGGACGAGGAGCCGGAACTGCGGGCGGTGCTCGGGCAGCTCCATCGGGAGCCCGGCGGGAGCCGTGGAGCTCGCCGCCGCCTGCAGCACGCGCTTGACGATCCGGTCCTCGAGCGACTGGTAGGCGAGGACGACGATCCGCCCGCCGACGGCGATGGTGTCGAGCGCCGCGGGCATCGCCCGCTGCAGCACCGACAGCTCCTCGTTCACCTCGATCCGCAACGCCTGGAACACCCGCTTGGCCGGATGCCCCTGGCGCTGCACGGCGACCGGGGTCGCCGCCGTGATGATCGCGACGAGTTCGGCCGACCTGGTGATCGGCGCCTCGGCCCGTGCACGCACGATCGCCCGTGCGTAGCGGGCGGCGAGCTTCTCCTCGCCGAAGTCCTGGAAGATGCGCCGCAGTTCGTCCTCGCTCGACTCGGCGATGACGTCCGCGGCGGTGCGTCCGCGCGTGAAGTCCATGCGCATGTCGAGCGGCGCGTCCTTCGAGTACGCGAACCCGCGCTCGGCACGATCCAGCTGCAACGAGGAGACGCCGAGGTCGAACAGCACGCCCTGCACCTCGTCGAATCCCTCGGAACGCACGGCCCTCGCGATGCCGTCGTACACGGTGTGCACGAACCGCGCTCGGTTCCCGAACGGCGCGAGTCGTTCGCGGGCGATCTCCAGCGCGTCGGGATCGCGGTCGAGGCCGATGACCGTGAGGTTCGGGAACCGCTCGAGGAGGGCGAGGGCTGTGGCCGCCCATGCCCAGCGTGGCGTCGACCACCACGGCGTCGTCGGCCTCGATGGCCGGCGCGAGCAGTGCGAGCGTGCGCTCGAGCATGACCGGGGTGTGGATGCGTCCGATGTCCATGATTCCGCCCTGTCTTCGAGGCCTCGGGTCCCGATCCCCATCCGTTCGTCCTGATGCGGGGAAGTGCACCAGGCGCGGCCGGCTGGGAGTCGGGGCCCGAGGACTAGAAGAGTCCGGGGATCACCTCCTCCGCCGTTTCCGCGAAGGCCGCCTCCTGCTCGGCGAGGTATGTCTGCCACGCCGTCGCATCCCAGATCTCCACCCGGCTGCCGGCACCGATGACCGTCAGGTCCCGGTCGAGCCCCGCGTAGCCGCGGAGCGTGGCGGGGATGGTGACCCGATGCTGCTTGTCGGGGGTCTCCGCGGATGCCCCCGAGAGGAAGACGCGCATGTAATCGCGCGCCTGCTTGCTCGTGACCGGGGCTTGGCGGATCTTGTCGCTCATGCTCTCGAACTCCCGTGCGCTGAACACGTAGATGCAGCGCTCCTGCCCGCGTGTGAGCACGAGGCCGCTCGACAGCTCCTCCCGGAACTTCGCCGGAAGAATGACGCGGCCCTTCTCATCGAGCTTCGGCTCGTAGGTCCCGAGGAACACCGCACCACCCCCTTTCCTCCGGCCAGGATCCAGGTGACCCCACTTTACTCCACTCTCATCCACTGATCAACGACATTCGCCTGATTGCGACGCCGGATCAGGTGGGAGATCCCTGAGAATCCGGGACTTCGGCGCCGTGGAGGGGAGTGGAGGGAAATCGCACACGAAGTGGGCTCGATGGGCGCGGCGCACGCATTCGACGGGTGCGTCACGCCCGTCGTCAGGTCAGCGGATGCCGCGGAAGGCGCGTTCGAGGACTCCCCCGAACGACGAGAACGGGCCGATCCGAAGATCGACCCGTCGTGGTGGTGGGAAGTGGAGGACTAGTCGCGGCCCTCCTGGCGGCGATCCCAACGGTCGTTGAGGCGGTCCATGAAGCCGCCGCCCGAGCGCTTCGCCTTCGACGCCGGCGACGGCTCGGTCGGAGCGGCAGCGGCGGCGCCGCGCTTGCTGGGCGTGATGGCGATGAGCACGCCGGCGAACATGAGCGCGAAGCCGATGACGCCGACGAAGAGCAGCTGCAGGGCCACGCCCGCGATGAGCGCGCCGACCCCTGCGACGGCGAGGAGCACGCCGAGCACGATCGCCCGGTAGTTCGGCCGTCGTCCGCGGACACCACCCACCGCGTGGACGAAGTCCGCGTCATTGCGGTAGAGGTTCCGCTCCATCTCCTCGAGAAGACGTTGCTCCTGCTCTGAAAGCGGCATCTCATTCCCCTCAGGCTCGGGATCGACGCATCCGAGGCCATTCTAGCGCCGCGCTGCCTCGGTAGGCTAGGCGGGTGGCTCACGGTTCCCGGCTGGTCGATCTGGTGCATGCGCGCATCGAGGGCTTCCTCGCCGAACGCACTTCCATTCTCCGCTCCATCAGCCCCGACCTGGAGCCGCTCGACGCGTTCTCAAAGCGGTTTCTCAGCGGCGGCAAGCGTTTCCGGGCCCTGTTCTGCTACTGGGGCTGGGAGGCGGTGGCCGGCCGGGGCTTCGACCCGTTCGAGGCGGAGGGCGGACGCGACCTGTTCCCGGTGGTCTCGGCCGCAGCCGCGCTCGAGGTCTTCCACGCCGCCGCCCTCGTGCACGACGACATCATCGACAACTCCGACACCCGCAGGGGCGCTCCGTCGGCCCATCGGCTGTTCGAGGGGCTGCATTCCGGATCGGGGTGGGCCGGCAGCAGCGTGGACTTCGGTCGCGCCTCGGCGATCCTGCTCGGCGACCTGCTGCTCGGGTGGAGCGACGAGCTGCTCGACGAGGGGCTCGCATCGCTCCCCGACCGGCAGGCCGCCCGAGCGGCGCGCGCCGAGTTCGTCCGGATGCGCACCGAGGTGACCGTCGGGCAGTACCTCGACATCCTCGAGGAGCGCGCCTGGGTCGTCCAGTCCGACGAGGAGCAGCGCACCCGCGCCGAACGCGTGATCGTGTACAAGGCGGCGAAGTACTCGGTGGAGTCGCCCCTCGCGATCGGCGGCGCCATCGCGGGCGCGACGGCGACGCAGCTCGACGCGCTGCGCGGGTTCGGCCTGCCCCTCGGCATCGCCTACCAGCTGCGCGACGACCTGCTCGGCGTGTACGGCGACCCCGAGCTCACCGGCAAGCCGAGCGGCGACGACCTCCGCGAGGGCAAGCGCACCATGCTCATCGCGATCGCGCGGGAGCGCCTCGCCCCCGGGCAGCGCCGCCTGCTCGACGAGCTCCTCGGCGATCCCGACCTCGCCGCCGAGCAGGTCTCCATGCTGCAGCGCACCATCGCCGACTGCGGCGCCGTCGACGAGATCGAACGCCTCATCGCCGACAACCTCGCACGCGCCACGGCGGTGCTGGCCGACGCGCCGTTCAGCCGGGACGCGCAGGCGGAGCTCGGCACGCTGGCGAAGGCGGTCACCCGCCGGTCGAGCTGACCGGCGTCAGGCGAGCGCCTGGGCGACGCGCCGCACCTCGGCCTTGCGCCCGGCGCGGAGGGCCGCGATCGGGGTGGTGCCGAGGCTCTCCTCCTCACCGAGCAGCCATTCGAGCGCCTCGGCGTCGCTGAAGCCGGCATCCGAGAGCACCATTGCCGTGCCGTGGAGCTCGGTCAGCGGCGCACCGTCGCGCAGGAACAGCGCGGGCACCTTCAGCACGCCGTCGACGCGCGCCGCCAGCAGGTGGCGATCGTCGATGAGGCGCCGGATGCGGCTCGGGGTCTGCCCGAGCAGCTCGACGAGGTCGGGAACGGTCAGCCAGTCGGTCTGGTCGGCGTCGGTCACGTGACCAGCCTGCCAGACGCACGCGGCAGTGCGGAAGCGGTGGGCCCGCGCGGCGTGGCGACGGATTCCGGAACGGAGTCGGCGGACGCGCGGCGAGGTCGTTGACTCGACCCATGCCCTGTGCGACGTTGGCCACGGACGAGGAGGTCCGGCGCCGGCGTGAGGGGAAACGATGGCGAACGAGACGGAGGAGATCCGGGGGGACGTCGCAGCACCCGCGGATGCCTCCGATCGACCCCGTCGGCGCGGCATCCGGGCCGTGCTCAGCGTGCCGCTCGCGATCGTGAGCACCGTCGCCGTGACCCTCGGCATCGCCCAGCCCGCCGAGGCCGCCACGCCGCAGGTGAAGCGGCACGCCAAGACGAAGGCGCAGGGCTCCACCGTGCACCGGACCGCCTCGGTCGCGGCGGTCGCCCCGGCGCCCGCCGAGTACGTCGTGGCCGACGGGGACACCGTGAGCGGCATCGCCGAGCGGTTCGGACTCGCGACGGCGGAGATCCTCGCCGCGAACGGGCTCGGCTGGTCGAGCCTGATCTTCCCCGGCCAGCGGCTGGCACTGCCCCCGGGCGCTCCGGCGGCCGACGCGGCCCCCGCGCCCCTGCCCGTCGCGCCGGAGATCGCGCGACACGTCGTCGTCGAGGGCGACACCATCGGCGGGATCGCCGCGACCTACGGACTCGACGTCGCGAACGTGCTCAGCGCGAACGGGCTCGGACCGTCGAGCCTCATCTTCCCGGGCGAGTCGATCGTCCTGCCCCTCGCCGACCCCTCCGTCGTCGCGCGGCGCCGCTCCCGCAGCCCGAGCCCGCAGCGCCCGCGCCCACGCCGCCGTCCGACCCGGCCTCCGCCGAGACGCACGTGGTGGTCGACGGCGACACGCTCGTCGCGATCGCCGGCCGCTACGGCGTCACCGTGGCGGAGCTCGACGCGAACAACGGGCTCGGCGGTTCGACCGTCATCCTGCCGGGCCAGTCGCTCGTCGTGCGCCGGCCCACGCCGGTCGTGACGGTCGCGTCGGTCACCATGCCGCTGGACGACGAGACCCGCGCCAACGCCAGGATCGTCATCGACGTCGGGCGGGCCCTCGGCGTGCCCGACCAGGGCATCGTCGTCGCCCTCGCGGCCGCGGCGCAGGAGTCCGGGCCTGAGGAACGTGCACCACGGCGACCTCGACTCCCTCGGGCTCTTCCAGCAGCGGCCGAGCCAGGGCTGGGGCGCACCCGAGGAGGTGCTCGACCCCGTGCAGGCGGCGACCGCGTTCTACGTCGGGCACGGCGAACCCAGCGCCGGAGGCGCGCTCGGCCTGCTCGACATCGTGGGATGGGAGTCGATGAGCGTCACGCAGGCCGCGCAGGCGGTGCAGCAGTCGGCGCATCCCGATCACTACGCGAAGTGGGAGGCGCAGGCACGGGCCTGGCTGTCGGAGCTGGGCTGAGCCGCCGTTCCGCGCGGCGCCGGCGCGCGGCATCCGTCATCACGAAGCCGTTGCGATCTCGCCGTTCCGCGGCGTTTAGTCGGCTTCGGGCATGTACGTCTTCGTAGACTCGAATGGTGACCACCGCGCCCGCCGACCCGATGATCGGCCGTCTCGTCGACGGCCGGTACCAGGTGCGCTCGCGGATCGCGCGCGGGGGCATGGCCACCGTGTACCTCGCGACCGACCTCAGGCTCGAGCGCCGCGTCGCGATCAAGATCATGCACGGGCACCTCGCCGACGACAACACCTTCAAGACGCGGTTCGTGCAGGAGGCCCGCTCGGCCGCGCGGCTCGCGCACCCGAACGTGGTGAACGTCTTCGACCAGGGCCAGGACTCCGACATGGCGTACCTCGTCATGGAGTACCTGCCCGGCATCACCCTGCGCGAGCTGCTGAAGGACTACAAGAAGCTCACGCCCGAGCAGACCGTCGACATCATGGACGCCGTGCTCTCGGGCCTCGCGGCCGCGCACAAGGCCGGCATCGTGCATCGCGACCTGAAGCCCGAGAACGTGCTGCTCGCCGACGACGGCCGCATCAAGCTCGGCGATTTCGGCCTCGCGCGCGCCGCGAGCGCGAACACGGGGACCGGGCAGGCGCTGCTCGGCACCATCGCGTACCTCTCCCCCGAGCTCGTGACCCGCGGCGTCGCCGACGCGCGCAGCGACATCTACGCGGTGGGCATCATGATGTTCGAGATGCTCACCGGCGAGCAGCCCTACGTGGGCGAGGCGCCGATGCAGATCGCGTACCAGCACGCGAACGACACGGTGCCGACGCCGTCGCTCGAAGAATCCGTCCGTGCCGGCCGAGCTCGACGAGCTCGTGCTGTGGGCGACGGCCCGCGACCCCGAGGAGCGTCCGAACGACGCCCGCGTCATGCTCGATCGCCTGCGCGAGGTGGAGCCCGGCATCCGCGCGTCGCGCACGCCGCTCCGCACGCAGGCCACGATGGTGATCGCGGATGCCGCGATGCCGATCGGTGCCGTCACGGCCGAGACCACCGTGCTCGGCGGCGGCGCCGTCGTCGCACCAGCCGCTCCCCCCGTCGCGCTCGCGGCATCCGAGGGCGGCGAGGACGCGACCGCCCTCAGCGCGACGGCCGCTCGTCGCCGGCGCCGCGGGTACTGGATCTTCGCCCTCGTGCTCCTGCTCACCGGGCTCGCCGCCGGCACCGGCTGGTACTTCGGCGCCGGCCCCGGCGCCCTCGCGACCGTACCCGAGACCGCGACGCTGCTCCCCGACAACGCCCGGCAGGTGCTCGAGGCCGAGGGGTTCGAGGTCGTCGACGGCGAACGCAACGACCCGCTGGTGCCGGCCGGCCAGGTGTCCGGCACGGATCCGGCCGGCGGCCAGCAGGCGAGGCGGGGATCGGCGATCACGATGTTCGTGTCGCTCGGGCCGCGCATGCTGCCCGTCCCCGACGTCGTCGGACAACCCGAGGCCGACGCCCGTGCGGCCCTCGCCGAATTCGCCGTCGCGGAGCAGGGCACCCCGCAGTTCTCCGGCGACATCGCCGCCGGCTCGGTGATCGCCGTGCTCGGCGCCGACGGCAATCCCCTCGGCGCGGAGTACCCCGAGCTCGGCGAGGTCACCCTGGTGGTGTCCGTCGGCGCGGTTCCCGATGTCACGGGCCTGCCCGTCGCCGAGGCCGAGGCGGCGATCACCGGCGCGGGCCTGGCGGTCAGCCGGGCCGAGCCCGAGTTCAGCGACGAGGTGCCCCTCGACCACGTGATCGCGGCGACGCCCGCGACCGACCCCGTGCGCCCCGGCGACACGATCGTGCTCACGGTCTCGAAGGGCGAGGACCTCGTCGAGGTCCCCAACGTCATCACCGGCCAGACGATCGCGCAGGCGCGCGGGCAACTCGAGGCGCTCGGCTTCACGGTGACGTCGAACGTCCCGGCGTTCCTCGAGGGCGCCGTGGTGGCGTCCGTGCAGAGCCCGGCTCCGGGCGAGCGCCTCAAGCGCGGGTCCGAGGTCACGGTCAACTTCGGCTGACCGACGCAGGCGGCTGCCGCGGGGCATCCGTGCACCGGACGCCCCGCGACGGCGGCGCTCAGCGGGCGGTGAGCTCCTCGGCCACCAGGAACGCGAGCTCGAGCGACTGCATGTGGTTGAGGCGCGGGTCGCAGAGCGACTCGTAACGCGTGGCGAGGGTCTCCTCGTCGATGTGCTCCGAACCGCCGAGGCACTCGGTCACGTCGTCGCCGGTGAGCTCGACGTGGATGCCGCCGGGGTAGGTGCCCGCGGCGCGGTGCGCCTCGAAGAACCCCCGCACCTCGTCGACCACGTCGTCGAAGCGTCGGGTCTTGTAG
Organism: uncultured Actinomycetota bacterium; assembly: GCA_963802485.1. Taxonomy (GTDB): domain Bacteria; phylum Actinomycetota; class Actinomycetes; order Actinomycetales; family Microbacteriaceae; genus Agromyces. The sequence goes on from CAWDJA010000019.1 coordinate 102,349, forward strand.
CCGTTCGGCGTCGTGATGCCGTTGCCGTGCATGGGATCGGTGACCCAGAGCGGATTCGCGTCGCTGCGCTTGATGGCCTCGAGCAGCGGCGGCAGCGCGTCGCGGATCCTGCCCGCGCCCATGCGCGTGATGAACGTGAGGCGGCCCGGCTCGCGGTTCGGATCGAGCTTCTCGACGAGCTCGAGCATGGTCTCGGGCGTCGTCGACGGCCCGAGCTTCACGCCGATCGGGTTGCGCACCCGCGAGAGGAAGTCCACGTGCGCGCCGTCGAGGTCGCGGGTGCGCTCGCCGATCCAGATGAAGTGCGACGAGGTGTCGTACGGGGTGCCGGTGCGCGAGTCGATGCGCGTCATCGGTCGCTCGTAGTCCATGAGGAGGCCCTCGTGGCCCGTGTAGAACTCCGTGTGCTTGAGCGCCTCGAAGTCGGCGCCGCAGGCCTCCATGAACTTGATGGCGCGGTCGATCTCGCGGGCGAGGGACTCGTAGCGCGCGTTCGCCGGGTTCACCGAGAAGCCCTGGTTCCACGAGTGGACCTGGCGGAGGTCGGCGAATCCGCCCTGGGTGAAGGCGCGGATCAGGTTCAGCGTCGAGGCGGCCATGTGGTAGCCGCGCACGAGGCGAGCGGGGTCGGCCGCGCGCGACTCCGCCGTGAAGTCGTAGCCGTTCACGATGTCGCCCCGGTAGGCGGGCAACGTGACGTCGCCGCGGGTCTCGGTGTCGCTCGAGCGGGGCTTCGCGAACTGGCCCGCCATCCGGCCCATCTTCACGACGGGCATCGAGGCGCCGTACGTGAGCACGACCGCCATCTGCAGCACCGTCTTCACGCGGTTGCGGATCTGGTCGGCCGTGGCGCCCGCGAAGGTCTCGGCGCAGTCGCCGCCCTGCAGCAGGAACGCCTCGCCGCGCGAGGCGGCCGCGAGTCGGGTGCGCAGCATGTCGACCTCGCCGGCGAAGACGAGCGGCGGCAGCGTCGCGAGCTCGGCGGATGCCGCGTGCGCGGCCTCGGGGTCGGGCCATTGGGGCTGCTGCTTGATCGGCAGCGTGCGCCAATAGTCGAGGCCGTCGATCACGGAGGGATCTGCGTTGACGACGGGCTCGACGAGCTGTACCACGGGAGTGTCCTGAGGGTTCGGGGGCGTTGCGCCGGGAATGGGAACGCGGCGCCGCACGTCGCGCCGCCGCTGATTCGAGCCTACCCCGAAGGCGTGGCGCGTTGCTCCCGCACGGAGCTCGCGTAGACGTCGACGTACGGCTGGCCGCTGAGCGCGCGGAGTTCGTAGACGAGCTCGTCCGTCACGGAGCGCAACACGAACCGGTCGCCCTCGAGTCCCTCGAAGCGGGTGAAGTCCAGCGGCTCGCCGATGATGATCCCGATGCGGCGGACCTTCGGCAGCCGGGTGCCGATCGGCATGACCTTCTCGGTGCCGATCATCGCGACCGGCAGCACGGGCACGCCCGCCTCGAGCACCATGCGGGCCACACCCGTGCGACCGCGGTACAGCCGGGCGTCGGGGCTGCGAGTGCCCTCGGGGTAGATGCCGAGGATGCCGCCCTCGCCGAGCACCCGCAGGCCGGTCTCGAGGGATGCCTCGGACGCCTTGCCGCCCGAGCGGTCGATGGGCAGTTGACCCGCGGCCTGGAAGAAGACGCGCGTCGCCCAGCCCTTCAGGCCCTTGCCGGTGAAGTACTCGCTCTTCGCGAGGAAGATCACCGGGCGGTCGACGACGAGCGGCAGGAAGATCGAGTCGATGAACGAGAGGTGGTTCGAGGCGAGCACGACGGCGCCGTCCTTGGGCACGTGCTCCAGTCCGACGACCCAGGGACGGAAGATCGCGAGGAGGATCGGACCGATGACGATGTGCTTCATGATCCAGTAGAACACCGGCCTGCCTCCCCTCCCTGGGCGAACGAACGATTCAGCCTAGCGCCGAGGGACCTCAGGCGTGTTCCTCGACCCAGACGCGCGCCAGGTCGGCAGCGCCGACCACGCCGGCGTCGTTCACGAGCTCCGCGATCACGAAGTCGGGCTCGGGGTGGTAGCCCCGCGCCGGCAGGTGCTCGAGGTACGCCTCGCGGATGGGGCCGAGCAGCAGTTCGCCCGCGACCGCGACGCCGCCGCCGAAGACGAACCGCTGCGGGTCGAGCACGGCGGACAGCGATGCGGAGGCCTGGCCGAGCCAGTGGCCGAGCTGGCGGAGGGCCGCGACGGCACCCGGGTCCTCCTGCTCGATGAGCGCGCCGACGAGGCGGCCGTCGAGCGCGCCGTGCTCCTCGCGCACCCGTGCGAGCGACTGCCCGATGCCGCCGGCATCCGCGATCTCGTTCGCCATGCGCAGCAGGGCCCGGCCGGACCCGTACTGCTCGAGGCATCCGTGCTGCCCGCACCCGCACGCGATGCCGTTCGGCACGACGCGGATGTGGCCGAGCTCGGCGCCGGCGCCGAAGCCGCCGCGGAAGAGCCGGTCGCCCGCGACGATCGCGCCGCCGACGCCGGTGCCGATGGTGAGCATCACCATGTCGCTGACGAGCCGGCCGGCGCCGAACCGGAACTCCGCCCAGCCCGCGGCGTTCGCGTCGTTGTCGACGACCACCGACGTGCCGACGCGGGCCTCGAGCTTCTCGCGGAACGGCTCGTTGCGCCAGTGGATGTTCGGGGCGTAGTACACGGTGGACTGGGCCGCGTCGATGAACCCGGCGGCGGCCACGCCCACGGCCGCGGTCGGACCGCTCGCGGAGAGGGACTCGATCATCGCGACGACGGCGTCCTCGAGGAGCTGCGGGTCGCCGGCCGGGCGTCGGGACGCGTTCGCTCCGCACGATGGCGCCGAACTCGTCGACCACCGCCCCGGCGATCTTCGTCCCGCCGATGTCGATACCGATCGCGTGCACCAGGAAGCCGCCTTTCGAAGGGGGTGAGGCCGAATGATCCCGGGGCCCCGAGGCCGCACGAGCAACGACTAGAGTGTAATCGACCCCAATGCCGAGGTTCGCGCGCCCCGCGCTGCGCAGCCTCCCCCGGTGCCGAAGGAGCTACCGTGATCCAATTCGATGCCCCCGCCGTCGTTCCGGCCGACCCCGAGGCGAACACGACCGACCTCCTCGTCGACCGCGTCGCGGCGACGCCCGACTCGGTGCTGTTCTCCCTTCCCACCGCCGACGGCGGCTGGTCGCCCGTCACGACCCGCGAGTTCTACGACCAGGTCATCGCCCTCGCGAAGGGCCTCGTCGCCGCCGGCATCGAGCCCGGCGACAAGATCGGCCTCATGTGCAAGACGCGCTACGAGTGGACGCTCATCGACTTCGCCACCTGGTTCGCCGGCGCGGTGCTCGTGCCGATCTACGAGACCAGCTCCCCCGCGCAGGTGAAGTGGAACCTCGCCGACTCCGGCGCCATCGCGATCATCCTCGAGACGCCCGACCACTTCGCCCGCTTCGACGAGGTGCACCCCGAGCTCCCGGCGATCCGCAACACCTGGCAGATCGACCTCGGCGACCTCGACAAGCTCGCGGCGGCCGGCACGGGCGTCGCCGACGAGGAGATCGAGCGTCGCCGCAACCTCGCGGTCGGCTCCGACATCGCGACGCTCATCTACACGTCGGGCTCCACCGGCAGGCCGAAGGGCTGCGTGCTCACCCACTCGAACTTCGTCGAGCTCTGCCGCAACTCCGCCGTGGCGCTCAAGGAGGTCGTGTCCGAGCCCGGCGCGTCGACCCTGCTCTTCATCACGACCGCGCACATCTTCGCGCGGTTCATCGCCGTGCTCGCGGTGCACGCCGGCGTGCGCGTCGGCCACCAGCCCGACACGAAGCAGCTCCTCCCCTCGCTCGGCAGCTTCAAGCCGACCTTCCTCCTCGCCGTGCCACGCGTCTTCGAGAAGGTCTACAACGTCTCGGAGCAGAAGGCCGAGGCGGGCGGCAAGGGCAAGATCTTCCGCGCCGCCGCCGACACCGCCGTCGCCTACTCGAAGGCCAAGGAGGCCGGCAAGGTCCCGTTCGGCCTCAAGGCGAAGTTCACGCTCTTCGACCGGCTCGTCTACGGCAAGCTCCGGCACGCGATGGGCGGCAACGTGAAGTACGCCGTCTCGGGTTCCGCTCCGCTCGGCCCGCGCCTCGGCCACTTCTACCACGCGCTCGGGATCACGATCCTCGAGGGCTACGGCCTCACCGAGACCACCGCGCCCGCCACGGTGAACCTCGCCACGAAGTCGAAGATCGGCTCGGTCGGCCCGGCGCTGCCCGGCGTGTCCGTGCGCATCGCCGACGACGGCGAGATCGAGGTCAAGGGCATCAACGTCTTCAAGGAGTACTGGAAGAACCCCGAGGCCACGGCCGACACGTTCGACGGCGACTGGTTCAAGACCGGCGACCTCGGCTCCTTCGATGCCGACGGCTTCCTCTCGATCACGGGCCGCAAGAAGGAGATCATCGTCACGGCCGGCGGCAAGAACGTCGCACCCGCCGCCCTCGAGGACCCGATCCGCGCGAATCCGCTCATCGGCCAGGTGGTCGTGGTCGGCGACAAGAAGCCGTTCATCTCCGCGCTCATCACGCTCGACCCCGAGATGCTCCCCGTCTGGCTCAACAACAACCACGAGGACGCGGGCATGAGCGTCGACGAGGCGGCCGTCGAACGCGGCGGTCCTCGCCGAGGTGCAGCGTGCGATCGACGCGGCGAACGAGAACGTGTCGCGTGCCGAGTCGATCCGCAAGTTCACGATCCTCGCGACGGAGCTCACCGAGGCGAGCGGTCACCTCACGCCGAAGATGAGCATCAAGCGCAACGTGATCCTCGTGGACTTCGCGGGCGAGGTCGAGGCGATGTACTCGGGCGCACCGGCCACCGAGGGCCACTCGATCGTGCACTGATCGTTCCGACGACGAAGGGCCCCGCGGCATCCGTGGGGCCCTTCGTCATGTCGGCAGCCGGGCGTGCGCCGCCGGTGCCGTGCGCGATCAGAACCAGTCCGACTCGCGCACCTCCTTCATCGCCGCACGCCGCTCGTCCTTCTCGAGCCGGTCGAGGTAGAGGATGCCGTCGAGGTGGTCGGTCTCGTGCTGCAGCGCCTGCGCCATCAACCCGCTGCCGGACAGCTCGACCTCGTTGCCGTCGAGGTCGATGCCGCGAACGCGGGCGAACGGATGCCGCGGCGTCTTGTGCCAGAGGCCGGGGACCGAGAGGCACCCCTCGTCGATGAGCTCCGCCTCGCCCGTGACCTCGACGATCACCGGATTGAGGATGTACCCGACCTCGCCGTCGACGTTGTAGCTGAACGCGCGCACGTTGACGCCGATCTGCGACGCCGCCACTCCAGCACGGCCGGGGAGCTTCACGCTGTCGATGAGGTCGGCGACGAGCGAGCGCACCCCATCGTCGATCTGTTCGACGGGGGCGGAGACGGTCTTCAGGACGGGGTCGCCGAACAGGCGAATGGGACGTTCCGGCAATTGCGCTCCGATCAGTGCCCGCGGTCCACGGGCAGGCCTTCCACCACGAGGGCTGCGAGTTCGCGCGACGCGTGCTGTGTCACGGGACGCAGTTCATCCCAGTGGACGACGGATCCGGCCGCGAGCTGCGGGTCGTACGGGATCCGCACGATCTCGCGCACGCGCGACTGGAAGTGGGCTTCGATCTCGTCGACCTTGACGAGGTGCGTGCCCTGCGTCGCCAGGTTGATCGCCACGATCGCATTGCGCACGAGCTCGCCGTAGCCGTTGGCCTCGAGCCAGGTGAGGGTCTCGGAGGCGAGACGCGCCTCGTCGACGCTGCCGCCCGACACGATGACGATCGAGTCGGCGCGTTGCAAGGTGGCACGCATCACCGAGTGCACGATGCCGGTGCCGCAGTCGGTGAGCACGATCGAGTAGTAGCGGGCGGCCAGCCCCGCGACGACGTTGTAGTCGTTGTCGTCGAACGCCTCGGAGAGGGTGGGATCGGTGTCGGACGCCAGGATGTCGAGCCGCGTCTCGTCGCGCGAGACGAAGCCCGAGAAGTCGGTGTAGCCGCCGATCGAGGACGCCTTGGTGACGACGTCGCGCACCGTCTCGCGGGTCTGCCGGTCGACGCGCTCGGCCAGTGTGCCGCGGTCGGGATTCGCGTCGATCGCGATGATCCGGTCGTCGCGGGCGTCGGCGAGGGCCATGCCGAGGAGCGTGGTGATGGTCGTCTTGCCCACGCCGCCCTTGCGCGTGAGCACCGGGACGAACCGCGCACCGCCCTCGAAGCGTCGCTGGATGCGAGCGCTGAGCTCCTTGTGGGCGCGGACCTTGGCGGAGTCGCCGAGGTTGACCAGGTGCAGCGAGGCCTCGTAGAGGAACCGGTTGAACCCGCCGTGCGGTGCCGGACGGGTCGTGCGGTTGAGGTCGATGAGGCGATCGGCCGTGAGCGACTCCGAGGTCTCGGGCACCTCGGCGGGGGCGAGCCCGTCGTTCGGCACGTCGACCACCGCGACGTGACTGCCGGTGTCGGTGCTCACGCGCTCACGACGGAGCTTCGACGCGTCGGACGCGAGGATGGCGCTGTACGGCGACGGGTCGCGGCGGTAGGAGCTGCGGTAGCTGCCCGCGAGTGCCGGGGTGATGACCTCGACCGACCTCGTCGACGCGCCGCCCCCGACGACGGATCCGGGGTTGACCGCGACGTCGTCGATCGCGACCGCGACCTCGTCCTCGGGCATCTCGGGCCTCGGCGCAGGTGGGAGGTCGACGCGGATGTTGAGGCTGTCGGGGACCGCCCCCGCCGCGTGCGCACCGGTCGACGGTGCCAGCTCGGCGCGGTCGGCCGACGTCGAGTGCCCCCCGGCCGCCCGGCGTCTGGTGATCTCTTCGTCGCCCATGTCGTCAGCCACCGATACCCCTCCTCATCAGTGCGAACACATGGACAGCCTAGCGCGGGCGCACGACGACGAGCAGGTCGCCGGCCTCCACCTGCTGCGTCTTGGGGATCGCCACCCGCTCCACGACGCCCGCGACGGGCGACGTGATGGCGGCCTCCATCTTCATGGCCTCGATCGAGGCGACGCTCTGGCCGGCCGCGATCTCGGCTCCCGGCTCGACCTGGAGGGTCACCACGCCGGAGAACGGCGCGGCGATGTGGCCGGGCTGCGAGGCATCCGCCTTCTCGGCCGAACGCGACTCGACGACGATGCTGCGGTCGCGCACGAACACCGGCCGGAGCTGGCCGTTGAGGATCGTCATGACGGTGCGCATGCCCTTGTCGTCGGCCTCGCCGATCGCCTCGAGCCCCGCGTACAGCCGGACGCCCTTGTCGATCTCGACGACGTGCTCGGAGCCCTGTTGCAGGCCGTAGAGGTAGTCCGCTGGTATCGATCACGGACAGGTCGCCGAAGAGCTCGCGGATCTGCTCGAACTGGCGGGTCGGTGCGGGGAACAGCAGCGCGTTCAGCGTGGCCCGGCGGGTCGTGGCGTCGGCCTCGAGGGCGGCGCGCTGCTCGTCGGTCAGCTCGGTGACGCCGATGCGCACGTCCTTGCCGGCGAGCACCTTCGTGCGGAACGGCTCGGGCCAGCCGCCCGGCAGGTCGCCGAGCTCGCCCGCCATGAAGCCGATCACCGAGTCGGGCACGTCGTACTTCTCGGGGTTCGCCGCGAAGTCGGCCGGGTCGGCCTTGACGGCGGCGAGGTGCAGGGCGAGGTCGCCGACCACCTTCGACGACGGCGTCACCTTCGGCACGCGGCCGAGGATCTGGTTCGCCGCGGCGTACATGTCCTCGATGAGCTCGAAGTCGTCGGCGAGGCCCAAGCGCGATCGCCTGCTGGCGCAGGTTCGAGAGCTGGCCGCCGGGGATCTCGTGGTGGTACACGCGGCCGGTGGGACCGGGCAGGCCCGACTCGAACGGCTTGTAGATGCGGCGCACGGCCTCCCAGTAGGGCTCGAGGTCGGCCACCGCCTGGAGCGAGATCCCGGTGTCGCGCTCGGTGTGCGCGAGCGCCGCGACGAGCGACGACGCGGACGGCTGGCTGGTGGTGCCGGCCATCGGCGCGCTCGCCACGTCGACCGCGTCGACGCCGGCGCGGCTCGCGGCGAGCAGCGTCGCGAGCTGCCCGCCCGCCGTGTCGTGCGTGTGGAGGTGCACGGGCAGGTCGAAGCGCTCGCGGAGCGCGGACACGAGCCGCTCGGCGGCGGTCGGCCGGAGAAGCCCGGCCATGTCCTTGATCGCGAGGATGTGGGCACCGGCGGCGACGATCTCGTCGGCGAGGCCGAGGTAGTAGTCGAGCGTGTAGAGGTCCTCGGCGGGATCGAGCAGGTCGCCCGTGTAGCAGAGGGCCACCTCGGCGACGGCGTGCCCGGTTGCGAGCACCGCGTCGATCGCGGGGCGCATCTGGTCGACGTCGTTCAGCGCGTCGAAGATGCGGAAGATGTCGACCCCGGTGGCCGCCGCCTCGCGGATGAACGCGTCGGTGACCTCGGTCGGGTACGGCGTGTAGCCGACCGTGTTGCGGCCGCGCAGGAGCATCTGGATGTTGATGTTGGGCAGGGCTTCGCGGAGGGTGGCGAGTCGCTCCCACGGATCCTCGCCGAGGAACCGGAGTGCGACGTCGTACGTCGCGCCGCCCCAGGCCTCGACCGAGAGCAGCTCGGGCGTCATGCGGGCGACGTACGGCGCCACCGCGACGAGGTCCTTGGTGCGCACGCGCGTCGCGAGCAGCGACTGGTGGGCGTCGCGGAAGGTGGTCTCGGTGACGGCGAGCGGGGTCTGCTCGCGGAGCGCGGCGGCGAATCCGACCGGTCCGAGCTCGAGCAGGCGCTGTCGCGACCCGGCGGGCGCGGGCGCCGACAGGTCGATGTGCGGGCAGCTTCTCGGCCGGGCTGACGGACGTGGGCGCCGGTCCGTTCGGCTGGTTGACCGTGACATCCGCGAGCCAGTTGAGGATCTTGGTTCCGCGGTCCTTCGAGACGCGCCCGCGCACCAGCTGCGGGACGCTCGTCGATGAACGAGGTGCTGAGGTCGCCGGCGACGAACGCCGGGTCCTCGAGCACCGCCTGCAGGAAGGAGATGTTCGTGGAGACGCCGCGGATGCGGAACTCCGCGAGGGCGCGCTTCGCGCGGGCGACCGCCGCGGGGTAGTCGCGCCCGCGGCAGGTGAGCTTCGCGAGCATCGAGTCGAAGTGGGGGCTGATCTGCGCCCCGGGGTTGACGGTGCCGCCGTCGAGGCGGATGCCGGCGCCGCCGGGCGAGCGGTACGTCGTGATCTTGCCGGTGTCGGGACGGAACCCGGCGGTCGGGTCCTCGGTGGTGATGCGGCACTGGAGGGCGGCCCCGCGGAGGCGGATGGCGTCCTGCTCGAGGCCGAGCTGTGCGAGCGTCTCCCCCGCCGCGATGCGGATCTGCGACACCACGAGGTCGACGTCCGTGACCTCCTCGGTGACGGTGTGCTCCACCTGGATGCGCGGGTTCATCTCGATGAACACGTGCTGGCCGGCGCGCTCGCCCTCCGTGTCGAGGAGGAACTCGACGGTGCCGGCGTTCACGTAGCCGATCGACTTCGCGAACGCGATGGCGTCGCGGTACAGCGACGCGCGCACGTCGTCGGAGAGGTTCGGCGCGGGCGCGATCTCGATGACCTTCTGGTGGCGGCGCTGCACCGAGCAGTCGCGCTCGAACAGGTGCACCGTCTCGCCCGTGGCATCCGCCAGCACCTGCACCTCGATGTGGCGGGGGCGCAGCACCGCCTGCTCGAGGAACATGGTCGGGTCGCCGAAGGCGCTGTCGGCCTCGCGCATCGCCTCCTCGAGGGCGCCACGGAGGTCGTCCTTCGAGGCGACACGGCGCATGCCGCGGCCCCCGCCGCCCGCGACGGCCTTCGCGAAGATGGGGAAGCCGACCTCGTCGGACTGCGCGACGAGCTCCTCGATGTCGCGCGAGGGCGGGGTCGACTTCAGCACGGGCACGCCGGCCGCGATCGCGTGCTCCTTCGCGGTGACCTTGTTGCCCGCCATCTCGAGCACCTGCTTGGGCGGGCCGATGAAGGTGATGCCGGCCTCGGCGGCCGCCTGCGCGAGCTCGGGGTTCTCGGAGAGGAACCCGTAGCCGGGGTAGATCGCGTCCGCTCCGGACTCCCTGGCGACGCGGATGATCTCCGACACATCGAGGTAGGCGCGCACCGGATGCCCCGGCACGCCGATCTGGTAGGCCTCGTCCGCCTTCAGGCGATGCAGGGAGTTGCGGTCCTCGAACGGGTAGACGGCGACCGTCTTCGCGCCGAGCTCGACGGCCGCGCGGAACGCCCGGATGGCGATCTCTCCGCGGTTGGCTACCAGGATCTTCGTGAACATGCAGGCCTTTCGACGCGGTTTCCGCACAGCGAACATTTAGGTATCGCCCGAGGACTAAAGGTAACGTATCTGTTCGTGCACGTTCTCTCCGTCAGCTCCCTCAAGGGCGGCGTCGGCAAGACCACCGTGACCCTCGGATTGGCGTCGGCGGCCTTCGCCCGCGGCGTCCGCACGCTGGTCGTCGACCTCGACCCGCAATCCGACGTGTCCACGGGCATGGACATCCAGATGACCGGCCACCTCAACGTGGCCGACGTGCTCGCGTCTCCGAAGGAGAAGATCGTCCGCTCGGCGATCGCCCCGAGCGGGTGGGCCAGGTCCAACCCGAGCTCCACGATCGACGTCATGATCGGAAGCCCCTCGGCCATCAACTTCGACGGTCCGCATCCGTCGATCCGTGACATCTGGAAGCTCGAGGAGGCGCTCGCGAACGTCGAGGCCGACTACGAGCTCGTGCTCATCGACTGCGCTCCGTCGCTCAACGCGCTCACCCGCACGGCCTGGGCGGCCAGCGACCGCGTGGCCGTCGTCACCGAGCCCGGCCTCTTCTCGGTCGCCGCCGCCGACCGCGCGCTCCGCGCGATCGAGGAGATCCGCCGCGGCCTCTCCCCCCGGCTCCAGCCGCTCGGCATCATCGTCAACCGCGCGCGGGTGCAGTCGCTCGAGCACCAGTTCCGCATCAAGGAGCTGCGCGACATGTTCGGCCCGCTCGTGCTCTCGCCCCAGCTGCCCGAGCGCACCTCGCTGCAGCAGGCGCAGGGCGCGGCGAAGCCCCTGCACATGTGGCCGGGCGAGAGCGCCGAGGAGATGTCACGTCACTTCGACCAGCTCCTCGAGCGCGTGCTGCGCACGGCCCGCATCGCCGACTACGCGGGCACGCCGCTCGAGCTCGAGTCGCCCGTCATCTGACGTCATGATGCCGCTCCGACGGCGTCGGGATGCCGGTACCGGCCGTCGAGGAGTCGGGTCCTCAGGAGATGCGACGGGATCGCGCGCCACGACGTGCGGCGAGCTCGTCCATCGGATCGGCGGGGTGGGTGTCGAGTTCCACGAGCGTCGACTCCACCTCGCGGAGGACCTTGCCGACCGCGATGCCGAACACGCCCTGGCCGCGATTGACGAGGTCGATGACCTCGTCGTCGGAGGTGCAGAGGTACACGCTCGCCCCGTCGCTCATGAGCGTGGTCTGCGCGAGGTCCTCGATGCCCGCCTCGCGGAGCTGGGTGACGGCGGTGCGGATCTGCTGGAGCGAGATGCCCGTGTCGAGCAGGCGCTTCACGAGCTTCAGGACGAGGATGTCGCGGAAGCCGTAGAGGCGCTGCGATCCCGAGCCGGCCGCCCCGCGGACGGTGGGCTCGACGAGCTGCGTGCGTGCCCAGTAGTCGAGTTGGCGGTAGCTGATGCCGGCCGCGCGCGCCGCGACGGCACCGCGATATCCGGCGGCGTCGTCGTGCTCCGGCATGCCGTCGGTGAAGAGCAGGCCGAGGTCGTAGCGATCGCGCTCACTCCGGTCGAGCTCACTCATCCGATCGCCCCTCACTCTCACGCCCGCACCCCGTTGGCGCGAGTCCCACGCTACCCACGAGGGGTGCCTCCGCCAAACACATCGGGCCGAACGTCACGGCGTGTCGCGGAGTCAGCGGGCGAGGCGCGCGAGGGCCGTGCGCACGACCGCCGCGCGCACCGTCTCGAGCTGCTCGGCGAGCTCGAGCGCGCGCTCCGCCGCGCGAGCCTTGTCCGCGGCATCCGACCGCCTCGACGGCGCGATCGCCCGCTCGACGAGCGCGGCCTCACGTTCGGCGGCGGCGCGGAGCCCGCGCAGGTGTCGCGCCTCGATGCCGACGCTGCTGAGGGACACGAGGGCCGTCAGCACGCCCAGCGCATCGTCGCCGTACACCTCGGCCGCGGGAATCAACGACGCGGAGATCGCCTCGTCGAGGAGCGCACGGGTGGCGCCGGCCGCCTCCACGAGCTCGTCGCGTCGGTATCGACGCGCACCGGCCAGGAAGGATGCCGCGCTGGCGGCCCCCGGGAGGGCTGGGGTCTCGCCCGCGTCGATCGCCTCGAGGTGGGCGCGGATGACCTTGAGCGGCAGGTACTGGTCGCGCTGCATCGACAGCACGACGGTGATGCGCTCGACGTCGGCCTCGGAGAACTTGCGGTACCCCGCGGCCGTGCGCGCCGGCGACACGAGCCGCTGCTCCTCGAGGAAGCGCAGCTTCGATGGAGTCAGCTCGGGGAACTCGGGCTGGAGTCGTGCGAGGACCTGGCCGATGCCGAGGAGTTGGCCCTGGCCGCTCGCGCGGAGCGGAGGCGGCGGTGCCCGGCACTAGCCGCTCGCCAGCGGCGCCAGGTCGCGTCGGGAGGCGTAGAAGGTGAGCCGGTACTTGCCGATCTGCACCTCCGCGCCGTCGCTGAGGAGCGCGGTCTCGATGCGCACCCCGTCGAAGTAGGTGCCGTTCAGCGAGGAGAGGTCCTTCACCTCGAAGGCCGTGCGGTGACGGAGGAACTCCGCGTGGCGGCGCGACACCGTGACGTCGTCGAGGAAGATGTCGGCGTCGGGATGACGGCCGACCGTCGTGACGTCCGTGTCGAGGAGGAACCGGGCCCCGCTGTTCGGACCGCGCCGAACGATGAGCAACGCCGAACCGGAGGGCAGGGCGGCGATCGCCTCCTGCTCCTCGGCGGTGATGTCGGCGTCGACCGCGGTCAACTGCGCGGCCGCCTCGCGGCTGAACCCGATCGTGGTGTCGGCCGTGCCGTCGCCGACGACTCCGTTCGAGCTCGTCGTCGGGGACTCGCCGTCGGCCTCGCCCGCTCCGCCAGCCTGAGAAATGTCGGTATCCGCCACGGCTAACCTCCCTGTTCCAGCGTATCGGATCGAGGCTCGTCCGCCACACGCGGAATGCGGATGACGCGGGCCGTCTCGATCGCGTAGATGATGCCCGCCCACCAGTACAGGAAGGCCCCCCACAGGGTGATGGCCCACCCGATGGGTTCGCTCACCGGCTCGACCGCCGGGAAGGCGAGGCCGAGCATGATGACGGGCAGGCCGAAGAAGAGCGCGAAGGTCGCCACCTTGCCGAGCTGGTGCACGGGCAGGGGTCCGTAGCCGTGGTTCGCGAGCACGACGCCGAGGATGAGGAGGAAGACGTCGCGAGCGACGATGACCACGACGATCCACCACGGCACGAGCTGGTTCGCGGCGAGCCCGACGAGGGCCGCGAAGATGTACAGGCGGTCGGCGGCGGGGTCGAGGAGCTGGCCGAGCCGGGTCACCTGGCCGAGCCGGCGTGCGAGGTAGCCGTCGAGCAGGTCGGTGAGGCTGGCCACGATGAGGATCACGAGAGCGGCGACGTAGTCGCCGAGCACGATGAACACGAGGAACGGCGGCACCAGCGCCAGGCGCAGCATGCTGAGCACGTTCGGGATCGTCCAGATCCTCGTGCCCACCGCCCCCGCGCCGTCCCCGCCCACGTTGCGATCCTACCGAGCCCTAGAATGCCGCCATGGGTCCCCTCCTCGTGTGTCTCGTCATCTGTGCGGCCGTCACGGCGGCCACCTGGATCGCCTCGCTGGTGACGCGCGAGTACTCGTGGGTGGACCGGATCTGGTCGGTCGTGCCGGTGGTCTACGTGTGGGTCTTCGCCGGATGGAGCGGGTTCGACGCGCGCCTCGTGCTCATGGCCGTGCTCGTGACCCTCTGGGGCATCCGGCTCACCGTCAACTTCGCGCGAAAGGGCGGCTACCGACCGGGCGGCGAGGACTACCGCTGGGCCGTGCTGCGCGGGCGGATGGCCCCCTGGCAGTACCAGCTGTTCAACCTGTTCTTCATCTCGATCTACCAGAACGCCCTGATCCTCCTGTTCTGCCTCCCGGCCCTCACGGTGTACGAGGCCGGGCCGACCCCGCTCGGCGCCTGGGACGTCGTGCTCGCGGTCGTGTTCCTCGGCTTCCTCGCCGGTGAGACGATCGCCGACCAGCAGCAGTGGGTGTTCCACCGATGGAAGGCGGCCGAGCGCGCGGCGGGTCGCGTCCCGCAGCCGGGCTTCCTGCAGGCGGGCCTGTTCCGGGTGTCGCGGCATCCGAACTTCTTCTTCGAGCAGGCGCAGTGGTGGGTGTTCTACGGCTTCGCCGTGGCCGCCACGGGCGTGTGGCTGCACTGGACGATCGCGGGCGCGCTGCTGCTCACGCTGCTCTTCATCGGGTCGACGATCTTCACCGAGTCGATCTCCCGCGCGAAGTACCCCGACTACGACGACTACCGCGCGCGCACCTCGGCGATCGTGCCGTGGTTCCCGCGATCGCACGCGACCGCCGGCGAGCGCACCGCCTGACGGGCGAGGGCGCACCGCCGAGTCGAGGTCGGCTGCGGCCTCGCGTCAGAGTCGCGAGCGGAGGCCGGGCCACGACTCGGCGAAGCGCGGATGCAGCGGCAGGGCGTCGACCTCGTCGACCGCGACCCACCGCAGCTCGATGCTCTCGGGGTCGCTGACCACCGGCGCGAAGCGTTCGGCCGCGTCGGCGACGACGGTGGTGTACGACCAGTAGCCGAGGTCGAGCACGGAGCTGAACCGGACGCTGAGCGCGTCGGCGGGGACACCGGCCTCCTCGCCCGCCTCGCGCACGGCCGCGTCGACGGCGCTCTCGCCCTCGTGGCGCGCCCCACCCGGCATGCCCCAGGTGCCGCCGAAGTGGCTCCACGCCGCGCGGTGCTGGAGCAGCACCTCGAATCGCGGGCTCACGACGAGCAGCCCGGCGGCGCCGAAGCGCCCCCAGTACCGCGACCCGTCGGGACCCTCGACCCATGCATCCCCGCTCGCACCGCTCATGGGTCCAGCATGGCGCACGCCGGATCAGGCCGGGGATGGCCGCGCGTCGGGCGAGGCATCCCCGACCGCGGCCCCGTCGCCCTCGACGGGCGCGCGGTCGACGATCTCGGCGAGTCCGTCGAGGAAGCCGATGACCACCGCGCGCTCTGCGGGGGCGAGCGACGCCGCCAGCCGGAGCATCCCCTCGTGCATCGGGCCGAGCGCGCGCCGCAGCCGCTCGTGGGCGCCGGGCAGCGTGCCGAGCAGCAGCACGCGCCGGTCCGACGGATGCCGCGACCGCTCGAGGTACCCGCCCTTCACGAGCCGGGCCACCACCTTCACCGTCGCGGCCGTGGAGATGCCGAGGTGGCGTGCGAGGCCTGCGCTCGTGGCGGGAAGTCCCCCGCGCTCCAGGCTGATGATCCACCGCAGCGTGGCGAGGTCGGTGTCGCCCATGTCCATGTCCTCGCGCATGCGCCGGCGCATGGCGGCCTCGGCGGCGCGATGCCGGCGCACCGCCTCGAGCACGGCCATGGCGGAGGGATCGGCGCGGTCGTACCAATAGCGATCGCCACCCGAGCCATTCGAACTTTCGGTTGTTCCCCTCGGCATGGGACGATGCTATCGTCATATCACTAACTTGGTTAGCGATTAAGGGTTCTGGGAGGTCACCATGTTGCAGACCATCGAGGCGATCGAAGACGAGGTCGTCCTCCTCGACGAGTCGGGTGCGCCCGTCGGTCGGGCGCCGAAGAGCGCGGCGCACGGGCCCGACACCGCGTTGCACCTGGCCTTCTCGTGCCACGTGGTGAACGCGCTCGGCGAGGTGCTCGTGACGCGGCGATCGCTCTCGAAGCAGGCCTGGCCCGGGCGTCTGGTCGAACTCGTTCTGCGGCCATCCGAGGCCCGCCGAATCGCTGACCGCCGCCGTGCGGCGGCGTGCGGAGTTCGAGCTCGGCATCGAGCTCACGGAGGTCGAGCTCGCCCTGCCGTTGTTCCGCTACCGGGCGACCGACGCGAACGGCACCGTCGAGAACGAGGTGTGCCCCGTGTACATCGCCGCGACGGCGGACGAACCCGACCCGAATCCCCGCGAGATCGCCGAGTACGCATGGGTCGCGCCGCACGACGTCGGCCGCGCGGTCGCGGCGGCGCCCTGGGCGTTCAGCCCGTGGCTGGTGCTCCAGGCGCGGGAGTTGGAGCTCTTCCGTGCCTGACCTCGTCGACTCCGCGATCGACGACGGGCTCCGGACGTTCTTCGCCGATGCCCGCGAGCGGGCCGGCGCGTTCGGCGGGCACTACGCCGCGCTGTGGGAGTCGCTCGAGCAGCAGAGCTCGGGCGGCAAGCGGATCCGCCCGCGCCTCGTGAACGCGGCCTACGCGGGGCTGGGCGGCACCGACCCGGCACTCGCCACACGCGTGGCGCTGGCCTTCGAACTGCTGCACACGGCGTTCCTCATCCACGACGACGTGATCGACCGCGACACCGTGCGGCGCGGGGCGCCGAACATCGCGGCGCGCTTCGCGGATCGTGCGCGCGCGCACGGCGCCGACGACCGCGCGAGCGAGGTCTGGGGCGAGACCGCCGCGGTGCTGGCCGGCGACCTCGCGCTGAGCCGGGCCCATCGGGAGATCGCGACCCTGCCCGTTGCCGCCGATCGCCGCGCCGCCCTGCTCGACATCCTCGACCGGGCCGTGTTCGTCTCCGCAGCGGGCGAGCTCGCCGACGTCGTGCACGCCGCCTCCCCCGAGCCGCCCGAGGTCGGCCGGGTGCTCGCGACGCTCGAGCAGAAGACGGCCGTGTACTCCTTCGAGTGCCCGCTGACGGCCGGCGCCGTGCTCGCCGGAGCGAGCGAGGGCGCGATCGGCGCGCTGGCGCGATACGGTCGACTCGTGGGCGTCGCCTTCCAGATCACCGACGACATCCTGGGCGTCTTCGGCGACCCGGCGGTGACGGGCAAGTCCACGGCCTCCGACCTGCGCGAGGGCAAGCAGACGGCGCTCACCGCCCACGCCGCCACCACGAGCGCATGGCCCGTCATCTCCGCCCGCCTCGGCGACCCCGACCTCGATGACGCCGCCGCCGACGCCCTGCGCAGCGCGCTGCTCGGCTGCGGCGCGCTCGAGGCCGCCCGACGGCTCGCCGACGAGCACGTCACCCTCGCACGCTTCGAGCTCGACACGGCAGACCTGCCCGAGTGCCCTGCGGACGGAACTCGGGGACCTCGCGCAGCGTGCCGCGGAGCGGATCAGATGAGCGAGGAGCCGTCCCTGCTCGGCAGGTACGACGACGCGGCCGAGGCCAGCGCCGCGGTCGTCATCGGCCGGTACTCGACGTCGTTCGGCGCGGCGGCGCGCCTCCTCGATGCGACGTCGCGGCGCGGCATCCGCTCGATCTACGCCCTCGTGCGGGTCGCCGACGAGATCGTCGACGGCACCGCGCGCGAGGCCGGCCTCGACCACGCCGAGCTGCACCTCGTGCTCGACGACCTCGAGGCCGAGACGGAGTCGGGGCTCCGCCGGGGGTACTCGGCGAACCTCGTCGTGCACGCGTTCGCGAAGACCGCGCGCGAGGCCGGCATCGACGAACGGCTCACCCGGCCGTTCTTCGCGTCGATGCGGCGCGACCTCGACCCCTCGCCCATCGCCGCCGACGAGGTCGCCGCCTACATCCACGGGTCGGCCGAGGTGGTCGGCCTCATGTGCCTCGCGGTGTTCCTGATGGACGAGCCGGCGGATGCCGCGCGCCGCGCGCGCCTCGAGGAGGGCGCCGAGCACCTCGGGGCCGCGTTCCAGAAGATCAACTTCCTCCGCGACCTCGGGGTGGACTGGCACGTGCTCGGCCGCAACTACTTCCCCTGGATCGATCCCGACGCGTTCACCGAGGCGGACAAGGCGAGCATCCTCGACGACATCGATCACGACCTCGAGATCGCCGGGCGCACGATCCGCGAGCTCCCGCGCCGGGCGCGCGCAGCCGTCGCCGCGGCGCACGGACTCTTCTCGAAGCTCGCCGCGCGGTGCCGGGAGACGCCGGCCGATCGGCTGATCGCCACGCGCATCCGCGTGCCCGACGGCGAGAAGCTCGCGATCGCCGTCCGCTCGGCGATCGCGGCCGGAGGGCTCGGGCGATGACCGCGGCATCCGAGCGGATCGTCGTGATCGGCGGCGGCATCGCCGGCCTCGCGTCGGCGGCGCTGCTCGCACGCGACGGGCACCGCGTCACCCTCCTCGAGGCGCGCGGCGAGCTCGGCGGCCGGGCCGGCACCTGGGAGCGGCACGGGTTCCGCTTCGACACCGGGCCCTCGTGGTACCTCATGCCGGAGGTGTTCGACCACTTCTTCCGCTTGTTCGGCACGAGCGCGGCCGAGCAGCTGGAGCTCACCCCGCTCGACCCCGGCTACCGCGTGTACGCCGACGGGTACGACGCACCCCTCGACGTGCGCGCGTCGCGGGCGGAGAACGCAGCCCTCTTCGAATCGGTCGAACCCGGTGCGGGCGCAGCGCTCGAACGGTACCTCGACTCGGCGTCGTCCACCTACGACATCGCTCGGCGTCGCTTCCTGTACACGAACTTCGACGACCCGCGCGCCTTCCTCGCGCCCGAGGTCCTCGGCGGTGCCGTGCGCCTGGCCCGCCTGCTCGCGACGCCGCTCGACCGATTCGCCGCCCGCGCCGTGCGCGACCGCCGCCTCCGGCAGGTGCTCGGCTACCCGGCGGTGTTCCTCGGGTCCTCGCCGTCCACGGCGCCGGCCATGTACCACCTCATGAGCCACATGGATCTCGAACAGGGCGTGCGCTACCCGCAGGGCGGATTCGGCGCGATCATCGCGCGCATCGCCGCGATCGCGGAGGCGGCGGGCGTCGAGGTCATCACGAACGCGACGGTGGAGGCGATCGAGCTGACCGACGATGCGATGCCGTCGGTCGCCGGCGTGCGCTACCGGGACCCGAGCGGCGCACCGCATCGCATGACGGCGCACCGCGTCGTGTCGGCCGCCGACCTGCACCACACCGAGACCGAACTGCTGCCGCCCCGCGCGCAGACCTATCCCGAGTCGTGGTGGGACCGCAGGACGTCGGGCCCCGGGGCCGTGCTGGCGATGCTCGGCGTGCGCGGCCGGGTGCCCGGGCTCCTCCACCACACGCTGTTCTTCACCGAGGACTGGCACGCCAACTTCGAGCGGATCTTCGGTGACGACCCCCGGATCCCGGATCCGGCGTCGTTCTACGTGTGCGCGCCGAGCGCGACCGACCCGACCGTCGCGCCACCGGGCGACACGAACCTCTTCGTGCTGGTCCCGGTGCCGGCCGACGTGTCGATCGGGCGGGGCGGCGAGGACGGCACCGGCGACCGGCTCGTGGAGCAGGCCGTCGATCGCGCCGTCGCGCGCATCGCCGCCGCGACGGGCTCCCCCGACCTCGAGCGCCGGATCGTCGTGCGTCGCACCGTCGGGCCGGCGGACTTCGCCGAGGACCTGCACTCCTGGAGCGGCGGTGCGCTCGGGCCGGCGCACACCCTCCGGCAGAGCGCGTTCCTGCGCGGCACGAACCGTTCGCGACGCGTGCGCGGCCTGCTCTACGCGGGCGGTTCGAGCGTTCCGGGCGTCGGCCTGCCGATGTGCCTGATCAGCGCCGAGAACGTGCTGAAGCGCGTGCGCGGCGACCGCTCGAGCGGCCAGCTCCCGGAGCCCGCCGTCGTCGAGCGCTCCGCGGAGTTCGACCGGAATCCCGGATGATGGGACTCGCCTACCTCGCCGGCCTGCTCCTCTCCATCGGCGCGATGGTCCTCATCGACGCACGATGGCGGCTCGCGTTCTGGAACTCGCCCGGCGCGTCGGCCGCGGCCGTGGGAGCGGGCACGGCGCTCCTCCTGCTGTGGGACCTCGCCGGGATCGGCTTCGGCGTGTTCTTCCGCGGTGACTCCCCCTGGGCGACGGGCCTCGTGCTGGCACCCGAGCTCCCAGTCGAGGAGCCGGTCTTCCTGGTGTTCCTCTGCTACCTGTCGCTCGTCGCGGTGCTCGGCATCGAGCGGATGCTGCGGCGCGACCCCGCGTCGGACGCCGAGCCCGGGGCTCCGCCGTCGTCGACGGATGCGGCGTCGAACCCGGGCGGGGGGCATCCGTGACGTACGCCCTCATCTGCCTGCCGTTCCTCGCGGTCGCGGCCGTGCTCGCCGTCGTGGCCGGGCGGGCACTGCCACCCCGGCAGCGGCGCCGGCGCTGGGCCGCGATCGGGCTCGCCGGCGTGCTGCTCCTCGTGCTCACGGCGGTGTTCGATTCGGTCATGATCGCGGCGGGGCTGTTCGGCTACGCCGACGGCACGAGGCTCGGCCCCACGGTCGGGCTCGCCCCGATCGAGGACTTCGCCTATCCGATCGCCGCGGTGCTGCTCGTGCCGGCGGTGTGGACGCTCGCGCGCCGGCGCGGGGGAGGCGGGCGAATGGAGAAGACTGAGGCGGTGCGCACGGGAGCCCTCCACACGATCTCGCAGGTGCTCCTGTCGTCCCGTCCGATCAGCTGGATCAACACCGCGTTCCCGTTCGCCGCCGCCTACCTGCTCACGACGGGCACCGTCGACGCGCTCCTCGTGGTCGGCACCCTGTTCTTCCTGATCCCGTACAACCTCCTGATGTACGGCGTGAACGACGTGTTCGACTACGAATCCGACCTGCGGAACCCGCGCAAGGGCGGCACCGAGGGCGCGCTGCTCGAACCCGGACTCCACCGGGTCGTGGTGTGGACCGGCATCGTCACGGCGGCCCCGCTGGTGGCGGCCATGCTCTGGCTCGGCGGCACGGGGCATCCGTGGTCGTGGGTCGTGCTCGCGGTGAGCCTGTTCGCGGTGTTCGCCTACTCGGTGCCGGGGCTGCGGTTCAAGGAGCGCCCCGTGCTCGACTCCATCACGTCGAGCACGCATTTCGTGAGCCCTGCGGTGTACGGGCTGGCCGTGGCGGGCGCCGTGCCGACCCCGCAGCTCGTCGCCCTGATCGGCGCGTTCTTCTGCTGGGGCATGGCCAGCCACGCGTTCGGCGCCGTGCAGGACGTCGTCCCCGACCGCGAGGGCGGCATCGCCTCGATCGCGACGGCCTTCGGGGCACGGACGACCGTGCGGATCGCGTTGGGGCTCTGGCTCGTCGCCGGCCTGCTCATGCTCGTGACCGAGTGGCCCGGCCCGCTCGCCTCACTGCTCGTCGTGCCGTACCTCGTCACCGCGTGGCCGTACCGTTCGGTGAGCGACGCCGACTCCGGCACGGCCAACCGCGGCTGGCGCCGCTTCATCGCCCTCAACTACGCGGTCGGATTCCTCGTGACGATGCTGCTCATCTGGTGGGCGCTCGTCCGGTCGTAGGCTGGCAGCATGTCCGACTCCCCGGTTCGCATCGACGCGTGGCTGTGGGCGGTGCGGCAGTTCAAGACCCGCTCCGCGGCGACCGCGGCCTGCCGGGCCGGCCACGTGCGCGTGAACGGCGAGCGGGCGAAGGCCGCACAGTCGGTGCGGCCCGGCGACGAGGTGCGCGTGCGCATCGAGGGCTTCGACCGGCTGCTGATCGTGCGCCAGACCCTCGTGAAGCGCGTGTCGGCGACGGTCGCGGCCACGGCGGTCGAGGACCGCACGCCTCCACCGCCGCCGCGCGAGGCCGTGCCCGTGGTTCCCGTGCGCGATCGAGGAACCGGCCGGCCGACGAAGCGGGAGCGGCGCGACCTCGAACGGCTGCGCGGCCGTTGAACGACGCGCCGCGGCCGTGGGGCGGCCCGAGGCCGGCCCGGCCGGGCGTAGCCTGTAGCGGTGCAGAAGGAACTGAGCCACGAACCGGATGCCCGCCGCTACGTGCTGCGCCTCGACGGCGACATCGCGAGCGTGCTCGACTACCGCGAACTGGGCGACTCCGTGGCCTTCACGCGGACGTTCACGAATCCGCCGTACCGCGGCAGCGGGCTCGCCGGCGAACTCGTCGCCTTCGCGGTGGACGACGTCGAGGCGACCTCCGATCGCCGGATCGTGCCCAGCTGCTGGTACGTCGGCGAGTGGTTCGATCGGCACCCCGACCGCGCGCGCATGCTCGATCCTCGAACGGCCTGAGATGATCGTCGGCTACTCCGCCGAGCAGGTGCGGGCCGCGGAGGCGCCGCACCTCGCCGCCGGCGAGCCGCTCATGCGACGGGCGGCGGCGGCCCTGGCGGCCGAGCTCCGGCGTGTCCTCCGCGAGACGGGGGCCACCGGCGGGCCCGCCGTCCTCCTCGTGGGATCAGGCGACAACGGCGGTGACGCGCTGTTCGCCGGGGCGGAGCTCGCCGGCGAGGGCGTCGAGGTGTCGGCCATCGCCACGTCGGACCGGATGCACGCCGACGGCGCGGCGGCGGCGCGCAGCGCGGGGGTGCGGATCCTCGGCGGCCACGGAGAGCGCGCGGACGTCGACGAGGCGCTGCGGTCGGCCGCCGTCATCGTCGACGGCATCCTCGGCACCGGGACGAGTGCGGCACCGGCGCTGCGTGGACCGGCTCGCGAACTCGTGGCGGCGGCGATCCCGATCGTGCGCGATCGGGGCATCCCGGTGGTCGCCGTGGACCTGCCGAGCGGCATCCACCCCGACGACGGCAGCGTGCCGGACCCGACGGTGCTGCCCGCGACCGTCACCGTGACGTTCGGAGCCGTGAAGGCGGGACTCCTCCTCGAGCCCGCGGCGGGCTACGCGGGCCGCGTGGAACTCGTCGACCTCGGACTCGGCCCCGACCTCGCGACCATGACGCCCCTCGTCACGATCCAGTGAGCGCGACCGGGCACCGCCACGGGTCAGGTGCCGTCATCGACCTCTTCATCGGTGATCACGCCGGTCTCCTCGCTCTCGATCACGATGTGCCTCGAGCCGAGCTGTGCGGCGAGCGAGCGCCCGGCGTCCTCGGCCTCCTCGCGGCTGCGGAAGCTCTGCGAGAGCTCCTCGCCCCCGACCACGCGATTCACCCACTGTCCGCGCTTCGACACCGTGATCACGTCGCCGTCGTCCATGCGTCCTCCCCGATCGAGCGGACGACAGCGGCATCAGCCGTGGCATCCGCCCGTCCAGTCAACCGCAGGGCGACGTCCAACGGAACCCGTGGACGTCGAAGCGGGCCCGGGTCATCGACCCGGGCCCGCTTCGACGGAACGACCGATCAGTACCAGTTGACCGACTGCGAGTGCGACCACGCGCTGCACGGCGTGCCGTAGGCGCTCTTGACGTAGCCGAGGCCCCACGTGACCTGGGTCGCCGCGTTGGTCTCCCAGTCCGCACCGGCGGTCGCCATCTTGCTGCCGGGCAGCGACTGCGGGATGCCGGTGGCGCCGCTCGAGGCGTTGTAGGCCGTGTACGACCAGCCCGACTCCTTCTGCCACAGCTTGTCGAGGCACTGGAACTGGTCGGCACCCCAGCCGTACTGCGAGGCCGCGAGGTCGGCCGCGAACGCACGGGCGCCGTCGGGCGTGTTGCGGGCGGCGAGGTCTGCCGCAGCGGCAGCGGCCGCAGCGGCCTGCGCCTCGTCGTACGCAGCGGCGGCCGCGGCGGTCTTCGCCGCCTCGGCGCGGGTCACCTTCGTGAGGTCCAGGACCTCGTCGACGGAAATGCTGCGGTAGTCGCTCAGCGAGGCGACGGATGCCGCGAGGCCCGAGGTGTCGGCCTTGCCGTCGGCGGCGGCCAGGGTGGCATTCGCGGCCGTGATGGTGTCCTCGGCGGTGTCGATGGCCTTGGCGGCGGCGATGGCGCTGTACGCGCCGAGCTGCTCGGAGCGCAGGCCGGAGGTCGAGTTGAGCGCCGCGGTGGCGTCGATGCGCTCCTGGGTCGCGACCGCGCTCTGCACGGTGAAGCCGGTGCCGACGATGAGGCCGACCGCGGCGATCGCGCCGGCGGCGATGATCCGCTTGCGGCCGGTCCGGCGGCGGCGGATGCCGCGACGGGTGAGGTCGGCGGCGGGGATGGAGGCGTTCTGGGCGTGCGTGCTGGAAGGTTCGTTTCGCATAGGTTTGGGGTTCGCTCGGATGGGGATCGTCGGGGGGCTGCGCCTCCGAGCGCGGGCACAAGTCCCCTACTCTGCACGGTGAATCTGGACGGTTCCTCAGTTTCTTCTGTGCAATCCATGTCCATGCATGTTCCGAGCATCGCGATACTGGAACGATGCCGACGCCCTCGACCGGGTTCCCCAGTCCCCTGCCGAACGACCGCTGCCCGTGCCTCAGCGGGTCGCCGTTCGGCGAGTGCTGCGGGCCGTTCCTCGCCGGTGCGGCGGACGCCCCGACCGCCGTCCAGCTCATGCGATCGCGGTACACCGCCTACGTGGTGGGCGACCGTTCCTACCTGCTCGCCACGTGGCATCCGTCGACCCGACCGGCCCGGCTCGAGCTCGACCCTGCCGTGCGGTGGTACCGCCTCGACATCGAGCATCGGGAGCGCGGTGGCCCGCTCGACCGCGACGGGATCGTGGAGTTCCGCGCGTTCTACCGGCACGACGGCGACCGCGGCGAGCAGCACGAGACGAGCCGCTTCCTGCGGGAGGGCGCCCGATGGCGCTACGTCGATGCGGCCTGATGACGGTCCGCGTCGACGGCGCCCTCAGTCGCCGTCGCGATCCGCGTCGGTCGTGAACCCGTCGAGCACGGCGCGCTCGCCCGACTCGAGCAGTTCCTGGAAGAGCGTGATCTGCACGCCGGCCGGCGCGTCGAGCCGCGAGTTCAGGGACTGCCACGGCGTGACGACGGGCTCCGCCACGACGCGTCCGCCGGCGCCCTCGAGGCGGCGGGTCACGCCGGCGGTGTCGGTGACCTCGAAGGCGAGCCGGATGTGCGGGCTCTCGGCGCCGCCCGCCTCGACGCGGTCGATCGCCCGCTTGTGCGCGGGGTTCCCGATCTCGAGGGTCGCTCGGCCGGCATCGAGGATGACGACGCGCTCGTCGCCCCCCTCCGCGAAGGCGAGGTACTCGGGCAGGCCGAGCGTGTCACGGTAGAACGCGACCGCGGCCTCGTAGTCGGCCGCCTCGACGACGACGCGGAGTTGCAGGACCGAAGGTGTTGCGGCATCCGTCATTCCGGCATCCTCGCAGCGCCCGGCGACATCCGCGACCCGCTCGACGGGAGGCGTGCGCACGCCGACCGGGGCTCACGCGGCGGCGCGATGCACCGGCCAGCAGCGCGTCGTCACGCCGACCATGTTCCAGACGTTGATCGCGACGACGAGCGAGAGGATCGCAGCGAGCTGCTCCTCGCCGAGCACCGCCCGGGCGTGGTCGACGACGGCATCGGGCACGTGCGTCTCGGACAGCCGGGTCACCGATTCCGTGAGCTCGAGCGCCGCCCGCTCCGCGGCGGTGAAGAGTCCGGAGTCGCGCCAGATCACGACCGCGTGCAGCTTCTGTTCGGTGAGGCCCGCCGCCCGGCCGTCGGCCGCGTGCTGGTCGACGCAGTAGGCGCAGCCGTTCAGCTGCGAGGCCCGCAACCGCACGAGCTCCCGGAGCGCCGGGTCCACGCCGGCACGGTCCAGTTCGCCCGTCGCGGCATGGTCGAGCGACGCGACCGCGCGGGAGAAGCGCGGCACGAGCTGGTCGAAGTCGAGGCGGACGGGGATGTCGACGAGTGAATCGGTGAAGGTCATGACCCCACGCTATGCCGTGACCGGCCCAGTGCTACAGTCCATTCGCATGGGCGAAACATGGGCCATTCCCGGCCTCGACCTGCACGTGGAGCTCGATCGCACTCGTCGGGCGTCGTCGCTCGAGCGGGAGCTCCGGGCCGCCATCGACGACGGACGCCTCGCGTCGGGTGCCCGCCTCCCCTCGTCGCGAACGCTCGCCTCCGACCTCGGCATCGCCCGCAACAGCATCGCCGACGTCTACGCCCAGCTCACGGCGGAAGGCTGGCTCGAGGCACGGGTGGGTGCGGGCACCTGGGTGAGCGAGCGGGCCGTGCGGCCCATCGCCGCTCCGGATGCCGCGGCGATCCCGCCGGCCATGCGGGCCGACCTGCGCGGGGGCATCCCCGACGCCTCGGCGTTCCCTCGGCGCGCGTGGATCGCCGCCGCGCGGCGCGCCGTGCTGGACACTCCCGCCGCCGAACTCGGCTATCCGCCCGAGCATGGCTCAGCTGGCGCTCCGGGCGACGCTGTCCGACTACCTCGGCCGGGTGCGCGGCGTCGTCGCGACCGTGGAGCGCACCGTCGTCGCCCGCGGCTTCGGCGAGCTCCTGGGACTCACCTGCCGTGCGCTCGCGTCGACCGGTGCGCGGCGGATCGCCGTCGAGGAGGTCGGGCACGAGGCGCACCGCGAGATCATCCGTGCCGCGGGCCTCACGCCGGTCGCCATCCCCGTCGACGCCGGCGGCGCGGTGATCGACGCCCTCGGGGACGCGGATGCGGTACTGCTCACCGCGGCACACCAGTTCCCGATCGGCGTCCCGCTCAGCCCGGTCCGACGGCTCCAGGTCGTGCGCTGGGCGGAACGCACCGGCGGTCTCGTCATCGAGGACGACTACGACGGCGAGTTCCGATACGACCGTCGCGCGATCGGCGCGCTCCAGGCGCTCGCGCCCGACCATGTGCTGTACGCCGGGACGGCCTCGAAGAGCCTCGCGCCGGCCGTCGGCCTCGCATGGGGGGTCGTCCCCGAGCGGCTCGCCGGCCCGCTCGCCGTGCAGCGCCGCCGCTCAGGTGGGCTGGCCGACGTGCTGAACCAGGCAACCCTCGGCCGCTTCATCGACGCGCACGACTACGACCGCAACGTGCGGCGCCTGCGCGCCGAGTACCGGGCGCGCCGGCTCGCCCTGGAGGCGAGGGTCGCCGACGAACTGCCCGGATGCCGCATCACGGGGCTCGCCGCCGGACTCCAGTGCCTCCTCGAGCTCCCGTCGGGCACGAGCGAGGTTCGCGTGACGGCGGAGGCGGAGCGGATCGGCCTCCGCCTGGACGGCCTCCGTTCGTTCCGGCTCGACGGCACCGAGTGGCGGCACCCGCCCGCCATGGTGGTCGGCTACGGCGCTCCCCCGCCGCACCGGTTCGACGAGGCGATCGACCTCGCGATCCGCGCGATCCGCGCTGCCGGCGACTGAGGCGACCGCTCAGGCGCCCTCGGTGCCGCCCTCGTCGAGCGCCATGCCGTCGAGTGCCGCGTACGCACGCTCGACGGCGCCGACCAGCCCGCCCACGGGCACCGGCCAGTCGTCGTGCGCGGCGAGCGCCTCGGCCGCGCCGAGTCCCGCATCGTGCGCCGCGACGAACCGGTCGGCGATGGACCGGAGCTCGCGCGCCTGGCGCGCCACGAAGTCGCGATCGACCACGGCGCCGTGGCCCGGCACGACCAGGTCGCCCGGCAGCATCTCGTCGACGAGCACCTCGAGCACCATCGGCCAGTCGAGCGGATAGCTCCCCGAACCGTACATCGGCGGGCCCGACTCCTCCACGAGGTCGCCGAGGATCCACACCCGTTCCGCCGGTGCGAGCAGCACGAGGTCGGTGTCGGTGTGCGCGGGCGGCTGCGGTCGCAGCTCGACGACCCGACCGCCGAGGTCGAGTCGGGTCATCCGCTCGACCGGATGCGTCGGGGCGACGAGTCGCACGTCGTCCCAGCGTCGTTCGGGCTCCCGGGTGCGATCGGCGCGCCACGCGGCGAGCCGCGGACCCTCGTAGCGCTCGAAGTGGCGGGCGATGGCGGCGTGGCCGTGGATCGCGGCATCCGTCGTCGACCCGGGGCCGAACGCCTGGTTGCCGAACGTGTGGTCGAAGTGCGCGTGCGTGTCGACGACCCAGCGCACCGGCCGGTCGAACCGTGAGCGCAGGTCGGCGAGGATCTCCTCCCCCTCGGCGGGCTCGGCGCCCGTGTCGACGACGAGCAGGCCGTCATCGCCTTCGACGACGACGACGGAGAGGTCGAACGGGCCACCCCGGCGCTGGTGGATGCCGCGGGCGACGTTCGTCCACGTGGCCATCTCCCGAGCCTAGCGATGCGCCGTGAGCGGAACCTCGCATGTCATAGGGAATCCTGAGGTTGCGGCCGTAGCGTGGCCTGCGTGACCCCGCTCGACGGCATCCCGAACACCCGGCGCGACGACGCCCCCCACATGCTGACGGCACGCGCGCAGCGCACGCTCGAGGCGATCGACGGGCGCACGCTCGACGAGATGCGCGCCCTGCGCGACGAGACCGAGCGCTTCATGCTGCGCTACAAGTTCGGCATGGACGAGGTGATCACGAAGCTGTCGATCCTGCGCGAGGAGTTCAACCAGACGCACGACTACAACCCGATCGAGCACATCTCCAGCCGGCTGAAGAGCCTCGACAGCGTCATCGCCAAGATGCAGCGCAAGGGCATCGAGCCGACGTTCGACACCATCCGCGAGACCGTCACCGACATCGCCGGCGTCCGCGTGACGTGCTCGTTCGTGAGCGACGCCTACCGGCTCGCCGAGCTGCTCACGGCGCAGCGCGACATCCGCGTGATGAAGGTCAAGGACTACATCGCCGAGCCCAAGGAGAACGGCTACCAGAGCCTGCACCTCATCGTGGAGGTGCCGGTGTTCCTCTCGACCGGCGCACACCCCGTGGCCGTCGAGGTGCAGATCCGCACCATCGCGATGGACTTCTGGGCCAGCCTCGAGCACAAGATCTACTACAAGTACGACCGGCAGGTGCCCCAGGAGCTGCTCGACGGGCTCACGGATGCCGCGCACACGGCCGCCGAGCTCGATGCGCGCATGGAGCGACTCCACCGCGAGGTGCACGGCGCCCCGGCCCACGAGCGTGGGCGCGTCGCGATCTGAGCCGGATGCCGCATCCTCGGCGTCGAGGCGGGCGACCGCGCGGGGCCGACTCGGTCAGGCGAGCGTCGCGAGGGCGGTGCGCCCGGCATCGGTGATGCGAAGCGAGCGATCGCCGGGCACCCTCGACGCCCATCCCTCGACGAGCACGGCCTCGAGCAGGTGCGCGCCCAGGCGGCCCGCCACGTGCGGGCGACGCTCCGTCCAGTCGAGGCACCCGCGCACGGCCGGGCGACGCCCGTCGGGCCCGACCTCGTCGACGCGCAGTCGAGCGGCGAGCGTGCCCGACTCCCCCGCGGCGGGCAGGATGCGCCCGTCCGCGCCGGCCTCGAGCGGTGCGATCGCGCCCTCGTCGACGAGCGCGTCGGCGAGGCGGAGGGCCACGCGACCGGCCAGGTGGTCGTAGCAGGATCGTGCCTCGGCGAGCCGGGCGGCCGTCGCGGACTGCCGGTACGAGCCGACCCGGCGCCGGGGCGCGATGCGCTGGAGGGCCTCCACCGCGTCGGCGACCTCGGGACCCGCGAGCACGAAGTAGCGATGCCGGCCAAGGCGCCGGTCGACCACCAATCCCCCCTCGACGAGCTGCGCGAGGTGCGCGCTGGCCGTCGGCGGCTTCACCCCGGCGATCGCGGCGAGTTCGCTCGCCGGCAGCGACCGCCCGTCGAGCAGCGCCACGAGCATGGCGGCACGCGCCGGCTCTCCCATGAGGCGGGCGGGGGTCGCGAGGTCGGCGTCGCCGTGCATGGCTCCACGATACGGCGGGCATGATTCGCCCGCCGTCGAATCGTGTGCGGCGTAGCGTGGTGGCATGACGGACCTCATCGATCGTGCCGACGTCGAGCGCGTGCTGCGCGACCCCCGCTTCACCGTGCCCGAGGCTTCGGCCGACGCAGTGCGGCCGATGGGTCGCTTCCGCTCGCGCGCCTCGCGGTTCGCGAACGGAGCCGCGCACGAACGCCGACGTGCGCACCTGCACGCCCTGCTCGGCCTGCTCGACGACGGACGGCTCGAGGCGGACGCGGCCGCGCGCACCCGGGCCCTGATCGCGGGCGCGCCGCCCACCGACCTCGACGTGGCCGGGATCGCCCGCGAGGTGCCCGTGGCCTGCCTCGCCGGGCAGCTCGGATTCGCCGAGCCCGATTCGGCGCCGCGGCTCATTGCGGAGGTGGCGGGGGCATACGTGGACGGAACCGAGTCGGATGCCGCCGACGCGGCCATCGAGCGGCTGCTCGCGACGGCACCACGCCGCCACGACCACGCGGCGCATGCCGCGAGCCGGGGCGCCGTGCCGGACGACGACGTCGAGCTCCGCGTCCAGCTCCTCGTGCAGGCCTACGCCGCCACGGCCGCGCTCGTCGAGGGCGCCGTGCGCAGGGCGGCGACGGCGCCGTCGGCCACGACGACGGCCGAGCTGCTGGCCGCGACCCTGCGCGACGACCCGCCGGTGCGCCTCACCCGCCGTGTCGATCCCGACGGCGCGTTGGTCGTGCTCCGGTTCGACGGTGCCGACCGGGACGCGGGACCGGGCCGTCCACCGCGCACGCTCGCGTTCGGGGCGGGACCGCGCGCCTGTCCGGCGAGTGGGCCCGCCCTCGCCATCGCCGGCGCGATCGTCGAGGAGGTCCGCACATGCTGACTCCAGCCGAGTTCCGGGACATGCACCGCCCGGGCGACCCGTTCGTGCTGCCGAACGCCTGGGACCTGGCCTCCGCCCGCTGGCTGCACGCGGCGGGGAATCCGGTCGTCGGCACCACGAGCCTCGGCGTCGCCGTGGTCGCCGGGCTGCCCGACGGTGCCGGGCTCACGGCGGCGGAGACGCTCGGCCTGGCGGAACGCCTCACCGCCGCGTCCATCCCCGTGACGGTCGACCTCGAGGCGGGCTTCTCCGACGACCCGGAGGTGGTCGGCGCCTTCGCCGCCCGCCTCGCCCGGCTCGGGGTGGTGGGCGTGAACATCGAGGACTCCGATGTCGACGGCCGACTCGTCGACCCCGATCGCGCCGCGGCCAAGGTCGCCGCGATCGCGGCGTCCGCGCCCGCCCTCTACCTCAACGCGCGCACCGATGCGTTCTGGATCGGCGGCGACGCGGACGCGACCGAACGTCACGCCGAGGCGGTGGCCCGTGCGCGACGGTACCTCGACGCCGGCGCGAGCGGCGTCTTCGTGCCGGGCGCGATCGCGCTCGACGGGATCGCCGCGCTCACCGGCGACATCCCCGCCCCGGTGAACGTCCTCGTGCAACCGGGCGTGACCCTGCGGCAGCTCGCAGACGCCGGAGTCGCCCGCGTCAGCACCGGTTCGCTGCTGTTCCGGGTCGCCCTGGGCGCGATCGACGCCGCCGTGCACGAGGTCCGCGACGGCGCCTTCACGCCCGACGCGTGGACGCCGAGTCTACGAGACGATCGCCGCACTGCCCTGAGGACGTTCGACGGCCCGACCGGGAAGCCTGCGCTCGGCCGCTGCCGTCGCGGCATCCGCTCACTCGGGGTTGCGTGCGCGGCTGGGCTGGACCCGCATGGGCTCACCCGGCATCTTCGGGAAGTCGGGCGGGAACGGCAGCTCGCCGAGGCCGGCGTCGAGGTCGCGCTGCCACCACGTCGAGGAGGGTGTCGATGCGGCCCGGATCGGACTGCATGCCCGCCCAGGGGTCGCCGTGCTCGCGCAGGCGGTCGGGCACCGTGCGGATCGTGAACGCCGCCGGGTCGGCGCCCTCGAGCTCGTCCCAGTCGAGCGGGCACGACACGGGCGCGTGCGGCAGCGGCCTCGGGCTGTAGGCGCCCGCCATCGTGCGGTCGCGGTTCGCCTGGTTGTAGTCGATGAAGATGCGGTCGCCGCGCTCCTCCTTCCACCACGCGGTCGTCAGCTCGTCGGGCATGCGCCGCTCGAGCTCGCGGCCCAGCGCGATCACCGCGTGACGCACGTCGAGGAACTCGTGCTCGGGCTCGATCGGCGCGAACACGTGGATGCCGCGATTGCCCGACGTCTTCACGAACGCGGTGAGCCCGACCTCCTGCATGAGCTCGCGGAGCGCGAGCGCGGCAGGCACCGCCTCGGCGAAGCCGGTGCCGGGTTGGGGGTCGAGGTCGATGCGCAGCTGGTCGGGATCGTCGGTGTCGCCGGCGCTGGAGGCCCACGGGTGGAACACGATGGTGTTCATCTGCGCGGCCCACACCGCCCCGGCCGGCTCATCGAGCACGAGCTGCGGATGCCGCCGCCCGCTCGGGTAGGTGACGGTGACCGAGCGCACCCACTCGGGCGCGCCCTTCGGCGGATTCTTGGAGAAGAACTGCTCGCCGTCGATGCCGCCGGGGAACCGCTGCAGCGAGACCGGCCGGTCGCCGTTCGCCTCGATGAAGGCGTCGCCGACGGCGACGAGGTATTCGGCGAGCTCGAGCTTGGTGATGCCCGGTTCGGGCCAGATCACCCGCGTCGGACTCGAGACGCGCACGTCGCGGTCGCCGTGGGGACCCGGAACGGACAGGGTGACAGCATCGCCGGCCATGCTGCGACGCTACTCCCTCCGTGCGACACGGCGTGCGGATGCCTCGCCCGGCGTGCCGTCGACGCGACCGGGCGCGGGTTCCGCGCCGACGCCCTCAGGCGGCGGTGTTCGCGTATCGACGCGCCGAGCGCTCCCTGGCCTTCGCCGCCTCGACCTCGCGGTTCTTGGGCGGAGCCGCCGTGACGAGGTCGTCGAGCAGGTGGCGCGTGATGTGGGCGATCTCGGCGACCGCTCGATCGAAGGCCTCGGCGTTGGCCTTGGACGGCTTCGTCGATCCGCTCACCTTGCGCACGTACTGCAGTGCCGCCGCGTGCACCTCGTCGCTCGTGGCCTCGGGCTCGAAGTTGTGGAGGGTGTGGATGTTCCTGCACATGCTCCGAGCCTAACCCCGTGATGCCGAGACCGCCTCGGTTCCCGTCGTGAGGCGGAACGACGGGAGCCCGCGCCGCCGGATCAGCCACTCCGCCACGACGAGGTTCGGCAGCCACGCGAGGAAGGGCACCACCGCGTACGCGTTCGCGAACGCCGCATCGAAGTCGAACTCGCCGCCCGGCAGCGCCTGCACGGTGATGAGGACGCCGATCCACATCCGCAGGGTCACCGCGGCATAGGTCAGCGCGAAGTTGCGCATCATCCACGCGCGGTGGCTCGGGACATCCCGGCGCCGGATCGCGCGGTAGGCCTGCCAGCCGGTGGCCAGCCAGAGCACGGCGAGCGTTCCGAAGCCGAAGAGGCCGGCGAACCCCGCCTCGCTGAACGGCGCCATCACGAGCCCTGCGACCCCGGCGATCGCGACGGCGGCGAGATACGTGCGCCCGATCCAGCGATGCACCGAGCGGTGGCGATCGCGCAGTCCGCGCCAGAACTGGAACGGCCCGGCGATGAGCGCGAGTCCACCGGCGACGATGTGCGCGTAGAACGCGGCCTGCACGACGGCGGGTCGCCCGTCGTAGTTGCCGGCGAGTCCGACGCCCGACTCGGAGAGCTCGGCGAGCGACGCCGTGAGGTAGGGCACCACCGCGTAGACGGCGATCGCGAGCGACGAGAGGGCGACCCAGGTCCAGGCGACACGGGTCGCGACGATGCGCGATCGCGGGCGGGCCGGTGCGGCGCCTGCAGGGCGGGGCGTGTGATCGGTTCCGGTGGTCATGCGACCGAAGCTACGACCGCGGCGTCACCGCCGGAATCGGGAGAACCCCCGGATCGGATGCCGCGGTCAGGACGCCGCGATCGCCGGATCGCCGTCAGGAGGTCGCCTCACGAGCCGCCGCCCGAGCGCGATCGCGTGCGGCATCCGCCTCCGCCGCCTCCTCGGGCGTCGGTGCCGTGCCGCCGAGGCTCCGGGGCTGCCACCACGCGCCGGTTCCGTCGACGGGGTACTCGCGCTGGAGGCGGTCGACGAGGCCCTGCAGCGACGTGCGGAGCCGCTCGGTCGCGATATGGGGGTCCTCGTCGCCGCGCACGTCGAACGGGCGACCGAAGGCGAAGCTCACGGGCACGCCGAACCGCTCGAAGAACCCCACGCGGTGGCGCTTGGTCAGCAGGCGCTGCCCGCCCCACACGGCCACCGGGATGACCGGGACACCGGCCTCCGCGGCGAGCCGCACGGCACCGGTCTTGAGCGCGCGCACGGTGAACGACGAGCTCACGCCCGCCTCGGGGAACACGCCGAGCAGCTCGCCCTGGCGCAGCGCGTCGACCGCCTTGGCGTAGGCGGCTGCTCCCGCGGACATGTCGACCGCGATGTGGCGCATCCCGCGGAGCAGCCAGCCGACGACCGGCTTGTCGAACGCGCCCTGCTTCGCCATGAAGCGGATGCGGCGACGGGTCGCCAGCCAGGTGACCCACTCGACGAGCGCGAAATCGAGGTAGCCGAAATGGGTCATGGCCAGCACCGCTCCGCCGGTGGCGGGCAGGTGCTCGGCTCCGCGCACCCGGCGTTTCAGGCCCCAGAAGCCGAAGAGGCCGCGTCCCGCGACGATCGCCGTGCTGTAGATGGGCTCACTCGAGCGTCCACGCGTCATCCCCCGAGCGTAGGGGCGCGCGCTGGGCGGCGGCTGTGCCACGCGGGGCCACGACCGGGTCGCGGGCCCGCCGGCGCACCTGCCCCACGGCCACCCCGCCCACGAGCACGGCGCTGCCGGCGAGCTCGAGCGGGTTCGGAACCTGGCCGAGCAGGAGCGCCGCCGCGGCGAGGCCGACGGGCGGGGTGAGGAGGGCGAACGGGGCGACGAGCGCGGCCGGGTACCGGCCGAGCAGCATGTTCCAGATCGTGTAGCCGACGAGCGAGGCGAGACCCGCGGTGTAGGCGACGCTCGCGATCGTCGGCCAGCCGATCGTGGCGAAGGCATCGCCCACGGCCGCGGGGCCGTCGAGGAGCAGGCTGATCCCGAGCACCGGGATCGGCACCACGAGTGCCGACCACACCACGATGCCGAAGCCGTTCGCGCCGGCCGCCGATCGGGAGATCACGTTGCCGATGCCCCAGCTGAGGCCCGCGGCGACGCAGACGAGCATCGGCACGACGGCGCCGAATCCGGCTGCGCCCTCGAGTCGTCCGAGCGCGACGATGCCGAGGCCCACGACCGCCAGCGCCGCGCCCGCGAGCTGCATGCGGGTCGGCCGTTCCCGCAGCACGACGGCGCCGAGGGCGAACGTGAAGATCATCTGGCACTGCAGCACCACGGCGGCGAGTCCGGCCGGCAGGCCGAGGTGCATGGCCGTGAAGAGCAGGCCGAACTGGCCGGCGCTCATGAACAGCCCGATGCCCACGATGACCCGCCACGGGGCATCCGGCTTCGGCACCAGGAACACGAGCGGCACGGCGACGAGCGCGAAGCGGAGCGCCACGAGCACGAGCGGGAGCGTGTCGCGGAGGCCGAGGTCGATCGCCACGAAGTTCACGCCCCAGATCACGGCCACGAGGAGGCCGAGCAGGAGATGTCGGGGGGTCACGAGACCAGCCTCGCAGCGCGCTCGATGCAGCACCAGTTCCGAATTGTTCGCCTGACAACGTACGATTGCTTCATGATCGATCTGCAGGGACTTCGCGCCCTCGTCGCCGTCGATCGCGCCGGCTCCGTGGTCGCCGCGGCCGAACGGCTCGGCTACACGCCGTCGGCGGTCTCCCAGCAGGTCAAGAAGCTCGAGCGCGACCTCGACGCGGTGCTGCTCGAGCGTCGCGGGCGCGGCGTGCTGCTGACCGACCGCGGCCGGGCCCTCGCGGGCGAGGGGCGCGAGCTGCTCGACGGACTCGAGCGACTCGAGGCGCTCGCGGCGAGCGGGGCGAGACCGTCGTCGCCGTTGCGCATCGCCTCGTTCTCCACGGCCACCCGCGGCCTCGTCGCTCCCCTGCTCCGAGCGCTCGGCGACGACGACACCCCCGTGTTCGCCACGGTCACGAGCGTCGACCCGGTGGACGCGATGGAGATGGTCGCCTCCGGCGTGGTCGACCTCGCCGTCGTGCACAACTGGAACTCGGTGCCGCTCGTCGCCCCCGCCCACGTGGCGACCGAGCACGTGTGCCACGACGAGGCCGACATCGTGCTCTCGGCCGAGCATCCGCTGGCACGCCGCGCCGAGCTCGATCGCGCCGACCTCGTCGACGAGCCGTGGGCGAGCACTCCCGCCGGCGCGATCTGCCACGAGGCCCTGATGCGCATCTTCGCCGACCTCGGCACCGTGCCGCGCGTGGTCGTCGAGGACCCCGACTTCGCCTCGCTCATCGAGCTGGCGCGCGAGGGCGTCGCGATCGCCCTGGTGCCGCGCCTCGGTCGCACACCGCTGCCCGACGGAGCGGTTGCGCGGCCGCTTCGCGACCACAGCCAGGTGCGCGAGGTGCGCGTCGCGTACCGCCGGTCGATGGCCGAGACCCCGGGGATCCGCCGTGCCGTGCGCCTGCTCGCCGACGCGGGTGCGCGCATCGGGCCCGGGTCGGGCTGACGCGCATCGAGCCGGGTCGGGCTGAGCGCGTCGACGGCCCGCGCCGACGGCCGGGCCGGCCCCGTCGCTACATCGACGCGTGGTGCGTGTCGGCGACCGGCTGGAGCCGGAACAACCGCACGACCCGGCCCGAGTCGCGCTCGTAGCCCCGGTAGCCCGGCCACTGCGCCTCGATGCGGGCCCAGGCGGCGTCGCGCTCGTCGTCGCCGATGAGACCGGCCCGCACCGGCATCCGTCGACCGCGCACCGTGATCGAGGCGTCGGGGTGGGCGAGCAGGTTGTAGGTCCAGCCGGGATGCCGCTCCTGCGCGAACGTGGTGCCGGCGACGATCGCCCGGCCCCGGCCGTCGGCCGTGTACATGAGGTACGTGTCGCGAGGCGCGCCGGACTTCGCCCCGATCGTGTGCAGCACGAGCGACGGCACGAGGAGCCCGCTCAGCTGGACCCGACCGCCGGTCAGGCGGGCCAGCAGCCGTTCGACGGGCGGCAGCAGGACCGGGCCGACGGCACGGAAGAGGCGCGTGCGGGTGAGCGGGCGCGACGGCGGAGCGGACGATCTGCAGCACGGTGGCCATTCGCCCATTCTCGTCGGCGACGACCGCCCGCCGGAAGGGCCGGCGCCTCCGGTCCCCCGCGTTCCGGAACCGCTACTCCCGCGCACGCCCCGCGTCAATCCCTGTCGGCACCCGACCCGCCGACCTACCGTGGAGATCGGCCGCCGCACCTCGCGGGAATCGGCCCGAACGATCGGAGGAGCCATGTCCGACGCACTGCGCCCGGGAGAACCCGTGGAGGGCGAGTACACCGACTCCGAACTGCCGCTCGACGCCGAGCTCTCCAAGGACGAGTACGCGGCCGTCGAGGAGGTCGTCGATGCGGACGACGCCGACGACGACGGACTGGTGGACACCGAGGAGGTCGACGTCGAGATCATCGAGATCGTCGACGACGGCTCGGAGTATCCGCCGGGGCGCGACACCGCGCTCTGAGAGCCGGTGCCGGCGTGCTGCTGCAGGGGCGGCACGCCGGCACCGTCCGTTCGCGCGTGGCTGACCCGCCGTTGCGCGCGTCGACGCCGACTCACGCGCTCGGCCCTGGCGGCCTCGCGCTCCTGCTCGACGGCCTCCCGTGCCGAGGCGAGTTCGGTCGCGGCATCCGTCGCCCGGCGCTCGGCCCGCTGCAGTCGACGCAGCGCCAGCGTCGGCGCCCCGTGACGGGCGTGCACCCGGTCGTGCTCCTCGTCGACGCCGGCGACGATGAACGCACCCGCGATGAGGATGACCTGGCTCGAGAGGTTGAACCACAGCAGCAGGGCGATGAGCGAGCCGAACGACGCGAGCAGGGGGTTGTTCGTCGCGCCGGCGACGAACAGGCTGGAGAGCACCTGCAGCACGGTGAGGCCGACGCCGCCGAGGAGCGAGCCGCCCCACAGCGTGCGCGCACTCGGCCGCAGGCCGGACAGCAGCCGGAACATCGCGGCGATCACGATCGTGTCGATCGCGAAGATCACGATCGTCGAGATGACGCGGGTGACGACCTCGGAGACCGCGTCGCTCTCGGCGACGCCGAACCAGCCGAGGATCGTCCCGACCGCCGTCGTGCTGAAGAACGTGACGAAGGCCGCGAGGGTCAGCGCGGCGCCGAATCCCACGGCGAGCATCAGGTCGCGCGCCAGGACCCAGACGAAGAAGGTCTGGTCGTCGGGCTGGTCGGCGAGGTTGCGGAATGCGATGCGCAGTGAGCCGACGGCCCCCATCGCCGCGCCGATGAGGCCGACGAGGGCGAGGATGCCGGCGATGCTGAGCGTGAGCGGCTGGATCAGGTCGTCGGGGTCGATGAGCCCGTCCTCGCCGATGAGGCCGGGAATGGCGGCACCGATCGTCTCGACGAGGGCGTCCATCACCTCGGGACGCCCCGAGAGCCAGATGCCGCCGATCGCGAAGCCGAGGAACACGCCCGCGAAGACCGAGAAGAGGGTGCGGTAGGTGATGCTGTCGGCGAGCATCGGCCCGTGGTGCTCGAGGTAGATGAACCAGGCGCGCACGGGCCGCAGGGCGAGCGCCCACGCGGTCACCCGCTTGACCCACGCGATGATGCCGGCGAAGGGCCCGCCCTTGTCCGCTTGCGCCTGCTGCTCACCCATCCCGTCAGGCTATCGAGGGCGGATGCCCCGCGCAGGTGCTTGACACCCGGCGCGGACGGGCAGCGACGACGGCTGAGGCGACGGAGACGCGAACGCCCCCGACGGCGGACCGTCGGGGGCGTTCGGGTCGCGACGAGGTCGCGGCGGGATCAGTACCAGCCCTGCGAGTTGAAGGTGTCCCACGCACCGCACGGCGTGCCGTAGCGGCCGGTGATGTAGCCGAGGCCCCACGAGATCTGCGTCGCCGGGTTGGTCTGCCAGTCGGCACCGGCCGTGGCCATCTTGCTGCCGGGCAGTGCCTGCGGGATCCCGTACGCGCCGCTCGGGTTGGACGCGTAGACGTTCCACCCCGACTCGTGGTTCCAGAGCTCGACGAGGCAGCCGAACTGGTCGTCGCCCCATCCACGGGCCAGGAGCATGTCGCGGGCGATGGCCTGCGCCGCGGACGGGTTCGCCGGTGCACCGGGGCGCGAGCTCGACAGACGAGGACGACTCCTCGGCTGCGGCCGCGGCTGCGGCTGCGGCTGCGGCATCGGCGGCGGCCTTCGCGGC
The DNA here is from genome assembly GCA_963802485.1 of uncultured Actinomycetota bacterium. Lineage (GTDB taxonomy): Bacteria > Actinomycetota > Actinomycetes > Actinomycetales > Microbacteriaceae > Agromyces. Next base: position 141,360 of record CAWDJA010000019.1, read on the forward strand.
AGCAGCGGCGGCGGCGGCCTGCTCGGCGGCGACACGGTCCGCCTCGGCGACGGCGCCGCGCACGCTCTCGGCGTGCACCAGCGTCGAGTCGACGAGGGCGAAGACGCGCTCGGGCGCGAGCAGCTTGTAGTCGTCGAGGGCGGCGACGGAGGCCGCGAGCGCGGTGGCATCGGCCTTGCCCTGCGCGGCGGCGATCGTGTCGCCGGCGACGGCGAGGGTGTCCTCGGCCTGCTTCACGGCGCGCGCCTCGAGGATGCCGCCGTGGGCGTCGAGCTGCTGCACGTCGATGTTCGCGGCATCCGCGAGCGCCCGGGTCTCGGCGACGCGGTCGTTCTGCGCGGCGACGGCGCCCTGGACCACGAAGCCCGTGCCGACCATGGCGCCGATGGCCGCGACGGCGCCTGCGGCGATGAGGGGTCCGCGTCGCCAGCCCTTGGGGCTGCGCCTCGCCCGGCGGGAGACCGCCTGGCTTCGGACCGGTTCGATGGAGTTCTCAGGAGTGGAGGAAGACTGGTTCTGCATGACTTTCACGGGGGCGGACCGCGAGGCACGAGGCCACTCGATCCTTGCTCGACGTTCCTCGGACGCGGGGGCGCCCGGGCGAAGTGGCCAGTCTGACGACCCGTTCTGTGCGAATCCGCACATGTTCCTGTGAATGTCATCAATGGTATTGACGATGACTCGTTTATCACGTTCTGATAACGCCGCCCTGTTCGCGGCACTCGGCGGGGCGTCAGGCGCGCAGAGGCCGCCTCGGATGCCCCGACTCACGCCTCGTCGCGGTGCTCCTCGCGCAGCTCCATGCTGATCTGGTCGGCGTCGAGCGTCTCGAGCACACCGGTGAGCACCGAGGCGCTGTACGTCCCGTCGTCGCGGGCCGTGAGGAGCGCCTCCCGCTGCGCGTGGATGATCTGCAGGCGGAGCGTCCGGTACAGCTCCCGATCCTCCTCGGGGTCGCGGTCGCCGTGCTGGTGGTCTCCGTCGGCGGCGATCCGCGCCTCGCGATGCTCGCGCACGACGTCGTCGGCGACGCGGCGCAGGATCCCGAGCAGCTCGGCATGCTCGGCCCGCGCCGCCTCGCGGTCGACGCCCGCGGGCTTGACGAGCCGCACGATCCACGGCAGCGTGCCGCCCTGGATGAGGAGCGATCCCGTCGCGACCAGGAACGCGATGAAGATGACGAGCGAGCGGTCGGGCGTCCCCTGGGGCAGCGTCTGCGCAGCCGCGAGCGTGACCGCGCCGCGCATGCCGGCCCACACGATGATGGTGCCCTCACGCCACCCGAGCGGCTCCGCCATGAAGTAGTCGATGTCCGCGACCTTGCGTCGGATCCGGGTCTGGAAGCGGCCGAGCGAGGCGGCGGAGAGCACCCGGCCCGGGCGGCCCTTCCCCGGGCCGCCGCGGCGCTCGGGAGCCGCGACCTCGCCGGGATCCGCGTTGTCGAGCCGCTCCTGGAACGCGGTGAGCTGCGGTTTCATGCTGGCGCCCCTGCGCGAGCTGCGACGCTGCAGGCCGAGCATCGGGAACACGAAGAGCGCTCGCACCACGAGGACCGCGAGCAACGTGATGGCCGCGACCCGGCCGCCGAGCTCGATGCCGCGGGCCTCGTTCGTGAGGTCGCCGAGGATGGCCGACATCTCGAGGCCCATGACGAGGAAGACCGTGCCCTCGAGGATGAGCTCGATGGTGCGCCAGTTCTGCACGTCCGACATCCGATGCTGTGGTGACAGGCTCCGGATCGCACCCCGCCCGGTCACGAGCCCGGCGACCACCGCGGCGACCAGGCCGGATGCCCCGAGGACCTCGCTCGGCACCGAGGCGAGGAACGGCACCGTGAAGGAGATGACGGTGTTCACCGTGGCATCCGTGACCCGGGACCGCAGCCACAGGTTGCCCTTGCCGACGAGGTACCCGATCACCGCCGCGACGACCACGGCGAAGACGAAGTCGCCGAGGATCTCCCAGAACGAGACCGCGGCGGCCGTCGCGGCGATCGCCGAGCGAAGCAGCACCAGCGCGGTGGCGTCGTTCAGCAGGCTCTCGCCCTCGAGCACCGTGACGATGCGCGGCGTGACGCCCACGCGCTTCACGATCGACGTGGCCACGGCATCGGTCGGGCTCACGATCGCGCCGAGGGCGATGCCCGCCGCGAGGCTGAGGCCCGGCACGATCCACGTGAAGAGCAGCCCGAGCGCGACGGAGCTCACGACCACGAGCGACACCGACAGTCCGCTGATGGCGCGGAACTCGCGACGGAACTCCATGGACGGCATCGAGACCGACGCCGAGTAGAGGAGCGGCGGCAGCACGCCGGCGATGATCCACTCGGGATCGATCTCCACGTCGGGCACGAACGGCAGGAAGCTCACGAGGATGCCCACGACGACGAGCAGCAGTGGAGCCGAGAACCCCAGCTTGGGTCCGATCGCGGTCGCCGCGGCGATGCCGAGGAGCCCGAGGACGGCGACGACCAAGAGCTCCACGGCCTGCACCTCCCCGACGCACCTGCCGCAAGTCTGGCGCAACAGGGGGCCGCGGCGCGACGACGGAGCCCTCAGCGGTCGTGGAAGTCGGGGTATCCCGGCCATTCCGACGGACCGTGCGAACGCACGAACGCCTGATGCACGCGCTCGCACGCGCCGCGCAGCGTCGTGCCCCAGCCGAGGAGACGCCCGCCGAACTCGGCGCGGTAGCGCACCTCGCCGTCGACGCGCACGATCGTGACCGTGCCGTACTCGCGGCCCATGCTGTCGACGAGCCGCCAGCGCCCCGGTTCGGGCTCGGCCGCGGCGAGGATCGGGTGCCAGGTGGTGGCCAGTGCTGCTCCTTCCAGAGCGCCCCGGCCGGCGTGCCTCCATCGTACGACCGGAGACCGACGACGGCGCTCACAGCGAAGTCACAGCGGGGAGGCGTGAGATGCGGAACAGCGCGGCGCCGCCACTCGTTCTCTCTGGTGACGCCACGAGAACCCCCAGGGGTTTCCCCGCGCGTCCGAGGCGCCGCAGCCAGCGTCGCCCACGAAGGAGGAACGAAGTGCCACAGGACTACCGCAGGACTCCCGAGGCGGTCGGCCGCCTCACCGCCCAGCAGTTCCACGTCACGCAGGAGGACGGGACGGAGCCCGCGTTCCGGAACCAGTACTGGAACAACCACGAGCCCGGCATCTACGTCGACGTCGTCTCCGGCCAGCCGCTCTTCGCGTCGACCGACAAGTACGACAGCCGCTCCGGTTGGCCGAGCTTCACCCGGCCCATCGAGCCCGACGCCGTCACCGAGAAGGTCGACCGGTCGCTCTGGATGAAGCGCACCGAGGTGCGCTCGTCGGGCGCGGACAGCCACCTCGGCCACGTGTTCGACGACGGGCCGATCGAGGCCGGAGGCCTGCGCTACTGCATGAACTCCGCGGCCATGCGATTCGTGCCCGCATCGGAGCTCGAGGCGCAGGGCTACGGGCAGTACCGCTCGCTCTTCCCGGACAGCGGGACCACGACCACGGATGCCGCCGGCGCGGCATCCGAGAAGGAGGACGCATCATGACCACCCCCGGCACCGTGACACACATCCCCGGGACCGAGACCGCCGTTCTCGCCGGCGGCTGCTTCTGGGGCATGGAGGACCTGATCCGCAAGCGCCCCGGCGTGATCGACACCCGCGTCGGCTACACCGGCGGCGAGGTGCCGAACGCGACGTACCGCAACCACGGCACGCACGCCGAGGCCATCGAGATCGTGTTCGACCCGTCGAAGGAGTCGTTCCGCGACCTGCTGGAGTTCTTCTTCCAGATCCACGACCCGTCGACGCGGAACCGCCAGGGCAACGACGTCGGGACGAGCTACCGCTCGGCGATCTTCCCGACGACCCCCGAGCAGGAGGTCATCGCCTACGAGACCATCGCCGACGTCGACGCGTCCGGGCTCTGGCCCGGGCCGGCGACGACCGAGGTCTCCCCCGCGGGCGACTTCTGGGAGGCGGAGCCCGAGCACCAGGACTACCTGGAGCGCATCCCGTGGGGCTACACCTGCCACTTCGTGCGGCCCGACTGGAAGCTGCCGAAGCGCGACGCGGAGCCCGCGGCGTAGTCCCGGCTCACGCACGACGGCCCCGGCGGACGAAGGTTCGCCGGGGCCGTTCGCGTGCCGGCCCGCGGCGTACGAGCACCCGGTCCGGCGACGGCACGGGGTCTAGCGGTTCACGACCCCGCGCACCGTCCACGCCCGCGCGACGAGGTCGATCGAGCCATCGGGGCCGGTCGGCACCAGCTCGCGCAGCCGCTCGCGCAGGCGGTCCCTCGCCGACTCGTCGAGCGACATCGCGTAGGCCGGGGCGACGCCCTGCCCGCCGAGGAACGGCGACCAGTACTCGTCGAAGTCCGCGAACCTCGTCGGCACCTCGACGGATCCGGCCTCCGCGTCGACGAGCCCGGCGCTCGCGAAGCGCCAGGTGAGGCCCTCCGGCGTGAAGGCGTCGAACCGCGCACCCTCGTCGAGCGCGGCGGCGTCGGGGTCGAGCTCGGTCGCGGCCCGCCAGAACCAGCGCATGAGCTCCATCCGGTCGGCGTAGTCCCAGACGTAGCCCGCCACCACGCCGCCGTCGACGGCGACGCGTGACATCTCGGCGAGCGCCGTGTCGAGGTCGGCCACGAAGTTCAGCACGAGACCCGACACCACGACGTCGACGGACCCGTCGTCGAGCGGCAGCGCCGAGGCATCCGCCCGGTGGAACGTGACCCGGTTGCCGAGCTCGGCGACCGCCGTCTCGAGGAAGCCCTCCGACGGCTCGACTCCGTCGACCGAGGCCGGCGTGCAGGCGTCGAGGATCGCCGCGCTCAACGCACCCGTGCCGCAGCCCACGTCCAGCCAGCGCAGCCCGGGCGGTATGCGCAGCCAATCGAGGAAGCGCGGCGCGACCTCGCGGCTCCACCGGCCGACGTATCGCTCGTAGGCCCGGCCCTGCTCCCACGTGTCGGGCACGTGTCGTTGAGGCATGCTCAACGGTACCGCGTGTCGCTCGATCCGTCTCAGGCGGGTACGCCGAGCTCGTCGAGTGCGTCCTGCACGATCGTCAGGCCCTGGAGGCCGGGCATGCCGCTGATGCTCTCGTCGACCTTGCGTGCCGCGCGCCGCCCCTCCGGCCCGCTCATGAGGTGCGTCATGACGTGCCGCACGTCCTCGGTCGAGTTGATGCTCGAGCCCACCGGCGCCCAGAAGCGGCTGAGCGCGAACCTCGTGACCTTCTGCGCCTTCGTGCTCGCCGCCAGCCGCTCGCGCGCCTGCGACGTGTAGAAGGCCACGTGCCTGGCCTCCTGCTTCGCGATGCGGCGCAGCAGCTCGGCGAGCACCGGATGCTCCTCCAGCTCGGCCATGCGCTGGTAGGCCGTGATCGCCGACCACTCGTTGGCGGCCCCCCACGACATGTGCACGGCGACGAAGTCGGCGCCGACGAGCGAGCCGAGCACCGACTGCTTGATCGGGTCGAGCCGGTCCTTCCAGCCGAGCTTCAGGCGGCTCGCCTTCAGCACGTCGTAGTCGACGGTGATGTCGTGCATCGCGAGCACCGCGGCGAGCGCCTCGCCGTGCCAGAACTCCTCGCGGTTCCACATCGTCATGAAGGCGCTCACGTCGGCCTCGCGATGCGATGGCGTCGTCAGCAGGTCGCGGGTGTAGCAGACCGTGTGGTACTCGACGTCGGCCATGTACCGCAGCGTCCGGAGGGAGGCGGGGGGAAGCGGATCGTCGCGGAACCCCTCGAGGTCGAGGTCGTCCCAGTGCACGCTGACGGAGGTCGCGGTGTACCTGTCGATGTCGAACGCCACGCGTGCCCCTTCCCGCCCGCTCCCATGTAATCAGGCCGCGCGCCGGCCTGCGAGCCCTCGACGGACGATCGCGGCCGTGCGCGCGTCCATGCCGGGCAGCGCCGCTGATGCCGCGCTCGAGTTCGACGGCGCGCGCGTCGCCCTCCGGACCGCCGAAGGCGAATCGCGAGAACGCGGCGCGCTGCTCCGCCGTGAGCGCGGCGGCGCCGAGTGGCCACGCCGTGCGGCGGAGCTCGCGGCGCGCCAGCCGCGCGGCCCGCGGCGATGCCGTCAGCCGCCGCTGCACCTCCTCCTCGAAGAACCGCGTGTGCCGCTCCTTCACGGCGACGATCCGGTCGACCACCGCATCGAGGGTCGCGCTCGTGGACGATTCGGCCACCCTCTCGTAGGCCGTCCCGAGCATCCGGTCGTCGACGAGGCCGACGGCCATGTGCGCCCCGATGACCGCCCACCCCTGGGTGATCCCGGCGAACGCGCGCCGCACGGGTCCGCGACCGCCGGATGCCGCTCCTCCCGACGCTGCCGCTGCGGTTCGGACCGGCGGCTGTGCGCCGACGGGGCCGGCGTTCGAGCCGGGGCCCGAGACGCCGCTCGCGTCGACGATCGCGCGGAGCGCATCCGCGATCCAGAACTTCTCGAACGCCCACGTCACGAGGAACGCCGTGACGCGGGCGTCCTTGTGGGTGTTCGTGACGAGCACGTTGCGGAGGTGCGCCATCGTGGCGCCCTCGAGCGCGGCCAGTGCGGCGAGCACGGTGACGAGGTCGGGCGCGAGCGGCGCTCCGGCGACGGCGTCGAGGTCGAGGTCGCCGCGCAGGCTGCCGTGCGCGGTGCGGGCGAACGCCCGCACGTCGAACTCCGCCGGTTCGGCGGGCTCGGTCGACGGTGAGCGCGTCATAGGCCGAGGCTACGTCGTCCGGGAGCGGGGTGCCAGCGCGGCCCGCTCTGGCGCGCCGTGGGCGAATCGGCGTATCGTGCGCGGTGGCGGCGCGGGGATCGTCGCCGCACATCGAGGGAGGGCGGAAACGATGACGGATGCGACGACGAAGCCGACGATCGTGCTGGTGCACGGCGCGTGGGCCGACGGTTCGAGCTGGGATGCCGTGACGAGGGAGCTGCAGGCGCAGGGCTTCACGGTGCTGGTCCCACCGAATCTCCTGCGGGGACTCACCGACGACGCCGCCTACGTGGCGTCGTTCCTCGCGCAGCGCACGAGCGGGCCGGTCGTGCTCGTCGGGCACTCGTACGGCGGCGCGGTCATCACCAACGCCGCGGCCTCCGGCGGTGACGTGCGCGCGCTCGTCTACGTCAACGCGTTCATGCCCGACGAGGGCGAGACCGTGCTCCAGATCCTCGAGGGCTCGGGCTCGGCGCTGGCCGTGGCCGACCCCACCACGGTCTTCGACATCGCCGGCTACCCGGGAGCGCCGGAGGGTGCGGCGGAGGTCTTCCTGAAGCCCGAGGTCGTGCACGCGTCGTTCGCGCAGGACCTGCCCGAGGCGGACCGGTGGACGATCGTCGCCAGCCAGCGTCCCGCGTCGCTCGTGGCGAATGTCACGCCGTCGGGCGCACCCGCGTGGAAGACGATCCCAGTTGGGCGGTCATCGGCACCGACGACCGGGTCATCCCGGTCGCGGTCCTGCGTCGCATGGCCGAGCGAGCCGGGTCGACGGTGAGCGAGCTCGAGGCATCGCACGTGTCGATGGTCTCGCATCCCGATGCCGCGGTCGCGGCGATCCAGGCGGCCGTGGCCTCCATCTGACGAGTCGCGCGTGCCCCGGCGGAGTCGGACTCCGCCGGGGCACGTGCGTGTCGCTGCGCGTCGACCGCGCTCAGAACTTGCTGCCGAGCGCCTTCGCCTTCAGCGCCTCGAACTCGCCGTCGCTGATGACCCCCTGGTCGCGCAGTGCCTGCGCCTTCGCGATCTCGTCGGAGGGGCTCGCGAACGACACCGCCCTGACCTCCTCGTCGGAGTACTCGACGATGTCGGGGTGGCGGCCCGCCGAGCGCTCCGCCATGCCCTTGCCGCGCGCGATGAGGTACACGATCGCCGTGACCCAGGGCACGAACACGAGGAAGATGACCCACACCGCCTTGAGCCATCCGTTCAGCGAGTGATCGCGGAAGATGTCGATGAGGACGTAGACGAGCACGAACAGGTAGGCCACGTAGGCGAAGATCCAGAAGAAGAACCAGAAGATGTCCCAGACGTTGCCGATGAAGTTCACCGCACGCCCCCTTCGAGGTCGGATGCCGCGACCGCCCGCTGCGGCCGCGTGTCGCTCAACATACTCCCCGAGGCACCGTCTGCGACACATCGCGCACGGGTGTTGTTCGCGTACTGTTCGTGACGCCGCACGGCCCGCCTCTTGAGGCTGCGCCTTCCGGATGCATATGCTTCGAGCGTGTTCGAGGAAGCTCCGGTGTCCCTCACGCCGGAGGTCGAGCTGGATCAACTCCTGCTCGACGCCAAGCTGTCAGTCCCGGAGCCCCCAGCCCGTGGCTCGGTCTCCCGCGCCCCCCTGATCGCCTCCGCGCGTTCGAGCGGGCGCCGCGTGGTGGGCGTGACGGCGCCGGCGGGGTACGGCAAATCGACCCTCCTGGCCGAGTGGGCCCACTCGGAGGAACGTCCGGTCGCGTGGGTGTCGCTCGAACGATTCGACGACGATCCCGCAGCGCTGCTCACCCTCCTGGCGTCGGCCTATGCGGGCATCGCGCCGGGCATGGACCACCTCGCGGTCGACGTCCGCGGGCACGGCGTCTCCGCGCTGGGTCGCGCGGCGCCCCTGCTGGCATCCGCATTCAGGGCCGGCCCTACGCCCTTCGTCCTCATGCTCGACGACCTCCACGAGATCCGCTCGCCCGCGTGCCACGACGTGCTCAGCGTGGTGCTCGCCGGCATCCCGCGGGGATCCCAGGTGGTGGCGGCGAGCCGGGGCGAGCAACCGCACCTGCCCCGCCTCCGCGCCTCGGGAGACACGCTCGAGATCACCGCGGTCGACCTCGCGATCGATGCCGCCGGCGCCAGCCAAGATCTTCGCCGAGGCGCAGGTTCCGCTCAGCCCCGACGACGCCGCCGAGGTCGTCGAGCGCACCGAGGGATGGCCCGTCGGCCTGTTCCTCGCCGCTGCCATCGCACGCGACAGCGGCGACGACGCGCTGGCGGTGTCCGGCGACGACCGCTACGTGGCCGACTACCTCTACCGGGAGTCGCTCGCCAAGCTCCCCGAGCACCAGCAGCGATTCCTGCGCCGAACGGCCGTGCTCGACACGTTCTCCGCGACCCTCTGCGATGCCGTGCTCGACAGCGTCGACGCGCAGGAGGTGCTGCGCGAGCTCGAGGCATCCGACGTCTTCCTCGTCCCGCTCGATCGGCGTCGCGAGTGGTTCCGCTATCACGCCCTGTTCCGCGAGTTCCTGCTCGGCGAGCTCCGACGCGTCGAGCCCGACGCGATCGTCGACCTGCACCTCGCTGCCGCCGCCTGGTTCGAGGAGCACGGCTCCCCCGCAATGGCGATCGAGCACCTGCTCGACAACTCGACCGAGCGGATGCGCGCGACGCACCTCGTGGCATCCGTGGCCCTTGCGACCTACCAGTCCGGCCAGCTGACGACGGTGCAGCGATGGTTCGCGGCACTCGGCGACTCCGGCTATCGAGGCCTACCCGCCGCTCGCCGTGCTGGCGGGCTGGATCGCGGCGCTCACCGGCCAGACATACGAGGCCGATCGGTGGGCTGCCGTGCTCGACACCGCATCCTACGACCTGACACCCGACGACGGCTCGGCGTCGTTCGAGTCCGCACGCGCGATGCTCCGCTCGATCATGTGCGCCGCCGGCCCGGAGCAGGCGATGGCCGATGCCGAGTTCGCGATCGCGTCCGAGCCGACCTGGAGTCCGTGGCGCGATCAGGCGCTCGCGCTGCTCGGCGAGGCGAAGCTGCTCGCCGGCGAGGTCGACGAGGCGGAGGCCGCCTTCACCGAGTGCTCCGCGACCGCCGGTGCACGGGACAACACCGACGTGCTCATCGTCAGCGAGTCGGAGCTCGCCGTGCTCGCCATGGATCACGGTCGGTGGGGGGAGGCTGCCGAGCACGTGCAGGCGGCCCTCGCCGCGATCGACCGGCGGCGCATGCACGACTACGCCACCGCCGTGCTCGCCTTCGCCGCTGCAGCGCGACTCGCCATGCACCACGGCGACCTCGCCGACGTGGAGCGCCAGGTGACGCGCGCGATGCGCGCGCGGCCGACGTGCACCTACGCCATCCCGTTCATCGCGGTGCGCGTGCGCCTCCAGCTCGCCAAGGTGCTGTGGGCGCTCACCGACCATGCCACCGCACGGCACCTGTTGCGCGAGATCGACGACATCATGCTGCACCGGCCCGCGCTCGGCGTCCTCGCCGACGAGGTGTCCGACTTCCGGGGCTTCGTGTCGACCGGCGAGCAACCCGGGCCGACCGGGGGCCCGCCGCTCACGCCCGCCGAACTGCGCCTGCTCCCCTACCTGCAGACGCACCTCTCGATCCGCGAGATCGGCGAGCGGCTCTTCATCTCGCGGAACACGGTGAGCTCCGAGGTCGGCTCGATCTACCGCAAGCTCGGCGTGTCCGCGCGCAGCGAGGCGGTCGAGCGCGCCATGGCGATGGGCCTGCTGGGCGCCTAGTCGCGTCGGGCGGTCGCGGACTGGTCGAGCGCCTCGTCGATGTCGTAGCCGAGCGCCATCGCGACCTTCGGCGCGGCCGCCACCACCCTGGGCAGCCCCACCACCGGGATGATGCCGATGAGCACGTCGACGATCTCCGACGGCGTCGCGCCGGCGCTCACCGCGGCATCCGCCTGCGAACCGAACGACGGCTCGGCGCCGCCCACGGCGACCAGGGCGGCCACCCGGGCGAGCGCCAGTGACTTGGGATCGAGTCCCTCCGCGCCGACGCCCAGGACGCCGAGGTCGTCCTCGGCGAGCCGCTCATCGTTGATGGCCAGTCGCCGGAGCCGGTCGGTGTAGTCCACGGTGACCTCCCTCCCTCCACATCGGTCGGATGCTACGTCCAAGTGCAGTCTCCGACGGCGCTCGGCGCATCATGCAGATCGGATGATTCGGCGTGGGCCGGGTCCTCTGGACGCTGCAGGCGAGGGCTCGGGGGCGTGAACGCGCGCCCGGCTTCATGCCATCTGCGTGATGCGAGGCCGGATGCCGCGGCATAGCGTCGGGACAGATGCCGGCAGCAGACCGGCCACTCGATACGAAAGGCGCGGTCATGGGTTCTTTCTGGGACTTCCTCGTTTGGCTCTTCTGGTTCTACGTGATCATCGCGTGCATCTGGATCTTCATCACGGTGTTCATCGACATCTTCAGGGACAGCACGCTGAACGGCTGGGGCAAGGCGCTCTGGGTCATCTTCCTGGTGTTCGTGCCGTTCCTCGCCGCGTTCATCTACCTGATCGCACGCGGACAAGGGATGGCGCAGCGGAACGCCGCACGGGCAGCCGAGGCCCAGGCCGCGAACGCGGACTACATCCGCACCGTGGCCGGATCGTCCTCGACCTCGACGGCAGCCGAGATCGAGAAGGGCAAGCAGCTCCTCGACAGCGGCGCGATCTCGCAGGCCGAGTTCGACGCGTTGAAGGCGAAGGCACTGCAGACGTCGTAGTTCGCCGCACGGCCCGATCGGACGAGCGAGTGGCGTCGGCCTCACGGTCGACGCCCTCGCCGATTCGCGAGGGTTGATCGCGATGAGCGGCCAGGAGTTCGCCGACGCGAAGGCGAAGCTGCTCGCCTGAACCGGCGAGGGACACGAGCGGGCGTCCACGCGGACTCGAACCCGCTGGGACGCCGAGTGAGGGAGGCCGGCCGCGCATCGGGGGACGCGCGACCGGCCTCCGTTCGTGCCCGGACACGGCGATGCCGCGGCATCCGTGACGCCGCGGCATCCGCCGCCCGACGCTACTGGCGGGCCATGGCGACCCGCATTCGCTCCTCGGGGTCGATGAAGTGGTCGTGGTCGTCGGTGCCGGCGTCGATCTGGACCCAGTTGATCCTGCCGGTGAACCGGCTCGACTGGGGTGTGTAGTCGGGACTGACGGCGGTGCCCGACTCGTAGCCGACGTCGGTGGTCTCGTCGGCCGAGAAGATCAGGGGCTGGGTGGCCCCGACGCGTCCGCGAGCCGACGGAGTCGCCGTCGTAGTACAAGCGTGACGTCGCCGCCCTTCGCGAGGCCCCCACCGTCGTACGCGAATTCCATGCGCACCTGGTGGGTCCCCGCCGGGATCGGCCGGTCGGCGGCGATCGTGAAGTGCTGGATCCCGAGCACGTTGTAGACGAATTTCGCCGTGCCGGCGTCGACGTAGACGCTCCATCCGCCGAACCGGCCGCCCTGCGCGATGATCACCCCGTTCGCGCCGCCATCGGGCACCTGGAGCTCGGCGGTGACGGAGAACGACTTGTTCTTGATGCTCACGACGCTCGACTCGGAGAGCCGGCCCATACCGGCGAACAACAGCTGACTGTTGCCACGGATGAGCGTCGGCCGGCCCGCGATGTCGGGATTGAGCCGTTCCGCGGTGCGGTCGTCGATGGGCAGCACGTTGTACTTCACCGCTTCGATCAGCCAGAGCCGCTGCAGTTCATGCAGCCGATCGGGCTGCTCCGCCGCGAGGTTCCGCGCCTGGCTGTAGTCGGCGTTGCCGTCGTAGAGCTCCCAGACATCGTCGTCGAACGCCGGCACCACGCCCCCGACCATCACCCACGGCGTGCGGTGCTTGGTCACGGCGCTCCACCCCTTGAAGTAGACGCCGCGGTTGCCGAACATCTCGAAGTACTGCAGGTCGTGACGCTCCGCGGCATCCGGGTCCCGGAACGTGTACAGCATGCTCGTGCCCTCCATCGGCGACTGCTGGACGCCGTTGACCATGGTCGGCTCCGGCAGGCCGGCGGCCTCGAGGATCGTCGGCGCGATGTCGATGCAGTGCGTGAACTGCGTGCGCAGCCCGCCCCGCTCGTCGATCCCGTCCGGCCAGTGCACGATGGTGCCGTTGCGGGTGCCGCCCCAGTGCGAGGCGACCTGCTTGGTCCACTGGAACGGCGTGTCCATCGCCCACGCCCAGCCCACCGCGTAGTGGTTGTACGAACTCGGTGACCCGAGCTCGTCCAGCTTGGACACCATGAACTCGGGCGTCTCCAGCGCGGCCATCCCGTTGAAGTTCGCCATCTCGTTGAACGCGCCGTTCAGCGTGCCCTCTGCGGATGCCCCGTTGTCGCCGATGATGTAGTAGATCAGCGTGTTCTCGAGCACGCCGAGGTCCTCGATGGCGTCGACGACGCGGCCGACGTGATGGTCGACGTGCTCGAGGAAGCCCGCGTACACCTCCATCTCCCGCTCGAGCACCGGCTTGAGCTCGGCGGGCATGTCGTCCCACGACGGGATCTCGGCGTGGCGCGGGGTGAGCTCGGCGTCCGCCGGGATGACGCCCAGTTCCTTCTGCCGGGCGAACGTGCGCTCGCGCTGCACATCCCAGCCGTCGGCGAACTTCCCGGCGTACTTGTCGGCCCACTCCTTGGGCACGTGGTGCGGCGCGTGCGTGGCGCCCGGCGCGAAGTACACGAAGAACGGCCGGTCGGGCATCAGCGACTTCTGCGACCGGATCCAGCTGATCGCATGATCGGCCAGGTCCTCGGTCAGGTGGTAGCCCTCCTCGGGCGTCGCCGGCGGCTCCACCGGGGTGGTGCCGTCGTACAGGGCCGGATCCCACTGGTTGTTCTCCCCGCCGATGAACCCGTAGAACGTCTCGAACCCGCCACCGCCCGACGGCCACGCATCGAACGGCCCCATCGGCGACGACTGCCACACCGGCACCTCATGGCACTTGCCGAACTGCGCGGTGGAGTAGCCGTTCAGCTTCAGCGTCATCGCCAGCGGCGCCTTCGTATTCGGCCGCAGCGAGCTGTTCCCGGGCGCGGAGGTCGCCGTCTCGGTGATGCTGCCCATCCCCACGGAGTGGTGGTTGCGGCCGGTGAGCAGCGCCTGCCTGGTGGGCGCGCAGAGCGCTGTGGTGTGGAAGCGGTTGTACCGCAGCCCGCCGCCGGCGAGACGCTCGGCATTGGGGGTGGCACACGGCCCGCCGAAGGCGCTCGACGCACCGAACCCCACGTCATCGAGCAGGATGACCACCACGTTCGGCGCGTCCTCGGGTGGCAGCAGCGGCTGGATCGGCGGATACGCCGTGTCCGGATCCTTCGCGTCGTAGGTCGTCAGGCCCGGTGCCGGCCGGTCGGGAATCGGGAGCATCGTGCGTGCGTGGCGATCCGGAGTCATGACGGGTTCCTTCCCCCAGTGGAAGACGTGCACACACCAGCATCCGCCTGCCCGGTGGCACGCGCATCACCCAGACCGGGTGAAGCGGCACCGGGCGACGGATGCCGCGACGGATGCATGCGTGAGGGCCGCCACGCGCACGGCGCCCGTGACGGCCCTCGTCACACCCTCCGACTCCGTACGAAGCTGTTCGCTCAGGTGCGTGCGCCGCGCGTCACCCTACGGGCGGTCGCGCCGACCGCCTCGCGCTCACTCCTCGTCGTCCTCCTCCTCGAGGAGCGCGATCTCGAGGTCCTCGAGCTCGATCTCGGCGGCGAGCGCCTTGACGATGTTGCCCGTCGCTGCGGCGACCCGCGCCGTGCCGACGATCGGCGCGATCGCCGTGAGGACGTCGCGGATGGCGTCGGCGTCGAGTCCGGCCTCTGCGCCGACCTCGAGGTTGAGCGCGTACGACACCGGCGGTGCGTCGACCGCGACCAGCGCGGCGATCCGGACGAGGATCAGGGTCTCGACGTCGAGGCCGGATGCCTCCAAGGAGTCCGCGGTCATTCGTGCGAGCAGGTCGAGCACCGGAGTGTCGTCGTTGATTGCGTCGGACATGGTGGGTCCTTCCCCCAGGTGGTGGTGTGCGATTCAGGCGACAGCGACGCCGCCCATCCAATGGGACTCCGAACACGGCGGCCTCGCATCATTGAGATCGCGTGAAACACAGGTGGCCCGTGCATCATCCAGCGCTGAAGGCGTCGAGGAATCGATCGCGGAACGCGCTCATCGGCCAGACGGGCGCGTCCGGCGCCGGCAGCACCCCGTCCTGCCACTGCCATCCCTCGATCGACTCGAAGACGGTCGGGTCCTTCGAGATGATGCTGATCGGCACGTCGTGGCTGGCGCCCTGCCCGCTCACGATCGTCGCCGGCTGGTGGTCGCCGAGCACCACGAGCACGAGGTTCGGGTCGTCGACTTCGTGCAGGAACGCGAACATCGCACCGAGTGAATACCGAATGGACTGGGCGTACGCCTGCTGCACCCGCTTCGGGTCCTGCCAGACGACGGTCGCCGACTGCCCCTGCGCGGGCTGGGGTCCGAACACGGATCCGTCGCCGACTTGGGACCAGGGCACGAGCTCCGGGAGCGGTGCCCAGGGCGGATGCGAGGAGACGAGGTCGATCTCCGCCATGACCGGCTGGTGGTCCCGGGCGAGCTCGTGGTCGGCGAAGTACTTCCAGGTGTACTGGTCCGGGATCCGCGCATACCCGAAGGACGGCCCCCGATATCCGACGTTGTTCGCGTCGAGCAGGGTGTCGAAGTGGTAGAACGAGGTGCCGAACGACCACGGCTCCGTGTTCGAGGGGACGACGCTGACCGTGCGCCATCCGGCTCTTCCGAATGCCTCGCTCAGCGTGAATCGATCGCTCCGGATCACCTTGCTGTAGAGCGGCTGCCGGTCGACCCACAGCCCGGTCTGGAAGGTCGAGTGCGCGAGCCAGCTGAGACCCCCGAACGTCGGAGAGGTGAGGAAGGCGCTCTGGGATGCGTAGCCGTCAGCGCGGAGCTGGGCCTCGCCGTCGCGCAGCACCTGCTCCACACCCCCCGAGAAGCCGGATTCCTGCACGGCCACCTCGCCGTAGCTCTCGATGAAGGCGAAGACGACGTCCTTGCCCTTCAGCGAGGTCAGCAGGTCGGAACCGGGTGCGTCACGGTAGGGGTCCGTCGCGATCTGTTGCGGCAGGTCGGCCAGCGCGGCGAGCCCTGAGGCGGCGTAGGAGGCTGACGCGGTGATCGCGTGCAGAGAAGCGGCCGCTGCGGCCGGCTGACCCGCCACCACCTGCGAGCCCGTCAGGGCGGCGATGGTCCATGCCGCGGTGACCGTCGAGATCGCGATCGTTCCGTGCACGCGATCGGGCCCGACGGCGGCGCCCGCGCGAAGTGCGGCCCAGGAGAGCGCGACGATCAACCCGGCTGCGGCGATCGCGAGCAGCACGACCAACCCGCTCGCGGCGGCATCGCCGATGGAAGCCTGGACGACCCCGAACGCGTCGCCGAGCTGCTGCCAGTCGAGCGGATCGAAGGGGATGTCGAGCACTGACTCGTAGCCGGCGTCGATCCCGGCGAGCGCGAGCGCGATGACGATGACGACACCGAAGCCGACCGCGACGACGACGCGTGCCGGTGGCCAGGGAAGCAGGCAGAGCAGGAGCAGCACGACGATCGACTCCGCGGGAAGCCCGATGAGCGGTGCCGGAGAGCCATCGGCGAGCGCGCCGGGCACGAGCGGCACCACGACGAGGATGAGGATCGCGACCACCAGCGAGACCTTCTCGCGCACCCGGCGCCTCCGCCCGTGTGAACTCTTTCCTCCGCTGTCTCGTGTCCCCGTTAGCGTCTCCGCCGGAGGCTTCGATCGGAAGCGGGTATGAACATGACTGGAAACAGTGTGAACATGACGGGAACCAACCAGGCCGTTCTGTGGGTCCTGCGGATCCTCAGCGCGATCGTCCTTCTCGCGATCGGCGGGATTCATCTCTTCCTCGTCTTCGACGGCGTCGGCGGGGTGCTCGGCGTGCTCTTCGTCCTGCAAGCCATCGCGGGCCTCGTGCTGGCGATCGGGATGCTCGTCCTCCGCGGGCGGCTCCTGGTCCTCGCGACCATCCTGAGTCTGCTCTTCGTGCTCGCGAGCCTCGCCGCCCTCCTGCTCGCCCTGACCGTCGGGTTCTTCGGCATCACCGAGACCTGGGACTTCACCCTCGTCATCCCGACGGTCATCGTCGAGGCGATCGGCGTCGTGGTGCTCGCCATCGCCACGCTGGTCGTGCTCCGCCCGCCGCTGGCGGCGTGATCGCGAGTCCTCCCCACGCGGTCCGATGTGTGCATCGATCACGATGCACCCACCACGGCTCGCCGAGCGCGGCTTCGAAGCGCCAGCCACACCACGTCCCGACCGAAGGATTCGACGAGCAGGACCAGTGCGACCCCGACGAGCACGCCGGCGAGTTCCGGGACCAGGCCGGATGCCGCAAGCGTCAAGGCGATCCCCTGCACGGCCGTCACGACCTTGCGCCAGGGGCGGGGCGGGAGCTGCAGGCGAAGCCACGGAAGCATCCATCCTGCGGCGACGAAGACGTAGCGCATGAGACCGATCGCCAGCACCCAGGGCCCGAGGATGGGTGCCACGTACGCGCTGAGCACGAGGAGGAGGAACGCATCCACTTCCATGTCGAAACGAGCGCCGAGCTCCGTGATGGTACCGGTACGACGCGCGATCCACCCGTCCACCGCGTCCAGGGCGAGCGCCGGGACGACCAGGCAGATCAGGAGCGGCACCGGGATCGGCGCGACGAAGGACGCGACGACCAGTCCGGTGATGATGGCGACCAATGCCGATCTCGTCGCCGTGACGACATTCGCCCAGCCGAGACGCGGTGCACGCGCGCGTCGCAGCGCACTCGTCAGGAGGATGGTGCTCACCGTCAGGTAGGCCAGCGCGGCCATCCAGCCGATCGCCGGCAGCCCGTCGACGGCCCAGATCGCCGTCACGCCCGCCGCACCGAGTACGGCCAACCCGATCGGTGCGAGGTGAACCTCCTTGATCGCCATCACGTGTCCTTGTCAGGGAGCATCTCACGGAGCATATTCATGATGTACACGTAGGAGATCGCAAGATGGTTCACCGAAGGAGAAGCACCGTTGCGTGAGGCCGTTGCTTTCTGGATCGACCAGCCGGGCGTCGGGGCCCTGCGCCGGCAGTCGATCGCCCGTGCAGGCGACGGCGAGGTGCTCGTGCGCACCAGCTACACGGGCATCAGCCGCGGCACCGAGGCCTCGGTCTTCCTGGGTCGCGTGCCCATCAGCGAGCACGAGCGGATGCGCGCACCGTTCCAGGAGGGCGACTTCCCGGGCCCGGTCAAGTACGGCTACCTCAACGTCGGAGTCGTCGAGGACGGGCCGGAAGCGCTCCGTGGCCGCACCGTCTTCACGCTGTTCCCCCACCAATCCGTCTTCATCGTTCCCGCTGATGCCGTGATACCTGTCCCCCGCGGCGTGCCCGCCCGCCGTGCGGTGCTCGCGGGAGCGGTCGAGACCGCGGTGAACGTGCTGTGGGATGCCGCCCCCGTGGTCGGAGACCGGGTCACGATCGTGGGCGCCGGCATGATCGGATGCTGCATCGCGCGACTGGTCCGCGGCATCCCCGGGCTCGACGTGGTGCTCGTCGATGTGGACACGTCGCGTCGCGAGGTCGCCGATCGACTCGGCGTCCGATTCGCCGAACCAGGCGACGCGCCGGGAGACCGCGATCTCGTCATCAACACGAGCGGGTCGGAGGCGGGGCTGCAGCTCGCGCTCGAGGCCGTCGTGACCGACGGGGAGGTGATCGAGGCGAGCTGGTACGGCGACCGGCCGGTGACGCTCACGCTGGGCGCCGACTTCCACTCGCGCCGCCTGACCATCCGGTCGAGCCAGGTGGGCGCCGTGGCCCGACGCCGACGAGGCACGCGCACGACGCGCGACCGGCTGACGCTCGCGCTCGACCTCCTGCAGGACCCTGCCTTCGACACGCTGCTCACGGGCGACTCCCCCTGGAGTGAACTCCCCGCGGTGATGGCGGGGCTCGCAACCGGCCAGAGCGCCGAGCTCTGCCACACGATCGATTGGAAGGACGCGGCGTGACCTTCACCCTGACCGTTCGAGACCACATGATGGTCGCCCACAGCTTCTCGGGAGAGACCTTCGGCCCCGCACAGCGCCTGCACGGTGCGACCTTCGTCGTCGACGCGTCGTTCCGTGCGAGCGACCTGGACGCCGATGGCGTGGTCGTCGACATCGGACGCGCGGCCGAGGCGCTCAGCCAGATCACGGGTTCGCTGACCTATCGCAATCTCGACGACGAACCCGAGTTCGCGGGCATGAACACCACGACCGAACGACTCTGCCAGGTGATCGCCGACCGCCTCGCCGAGCGTGCCGCAGATGGACGGCTCGGATCAGCGGGCGGGCGGCTGTCGTCGATCGAGGTCACGCTCCATGAGTCCCACATCGCCTGGGCGAGTTACGAGCGGAGGTTGTGAATCGGATGGCGGACGCAGCAGTGCACTTCCTCGTGCCCGACGGCATCGACGATGACGAGCGCGTCAGCGGCGGCAACGTCTACGACCGGCGCATCGGCGCGGCGCTGCGAGCACGGGGTCTCGACGTCCGGATGGTGCGCGTCTCAGCAGGCGGTGGGCAGGATGTCGCGAGCGCGATGTCCGCGCTCCCGCGCGACGCGCTCGTGCTGATCGATGGATTGCTCGCCGTCTCGGCATCGGAGGTGCTGGACGTGCAGTCGACGCGTCTTCGGATCGTCGTGCTGGCGCACATGGTCGCGAGCGCCCTGCCCGGGATCGAGGAACGCCGCGCGAACCGCCGAACGGGAGCGCAAGGCCCTGAACGCCGCCCGGCGTGTGATCGCGACCAGCGAGTGGACCCGCTCCGAACTCATCGCCCGCACGCTCGCAGAGCCGAATCGCATCATCGTCGCTCGTCCGGGCACCGACGCCGTGCCGGCGGCGACCGGATCCGCATCGGGGGGCCACCTGCTCTGCGTCGGCGCGGTCGCGCCCCACAAGGGACAGGACGTGCTCGTCCACGCGCTGGCGGGCATGGCCGATCTGCCCGGATGGACCTGCTCGATCGTCGGCTCACCGAACGCCGACCCCGATTTCGCGATCCGGATCGCCGCCGCGATCCGATCCGCCGGGCTCACCGAGCGCATCGAGCTCCTGGGGGTGCTCACCGGTCGGCGACTGGCCGACGAGTACCACGCCGCGGACCTCGTCGTCGCGCCGTCGCGCGCCGAAAGCTACGGCATGGTCGTCGCCGAGGCAGTGGCTCGAGGCATCCCGGTCGTGGCGGCCCGCGTCGGCGGAGTAACGGAGGCGATCGCAGGGAGCACGGCCGCCATCCTCACCCCGCCGAACGATCCGGTGGCGTTGCGCGCGGTCCTGCGGCAGTGGTGGGAGGAACCCCCCCGGCGTGCGGTGCTCAAGGCGGATGCGCTGCGCTCGCGTACCGCGACGCGAACGTGGGCCGAAACCGCGCGGATCGCAGCAGCGGTGCTGAGCGAAGTCCGCCCGGCGATGGACGCCGTCGGATCCGAGCGGCGGCGTGCCTGATGAGCGAGATCATCGAGGTCAGCAGCGATTGGCTCGCGCTTCGCGAACCCGAGGATGCGCGCGCCCGGTCCCGCGACCTCGCCCTCGCAGCAGCCGGGCATCTCGTACCGGGTCCGATCGTGATCCACGACCTGGGAAGCGGGACGGGCTCGATGATGCGATGGCTGGCGCCGCTGCTGCCCGGCCCGCAGACCTGGGTCCTGCACGACTGGAACGCGAACCTCATCGACCGTGCGACGAACGGTGTCGTCCCGCTCGATCGTGACGGACGACCGGTCTCGGTCCGCACGCGCAGCGGGGAGCTCGCACACCTCGATCCCGACGCCCTCGACGGCGCCTCGCTCGTGACCGCTTCCGCGTTGCTCGATGTGCTGACGTCGAAGGAGGTGCGCGCCGTCATCGATGCCTGCGTCGCCGTCGGATGTCCCGTGCTGCTGAGCCTGAGCGTGACCGGCGAGGTCCGCCTCGACCCCCGGGATCCTCGCGACGACGTCTTCGCGGCCTCGTTCAACGCGCACCAGCAACGTCGTGTGGGCGGGCGCCGGCTCGTGGGGCCCACCGGCGTCGCACTCGCGCAACGACTGTTCCTCGATGCCGGCTGGAACGATTCGACCTGCCGCCACCTTCTGGCGGCTCGGCGATCACGATCCCCTCCTCCTCGAGCGGTGGTTCGACGGATGGTGCGATGCGGCGCTCGAGCAGCGCGCCGACCTCGAGGTCCACGGTGCGGACTACCGCGCGCTGCGTTCGTCGCAATCGCGCCGCGGTGCGCTCTCGGCCGTGGTCGAGCACACCGATCTCCTGGCGTGGCCGTGATGTCCGCATCGACGAGCGCACCACGGCTGCGTGCGGTGCTGTCATCGACGTGGTTCCGCCTCGCGGCACGCTCGCTCGTGGGCGTCGGCGTGCTGGTCGCGGTCGTCGCCCAGGT
Source organism: uncultured Actinomycetota bacterium (assembly GCA_963802485.1). GTDB lineage: Bacteria > Actinomycetota > Actinomycetes > Actinomycetales > Microbacteriaceae > Agromyces. The sequence continues at coordinate 162,562 of CAWDJA010000019.1, forward strand.
CGGCTCGGGGCCGTTCCTGCGCGGGGTGCTCAGCATCGACCTGCGCCTGATCGTCGCCGCGCTCGCACTCTCCGCCGTCGCGACCGCCGCGGCGGCCTGGCGCTGGAGCATCATCGCGGGGCGACTCGGGGTCGGCATCCGCTACCCCCAAGCCGTCGGGATGTACTACCGGTCGCAGTTGCTCAACACGGTGCTTCCCGGCGGCGTGGTCGGCGACGTCCAGCGTGCCCTCACGCAGGGCCGCGACGCGGGAAACGTCGGGCAGGGCGCTCGAGCCGTCGTGATCGAACGCACGATCGGGCAGCTCGTGCAGATCGCACTCGCGGTGATCGTGGTCGCGTGCTTCGGCCTCGAGTTCGAGGGCTACCTGCTCGCGGCGATCGGCATCGTCCTCATGGTGCTCGCGCTCGCCGCGCTGGCGATGACCGCGACGAGCGCCCGGGTGAGTGCCGCGCTGAGACGCGAGCTCGACGAGCTCTCGGCCGGTGTGGGATCCCCCGGCGCGTTCGTGCGGGTCGTCGTCGCGTCGATCGTGGTGGTCGCCTGTCACGTCGTGACCTTCGGCGTCGCGGTCGCCGCGGTCGGAGCGAGCGTGCCGCCGATGCGCCTCGCCGCCCTCGCGCTCGTCGTCCTGCTCGCCGGAGCCATCCCGCTGAACCTCGGCGGCTGGGGTCCGCGCGAGGGGATCGCCGGCTGGACGTTCGCCGTCGCCGGCCTCGGCGCGTCCGCCGGTGTCGCGGCCTCCACGCTGTTCGGCATCCTCGCGATGATCGCCGTCGCCCCCGGACTCGTCGTCGCCGCGACATCCGCTGTCCGTCGCATGCGAACGCCCGCACCGGCGCGTACGGTCGTTCTCGCCGGCACCGGCCGGAAGGGGGAATCGTGATCGACAGGCCGTACGTGATTCTCAGCGCTGCCATGTCCCTCGACGGGTATCTCGACACGGCCTCTCCGCCGCGCCTCGCCCTCTCGAACGCGGCAGACTTCGATCGGGTCGACGAGGTACGGGCGCACTGCGACGCCATCATGGTCGGCGCACGCACCGTCCGCGCCGACAATCCGAGACTGCTGGTGCGCAGCGAGGAGCGACGGAGCCGGCGCGAAGCCCAAGGCCTGCCGCCGTCGCCCTGGAAGGTGACGATGACGGCAACCGGTGACCTTGATCCGCAGTCGAAGTTCTTCACCTTCGGAGACACGAAGAAGTTGGTCTATTGCCCCAGATCCGCGGTCCGGGGCATCCGCGACCGGCTCGGTGATCGTGCGACCGTCGTCGGGTTGGGCGACGAGGTCTCCGTGGCCGATCTCGTCAGCGAGCTGAACGACCGGGGCGTGCGCACACTCCTGGTCGAAGGCGGCGGAACGGTGTTCACGCAATTCCTGGCGGCCGACCTCGTCGATGAACTCCAATTGGCGATCGCCCCTTTCTTCGTCGGCGACCGCCGAGCGCCCCGGTTGATCGGCGACGGCAGGTTCCCGTGGAACTCCGACCGCCGCGCGCCCCTCGTCGAGAGCCGTCGAGTCGGCGACATGGTGCTCCTGAGGTATGCGCTGTCCGAACGCTGCGCCATGCCCGGTCGATCACCTCTCGGCCGATCACCGGGTACCGCTTGAGTTCCGCGCCCCTGATGGGGCTCGTCACTGCTGCATCCTCGGATCCTGCGTGGGGTCGGCATACGTGACCGGGCAGCCCTGAACGATCGCATCCGGGCGCAGTTCGAAGTGCCACGGCTCGTTGTCGTAGATCGGGCACAGCCCGTACTGGGCGCCGTGCTGGGACAGCCACGCGGCGGCGTCGGAGTATCCGATGTCGACCGCGTCCCCGGAGACGTGAGCGGACGTGTCCGCGGTGGCGACCCATCGGGCGGCCTCCTCTGCGGACCCGTATGCGGCAACGGCCTCACGGAGGAGCTGACTCTGGTACTCCGGGGAGCGCCAGCCGCTGTTGACGTAGATCTCGAGGCCGTCCTGAGCCGCATCCGTCGCCGCTTGACGCAGGGCGTGCAGCAGATCGGGGTCGAGGTTCACGACGCCGGGATGCTGCTCATCGAAGACGGTCACGCCGTCGGGCATCACGCCGTCGGATTCCGCAGCGACGCCCTCAGCCGTGACGATCGGAGCACCGCGGGCGCCACGAAGCCTGTCGTCGAATGAGTCCGCCGATGACGACGACGACTGATGGATGAGGGTTCCGAGAATCGCAGCGACCACGACGAGGAGGCCCACGGCTGCGGGCCGGAGCATCCTGCGAGACCTGGTTCGGGTGGGTGCCTGTCGACTCATGGTGCCAGTCAACGCAGCACGGCGTTGCCGGACCGTATCCGGTTTCGGATACGTGGACGATATGCACCGGCTTCTAGGGTTGAGGGCATGCGTGTGCTGGTGGTCGAGGATGAGCCCTACATGGCTGAGGCCATCCGCGATGGCCTGCGCCTGGAAGCGATCGCGGCCGACATCGCCGGTGACGGGGACACCGCCCTGGAGATGCTGAGCATCAACGCCTACGACATCGCCGTCCTGGACCGCGACATCCCCGGCCCTTCCGGTGACGAGATCGCCGAGAGCATCGTCGCCTCCGGCAGCGGCATGCCGATCCTGATGCTCACTGCCGCCGACCGGCTTGACGACAAGGCATCCGGGTTCGGGCTCGGAGCGGACGACTACCTCACCAAGCCGTTCGAGCTTCAGGAGCTCGTGCTCCGACTTCGAGCGCTCGACCGAAGGCGTGCGCACAACAGGCCGCCCGTGCGGGAGATCGCGGGCCTGCGCCTGGATCCGTTCCGCCGCGAGGTCTACCGAGACGGCCGATACGTCGCACTGACCAGGAAGCAGTTCGCCGTGCTCGAAGTCCTCGTCGCCGCGGAAGGCGGTGTCATCAGCGCCGAGGAGCTGTTGGAGCGGGCGTGGGATGAGAACGCCGACCCGTTCACCAACGCCGTGCGCATCACGGTCTCGGCCCTGCGCAAGCGGCTCGGCGAGCCCTGGATCATCGCGACGGCACCCGGCGTCGGCTATCGCATCGACACGGGAGCAGCCGCCGGCGACGAGGTGGGCGAGCGTGGATAGGGCTCCTGGGATGAGCGTTCGCCTCAAGCTCACCCTCAGCTATGCGGGGTTCCTGCTGGTGGCGAGTACCTTGCTGCTCGCGGCCGTGTGGCTCTTCCTCCTGCGCTACGTGCCCGCCCAGGCGATCGAGACACTCGGTGGATTCGTTCCCGGCCGCGATGACCTCATCCGTGCGTTCGGCCCGGCGGTCGCCTGGGTCCTCGTGTTCCTGCTGGTGATCGGCCTGCTGGGAGGATGGTTCCTCGCGGGCCGCATGCTCGTGCCCCTGGCTCGCATCACGGATGCCACACGCAGGGCTGCGAACGGATCGCTCTCGTACCGCATCGAATTGGAGGGTCGGAACGACGAGTTCCGGGAGCTCGCCGACAGCTTCGACGCCATGCTCGCACGGCTCGAAGCCCAGGTCGCCGAACAGCAGAGATTCGCCGCCAACGCGTCCCACGAACTGCGCACCCCGCTCGCGATCACGCAGACGCTGCTCGAGGTCGCGCGCAACGATCCGAACCGCGACAGCGGCGAGCTCATCGAGCGTCTCCGCGCCGTCAACGCCCGTGCGATCGACCTCACCGAGGCGTTGCTCCTCCTCAGCCGCGCCGACCAGCGGTCCTTCACCCGGGAGTACGTCGACCTGTCCCTCCTCGCGGAGGAAGCCACCGAGACACTCCTTCCGATCGCCGAGCGGCGCGGCGTCGCCATCGAGACGTCCGGGGACATCGCCCCCACCCTCGGCTCGCACGCACTCCTGCTGCAGATGACCACGAACCTCCTGCACAACGCCATCGTGCACAACCTCCCCGAACACGGCACCGTGCAGGTGAACACCGCCGCCGGCCCCGAGTCCGTCACGCTCACGGTCGAGAACACCGGCGACAAGCTCACGCCACAACTGGTCTCCACGCTCACGGAGCCGTTCCAGCGCGGCACCGAACGCATACGCGGCGACCATGCGGGCGTCGGCCTCGGCCTGGCGATCGTCAAGAGCATCACCCGAGCACACGACGGAACGCTCACGATCGTCGGCCGCCCCGAGGGTGGGATCCGCGTGACGGCGCAACTCCGCGCCGTACCATCGGACGCAGCCCGATGAGGATCACGGACCTGCCGCGTTCGGAGACGACGATCGACGGGAGCACGCCGTCTCGACGTGGCGAGCGCGTCCTGCTGTTCGTGCTGTTCGTGCTGTACCTCTCACTGCTCGCCTGGAGCGTGCTCTGGAAGCTCGAAGTCCCATACTTCGGCGATGGCGAGTTGCGCCAGATCAAGCTCGTCCCCTTCGCCCCCAGCGCATGCGACGGTGCCAGCGCACCCTCCGAGGTCGTCGTGAACGTCCTGCTCTTCATCCCGTTCGGTCTCTACCTCGGCCTCCTCGCGCCGGCGTGGCCGTGGTGGAGGAAGACGGGCACGATCGCCGGGGCAAGCCTTGCCGCGGAGGTGGTCCAGTACGTCACGGCCGTCGGCAGCTCCGATGTCACGGACCTCATCACGAACACCGCCGGAGGCCTCGCCGGGCTCGGCCTGCTCGTCATCGTTCGCCGCAGACTCGGCGCGAGGACCGTTCCGGCCATGACGCGGGTCTGCTCGGTCGTGACCGTTGTCGCCCTGCTCGCGACCGCGATCCTCGTCGTCTCTCCTCTGAGCTTCGGACCACAGCACGACGTCATGGTCACCCCGCACGCCGTGCCCGCACGGGGCGCTGGACTGCTCGAGGGTGAACGCCGCCGCCTGGATCGAGACGATGCGCGCGGGCAGCAGTGCACTGAGCAGCCATTCTGAGTCGAGACACCGTGTGCGAGGCATCCGTTCATCGCCGGCGGAACAGACTCACTTGCCGGCACAGACGACACCCACGCATTGACCGAGCGTGTTGCCGAAGGCGATGTTTCCGCCGAGATCGACGGCTCCGGGAGCATAGATTCCGTATCCGCCGTTCTTCGTGGCGGTATTGCCGCCCACCGCGAGGCCGGGCAGGTCCGTCTGGATTCCCGTTCCCGTGTTCTTCGTCAGGACGTTGCCGACGGCGCGCGAGCCGTCAGCGGTCGGCAGCGGGTCCCCGGGAAGCGGTGCTGAACGGGTGAATACCACCCCGACCTCGTTGTGCTTGAAGGTATTGTTCTCGACGATCATCGGCACGTTCCCTCGGAGCGCGACTCCGCACCGGGTGAACGTATTGCCCGAAATGTGGGATGTCCCAGCGGACCCGAAGAATGGCTGATGTCGCCCAGAACTCCGTTCGGCATGTCCGTGAACGTGTTTTCGGTGAGCGATGACACCACCCCGAAAACCGCCGATGGGTTCTTGGAAATTCTTGACGATGCTGTTGTTGATGGTGATGCCTGTTTCGCTGACAGAGCCGAGGGAGCTGGTCCCCTTCCCGTCCAGCGTGGAGGAGTCGATGATGATCTGGCCCTGGGCTGACGAACTGACGGGGCTCTGCACAAGGGTCGAATCCGTGATCATCGCGCTCGCGAAGAACACATTGACGGCCGAACGTGTCAATCGGGATTGCGAAATGGCGAGGTCGCCGCCAAGTTCGCCGTTGAACCTCGAATCCACCGCTGTGACCCCTGTCACGAGCAACGATGTGTCGACCCCGACTTGGCTGACCGGCGAATTGAGAAGGACGACGTCGGAGACGGTGTACGGCACGCCGTTCGGGTTCTGTTCTTGCAGCAGGACTCCGGTTCCCCAATTCTCGATCGTGCCGTTGCGAATGGTGTTGCCGCCCTCGGAAAGGAAGCTGGTCTGCACCCCCACGCCGGATCCGCCGCCGACCAGGCTGTGGCCGCCCAGGTCCAAGGTGACGTTCGAGCCGAGAATGATGCCGTCACCGGATGGGCAGTGGAGGTCTGCGGTCAAGGTCACGTCCGTAGTCACGGTGCTGCCACATGTGACCCCCGGCGCCGCCGCCGCCGTGGTCCCGCCCAGCGCGACCGAGACCAGCAGCGCCGGAAGAACGCCGGAAGCAAGCGCTCTGTGGGTCGCCCTCGTTGGGGCGCTCGACCGCCGGCGCGTCGTCGAGTCGAGCTGGATCCTGGATTGCCCGAAGGTCGTCTGAACTCGAGGGGCAGGCAGTTGCTGTTCTGGCATTCTGTTATTCGGCATTGTGCTTCCCCTTCAAGAGAGGCCTCACGTCGGCGGACGAGGTTGCGTTGACCTGACCGGATGGTCTTGAGGCAAGGAAGCCTGTGGCCGCCAGAGGTACCCGCTCGCTCGACCGGACCATGAACATGAGCATTCCTCACCACTATCCTCCGCGTCGGTCGACGTCAGTAAGTCCCCATTTGTGAGGACACGGGGGACGGCGGCCGCCAGGCGCTCGTCGGCTGCTCCGTTCGGCACGGAGATTTCACAGTTCGCCGCAGACTCGGCGGGAGAATCGGACTAACCTGACGCGCATGGCCCAGGCAGCCTCGCCCGCACGCGCGTGGATCGGGACGATCGTCTTCCTCTTCCTCGCGCCCGGCGTCGTCGCGGGCCTCATCCCCTGGCTCATCTCCGGCTGGCGGTGGTACGACTGGGGAGGCGCGGCCTGGGTCGTCGTGCCGATCGCCTGGATCGCGATCGCTCTCGGGGTGGCCTTCCTCCTGCACGCCTTCGCGCTGTTCGCCCTGCACCGCGGAACGCCCGCTCCGCTCGCTCCGACCGAGACGCTCGTCGTGACGGGGGTCTACCGCTTCGTGCGCAATCCGATGTACCTCTCGGTGCTCGCGATCATCCTCGGCCAGGCGCTGCTGTTCGGCAGCTGGTGGCTCGTGCTCTACGCCGGGATCGCCCTCGCCGCAGTCGTCGCGTTCGTGAAGGGCTACGAAGAGCCGACCCTCACCCGCACCTACGGCGAGCAGTACCTCGACTACCGGCGCAACGTTCCGGGGTGGTGGCCCCGGCTCACGCCGTGGCGGGCGTGACAATCGACGCGCTTTTGGACTCAGCGGAGCGGATGCGCTCCGATCACGGACAGCAACTGCAGCTTCTCGTGGCTCTCCGTTCCAGGCATCGGCGGTGTAGACGAGCAACGAGTGCGACTGGGTCGGGTCGATCAGGGTTTGGCACGTGAGTTCGAGCGCCCCGAGTTCGGGGTGGACGAAGTGCTTGACCTCCTGCGGCCGGACGCCCACCTCATGCTGGTCCCAGAGGGCGCGGAACTCCTCGCTCTGATCCAGAAGGAGATCGGCGATCCGCGCCGCGCGGGACGGGCGGCCACGAAGCGTCATGACCTCGCGCAGCCCGGAGGTCCACAGTCTGGACAGGAACGGATGATCTTCCGGCGCGTAGAGCCGCCGGCTGGCCGGGTCGGTGAACCAGCGGAATCCGATGCTGCGAGCCGGTCCGGAAAAGCTGGTCGTGTCCCCGGTGAGCGCGACACCGAGCGGGCTCTGTCGCAGCGTCTCGCCGAGTTCGGTGACGATCTCCGCGGGAGTGTCCTGCAGGCGGTCGAGGATCCGCAGCAGGCCAGGGCTGATGTGCTCGCTCGACGCGCCGCGTGCGGGCGGCTGGTGCCCGCCGAGCCGGAACAGGTGGTCGCGCTCGTCGACCGAGAGGTGCAGTCCCTGCGCGATCGACGCGATCATCTGCTCCGATGGTTGCGGCCCGGTCCCGCGCTCGAGACGGGCGTAGTAGTCCGTCGACATGTGGCTGAGCCCCGCGACCTCTTCGCGTCGGAGACCCTCGGTCCGGCGACGCTGACCGCGCGGCGAGGCCGACGTCCTCGGGCTGCAGCACCTCACGACGGCGGCGGAGGAACTCCGCCAAGCCGGCTCGGTCGATCCCCATCGCACCTCTCCTTCGGCTATTGCTACGTTCCTACCGCCCGCGCGCGGCGAGCGCCACTGACTGATGATCCACCCGTCCCCCGCCGCGCTCCCGCGACGGAAGGATGCGGCGAGGCGCGGTCTCCGCATCAGTGACTTGACGAGTCCTCGATAACGATCACCGTCGCGGCAAGGGTGGTATCACCGACACGACTTGGGAGTAGACCAATGCCACGCAGACCGATCGACCTCACCGTCCCCAGCCTCACCGGCAAACGGGCCGTCATCACCGGCGGCAGCGACGGGATCGGGCTCCGCATCGCCGCCCGGCTCGCCGCTGTCGGAGCCGAGGTCGTGCTGCCCGTGCGCAACCTGCGCAAGGGTGAGACGGCCATCGCGAGTATTCGGGAGAAGGCCCCCTCTGCGAGCGTGTCGCTCCGGCAACTCGACCTCTCCTCCCTCGAATCCGTGACAGCCCTCGGCGAGACGCTCCGAAGCGAGGGTGCACCGATCCATCTCCTCATCAACAACGCAGGCGTCATGACTCCGCCCGACCGGCAGACCACCGTGGACGGATTCGAGCTGCAGTTCGGCACCAACCACCTCGGCCACTTCGCCCTCGTCGTCGCACCTGCTGCCGCTGCTCCGAGCCGGCGGCGCGCGCGTCACGTCGCAGATCAGCGTCGCGGCGAACCAAGGCGACATCAACTGGGACGACCTCAACTGGGAGCGCTCGTACCACGGCATGCGCGCCTACAGCCAGTCGAAGATCGCCTTCGGCCTGTTCGGTCTCGAGCTCGACCGGCGCAGCGAAGCCAACGGATGGGGCATCACCAGCAACCTGTCCCACCCCGGGCTCGCTCCAACGAGCCTCCTTTCCGCCCGCCCCGAGATGGGACGCAACGATGACACCCTGGGAGTCCGCATGATCCGCTGGATGTCCGTCCGCGGCATCTTGGTCGGCACCCCCGAGACCGCTGCACTCCCCGCGCTCTACGCCGCGACCTCGCCCGACGCGAAGGCGGGGCGGTTCTATGGGCCGAAGGGCCCCGGCCACATGGGTGGCGCTCCCGCCGAGCAGACGCTGTTCTCCCGCCTGCGAAGCGACGAAGAAGCCCGCCGCGTCTGGCAGGTGTCGGAGGAGCTGACGAAGGCGCCGTACCCGGTCGGCTGACCGCCCCTCACCCGGCGGAAGCGGCATCCGCTCGCACGCCGCGCATGCGACGCAGGTTCGCTTCCGCGAGGCCGATCATCACCACGATGAGCACGACGACGGCGGCGACCACGGCTTCCGCGTCGACGACAGTCGCGAGTGGGACGATCGCCCATGGCAGGACGACGCCGGCGATCCCCCACGTGACGACGTCGCGCCACAGCACCCCGTAGCGGAGGGACTCGGCGACGCTCGCGAGGTAGAACAGGACGATTCCGCCCGCGATGCAGACGGCGGCACCGGGCGCCAGGGTGTGTCCGGCTTCGGCGACCGCGGTGCCGAGTCCAGAGGCGAACAACGCGATGCCCGCGATCAGGATGAACGGCAGGTACATCACCGCGTCCCGCAGGGCCCCGATGCGGCCGGCCGACTGGAGCATACGCAAGCCCGCCTCCGCCGAACCGGACGCGTAGCGGAAGAACACCCAGGCGAGCAGCGAGATGGCGAGGAAAGCAAGAACCGCGGTCACGCCTGAAGCGAGCGTCCAGTGTGCGTCGAGCTCCGCGATGGTCGCCAAGATCGACTCCCCGAACACAATGACGATGAGCAGGCTCACCCGCTCGAGCAGGTGATCCACGTCGAGTGAGCGCTGCAACCACGTCGCCTGACCTCCGAGGGAGGCGAGCAGCACGACCTCGACGGCGATCGCGACCGCCCACAGCACGTACTGCACAGGCGGAGGAAGGATCGCCGAGACGAGCCAGAGCGCCGCGGGGAGTCCGCTGTAGACGATCGGGCGCCACCACGGAATTCCGATCTTCCGCCGTCTTCACCACCCACGGCAGCATCCAGACGAGCCGGATCACGGCGTTCCCGAGGGCGAACGCCCATGCCCTCTCGGTGAGCGCCTCGGGCACCGCAGCCGCCATGACGCCGATGGCCAGCATCGCGACCGTGACGGCCGCCCAGAGGAGCGGCGTAGTGCGCGCGCCGAACAGGTTGAGGGTGAGGGTCATGTTCACCCAGGCCCACCATGCCGGCGCGAAGAGAACGAAGAACACGAGCGCGTCGGCCCAGCCCGGGTCGCCGTGCATGCCGTGGGCGACCTGCCCGATGTAGGCGACCATGACGAGGTCGAAGAACAGCTCGAGCCAGTGCACTCGGCGGCCGGCGGACATCTCGACCTCGGATCCCTCGCTCACGCCGTCAGCCTATGACCGGACGCGGTCAGATGGGGCGAGCGCTGCGGTAGGCGCCACGAGCCCGCCTCGCGTTCATGAAGCGCTTCGAGCCCTACCTCAGCAACGAGGAGCGCGCCGCCTTCCGCGCCACCGACTGGCCCGACGACGTGATCGACATAGCCATCGCCCAAGCGGATGAGCGCTTGAGGCTCCGGCGCCGGGCCGCTCGTATGGTGTACGGATGGCGCGTGACGCGGCGCCTCGAGCCCGTTGGTGTACGGCCCGTTCATGCGCGAAGTGCTAGGGGCCCGGAACCCGGGACTTCCGCGTGATTCCGGGCCTCTTCCCGGTCGGGCTGACAGGATTTGAACCTGCGACCCCTTGGAGGATCCGGGGGTCCGCCGGTCCACTCCGGATGTCACGGGAACTCGCGGATTCCCTCGTGTCGACAGGGAACCGAGCAGTTCGCTGGCTCCGATCCTATCCTGTTGGTTGCGGTCCCCTTCGGGCGATTGCGCTGCGGAAACGGTGGGCGCTCGGCAGTACAACGGGTGCTTCGCCGGCTCGCTGCACGGTCGGTACTCTGGGTGCAGTCCACCTACGCGACGACACTCGCAAGCGTGATCGCCGGGTCGGGGAGCGACGTGCGTTGGACAAGGTGGGGGGCGCGCGATGACCACGCGGAAGGCGCTCATTGTCGGCGTCGACTACTACGAGCGCATCGGTGGGCTCACCGGGTGTGTGAGTGACGCCCGGTCGGTCCGAGCCGTCTTGGAGCGGAACGCCGATGGATCGTTGAACTTCCCGGCGCCGAAGCTCATGCTCGCGGACTCGCCCGCCCAAGTGGTGACCAAACGTCAGCTGAGGGATGGCGTTCGCGAGGTCTTCGAAGACGACGCGGAGATCGCGCTGATCTATTTCGCAGGCCATGGCTACATCGACGCCACGGGTGGGTTCTTATGCGTGAGCGATGCTGAGACCGGCGACGACGGGCTGTCCTTGCAGGAGCTGATGGCATTGGCCAACAAGTCCCCAGCGAAGCACAGGATCATCATTCTCGACAGTTGCCACGGAGGCGTCGTCGGCAACAATCCGATCGCTCAGGATCTGGCAGAGATCTCGGACGGCCTGACCATTCTCACGGCGTCGACGGCGAAGCAGAACGCGATGGAGATGCCCGGTGGCGGAGGGGGCGTGTTCACGCGACTGCTCGTGGATGCACTCGACGGGGCGGCTGCGAACCTCGTCGGAGACATCACGCCAGGGAGTGTCTATGCGCATATCGACCAATCCCTTGGCCCGTGGGCCCAGCGCCCTGTGTTCAAAACCAATGTGAAGAGGTTCGTCTCGCTTCGTCGCGCCGAGCCACCGATCGCGCTGCGCGACCTGCGTGCCCTGACAACGTACTTCCCTTCCGCGAACCACCAATATCCTCTCGACCCGTCGTACGAACCAGAGCGACCCACCGGGCCGGCCGCGGAGCCGGCGATCCTGGAACCCGATCCAGAGCACACTGCTGCGTTCCGCGTCCTCCAGAACTACGTGAGCGTGAATCTCGTGCGGCCGGTCGGCGCACCTCATATGTGGCATGCCGCCATGGAGAGCAAAGCGTGCGAACTGACGGTGCTCGGGAAGCACTACTGGAAGCTCGTCCACGAGGACCTCATATGACCCCGACCGCAGCCGATGTACCGCGATCAGGGCTCCGAGGTCGGGAACTCATCGAGGAGCTCGCCGAGGTGGAGCACGAGCGGTGGTCCAGTTGGCAGCGGTACCTGTTCGATCAGTGCGTTCAGACCGCGGACGGGTCCTGGTCATCCCGGCCGAGCTTGTGCAGAGATGGACCCGGCAGATGGATTCCCCCTACAGTGCCCTGCCGGAAGCAGAGAAGATGAGCGACCGCGAGCAAGTTGAACGGTACCTGCCGATCATCGAACGGGCGCTCGACGGCGAAGCGCGAGGTCCGGGCAAGTCGCCCCGATGAAGCCGGATCCAAGCGGATTCGCACCGTCGCCACTCAAGGTGCGTTTCGGTCTGCACGTTACTCCCTGTACTCGCAGACGGGTGTCCAGCCTGCAGGGATGAACGGCTCGAATTCGACGGCAGACACGTACGGCTCAGTGAGCGCGCAGGCTTCGTACGTCAGCCAACGAGCGGGCCACAAGCGCACTGTCCCGTTGAAGCCTGCTGCGGCGAGAAGGTTCCCGTCGGGGCTGAATGCCACCGACCGCAGCCCTTGGTCGTGGCGAGTGAGCGGTTCACCTTCGGGATCGCCGGTTCCGGCATCCCACAACCGCACTGACCCGTCGTCGCCGACGGAGGCGAACACATTCCCGTCCGGGTCGGACACCACCGACCTCGCCACGCCGTGGCCGGAGTGCGGCTCCCCTATCGGATCGCCGCTGCTCGCATCCCACAACCGCACCGACCCATCGAGGCCGGCGGTGGCGAACACCTTTCCGTCCGAGCTGAACGCCACCCACAACGCGTCGCTGGTGAGCGGGTCCCCCAAAGGGTTGCCGGTGGCGGGATCCCACAACTGCACGGTTCCTTCACTACCGGCGGCGGCGAGTACGTTCCAGTCCGGGTCGAACGCGACCGACTCCAGCCCGCCTTCGTGCGCCGCGAGCAGTTCCCCGATCGGATCCCCCGTGTTCGCGTCCCATAGCCACACATTGTGATAACCGGCGGAGGCGAGCACGTTCCCGCCCGGGTCGAACGCCACGGAGTTCACCCCACCGAACTGGCCGGTGAGCAGTTCCCCGATCGGTTCGCCGCTGCCGGCATCCCACAAGCGTATGGTCCCGTCTTCGCCGCCGGAGGCAAGGACTTTCCCGTCAGGGCTGAACGCCACCGATGACACCTCACCGTCATGGCCGGTGAGCGGTTCCCCGACCGGTTCGCCGGTTCCGGCATCCCACAACCGTACGGTCCCGTCCTCGCCGGCGGACGCGAGCATCGTCGCGTCCGGGCTGAACGCCACCGAATACACCACGCCGTCGTGGCCGGTGAGCGGTTCCCCGAACGGCACGCCTCTGCCGACCTCCCACAACCGCACGGACCCGTCACTGCCGGCGGACGCAAGCTCATTCCCGTCCGGGCTGAACGCCACCGAATACACCACGCCGTCGTGGCCGGTGAGCGGTTCCCCGAGCGGCTTGCCGCTGCCGACCTCCCACAACCGCACGGTCCCGTCACTGCCGGCGGAGGCAAGCACCTTTCCGTCCGGGCTGAACGCCACCGAATCCACCCAGCCGTCGTGGCCCGCGAGCGGTTCCCCGAACGGCACACCGCTGCCGACCTCCCACAGCCGCACGGACCCGTCATCGCTCGCGGACGCGAGCACGTTCCCATCCGCGCTGAACGCCACCTCGGACCCGCCGCCACTGAGCAGTTCCCCGACGGAATCGCCGCTGCTGAGCTCCCACAACCGTACGTATCCGTCACTTCCGGCGGACGCGAGCAGGGTCCCGTCCGGACTGAACGCCACCGAATACACCACGCCGCCGCCGTGGCCGATGAGCGGTTCGCCGTAGGGCTGGCCGCTACCGGCTTCCCGCAACCGCACGGACCCGTCACTGCCAGCGGACGCGAGCAGGGTCCCGTCCGGACTGAACGCCACCGACCATGCCGTGCGGCCGTGGGCGGTGAGCGGCTCCCCGACCGGATCCCCGCTGCCGGCATCCCACAACCGCACTGACCCGTCATCGCCAGCCGAGGCGAGCAACGTTCCTTGCGGGCTCAAGACCCCACCGACCACACCGAAGATTCGTGGCCGATGAGCGGCTCCCCGACCGGATCCCCGCTGCCGGCATCCCACAACCGCACCGACCCGTCGTCGCCAGCGGAGGCGAGCACGGCTCCGTCGTGGCTGAAGGCCACTGAGAACACGTAGCCGTCGTGACCGGTCAGCGGTTGACCGACAGGAAGCGCCGCGGCCCCTGCGGCTGCCACGCGAGCCTGCCATTCGGCTCTCACCACCCGCGAGGGTGCCACGGAAGTCAGTCCTCGCGCTTCGGCGGCCAGTGCGACGGCAAGTGCCGGATTGGCGTCCACGACCGCCTGGGATTCCGAAACCAAGACCTGGGCGATCGCCTGGTCGCGTTGCTGCTGGGCCTCGTCTCGTTGGGCCTGCGCCTCCGCGGCTTGAAGCAGCGCGGCGACACCTGCGGCCACGGCCAGTACAGTGAGGATGGCGAGTACGGCGATAGCGGCGCTGCGTAGCCTGCGCTCCCGGCGCTGCTGGCGGATGTCCTCACTCGCCAGCTCAGCCTTCTCCCTGCCCTGAATGGGCGCGGCGAGATCGGTGACCCGTTCGCGGAATCCCGGAGCTCGTGGATCCCACGGCGCATCGCCGCCGACGTCCACATAGAACGGTTGCGCAGGAAGGACCCCGGGCCGGGTCAGCAGGTCGGGCGCTGCGCTGGATCGGGCGGCGTCGAAGCAGCCTTCCGAGTCATCCCACTCGAGTGTTCCGCCCGCGATGACCAGGAACAGGCGCTCAGGCCCGTTGCGGTCCAACCAGTAGGAGAGCTCCCGGTCGACCCATTTCGAGGCTGCCGCGTTCGGCGAGAGGACCACGACCAGGAAGCGAGACGCGTCCATAGCCTCCATGACCTTCCCCCAGAGATCGGGGCTTGCAGTCAGGTCGGTGGAATCACGGAACACACGCAGCGCGTGAAGCTGCCCGAACCGTCGGCCGATCGCGCCGAGGCCACGTTGCACGCCTCGGGTCACTGCGCTGTCCTGGTGGCTGTAGGACAAGAACACGTCGAAGCTCGGCGCGTCAGGTCCTGCCGGAGCCGTTTGCGTTGTCTCAGTTGATTGCGCGGATCTACTGCGTGGACTGTTCATCTCGGGGCCGTTCGTCTGACGTGACTACGGGGACACCCTCAGCAGTCGGGTTCACCCTCGTGAGTTCTGAGCCTCCCTACTCATACTCCTCTCCTTGGCGGTCGGCCGGGTCCGGGACATCCCTGATCATGCGATCTCGCGTCAACCGGACGCTCCTTGAAGAACGAATCCACCATCAAGGAGATCACGAGTACGACGACACGCAGGCCCGCTCATCGAGCGGTACGCGAGCGAGCGCGAGGCTTTAGTCTTTGAGCGCATGACCGAAGCCTCGGGGCCAACATGAGCGGTTTGGCGCACGCGGAGGCGTACCCGGCCCGAGAACGACTCAGGGGTCGCATCCGGTGAACCCGGAAACGACCCCTGATCGGCGACTTCTCAGTCGGGCTGACAGGTCCAGTTCGGTCTGAGTCTGCACGTGCCAGGCTGTCGGACCGCGCAGGCCGAGTCACGACAACGCGTAGGCTCGCTCACCATGGCAACTGGCGCAACGATCCACACCTTCGCAGTACAGCTGGCCGACATGGACCGCGGCGTCTACGAAGACGTCACGCTCCGCGTCGCACGCCATCCCTCCGAGACGGACGCGTTCATGATGACGCGTGTGCTCGCGTACTGCCTCGAATTCGAGGAGGGAATCGCGTTCAGCGACGGTATCGCGGCCGCGGACGAGCCGGCGGTGCACGTGCGCGACCTCACCGGGAAGCTCACCGCGTGGATCGAAGTCGGCGCACCGGACGCGGCCCGGCTGCATTACGGGAGCATCCAGGCTGAGCGGACTGTCGTCTACACGCACCGCGATCCGGCGAAGGTCGCCGCAGTGTGGGCGGGCAAGCGGATTCACCGAGCGGACGAGATCACCCTGTTCAGCTTCGACCCCGGCTTCGTCGACGCCGTCGTCGCTGTGCTCGAACGACGCAACTCGGTCGCGCTCTCGATCACCGAGCATCGCATGTATCTCGAATTCAATGGCACGACGCTTGAGTCAGCCGTACACGAGCACCCCGTCTCATAGCCCCGACAACTGGGACGGACCCCCACCGGTCGGCGATTCCAGTTCACGCCAGGCCATCGGGCTCTGAAGCGCAGGTCACGCAAGCAACGCCCGCAAAGGTGCGGGCTGCTCGCGAGCGTTTTTCGCCCGCCTCGCCCGCGTGCCTGGTTATGCGAGCTGGGTGAGGGTGTAGATGCCGTAGATGATGCCGATGCTGCCGAGGACGATGCCCCAGATGGAGGCTGCTTTCCCGACGAACTTGCCGGGCTGGTCGGGGTGCGGGAGTTGGTGGCTGTTGGTCAGGCCGACGATCCCGAAGATGAGGGCGATCATGGGGATGATGCCCCATAAGCCGAGGAGCATGCCGACGATCCCGAGGATGAGCGCAGTGGTCGCTTGCGGGTTCTTCACCGGCTGCCGATTTGCGGGGGCCGCGTAGTAGACCGGTGCCGCGGCGGTCCGGCGGTGCTCGGTCCAGGTGCCGCCGTCCCAGTACCGTTCCCCGGCCGGCTGTTCGGCGTCGGTGTACCAGCCGGCCGCTGGTTGCGGGGTCGCGGCTGGGTACGCGGTGGGGTCGGTCATCCTAGGGGCTCCGTTCGGGTCGAGGGCTGACTGGATCGTAGAGGACACGTGGCTGTCGTGGGGGTTCCGGACGGACCCCCAGTTCGAGTGAGGCGGATCAAATAGCGAATGGAAAAAGTCCCGGCAGATCTCGCGATCTAACGGGACTTTCTCGGTCGGGCTGACAGGATTTGAACCTGCGACCCCTTGGAGGATTCGCCCGTTTCGGGTCCGCACCGGTGTCTCGGGAACTCGCGGATTCCCTTGTTTTTACAGGGAACCGGGCGGTTCGCTGCCTCCGAATCCATGCGATCGGTTCCGGTCGCTCATGGGTGATTGTGATGGGAAAACGATGGGAGTGGGGATCCCGAATCGAATCCGGGCATCGGTCGCACTCGTCTGCAGAACATGCGGGAGCTCGAGTGGTTCGGTGCGGACCAGCGCGGCGTTCGCGGAGTCCACGATGGACATCGTATTCGCGAGGCAGGGTCGATCTAGCGGCGCTTGCCGAGCTCCAGTCTTAGAGTTCAGGCATCTTCGCGACCTGTGCGGCTGCGAACAGGAGGTCGGCCAGCAGTCGTGTGCCGCGGCATTTGCCACCGGCGAACGGAATCCGGACGATCTCCGCATGGATGGCGATGCCGACCTTGCGCGCTGTCCAATCTTCGGTGGGCTGCCAACGGTGTGGGATCGTACCTATAGAGCCGTCCCGGACGGAGTGATCGACGAGCGGGTCGTCGACCGCCAAGAAGTTGTCGAGCGCGGACGTCAAGAGTGCTTCGGCGACTTCTTCCTGCACCCCCTGCTCGCGGTCGTCGACCGCCGCCTTGGTGATCGACTCGCCCAGCAACTCCGGCGCCTCGGGAAGCAGAGCGTCGAGGTCACGGCGGGAACTGGTGCCTGCCGTAGCCCGGCGCGTACGAAGATCAACCGTGCTGGCGGCGCTCGGCGAGGTTCCGCCCGTCGCGCTCCGAACGGACGAACCCAGCAGGTACGGTCCGACAGGGACGGATGCCGTACCAAAGCCTCGCGAAGAGGATGACGAGGGCTGAGCCGCTCGACCCCCTGCGATCCTCGCTCGGAGGCGAGCTGGGCGCCCGTCATACG
>CAWDJA010000020.1:0-42272 GCA_963802485.1 uncultured Actinomycetota bacterium
GTCGACGCAAACCCCGTCCGCCGACGTGAGGCCTCTTGAATGGAAAGCACCATGCTGAATGCTCCAGAGCAACAACTGCTTGCACCTCGGGTTCAGACGACCTTCGGGCGATCCGAGATCCAGCTCGATTCGATGGGGCGCCCGGCCGTCCAGCGCCCAACGAGAGCGATCCACAGAGGCACTTGCTTGCGGCGTTGCTTCGGCGGCTCTGCTGGTCTCGGTCGCGCTGGGCGGGACCGCGGCGGCAGCTGCGCCGGTGGTGACATGTGGCAGCACCGTGACCACGGACGTGACCTTGACCGCGGACCTGTACTGCCCGTCCGGTGACGGCATCATTCTCGGCTCGAACGTCACCTTGGATCTGGGCGGCCACAGCCTGGTCGGCGACGGATCCGGCGTGGGGGTGCAGACGGATTTCTCTCCCAAGGCGGCAACACCATCCGCAACGGCGCGGAATCGAGAACTCGGAAACCGGGATCCTCTTCGGGAAGAACGCGGTCAGCGCCGGTCGTACATCGTTTCCGACGTTGTCCTTCTCAATTCGCCCGTCAGCCATTACGTGGGCATCACGACATTGCACCTGACACGGGTCACCGCTGTTGACTCGATGATCGTCGGCCAATTCAGCAGCGACCTCGCCATCTCGCAATCCACGTTGACTCGCTCAGACGTTCGTGTGTTCTTCGCGACGACGGCGACGATCACAGGATTCGACCATTCTCCAGAGCACCGTCAGCGCCTACCAGAGCCAAGTTCTCATCGACACCTCGCGGCTGACGGGAAGGGAATAAGCGCCCTCGGCTCGGTCAGCGAAGGAATCATCTCCATCAGTAACAGCGTCGTCAAGAACTACGCGGAACCCATCAGCGGCTCGTGGGGTGGTGCGAGACTCACCAACAACACGTTCACGGACATGCCTAACGGCGTTCTGGGCGACGTCAGCTCGAACCTCGGGTTCGATGGCCCATCACACATTGTGGGCAACACGTTCACCCGTAGCGGAGTCGCGCTCCGAGGGAACGTGCCGATGATCGTCGAGAACAACACCTTCACACACAACGAGATCGGGGTGGAATTCACCCGCATAGAACCGTTTGCGGACGTGCGCCGTTCACCGCTGACGGCTCGCGCGCCGTCGGCAACGTCCTGACGAAGAACGCGGGAACGGGAATCCAGACCGACCTCCCGGGCCTCCCGGTCGGCGGCAACACCGCGACGCGGAACGGCGGATACGGAATCGATGCTCCCGGAGCCGTCGACCTCGGCGGAAACATCGCCTTCGGCAACACGCTCGGTCAATGCGTGGGTGTTGTCTGTGCCGGCAAGTCAGTCGGTCCCGGCCTGAACCGCGTTCTCAGCTGCACGCAACTTCTCGGTAACCACCACATCCGGTCGTTCCCGGTCAACCACCCCGAGCTCGAGTTCCGCAGCGTCGCCGACCACGGCGATGACCTCGATCGAGCCGTCGCTCACGAGCGCGCGCCGCACGCCCTCCCGCACCAGGTAGTGATCGTCGGCGACGACCACGCGCAACCGCCCGGTCATGGACGTGGCCTGTCAGTGGGGAGCGGGAACTCGGCGATGACGGTCGTCCCCGCGCCCGGCGAGGCGTCGATCTGGAGCGCGCCGCCGACCGCGGCGACCCGGTCGCGGAGGTTTGCCAGGCCCGTGCCCCGGGCTGTTGCTGCGTCGAATCCGTTGCCGTCGTCACTCACTCGCACGATGAGACGCATCCGCTCGGATGGCCACGGGAACGGGATGCCGACCCGCGAGCGTCTCGGTCGCCACCAGCAGTCCCCGGTCGCTGAGCACCGACGGATGGATGCCCTGCGCGAAGTCGCGAAGTTCAGCGAGCACGCGCCACAGACCCTCCTGCATCGCTGCGATGTCCTCGCCGGCCGCGTCGGGGTGGTGCTCGAACTCCTGGCGCGCGTGTCCGGCCAGCCCGATGAGGGCCGTGAGGTCCTGCTGCACACCGTCATGGATGTTTGAGTTCGATGCGACGGCGTTCCTGCTCTTGGGCATGCACGATACGCGCGCGTGAGGATCGCAGCAGGGCGGCCCCTGATGCTCGAGCTCCTCCTTCAGGCGCATGTTGCGCACGGCCATGCCAGCCTGACGGGCGAACGTTTCGAGGATGGCCGTATCCGCCAGGGTGAGCTGCCCCGACCCCTTGGGGCCGCACTCGATGAGCCCGATCCGCTCCCCCGTCGACCTCGATCGGCACGGTCAGCACCGGCGGCTGGTCGGGGTTCGGTGGCTCGCCGTCGCCCACTCCTGGCAGGAGCAGGATGCGAACCCAGCGGAGGCTCATGCCGGTCCTCCAGCGTGGCGCGCATCCGCGGCAGCAGCGTGTCGAGGTCGTAGGTGCCGGCCAGCGATTCGCCCAGACCCACGACGACGAGTTGGGTGGCGTCGGTCTTCGCCCCGAACACCCAACGGTCGGCGAGCCCTTCGAGCCGGGTGCGTAGCGCTGGAACGCCACGGCCACGATCAGTCCAATAGCAACAGCCCAGCCGACCGGCAGCAGTTTCCCCGCCGCAGCGCCTGCGGTCGCCGCGACGATCACGTACACGAGGGCGATCGACGTCCACAGCAAGCCGTAGACGAGCGAGCGGCGGACGACCCGGTCGACGTTCAAGCCTGACGCCTTGCTATTGGTAACTCACCAGGAGCCAAGGGTGGGAACAGAAATGACCAGGAGGCCCGCAACTGCGAGCCAAGTGCAGGATCTCGTATGCGTGGGGGTGTCAATGTCCGAAGAAGAGATTCCGCAGATCAGCGCCGACCTCTTATTGCGACATCCTGAGGCGCGAATCAAGGTCGCTCCTGACGGCGGCGAGCTAGTCGCCGAGATCGAACCCAAACGTGCGGTGGCGGTCATCGAAAGAAGTCGAGCGCACTTTACCCGCACGCGGACAGCAGAGACCTACAGAGTCCTTAGGGAAGGCTCTATGTGAGTCTGGCGCGGGACGGTACGTTCTCGAGGTCGGAGATTCGGTCGTGATCGAGCCAGGGCGTGTCCATTTCGACGCGGGGCGGGCGGTCTGGCGTGGGTCGAAGCCATCTCTGAGCCAGCGTGGAGCGCCGAACACCACCATATCTTCTCAGGGACCGAGTTGTGTGTGCGAGGCGGGCCGCGCCACCCCCGCTCGGTTGCCCAGCGCCCACCACTTCCCATCACAATCACCCGTGAGCGACCGGAACCGACCGGATAGAATCGGAGGCAGCGAACCGCCCGGTTCCCTGTCAACACAAGGGAATCCGCGAGTTCCCGAGACAACCGGTGAGGACCGGAGAAGGGCGGAATCCTCCAAGGGGTCGCAGGTTCAAATCCTGTCAGCCCGACCAGAGAAGCCCCGGTAGATCGCAAGATCCGCCGGGGCTTTCGGTTGCTGATCTGATCCGCCCATCACTTTGGCCATCTCGTTGTCGGCGATTTCGGCTATCCGACCCGGTTCGGCGAGATTGGTACCGGTTCGCTGCGGTCGTTCAAGCCGGAGATACGTCGGCAGCCGCGAGTCGGATGACCGCGTCAGTGGGTTGACCCGCGGGACCGGGCGGCAGTCTGACAGCGATCCGGGCGGCAACCTCCAGCGGATTCGCGCTGACCACCCGAAATGCGCCCCGCTCGTCACACGTATCTTTGATGATCCGCCAGCGAATCGATCAGGGCGAGGCCCCGCTCGGCCCACGCGATCTCCTGATCGGCCTGCGCCACGAGGCCCTCGTAGGCGAACACCTTGAATGCGACGATGCGGTCATGGTCTGCGGCGTCGAAGATCTCCAACCGCTGCCGCACCAGCGGATGCTCCCGGTCTCGCACGAGCGCAAGCTGCCCCATCCACTGTCCGCGCCGCTCGCGGTACAGCTCGGCGTGCCTGCGCAGCTGCTCGCGGGCGGAATCCGCATCCGTCCACTCGAAATAGGCGGCCTTCAGGTGGGCGGGATCACGTTCGGGGGCGTAGTCGAGGGGCTGGGTCATCCAAGCACGGAAGGCTCCGATTCCGGCATCCGTGATCGAATACCGCCGCTTGGTTCCGCGGGACCCCCAAGTGACGTCCTCGCCGGCGATGAGCTCGTCGTGCTCCATGCGGTGCAGCTCGGGGTAGATCTGCGAGTTCGGCGCGTTCCAGACGTGTCCCACGGATGCGTGGAAGGTGCGCGCCAGGTCGTACCCGGTCATCGGCTGGGCGGTGAGAACGGCCAGGAGCGCGTAGCGGAGGCTCATGAGTCGATTCTGCCCGTTTGCGGGCACGGTTCCGGCAGGCTATTCTCCACTCACTATCTATATTCATAGATAGTGAGTGACGAAGGAGTCAGGTGATGCAGACCGCCGCTGCGAAGATTCTCGACTACCCACGCAACGCCTGGTATGTCGCCGCGTGGGACTACGAGATCACGCGCAAGCCGCTCGCGCGCACGATTGCGGGCCGACCCCTCGCGCTCTACCGCACGGAGGACGGCCGCCCGGTAGCGCTCGCGGACGCGTGCTGGCACCGCCTTGCACCCTTGTCGATGGGCAAGACGGTGGGCCCGGAGGACATCCAATGCCCCTACCACGGCCTTCGCTACAACCCCGCCGGCCGCTGCACCGGGATGCCCGCCCAGGAGACCCT
The DNA here is from genome assembly GCA_963802485.1 of uncultured Actinomycetota bacterium. GTDB lineage: Bacteria > Actinomycetota > Actinomycetes > Actinomycetales > Microbacteriaceae > Agromyces. The sequence continues at coordinate 4,620 of CAWDJA010000020.1, forward strand.
CAACCCGAGCGCGATGGTGCCCTCGTTCCCCATCGTCGACCGCTACCGCTATGTGTGGGTCTGGCTCGGCGATCCGGCCCTCGCCGACGCCGCCCGCATCCCCGACATGCAGCAGATGACCGACCCCGCTTGGGCGGGCGACGGCATGACGATCCACGCCCAGTGCAACTACCAGCTCGTGCTCGACAACCTCATGGACCTCACTCACGAGGAGTTCGTGCACACGTCGAGCATCGGCCAGGAAGAGCTCAGCGAGTCCGAGTTCGTGACGACCCACACCGACACGACCGTCACCGTCGAGCGTTGGATGCTGGGCATCGATGCACCGCCGTTCTGGTTGAAGAACATGCGCGACAAGTTCCCGGGCTTCACAGGCAAGGTCGACCGGTGGCAGATCATCCACTACGAGGCGCCTTCGACGATCCGCATTGACGTGGGCGTCGCGAAGGCGGGAACCGGCGCGCCCGAGGGCGATCGCAGCCAGGGTGTGAACGGCTACGTCATGAACACGATCTCGCCAGAGACCGACCGCACGTCGCACTACTTCTGGTCGTTTCAGCGCAACTACCGACTCGACAGCCAACTCATCACCACGCAGCTGCGCAACGGTGTGCACGGCGTCTTCGGCGAAGACGAAGCGATGCTCATCGCTCAGCAGGAGGCGATCGACGCGAACCCCGACTACGAGTTCTACAGCCTCAACATCGATGCCGGCGGCATGTGGGTGCGGCGCATCCTCGAACGCGCCCTCGCGGCAGAAGGTCGGGATGCGGTCGCCCGCCCTGTCGTCGCCGACCCTGGTGCTCGTCCAGCCGACGTCGTCGCGTTCCCTGCAGCCGACCCCATCGCCGTCCGCTGATGGCGGCGTCGCACACGGCGGTCTGGCAGCAGGCGACCGTCATCGAGTCCGTGGCATTGACCAGCCGCATCCGTCGGATCGTGCTCGCGCCCGAGCAGCCCGTGCCCGTCCAGCCCGGCGCCCACGTCGACGTCGAAATGATCGTGCGCGGCGCACGTGACGAGCGGTCGTACTCGGTGGTGGATGCCACATCCGACGGCACCCGCATCGCGCTGAGCGTGTACCTCTCGGAGGCGAGCCGGGGCGGCGCGGAGGTCATGCATGCCCTCTCGCCCGGCGATCGCGTGCGCCTGACCCAGCCCCTGCAGGACTTCCCGCTGCGGTTCGGCGCGCCCGCGTATGTGCTCCTCGCAGGCGGCATCGGCGTCACCGCGATCGCCGGAATGGCTTGGGCCCTGAGAGCAGCCGGTGCCGACTATCGCTTCGTCTACTGCGGCCGGTCGCGTGATGCGATGGCCTACCTCGACGAGCTGCGCGCCATCCACGGCGACCGGCTCGAGCTGCACGTCGGAGCCGAGGGCACGACCCTCGACGTTCCCGACTTCATCGCCGGCGTGCCCGAGCGCGCCGAGGTCTACCTGTGCGGGCCGATCCGCCTGATGGATGCGGTGCGCCGGGCGTGGACGACCGCGGGACGCAGCGCCCCCGACCTGCGGTTCGAGACATTCGGCAATAGCGGCTGGTTCGCACCGGAGGCATTTCGGGTGAGCATCCCGGCGCTCGGCGTTGAGACGACTGTCTCGCGCGATCAGACGCTGCTCGAGGCGCTCGAGGCGGCGGGAGCCGATCCGCTCTCCGACTGCCGCAAGGGCGAATGCGGCCTCTGCGAAGCCCGCATCATCGACATTCATGGCGACATCGACCACCGCGACGTGTTCTACAGCGAGCGTCAGCGCGACGCCCGCAGCAAGATCTGCCCCTGCGTCTCCCGCATTCGTTCGGATGCGGCGGGTCGTGGCGGGTCGGTCACACTGCAATTGTCCTGACGGGCTCGACCTGCGAACTGGTCCCCGGCGGGCAGGCGCTCGCGGCGGTGTTCGAGCGCGTCTGAGCCTGCATGCGCCTTACTCGGGGAAGGCCAGCGCCCTCAGCAGCTCCATGACGAGCGCCCGGCTGTCGTCGCCCAGTGCGCTGTGCAACTGCTGCTCGACAGCCTTCGCGGAGATCCGCGCCCGGGCGAACAGGTCGCGTCCCTCGTCGGTGATGACGACGACGTTGGCGCGCCGATCTGACGGATCGGGCTCGCGCCGCACCAGCCCGCGTGCCTGCAGGCCGTCGACCAGGGCGACGACCTGGCTCGGGTCGAGCCGAAGGAACTCGGCCAGTTCGCGCTGCGTGGGGCGGGCGTCGCTCGCGGCCAGCGCCAGCACCGCATACGACCGTGCCTTCAGGCCGTGCTCGGCGAGGCTCGCGTTTCCGGCCGCGATCGCCAGTGCACTCGCACGTGCGAGAAGGAAGATGGGATCGTCGGCGAGCGCCGAGTCCGCCAGGCGCGGATCAGGCACTGCGGCACTGCGGAGTCGGGCGCCGAGGGTGGCATGAGGATGATGCTACCAGAGCGTGACAAACACAATCATTGACATTTTCAATGAAATTCGCTGTAATGGGTGAGACACGAAGGAGTCCCCGTATGTCCCTGAACGGCAAAGTCGCCATCGTCACCGGATCGGGTCGCGGCCTCGGCCTCGCGTACGCCGCCGAGCTCGCCCGCCAGGGCGCATCCGTCGTCGTGAATGACGTCGATGCGGAGACGGCGGCCTCGGCGGTCGCGTCGATCGAGGCCGAGGGGGGCACGGCGGTCGCCGTCGTCGCCCGGTCGGCTCCACCGAGACCGCCAAGGCCCTCGTCGACGCCGCCGTCGAGAACTTCGGACGCCTCGACATCCTCGTCACGAACGCCGGCGTTCTGCGCGACACCGTGCTGTGGAAGATGAGCGACGACGACTTCGACACCGTGATCGGCGTGCACCTGCGCGGCACGTTCACGTGCGTGCGCGAGGCGGCGACCCGCCTTCGCGAACAGGGCGAGGGAGGTCGCATCATCTGCATCGGGTCGCCGACCGGCCAGCGCGGCAACTTCGGCCAGACGAACTACGCCGCCGCCAAGGCCGGCATCGTGGGCATGGTGCGCACGTGGGCGCTCGAGCTGAAGCGCGCGGGCATCACGGCGAACGCGGTCATCCCCGTCGCGGCCACAGCCATGACGGCCACCGTCCCGTACTTCGCCGCGGCGGTCGAGGCCGACGCGAAGGGCGAGCCGATGCCGGCGTTCTTCCGGCACGACCTCGGTTTCGGCACGTCCGACGACGTCGCGGGGCTCGTCGCCTACCTGGCGTCGGATGCCGCGGCCGGCGTGACCGGACAGGCGCTCGGCATCGGTGGCGACCGCCTGCAGCTCTGGTCGCACCCCGAGCCCGTCGTCACGGCGTATCGCGAGGGCGGGTGGACATTCGACGCTCTCACCACGGACTTCGACGCCGAGTTCGGCGGCGAACTCCAGTCCGTCGGCGAGAGCTTCCCCCCGCTTCCCGACGAGCTTCAGCGACCCGCCGCGAGCGCCTGAGCCGAGGCATCCGCCCCATGACCCGCTACGAGCCCGCACTCGACGTCGATGCGCTCGAGGCCATCGATCTGCACGTGCACATCGAGGTCGACGACCACGGGCACTCGTCCCTTCCGCCCGAACTCGTCGAGGCCGCGAGCAAGTACTTCAGCACCGACGGTCCCCGGCCCGACCTCGACAGTGTCGCCGCGTACTACCGTCAGCGCGGCATGGCCGCCGTGGTCTTCACCGTCGACGCCGGCACGCGCCTGGGGCATCCGCCGATCTCCTCGGCGGAGATCGCCGAGGGCGCCGCGCGCAACAACGACGTGCTGATCCCGTTCGGGTCCGTCGATCCGCTCCGCGGTGCTGCCGCCGTCGACGATGCCCGGCGTCTCGTCGAAGACAGCGGGGTTCGCGGCTTCAAGTTCCACCCCACCGTGCAGGGCTTCGACCCGAGCGACGAGACGTACTACCCGCTCTACGCCGCGATCGAGCGGCTCGGTGTGCCGGCGCTCTTCCACACCGGTCAGACCGGCATCGGTGCGGGCATGCCAGGCGGATACGGCCTCCGGCTCGGCCTCTCGAATCCGATCCTCCTCGACCCGGTCGCCGCCGACTTCCCCGAGCTGCAGATCATCATGGCCCACCCCTCGGTGCCCTGGCAGGACGAAGCCCTGGCGGTCGCGACGCACAAGCACAACACGTGGATCGACCTCTCGGGCTGGAGCCCCAAGTACTTCCCCGCCGAGCTCGTGCGCTACGCCAACTCGGTCCTGAAGAGCCGGGTGCTCTTCGGATCGGACTTCCCGCTCCTCCTGCCCGATCGCTGGATCCGCGATGCCGAGCAGACGGCCCTCAAGCCCGAGGTCATGCCCGGGATCATGAAGCACAATGCCGCGCGCCTGCTGGGGCTTGCGAGCTCGGACTCATCGTGAATCCCTCCGACCCCTACGGCTTCGCAGAGCACCTCAGCCCCGCCGCCCGACACGCGCTCGCACAACTGCAGACGGTGCTGGATCGCGACATCCGCCCCCTCCTCTCCGACGCGTGGGAGACGGCGACGATGCCCGACGCGGTGCTCGAGGCGCTCGTGCCGCTGAACCTCATGGAGCCCGACGATGTGCCCGTCGAGGAGGCCGGGTCGAGCCTCTTCGCGGGCTTCCGCAACTTCGTCCTGGCCAAGACGGATGCCTCGGTCGCGACGCTCTACAACGCCCAGTCCGGGCTCTTCCGCACGACGATCACGCAGGGCGGCTCGCCCGAACAGGCCGCTGCGCTCGACCCCCTGATCCGGTCCTTCGAACTGAAGGGCGCCTTCGCGCTCACCGAGCCCGAGCACGGCAGCGACATCGCCGGCGGGCTGGAGACCACTGCATCCCGGGAGGGCGACGAGTGGGTGCTCGACGGGCGCAAGCGCTGGATCGGCGGGGCCGTGACCGCCGACGTGCTGGCCGTGTTCGCACGCGGCACTGATGACGGGCAGCGTGCGGGCGTTCCTCGTCGACCGCGCAGCTGCCGGGGTCACGCTCGAGACGATTCGCGGCAAGGTCTCCCTTCGGCCGATGCAGAATTCGGTCATCACCCTCGACGGGGTGCGCGTGGCCGAGGCATCCCGCCTCCAGCGCATCGATTCGTGGCGCGACGTCGCCCGGCTGCTTCGCGCCATGCGATCCGACGTGGCATGGATCGCGACCGGCATCCAGGCCGGCGCCTTCGAGGCGGCATGCGCCTACGTGCGGCAGCGGGAACAGTTCGGCCGGCCGATCGGCGGATTCCAGCTGGTGCAGGAGAAGCTCGCCCGCATGCTCGGCAACGTCACCGCGTCGCTCGCGATGGTCGTGCAGTTGTCGAGGCGCGAGGACGCCGGCGAGCTCGCCGACGAGGACTCGGCATTGGCGAAGATGTGGACCTCGCTTCGCGCCCGCGAGACCGTGGCCCTCGCCCGCGAGGTCGTCGGCGGCAACGGAATCCTGCTCGAGCACGATGTCGCGCGGTTCTTCGCCGACGCCGAAGCCGTCTACTCCTACGAGGGCACCCACGAGATCAACGCCCTCATCGTCGGACGATCCCTCACCGGCGTCTCCGCATTCGCCTGACCACCCGGTAACGTCCATCCACACAAGGAGCAACATGACCACCACCGCCGCCTACGCCGACATCCCGGGCCTCGCCGGCACCGACCTCGGCTTCACCGACTGGCTCGAGATCACGCAGGAGAGCGTCAACACGTTCGCCGACGCGACCGGCGATCACCAGTGGATCCACGTCGACCCCGAGCGCGCGAAGGACGGCCCGTTCGGCGGGCCGATCGCGCACGGGTTCCTCACCCTGTCGCTCGCCGTGAAGTTCTGGACCGACCTGCTCGACGTCGACGGCGTCGGCACGAAGGTCAACTACGGCCTCGACAAGGTTCGCTTCATCTCGCCGGTCAAGGTCGGCTCGCGCGTGCGCATGACCGCCGTCATCGCCGAGGTGACCGAGGTCGCCGGTGGCTTCCAGCTCGCCGTCGACCAGACGATCGAGATCGAGGGCGGCACCAAGCCCGCCGTCGTGGCGCGCGGCCTGTACCGCTTCTACGCCTGAGCTGCGCCGGCACCCGCACCCGTACGACCCCGCACGACACCGCACGAACCGAACGCTCAACGAAGAGACGACGATGCACAATCACGGACTCGGCGCCTGGATGGCCAAGCGGCGCCTCAAATCGCCCGACACGACCGCCCTCGTCTTCGACGGCTCCGACGTGACCTATCGCCAGCTGGCGGATGGGGCCGACGGAGTGTCGGCGCTGCTGTGGCAGCGAGGCATCCGCAAGGGCGACCGCGTCGCGTATCTGGGCGAGAACAGCCCGGAGTTCCTCGAGGTGCTCTTCGGAGCGGCGCAGCTCGGCGCCGTCTTCGTGCCGATCAACACGCGCCTGGCCGCCCCCGAGATCCTCCATGTGCTGACCGACTCCGGTGCGCGGGTGCTCATCCACGATCCGGAGTGCTCGGCGCGCGTTTCCGCCGCTGCCGGCGCGAACGTCTCGCACGTGATCCCGACCGGCGAAGGCGACGCCGACGAGCCCGGGCTCTCCCAGCTGCTCCGGCTGACCCGCGCAGGGCACACCGATGCCGAGGTCTTCCTCGACGACCCCGCCGCGATCCTCTACACGTCGGGCACCACCGGCAAGGCGAAGGGCGCCGTGCTGACGCACGAGAACCTCACGTGGGTGGCGATCAACAGCCTCGTCGACTACGACGTCGTCTCGACCGATGTCGCCCTCATGATCTCGCCGCTCTTCCACGCCGCATCGCTCGGCATGGGCGCCCTGCCCGTCATCCTCAAGGGCGCCACGATCGTGCTCGAGAAGAGCTTCGATCCTGCGCGAGCCCTCGAGCTCATCGAGCGGCACGGCGTGACCATGTTGAGCGGGGTTCCGACCACGTACCAGTTGCTGGCCGACCACCCGAACTGGGCGAGCACCGACCTGAGCACGCTGCAGAAGCTCACCTGCGGCGGGTCCGCGGTGCCCACACGCATCCTCAACGCCTACGAGGAGCGGGGGCTGTCGTTCTCGCAGGGCTACGGCATGACCGAGACCTCGCCGGGCGCGACGTCACTGCCCCCGTCGATGACGCGCACCAAGCAGGGCAGTGTGGGCCTGCCGCACTTCTTCACCGACATCCGCATCGCCGACGAGCACGGAGCAATGGTGCCGCGCGGCACGGTGGGTGAGATCGAGATCGCCGGCCCGAACGTCTTCCCGGGCTACCTGAACCTCCCCGAGGCGAACGCGGCCGCCTTCTCGCCCGACGGCTGGTTCCGCTCGGGCGACATGGGCTACCTCGATGCCGACGGCTACCTGTACATCTCCGACCGGCTGAAGGACATGATCATCTCGGGCGGCGAGAACATCTACCCGGCCGAGATCGAGAATCTCATCAACGACATCGACGGCGTCACCGGGGTGGCCGTGATCGGAGTTCCCGACGCGCAATGGGGCGAAGTGCCGTGGGCCGTGCTCACCGTGCGGCCCGGGGCATCCGTCACCGCCTGAGACCGTTCAGGCGCACCTCGACGGGAAGATCGCCCGCTACAAGCTGCCCAAGAACGTCGTCATCGTCGACGAGCTGCCGCGGACGGCATCAGGGAAGGTTCGGAAGGCCGATCTGCGGGCGCGCTTCGCGGGCTGATGCCGGCGAGCGCCGCGAACTGCGCGGCGGCGGGCTCCTCGAGGGCTCGCCGAACGGCCCAGTAGACCTCGAACGAGCGATCGGCCGGCCAATCGTCGTTCATGAAGGCGCGTGGAAGGCGCGGGTCCGCCCGGAGGAGCGCCAGCCAGTCCGCGACGAGCATCGTCTGCGCGGCCAGCACCGTGCCCGCCTCCGCCACAGTGGCAGGATCGCTCCACGTCTCGATGAATGCGAGGTGTTCATCCCGGATCCGGTCGATGTCCCACGCCGCGCGCACGTTGTCGGCCATCGCGTACCCTGGCAGCTCTCGCGCGTGGAACGCGGTGACGGCTCCCGGCGGAAGATCGGCCTGAAGCGGCTCGAGCGCAGACTTCAGGTCCACCTCGCCGGGCGCGAGCCAGAGTCCGTCACGGAGGGGAGCGAACCCCTCCCACGTGAGCGCCGACCGCAGCCGGTGGCGCAGCGTGCGCTGGTTCTCCGGCACCGAGAACGTCACGAGGGTCCACCCGGTGCCGTGCGGCTCGAACGGATGCGGCCCGCGAACGCGCTCGGTTGCCTCGCGCAGCACCGCGCTGCCCTCGCTCGTCAGGGTGAAGCGGATCTCGCGTCCACGGCGCTCGCGGGAGATGAGGCCGCGCCGCACCATCCGATCGAGTGTCGCCCTCGTCGCCGGTGCCGCCACCCCCGCGCCCTCGAGCACCTCGATCAGCACGCTCGCCCGGAGGGGCAGCTCATCCTGGTCCACGACGTGCTCGCCCAAGAAGGCCAGGAGCAGCTGCTTCGGCTGACGGCTTCGCATCTCTTCCTCTCTCGACGGTGCGGTCGCTGTCAGTCACGCAGCCGGCCGCACGGCCTGCCCGCGCTTGGCACGCTGGATCTGCTCGTACACGTGCGTGCGGAGCTCGGTGAACCGCGGCAGCGCGCGCGTCGAGATCTGATCGCGCTCCGGGGCGAGGTCGATGGCGAGATCCTCCTGCACCCACGTGGGCGAATTCGACAGCACGACGACGCGTTCGCCGAGGTAGACGGATTCATCGATGTCGTGGGTCACGAACAGGATCGACATGCCGCGCTCGCGGTGCAGGGTTCGCACGAGGTCCTCGAGGTCGGCACGAGTCTGGGCGTCGACCGCAGCGAACGGCTCGTCCATGATGAGTACTTCCGGCTGGTACGCCACCGCGCGCGCGATCGCCACGCGCTGCTGCATGCCGCCCGACAGTTGCCACGGGTAGCTCTTCGCGGCGTGATCGAGGCCCACGGCGACGAGGGCGTCGTCGATGAGCCGGTCCCGATTCGCACGCGGGAGCTTCTTGTGCTTGAGCGGGAGTTCCACGTTCCCCCGCACGGTGAGCCACGGGTACAGGCTCCGGCCGTACTCCTGGAACACGAGTGCCATGCTCGGCGGCGGACCCGTGACGGCCTTGCCGTCGATCTCCACGCGCCCCGCCGTCGGCTTCAGCAGGCCGGCGATGCACTTCAGGAGCGTGGTCTTGCCGCACCCGGACGGACCGACGATGCACACGAGCTCGCCCGAGGTCATCTCGAAGCTGATGTCGCCGATCGCCTCGACATTCCCTGTCGAGGACTCGTAGACCTTCTTGAGATGCTCGACCTTCAGCAGCGTGTCAGGCACGCTCCACCTCCTTGATTCCGTGGTACCAGCGCAGCACTCGCCGCTCGACGAATCCGAAGATCCCGGCGAGCAGCACGCCGATGAGACCGAGGAGCAGGATGCCGCCCCACATCTCGGCGATGAGGTAGTTCCGCTGGAAGTAGACGATGCGATAGCCGAGTCCCGACGACGAGTAGAACATCTCGGAGATGACCATCAGGATAAGCGCGATCGACATGGACTGCCGGGTCCCCGCCATGATCCGGGGGCTCGCGGCCGGGAGCACGAGATAGCGGATGCGCTCCGCCGGGGTCAGCGCGAAGGATCGCGCCGTCTCGGTCATGACGCTGTCGGTGGCCCGCACGCCGTCGATCGTGTTGAGGAGCACCGGCCACACCGAGCCCGCGACGATCACGGTGACCTTCATCGTGTCGGTCGGTCCGAGCAGGACCGCGACGATCGGGATCAGGACCGGCGGCGGGATGGCGCGGAAGAACTCGAGCATCGGCTCGAGAAGGTCGCGAAGCCACCGCACGAGTCCGATCAGGGTGCCGGCGACGATCCCGACGAGCACCGAGAGAACGATTCCGAGGGCCAGTCGACCGAGGCTGGGCAGGACGTCGGTCACGAACGCCGGCCCGACCCAGGTGTCGACGAAGGCCTCGAAGATGATGAGCGGGCTGGGGAAGAACGGTGCGGGCGACGCGGACGCCCAGATGCCCCAGATCACGAGCAGCAGGATCGGCAGTCCGATCGCGTAGGCGACGTTCTCGCCGAGACTCGCCCAGACGCGCGACCTGGGACGCGGCACGGTGATCGTGCTGGTGTGGAGTGTCACAGGACCTCCTCCCCTCGTACGGACTGGTGCCACGACAGTGAACGGCGCTCGATGAAGCGGAAGACGAGGTTGATGAGCAGTCCGAGCAGCCCGGTCGTGATCACCAGGGCATAGACCTGCACGTAGTCGCCGGCGGACTGGGCGAAGATGATCGCGCGGCCGAGGCCCGGGTTGCCGATGAACATCTCGGCCGTCACGGCGAGGATCAGGGCGACCGCCGCCGCCAGGCGGATGCCCGTCATGAGGTACGGCAGCGCCGTCGGGAAGACGAGGTGCACGATGCGCGAGCCGCGGGAGAGGCCGAAGCTGCGTGCCGTGTCGCGGGCGACGGCGTCCACGTCGGCCACGCCGTAGAGCACCTGCACGAAGACCTGCCAGAAGCTCGCGAACACGATGATCAGGAGCGCTGCCTGCAGCTGGATGCCGAACATCAGGATCGCGAGCGGGATCAGCGCGACCGACGGGATCGGTCGGAGGAACTCGACCGTCGTGTGGGTGGCACGACGCAGGAACGGCACCAGCCCGATGATCGTCCCGAGGACGGTGGCGAGCACCGTCGCGATGACCAGGCCGATCGCCCACGCCGTCATGGTCCGGCCGACGTTGCGCCAGAACTCGAGGTCGCGGAAGTCCTCGAAGAGCCGCGCGAGGGTGTCGGTCGCGGTCGGGAAGAACCGCGGGTCCAGGATCCCCAGTGTCGGGATCAGCTGCCACGTGATGAGGAAGCCGAGGATTCCGGCGAGGCCGAGCAGGCTCCGTCGCAGCGTGCGCCGTGCGCGCGCCCTGCGGAATCCTCCGCGGACCGGGTCGCCGGGCACGGGCGGGCCGGACGCTGGTGGCGCGAGTTCGACCGGGTCGGCGGGGTCGACCGAGGTGACGACAGGTTCCATTGGTCTCTTCCGGTGTGACGAGGTGGGGTGGGATGCCTCGGTCCGAGGCATCCCGCCCTCTCGCGGTCGTGTGCTGGTGCGGGTGCTGCGCCGTCGGCCGTTACTGCTGCTGGACGAGGCGGTCGAAGTCGGGCTCGGCGTCGAGGACGCCGAACTCGACGGCGAGGGCGGCGAGTTCCTCCAGGTCGGACACCGTGATCTCGGAGGTGAACGTCGGCAGCGTGATGCCGGCCGCGGCCTCCTCGGGGATCTCCATGTTGGTCGAGATCGCCGCGCGCACCGCGTCCTCGTTGGCCGTCGCCCAGTCGAGCGCCTCGGTCATGGCCGCGGCGAAGTCCGAGACCAGCTCGGGGTCGGAGTCGATCAGCTCCTGCGTGGTGATGTTGGTGAGCAGGCTCAGCCCGGGGATCGTGGCCTGGTACGGGTGCACGACGAGGTTGCCGCCGCCGTCCACGATCCTCGACATGAACGGGTCGGGAACCCAGGCGGCGTCGATGTTGCCGGCTTCGAGCTGGGCCTGGGCGTCGGGGAAGCCGACCTCGACGAACTCGATCGTCGCGGGGTCGCCGCCGGCGTCCTCGACGGCCTTCATGATGGTCACGTCGCCGGCGGCGCCGAGGCTGTTCACCGAGACGCGCTTCCCCGCGAGATCGGCCGGCCCGGTGATCCCGGAGTCGGCCAGCGACACCACGGCGTTGACGTCCTTGCCTTCCTCGAGGCTGTCGGCGTAGTTGCCGATGATGACGACGCCCAGGTCCTGCCCGTCGGCACGGAAGGGGCCGAACGGCTGGCCGATGGCGAACTGGATGTCGCCGCTGAGCAGCGCGGGGATGGCCTGTGCGCCGCCCTGCGCCGGGACGATCTCGACCTCGATGCCGTGCTCCTCGAAGATCCCCGCGTCGATCGCGCCCCAGAGAGCGCCGGTCTCGGCAATGGGAAGCGCGGCGACGCGGACGTTCGTGAGTTCGCCCGCGCCTTCGGCGTCGGTGGGAGCAGCGGTCGGGCTGCCGGAATCGGTGCAGGCGGAGAGTGCGAGGATCGCGGCGGCCGCCATGGTGATGGCGGCAAGACTCTTCTTCATTGACAAGCCTTTCTGGACACTGTGGGCAAGGTGTCGTCGAGGCGGTGCGAAGAATGAGAGCTGGTCGGGCACTCCTGCGAGAGGTCCGGTCGGCACCGCGCTGTGTTGACAGTGCCATCGTCGATCAGGACCCGTTCGAATGTCAAGCTTTTCGTGACGCCCGTCATGAAAGAGTTGAATAATTGATCTCAACCACGCGCCGAGGTCGGCGGATGCCGCCCCGCCGCCTTCGAACACAAGCGCGAAGAGTACGAGCATGCTGCGCGTCCACGGTCGCCGGGGCGAACCGTGCCCGTTATGTGGCGCCACCTCCGGCAGGTCACCTTCTCCGACTCGGCGCTCGAATGCTGTCCGACCTGCCAGACCGGCGGCAAGCCGCGTGCGGATCGAGTGCTCAGCCGCCTGGTGACGTGACGATCGCCAAGTTCAGAACACGATCACGGGCTTGACGGTGACGCCGTGGTGCATGTCGTCCGCCGCGCGACCGATCTCGTCGAGCGGGTAGCGCTTCTCGAGCCTCTCGAGCGGCAGCTTCCCCTCGGCGTGCAGCGCGATCAGGCGCGGGATGAGCGTCGCCGGGTCCGTGTCGCCCATCGTGACCCCGCGCAGCACCTTCCCGGAGAGGATTCCCTGGATGTCGACGGGGATCTCGGTCCCGGGAGGCGGGGCGCCGCACACGAGCACCGTGCCGCGCACCGAGGCGGCATCGAGGGCTCCGCGCGCGACCCTCGGGTTGCCCGTGGTATCGAAGCTCAGGCTGACGCCGCGACCGCCGGTCAGCGCGGCGAGCCGCTCGGCGACGTCCTCGGTGCCGGCGTTGATCGTCGCCGTTGCGCCGAACTCCTCCGCGAGCCGCAACCGCTCATCGACGAGATCGATCGCGATCAGCTGGGACGGATTCCGCTGCGCCGCCGCGATGACCGCTGACAGCCCGACGGCGCCGGCCCCGTAGACCGCGACGATGTCGCCCTCCCCGGGATCGAGCACGTTCCACATCGACCCGAAACCGGTGAGCACCCCGCAACCGAGCGGGGCGAGCACCGTGAGATCCGCCCCCGCGTCGACCTTCACGGCCGAGCGCTCGTCGGCGATCGCGTACTGGCCGAACGACGACTGGCCGAAGAAGTGGCTCGCGACGGCGGTGCCGTCCCGCGTGACATCCGCCGAGCCCTCCGGACGGAGCATCCCCAGGAGGTTCCGCGGCAGCCACGTCTCGCAGTAGGCCGGGTGGGCCGAGTCGCACGCCTCGCACGATCCGCACGAGGTGAAGCTCAGCAGCACCTTGTCGCCGACGGCGAGGCCCGTCACGCCCTCGCCGACACGGTCGACGATGCCGGCGCCCTCGTGGCCGATGATCCCGGGCGAGGGGAAGGGGATCCCACCGGCGATCACGCCGAGGTCGGTGTGGCACAGGCCCGAGGCCACGAGCTTGACGAGCACCTCCCCGGGTCCGGGGTCGGCGAACTCGACGTCGCTGACCAGCAGTTCGCCCGGCGCCTCGAGGACGGCGGCGCGTCCCGCCGTCACTGGGCGGTCCCCTGCTCGAGGTTGAACACGATCGAGTGCGACCGCTGATACGAGGCCATCGCCTCCGGTCCTCCCTCGCGACCCCAGCCCGAGGCCTTGACCCCGCCGAAGGGAGTGGCGGGGTCGAGCAGTGCCCAGCTGTTCACCCAGGTGATCCCCGCCTCGAGCCGCGCGGCGACGCGGTGCGCCTTCGCCAGATCCGAGGTCTGGATGCCGCTCGCGAGCCCGTACCGCGTCGAGTTGGCGAGTTGGATCGCCTCCTCTTCGGTGTCGAAGGGCTGCACGGTGAGAACCGGGCCGAAGACCTCCTCCGCCACGGCCTCGGCGTCGGCGGCGAGGTCGGCGAGCACCGTCGGAAGGAAGTAGAAGCCGTCGAGCTCGGACTCCTCGCCTCCCGCGATCACCCGGGCGCCGTCCGCCTTCGCACGGTCGACCATCGCCGCGACCTTCTCGAGCTGGGTCACGCTCGCGAGCGGCCCGATCACCGTCTCGGGATCCGTGATGTCGCCGAAGGGCACCTGCGGCACCGCGTCGGCGAGGATGCCGAGCACGACCTCGTAGATGGGACGTTCGACGAGGAGCCGGGGTCCCGCCATGCAGAACTGCCCGGAGTTGAAGACGAAGGCGGCGATGACGGTGTGCATCGCCGTGTTCAGGTCGGCATCCGCGAAGAGGATGTTGGCGGCGTTGCCGCCGAGTTCGGCGGTGAACGGCTTGAGGGTGCTGCCCGCGAGCTGCGCCGCGTGCGCGCCGATCTCGGTCGAGCCGGTGAAGGCGACCTTGTCGACGCCCGGATGCGCGACGAGGTGATCGCCGATCGCGGCGCCCGAGCCGGTCACGACGTTGAAGACGCCGTCCGGCACGCCGGCCTCCTGCAGGATCTGCGCCATCAGCAGCGCACTCAGCGGGGTATCGCTCGCCGGCTTGTGCACGATCGTGTTGCCGGCGATGAGCGCGGGGGCGATCTTCGTGCTCGACAGGATGAGCGGGAAGTTGAACGGTGTGATCGCCGCGACGACGCCGATCGGCTCCTTCTTGACGTAGACGTGCGTGTGGCCGGTGATCTCGCGCACCGAGCCGTCGAGGTGGTGCCCGAGGCTCGCGTAGTACTCGTACAGCTCAGCGGCGTTGTTGACGTCGACGACCCGGGCGAAGGTGATCGGCTTGCCGACGTTCGAGCTCTCCGCCTGGGCGAGCTCCTCGGAGCGCTCGCGCATGAGCGTGTAGGCGCGCTGCAGGATGCGCGCCCGTTCGCGACTGGACAGCCCCGACCACACTCCCGAGTCGAACGCGGCGCGCGCGGCCGCGACCGCGGCATCGACGTCGGCGGTCGTCGCCTTCGCGACCTCGGTGAGCTTCTTCCCGGTCGCGGGGGCGATCACGTCCATGCGGCCGCCGTCCGAGGCATCCCGCCACTGCCCGCCGATGAACAGTCGTCCGGGCGGGAGAGCGGTGGTGGATACGGTGGTCGGGGTTTCGGTGAGGGTCATCGTCCTGCTCTTCTCTGAGTGGTGGATGCGGTCGTGGGTCTGGTGCTCGGTTGTGCGAGTGGCGCGGTCAGCTCGCGACGGACGAGAGAGCCGCGACGCGCTCGAGCAAGTCCGCGAAGCCGGCGGGGTCCTCTTGGAACGGCGCGTGACCGTGAGGGATGCGGACGATCTCGGCGCCGCTGCGCACGGCGAGCGACTCCTGGAACGCGGGCGAGACGACGCCGTCGTTCTCGGTGAGGATGTACGTCGCAGGCTTCACCCGCCACGCGACGCGGGAGACCTCGTCGCCGAACGAGGCGAGCGACTGCGGCCGGAACAGATCGGCGAGCTGCTCGGATGCCTCGCGCGGAACTCCGGGGGGCATGTCCGCGGCGATCAGGTCCACGCGCTCGTCTCGGCTGCGGCCCATCGTCAACTGACCGTCGGCGATGCCCCACACCTCGGGGAGGGAGCCGCCCATCGAGGCGATGACGCTCTCGCCGGCGTCGAGCGCGAACGCCGCGACGTACACGATGCGCTCGACCGCGGGGTGATCGCCCGCCTCCGTCACGGGCACGCCACCGTAGGAGTGCGCGACGAGTACGACCGGCCCGCCGGCGCGATCGATCGCGGTGGTGATCGCCGCGGCATCCTGGAGCATGCTCTCGGTGCTTCCGGTCGAGGGAAGATCGAGCGCGTCGACCTCCCAGCCGCGCTCGCGCAGGATCTGCACGAGCGGGCCGAATTCCCACGGGCCCACCCAGGCGCCGTGGACGAGGATGATTCGGGGGCGGAGTTGCGCAGTCATCGGGATTCCATGCCTTTTCGGACGGGATGCGCACGGGTTCGCTCTCGCGATGCCCGACGTTGCGCATCTGCTGGGGGTCGACGTCGGTGTCGTTCCCCCAGCGTGCGCGCCGCGGGCACGGCGGCGGTATCCGTAGAAACTACGTAATCGGCGAAGCGGAGGCGAACGTCGCCTCGTACCAGGCCGCGATCTGAGCGCGCGACGAGAAGCCGAGTTTGCCGAGGATGCGCTGCACGTGAGTGTCGACGGTGCGCACCGAGAGCACGAGTTCCTCGGCGATCTCGCGGTTGCTCATCCCGCGATGGATGCGCATCGCCACCTCGCGCTCCCGCGCGCTGAGCCCGCCAGCGACCGTTGTCTTCGGCTCGAGGGCGAAGGCGACCGCCTCGTCGGGGTCGAGGTGTCCGCCGGCACCGACGAGCTTGTCGTACCGCTGGGGGCCGAGCCGCCGCCGGAGTTCATCGACGCACCGATCGTGATGAGCCGCGAGCTGCGGCCCGTGGACCGTGATCGCCGACCCGATGAGCCGCCAGCGGGCATTGGTCGCCCCCAGGAGGATCGCGGCCCGATCCGCCAGGCCGCGCTCTGCGTCGACCCAGCTGAGCACCTCGAGCATGAGGCACTCGCCGACGGGATCGTCGAAACCGCGATCGGTCACGATGGCCTCGCGTGCGAATCGCTCCGCGGCATCCAGGTCACGCTCGACGAACGCGGCGAGGCCGAGCGACCACAGGGCGTGCGAGCGCATCCAGGTCTCGTCCACGGACTCGGCGTAGGAGAGCGCGTCCCTCGCGGCTCGGGCCGCCTCGGGCTCGCGGAGATGGCTCAGCGCCGTGGTGAGCTGGAACTGCGCGAGGAGGGCCTCCTCGGGATGGCCGCATTCCTGAGCGGCGCGGATCGACGCTTCGAACTCGCCAACGGCATCCCGCGGCCGGCCGGAGAACATCGCATGCGTGCCGCGCCAGCGGTGGATCTCGACGCGGATCGTGGCCGCCCGGTCCGCTGAGAACGAGGCGCCCGGCCTCTGGCTGTCCGCCTCGTCGAGTCGCGCCGCCGCTTCGTCGAGGTCGCCCTGCAGCAGGCACAGCCAGGCGGCGTTGATGAGAGCCGGAACCCGGTGGGTGGCGGACCCTCCGGGCAGGGCGAGCACGCGGGTCGCCCAGCCGCGTCCCTCGGGGATGAACCCGCCGACCGCCCAGTGGTAGCACAGATCGGAGAACAGGGCGAGGGCCGTGTCGGTGTCGATCGCGGTGGCCACGGTGAGAGCGGACTGCAGTTCGGCCCGGTCGGCGCGCAGTCGCGCGAGGACCGCGGTCTGCCCCGGACCGTACCAATCCACGCGCGAACTCGCCGCGACGGCCGCGAAGTGGTCGAGGTGGCGTCGGGTCAGCACAGGCGACCGCCCCTCCTCCTCGGCGCGCTCCCGTCCGTAGCCGCGGATCGTCTCGAGCATCCGGAATCGACCGGTCTCATGATCCGCCTCGACGACGGACTGCGCGACGAGCTCGTCGAGTGGATCGACGATGTCCTCGATCGTGTAGCCGCCGACCGCCGCAGCGGCCTCGAGGTCGAACGGGCCGGAGAACACCGCGAGCGCGCACCAGAGTTCCCGCTGCTCGGGCGAGCACAGCTCGTAGCTCCAGTCGACCACCGCCCGCAGGGTGCGTTGACGCCCGACGGCGCTGCGGGAGCCGCTGCGAAGGAGGGTGAACCGGGAGGAGAGACCGCTCGCGAGCTCCGCGATCGAGAGGGTCCGCAGTCGCGTCGCGGCAAGTTCGATCGCGAGCGGCAGTCCATCGAGGGATCGACACAGCTCGGCGGCGGACTCCTCCTCCGTCGGACCGAGCTCGAAGGCGGCGTCGGCTGCACGTGCTCGGGCCACGAGGAGCGACACCGCCTCGGATGGCCCCTCCGAAGCGGCCTCCATCGACAGCGGCGGCACCGCGTAGACGAGTTCGCCGTCGAGCTCGAGCGGACGACGGCTCGTCGCGAGCACGGTGAGTTGCGGGAGCGCGAGCAGAAGTTCGTCGGTGAACGAGGCGGCAGCATCGATGATCTGCTCGCAATTGTCCAGGACCAGGATCGCGGGCGTGTCGCGAAGCGCGGCGACGACGACCTCGAGCGGATCGCGGCCCGATTGGTCCGCGAGCGGAAGGGCGCGCACCACCGCGAGCGGCACGCGTTGCGGGTCCTGCACGGACTCGAGCGGGACGAACCAGCAGTCGATGCCCTCGTGTTCCGCGTACCGGTTCGCCGCGCGCATCGCGAGCCGGGTCTTGCCTGCACCGCCGACGCCCGTGAGCGTCACGAGCGAAGATGCGTCGAGGAGCGACTGGAGCGTCTCCAACTCGCGATGGCGACCGACGAACGCGCTTCGCGGCTCTCTGATCATCACGACTCCAGTGTCTCGCCCGCCACGGGCGCGGGTGCACTCGGGCGGGTCGATTATCGCAGTGTTCCCCGGATCACCGGCGCCCGGTTCGCCTCCGAGCGAGGATCGGGGTCGCGCGACTCAGCCCTCGTCGTCCTCCTCGCGAGGCTTCACGTACGATCACCAAGGCGGCGGTCTACGACCGCAAGCAGGGGGCGCAGGGAGAAGTCGCCGAAGCACTGTTGACGGCCACACGACTGCTGGCCGACCTCTAGTTCGCGGCCGCACAGGTCTCGGAGATGCCTGAACTCTAAGCCTGGGAGCTCGGCAAGCACCGCTACATCGACCTGCCTCGCGAATACGACGTCCATCGTGATCTCCGCGAACTCGCCGCGCTCGTCCATACCCAACCACTCGAGCTCTAGCAAGTTCTGCAAACAAGTTGCGACCGATGCCCGGATTCGATTCGGCACCCCCGCTCCCATCGCTTTCCCATCACAATCACCCGTGAGCGACCGCAACCGTCCGCGTAGAATCGGAGGCAGCGAACCGCCTGGTTCCCTGTTTACACAAGGGAATCCGCGAGTTCCCGAGACAACCGGTGTGGACCCGAAAGGGCTGAATCCTCCAAGTCGTCGCAGGTTCAAATCCTGTCAGCCCGACACAGAAATTCCCGGTAGATCGCAAGATCTGCCGGGATTCTTCATGCTTGCATCTGAATATCTCAACTGTTTGACCACGTTTTGACCGCGGATTCGGGTCGCTACTCGGTTCGGCGCGCTTGGTGCCGGTTCACGGCTGGTTGATTGTGATTGGGCCTGATTCTCGTTCTGTCGTTCGGAGTTTCCGACACAGGAGGTCATTCTGGCAATGGGGCCAGCGCCTACCAGAGCCGAGTTCTCATCGACACCTCTCGGCTGAACGGGAAGGGGACAAGCGCCCTCGGCTCGGTCAGCGAAGGAAGCATCTCCATCAGTAATAGCGTCGTCAAGAATTACGCGGAACCCATCGGCGGTTTCTGGAGTGGTGCGACACTCACCAACAACACGTTCACGGACATGCCGAACGGCGTGTTGGGCGACGTCAGCTCGAACCTCGGGTTCGATGGCCCATCACACATTGTGGGCAACACGTTCACCCGGAGCGGAGTCGCGCTCCGAGGGAACGTGCCGATGATCGTCGAGAACAACACCTTCACACACAACGAGATCGGGGTGGAATTCACCCGCATAGTACCGTTTGCGGACATGCCGCCGTTCACCGCTGACGGCTCGCGCGCCGTCGGCAACGTCCTGACGAAGAACGCGGCAACGGGAATCCAGACTGACCTGCCCGGCCTCCCCGTCGGCGACAACACCGCGACGAAGAATGGCGGATTCGGAATCCATGCTCCCGGAGCCGTCGACCTCGGCGGAAACATCGCCTTCGGCAACACGCTCGGTCAATGCGTGGGTGTTGTCTGTGCCGGCAAGTGAGTCGGTCCCGGCCTGAACCGCGTTCTCAGCTGGACGCAACACTCCGTCTCGCGTCCTCACCCGTCCAGTGGCTGCGCGCTCTGCTGGTCCTGCAGATAGGCCAGCACCGCCGCGACTCGCCTGTGGACGTGTCGCTCGTCGGACAGGCCGAGCTTGACGAACACCGACGAGACGTATTTCTCGATCGACGACTCGGACAGGTACAGGTTCTCGGCCGCCGCCGCGTTGGTGCAACCTTGCGCCATGAGCGACAGCACATCCCGCTCCCGCTCGGTGAGGTCGGCCAGTCGCGACGACGATCGCCCGGAATGGACGAGGGATGCCACGACGTCGGGATCGATTCGCGATCCTCCCGATGCGACCTCCTTGACGGCTTCGAGGAGCGCACGCGGATTGCCGATGCGCTCCTTGAGCAGGTACGCCATCCCGGCTGTGCCGTCTCGGAGCAGGTCCATTGCGTAGGTGGCATCGTTGTACTGCGACAGGACGACGATGCCGACGCCGTCGTGCCGCTCACGGATGCGATGAGCGGCCTCGATACCCTCCGTGCTGTGACCGGGCGGCATCCGAATGTCGGTGACCACCACATCCGGTCGTTCCCGGTCGACCACGAGCTCGAGTTCCGCAGCGTCGCCGACCACGGCGATGACGTCGATCGAACCGTCGCTCAGGAGCGCGCGGCGCACGCCCTCCCGCACCAGGTAGTGATCGTCGGCGACGACCACGCGCAACCGCCCGGTCATCGAAGGTGCCTTTCGCCGGAAAGCGGGAACTCGGCGATGACGGTCGTCCCCGCGCTGGGCGAGGTCTCGATCTGGATCGCTCCGCCGACGGCCGCGACGCGGTCGCGGAGGTTCGTCAAGCCTGTGCCCCGTGCCGCTGCGGCGTCGAATCCCTCGCCGTTGTCGCTCACTCGCACGATGAGACGGTCATCGTTCTCGCGCAGTTCGACGTCGAGTCGGTCGGCCCGGCTGTGCTTGAGGGTGTTCGCGAGCGCCTCGGCGATCGTGAAGTACGCGGCGCCCTCCAGTTCGTCGGGAAGGCGCAGCGCGCGCAGCGAGGCATCCGCTCGGATGGCCACGGGAACGGGATGCCGACCCGCGAGCGTCTCGATCGCCACCAGCAGTCCCCGGTCGCTGAGCACGGACGGATGGATGCCCTGTGCGAGTTCGCGCAGGTCTGCGAGCACGCGGCGCAGACCCTCCTGCATCGCCTCGAGGTCATCCCCGACCCCGTCGGGGTCGTGCTCGAACTCCTGGCGCGCGTGTCCGGACAGCCCGATGAGGGAGGTGAGGTCCTGCTGCATGCCGTCATGGATGTTCCGCTCGATGCGCCGTCGTTCCTGCTCCTGGGCGTGCACGATTCGCGCGCGTGAGGTTCGCAGCAGGGCGGCTTGATGCTCGAGCTCCTCCTTCAGGCGCACGTTTCGCACGGCCATGCCGGCCTGACGGGCGAACGTCTGGAGGATGGCGGCATCCGCCGCGGTGAGGTGTCCCGACAGCTTGGGGCCGCACTCGATGAGCCCGATCCGTTCCCCGTCGACATCGATCGGCACCGTCAGCACCGGCTGCTGGTCGGGGTCCCGTGTCTCGCCCTCATCTCCTCCGGGCAGGAGCCGGATGCGAACCCACCGAAGGCCCATGCCGTCCTCCAGCGTCGCGCGCATGCGTGGCAGCAGAGTGTCGAGGTTGTAGGTGCCGGCCAGCGATTCGCCCAGACCCACCACCAGCTGGGTGGCGTCGGTCTTCGCTCCGAACACCCACCGGTCGGCGAGCCCTTCGAGCCGGGTGCGCACCGGCTGGAAGGCGACGGCCACGATCAGTCCGATAGCGACGGCCCAGCCAACCGGCAGGAGCGTTCCCGCAGCAGCGCCCGCGGTCGCCGCGACGATCACATAGACGAGGGCGATCGATGTCCACAGCAAGCCGTACACGATCGAGCGGCGGACGACCCGGTCGACGTTCAACCCTGACGGCTGCAGGATACCGAGGGCGGGCGCGACCGTGAAGCCGACGATGACCGCCGCCCAGGACAGCGAGATGATGACGTCGGCGTCGCCGATGAGCAGGATCTGTGCGACGACTGGAATCGGCAGAAGCGCGACCGGCGCGAGCAGCCACCGCATCGAACGGCGCGTTCGTTCGTCCGCTGATCGGTACCGCAGCACGAGCAGCACGGCGCCGGCGAGCACGACCGCCAGCGCCGAGACGTCGAGCAACACGGTCACCGCCTGCACGTCGAGGTTCACGAAAGGGATCTTGAACGGGTTCGCGATCGGCGCGGCGCCGTCGATAGTCAATGGGGTGACCACCGTCGGGCTGCAGGTCAGCAGCACAACCGGAATCACCAGGATCAGCCAGGTCAGTCGCAGTGTCGCGCGTTCGAAACCTCGATGCACGTCACCATCCGGGAAGAGTCCGAGCACGTGGGCGATGCCGATGGCCGGCAGCAGGGAGGCCCATTGCAGTCCGAGGTTCGACAGTGCGATCGAGGTCGCGGGTGCGTTGGAGGCGAGTTGTATCTCGAGCACGGGGAGGAAGACGTCGCGCGCGGTGATGAGCGATCCGATCGCCAGCCAGAGAGCGAGCGGATGCCACGGCACGCGTATCAGGATGACCGCGGTCACGGCCACCGACGCCGCGTACACGAGCAGCCACGGCAGCAGGTAGAGCGGATATCTCGGAAGGCCGGCGACCATGACGATCACCCCGCACACGGTGCTCACCCCGAGGATCGCCCACGCCACGTCGCGGCGCACGACAGCGGCAGCGCTCGCACCCCCGCGCGCCGGGAGACCCTGCGTGTTGCCAGACAACTCACTCATGGCCATAGCACCTCCATGATGGACCCGACCGGGTGCGGCTGCATGGAGAATCTGCTCCAGATGGATTGCGGATTTCCCCCAACGACTGTCGGGCCTGCACGATGCCGACGGGATCACGGATGCCCGTAGCGTGCTGCGCATTGGAAGGAGCCATCATGCGCAGAGTGACGACCAGACGCCAGGATCACACCGTGGCTGTTGTGGATGGAGTTGGGGCCTCGAGCGGAGCCGCGCCACGGCTAGCAGGGGAGCGGCGACGTATGAACGCCATGGACAGGGTCGGAGCGTTCAGCGGCGCGGCGTACGTTCTGCTCGCCAACTTCGGTGGCGCGCTGATCGGCCAGAGCTCCAACGGTGCGGAATCACCCGGACAGCGGATTCTGGACGAGCAGCAGAGATACGCCGAGAACCCGTGGACGAACCTGGCGTTCGCCATGTTGATCCTCGCCCAGATGGCCCTCATGATGTTCGTCGGCTACCTGTGCTCGCGCGTGCGCGACGCCGGGTGGCTCGCGACCACGGCGCTCATCGGAGGGACGGCCGCGCTCATCGCGAATTTCCTCTCCTTGTCAATTGTGATTGCCGTGTTCGTCCTTCGGGACGACATGTCACCGGAGCTGGCCCGGGCCCTGCAGGATGTCGATGGAGCCGGACACCTCGTGCAACTTCTGCCATTGGGAGTGTTCGTGCTCTTCGCATCTGCCGCGGCACTGGTGACCCGAACGCTCGGACGGGTGCTGAGTTGGGCCGGCATCGCAGTCGGCGCCACGAGCATTGTCGTGCTCGCCGCAACCGGGCTTCCTGCGGACGAGGAATTCTTCATCTGGCCGTTCCTGCTGGTCGTGCTGTGGATGGCGGTTATCAGCCTTCGATTGGGTTTCGCCAGGGGCCGGGCGGCAACGCCGGCCGCTGTGGAAGCGACTGATGGCTGAGGGCGGCCCCACTTCAGGTCGGGAATCGCGAAGCCGTGGGGGTCGACCGCCTGCCGGCCACCGCCACCGCGTGTCCTCACAAATGGGGACTTACTGACGTCGACCGACCCGGAGGATAGTGGTGAGAAATGCTCAGGTTTATGCTCTCGACGAGCAGTTGTCTCTGGCGGCCCCCGGCCTCCGGGCCTCGAGGCCATCCGGTCGGTTGACCCAAACCTCGCCCGCGACGTGAGCCCTCTTGGATGGAAAACACCATGCCGTTTACGGAGATTCCCAAGCAGCAACAGCATGCACCGAGGGCGATCCACAGAGCACTTGCTTCCGGCGTTGTTTCGGCAGCTCTGCTGGTCTCGGTCGCGCTGGGCGGGAGCACGGCGGTAGCGGCGCCGGTGGTGACATGTGGCAGCACCGTGACCACGGACGTGACCTTGACCGCAGACCTCCATTGCCCATCCGGTGACGGCATCATTCTCGGCTCGAACGTCACCTTGGATCTGGGCGGCCACAGCCTGGTCGGGGCCGGATCGTCCGGCGTGGGGGTGCAGACGAGCTTTCTCTCCCTCGGCGGCAACACCATTCGCAACGGCACAATCGAGGATTGGGGAACCGGAATCCTTCTCCAAGAACAGAACCCGGACGGCGTGCCGTACACCGTTTCCGACGTCGTCCTTCTGAATTCGCCGGTCAGCCAAATCGGGGTCGACGCATCGTTGCAATTGACAAGGATCACAGCGGTGGATTCGGGGATCTACGGCCAACTCGGCGGCAGCCTCGCCATCTCGCAATCCCGACTGACACGTTCGGTCGTCAATGTGTTCTTCGCGAGCGCGACGATCACGGATTCGACCCTTGTGCAGAGCACCGTGAGCTCGTCAGCCCAGGGCCAGGTCATCATCGAGTCCTCCACCCTGGACGGGAAGGGGACAGGCGCACCCGCCACAGTCAGCGAAACAAGCCTCACCATCAACAACAGCATCGTGAAGAACTTCCAAGAACCCATCGGCGGTTTCTGGGGTGGTGTATCGCTCACCCAGAACAAGTTCACGGACATGCCGAACGGAGTTCTGGGCGACATCAGCTCCCATCTCGGGTCCGATGGCACGTCCGAAATCTCGGGGAATACGTTCACCCGAAGCGGAGTCGTGCTCCGAGGGAACGTACCGATGATCGTCGAGAACAATACCTTCAAGCAGAACGAGGTCGGGGTGGTGTTCACCCGTTCAGCACCGCTTCCCGGTGACCCGCTGCCGACCGCTGACGGCTCGCGCGCCGTCGGCAATGTCCTGACGAAGAACACGGGAACGGGAATCCAGACCGACCTGCCCGGTCTCGCGGTCGGCGGCAATACCGCCACGAAGAACGGCGGATACGGAATCTATGCGCCCGGAGCCGTCGATCTCGGTGGAAACATCGCCTTCGGCAACACGCTCGGTCAATGCGTGGGCGTTGTCTGCGCCGGCAAGTGAGCCTGTCGGCAATCACGCCCGCCACGGCGTGAGCCGCGGCCACCACCCCGGGACGTTGCGCCGGTACTCGAGGTACTGCTCGCCGTAGGTGTCGGTGAGGGTCGGCTCCTCGTAGCCCTTCACGAACGCGACGACCGCGGCGAGGGCGATTCCGGCGTAGAGCACGAGCCACCAGCTGCCGAACAGCAGCGCCTGGCCGAGGATGATCGCGAGCACCGCGAGGTACATCGGATTGCGCACGAAGCGGTAGACCCCCGTCACGACGAGCGTCTCGGTCGGGGCGACCGGCGCGGGCGTTCCGCGGTGCAGGGCGAACAGCGCGAAGGCGTGAAGGAGGAAGGCCACCCCGCCGGCGATCGCGATCCAGGCGATCGGCACGACGACCCAGGCTGCACCACCCCAGTCGTACCACCGCCAGCCGGAGATGAGCCAAGGGATGAGGCCCGCGACGATGCCGGGCGCGAGGAAGAGGAAGACGATCGTGCCGATCCACGCGCGTGCGGCAGAGGCTGCTCGGGCCATGGGCGTCAGGCTATTCCGATTCGCCGAGCAACGAACGACCGGGTGCGGGGCCACGCTCGGACAGTGCATACCTCAGGAGCACCATGTCCCCGACTCGACGGTTCTCGACGAGGGGCGCGTGGCGGTCGGGATTCCACGGGAACGTGCCGTCGCCGATCAACCGAGGAGCTCGGCGGTCGCCGACGAAGAACGGGGCGATCGCCAATTGGAGTTCATCGACGAGGTCGGACGCCAGGAACTGCGTGAACACCGTTCCGCCGCCTTCGACGAGGAGCGTGCGCACGCCCCGATCGTGCAGTTCGGTGACCAGGTCGGTCATGGTGACCTCGTCGCCCAGCCCGACGACGGCGGCACGATCACCGAGCTGGTCACGGATGCCCCGGATGGCGGATCTCGGGCAGTAGACCAACTTCTTCGTGTCTCCGGAGCTGAAGAACTCCGACGTCGGATCGAGGTCACCGGTGGCCGTCACGGTCACCTTCCAGGGCGACTGCGAGAGGCCTTCGGCTTCGCGTCGACTCCGTCGCGCCTCGCTTCGCACCAGCAGTCTCGGATTGTCGAGGCGCAAGGTCCGCGCTCCGACCAGGATCGCGTCGCAGTGCGCCCGCACCTCGTCGACCCGATCGAAGTCCGCCGCGTTCGAGAGCGCGAGCCGCGGTGGGGAGGCGGTGTCGAGGTATCCGTCGAGGGACATGGCGGCGCTGAGGATCACGTACGGCCGATCGATCACGATTCCCCCTTCCGGCCGGTGCCGGCGAGAACGACGGTACGCGCCGGTGCGGGAATTCGCACGCGACGGACCGCGGATGTCGCGGCGACGACGAGTCCGGGCGCGACGGCGATCATCGCGAGGATGCCGAAGAGCGTGGCGGCCGCGACACCGGCGGACGCGCCGAGGCCCGCGACGGCGAACGTCCAGCCGGCGATCCCCTCGCGCGGACCCCAGCCGCCGAGGTTCAGCGGGATGGATCCGGCGAGCAGGACGACGAGCGCGAGGGCGGCGAGGCGCATCGGCGGCACGCTCGCTCCGACCGCGGCGACCGCGACGCCGAAGGTCACGACGTGGCAGGCGACCACCACGATCGACGCGACGACGACCCGCACGAACGCACCGGGGGATCCCACGCCGGCCGAGAGCTCGTCGAGCTCGCGTCTCAGCGCGGCTCTCACCCGGGCGCTCGTCGCGGTCATCGCCAGCGCGGCGAGCGCGAGCACCGTGAGGACGATGCCGATCGCCGCGAGCAGGTAGCCCTCGAACTCGAGGCCGAAGCACACGACGACGATCACCGCGAGTGCGATCTGCACGAGCTGCCCCATGGTGCGCTCGATCACGACGGCTCGAGCGCCCTGCCCGACGTTTCCGGCGTCGCGGCCCTGCGTGATGGCACGCTGGACGTCGCCGACCACGCCGCCGGGAAGCACCGTGTTGAGCAACTGCGACCGGTAGTACATCCCGACGGCTCGGGGGTAGCGGATGCCGACCCCGAGTCGCCCCGCGATGATGCTCCAGCGCCAGGCCGCCGCGGCGGTCGCGACGGCGGACAGTCCGAGCGCGGCGACGATCACGCGCAGGTCGATGCTGAGCACCCCATGCAGGAACGGCCCCGAACCGACCTGGGCCACGACCGCGATCAGCACGCCGACGCCCACGAGCGAGCGTGCGGTGAGGCGGAGCCATCTCGATGACACGACCGCGCGTACCCGTGGTGCGCTCGCCGACGCGGACATCACGGCCACGCCAGGAGATCGGTGTGCACGACGACGGCTGAGAGGGCACCGCGGCGCGATTGCGACGAACGCAGGGCGCGATACTCCACACCGTGCACCTCGAGGTCGGCGCGCTGCTCGAGCGCCGCATCGCACCATCCGTCGAACCACTGCTCGAGGAGGAGGGGATCATGGTCGCCCAGCCGCCAGAAGGTGACGGCAGGTCGAATCTTCCAGCCGGCTTCGAGGAACCGTCGTTGGGCGAGTGAGACACCGGCGGGCCCCACGAGCCGGCGCCCGCCCACACGACGTCGCTGGTGGGCGTTGAACGAGGCCGCGAAGACGTCGTCGCGAGGGTCCCGGGGGTCGAGGCGGACCTCGCCGGTCACGCTCATGCTCAGCAGCACGGGACATCCGACGGCGACGCACGCATCGGTGATGGCGCGTATCTCCTTCGAGGTCAGCACATCGAGCAACGCGGAAGCGGTCACGAGCGCGGCGCCGTCGAGAGCCTCGGGATCGAGGTGTGCGAGCTCTCGGCCGCGCGTGCGTACCGAGACCGGTCGTCCGTCACGATCGAGCGGGACGACACCGTTCGTCGCACGTTCGACGAGGTTCGGGTTCCAGTCGTGCAGGACCCAGGTCTGCGGGCCGGGCAGCAGCGGTGCGAGCCATCGCATCATCGAGCCCGTCCCGCTTCCCAGGTCGTGGATCACGATCGGACCCGGTGCGAGCCGCGCGGCCGCGGCGAGGGCGAGGTCGCGGGACCGGGCGCGCGCATCCTCCGGTTCGCGAAGCGCGAGCCACTCGCTGCTGACGTCGATGGTCCCGCTCATCCGGCACGCCGCCGCTCGGATCCGACGCCGTCCACCGCTGGAAGGACGTCCCTCAGCGCTGCGGCGGTGATTCCCGCGGATTCAGCCCACGTTCGCGTCGCTGTACGCGAGCGCACTGCATCCGCCTTGAGCACCGCACGCCGAGGGGGTTCCTCCCACCACCGCCGCAGGACCGCGCGCAACGCCACCGGATCGTTCGGCGGGGTCAGGATGGCGGCCGTGCTCCCTGCGATCGCCTCCGGTATTCCACCGACGCGTGCCGCCACGACCGGGATGCCTCGAGCCACTGCCTCGGCGACGACCATGCCGTAGCTCTCGGCGCGCGACGGCGCGACGACGAGGTCCGCGGCGTGAAATTCGTCGGCGAGTCGCCGACCGGTGAGCACCCCCAGGAGCTCGATGCGCTCCGTGAGCCCGGCGGATCGGATCGCGTCGGCGATCCGGATCGCGAAATCGGGGTCGGCGTTCGGCGAGCCGACGATCGAGCAGGTCCATCCGGGCAGATCGGCCATGCCCGCCAGCGCGTGGACGAGCACGTCCTGTCCCTTGTGGGGCACGACCGCTCCGACGCAGAGCAGGTGGCCCCCCGATGCGGATCCGGTCGCCGCCGGCACGGCGTCGGTGCCCGGACGAGCGACGACGATGCGATCCGGCTCTGCGAGCGTGCGGGCGATGAGTTCGGAGCGGGTCCACTCGCTGGTCGCGATCACACGCCGGGCGGCGTTCAGGGCCTCGCGCTCCCGTTCGGCGGTTCGCGCGGCGTTCTTCATCCCGGGCACGGCGCTCGCGACCATGTGTGCCAGCACGACGATCCGAAGACGCGTCGACTGCGCGTCCAGCACCTGCGACGCTGTGACGGCGAGCAGTCCGTCGATCAGCACGAGCGCGTCGCGCGGGAGCGTCGACATCGCGCTCGCGACATCCTGCCCGCCGTCTCCTGCGATGCGCGTCATCCGGACGTCGATGCCCCGTGCTCGGAGGGCTTCGCTGATGCGCCGGTCGTAGACGTTGCCGCCGCTGACGCGCTCGTCATCGTCGATGCCGTCGGGCACGAGGAAGTGCACTGCTGCGTCCGTCATCCGATTCACAACGTCCGCTCGTAACTCGCCCACGCGATGTGCGACTCATGGAGGGTGACCTCGATCGACGACAGACGCCCGTCGGCTGATCCGAGCCGTCCATCTGCCACGCGTTCGGCGAGGCGGTCGGCGATCACCTGGCAGAGCCGTTCGGTCGTCGTGTTCATGCCCGCGAACTCGGGTTCGTCGTCGAGGTTGCGATAGGTCAGCGAACCCGTGATCTGGCTGAGCGCCTCGGCCGCGCGTCCGATGTCGACGACGACGCCATCGGCGTCCAGGTCGCTCGCGTGGAACGACGCGTCGACGACGAAGGTCGCACCGTGCAGGCGCTGCGCTGGGCCGAAGGTCTCTCCCGCGAAGCTGTGGGCGACCATCATGTGGTCTCGAACGGTCAGGGTGAAGGTCACGCCGCGTCCTTCCAATCGATCGTGTGGCAGAGCTCCGTGCTCTGGCCGGTTGCGAGGCCCGCCATCACCGCGGGGAGATCACTCCAGGGGGAGTCGCCCGTGAGCAGCGTGTCGAAGGCCGGGTCCTGCAGGAGGTCGAGCGCGAGCGTCAGCCGGTCGCGCGTCGTGCGCGTGCCTCGTCGGCGTCGGGCCACCGCGCCCACCTGGCTCGACCGGATGGTCAGGCGGCGCGAGTGGAAGTCGGCGCCCAGCGTGAGCGTCACCGGCCGGTCGCCGTACCAGCTGGCCTCGATCACCTCCCCGTCGGTCACGACGGCCTCGAGCGCGAGCTGCAGCCCCGCCTCCGACCCGCTCGTATTGATGACGAGGTCGCGGTCTCCCGGCGCGTCACCTGGTTCGGCGAATCGGACGCCGAGTCGATCGGCGACCTCGCGACGCGACGTGTCCACATCGACGAGCACCACGTCGAGCCCGGGGATGCCGCGGACCAGTCGCGCGATGCAGCATCCGATCATGCCGGCGCCCACGATCGTGACCCGGTCTCCGATCACGGGGGCGGCATCCCACAGCACGTTCACCGCGGTCTCGACCGCTCCCGCGAGCACCGCACGGCGGGCGGGCACGCCGCGGGGGACAGGTATCACGGCATCAGCGGGAACGATGAAGACGGATTGGTGGGGGAACAGCGTGAAGACGGTGCGGCCACGGAGCGCTTCCGGCCCGTCCTCGACGACTCCGACGTTGAGGTAGCCGTACTTGACCGGGCCCGGGAAGTCGCCCTCCTGGAACGGCGCGCGCATCCGCTCGTGCTCGCTGATGGGCACGCGACCCAGGAAGACCGAGGCCTCGGTGCCGCGGCTGATGCCCGTGTAGCTGGTGCGCACGAGCACCTCGCCGTCGCCTGCACGGGCGATCGACTGCCGGTGCAGGGCCCCGACGCCCGGCTGGTCGATCCAGAAAGCCACGGCTTCACGCAACGGTACTTCTCCTTCGGTGAACCATCCGGCGACTCCCGACGTGTACATGATGAATATGCTCCGTGAGATGCTCCCTGACAAGGACACGTGATGGCGATCAAGGAGGTTCACCTCGCACCGATCGGGTTGGCCGTACTCGGTGTGGCGGGGCTGGCGGCGATCTGGGCCGTCGACGGGCTGCCGGCGATCGGCTGGATGGCCGCGCTGGCGTACCTGACGGTGAGCACCATCCTCCTGACGAGTGCGCTGCGACGCGCGCGTGCACCGCGTCTCGGCTGGGCGAATGTCGTCACGGCGACGAGATCGGCGTTGGTCGCCATCATCGCCGGACTGGTCGTCGCGTCCTTCGTCGCGCCGATCTCGGTGCCGCTCCTGATCTGCCTGGTCGTCCCGGCGCTCGCCCTGGACGCGGTGGACGGGTGGATCGCGCGTCGTACCGGTACCATCACGGAGCTCGGCGCTCGTTTCGACATGGAAGTGGATGCGTTCCTCCTCCTCGTGCTCAGCGCGTACGTGGCACCCATCCTCGGGCCCTGGGTGCTGGCGATCGGTCTCATGCGCTACGTCTTCGTCGCCGCAGGATGGATGCTTCCGTGGCTTCGCCTGCAACTCCCGCCCCGCCCCTGGCGCAAGGTCGTGACGGCCGTGCAGGGGATCGCTCTGACGCTTGCGGCATCCGGTCTGGTCCCGGAGCTCGCCGGCGTGCTCGTCGGGATCGCACTGCTCCTGCTCGTCGAATCCTTCGGTCGGGACGTGGTGTGGCTGGTGCTTCGAAGCCGCGCTCGGCAAGCCGAGGTGGGTGCATCGTGATCGGTGCACCTGCCGACCCGCCTGGGGAGGACCCGCGATCATGCCGCCCGCGGCGTGCGGACCACGACCCACGTGGCGATGGCGAGCACCACGACGCCGATCGACTCGACGACGACCGTCTCGATGACGAGGGTGAAGTCCCAGGTCTCGGTGATGCCGAAGAACCCGACGGTCAGGGCGAGCAGGAGGGCCGCGAGGCTCGCGATCACGAAGAGCAGACTCAGGATGGTCGCGATACTCAGGAGTCGCCCGCGGAGGGCGAGCATCCCGATCGCCAGCACGAGGCCGGCGATGGCTTGCAGGACGAAGAGTACTCCGAGCACTCCGCCGACGCCGTTGAAGACGAGGAAGAGATGGATCCCGCCGATCGCGAGAAGGATGATCGCGCTGAGGATCCGCAGGACCCACAGAACGGTCTGGTTGGTTCCAGTCATAGCCCGGTTTCCAGTCATGTTCATACCCGCTTCCGATCGAAGCGTCCGGCGGAGACGCTAACGGGGACACGAGACGGCGGAGGAAAGAGTTCACACGGGCGGAGGCGCCGGGTGCGCGAGAGGGTCTCGCTGGTGGTCGCGATCCTCATCCTCGTCGTGGTGCCGCTCGTGCCCGGAGCGCTCGCCGATGGCTCTCCGGCACCGCTCATCGGGCTTCCCGCGGAGTCGATCGTCGTGCTGCTCCTGCTCTGCCTGCTTCCCTGGCCACCGGCACGCCTCGTCGTCGCGGTCGTCTTCGGTGTCCTCATCGTCATCGCGCTCGCGCTCGCCGGCATCGACGCCGGCTACGAGTCAGTGCTCGACATCCCCTTCGATCCGCTCGACTGGCAGCAGCTCGGCGACGCGTTCGGGGTCGTTCAGGCTTCCATCGGCGATGCCGCCGCGAGCGGGGTGGTCGTGCTGCTCGCGATCGCCGCAGCCGGGTTGATCGTCGCGCTCTCCTGGGCCGCACTTCGCGCGGGCGCCGCCGTCGGGCCCGATCGCGTGCACGGAACGATCGCGATCTCGACGGTCACCGCGGCATGGACCATCGCCGCCCTGACGGGCTCGCAGGTGGTGGCGGGTCAGCCGGCCGCAGCGGCCGCTTCTCTGCAGGCGATCACCTCGTCAGCCTCCTACGCCGCCTCAGGGCTCGCCGCGCTGGCCGACCTGCCGCAGCAGATCGCGTCGGACCCCTACCGCGACACACCCGGTTCCGACCTGCTGACCTCGCTGAAGGGCAAGGACGTCGTCTTCGCCTTCATCGAGAGCTACGGCAAGGTGGCCGTGCAGGGAACCGGCTTCTCGGGGAGTGTGGAGCAGGTGCTGCGCGACGGCGAGGCCCAGCTCCGTGCCGACGGCTACGCATCCCAGAGCGCCTTCCTCACCTCTCCGACGTTCGGGGGTCTCAGCTGGCTCGCGCACTCGACCCTCCAGACCGGGCTGTGGGTCGACCGGCAGCGGCTCTACAGCAAGGTGATCCGGAGTGATCGATTCACGCTGAGCGAGGCATTCGGAAGAGCCGGATGGCGTACGGTCAGCGTCGTTCCCTCGAACACGGAGCCGTGGTCGTTCGGCACCTCCTTCTACCACTTCGACACCCTGCTCGACGCGAACAACGTCGGCTATCGGGGGCCCGTCCTTCGGGTATGCGCGGATCCCGGACCAGTACACCTGGAAGTACTTCGCCGACCACGAGCTCGCCCGGGACCACCAGCCGGTCATGGCGGAGATCGACCTCGTCTCCTCGCATCCGCCCTGGGCACCGCTCCCGGAGCTCGTGCCCTGGTCCCAAGTCGGCGACGGATCCGTGTTCGAACCCCAGCCCGAGCAGGGGCAGTCGGCGGCCGACGTCTGGCAGGACCCGAGTCGGGTGCGGCAGGCGTACGCCCAGTCCATTCGGTATTCACTCGGTGCGATGTTCGCGTTCCTGCACGAAGTCGACGACCCGAACCTCGTGCTCGTGGTGCTCGGCGACCACCAGCCGGCGACGATCGTGAGCGGGCAGGGCGCCAGCCACGACGTGCCGATCAGCATCATCTCGAAGGACTCGACCGTCTTCGAGTCGATCGAGGGATGGCAGTGGCAGGACGGGGTGCTGCCGGCGACGGACGCGCCCGTCTGGCCGATGAGTGCGTTCCGCGATCGATTCCTCGACGCCTTCAGCGCTGGATGACGCAAGGGCGCAAGGGCAATGTGTTTCACGCGATCTCAATGATGCGAGGCCGCCTCGTTCGGAGTCCCATTGGGTGGGCGGCATCGCTGTCGCCTGAACCACAACCACCACCTGGGGGAAGGACCCACCATGTCCGACGCAATCAACGATGACACTCCGGTGCTCGACCTGCTCGCACGAATGACCGCGGACTCCTTGGAGGCATCCGGCCTCGATGCCGAGACCCTGATCCTGGTTCGGATCGCCGCGCTCGTCGCGGTCGACGCACCGCCGGTGTCGTACGCGCTCAACCTCGAGGTCGGCGCAGAGGCCGGACTCGACGCCGACGCCATCCGCGACGTCCTGACGGCGATCGCGCCGATCGTGGGCACGGCGCGGGTCGCCGCGGCGACCGGCAACATCGTCAAGGCGCTCGCAGCTGAGATCGAACTCGAGGACCTCGAGATCGCGCTCCTCGAGGAGGAGGACGACGAGGAGTGAGCGCAAGGCGGTCGGCGCGGCCGCTTCTGCGGTGACGCGCGGCGCACGCACCTGAGCGAACAGCTCCGTCCGGCGTCCCCTGCCACTTCACCCGGTCTGGGTGATGCGCGTGTCACCGGGCGGGCGGAGGCTGGTGCGTGCACGTCTTCCACTGGGGGAAGGAACCCATCATGACCCGGATCGCCACGCACGCACGATGCTCCCGATTCCGGACCGTCCGGCACCGGGCTTGACGACCTACGATGCGAAGGATCCGGACACGGCGTATCCGCCGATCCAGCCGCTGCTGCCACCGGAGGACGCGCCGAACGTGGTGGTGATCCTGCTCGACGACGTGGGGTTCGGCGCGTCGAGCGCCTTCGGCGGCCCGTGCGACACCCCCACTGCCGAGCGTCTGGCCGGCGGCGGGCTGCGGTACAACCGCTTCCACACCACAGCGCTCTGCGCACCCACCAGGCAGGCGCTGCTGACCGGGCGCAACCATCACTCGGTCGGGATGGGCAGCATCACCGAGACGGCGACCTCAGCGCCCGGGAACAGCTCGCTGCGTCCGAATACCAAGGCGCCGTTGGCCATGACGCTGAAGCTGAACGGCTACTCGACCGCGCAGTTCGGCAAGTGCCATGAAGTGCCCGTGTGGCAGTCGTCGCCGATGGGTCCGTTCGATGCGTGGCCGTCGGGCGGTGGCGGGTTCGAGACGTTCTACGGATTCATCGGCGGGGAGAACAACCAGTGGGATCCGGCACTGTACGACGGCACCACGCCGGTGGAGCCGCCGGCGACGCCGGAGCAGGGCTATCACCTCACCGAAGACCTGGCCGATCGTGCCATCGGTTGGATCCGGTCGCAGAAGTCGCTGATGCCCGACCGGCCGTTCTTCGTGTACTTCGCGCCCGGCGCGACGCACGCGCCGCACCACGTGCCGAAGGAGTGGGCCGACAAGTACGCCGGGAAGTTCGCCGACGGCTGGGACGTGCAGCGGGAGCGCACGTTCGCCCGGCAGAAAGAACTCGGCGTCATCCCGGCGGACGCCGAGCTCACCCCGCGGCACGACGAGATCCCGGCCTGGGACGACATGCCCGCCGACCTCAAGCCCGTGCTCGAGCGGGAGATGGAGGTCTATGCCGGGCTTCCTCGAGCACGTCGACCATCACGTCGGCCGCGTCGTCGACGCGATCGAGGACCTCGGCGTGCTGGAGAACACGTTGATCTACTACATCATCGGCGACAACGGGGCATCCGCAGAGGGCACGCTGAACGGCGCGTTCAACGAGATGGCGAACTTCAATGGGATGGCCGCGCTGGAGACGCCCGAGTTCATGGCGTCCAAGCTGGACGAGCTCGGGTCACCGAGTTCGTACAACCACTACGCGGTCGGCTGGGCGTGGGCGATGGACACGCCGTTCCAGTGGACCAAGCAGGTCGCCTCGCACTGGGGCGGCACCCGCAACGGCACCATCGTGCACTGGCCGAACGGGATCGACGAGCGGGGCGGGCTGCGCACGCAGTTCACGCACTGCATCGACATCGCGCCCACGATGCTCGAGGCGGCCGGCCTGCCGGAGCCGACCATGGTCAACGGCGTCCAGCAGTCCCCGATGGAGGGCACGAGCATGCTGTACTCGTTCCGGGACCCGGATGCCGCGGAGCGTCACGACCTGCAGTACTTCGAGATGTTCGGCAACCGCGGCGTCTACTTCAAGGGGTGGAGCGCCGTGACCAAGCACCGCACGCCGTGGGTGATGGTCGGGGGCGTGGTGCCGGCGTTCGACGACGATGTCTGGGAGCTCTACGACGGCAACGCCGACTACAGCCAGGCGCGGAACCTCGCGGCGGAGCAGCCTGATCGTCTGCATGAACTGCAGCGGCTCTGGCTGATCGAAGCGGTGAAGTACAACGTGCTGCCGATCGACGACCGCACCGCGGAACGGCTCAATCCCGACATCGCGGGCCGGCCGACTCTGATCCGTGGCAACAGTCAGCTGTTGTTCGCGGGTATGGGCCGGCTCTCCGAGTCGAGCGTCGTGAGCATCAAGAACAAGTCGTTCTCCGTCACGGCCGAGCTACAGGTGCCCGATGGCGGCGCGAACGGGGTGATCATCGCGCAGGGCGGCCGGTTCGGCGGATGGAGCGTCTACGTCGACGCCGGCACGGCGAAATTCGTCTACAACGTGCTCGGCATCCAGCACTTCACAATCGCCGCCGACCGGCCGATCCCGGCGGGGACCCACCAGGTGCGCATGGAATTCGCGTACGACGGTGGGGGCCTCGCGAAGGGCGGCGACGTCACGCTTGTACTACGACGGCGAGTCCGTCGGGCGCGGACGCGTCGGGGCGACCCAGCCCCTGATCTTCTCGGCCGACGAGACGACCGACGTCGGCTACGAGTCGGGCACCGCCGTCAGTCCCGACTACACACCCCAGTCGAGCCGGTTCACCGGCAGGATCAACTGGGTGCAGATCGACGTCGGCACCGACGACCACGACCACTTCATCGACCCCGAGGAGCGAATGCGCATCGCCATGGCCCGCCAGTAGTCGGGCGGCGGATGCCGCGGCGTCACGGATGCCGCGGCATCGCCGTGTCCGGGCACGAACGGAGGCCGGTCGCGCGTCCCCCGATGCGCGGCCGGCCTCCCTCACTCGGCGTCCCAGCGGGTTCGAGTCCGCGTGGACGCCCGCTCGTGTCCCTCCCGGTTCAGGCGAGCAGCTTCGCCTTCGCGTCGGCGAGCTCCTGGCCGCTCAACCCTCGCGAATCAACCCTCGCGAATCGGCGAGGGCGTCGACCGTGAGGCCGACGCCACTCGCTCGTCCGATCGGGCCGTGCGGGGAACTACGACGTCTGCAGTGCCTTCGCCTTCAACGCGTCGAACTCGGCCTGCGAGATCGCGCCGCTGTCGAGGAGCTGCTTGCCCTTCTCGATCTCGGCTGCCGTCGATGTCGAGGACGATCCGGCCACGGTGCGGATGTAGTCCGCGTTCGCGGCCTGCGCCTCGGATGCCCGTGCGGCGTTCCGCTGCGCCATCCCTTGTCCGCGTGCGATCAGGTAGATGAACGCGGCGAGGAACGGCACGAACACCAGGAAGATGACCCAGAGCGCCTTGCCCCAGCCGTTCAGCGTGCTGTCCCTGAAGATGTCGATGAACACCGTGATGAAGATCCAGATGCACGCGATGATCACGTAGAACCAGAAGAGCCAAACGAGGAAGTCCCAGAAAGAACCCATGACCGCGCCTTTCGTATCGAGTGGCCGGTCTGTGCCGGCATCTGTCCCGACGCTATGCCGCGGCATCCGGCCTCGCATCACGCAGATGGCATGAAGCCGGGTGCGCGTTCACGCCGGCGAGCGCTCGCCTGCAGCGTTGAGACGACCCGTCCCACGCCGAATCATCCGATCTGCATGATGCGCCGAGCGCCGTCGGAGACTGCACTTGGACGTAACATCCGACCGATGTGGAGGGAGGGAGGTCACCGTGGACTACACCGACCGGCTCCGGCGACTGGCCATCAACGATGAGCGGCTCGCCGAGGACGACCTCGGCGTCCTGGGCGTCGGCGCGGAGGGACTCGATCCCAAGTCACTGGCGCTCGCCCGGGTGGCTGCACTGGTCGCCGTGGGCGGCGCCGAGCCGTCGTTCGGTTCGCAGGCGGATGCCGCGGTGAGCGCCGGCGCGACGCCGTCGGAGATCGTCGACGTGCTCATCGGCATCATCCCGGTGGTGGGGCTGCCCAGGGTGGTGGCGGCCGCGCCGAAGGTCGCGTTGGCGCTCGGCTACGACATCGACGAGGCGCTCGACCAGTCCGCGACCGCCCGAC
>CAWDJA010000021.1:0-123625 GCA_963802485.1 uncultured Actinomycetota bacterium
GCTGGCGCGCACCGAGGGCATCGCCGTGAACGACGACGAGATCGCGTACATCGCGATGCACGTCGGGGCGTACCTCGACCGGCGACGGTCCCGCGGCGAGGCGGTGCGGGTGGCCGTCTCGGCGCCCGCCTACCACGACGTGCACACCGCGCTCGCCGAGCGGATCCGGGCCGCGGTCGACGACGACGTCGAGGTCGTCGGGCCGGGCGACGACGGGGCCGACTCCGCCGACCTGCTCGTCGCCGTGCTCGAGCCCGCCGCGCCCGTGGAGCGCCTCGTCGTGGTGGCGCCGTTCCCGACGGAGGCCGACCTCGAGCGCGTGCGCACCGAGATCACGCGCGTGCGGCGCGCGCGTCGACGGGCGCGGCTCGCGGCGGCGCTGTCGAGCTACATCGCCCCCGAGCTGTTCGTGCGCGGGCTGCGCGGGCTCGACCGCGACGGGGCCATCCGCATGCTCGGCGACCGCATGATCGCCGTCGGCGTCATCGACCACGCCTACGTCGAGGGCGCGCTGGAACGCGAGCGCCTCTCGTCCACCGCCTTCACCGAGCACCTCGCCGTGCCGCACGCCATGACGATGACGGCCCGGCGCACCGCGATCGCGATCGCCGTCGACGACGTGCCGATCGACTGGGCCGGCGCGAGCGTCAACGTGGTCGCGCTCATCGCGTTCGCCGAGAGCGGGCGCGCGGAGTTCCAGGAGGTGTTCGACCAGTTCGTCGAGGCCTTCTCGGAGCGCGAGAACGTGCAGCGCCTCGTGCAGGGTGCCGAGGACTACCCCGGGCTGCTCGCCGAGCTCGCACGGCTCATGGAGCCGCACGGCACGTAGCGGCGACGCGCCTAGCGGGATCGGGACGGGGACGACGCCGAAGGGCGCCAGCCCGGCGGCTCCGCCGTCCTCGGCGGTGAGCACCCAGAGGCCGCCCGCGTGCACCGCGACGGAGTGCTCCCAGTGCGCGGAGTCCGCGCCGTCGGCGGTGGTGACGGTCCAGCTCGTCGTCGCGGATGAAGGTCTCGACCGCGCCGGCGACCACCATCGGCTCGATGGCCACGACGAGGCCGGGCTTGACCGCCGGGCCGCGGCGGTCGACGCGGTAGTTGAAGACGGGGGGCTCCTCGTGCATGGTGCGGCCGATGCCGTGGCCGACGTAGTCGGTGAGGATGCCGTACTCGCCCTCGGCGCGGATGTGGTCCTCGATGGCGGCGCCGACCTCGTTGAGGTGCCGGGCGCTCGCGAGGGTGGCGATGCCTCGCCAGAGGGCCGCCTCGGTCACCGCCGAGAGCGCCTCGCGGCGCCGCGACCACCTCGGGCCTGGCCGGATCGGGGATCACGACCGTGAACGCGGCGTCGCCGTTCCACCCGTCGACCTCGGCGCCTCCGTCGACGGAGACGATGTCACCGGCGCGGAACGGGCGTTCGCCGGGGATGCCGTGCACCACGTCGTCGTCGACCGAGACGCAGAGCGTGTGCCGGTAGCCCGGCACGAGCTGGAAGTTCGGTCGCCCGCCGAGCCCGCGGATGACGCGCTCCGCTGCCGCATCGAGCTCGAGCGGGGTCGCGCCGGGCGTCAGCAGGCGACGCGCCTCGGCGAGGGCGGCCGCGGTCGCCGCGCCCGCCGCGCGCATCGAGCGCAGCTCGGCCGGCGACTTGTAGATCGAGCGACGGAACACGCCGGCGAGGCTCAGGCGGCGCCGTGGACGGGGTGGGCGGGCACGAGCTCGCGCGACGGCGAGCGCCTCGAAGATGCGAGCCGTCACCTCGTCGAGCGTCCCGACGCCGTCGATGCGCACGACGAGCCCGCGCGCCGCGGTACACGTCGAGGATCGGCGCCGTCTCGCGCTCGTAGATCGCGAGGCGGTTGGCGATGACCTCTTCGGTGTCGTCGGTGCGGCCCTGGTCGATCGCGCGCTGGCGGAGCCGGCGCGATGCTCTCCTCGCGCGGCACGACGAGCTCGATCACGGCGTCGAGCGCCTCGCCGCGCGAGGCCAGGAAGGCCTCGAGGTCGTCGACCTGGGCGCGGTTGCGGGGGAACCCGTCGAGCAGGAAGCCGCGCGCGGCATCCGGCTGCGCGAGGCGGTCGCGCACGAGCTCGCAGGTGAGCTCGTCGGGGACGAGG
This sequence comes from uncultured Actinomycetota bacterium, assembly GCA_963802485.1. Taxonomy (GTDB): domain Bacteria; phylum Actinomycetota; class Actinomycetes; order Actinomycetales; family Microbacteriaceae; genus Agromyces. Next base: position 2,119 of record CAWDJA010000021.1, read on the forward strand.
TCGCCCGCCTCGACGATCGCCTGGACGCGCTCGCCGAGCTCGGTGCCGCCGGAGATGTTCTCGCGGAACACGTCGCCGGTCGAGATCGACGGCACCTCGAAGGCGCCCGCGACCAGCACGCCCTGCGTCCCCTTGCCGGAGCCCTGCGGGCCGACGATCAGGAAGCGGGCGGAACTGCTGGCGGGAGCCGTCATCGGAGGAGCCCTTCGTAGTGTCGCTGCTGGAGCTGGGCGTCGATCTGCTTCACCGTCTCGAGGCCGACGCCGACGATGATCAGGATCGAGGCGCCGCCGAACGGGAAGTTCGCGTTCGCACCCACGAGGCTGAACGCGATGAGCGGCAGCAGCGCGATGGCGCCGAGGTAGAACGAGCCGGGCAGCGTGATGCGGGTGAGCACGTAGTCGAGGTACTCGGCCGTCGGACGGCCCGCGCGGATGCCGGGGATGAACCCGCCGTACTTCTTCATGTTCTCGGCGACCTCGTCGGGGTTGAAGGTGATCGCCACGTAGAAGTACGTGAATCCGACGATGAGGAGGAAGTACAGGAGCATGTAGAGCGGGTGGTCGCCCTGGGTGAGGTAGTTCGTGATCCACACGACCCACGGCTGCGGCTCCTCGCCGGCCGCCGGCTGGTTGAACTGCGCGATCAGGGCCGGCAGGTACAGCAGCGACGAGGCGAAGATGACGGGCACCACGCCGGCCATGTTCACCTTGATCGGGATGTAGGTGTTGTTGCCGCCGTACGTGCGTCGTCCGACCATGCGCTTGGCGTACTGCACTGGGATCCGGCGTTGCGACTGTTCGACGAACACGACGGCGACGACCACCAGGAGTCCGACCAGCAGCACGATCGTGAAGATGTCCCATCCGCGGGAGACGCCGATCGCCCAGAGCGAGCCCGGGAACTGCGCCGCGATCGACGTGAAGATGAGCAGCGACATGCCGTTGCCGATGCCGCGCTCGGTGATGAGCTCGCCCATCCACATGATGAGGCCGGTGCCGGCGGTCATCGTGATGACCATGAGCAGGATCGCGTACCAGGCGTCGTTGGTGATGAGCTGCGAGCACTCGGGGGCGCCCGACGGGAACAGCGCGCCCGAGCGGGCCACCGTGATGAGGGTCGTCGACTGGAGCACGCCGAGCGCGATGGTGAGGTAGCGCGTGTACTGCGTGAGGCGCGCCTGGCCCGACTGGCCCTCCTTGTAGAGGGTCTCGAAGTGGGGGATCACCACGCGCAGCAGCTGCACGATGATCGACGCGGTGATGTACGGCATGATGCCCAGCGCGAAGATCGACAGCTGGAGCAGTGCGCCGCCGGAGAAGAGGTTGACGAGCTCGTAGAGGCCGGATGCCCCCTGGCTCGCCGCGAGACACGCCTGCACGTTCCCGAAGTCCACGAACGGGGCCGGGATGAAGGAGCCGAGTCGGAACAGGGCGACGATGCCCAGCGTGAATCCGATCTTGCGGCGAAGATCCGGCGTGCGGAAGATCCGCCCGATGGCGTTGAACACTCGTCCTCCTGGTAGCTCCTTCGTGGAGCGGGTAGCGCTGTATCGGACTCAGTCCGTATGCGGCTCGAGCCTGTCGAGACCCCCGTGAATCATACGCGAGGTCCCGACAGGCTCGAACAAGCGGGTGATGCTGACGGCCTACTTGACCGAGCCGCCCGCGGCGACGATCTTCTGCTCGGCGGAGCCGGAGACCTTGTCGACCGCGACGTTGAGCTTCACCTGGATGTCGCCGTTGCCGAGCACCTTGACGCGCTCGTTCTTGCGGACGGCACCCTTCTCGACGAGGTCGGCGATGGTGACGTCGCCGCCCTTCGGGTAGAGCTCGGCGAGCTTCTCCAGGTTGACCACCTGGTACTCGACGCGGAACGGGTTCTTGAAGCCGCGCAGCTTCGGCGCACGCATGTGGTACGGAAGCTGGCCACCCTCGAACCCGGGGCGGATGTTGTTGCGGGCCTTCGAGCCCTTGGTGCCGCGACCGGCCGTCTTGCCCTTCGAACCCTCACCGCGTCCGACGCGGGTCTTGTCCTTCTTGGCGCCCGGCGCGGGGCGGAGGTGGTGCACCTTCAGGACCGGCTCGCGCTTGGCGTCGACGGCGTCCTTCGGAGCGGCCTTCTTCGCCGGGGCCTTCTTCGCGGGGGCCTTCTCGGCCTTCGCGTCGTCGGCCTTGGCGGCGGCGGCCTTGGCGGGCGCCTTCGCGGCGGCGGCCTTGGCCGGCGCCTTCTTCGCGGCGGCGGGCTTGTCGGCCGCCTTCTTCGCCGGAGCCTTCTTGGGCTCGGCGGCTTCTGCCGCCTTCTCGTTCTCTGCCATTAGTCGATCTCCTCAACCTTCACGAGGTGGGCGACGGTCTTGACGTAGCCGCGGTTCTGCGGGGTGTCGTCACGAACGACCGAGTCGCCGATGCGCTTCAGTCCGAGGCTGCGGAGCGTGTCGCGCTGGTACTGCTTCTCGCTCACCTTGGACTTGATCTGGGTCACCTTGAGCTTCGCCATCAGGCACCTGCCTTCGCTGCTGCGGCGGCCTCGGCCGCCTGGGCCTCGGCACGCAGCAGGCGGGCGGGGGCGACCTGGTCGTAGTCGAGGCCACGACGCGCGGCGACCGCACGGGGCTCCTCGAGCTGCTTGAGGGCCTCCACCGTGGCGTGCACGATGTTGATGGTGTTCGACGAGCCGAGCGACTTGCTCAGCACGTCGTGGATGCCGGCGCACTCGAGGACGGCGCGCACGGGGCCGCCGGCGATGACACCGGTACCGGCGGAAGCCGGACGCAGCAGGACGACGCCGGCCGCGGCCTCACCCTGCACGGGGTGCGGGATGGTCGCTCCGACGCGAGGGACGCGGAAGAAGTTCTTCTTCGCCTCCTCGACGCCCTTCGAGATCGCGGTCGGGACCTCGCGCGCCTTGCCGTAGCCGACGCCGACGAGTCCGTTGCCGTCGCCCACGACGACGAGCGCCGTGAAGCTGAAGCGACGGCCGCCCTTGACGACCTTCGACACGCGGTTGATGGTCACGACGCGCTCGAGGAACTGGCTCTTCTCGGCGTCACGGCCACCGCGGTCGCGGCTCGGGCCACGGTCGCGGCTGCCACGACGGGCCTCGCGCGGCTCGTTCTGGGGAGCCTCGCTCGCGGCGGCGGTCTCCACGGGTGCCTCTGACACTGCAGCCACCTCGTTCTCCTTCTTGTTGTCGGTCACAGGCTCAGCCCCGCCTCTCGCGCACCATCGGCGATGGCGGCGACGCGACCGGCGTACTTGTTCCCACCGCGGTCGAAGACGACCGACTCGATGCCGGCCTCCTTCGCACGCTCCGCGACGAGCTCGCCGACCTTCTTGGCCTTGGCGGTCTTGTCACCGTCGAACGCACGGAGGTCGGCCTCCATGGTGGATGCGGACGCAAGGGTGCGGCCGGCGGCGTCGTCGACGACCTGCACGAAGACGTGGCGGGCCGAACGGGTGACGACGAGGCGCGGACGCAGCTCGGTGCCGACGATCTTCTTGCGAAGGCGGGTGTGGCGGCGCGAGCGCGCAGCCGTCTTGGTCTTCACGGCCATGATTACTTACCTGACTTTCCGGCCTTGCGACGCACGACCTCGCCGGCGTAGCGGATGCCCTTGCCCTTGTAGGGCTCGGGCTTCTTGATCTTGCGGATGTTGGCGGCGGTCTCGCCGACGGCCTGCTTGTCGATGCCGGCGACCGTGATCTTGTTGTTGCCCTCGACGGTCAGCGTGATGCCGGCCGGGGGCTCGACGGTCACGGGGTGCGAGAAGCCGAGCGCGAACTCGACCGCGGAACCCTTCTGGGCGACGCGGTAACCGGTGCCGACGATCTCGAGGCCCTTGGAGTAGCCCTCCGTGACGCCGATGATCTGGTTCGCGATGAGCGAGCGGGTGAGGCCGTGCAGCGCGCGCGACTCGCGCTCGTCGTCGGGGCGGGTGACGAGGACCTGGTTGTCCTCGACCTTCACCTCGATCGGCGAGGCGACGTTGAGCGCCAGCTCGCCCTTGGGGCCCTTGACGGTGACGGCCGCGCCGTCGACCTTCACGTCGACACCGGCGGGGATGTCGATGGGGAGTCGTCCGATTCGTGACATGGAACTACCACACGTAGGCGAGGACTTCCCCACCCACGCCCTTCTTCTCGGCCTGGCGGTCGGTGAGCAGACCGCTGGAGGTGGACAGGATCGCGACGCCGAGGCCGCCGAGCACCTTGGGGAGCTCCGTCGACTTCGCGTACACGCGGAGGCCGGGCTTGGAGACGCGCTTGATGCCCGCGATCGAGCGCTCGCGGTTCGGGCCGAACTTGAGCTGCAGCGTGAGGGTCTTGCCGACGCGAGCGTCGGTGACCTCGAAGCCGGCGATGTAGCCCTCGTTCTTCAGGATCTCGGCGATGTGGGCCTTGAGCTTCGAGTTCGGCATCGACACGGAGTCGTGGTGCGCCGAGTTCGCGTTGCGCAGGCGGGTCAGCATGTCAGCGACCGGGTCGGTCATCGTCATGACGGATGTTTCCTAACGTTCACCAGGTTTCAGCACCCGTTACACGAGTGATGACCTGTGGTGTGGCCCGAGCGGATGCCCGGACCGGGTCGGATGCCGCGAACTCGCGCTCGCGGCATCCGGGGGTTCAGTTGGCGGTCGTCGCCGACCGGAACGGGAAGCCGAGCTGCTTGAGCAGCGCGCGGCCCTCGTCGTCGTTCTTGGCAGTGGTCACCACGGTGATGTCCATGCCGCGGACGCGGTCGATCTTGTCCTGGTCGATCTCGTGGAACACGGACTGCTCCGTGAGACCGAAGGTGTAGTTGCCGTTGCCGTCGAACTGCGCGTCCGACAGGCCGCGGAAGTCGCGGATGCGGGGCAGCGCGAGCGACAGCAGGCGGTCGAGGAACTCCCACATGCGGTCGCCGCGGAGCGTCACGTGCGCACCGATCGGCTGGCCCTCGCGCAGCTTGAACTGCGCGATGGACTTGCGGGCCTTGGTGACCAGCGGCTTCTGCCCGGTGATCTTCGTGAGGTCCGCGATCGCGCCGTCGATGATCTTGCCATCGCGGGCCGCCTCGCCGACGCCCATGTTGACCACGATCTTCACGAGGGTCGGCACCTGGTGCACGTTGGTGTAGCCGTGCTCCTCGGTGAGGGTCTTCGCGATCTCGGTCCGGTACTTGGTCTTCAGTCGCGGCTGGATTTTGCCAGCCTGCGTAGCCGTATCGGTCATTACAGGTCCTTACCTGACTTCTTTGCGTAGCGGACGCGGACGGTCTTGGAGACGCCGTCCTTCGTCACGGTCTCGTTGCGGAAGCCGACGCGGGTCGGCTTCTTCGTCTCGGGGTCGACGAGCGCCACGTTCGACACGTGGATCGACGCCTCGTGCGTCTCGATGCCGCCGGTCTTGGTGCCGCGCTGCGTCTGGCCGACGCGCACGTGCTTCGTGACGAAGTTCACGCCCTGCACGACGACGCGGTTCTCGGCGACGAGCACCTCGATGACCTTGCCCTGCTTGCCGCGGTCTCCGCCGCGGGCCTGGCTGCGGCCCGAGATGACCTGCACGAGGTCACCCTTCTTGATGTTTGCCATGACTTAGATAACCTCCGGTGCCAGCGAGATGATCTTCATGAACTTCTTGTCGCGGAGCTCGCGACCGACCGGTCCGAAGATACGGGTGCCACGGGGGTCACCGTCGTTCTTGAGGATCACCGCGGCGTTCTCGTCGAACTTGATGTACGAGCCGTCGGGACGACGGGTCTCCTTGACGGTGCGGACGATGACGGCCTTGACCACGTCGCCCTTCTTGACGTTGCCGCCGGGGATGGCGTCCTTGACGGTGGCGACGATGGTGTCACCGAGGCCGGCGTACCGGCGCTTCGAACCACCGAGGACACGGATCGTGAGCAGCTCCTTGGCGCCGGTGTTGTCGGCGACCTTGAGTCGTGATTCCTGCTGAAGCACTTTGAACTCCTTCTATCAAGCAAGCCGGGGGCTTACTTGGCCTTCTCGACGATCTCGACCAGGCGCCAGCGCTTGGTGGCGCTGAGGGGACGGGTCTCGCTGATCACGACGAGGTCGCCGATGCCGGCGGTGTTCAGCTCGTCGTGCGCCTTGACCTTGGACGTGCGGCGCAGGACCTTGCCGTACAGCGGGTGCTTCACGCGGTCCTCGACCTCGACGACGATGGTCTTGTCCATCTTGTCGCTGACGACGTAGCCGCGGCGCACCTTGCGGTATCCGCGGACGAGCTCGGCCGTCTCGGCGACCTCGGCCTCAGCAGCCTTCTTGGTCTCAGCCATGATCAGGCCTCCTTCGTCTCGGCCTCGACCGCGCCACTGTCAGCTTGCACAGTCGCGGCCTTGGCCTTCTTCGTCTTCTTCTCAGCCTTGGCCGGAGCCTCGACCGGTGCGGGAGTGGCACGGATGCCGAGCTCGCGCTCACGGATGACCGTGTAGATGCGGGCGATGTCGCGCTTGACCGCACGGAGGCGGCCGTGGCTCTCGAGCTGGCCGGTGGCCGACTGGAAGCGCAGGTTGAACAGCTCCTCCTTGGCCTTCTTCAGCTCGTCGACGAGTCGCTCGTCTTCAAACGTGTCGAGCTCTACGGGGCTGAGCTCCTTGGTTCCGACGGCCATTATGCGTCGCCCTCCTCGCGCTTGATGATGCGTGCCTTGAGGGGCAGCTTGTGGATGGCACGGGTCATGGCCTCGCGAGCGAGTTCCTCGGAGACGCCCGAGACCTCGAAGAGGACGCGACCCGGCTTGACGTTGGCGACCCACCACTCGGGCGAACCCTTACCGGAACCCATGCGGGTCTCGGCCGGCTTCTTCGTGAGCGGACGGTCGGGGTAGATGTTGATCCACACCTTGCCGCCACGCTTGATGTGACGGGTCATCGCGATACGAGCGGACTCGATCTGACGGTTGGTCACGTAGGCGGGGGTCAGGGCCTGGATGCCGAACTCGCCGAAGGTGACCTTCGTGCCGCCGGTGGCGTGGCCCGAACGGCCGGGGTGGTGCTGCTTGCGGTACTTGACTCGACGGGGAATCAACATGGTTATGCCTCAACTCCTGCGGCCACCGGCTCCTGCGCCTTGGGCGCACGGCGGGGGCGGTCATTGCGGTCACCGCGCGAGGGCTTCTGCGAAGCCTGCTCGCGGGCGAGCTCCTTGTTGGTGATGTCGCCCTTGTAGATCCAGACCTTCACGCCGATGCGGCCGAAGGTGGTCTTCGCCTCGTAGAAGCCGTAGTCGATGTTCGCGCGGAGCGTGTGCAGGGGCACCCGGCCTTCGCGGTAGAACTCGGAGCGGCTCATCTCGGCGCCGCCGAGGCGGCCCGACACCTGGATCCGGACGCCCTTGGCGCCGGCGCGCTGTGCACCCTGCAGGCCCTTGCGCATCGCGCGGCGGAAGGCCACGCGGGCGGAGAGCTGCTCGGCGATGCCCTGGGCGACGAGCTGGGCGTCGGCCTCGGGGTTCTTCACCTCGAGGATGTTGAGCTGGATCTGCTTGCCGGTGAGCTTCTCGAGGTCGGCGCGGATGCGCTCGGCCTCGGCGCCGCGGCGGCCGATCACGATGCCGGGACGCGCCGTGTGGATGTCCACGCGGACGCGGTCGCGGGTGCGCTCGATCTCGATGCGCGAGACTCCCGCGCGGTCGAGCGACGTCTGGAGCAGGCGACGGATCTTGATGTCCTCCGCCAGGTAGTCGGCGTAGCGCTGTCCGGGCTTCGTCGAGTCGGAGAACCACCGCGACACGTGGTCGGTGGTGATGCCGAGACGGAAGCCGTACGGGTTGACCTTCTGACCCATTACTTCGTACCCTCCTCGGGCGTGGCGAGCACGACGGTGATGTGGCTCGTTCGCTTGTTGATGCGGAAGGCACGACCCTGCGCGCGCGGCCGGAATCGCTTGAGGGTGCTGCCCTCGTCGACGAATGCGCTGCTGATGTAGAGGTCCTGCTCGTCCAGGTAGGTGTTCGAGGCGTCGGCCTTGACGCGAGCGTTCGCGATGGCCGAGGCGACGAGCTTGTACACCGGCTCGCTCGCACCCTGGGGTGCGAACTTCAGGATGGCGAGCGCCTCCTGTGCCTGCTTGCCGCGGATCATGTTGACGACGCGGCGGGCCTTCATGGGGGTGACGCGGATGTGTCGCACGCGTGCGATCGACTCCACCATTTCTTCTCCTCCTTCACGTCACCGCGTCAGCGGCGACGGCCCTTCTTGTCGTCCTTCACGTGTCCACGGAAGGTGCGGGTGGGGGCGAACTCTCCGAGCTTGTGGCCCACCATGGTCTCGGTGACGAACACCGGGATGTGCTTGCGGCCGTCGTGCACGGCGATCGTGTGACCCAGCATCGCCGGGATGATCATCGAGCGACGCGACCAGGTCTTGATGACGTTCTTGGAACCGGCTTCGTTCTGCGTGACGACCTTGCGAAGCAGGTGGTCGTCGACGAAGGGGCCCTTCTTGAGACTGCGCGGCATCTTCTTCTACTCCTACTTGCGCTTCTTGCCGACGGTGCGACGACGGACGATGAGCTTGTCGCTCTCCTTGTTGGGGCGACGGGTGCGTCCCTCGGACTGGCCCCACGGGCTGACCGGGTGGCGACCACCGGAGGTCTTGCCCTCACCACCACCGTGCGGGTGGTCGACGGGGTTCATGGCGACACCGCGGACGGTCGGGCGGACGCCCTTCCAGCGCTTGCGGCCGGCCTTGCCCCAGTTGATGTTCGACTGCTCGGCGTTGCCGACCTCGCCGACGGTCGCGCGGCAGCGCGCGTCGACGTTGCGGATCTCGCCCGAGGGCAGGCGCAGCTGGGCGTAGGGGCCGTCCTTCGCCACGAGGCGAACCGAGGCGCCGGCCGAGCGGGCCATCTTCGCGCCGCCGCCGGGGCGGAGCTCGATGGCGTGCACGACGGTACCCGTGGGGATGTTGCGCAGCGGCAGGTTGTTGCCCGGCTTGATGTCGGCGTTGGGGCCCGACTCGATCGGGTCGCCCTGTGCCAGCTTGTTCGGCGCCAGGATGTAGCGCTTGGTGCCGTCGACGAAGTGGAGGAGCGCGATGCGAGCCGTGCGGTTCGGGTCGTACTCGATGTGCGCGACCTTGGCGGGCACGCCGTCCTTGTCGTTGCGACGGAAGTCGATCACGCGGTACTGGCGCTTGTGGCCACCACCGATGTGACGCGTCGTGATGCGACCCTGGTTGTTGCGACCACCGGTCTTCGACAGCGGGCGGAGCAGCGACTTCTCGGGCGTCGAGCGCGTGATCTCCGCGAAGTCGGCGACCGACGAACCGCGACGACCCGGGGTCGTGGGCTTGTACTTACGAATAGCCATTCTTATTCCTCTGCTCCCTAGCCGACAGCCGTGAAGATGTCGATCGAGCCGGACTTGAGGGTGACGATCGCGCGCTTGGTGTCCTTGCGCTTGCCCATGCCGAACCGGGTACGGCGGGTCTTGCCCTGGCGGTTCAGGGTGTTGATCGACGCCACCTGGACGTTGAAGATCTTCTCGATCGCGAGCTTGATCTCGGTCTTGTTCGCGCGGGGGTCCACGGTGAACGTGTACTTGCCCTCGTCGATCAGGCCGTAGCTCTTCTCGGAGACGACGGGCGCGATGATGATGTCGCGCGGGTCCTTGTTGTGTGCGGCGCTCATGCGGAGACCTCTTCCTTCTTCGCCGTCTTCGCGGCGATGAACGCCTCGAGCGCGGCGGTGCTGAAGACGATGTCGTCGGAGACGAGCACGTCGTAGGCGTTCAGCTGGTCGACCCGCAGCACGTGCACGGTCGGGATGTTGCGCACGGCGCGCTCCGACAGCTCCTCATCGCGCATGAGCACGACGAGGTAGTGCTTGGCGGGCGCGATGCCCTCGAGCAGCGCGACCGCGTCGCGGGTCTTCGCGGTGTCCCCGGCGAAGGCCTCGACGGCGTGGATGCGGCCGCCGCGGGCGCGGTCGGAGAGGGCGCCGAGCAGGGCTGCGGCGATCATCTTCTTGGGGGTGCGCTGCGAGTAGTCACGCGGCTGCGGGCCGTGGACGATGCCACCGCCGGTCATCTGCGGCGCGCGGATCGAGCCCTGGCGGGCGCGGCCCGTGCCCTTCTGCTTGAAGGGCTTGCGGCCGGCGCCGGACACCTCGCCGCGGGTCTTGGTCTTGTGGGTGCCCTGACGCGCGGCGGCGAGCTGGGCGACGACGACCTGGTGGATCAGCGGCACGTTGGTCTGCACGTCGAAGAGCTCGGCGGGGAGCTCGACCGTGCCGGACTTCTTGCCGGTGACGTCGAGGGTGTCGATGGTGTTGGTCGCGGTAGCCATGGACTACGCCCCCTTCACTGCGTTGCGGACGAAAACGAGACGGCCGCGTGCGCCGGGGACGGCGCCCTTGACGAGGAGGAGGCCCTTCTCGGCGTCGACGGCGTGCACGCGGAGGTTCAGCACGGTCACGCGCTCGCCACCCATGCGACCGGCCATGCGCATGCCCTTGAAGACACGGCTGGGGGTCGACGAAGCACCGATCGAGCCGGGCTTGCGGTGGTTGCGGTGCGAACCGTGCGAGGCGGAGACGCCCTTGAAGTTGTGGCGCTTCATGACACCGGCGAAGCCCTTGCCCTTGCTCGTGCCGACGACGTCGACGAGCTGGCCGGCCTCGAAGGTGCCGTCAGCGGTGAGCTCCTGGCCGAGCTCGTAGCTCGACGCGTCGGCGGTGCGCACCTCGGCGAGGTGACGCCGCGGGGTGACGCCGGCGGCCTTGAAGTGGCCGGACGCGGGCTGGTTCACCTTGCGCGGGTCGATGGCGCCTGCGGCGATCTGCACGGCCTCGTAGCCGTCCTTCTCCGCCGTGCGGAGCTGGGTGACGACGTTGGGAGCGATCTCGATGACGGTGACGGGAACCAGCTTGTTGTTCTCGTCCCACACCTGGGTCATGCCCAGCTTGGTGCCGAGCAGACCCTTCACGTTCTTGGTAGCGGAAGACATCTGTTACCTCAGAGCTTGATCTCGATGTTGACGTCGGCCGGGAGGTCGAGGCGCATGAGCGAGTCGACGGCCTTGGGCGTCGGGTCCACGATGTCGATGAGGCGCTTGTGGGTGCGCATCTCGAAGTGCTCGCGGCTGTCCTTGTACTTGTGGGGCGAGCGGATGACGCACACCACGTTCTTCTCCGTCGGAAGCGGCACGGGGCCGACGACCGTGGCGCCCGCGCGGGTCACCGTGTCGACGATCTTGCGCGCCGAGGTGTCGATGACCTCGTGGTCATACGACTTCAGTCGAATGCGGATCTTCTGTCCCGCCATTGCTGACTCTCTCTCTGTCAAGGCGTCATACCCCTTCCGAGGGCATCGGACGCCGCGTAGCTACTCCGTGTGAAGCACCACTGTTCTTCTGTCAAAGGCCGTGATCGAGCCTGTCGAAACCACCCCGCTCGCGCGGTGGCCTCGGCACGCTCGACCCGTGAGCCCCAACCGGCCCCCGCGCTCGGGCGTGTCGCCCTCGCGAAACGGGCATGGAGGACCCATGCTCGAATTGGTTGTCGGTTGTGTGTTCTGCTGCCTGCGGCCTAGCCTGACCCGTGGGGCTCCGAGAGCTTCCGGTGGCTATGCACTGCCTGGCAGTGATTCGAACGGCACGCAGCGAGGCACGCCGTTCGAAATGTTGAACTCATCGAGTTTGCCACAGTCGAGGCATCCATGCAACCCGGGCGTGTCGCGCAGCCGCCGGTTCACAGGCAGGACGCAGCGAACGGGCTCCCGCGGCGCGAAACGTGGTGGAATCGAAGGCGTGACGACGACAGACGAGCCCACCGCAGACGCACGCCCACCAGGTCAGCGACCGCATCGGCGCCGGGAAGCGTCTCGGTGACGCGCGTGGGCCCACGGATGTACGAGGGCCTCAACGAACGCGGGGCCACGCTGCGGGTGGGCGGACCCGAGCTCGAGGGCGAGCACTTCTCGCCGGGCGAGCTCCTGAAGCTCGCGCTGATCGCCTGCTCGGGCCTCAGCGCCGACCGCGTCACGGCGCGGCGACTCGGCGAGGACTTCGCGCTGACGGTCTGGGCGCACGGCAAGTCCGAGCACGACACCAACCGCTACACGCGGATCGAGGAGGAGTTCCTGCTCGACCTCTCGACGCTGCAGCCCGACGAGCGGGAGCAGCTGCTCGTCGTGATGACCAAGGCCATCGAACGCGGATGCACCGTGGCCCGCACGATCGAGGAGGTCGTCGAGCTGCCGACGACCATCGACGGCACCGAGGTCTGACGCGCGCCCGCCCTCACTCGCCGCCGTGGGCGTTCCGGCAGAGCGCGTACGGCTTCTCGACGGTGTAGCCGGCGACGCCCGAGCTGAGCAGCACGACGGCGGCGACCGCCGCAGCGGATGCGACCGCGATGCGTCGCGCCCGGGGCATCCGGAGCCGCTCGCGCGGGACCACGCGCCGGAACGGGTCCTCGATCCAGCGCTTGGAGGCGTCGGCGACGACGACCGACAGCACGAAGCAGGAGCACCATGACCGGGGCCTGGCTCGGCTGCCCCATGATGTACGGCGTGAACATGATGATCGGCCAGTGCCAGAGGTAGAGCGAGTACGAGATGCCGCCGAACCACTGCACGGGTCGGAGCCCGGCGACCGGTGCGAGCGACAGCGCCGCGCGCGGCATCCCCGCCCAGATCACGGCCGCGGTGCCGAGCACCGGCACCAGGGCGATCGCGCCGGGGAACAGCTCGGTGGTCGGTGAACGTGCGCGCCGCGACCGCGATCGCGGCGAGGCCGATCCACGCGGCGAGGGCGCGCGTGCGCCGCAGCCGCTCCCCCACGACGGCGGGCACGATGGCGAGCAGGCCGCCCACGCCGAACTCCCAGGCCCGCGAGAGCGTCGAGAAGTACGCGAGGTTGTGGTCCTGCGCGGTCAGGATCACGCCGTGCACGAACGAGGCCACGGTCGCGACCGCGAGCACCGCCGCGATGAGCGCCAGCGCGGCGACGCCCGAGCCGCAGCGCCAGCCAGAGCGCGAGGATGATGAGCAGCGGCCACACGAGGTAGAACTGCTCCTCGACCGACAGCGACCAGAAGTGCTGGACCGGCGTCGACTCGAGGTCGGCGCGGCTCGGGATCTGCGAGTCGCGTGCGAGGTGCCAGTTCTGCACGTAGAGCGAGCTGGAGAGGATCTGCTGCAGGAACGGCCGCCACTCCACCTGCGGCACGAACAGGAGCGTCGCGACCGCGCAGGCGCTCAGCACCACGAGCGCGGCGGGCAGGATGCGCCGGGCCCGGCGCACGTAGAACTCCTTGAGCCGCACCCGCCCGTGCCGCTCCGCGTCGCGGAGCAGGAGTCCCGTGATCAGGAAGCCCGAGACGACGAAGAACACGTCGACGCCGACGAAGCCGGCCGGGAGGGCCGCGGGCCAGAAGTGGTAGAGCACGACGCAGCCGATCGCCACGGCACGGAGCGCCTGGATCTCGGGCCGCACGGAGGCTCGCACCGCGGTCGCAGAAGATGAGGACATCTCTTCGAGGGTAGGCAGGCCCCCGGACGGGGCACAAAACGAGCGCGGGGGTTGACAGGAGATTGCCGGGTTCCCGAAACGTGGCGTCATCCGGGCGAACGACGAAGGGGCGGGCCCTGCGACGCTCCGCGGCGCACGACGAAGGGGGCGGGCCCGCGAGCTCCGCGCAGCCCCGACCCGTCAGGCGCGACCTCGGGCACGACGAAGGGGTCGGGCCCGAAGGCCCGACCCCTGTCGGTTCCGCACCCGCGATGGGGTGCGAAGGGTGTTACTTGATGATCTTCGTGACCGTGCCGGCGCCGACGGTGCGACCACCCTCACGGATGGCGAAGCCGAGGCCCTCCTCCATGGCGATCGGCTGGATGAGCTCGACCGTCATGTCGGTGGTGTCGCCGGGCATGACCATCTCGGTGCCCTCGGGCAGCGTGATGACGCCGGTGACGTCGGTGGTGCGGAAGTAGAACTGCGGACGGTAGTTCGCGTAGAACGGGTTGTGACGCCCGCCCTCCTCCTTGGAGAGGATGTACGCGGTGCCCTCGAAGTTCGTGTGGGGGGTGACCGAGCCGGGGGCGACGACGACCTGGCCGCGCTCCACGTCCTCGCGCTTGGTGCCGCGGAGCAGGAGACCGCAGTTCTCGCCGGCCCAAGCCTCGTCGAGCTGCTTGTGGAACATCTCGATGCCCGTGACCGTGGTCTTCTGCGTCGGGCGGATGCCGACGATCTCGACCTCGGAGTTGAGCTTCAGCGTGCCGCGCTCGGCGCGACCCGTGACGACCGTGCCACGACCGGTGATGGTGAAGACGTCCTCGATGGGCATGAGGAACGGCTTGTCACGGTCGCGCACCGGGTCGGGGATCGACTCGTCGACGGCCTCCATGAGGTCGAGGACCGACTGCGTCCACTTGTCGTCGCCCTCGAGGGCCTTGAGGCCCGAGACGCGGATGACGGGAGCGTCGTCGCCGTCGAAGCCCTGGCTCGAGAGCAGCTCGCGGACCTCGAGCTCGACGAGCTCCAGGATCTCCTCGTCGTCGACCATGTCGGCCTTGTTCAGCGCGACGAGCAGGTAGGGCACGCCGACCTGCTTGGCGAGGAGCACGTGCTCACGCGTCTGGGCCATCGGGCCGTCGGTCGCCGCGACCACGAGGATCGCGCCGTCCATCTGGGCGGCACCGGTGATCATGTTCTTGATGTAGTCGGCGTGACCCGGGGCGTCGACGTGCGCGTAGTGGCGCTTCGGCGTCTCGTACTCGACGTGCGAGATGTTGATCGTGATGCCGCGCTGGCGCTCCTCGGGAGCGGAGTCGATCGACGCGAAGTCACGCGGGACGTTGACGTTCGACGGGTACTTGTCGGCGAGCACCTTCGAGATCGCCGCGGTGAGCGTCGTCTTGCCGTGGTCGACGTGACCGATCGTACCGATGTTGACGTGCGGCTTGGTCCGCTCGAACTTGGCCTTAGCCACTGTGGGTCCTCCTCAGGACTCGTGCAGCAACCCCGGGCGCTGGATTGCGACCGGTGTGCTACGGGGTTGTGTTGATATGTTACGCGAACCGGTTGGCTCGTGCGTCGGAGGGCTATTCGCCCTTGTTCTTCTGGACGATCTCGTCGGCGACAGCCTTCGGGACCTCCGCGTAGCTCTCGAACTCCATCGAGTACACCGCCCGGCCCGAGGTCTTCGACCGCAGGTCGCCGATGTAGCCGAACATCTCCGAGAGCGGGACGTGCGCACGCACGACCTTCACGCCGGCGGCATCCTCCATCGACTGGATCTGACCGCGGCGCGAGTTCAGGTCGCCGATGACGTCACCCATGTACTCCTCAGGGGTGCGCACCTCGACGGACATGAGCGGCTCGAGCAGAACCGGGTTCGCCTTCCGAGCGGCTTCCTTGAAGCCCATCGAGCCGGCGATCTTGAACGCCATCTCCGAGGAGTCGACGTCGTGGGCTGCGCCGTCGAGCAGGATGCCCTTGACGCCGACCATCGGGTAGCCGGCCAGGATGCCGTACTGCATCGCGTCCTGGAAGCCGGCGTCGACCGAGGGGATGTACTCGCGCGGGATGCGGCCGCCGGAGACCTTGTTCTCGAACTCGTACGGCTTCTCGGCGGTTACGTCGAGCGGCTCGAGCGCGAACTGGATCTTCGCGAACTGGCCCGAACCACCCGTCTGCTTCTTGTGGGTGTAGTCGTGCTTCGCGACGGCCCGCTTGATGGTCTCGCGGTACGCGACCTGGGGCTTGCCCACGTTGGCCTCGACCTTGAACTCCCGCTTCATGCGGTCGACGAGGATGTCGAGGTGCAGCTCGCCCATGCCCTTGATGACGGTCTGGCCCGTGTCGACGTTCAGCTCGGTGCGGAACGTCGGGTCCTCCTCGGCGAGCTTCTGGATCGCGGTGCCGAGCTTCTCCTGGTCGGCCTTCGTCTTCGGCTCGATCGCGACCTCGATGACCGGGGCCGGGAACGTCATCGACTCGAGGACGACCTGGTTGTCGGGGTCGCACAGGGTGTCACCGGTGGTGGTGTCCTTCAGGCCGATGACCGCGTAGATGTTGCCGGCGGTGACCGAGTCGACCGGGTTCTCCTTGTTGGCGTGCATCTGGAAGATCTTCCCGATGCGCTCCTTCTTGGACTTCGTCGAGTTGATGACCTGGCCGCCCGAGTCGAGGTGACCCGAGTAGACGCGGATGTAGGTGAGGCGACCGAAGAACGGGTGCACCGCGACCTTGAACGCGAGCGCGGCGAAGGGGTCGTTCGCGTCGGGGTGACGCTCGATGACCTCGTCCTCGTTGCGGGGGTTGCGACCCTCGACCGCCGGCACGTCGAGCGGCGACGGCAGGAAGTCGATGACCGCGTCGAGCATGGGCTGCACGCCGCGGTTCTTGAACGCGGAGCCGCAGAGCACGGGGTAGATCTCGGAGTTGACGGTGAGCTTGCGGATCGCGCCCTTGATCTCGGCGACCGTGAGCTCCTCGCCGCCGAAGTACTTCTCGAGCAGCGCGTCGTCGGTCTCGGCGACGGTCTCGAGCAGCGCGGCACGGTACTCGTCGGCCTTCTCCTTGAGGTCGGCGGGGATCTCCTGCACCTCGTACTTGGCGCCCATCGTCACGTCGCCCTTGGCGTCGCCGGGCCACACGAGGGCCCGCATCTCGATGAGGTCGACGACGCCGACGAACTCGCTCTCCGAGCCGATCGGGAGCTGGAGCACCAGCGGCTTCGCGCCGAGGCGCTTGATGATCGTGTCGACCGTGAAGTAGAAGTCGGCACCGAGCTTGTCCATCTTGTTGACGAAGCAGATGCGCGGCACGTCGTACTTGTCGGCCTGGCGCCAGACCGTCTCGGACTGGGGCTCCACGCCCTCCTTGCCGTCGAAGACCGCGACGGCGCCGTCGAGCACGCGCAGCGAACGCTCGACCTCGACCGTGAAGTCGACGTGGCCGGGGGTGTCGATGATGTTGATCTGGTTCTTGCTCCAGAAGCAGGTCACGGCGGCAGACGTGATCGTGATGCCGCGCTCCTTCTCCTGCTCCATCCAGTCGGTCGTCGAGGCGCCGTCGTGGGTCTCGCCGATCTTGTGGTTGACGCCCGTGTAGAACAGGATGCGCTCGGTGGTGGTGGTCTTGCCGGCATCGATGTGCGCCATGATGCCGATGTTGCGGACCTTGCTCAGGTCGGTGAGCACGTCTTGTGCCACGGGGGTTCCTCCGGGGAAGTCAGGAGTGGAAAAGGTGGGGTGAGCGGATGCCGCGAAGCGTCGCCTCGCGGCATCCGCTCATCGACTACCAGCGGTAGTGGGCGAACGCGCGGTTCGACTCGGCCATCTTGTGGGTGTCCTCGCGGCGCTTGACCGCGGCACCGAGGCCGTTCGACGCGTCGAGGATCTCGTTGGTGAGACGCTCGGTCATCGTCTTCTCGCGACGGGCCTTCGCGTAGCTCGTGAGCCAGCGCAGGGCGAGGGTGTTGGCGCGGTGCGGCTTGACCTCGACGGGGACCTGGTAGGTCGAACCGCCGACGCGGCGCGAACGCACCTCGAGGGTGGGGCGCACGTTGTCGAGCGCCTTCTTGAGGGTGGCGACGGCGTCCTGGCCGGACTTGGTCGCGACGTTCTCGAGCGCCTCGTAGACGATGCGCTGCGCGAGGTCCTTCTTGCCGTCGATCAGGATCTTGTTGACGAGCTGGCTGACGACCGGCGAGCCGTAGACGGGGTCGGCGACGACGGGGCGCTTCGGAGCGGGTCCCTTGCGAGGCATTACTTCTTCTCCATCTTCGCGCCGTAGCGGCTACGAGCCTGCTTGCGGTTCTTCACGGCCTGCGTGTCGAGGGCACCGCGGATGATCTTGTAGCGCACGCCGGGGAGGTCCTTCACACGACCGCCGCGCACGAGCACCATCGAGTGCTCCTGCAGGTTGTGGCCCTCACCGGGGATGTAGGCCGTGACCTCGGTGCCGTTCGAGAGCTTCACGCGGGCGACCTTGCGGAGCGCCGAGTTCGGCTTCTTCGGGGTGGTGGTGTACACACGCGTGCACACGCCGCGCTGCTGGGGGTTGGCCTTCAGGGCGGGAGCCTTGGTCTTGGTGACCTTCGGCGAGCGACCCTTGCGGACCAACTGCTGAATGGTTGGCACTGCTTCTCCTTGTTATTGCTGCACGGTGACAGCTGATGGATTTCACATCACGACCCACCGGCACCGCAGAACTGCGGTGCCTTGGAGTGGTGGGTATGCCGTGGGGGCTACCGTGGGGTGCCCTTGGAGTGTGCGATCTGTGCGAACCGGAGATGTGCCATGCTGGAGCCGATCTCGCGATCATTCCGGCAGGCACGGTTCAAGCGCGCGTCAACGCGCACACCCGATCAATGGTAATGCCGCGTAACCTTGCGGTCAAATGAGGGCGGATGCCACGGGGCGCATGTTCTCCACAGGCGGAATGCGCCGGCCCCGTCAGGGGCCGCCGGGCCACCCCGGGGCGTCCAGCTCCCGGTCGAGGTCGGCGAGGAGCTCCTCGACCTGCGGCTCCACGTAGGCGACCACGGCGTACCCGATCCGCTCGCGGTGCTGTGCCAGCTCCACGCAGATGCGGCGGCCGAGCTGCTTCGCGAACTCGTCGGCGAGTCGGACCTCCTCGCGGAGGGCCTCCTTCTCCTCCCTCGTGAACGGACGCGGCGCGGGCTCGTTCGCCTCCGCCGCCGTGTCGGCCTCGAGTCCGGTCAGGGTGAAGAGGAACGGCTGGTCGGGCACGGGCTCGGGGTCGAGGTCGAGGCCGAGGAACTCGGGGTCGAGCCCCTCCCCCGCGCGGTACGGGCGACGGGCCTTGCGCTCCTCGGCGAGTCGGATCTCCCGGTGCAGCATCGGCAGGTTCCTCGCCGTGTAGTCGTCGACGGCGGCGTCGATGATGCCCTTCATGCGCATCGAGAACGCGTGCTGCACGGGGTGCGGCACGTCGACGTCGAGGCCGGCGGCGGCGAGGATCGGCGAGCCGAAGCAGCGCGTGCAGAGCCGCACGCGGGCGCGGTGGGTGCCCGGACGCCACCGGGGCAGCCAGGCCAGCCACCGGTCGACCTCGTGGCTCACGCGCGCCTCGATCGATCCCTCCACGCGTTCACGATACTGCGCGACCGCGCCCGGGGCCGCCGAGTCGGCCCATCGGCTGGCGCGCCGCGCGCGGCATCCGTCACTCCTCGTCGTCGCGCTCCCAGGGCCAGCGCGGTCGCTCCATGCCCATCGACCGTCCGCGCGCGACGAGCGCCGCGAGCGAGCCCACGACCGCCGCGAGCGCGGGGATGAGCAGGCCGAACCAGCCGATGCCGAAGCCGACGCCGAAGAACGCCGCGGGGGTCGCGAGGCCCGTGGCCAGGGCGTAGCCGACCGTGGCGACGACCACGGCCGCGAGCCAGCTCCAGAGGGCCGAGAAGACCACGCTCGGCCACTGGCGGTCGGGGCGGCGGAGCGTGTGCGCGAGGGTCAGCAGCACCGCCGCGACGGATGCCCCGATCGCTGCGGGGCCGACGAGCAGCCCTGCGGCGGGGTCCGCGATCACGTCGACGTCGGTGAGGAGGCTCACGAACCCGTACGCGCACACGACGAGCGCGAGGTCGAGGGCGGCGGCGAACGCGGCCACGACCCACGCGTTGCGACGTGCGGCATCCATCATCCGAGCGTACGCCGGGCGGGGAGCCCGCCGCCCGCTGCCCGGTTGCGAGCTGCGAGGCCGGACACGACGGAGGGGGACGAGCAGCTCGCTCGTCCCCCTCCGTCGTGCGTGCCGGCTCAGCCGCCGGCGAGCTGCTGGTCGAGGTCCTGGATCGCCTGCATCATGCCGCGGAGCGCTTCGCCCATCTCGCCGATGCCGTCGACCGCCGACTTCAGGCCGGTCGTGAGCTCGTCGTAGCCCTGGCCGAACTTGCCCGACGCGTGCTGCGTCTTGAAGTCGTTGCCGAGGAGGTTGTCGACCGCGCTCTTCAACTGGTCGAGCTGACCCTGGATGTCGTCGCGGGCGTCCGACAGCTTGTTGGACATCGCCTCCATCTCGCCGTACGAGGCGCCGAAGTCTGCCATGGTGAAACCTTCCTGGTTCGAGTGTCGAGCAACGCGCTCGGGATCGTTCGTTCCCTCACGCTATCCAGCCGTCGCCGGCCGGCCAATGGGCAGCGGTCCCCATGCCGAGCGCCGCTGGGTCACCGGGTCGCCGCAGCGGGCAGCGCCACCAGCACGGGCGCGTCCTTCGCCCCGATCGACGCGGCGGCGGCGGTCGCCGTGCGATCGAGGATGAGCAGTCCGGGCACGTGCGGCGGAGTGCCGGGCGCGATCATGCGCCTGCGCTCGAGTTCGCGGTACGCGCCGGCGACCTCGCCGTCGGCGCGCGCCCGGTCGGCGGCGTCGAGCGCGGCGAACTGCTCGCGCACCCGATCGGCGGCACGGTCGATGACGACGGATGCCTCGTGCCCGAGGTCGGACCCGAACGTGCCGAGTCGCTCGTCCTGTCGGCTGCGGTCGGCGCCGGACATCCGCCGTCGCGCCGCGATGGACCCGATCGCGAGCGCGACCTGGACGACCAGCGCGACCGCGCCGGCTGCGAACCACGCCGCGGTGCCGGGCTCACCGCCGACCACGTTCCACGCGCCGACGAGCGTCGCGACGCCGAGGACGACGGGCACCCAGGCGACCGCGACGGCACCCGACGTCGGTGGCACGTCGGCCCGGAGCGGCAGGAGCGAGCCCGCCATCCCGGCGACGGCCAGCGCGAGCGCGGCCACGATCCACGGCAGCGCGGCATCGAGGTCGAACGCGGCGCGGCTGAAGACGGCGGCGAACGCGCCGGCGGCCGCGATGAGCGAGGCGAGCAGTGAGACGGTGCGCCATCCCGAGCGCTGCAGTCCCGCCGCGGCACCGGGGTCGACGGTGCGCAGCTCGGCGATGCGGCGCGTGCGGATGGCCCGGATCTCCTCGACGGTCTCGGAGGCGAGCGCCTCGACGTGGCGCAGGTAGGCGGGCGTCGCGGCCAGGGCACGACGATCGAGTTCCGCCGCGCGCACCCGGAGGTCGGTCGCGGATGCCGAAGCGGCCCACGCGGCGGCCGAGCCGCCGCTCACTCGACGACCCTGAGGGATCCGACGACCGGGTCGGCGTAGAGCTGCATCGCGCCCGCGACATCCGTTCGGGCCAGTTCCGAGAAGACGAGTCCCAGCAGCCCGTCGACGAGCAGGCCGTAGGCGATGCCGGCGAGGTGCTCGCCGTCGCGGTCGGTCTCGGCCGCGACGTAGGCGATGCGGTAGCCGTGGGGCACCGTGTCCGTCTCGAACTCCGAGATCGTCGGCTCGAGGAGCAGCTCGACGCCGGGCAGCATCCACGTGAGCGGATCGGCCTCGACGTCGGGCGGAGCGGCCTGCAGCAGCACGTGCATGACGCCCGTCATCGGCAGTTCGACCGGCCGGAAGAACAGCGACGTGTCCACGCCGATCCTCCGACGCCGCAGTGCCTCGCGGGCGGCTCCCTCGATCACCTCGTCGTACGGCGCCAGGGAGGATCCGGCATACGCCGTGCGCTGCTCGGCCACCCAGAGCTCATCGGCATCCGCCGCCGGGTCGGGCATGACCGACCAGACGTCGGCCGGGTAGGACACCTCGAACCTCACTCGCCGCTCCATCTGAAGGTCGACATGATCGCGTCGACGAGCACGCCGTACGCGGCGATCGACGGCTCGTCGAGCGCTTCGCCCGCCGAGGTCGGCAGCACCGCGCTGAAGAGCAGGGCCTCGCGTCGACCGGTGCCGGGGACCGGGATCAGGTAGTTGAACGACCGTGTCGTCACCCGCCCGCCCGCGAGCTGCTGGCTGCCGTCGGTGACCCAGCGCATCACCACGCCGGCGTCGTCGAGGGGGCGAGCCCCGTGGTCGCGCACGAGCGCGCGCACGCGACCGTCGAGCGAGGCGCCGTGCGGCTCGGTCGCCCGCACCGCCGTGATGGCGAGCGGCAGCATGAGCTCCGCGGGCACGCGCTCCTGGTAGATGAGGCGCACCGGGTCGCGGCGGAGGAACTCGTCGGCGGCACGCTCGGTCATCGACCGCATCTGCGCGTCGAGGTCGGGCCGGTGCACCGAGCGGAACACGGCCGACGCGCGCGCCGCGAGCTCCGCGAAGACCTCGCGGGTGGGCTCGACCGAGACCCAGCCGGCCGGCAGCAGGAGCACGAAGGGCGGCACCGGCCTGCGATCCGCGGCACCGAGCAGTTGATCGCGAAGGCTGGCAGTCATCGCCACGAGTCTATGGCCTGCTCCCGGCCGTGGTCCTCGACCTTGCCGTTCAGGAAGTCGAGCTGGGTGATGCCCGTCGCGTAGACCTGGAGGCCGGGCAGCAGCCGATCCACGCCCTGGACGGCGCCCCAGGAATCGCCGACGCCGTAGAGGCGTCCGAGGAACATGTCCATCGAGTTCGTGAGCTGGGTGTTCTGCCACACGTAGGGCGTGCCGGAGCCGATGCGCTGGATGAGGCGGGAGCCCGACGTGGCCATGTCGTAGGGGATCACCGTCGACACGCGGTTCCAGTCGGCCCGCGCGAGGTCGTCGATCTGGCCGAGGTGGGTGCGCACGGCCGCGAAGTCCTCACCGGCGAGCATCAGGTTGCGGAAGCCCGAGAGCTTCGGGAATCGGCTCCCGGCGCTCGCCACGGATCCGAGGTCGGCGAGCTTGCCCAGCTTTCCGAACGGGATGACGCCGACGATGGCGAGCGCCAGGTCCTTCCCGTCCTTCCGGCCCTTGGCGAAGAGCACGATCGTGCCGAGCAGCGCCACGATCGCCACGATCGTCGCGAGCGCCGCGATCAGCGGTCCGCCGACCACGAGGGCGAGGACGAGCAGCGCGAGGCCGGCCCACTCCATGACCTTGACGAGCGCCTCGAAGAACGGGAGCGCGTCGTCCCAGAAGCCGTCCTTCACGCCGTCTTCATTCACGTCGCGGAGGCCGTTGACGGCGTCGTCGTACGCGTCGTCCCAGGTGTCGTAGTGGCCGTCGAAGCGGCGCGCGGCCGCTTCCCACTCGGACTTGGCGGAGCTGAGGTCGCCCTCCGCGCCCGCGGTCGCGTCGTCGCGCGCGGTGGTCGAGCCGTCGTCGCCCGCGGGCACGTCGCCGGCCTCGTCGACGCTCGCCGCGCGCGTCTTCACCGACTCCCAGAGCGACTCGCAGTCGCCCACGGCCGCGTTCAGCGACGTCGACACCTCGAGGAGCGCCTCGCCGTACGCACGCAGGACCTCCCCGCTCGGAAGGTAGCGCTCCCCCGCCTTCTTGAGGTCGGCGTGCACGTCGGCCGACTGGTCCTTGATGGCATCGAGCGAGTCGCCCTTGCCCACCTGGCCGTCGGCGATGAGCTTCAGCGTGTTGGCCGCCCGCTGCATCCGCTCGCCCAGGCCCTCGATCGCCGAGCCGCGAGCGACGATCGCGCCGCCGTCGCCCTCGAGGCGCTCGATCTCGCGCCCCTTGGGCGACTCGGGCATGAAGCGGTGGTAGTAGGCGGTGCTCCCCATGTGCGTCTCCGTCAGCCCTTCTGCTCGAGTTCCTTCGCGAGGTCCTCGTCGAACTGCTGCCAGCTCGTCTTGACCCCTTCCACCTGCTCCTGCAGCTCGTGCAGGTGGCCCTTCAGCGTCTCGCGCTTGTCGTCCCACGCCCCCTCGAACTCGTCGGCGGCATCGCGCAGCTCGCCGCGCCCGAACGGGCGCCCGATGGCCTCGACCAGCGCCCCGGTCGATCCCCCGGCATCCTCGAACTCGACGATGATGTCCTTGAGGGCCGCGTTCAGCTCCTCCATCGACGAGAGCGGGATGTCCACGCCGTCGCTCATCAGGGCCTCCTCGGTGGTGTCCAGCGGTGCTCGTTCACGATATCGACGGGGTCGCGCGACCCGGTATGGGCAGCGGTCCCCATGCGCCGGCACGCACCGGCACCCACTGGCGCGTGCCGGCGCGTGTCGTGCGCTGCGCCTCAGCCGAGCACGGATGCCGCGGCGCGGGGCAGCTGCACGGTCGTGATGCGTCCGTTCTGCACGAAGATCGCGCGGCCCTCGGGTGCGTCGGTGCGCCTGACCTTCGGGAACGGCGTCTTGAAGACGGAGTCGCCGTCGAACGCATCGGGCTTGAGCGCGACGCCCTGGCGTCCGGCCTTGAAGTCGCCGATGAACCCGAACCCGCTCGACAGCAGCGAGACGTCGGCGTCGCCGACCAGGAAGTGGTCGCTGCGGTTGATCGCCTGGAACAGCTCCTTCATCGGCCGCTCCGCGTCGGTGTCGGCGAACTGCGTCACGCCCTCGACGACGACCATGATGCGCCCGGGCACCGCGTCATCGGCCACGACGTCGACGAGCTCCTTCGCGAGGGCCTTCACCGACTCCACCGTCGTGGCGCTGCGCATCCACGGCGCGGCGTCGCCGAGGGCGGCACGGCGACCGGCGAGGTGGAAGAGGCGCACGTCGGGGTCGAACCGGCGCACCGACTCGGTGAGCGCGCGCAGCGCCGTCGTCTTCCCGCTCTGCGGCGGCCCGGTCACGACGAACGTGCCGACGGGTTCGAACCCGAGCGGCGCGAGCGTGTCGTCGGCGAGGCCGAGCACGGGAAGGCCCGCGGCCTCGTCGGGCAGGGCGTCGGCGACGTACGACGTGGGCAGCGCGCCGATCGCCGGCGCCTCCGCGGCTCCGGCGGCGCGCAGCCTGCCCGCCAGCTCGGACAGCGCCGTGGACTGCGCCGCCACGTTCGAGGTGCCGCCGAGCACGGCGAGCTGCGTCTCGAACCCCTCGACGAGCGCGCGCCCGGGCACCGACCGCTCGCCCAGCACGTCCTTCGGCACGCCGAGCACCTGGTACGCGGATTCCTCGGAGAGGCGCAGCACGATCCGTTTCGTGACGTTGGCGCTCACCGCCGTCGGGACCGCGCCGGCGCGATCCGCGGTGGCGATCACATGCACGCCGAGCGGGCGGCCCTCGGCGAGGATCCGCATGAAGACGTTGTAGAGGGGCATCCGCACCGTCGTCGTGTCCCACTCGGCCTTGAACTGGCCGAAGCCGTCGAGCAGGAGGATGACGCGCGGCTCGCGGAGGCCGGTGATCCGGCGGTACTCGGTGAGGCTCGCCGCATTCGCCTCGCTGAACGCCCGGCCGCGCCGGTCGAGGAGGTCGCCGAGGGTGCGCAGCAGCCGCTGCACCCGCTCCGCGTCGTCGCCCGCGATGACCGCGCCGACGTGCGGGAGCGACTCGAGCGACCGGAGCGCGCCGGCGCCGAAGTCGAGCCCGTACACCTGCGCCTCCCCGAGGTCGGGACGCAGTCCCGCCGCGATGCCGATGGTGCGCAGCAGCGTGGACTTGCCCGACCCGCTCGTGCCGTAGACGAGCATCGCGCCGTCCCGGTCGGGCGTGAACGACATCGGCGCCTGGAGCTGGCGCTCGGGGATGTCCGCGAGCCCGAACACGATCTCGCCGTCGCCCGTGGCCGGGAGCGCGGAGATGTCGACCGTGGTCGGCAGCTCGTCGAGCCACGGGCGCCGCGGGGCCGGGATCCGCGCGTCGACGGCCGCGGCCACGAACGTGCCGACCATCCGCTTCTGGTCGTTGGGGCCGGGATCCTCGTCGTGCGCGTCCGATTCGGGCGCCGCGTCGCGCTCCCAGACGACCGGGGAGCCGAAGCGCAGCTCCGCGATCCGGACCTCGGCCGGCACGACCTCGTCGGTCGTCCATCCGCCCGCGTACGCCGACTGGAAGCCGACCAGCCGCCCGGGCCCGGTCTTCGCGATGCCGCGTCCGGGGATCGACGGGTCGAACGAGGCCGCGACGGGATCGCCGACGACGTCGCGCGAGTCGGACTCATCCGCCATCCGCAGCGCGACCCGGAGGTTGGTGTTGGCCCTGAGGTTGTCCTTGATGACGCCCGCCGGGCGCTGCGTCGCCATGATCAGGTGGATGCCGAGGGACCGGCCGCGCTGGGCGATGTCGACGACGCCGTCGACGAACTCCGGCACCTCGCCCGCGAGTGCCGCGAACTCGTCGATCACGAGCACGAGGGCCGGCGGGGTCTCGGGGTCGCGGCGCTTCTCCAGCTCGAGGAGGTCCTTGGCCTTCTTGCGGTTGAAGAGGTGCTCGCGATGGTGCAGCTCGGCGCGGAGGCTCGTCAGCGCGCGCCGCACGAGGTGCGGGCTGAGATCGGTCACGAGGCCGACGCAGTGCGGGAGCTCGACGCAGTCGGCGAACGCCGACCCGCCCTTGTAGTCGACGAAGAGGAACGTGACCCGATCGGGGCTGTACTCCGCGGCCATCCCGAGCACCCACGCCTGGAGGAACTCGGACTTGCCCGCGCCGGTGGTTCCGCCGACGAGGGCGTGCGGGCCCTGCGTGCGGAGGTCGAGCGACATCGCGTCGGGGCTTCCCTGGCCGATGAACGCCTTGAGCGTCCCGGCGCGCTTGAGCCGGGGCAATGCCGCGCCGGAGCGGTCGAGGATCGAGTTGTTCTGGTGCCAGCGCTCCACGACGCTCGAGGGGTCCGCCGCCACGTCCTGCCCGAGGAGTCCCACCATCGACACGCTGCGCGGGAGGTCGCTCGCGTCCTCCACGACGGTGCTCGCGTCGACGACCGGAGCGATCCGGCGGGCGAAGACCTCGGCATAGCTGTTCGAGACGCCCTCGACGCGCACCCGCGTGTACTCGCGCCCGGCGCGGACGTAGCCGACGCGCGCGGCGTCGAGGCCATCGGTCACGTCGACGAACGTGCGGCAGGCGGCGGGAAGCGACTCGACGGTGGGGCCCACGAAGATCGTGTGGATGCCGACGTCGGGGCCCCGCTCGATGAGCTGCGTGAGGCGCGGCCGGTCGACGGGCGCGTCGGCCGAGACGATGAGCACGAGCGCCATCTCCCCGTCGCCCGTGCGCGGGGTGGTGTCGATCGCGTCGCCCACCTGGGCGCCCAGCGCCATCGAGGTGTCGGCCTCCTTGAGCGGCCCACGTCGGGTCGGGGACCCGGACAGGCGCTCGAGGATCGCCTCCTCGAGGGCGTTGAGGAGTGCCGTGCCGGCCGACTGGCTGTCGGCCAGCGCGAACTCGGCGAACGGATTGCGGGTGCTGGTGGTGTGCGGGAGCCACTTCAGCCAGTCGAGCTGCCGCGACCAGGCGGGATCCACGATCGCGGTGGTGATGAGCTCGTTCGGGGCGTGGAGCCCGAACAGCTGCACCCCGACGCCGCGGAGGACGTCGGCGGCGAGGTGGACGGGACCCGCGATGCCGAGCGCGCCCGAGCTCGGCAGCAGCTCGACGATCGGCACCTCGTCGACCTGCTCGAACCTGCTGCGCAGCTTCGCCACCTGACGGTGGTACCGGGCGATCCCGGTCTCGACCGCCGACGACTCCTGGATCGAGTTGCGGCTCGCGGCACGGCCGACCCCGAGACGGAGCGCGAGGAAGTTCCAGTGCTCCGGGCGTCGCGTCCAGAGCAGCGGCCCGAGCCGCATCGCCTGCTCGTAGACCTCGGCCACGGCCGGCGCCTCGGCGTGGCGCCGTTCACGCTCGACGGAGGTCTGCTCGACGAGCGTCTCCTCGAGGTCCTCCAGCTGCGACTCGAAGGTCTCGATCTCCTGCTGGAGCTTCTTGCCCTGCTGGGTCTTCTGGCCGATGAAGTTGCCGAGCATCATGAGCGGCGACATGAACACGATCAGCAGCGCGAGCGGTCGCAGCGTGATCGCGTAGATCGCGACGCCCATGAGGATGGGCGACACGATCATCGGCCACGGGAACAGTCGCGGGTTCGCCTCGCTCGGCACCGACGGCTGCGGGTACTGCGTGCCGGGGTACCGCACCTCGACGCGCGGCGACCGGTTGAACATCAGCGCGCCGCCGCGCTCGAGCACCGGATCGTCGGCCGGCCGTTCGGACTCGAGCGGGGCGAGCACGACCTCGG
The DNA here is from genome assembly GCA_963802485.1 of uncultured Actinomycetota bacterium. GTDB lineage: Bacteria > Actinomycetota > Actinomycetes > Actinomycetales > Microbacteriaceae > Agromyces. The sequence goes on from CAWDJA010000021.1 coordinate 30,004, forward strand.
TGTCGCCGAGCACGATCGCCTGGCCGGGCACCGTGCGCACGCGCTGCACCTGTCCCCCGTCGACGAGGACGCCGTTCGCCGAGTTGAGGTCGACGACCTCGATGCCGCCCGCGCCGACCTCGATGCGGGCGTGGCGCTTGGACACGAGCGGGTCGGCGAGCACGAGGTCGACGCCGGGCCCCCCGCGCCCGACGATCGTGTGACCCGGCCGCAGCTCCACGCGTCGCCCCGCCTCGGGGCCCGAGCGCACCTCGAGCAGCGCGGCGGGCGCCGTCGAGGCCGACGAGCGTGCGCGGGCGGTGTCGGCGACGACGGCGGCGTTGAAGCCGGACCCGATCGGCGCGTCGCCGATGAGGGAGTCGGCGGGCAGCACGACCGGCTCGTTCGAGGTGGGCGGTGCGACCGCGAGCGTCAGCCCGCCCGTCGACACGGGCAGCCCGGATGCCGCGGGGTCGTTCTGTGCGATGGCGGCCGCGACGTCGCCGACCGTTGCGGTGGCATCCGCCGTGATCACGATGTCGACCGGTCCGCCGCTGGCGCGGCGGAGGCCGAGCTTGAGCCTCATCCCTGCGTGCTCCGTTCCACGGTGAATCGTCGGCCGCCGAGCCGGACGGCACTGCCGACGGGAAGTTCGATGCGCTCGCCCGCGCCCAGCGATCGCTCGGCGCCGCCGGGCAGTTCCACGACGGTCCCGTTCTTCGAGGCGCGATCGGCGACCCAGAACCGGCCGTCGGTCACGCCGAACTCGGCGTGCGTCTTGGAGATGCGCATGCTGTCGTCGCTGAGCGGCACGAGCACGGCGGGCACGCGCCCGGCGACCTCGGCGGACGTGCGACCCGCGACGTCGGCGGGGGCCCGGCCGAGGAGCCCTCTCGGCGCCGCCGCGACCGCGGTGCCGTCGTCGAAGCGGAGCACGAACGCACCGGCGGCCGGCGGCGATGACGGGTCGGGAGTCGACGCCGATGCGCGGCGATGCCGGCGGTGCCGGCGTCGGCGCCGGCGGCGCGGGCGACGCGGGTGCGGCGAGCACGGGCGGCTGCCACTCCCCGAGACCGGACGCGACCACGGCGGAACTCGACCTCGCCGCCGGGATGAAGGTGTGCTCGTCGGGTGCACGGTCGCTGGCGAGCGACGGCAGCGCACGACTGGCGGCGACCGGCGGGCGCGCCGCCTCCCGGCGCGCGTGCCGGAGCGCCCGTGCGTCGAACGGGTCGAGGCCGACCCGCACGTCGAGCGCGTAGCATCCGCCGATCCGATCGAGCCAGCTGCGCCCGCGCTGCTCGGGATCCCAGCCGGACGACGCGAACAGCACCGCCGGGCCGATGAACGGGAGGAGCACCTGTGCCGCCCACAGCACGAGCGCGCGCAGCGTGATCCGCCAGAAGCCGGCTGGGCCGAACCCGGCGACGCCGACCGAGCGGATGCCGAACGCCGCCTTGCCGAGCGTGCGGCCCGTGCGGCCGTGCAGCACCAGCTGGGTGAGGCCGAACGCCACCAGGAGCACCTGGCTGACGGCGATGAGCACGAGGGGGAACGCCACGGCCCCCGAGGCCACGGCGCCGAGCGCGTCGCCCGCCTCGGCGACGGCGGCCATGAGCAATGACGGTGCCGATGACGCCGGGGAGTGCGAGCACCACCCAGACGGCGGCGTCGAGCGCGAAGGCCGCCGACCGACGGCCGGCCGGGGCCGGGACGAGCCCCAGCGCTGCGGCGTACGCCGGGTCGGGCCGACCGTCGGCGGCGAGGCCCGGGGTCGGCTCGTCGTCGACGTCGAGAGTGACGCTCACTACCGCTCCTTGCGTGGAAGGGACTGTCTCGCCACCCAATCCGATCGGGAGCGCGCTGTCGATGGGGAGTGGTCACCATCCCCGACACAGCAGCGTACCCGGCGCCCGATGGTCGGTTGCGCCGGGTACGGTGCGGTTGCTCAGGCCACGCGCTGCGGCTGCGGGCCGGCGGCGAGCTCGCGGTCGTAGGCCTCGAGGGCGAGTCGGTTGCGCTCGGTCACGGTGCGTCCGCGTGCCGCGATCCATCCGCCGAACCAGATCGGGATCTCGCGCGCGATGACGGCTGCCGTGATCGCGAACGGATCGAGCCAACGCTGCTGGATGAACTCGTTCGCCTCGTCGACCGTCATCGTCCACGCCTCGACCGTGAGCAGCGCCGCGCCGATGTAGGCGAAGTACACCAGCACGCCGACGAGGAGGCCGAACACCGCGTAGTACCACCAGGCACCGCGGTTCACGATCGCCGCGAGCAGGGCGAACCCGAGGAAGCAGGCGACGATCGGCACCCAGAACACCGGCTGGACGACGAACTGCGCGAAGACCGTCCCGGCCTCGACCGCGTCGCGCTGCACCAGCAGCACGAGATAGGAGACGCCCGCGTACAGCAGGGCGAACGCGACGGTGCCGATGAGCGCGACGAGCACGCCGAAGCCGCGGTTGCCGCGTGACTTCGGCGGCGTGGGCGCCTGCACGTAGATGGTCTGGGGTGCTGCGAGCGCAGCGGGCACGGCGTCGGGCTCGGGCGCGAGCGTCGCCGCGCCGGCCGCGGTGCCGGCCGCCACGGTCGCCGCGGGCACGTAGGTCTCGCGGCGCACCGAGTCGGCGGCGACGGGCGCGGGCACGTCGGCGTCGCCGACGTCGTTCGGGTCGGATGCCACGGGCGCGGCGTTCGCGCGCTCCACCGCGGCGTCGAGGCGGGCCGTCGCGTCGGGCTGCTCCACCGGCTCGGGCTCGGTGACCGGCGCGGCGACGGCGACAGGCTCGGGCTCGGGCTCGTACGCCGGCTCGACGGGCTCGGGCTCGCGCCGGCTCGACTCGGGCTCGTCCATCGGCGCGGCGGTCGCCTCGGGCTCGGCGGGCGGGGCGGCTCGGCATCGACCGGGTCGGGCGCGACGAACTCGGGTTCGGCCGGCACGTCGGGCTCGGATGCCGCGGGAGGCTCGGACGCCGAAGGCTCCACGGCCTCGTCGGACGACACGGCGTCGGCGTCGGGGGGCACGTCGCCGTCGACGGGCTCGGCGTCGTACGGGCGATCCGGGTCGGATCCGGGAGTCGTGCTGCTCATGATCGCGCTCCTTCCGGGCGCCCTCGCACCCGCGATGGGCTCACTGTAGCAACGGGCGCCCGCCGTTCCGCGGCGCCGCGCGGGACCCGACCGGCCGCGCGACGATCGGCGCCGCGCCGCCGGCGGGATCCGCATGCCGGCCAGGCGTCGCCCGTCGGCGGAACGACGAAGGGCCCCGGATCGCTCCGGGGCCCTTCGTGCGTGTTCGGCGACTAGCTGTAGTTGCCGGGGGTGAAGTCGTCGCTCGAGAACGCGTCGAAGTCGACGAAGCTGAGGTCGCCCTCGGCGAAGGCCGCGTCGTCGGCGAAGATGCGGTTCGGGTAACGCTCCGCCTTCGCCTCCTCCGTGGCCTCGACCGCGACGCTCCGGTACCTCTGCAGTCCGGTGCCGGCGGGGATCAGCTTGCCGATGATCACGTTCTCCTTGAGGCCGACGAGCGGGTCGGACTTGCCCTCCATGGCGGCCTGCGTGAGCACGCGGGTCGTCTCCTGGAAGGACGCGGCCGACAGCCACGACTCGGTCGCAAGCGAGGCCTTGGTGATGCCCATGACCTCCTGGCGGGCCGAGGCGGTCTTCTTGCCCTCGGTGAGCGTCGCACGGTTGATCTCGTTGTACTTCATCCGGTCGACGAGCTCGCCCGGGAGCAGGTCGGTGTCGCCGTGGTCGACGACGGTGACCTTGCGCAGCATCTGGCGCACGATGACCTCGATGTGCTTGTCGTGGATCGGCACGCCCTGCGAGCGGTACACGTCCTGCACGCCGTCGACGAGGTGCTTCTGCACCTCGCGCACGCCCTTGACCCGGAGGACCTCCTTCGGGTCGACCGTGCCGACGATCAGCTGCTGGCCGAGCTCGACGTGCTGGCCGTCCTCGACGAGCAGCGTCGAACGCTTGAGCACGTTGTACGCGATCGGCTCGTCGCCGTTGTCGGGCGTGAGGATGACCTTGCGCTGACGCTCGGTCTCGTCGATCGTGATCCGGCCGGGGGCCTCGACGATGGGCGACGCACCCTTGGGGGTACGGGCCTCGAAGAGCTCCTGCACGCGGGGAAGACCCTGCGTGATGTCGTCGGCCGAAGCCGAGCCACCGGTGTGGAACGTACGCATCGTGAGCTGGGTGCCCGGCTCGCCGATCGACTGGGCCGCGATGATGCCGACGGCCTCGCCGATGTCCACGAGCTTGCCGGTCGCGAGCGAACGGCCGTAGCACTTCGCGCAGACGCCGACGGCCGACTCGCAGGTCAGCACGGAGCGGACCTTGATGGTCTCGACGCCGGCACCGAGGAGCTTGTCGATGAGCACGTCGCCGACGTCCTCACCGGCCTCGGCCACGACCTCGCCCTTCGCGTTCACCGCGTCGGCGGCGAGGCTGCGCGCGTAGACCGCGTTCTCGACGTTCGGGTCGCGGACGAGGCTGCCCGAGGCATCCGTCGTCGCGATCGACAGGTCGAGGCCCCTGGTCGTGCCGCAGTCGTCCTCGCGGATGATGACATCCTGCGAGACGTCCACGAGACGACGCGTGAGGTAGCCCGAGTCGGCCGTACGGAGGGCCGTGTCGGCCAGGCCCTTGCGGGCACCGTGGGTCGCGATGAAGTACTCCGCCACCGACAGCCCCTCGCGGTACGAGGAGATGATCGGACGAGGGATGATCTCACCCTTCGGGTTGTTCACGAGGCCTCGCATGCCGGCGATGTTGCGCACCTGCAGCCAGTTACCACGAGCACCCGACGTCACCATGCGGTTGATGGTGTTGTCGGTCGGGAAGTTCTCCTGCATGGCCTTGGCGACCTCGTCGGTGGCCTTGGTCCAGATCTGGATGAGCTCCTGGCGACGCTCGAGGTCGGTCGTGAGGCCCTTCTCGAACTGCGACTGCACCTTGGCGGCCTGCTTCTCGTACCGCGACACGATCTCGCCCTTGGTGGGGGGCGTGATGATGTCCGAGAGCGCGACGGTCACGCCGGAGCGGGTCGCCCAGCGGAAGCCGGCGTCCTTGATGCGGTCGAGGGTCGCGGCGACCTCCGTCTTCGGGTAGCGCTCGGCGAGGTCGTTGACGATCGCCGAGATCTGGCCCTTGCCGGCCTGCTGGTTGAAGAACGGGTAGTCGACCGGCAGCGCCTCGTTGAAGAGCGCACGACCGAGCGTGGTCTCCATGAGGAACGGCTTGCCCTGCACGAAGCCCTCGGGCTCGTCGCCCTCGGCGAAGTGCAGCCCCTCGAGGCGGATCTTCACCTTGGCGTTCAGGTCGAGCGCGATCTCACCCGGGCGGTTCTGGTCGAACGCGAGGATGGCCTCGGCGATCGACGAGAACGCGCGACCCTCACCCGCGGCGCCGTCCTTCTGCGTCGTCAGGTGGTGCAGGCCGATGATCATGTCCTGCGAGGGCAGGGTCACCGGACGGCCGTCCGACGGCTTCAGGATGTTGTTCGACGCGAGCATCAGGATGCGGGCCTCGGCCTGGGCCTCGACCGACAGCGGAAGGTGCACGGCCATCTGGTCGCCGTCGAAGTCCGCGTTGAACGCGGCGCAGACGAGCGGGTGCAGCTGGATGGCCTTGCCCTCGACGAGCTGCGGCTCGAAGGCCTGGATGCCGAGGCGGTGCAGCGTGGGCGCGCGGTTCAGCAGCACGGGGCGCTCGCGGATGATCTCCTCGAGCACGTCCCACACCTGCGGGCGCGAACGCTCGACCATGCGCTTGGCGGCCTTGATGTTCTGCGCGTGGCTCAGGTCGATGAGGCGCTTGATCACGAACGGCTTGAAGAGCTCGAGCGCCATCTGCTTGGGCAGACCGCACTGGTGCAGCTTCAGCTGCGGGCCGACCACGATGACCGAACGGCCCGAGTAGTCGACGCGCTTGCCGAGCAGGTTCTGGCGGAAGCGTCCCTGCTTTCCCTTGAGCATGTCGCTCAGGGACTTCAGGGCGCGGTTGCCGGTGCCCGTGACCGGGCGACCACGACGACCGTTGTCGAACAGCGCGTCGACGGCCTCCTGCAGCATCCGCTTCTCGTTGTTCACGATGATCTCGGGAGCACCGAGGTCGAGCAGGCGACGAAGGCGGTTGTTGCGGTTGATCACACGACGGTAGAGGTCGTTGAGGTCGGAGGTCGCGAAGCGGCCGCCGTCGAGCTGCACCATCGGACGGAGCTCCGGCGGGATCACCGGCACGACGTCGAGCACCATCGCGGCCGGCGAGTTGCCGGTCTGCAGGAAGGAGCTGACGACGCGCAGGCGCTTGATCGCGCGGATCTTCTTCTGGCCCTTGCCCTCGGCGATCTGCAGGCGCAGGTCGTCGGCCTCGGCGGCCAGGTCGAACGCCTCGAGGCGCTTCTTGATGGCCTCGGCGCCCATGTAGGCGTCGAAGTACATGCCGAAGCGGTCCTGGAGCTCGTGGAAGTCCGCGTCCTCGGGCTTGAGGTCGCCGACCTTGAGGGTGCGGAAGGCCTCCCACACGCGCTCGAGGTGCGCGATCTGCTCGTCGCCGCTCTTGCGGACGCCGGCCATCTCCTTGTCGGCGGCGGCCTCGGCGCGCTTGCGCTGGTCGCTCTTGGCGCCCTCGGCCTCGAGCTCGGCGAGCTCGGCCTCCTTGCGCGCCATCAGCTCGGCGATGCGCGCGTCGCGCTGGTCGCCGATCGTCTTGATCTCGAGGCGGAGCTCGTTCTCGAGGCCGGGCATGTCGGCGTGACGACCATCGTCGTCGACGTCGATGACCATGTAGGCCGCGAAGTAGATGACCTTCTCGAGGTCCTTCGGCGCCATGTCGAGCAGGTAGCCGAGGCGCGAGGGCACGCCCTTGAAGTACCAGATGTGCGTGACGGGGGCGGCGAGCTCGATGTGGCCCATCCGCTCACGGCGCACCGAGGACTTCGTGACCTCGACACCGCAGCGCTCGCAGACGATGCCCTTGAAGCGCACGCGCTTGTACTTGCCGCAGGCGCACTCCCAGTCGCGGGACGGTCCGAAGATCTGCTCGCCGAAGAGGCCGTCCTTCTCGGGCTTGAGCGTGCGGTAGTTGATGGTCTCGGGCTTCTTGACCTCGCCATAGGACCAACGACGGATGTCGTCGGCGGTGGCCAGACCGATGCGAAGCTCGTCAAAAGTGGTTGCGTCGAGCAATTTCTCTCCTAGAAAAGTCTCTGTCGTCGTTCTGGCCGGGTTCAGATCTCGTCGATGTTCGACGACTCGAAGCGCGCGGAGATGTTGATGCCGAGCTCTTCCGCAGCGCGGAAGGCCTCGTCATCGGTGTCCCGCAGCGAGACCGCGGTGCCGTCGGCCGAGAGGACCTCGACGTTCAGGCAGAGCGACTGCATCTCCTTCATGAGCACCTTGAAGGACTCGGGGATGCCGGGCTCCTGGATGTTCTCGCCCTTGACGATCGCCTCGTACACCTTGACGCGGCCGAGGATGTCGTCGGACTTGATCGTGAGGAGCTCCTGCAGCGCGTATGCGGCGCCGTAGGCCTCGAGGGCCCACACCTCCATCTCGCCGAATCGCTGGCCACCGAACTGCGCCTTACCACCGAGCGGCTGCTGGGTGATCATCGAGTACGGGCCCGTCGAGCGCGCGTGGATCTTGTCGTCGACGAGGTGGTGCAGCTTCAGGATGTACATGTAGCCGACCGAGACCGGGTACGGGAAGGGCTCGCCGGAGCGGCCGTCGAAGAGCTGCGTCTTGCCGCTCGAGTCGATCAGTCGCTCGCCGTCGCGGTTGGGGAGCGTCGAGTCGAGCAGACCCGCGATCTCCTCCTCGAGGGCGCCGTCGAACACCGGGGTCGCGACCTTGGTGCCGGGGGCGGCCTCGTGCGCGGCCTTCGGGAGCTTCTTGGCCCACGCCGGGTTGCCGTCGACCTTCCAGCCCTGCTTGGCGACCCACCCGAGGTGGGTCTCCAGCACCTGGCCGAAGTTCATGCGGCCCGGGATGCCGAGCGGGTTGAGGATCACGTCGACCGGAGTGCCGTCGGCGAGGAACGGCATGTCCTCGACCGGCAGGATCTTCGAGATGACGCCCTTGTTGCCGTGGCGGCCGGCGAGCTTGTCGCCCTCGGTGATCTTGCGCTTCTGGGCGATGTAGACGACCACGCGCTGGTTGACGCCCGAGCCGAGCTCGTCGTCGCCGTCCTGCGCGTCGAACACCTTGACGCCGATGATCGTGCCCTGCTCGCCGTGGGGGACCTTCAGCGACGTGTCGCGAACCTCGCGGCTCTTCTCGTTGAAGATCGCACGGAGCAGGCGCTCCTCGGCCGAGAGCTCGGTCTCGCCCTTCGGCGTGACCTTTCCGACGAGGATGTCGCCGGGGCGCACCTCGGCGCCGATGCGGATGATGCCGCGCTCGTCGAGGTCGGCGAGCAGGTCGGGGCTGACGTTGGGGAGGTCACGGGTGATCTCCTCCTTGCCGAGCTTCGTGTCGCGCGCGTCCACCTCGTACTCCTCGATGTGGATCGACGAGAGCACGTCGTCCTTCACGAGGTTCTGGCTGAGGATGATCGCGTCCTCGAAGTTGTGGCCCTCCCACGGCATGAACGCCACGAGGAGGTTCTTGCCGAGCGCGAGCTCGCCGTTGTCGGTCGCGGGACCGTCGGCGACGACCTCGCCGGCCTCGATGCGGTCGCCCGCCGAGACCACGACGCGGTTGTTGTACGACGTGCCCTGGTTGGAGCGGTCGAACTTGCGCAGGTAGTAGGTCTGCGTGCCGCCCTCGTCGAGCTGCACGGTGACCGAGTCGGCCGAGACCTCGGCGACGACGCCCGCCTTGTCGGCGGTGATCACGTCACCCGCGTCGACCGCGGCGTAGCCCTCCATGCCGGTGCCGACGAACGGCGAGTCGCTGCGGAGCAGCGGCACCGCCTGGCGCTGCATGTTCGCACCCATGAGGGCGCGGTTCGCGTCGTCGTGCTCGAGGAACGGGATCAGCGAGGTCGCCACCGACACCATCTGGCGCGGCGAGACGTCCATGTAGCCGATCTCGTCGGCGGGGAACAGGTCGACCTCGCCGCCCTTCTTGCGGGCGAGGACGCGCTCCTCCTGGAAGTGGCCGTCGGCCTTCAGCGGCGCGTTGGCCTGGGCGACGATGTAGTCGTCCTCCTCCATCGCCGTGAGGTAGTCGATCTGCTCGGTGACCTTGCCCTTCACGACCTTGCGGTACGGCGTCTCGATGAAGCCGAACGAGTTGATCCGCGCGAACGATGCGAGCGAGCCGATGAGGCCGATGTTCGGGCCTTCCGGCGTCTCGATCGGGCACATGCGGCCGTAGTGCGAGGGGTGCACGTCGCGGACCTCGACGCCCGCGCGGTCGCGCGAGAGGCCGCCGGGGCCGAGCGCCGAGAGGCGGCGCTTGTGCGTGAGCCCGGCGAGCGGGTTGTTCTGGTCCATGAACTGCGACAGCTGCGAGGTGCCGAAGAACTCCTTGATCGCCGCGACGACGGGTCGCACGTTGATCAGGGTCTGCGGGGTGATCGCCTCGATGTCCTGCGTCGTCATGCGCTCGCGGACGACGCGCTCCATGCGGCTGAGGCCGGTGCGCACCTGGTTCTGGATGAGCTCGCCCACCGCGCGGATGCGACGGTTGCCGAAGTTGTCGATGTCGTCGACGTCGAGGCGGATGTCGACCGCCTTGCCGCCGCGGCGACCGGCGATCGTCGTGCGCTCGTCGTGGAGGGCGACGAGGTACTTGATCGTGGCGACGATGTCCTGCACCGTGAGCACCGAGTCGGTGAGGGGCGCCTCGAGGCCGAGCTTGTTGTTGATCTTGTACCGGCCGACCTTGGCGAGGTCGTAGCGCTTCGGGTTGAAGTAGAAGTTGTCGAGGAGCGCACGCGCGGCCTCGGCGGCGACCTGCTCGCCCGGACGCAGCTTGCGGTAGATGTCCTTGAGGGCCTCTTCCTTCGTGAGGATGTTGTCCTTCTCGAGGGTGAGCGCGATCGACTCGTAGCCGGCGAACTCCTCGAGGATCTCCTCGCTCGTGAGGCCGAGGGCCTTCAGGAAGACGGTGACGGACTGCTTGCGCTTGCGGTCGATGCGGACGCCGACCTGGTCGCGCTTGTCGATCTCGAACTCGAGCCAGGCACCGCGGCTCGGGATGACGCGAGCCGAGTAGATGTCCTTGTCGGAGGTCTTCTCGGGGGTGCGCTCGAAGTAGACGCCGGGCGAGCGGACGAGCTGCGACACGACGACACGCTCGGTGCCGTTGATGACGAAGGTGCCCTTGGGGGTCATGAGCGGGAAGTCGCCCATGAACACCGTCTGCGTCTTGATCTCACCGGTGAGGTGGTTCATGAACTCGGCGTTCACGTAGAGCGGCGCGGAGAAGGTCTTGCCCTTCTCCTTGCACTCGTCGATCGTGTACTTCGGCGGCTCGAGCTCGGGGTTCGTGAACGAGAGCTGCATGGTCTCGCCGAGGTCCTCGATCGGGGAGATCTCCTCGAAGATCTCCTCGAGGCCCGTGGTCTCGGGCAGGTCCTTGCGACCGGCCTCCTGCGCCTCGGCGACGCGTGCCTTCCACGCGTCGTTGCCGACCAGCCAATCGAAGCTCTCCGTCTGGAGAGCGAGGAGGTCGGGTACGGTGAGGGTGTCGGTGACCTTGGCGAACGAGAGGCGGCTTGCACCGCGTCCGTTCTTGGGGGTGGGCGTGGTCGCGTTGCGCGCAGCAGCCAAGTGAATAACCTCCATCGGCCCCGTCGGGCCGGTTCACTGTCGGTAGCGGAGAGTGGTACCCCTCAGACGTATGCGGATGCTCGAGGTCATGAACCCCGGCACGCGTAGCCGACCGCAATATGAAGGCAGGGTGGGTCTGGGAGCGCAAAAGACAACTATATGTCGAATCGACGCGACATGTCCAGTCGATTCTTGATTTGTTCGCGGAACTCGGGTATAACCCTCGTGCCCACCCTTCATTCGGGTTCCGCGGAGGCCGCGCTGGCGGTCTCCCGCCCCCGCGATCGTGGCACGATGCAGGCATGGCGCATCCCCGCATCGAGTTCGAGGTCGACGTCTTCTCGCCGTCGGGCCTCACGCTGCTCATCGACGGGTCCGCGCAGTCGCACGTCGACCCCGTCGACCCGACCCACCTCTTCTTCGAGTACGTGCGGCGGATCGGGCACGTGCTCGACGCCGTGCGCGAGGCGGGCTCGGCCGATCCGGGTGCTCCACCTCGGCGGCGGCGCCATGACCCTGCCGCGCTACGTGGCCGCCACGCGTCCCGGCTCGTCGCAGGTCGTCGTCGAGGTGGACGCCGAGGTCGTCGCCACGGTGCTCGAGCGGCTGCCGGTGCCGCCCGGCGCCGACATCGCGCTCGTGCTCGCCGACGCGCGCGACGCGATCGCGCCCGACGGCGCGCTGGCCGGCCTGGCGCCGTTCGACGTGGTCGTGGTCGACCTCTACACGCGGCTCGAGGCGCCCGCGTTCGTCGACGACCCGTCGTTCATGGGCGGATGCCTCGCGGCCCTCGCCGCGGGCGGCCTCGTCGTGGTCAACGTGGCCGACGCACCCGGACTCACCCGCCTCCGCGCCCAGGCGCGCGCACTCGCCCGCGCCGACCCGGGAGCCGAGCTGCTCGTGGCCGGCGACCCGGCCACGCTCGCCGGAACCGAGGAGGGCAATGCCATCCTCGTCGCGGCGCCCGACGGCCTCCCCGAGGGCCTCGCCGATCGGCTCGCCGCGGCGGGGCCGTTCCCGGCCGCCGTGCTCACCGGGCACCGGCTCGACGCCGCGCTCTGGGGAGCCTGCTGATCCGCTCGCCCGGCCGGGCGCGTGGCGAGCGGGTAGCGTGGCATCCGTGCCAGACCTCGAACGCCGCCTCGCCGTGAGCGGCCACCTCGCCCGGCTCGAGGAGTCGCGGCACGTGCCGGGGTCGTGGACGCTGTACGTCGACGGCACGCCGCAGTCGCACGTCGAGCTCGAGCGTCCGGAGTGGCTGGGCTTCGAGTACGTGCGCCGCATCGGCCACGCGATCGACCTCGTGCGCCCCGAGGGCGAGCCCATCACGGCGGTGCACCTCGGCGGCGGCGCGCTCACGCTCCCCCGCTACGTCGCGGCGACCAGGCCCGGCTCCCGCCAGCAGGTCGTGGAGCTGGAGAGCGAGCTCGTCGACCTCGTGCGCGAGCACCTGCCGCTCCCCCGCAACGCGCAGGTGCGCGTGCGTCACGGCGACGCCCGCGAGGTGCTCGCGAAGCTGCCCGCAGGGCTCGACGGCGCCGTCGACATCGCGGTCGTCGACATCTTCTCGGGCTCCCGCACGCCCGCCCACGTGACGAGCGCCGAGTTCTACGGGCTCATCGCCCCCCGCCTCGCCCCCGGCGGCATCGTCGCGGTGAACGTCGCCGACGGCGCCGGACTCGCGTTCGCCCGTTCGCAGGCGGCGACCCTCGCGCACGTGTTCCCGCACCTCGCCATCGCGGCCGACACGTCGATGCTGAAGGGACGCCGCTTCGGCAACGTCGTCATGTACGCCTCGCACGACGAGCTGCCCTTCGCGGGGCTGCCGCGACGCCTGGCCAGCGACCCCGCCCCGGCGAAGCTGGTCGACGGCGCGGAGTTGCTGCGCTTCATCGCGGGTGCGCCCGTCGTGACGGATGCCACGGCGGTGCCGTCGCCCCCGCCGGCGCGTTCCGTGTTCCTCTCCCGCTAGCCTCGACGCCGTCGCGCGGTTCGCCGACCGGCGATCCAAGGGGGATCGCCGTTCGAGCCGCCCATCACGCGTGGCGGAAGCGGACCTCCTGGCCCGGCCGCAACTGCGCCACGGCGTCGAGCGACCCGGGCGCGACGATCGCGATCACGGGATACCCGCCGGTGACGGGGCGGTCGGCGAGCAGGATCGTGGGCTGTCCGTCGCCCGCGACCTGCATCGACCCGGGCACCGTCGCCTCGCTGAGGAGTTCGCCCGTGCGACGCCGCTCGAGTGCCGGCCCGACGAGCCGCGCGCCGATGCGGTCGGCATGCTCCGAGAGCCGCCACGGCGACTCGAAGAGCGCGGCCCCCGCGGCATCCGTGAACCAGTCGGCTGCGCGGGCCCGGCAGCAGGGCGAGCGTCACGACGCCCGGCCGGCGGCGGGAACGCGACGTCCTGGTCGACGACGGGCACGGATGCCGCGGGCTCGGCGCCGATCACGAGGTCCTGGCCGGCGACCACGGGCTCGGGGCCGAGGCCCGCGAGCGTGTCCCGCGACCGCGAGCCGAGCACGGCGGTCGCCTCGATGCCGCCGCGGACGGCGAGGACATAGCGGATGCCGCGCGCCGCCGTGCCGACCTCGAGCACGGCGCCGTCGCGCGCCCGCGCCGCCGTGTAGGGCGGCACGGGATGTCCGTCGAGGCTCACCGGTCCCCACGCGCCGGTGACGGCGAACCACGCCTCGCCCTCGAACCGGGCCCGGAACCCGCCGACGAGGAGCTCGAGCGCGGCGGCGCCGTCGGGATTGCCCACGAGCCGGTTCGCGAGCGCGAGGGCGCCGCGGTCGAGCGCTCCGGACGTCGCGACGCCGAGGTGCGCGAGGCCCGGGCGGCCGAGGTCCTCGACGAGCGCCGACGCGCCCGACTGCTCGACGTGGAGGCGCGGTCATCCCGCGCCGATCGCCTCGAAGCGCACGCGTCGGCCCGGGGCGAGGAGCGCCGGTTCCTCGGAGTCGGGGGCCCACAGCGCGGCATCCGTGCGGCCGATGAGCCGCCACCCGCCCGGACTCTGCCGGGGGTAGACCCCGCCGAACGCTCCGGCGAGCGCCGACCGCGCCCGCGGGCACCCGGGTGCGGGGCGCGTCGAGGCGCGGCACCTCGAACGGCCAGTCGTCGCTGACGAGGTAGCCGAACCCGGGCGCGAAGCCGATGAACGCGACGCGCCACTCGATCGACGAGTGCCGCGCGATGAGCGCCTCGGTCGAGACCGCGAGCAGGGCGGCCGTCGCCGCGAGGTCGTCGCCGTCGTACGCGACGGGGATCACGACCCGTTCGGCCGCGGCACCCGCGACGCGCGAGCCCGCCTCGGCGGGGACGCGGCGCACCCACGTCGCCGCGGACTCGAGCGGGATGCGAGCGGGGTCGATCGACACCAGGATCGTGCGCGCCGCGGGCACGAGCTCGACGACCCCGCGCGGCGGGTCGGCGGCGAGCGCGTCGTGCAGCGCCAGCACCTCCTCGAGCGAGTCGCACTCGACGAGCAGTGCGGCGTCGCCGCTCGGCAGCAGCCGGCGGCTCATGCGAAGGCCCGGATCTCGACGCCCGCCGCCTCGAGGGCGTCGCGCACCGCGCGGGCCATCGCGACCGCGCCGGGGGTGTCGCCGTGCAGGCAGAGCGAGTCGGGGGCGAGCTCGACGCGGCTGCCGTCGTCGGCCGCGATCCCGCCGGTCTCGGCCAGTTCGAGCGCGCGGTCGGCGGCCGCGGCGGGGTCGTCGACGATCGCCCCGGGCTCGCCGCGCGGCACGAGCGAGCCGTCGGCGACGTAGCCGCGGTCGACGAAGGCCTCGCGGGCGAAGCGGAGGCCCGCGGCATCCGCAGCCCGTTCGAGTGCGCTCGACGGCGGGCCGAGCAACGGCAGCGTCGGGTCGTAGCGGGCGACCGCCTCGGCGAACGCGTGCGCCGCCGGCTCGTCGGCCGCGAGGCGGTGGTACAGCGCCCCGTGCGCCTTCACGTAGCGCACCCGCAGGCCCGAGCCGCGGGCGATCCCGTCGAGCGCGCCGAGCTGCGCGAGGAGCTCGGCGGCGATCTCGGCCGGGCTCGTGTCGAGCGCGCGACGCCCGAATCCCACCAGGTCGCGATAGCCCGGATGCGCACCGAGGGCCACGCCGTGACGGGCGGCACGGCCGACGCTCTCGGCCATCGTGAGGGGGTCGCCTGCGTGGAACCCGCAGGCGACGTTCGCACTCGACACGACGGCGAACATCGCCTCGTCGTCGCCGACCCGCCACGCCCCGAAGGATTCGCCGAGGTCGCTGTTGAGGTCGATCACCGGCTGCATCCTCCCATTCTGCCGAAGCATCGCGCACACTGGGATGGGGAGGTCGTATGCGGCACGCGGCACGCGCCGGGAACGGGGCCCTCGCGCCCGCTCGGGCGGGGCGGCGCTCGCCGCCACGCGGCGTGCGAGACGCGCCCCTGCCGGTGCCGCCGCGATCGCGACCGCCGTCGCGCTCTGCCTCGCGCTGGCCGGCTGCATCGCGCCCGCGCCGGAGCGCAGCCCGCTGCCCTCGACCCCGCCCGGCACGCCCTCACCGTCGCCGACCCCGACCCAGGCGGCACCGACGCCGACCGGTCCGCCGCCGGTGCTCCAGCCGAACGGCGGCGTCGAGGTGGTGGCCCAGGGACTCCAGGCGCCGTGGTCGATCCTGCGCCTGCCGGCGGGCGGGGTGCTCGTGAGCGAACGCGACACCGCGAACGTCGTCGAGGTGCTGGGCGACGGGTCGCTGCGGGTCGCGGCGAACCGTGCCGGGCGTCGCGCCCGGCGGCGAGGGCGGCCTGCTCGGGCTGGCGTTCCGCCCGACCGACGGCGACGACCCCGCCTTCGTCTACGCGTACTTCACCGCGGCATCCGACAACCGCATCGTGCGGATGCCGCTCACGGGCGCTCCCGGCTCCCTCGGCCTCGGTGCACCCGAGGACGTGCTCACCGGCATCCCCAAGGCGGGCAACCACAACGGCGGACGCATCGCGTTCGGACCCGACGGCTTCCTCTACGCCACCGCCGGCGACGCCGGCAACCGCGACGCCGCCCAGGACCCGAACTCGCTGTCGGGCAAGATCCTGCGGATGACCGTGGAAGGACGTCCGGCGCCCGGCAATCCGTTCGGCAACTACACGTGGTCGTTCGGGCATCGCAACCCGCAGGGGCTGGCGTGGGACGCCGCGGGCGACCTCTGGGCCGCGGAGTTCGGCCAGAACACGTGGGACGAGCTCAACCGCATCAGCCGTGGCGCGAACTACGGATGGCCGATCGTCGAGGGGCAGGCCGGCGACTCGCGGTTCGTCGACCCGGCGATGCAGTGGTCCACCGCCGAGGCGAGCCCGAGCGGGCTCGCGATCGTCGGCGACACCCTCTTCCTCGCCGCACTCCGCGGCGAGCGGCTGTGGTCGATCGCGCCGGCCACGTCCGGCGCCCCGCTCGCGTCGACCCCGTGGTTCACGGGCGAGCTCGGCCGGCTCCGCGACGTCACGCAGGGGCCCGACGGCGAGCTCTGGTTCATCGGCAACAACACCGACGGACGTGGTGCGCCGTCGCCCGGCGACGACCGGCTGTTCCGCGTGCGCCTCGCGCCGGCCTGACGGAGCGGCCGGTCGCACGGCGGATCCGCGCAGCCGGAAACGCTCCCCGTTCGGGGGCCAGCGCCTCCTCCCCACGGCGCGTCGGCGGGTCTATTCTCATCCCATGGCGGATCTCGATCGGGTGCGACGGTGGGCCGAGGCGCTCATCGTGCTGCACCTGGATCCCGAGACGTGGAGCTTCGGCTTCGACAACGCGAAGAAGCGCGCGGGCCTGTGCAACTACACCGCGAAGCACATCTCGGTGTCCCGCTACCTCGCCGCCCGGTACGACGACGACGAGATCCACCAGATCCTGCTGCACGAGGTCGCGCACGCCATGGCGGGGCCACGGGCGGGTCACGGACCCAAGTGGGCGACGATCGCGGCCGATCTCGGCTACGTCGGCCGGCGCACCCACGACGGCGAGGTCGCGCACGAGCTGGCGCCGTGGGTCGGACGATGCCCCGCGGGACATGAGCATTTCCGCTACCGTGAACCCCAGCGCCCCCTGAGCTGCGGCCTCTGCCGCCGCGGATTCGATCGGGCGAACCTCATCGTCTGGCGTCATCGCGAGATCACGACGACGGTGCGGCGGCGGGCCGCGAGCGCGTCCGCCGGCTGATCCGCCGCGAGCAGCCGGGCCGCCGAGCGCATGCCGGTCGCCGCATGCGTCGATCCGAAGCGTGCGGATGCGGCATCCGTAACCGACTAGGATGGTTACATGCCCGTCTCCACCGTGTCCATCCCCGTCGGACAGTGGCTCGTCTCCGCAGAGGGCACGCGGTGGTGGTTCGACTCGGGCTCGTTCGCCCTCGACTTCGCCTACACCGCGCGCGCTCGGCGGCGACGCCCAGGAGAGGGCTGCACACCCCCGACGACCTCACCACGTGGCTGCGCGAGCGGTTCCCCGTCGCGGTGGGCGTCGCCCGGTCGCGCGACCTCTTCGACGCGGTCGCGCTGCGCGACGCGATCTGGCGCATGGCCGTGGCCTCCGTGCACGGCGAGCCCTCGCGCTCGGCCGACATCGACCTCGTGAACCTCTACGCGGCCACGCCCGACATCCCGCCGGCACTCGTCGGCGGTTCGCGGCAGGCCGGCCGCTCGGTGCAGACCGTCGGGCAGGCGCTGTCGACGATCGCACGCGATGCCGTCGACCTCTTCGACCCCGCGAACACCGGCCGCATCCGCGAGTGCAACGGCGGCGACTGCGAGATGGTCTACCTCGACACCTCGCGCGCGGCCACCCGCCGGTGGTGCTCGATGCAGCGCTGCGGCAACCGTGCCAAGGTGCGTGCGCACCGGGCCAGGAAGGCCGAGCGGGCGGCCTGACCGACCCGCTCGTCCCGCGCGCGTCAGGCCAGGAAGACGCCGCCACGCAGCTCGGGCACCACGCGCGACGCATCGCGCTCGCTCGCGAACCGCACGTCGGCGCCGGAAGCCCTGCTCGACGAGCTCGACCGCGCTGCCCGACGCGCCGATGAGGTGCGTGGTCGCGTGGCGCAGCCCCTCGAAGGCGGCGCACGCGACTGCGGCCTCGGGCGACGTGTGGTCGATGCCGAGTCCGATGAGGGCGTCGACGATCGCGCCGGCGGCCAGCTGGTCCTCGATCGCGAACCGGATCGCGTCGCCGCCCATCGGCACCCGCCGAGCGTCGCGCGCTCGCCTGCCGCGACGATCGCCACGATCGTGCGCTCGCCACGCTCCTCCTGCAGGGCGAGGATCCGTTCCGCGACCGCCGTGCGGTTGCGCAGGGCGCCCGCGAGCACGACGACGCCGCGCTCGGCGAGCCCCGCCGCGATCGCGCCGCCGTTCGGCGACGGGAGCACCACCGGTCCGTCGAGCTCGTCGACGGCTTCCGCGCCGGTGAAGCTCGTCGGAGCGAGCGTGGGTCCCGGTTCGCCGCGTCGACCGGCCACGACACCGCCGAGCCGTTCGGCGAGTGCCGCCGCGCCGGCCGCATCGCCTGCGGGCCACGGCGCGACGGGCACGCCGCGCTCGGCAGCGGCCACGACCGCCGTGGTGAACGACAGCACGTCGACGACCACCACCACGTGCGCGCCCGGCAGGATGCGCTCGGCGCCCGCGGCCCCCCAGTCGAACCGGACCTGGTACTTCGCCTGGCCGAACGGCGCGTTCGAATCGCTCACCGCGACAGGCTAACGCCCGAAGTCGGCACCCGGGTCCGAGCGCCCGGGAACATGACGAAGCGCGACGACTACCGCGGTCCGCCCATCGTGTCGAACGCGGCGAGGGCCTCGGCATCGCTCGCGCGGGACGCCGCACGCCGGGCCGCGTCGAGCGCCGCCACCGGGTCGGGCTCCTGCCGCGCGATCACGAGCTGCCGTTCCGCCTCGGCCAGGCGGGTGCGCGCGTCGGCGCCGACCCTGGGTCCGCCCCGCTCGATCGCCGCGCGGGCGACCCGCGCCTGGCTCTCGGCGATCGCGATGGCGCCGCCGAGCGCCCCGCGTGCTCCGTCGAGCCGTCCCTGCACGTTGCGCGCCGCGGCCCGAGCCACCTCGAGGCGGTCACGCGCGGCCCTGAGGCGGTCGCGCTCGGCGAACGGGTCGCCGGCGACCTCCGCCCTGGCCGCCATCACGGCCGAGGCGGCACCGATCGCGGCGCCGAGCGCGCCCGCCGAGTCGGCATCGTCCTGCGCGTCGCGCTCCGCCCGGGCGGCGACGAGCTCGGCGTCGAGCGAGGCGGCCTCCTCCGCGGCATCCGACTGCGCCGCGGCGAGCTCGAGCTCCACGCCCTCGATGTCGGCGAGGTCGCGCGAGGCGCGGTCGAGGCGGTCGGCGACGACCGCGAGCGGTTCCGCCGCGGGCTCCGATCGTGCGAGCCGGCGCTCGGCGTCGTCGAGGGCGGCGGTCGCCTCGGCCAGCGCCGAATCCACCCGAGCGGATGCCGCGTGCGCGGTGCCGAGGGCCGAGTTCGAGAACCGCGTGCCGAGCCGCTCGAGCGCCGCCGAGGCGTCCGCGCGCCGGGTGGCCAGTCGCACCGCGTCCTCACGGAGGGCGGGAAGGTCGGCCTCGGCACCGCGTTCGGCCCGGCGGCGGGCGGCGAGCGCGGCATCCGCTTCGGCGATCTCGTGCAGCGCGGACTCGCACAGGTCGACGATCCGCGAGCTCCAGGTGCCGCGCTCCGCCGCGGTGTGGGGATGCGCGTCGTCGAGCCGCTGCTGCAGGAGGAACGCCTCGCGCAACCGCCCTCGCGCCGTCTCGAGCGCGCCGCGCACGTCCCGAGCGGTGGCGGCGCCGAACTGCGCCTCGGCGAACGCCGCCTCGCGGTCGGCCTCGCGCACGGCGGTGTCGGCCTGCACGATCAGGCCCTTGGCCCGCACCTCGAGCGCCCGTCCGTCGTCGAGGGCGACCCGTTCGCGCCTGGCGCCGAGCCGCCGGAACCCGAGCACGCTCCCGGCGAGGG
Organism: uncultured Actinomycetota bacterium; assembly: GCA_963802485.1. Taxonomy (GTDB): domain Bacteria; phylum Actinomycetota; class Actinomycetes; order Actinomycetales; family Microbacteriaceae; genus Agromyces. Next base: position 49,709 of record CAWDJA010000021.1, read on the forward strand.
CCACGGCCGCGGCGCCGAAGACGACGAGGGAGGGCAACCACCAGAGTCCTTCGGGCATGGGCGGAGTCTAGGACGTGGCGGTGCGACCCGGCTGGGCGACGTTCACGGCTCGCGAACGGGGCGCTCCCGCTCCGCGGGCGGGCCGCTCGAGGCCGGCGGGCGGGCGACACGCCGGTCCCGTGAATCCGCCGGGTTCGCTGGCATGCGGCATCCGCGCGTCCTACTCTCGGCTCATGCGAGTGCTGCTGAAACTCACCCTCGAGTGCACGCCGGATGCCGCGTGGCGCGCGCTGCGCAGCCCGGCCGTGCTGCGCGAGGTGGTGGCGCCGTGGCTCGACTTCTCCTCACTGGAGGACGGCGGCCTGCCCACCACGTGGCCCGAGGGACGGCACCGCGTGCTGGCGCTGGCGTTCCGCCGCTTCCCGGCGGGCGAGGAGCTCGTCGACGTGAGCTATCCCGGCGGCCTGCCCGCGGGCGTGCGCATGCTCCGCGACGGCGGCGGCGCGCTCACCGGCCCGCTCGCCGTCTTCGACCGCTGGGACCACCGCATGGCGGTCTCGGCACTGCCCGACGGGCGCACGCTCTACCGCGACCAGCTGATCGCGAGTGCCGGGGCGCTCGACCTCGTGGCGTGGTACCCGACCTGGGCCTTCTGGCAGTGGCGCGGCATGCGGCTGCGCCAGCTCGCCCCGGGGTGGGCGTACGACCCGCCCGGCACCGCGGACGCGGCCGCGACCGCCGGGGTCGCCGGCGCAGGCGCCGTCGCGGGGACGGCCGCATGAGCGATTCGATCGGCTCACTCCAGCTCGCGGACTGGCGCCGCCGCGTGTTCGGGCTCTACGCGGGCGTCCGCCAGCTCAGCGTGCGCGACCCCGCATCCGGGCACGAGCTGTGGAAGTCGGGGCGCGACGAGCTCTTCGCGGGGCATCCGCAATCGCCGCTGCTGCCCGACGACCGGGCACGCTTCACGGGGCTCACGGTGTCGCGGTACGACCCCGACTGGCGGTTCGAGCTCGAGGTCCGACGAGCCGAGGAGCCGCTGCGCATCATCGTCGACAGCGCCACCGACGGCCCCATCCCGTTCTCGCTCGTCGGCACGGTGCGCATCCCGTACCTCGGCACGCTCGACGTGTGGCGGCTCACGGCGTACGGCGGCGGGCTGTTCGTGCCCGTGAAGGACGGGCTCGCGGGCCTGGCCGGCGGCACGTACGGCGGCGGGCGCTACCTGCTCGACACGGTGAAGGGCGCCGACCTCGGGCCCGGGTCCGACGGCGACAGCCTCGTCATCGACTTCAACTTCGCCTACAACCCCTCGTGCGCCTACGATCCGTCGTGGTCGTGCCCGCTCGCGCAGCCGGGCAACACCCTGCGCGAGGAGATCCCCGTCGGCGAGCGGATGCCGCGCTGATCGGGTGCGCACAGGGTGCATGCAGGGGCATCCGCTAGAGTGGGACACGGCGAGCGCGATGAACGCGCCGCCTGCGTCGTAGAAACGCTTCCGGGCAGGGCCTCTTCCAGAGGGCGCCCGATGACTCATACGGCGAACGGATGCGCCGACCGGCGCCTTCGCCAATCTCCCACCGACGGGTCGAAACCGCCGCAATCCGCGGCGCCATCCCGCACGGTGCGCTCTGCCCGAAAGGCACCAGTGACCGACACCACCTTCAGCACGCTCGGCGTGCCCGCTCCGCTCGTCGCGGCCCTCGCCGCCGACGGCAAGACCTCCCCGTTCCCGATCCAGGTCGACACCCTGCCCGACACGCTCGCCGGACGCGACGTGCTCGGCCGCGGCAAGACCGGCTCCGGCAAGACCCTCGCGTTCTCGATCCCCATGGCCGCGCGCCTCGGCGGATCGCTCGCCGGCGGCAAGCGCCGCCCCGGCCGTCCGCTCGGCCTCGTGCTCGCGCCGACGCGTGAGCTCGCCACCCAGATCGACGCGGTGCTCGCACCGCTCGCCGCCGCCTACGGCATGAAGACCACCACGATCTTCGGCGGCATCAGCCAGAAGCGCCAGGTCGACGCGCTCCGCGCCGGCGTCGACATCGTCGTCGCCTGCCCCGGCCGCCTCGAGGACCTGATGAAGCAGGGCTTCGTGACCCTCGACGCCGTCGAGATCACCGTGCTCGACGAGGCCGACCACATGGCCGACCTCGGCTTCCTCCCCGTGGTCACGCGCATCATGGACAAGACCCCGCAGGGCGGCCAGCGCCTCCTGTTCTCCGCCACGCTCGACAACGGCGTGGACAAGCTCGTCCGCCGCTTCCTGCAGAACGAGGTGCTCCACTCCGTCGACGAGGCCACCTCGCACGTCGCCGCGATGACCCACCACGTGTTCGAGGTCGACGACGTCGACGCGAAGAACGACCTCGTGAAGGCCCTCGCGTCGGGCACCGGTCGCCGCATCCTCTTCATGCGCACCAAGCACCACGCGAAGAAGCTCGCGAAGAAGCTCACCGAGCAGGGCATCCCCTCGGTCGACCTGCACGGCAACCTGTCGCAGCCGCAGCGCGACCGCAACCTCGCCGCGTTCGGCGACGGTTCGGTGAAGGTCCTCGTCGCCACGGATGTCGCAGCGCGCGGCGTGCACGTCGACGACGTCGAGCTCGTGATCCACGTCGACCCGCCCATGGAGCACAAGGCGTACCTGCACCGCTCGGGCCGCACCGCCCGCGCCGGCAGCGAGGGCGACGTCGTCACCGTGTGCCTGCCCGCCCAGAAGCAGGACCTGAAGACGCTCCTCCGCAAGGCCGCGATCACGGTGACGCCGCAGCGCGTGACCGCGTCGTCGCCCGCCGTGACCACGCTCGTCGGCGATGTCGCGCCGTTCGTCAAGCCCGCACCTGCGCGAGCTGCAGGCGCAGGGCGGCGGCCGCTCGCAGGGCGCGAACGCGCAGCGCAAGCGCGCCGCCCGCGACGGCCAGCAGGGCCAGGGCCGCGGCCGCGGTCGCAGCGCCGGCCAGGCGGATGTCGCCCCCGCGACGCCGCGCCGGGACCGGTCGGGCCGCCCCGCCGAGACGAAGGCGCACGCGCCGAAGCAGGGCGCGGGCCACAGCCGCGGCGCCCAGACCACGGGCGCGCAGCGCGGGGCATCCGGTCGCTCGACCGCGAAGCAGCCGCTCCGCGTGGGCAGCCTCGTCTCGCCGTCGCACAGCAACCGCACGAACCGTCGCGCGCAGGGCTGACGCCCGCGTCGCACCTCGAAGGCCCCGCCGACCACCTGGTCGACGGGGCCTTCGGCGTTCCTCCCGACCCGTGCTGCGCTCATGCGGCGCGATTCGGACGCGCGTCGAAGCCGGGTGTCCCCCGATTTCGCGTCGCGCGGCGGCTGGCTTAGTCTCTGGGCATGAGCACCGATGTTGTTGCCGAGGTCGTCGTCCGTCCCATCCGGGATTCCGACGTGGAGGCGCTGGGCCGCGTCCACGCCACCTGCTGGCACGAGACCTACGACCACCTGATCAGCGCAGCCGCATTCGAGCACCTCTCCCCGCGCCGCATGGCGGAGCTGTGGAACCACTACGCCGAGCGCGGCGAGGAGTACCAGCAGTTCGCCGCCCTCGTCGACGGCGAGATCGTCGGCTTCGTCGGCTCGGGCCCTGCGCGCGACGAGAACCCGCCCCGCGATCGGGAGCTCTACTTCATCTACCTCCTCGACGCCTACCACGGCACCGGCATCGGGCAGAAGCTCTTCGACGCCGCGGTCGGCGACGAGCCCGTGTACCTCTGGGTCGCGTCCGACAACCCGCGCGCGCACCGCTTCTACGCGCGCAACGGCTTCACCGCCGACGGGGCCGACCAGCACGTGCCGTTCCTCGGCGAGGAGATCCACGAGGTGCGCCTGGTCCGCTGAGGCGGCCCCTCCCGAGGTTCCGAATCCCGGGGGTTCCGGTCGTCGGACGTCGTCGCTAGCGTGATGCGGGTCGACGAGGTTCGTCGACGGATGCCACGGGAGGACCTCCGATGACCGACGCCGCCGCGCACCCCGCCCTCGTCGCGCTCGCCACCGACCTCGGCGAGCGGCTGGTGCTGCCGGACGACCCCCGCTGGGACGACGTGCGCATGCCATGGAACCTCGCGATCGACCAGCATCCCGCGGCCGTCGTCGGCACCCGCCGACCTGGCAGAACTGCGGGCGGTGCTCGCCGCGGCACGCGCCGACGGACTGCAGCTCGCCGTGCAGCCGAGCGGGCACGGGGCATCCGGCAACCTCGACGGCACCGTGCTCGTGCGCACGGCGGCCTTCGACGTGGTGGAGGTCGATGCAGGGGCCCGGGTCGCCCGCATCGGCGCGGGCGTGAAGTGGGGTCGGGTGCTCGATGCGCTCGCCGGCACCGGGCTCGTCGCGATGTCCGGATCGAGCGTCGTCGTGAACGCCACGGCGTTCACGCTCGGCGGCGGCAGCTCCTGGTTCTCGCGCGCGCACGGCCTCGCGTCGAACTCGCTCCGGGCGATCGAGCTCCTCACGGCCGACGGCCGCCACCGCTGGCTCCGCGATGCCGACGAACCCGAGCTGCTCTGGGCGTCGCGCGGCGCGGGCGGCGCCTTCGGCGTCGTCACCGCGATCGAGATCGACCTGCATCCGGCTCCGGTGATCACCGGTGGTCGCCTCGTCTTCGCGCCGACGGATGCCGCGGCGGTGTTCCGTGCGGTCATCGACGCGGGTCGCGACGCCCCCGACACGCTCGCCCTGCACGCCGGCGTCCTGCGCATCCCCGACGTGCCGCAGGCGCCACCCGAGCTGCGCGGGCAGAGCTTCGCGACCGCCGAGTTCGTCGAGCTCGGCGCCTCCGACGAGGCACGCGCCGCGATCGATCGGGTGCGAGCGTCCGGCACCGTGATCACCGACACGATCGGGGCCGGTGTCGGTCGAGGGCCTCGGCGACATCGCCGAGGAGCCCACCGACCCCTCCCCCGGCTTCGGCTGGTCGACGTTCGCGGATCTCGACGGCGAGGCCGTCGACCGACTCATCGCAGCGTGGCAGTCACCCGAGGGGCAGGCGGTGATGGGGTTCGGGTTCCGCGTACTGGGCGGAGCGCTCGCCGCGCCGCCCACCCGCCCGGGCATCGCGGGCGCCGTTCGCGAAGCGCACGTGGTGAGCGGGCACGCGATGGGCGTTCCCGGCGGTGAGGAGGCGGCGCGGCGGGGGTTCGAGGCGCTGCACGCCGCAGCTCGGCATCGGCGCATCCGATCGCACCTTCTGCACCTTCCTCGGCCCGGGGCGGGCTACACCGGCGCGTACGCCGAGTCCGACGTGGCACGCGCCGCGAACGTGAAGGCCACCGTCGACCCCGAGGGCCGGTTCCGCGGCAATCGCGACTTCTCGTGACGCGCCGCTGCCGGGGCGCTCGCGCTACGGTGATCCGATGAGCGTTCCCGTCATCCTCGACGTCGACACGGGTGTCGACGACGCCCTCGCCATCCTGTTCGCGGTGCGGCATCCGGGGCTCGACGTGCTCGGCATCTCGTGCGTGGCGGGCAACGCCCCGCTCGCCCAGGTCGTCGACAACACCCTGCGCATCCTCGATGCGGCCGGGGCTCCCGAGATCCCCGTCGCGGCGGGCGCCGTGCGGCCGCTGCTCGAGCCGGCACGCGCCGCCCGGCACGTGCACGGCGCCGACGGGCTGGGCGGGATCGCCCTCCCGCCGACGTCGCGACGCCCCGAGTCGATCGGCGCGGTGGAGCTGATGCGGCGCCTGATCCTCGAGCACGAGACTCCGGTCACGCTGGTCGCCCTCGCACCCCAGACGAATCTCGCGCTGCTGCTGCGCACCTACCCCGAGGTGGCCGGCCGTCTCGAGCGCATCGTGTTCATGGGCGGTTCGGCGAGCGTGGGCAACGCCACCGCCGTCGCCGAGTTCAACGTCTGGCACGACCCCGAGGCCGCGGCGATCGTGCTCGACGCGAACGTGCCGACCTACATGTACGGCCTCGACGTGTTCAACCGCGTCGCCGTGCCGCACGAGGTCGCGGTGGCGCTCGAGCGCGGCGACGATCCGATCGGTCGCGTCGTCGGCGCCCTCCTCGGGCACCGCGTCGCGCTCTCCGAGGACGACCGAGCCGACTACACGGGCCTCATCGGCGACGCCGGGGCGGTCTGCTCGATCGTGGACCCGATCGCGCTCCGCACCGAGGTGCGACCGGTGCGCGTCGAGCTCGCGGGCTACGGCCGAGGCCAGACCCTCGTCGACCTGCGCACGTTCGCGGGTGAGGACATGGTGCACGGGCTCGCCGACGAGTGGGCGAACGTCGAGGTCGCACTCGAGGTCGACGCCGAGCGCATCGCGCGACTGTTCCTCGACACGCTCGGGCTCGGCGAGGCGGTCGATGCCGGCGCCGGCGCCGAGCGACTAGCGGAGCGCGCCCACCGACGCGAGCGCCTGCCGCAGCAGCACCCCGCGTCCGCCCTCCATCTCGGCGGCGACCCCCTCGGAGACCGCCTCGACGGGCGTCATCCACGTCACCTCGAGCGCGTCCTGACGAGGCTCGCACGTGCCGGTGACCGGCACGACGTACGCGAGCGAGACCGCGTGCTGCCGTTCGTCGCTGAACGGCGAGATGCCCGGCATGGGGAAGTACTCGGCCACCGTGAACGGCACCGGGCTGGCGGGCAGGAGCGGGAAGGCCATCGGGCCGAGGTCCTTCTCGAGATGGCGGAAGAGGGCGTCGCGGAGGGTCTCGCCGTACATGACCCGGCCCGAGACGAGCGTGCGGGTCATCTCGCCGACGGCATTCGCGCGCAGGAGCACGCCGACCTCGGTGACCTGGCCCAGCCCGTCGACGCGCACCGGCACCGCCTCCACGTAGAGCAGCGGCAACCGGCCGCGGATCTCGGCCAGCTCGAGGTCGGTGAGCCAGCCCGGGTTCGCCGGAGGTCGCACGGCGGGCTCGTCGTCTGGGTTCCAGTCCGGGTCCGGGGTTCGCACGCTCATGCCTCGATTCTGCCCCACCGGCCCCCGTGCGCCCATGGCCGGGCGGGAACCGGCGCGGAGCCGACGGGTACGCTCGAAGGCGGGCGTGCGGCATCCGGCCGGCTCGCGGCATCCGTCGCCCGGAGCGGAGGACCCATGCCCGAGGTGCACGTCGACGACGAGGCGGTGCTCTGGTCGGCCTCCGCGGCGGACCGCGAGGGGCGACCGCTGCTGCTGCTCCTGCACGGGTACAACTCGAACGAGGGCGACCTGTTCGGGCTCGCGCCCTACCTCCCGCTGGAGCCGGCGATCGCGTCGCTGCGCGCGCCGCTGTACACCGGGTACGGCCACGCGTGGTTCCCGCTGCTCGCCGACGGTGCCGAGCTCTCGGTCGAGGCCGCGGATGCCGCCACCGACGCCATCCTCGCCTGGCTCGACCGCGCGGCGCCCGACGCCGGGCCGATCGGCCTGCTCGGCTTCTCGCAGGGCGGCGCGATGGCCCTCGAACTGCTGCGCCGCGCCCCAGACCGATTCGCCTTCGCGGTGAGCCTCGCCGGGTTCGCGCTGCCCGGCGAACGCGACGGCGACGAGCGCATGTCGCAGCTCGCGCCGCACGTGTTCTGGGGCCGCGGCACCGCGGACGGCGTGATCCCCATGGCATCCGTCGACCAGGACGCAGGCGTGGCTGCCCGCGCACTCGACGCTCGACGAGCGCATCTACGAGGGCGTCGGGCACTCGGTGTCCGACCGCGAGCTCGCGGACGTCGCCGCGTACATCCAGGCGCAGTTCGCGACGGCGGCCTAGCCACAGGGAATGATCGGCGCGTCGCGCGTCGAGCGCGTCGCGGCGCGTCAGACGCCCGCGCCGCCCCCGCCGCCGCCCGCCTGGCGCGCGGCACGTTCGGCGTCGCGCTCGGCCACGCGGATCTTCTCGGCGCGCACCGCCGCCTGCGTGGCCCGCTCCTGCACGAGCCACTGCGGCGGCGCCACGAGCAGTGCCTTGATCTCGGCGGTCGTGAGGGGCTCGGTGATCCCGCCGCGCGCGAGGCCCGAGTTCGAGATGCCGAGCTTCGCGGCGACCACGGTGCGCGGGTGCGGGCCCTCGCGGCGCAGCACCTGCAGCCACTCGGGCGGGTCGGCCGTCAGCGCGTTCAGCTCGTCCCGGGTGACGACCCCCTCGCGGAACTCCGCGGGCGCGGCCTCGAGCAGGATGCCGAGCTTCTTCGCGGCGGTCTCGGGTTTCATCGACTGGGACTGGCTCACCCTCACACCGTAGCCCGTCGCGCGACATCCGCCCACCGGTCGCGGGCGGTGCTCGTCGCTAGGCTGTGGGGAGGCCGGGACCGGCCGCACACGGGACGGGGGCGCTGTGACGCTGAGGCTCCGCTATGTCGCCGGGGTGAGCCCCGCGAAGTGGCTGCGCGCCTGGGCGGACCGCAGGCCCGACCTGCCCCTCGAGGCGGCCCGCGTCGAGCAGGCCGACCAGCTCGCCGACCTGCTCGCCGGCGACGCGGACGTCGCGTTCGTGCGCCTGCCCGTCGAGGCGGAGGGCCTCCACGCGATCAACCTCTGGGAGGAGGTCGCCGTGGCCGTGCTGCCGAAGGACCATCCGCTGGCCGACGCGGAGGCGCTGACGGTCGACGACCTCGCCGGCGACCCGCTCGCGCCCGTGCAGCCCGACTCCGCGATGACCATCGAGCTCGTCGCCGCGGGCACCGGCCATGCGATCGTGCCGCAGGGCGTCGCACGGCTGCATCATCGACGCGACGTGGTCGCCGTGCCGGTGACGGATGCCGCCACGACGCGCATCGCGCTCGTCTGGCGCGTCGAGCGCGACGACGCCGACATCCAGGAGTTCGTCGGCGTCGTGCGCGGGCGAACCGCGCGCAGCTCGCGCGGCGACGCCGACGAGGCGGAGGAGACGTCCGCGGCCGCGAAGCCCGCGAAGGGCGCGAAGGGGACGCCCGCGAAGGGCGCGAAGGGCGGCGCGGCGTCCGCGAAAGGCGGCGGCAAGGGCGGCGGTTCGAAGTCGGGCGGGGCGTCGAAGGGGCGCCGCGGGGCATCCGCTCGAACCGGACGCGCGGTGCGCAAGCGCGGGGGACGCGGGCGATGAAGCCGTACCTCTTCATCTCGGCAAGGCCCGAGGTCGAGGCGGTCGGACCCGAGTACGAGTCGGTGCGGCGCGCCATGGGCCTGGATGCCGGCCGGCTCGAGCACATCCGGCTCGACGTCGATCCGCTCGCCCGCGACTTCAGCATCGAGTCGTACGCGGGCGTCGTGGTCGGCGGCAGTCCCTACAACGTGACGACGCCCGAGGACGCGAAGTACCACGACGCAGCGGCGCGTCGAGGACGACCTCGCGCGCCTCGCCGAGGCCGCGATCGAACGTGACTTCCGCGGTGCTGTACACCTGCTACGGCATCGGCGTGCTCACCCGCGTGATCGGCGGCACGCTCGGAACGCGGTACGGCGAGGCCGCGGCACGCCATCGAGATCGTGCTGACGCCCGACGGGCATCGACGACCCGCTCGTCGGCGTGCTCCCGGACCGCTTCGAGGCGTTGGCGGGCCACAAGGAGGCGACCGAGCGACTGCCCGCCGAGGCCGTCCTGCTCGCCTCGTCCGACGGATGCCCCGTGCAGGTCTATCGCGTCGGGCGTCGCGTGTACGCCACCCAGTTCCACCCCGAGGTGTAGCGCCGACGACTTCGTGGCCGTGCGCAGGTGTACCGTCACCACGGCTACTTCCCCGCCGAGCGAGCTGCGACGCGGTCAGCGAACGGTGACCGCGGCATCCGTCACCGAACCGCAACGGATGCTGCGCCGCTTCGTCGAGCTCGCCGACGGCTGACGTCTGTCGCCCGCCCGTCATGCGGGCAGCGGCGGCGCGATCGGCGGATACGCACGTCGCAGCACCAGGCGCTGGCCGAGCGTCCACGCGACCGTGACGAGCAGGTAGAGCGCGGCGGCGAGCGGCACGAACACGGCGATCACGGCCGTGAGGAACTGCAGGAGCCCGAGCGCGCGCAGCATGCCCGGGGAGCCGAGCGCGGCGACGGATCCCGTCGCGGGATCGGATGCCGCGCCGGCGGCCGGCTGCGGGCGGAACGCGCGGCGCGTCAGCTCGCCGACCAGCGCGATCGACCCGATGACGATCGCGAACACGACGAGCGATCCCGGGTCGAGGGCGCCCGAGGCGATCGATCCGGCGAGGCTCGATCCCAGCGGCACGCCGGCGAGCTGCTGCTCGAGCAGCGCGTTCGGGTGGCCGGCGATCGTCGGAAGGATGAAGAGGGCGTAGATCACGCCGACGATCGGCGCCTGGATGAGGAGCGGCAGGCAGCCGGCCATCGGCGAGGTGCCCTCGGCGGAGTACAGGCCCAGCAGCTCGCGCTGGAGTCGTTCGGGGTCGTTCGCGTGGCGTCGGCGGAGGTCGGCGATCCGCGGGGCGAGCCGTGCGCGGGTGCGCTCGGCCTTCGCCTGCGAGACGCCGACCGGGATGAGCGCGGCGCGCACGAGCACCGTGACGAGCACGACGGCCGCCGCGGCGCTCGCGGCGCCGGCGAGCGGTTCGAGCACGGCGGCGAGGCCCATGAGCAGGGCGTGCGCGCCGTCGAGGAGCGCGGCGATGGGCGGGAAGGCATAGGGGTCCATGGAATGTCCTTGCGGTCGAGGGATGCGGGATCCGTCTGGCCGCGAGGGGCGAACCGTCGATCGGCGCACGCTCGTCGCAGTGCGCGGCGGGCGGGCTCGGATGGCGTCGGGTCGCTACGCGGCCGGGATGCCGCGCCCCGGCGCCCTCGGACGCGGGCGCCCGGCCGCGTCGGGGTCGCTCTGCGCGAGGAGCCGACCCGGGTCGGCGGTCTGCCTGAGCCGGGTGGCGGCGCCGCTCGGATCGGCGGCGACGAGCGCGGGCACGGCACGCCAGGTCGTGACCACGAGCACGACCGCCGCGGCCCCGAGCGCACCGATGAGCAGCACGCCGACCTGCGCGTCGGAGGCGACCGCGAGCTCGAGGGCGGCCTGCGCGTAGCGGAGGAGGGCGATCAACGGTTCGAACACCGGCAACTCCCTCCGCTCGCGGGCCCGAGCCCCACGCTAGCACCGCCCGGGAACAGCGCCCGCGGGGACGCGAATCGGCCCGGGACGCGAACGAGCGGATGACGCGAATTCGCGTCATCCGCTCGTCGGAGCATTTCGGATCAGGTCGTGCGGCTGCGGTTCCGCGTGATGAGACCCCAGATCAGCAGCACGATGATCGACCCGCCGATCGCGAGCAACCACGTGCCGAGGTCCCAGAACTCGGTCAGCGGTCGGCCGAGGATCAGGCTGCCGAGCCAGCCGCCGAGCAGCGCGCCGACGACGCCGAGCAGCAGCGTCACGAACCAGCCGCCGCCCTGCTTCCCGGGGAGGATCAGCTTGGCGATGGCACCGGCGAGCAGGCCGAGGATGAGAAATGCGAGGAAACTCATACGTGCTCCTTCGTGTTGGGGGTGCCCAAGAAAACCATGGGCTGGGAGTTCGCCGCAACCCCTTGTCCAGCACGTCGAATCCGCGCTAGACGCGCGATCGGCGGAGAGAGTCCGGGAGGTCGAGATGACACCGAACGACGACGAGGTCCGACTGGCGATCTACCGCGAGTTCGCGCGCACCGGCCGACCACCGTCGACCGATGACCTGGCGACGGCGTTCGACGTGGGTCGCGACGTGATCGAGGCGGCCGTCGAGCGCCTCGTCGCCGCTCGCCACCTCGTGCCCGACGCCGACGGCGCGCTCGTGCTCGCCCACCCGTTCGCGACGCGCAACTTCGGATTCTCGGTGATGGGCGATCGCACCCTGTGGTGGGGCGGGTGCGCCTGGGACGCCTTCGCCATCCCGCACCTCGTGGCGGCGCAGCCCGAGGTGCTGGTCGCCACGACCTGCCCCGCGTGCGGCACCCCGCACGCGTGGACCGTGACGACGGCCGAGCCGCCGGCGGGAGACCAGGTCGCGCACTTCCTCACGCCGATGGCGCACGTCTGGGACGACGTCGTGCACGCCTGCGAGCACCAGCGCATCTTCTGCAGCACGGCGTGCGTCGACCGGTGGCTCGATCGCACCGGCCACGAGCGCGGCGCCGTCTTCGACCTCGCGACCCTCTGGCGACTGGCCTCGGAGTGGTACGCCGGACGGCTCGACCCCGGCTACCGCCGACGCGAGCCGCGCGAGGCGGCCGCCTACTTCGCGAGCGTCGGACTGGTCGGCGAGTTCTGGGGCACGCCGGGCTCGTGAGCGCGACGCTGTCCCCCGACGGCAGACTGGTGCCATGAGCGAACGCGGCGGTTCGTGGGTGCTGCACGTCGACCTCGACCAGTTCGTCGCGGCCGTCGAGGTGCTGCGGCATCCGGAGCTCGCGGGCAAGCCGGTGATCGTCGGAGGCCGTGGCGATCCGACCGAGCGGGCGGTGGTGTCGACCGCCTCCTACGAGGCGCGCGAGTTCGGCGTCGGCTCTGGGATGCCGCTGCGCATCGCCGCGCGCAAGGCGCCCGACGCGGTGATCCTGCCGGTCGACGCAGAGGCGTACACCGCGGCATCCGAGCGGGTCATGGCCACCCTGCGTGCCCAACCCGGAGCCATCGTGCAGGTCCTCGGCTGGGACGAGGCGTTCGTCGGCGTGCAGACCGACGACCCCGAGGCGTACGCCGCGCGCCTGCAGGCGGCCGTGCTCGACCGGACCCGGCTGCACTGCAGCGTCGGCATCGGCGACACGCTGGTGCGCGCGAAGGTCGCCACCGGGTTCGGGAAGCCGCGCGGGATGTTCCGGCTCACGGCCGAGAACTGGCTCGCGGTGATGGGCGACCGGCCGACGATCGACCTGTGGGGCGTCGGCACGAAGATCTCGCGTCGCCTGGCCGCGCTCGGCATCACCACCGTCGTCGAGCTGGCCACCGCGGATCCGGCGGCGCTGATGGCGGAGTTCGGCCCGCGGATGGGTCCCTGGTACATCCTGCTCGGCCGTGGCGAGGGTGCGCGCGTCGTCGACGACACGCCCTGGGTGGCCCGCGGCCACAGCCGGGAGACGACCTACCAGCAGGACCTCACCGAGCCGGCCCAGGTCGAGGAGGCGGTGCGGGAGCTCGCCGCCCAGGTGCTCGACGACGTCGCGGCCGAGGGGCGGCCGGTCGTCGGGCTCGCGCTCAAGGTGCGCTACGCGCCGTTCATCACCAAGACCTTCACCAAGAAGGTGGCCGAGACCTTCGACCGCGAGCTCGTCATGGCGCGCATCTTCGAGCTCGTCGGGCGGATCGAACCCGAACGGCCGATCCGGTTGCTCGGCCTTCGCGCGGAGATGGCCATGCCCGACGATGCCCGCGAGGGACACACGCCGACCCGCGGCGGGTGGTGAGCCGGCCCGTCGTGCCGCGTCAGGGCTTTCGAACACCTCGGAGGCGTCGACGCGCATCAGAGGAACGCCCCGACGACAAGCCCCTGTTCAAGCCGGGTCGCCTCGACGACGGTGGAAGTCGAACACGTCCGCGGGTCGACCACCTGCGGACGCCGCAGAAAGGACACCGACATGGTTCAGCAGACCCTCAAGAGCCCGACCGACCTGCTCCACTTCCAACTCCGGACCGCGCTCACCATGGAGAACGACTCGCTCGCCGCGCTCGGCGAGCTCGCGAAGGCGGCCAGGTCCGCGGAGATCAAGAAGCTCTTCCGTCACCACGCGGATGAGACGAAGGAGCAGATCGAGAACCTGCACCAGGTCTTCCAGCTGCTGGAGCTCAAGGCGTCGACGGCGCCGTCGCCGAGCACGAAGGGCATCTCGCGGCAGGCGGCCTCGCTGCTCGAGCGGAGCGCCCCGAAGCTGCGCGACCAGGTCGCCCTCTCGAGTGCCCTGGGCAACGAGCACTACGAGATCTCGGCCTACCAGGCACTGATCGTGCCGACGTCGGCGATGGGGCTCCCGGACGTGGTGAAGCTGCTGCGGGCGAACCTCGACCAGGAGGTGCACACCAGCGAGGAGTTGCAGACGACATTGCAGCAGATCCTCGCCTGATCGGGTCGGTGGCCCGGAGCGCCGTCAGTGAGCGACCTCCGACGCGCCGATCCCGTCGTCAGAGGTCCTCGACCCAGTCTGGGACGTCGCTCGACATGGGCGACGGGAAGCTCCGGCCAGGTCGGAGCTCGGTCGTCAGCGCCGTGAGGTGCTCCACCACTCAGGGTCGCGGAGCTCGTCGAAGGACGATTCCACGGGCCTCGCCACGATCTGGCTGGCGGGTCCGACGAGCACCGTGGCCGTCGAACGCGTTCCATCGTCGGTCAGGGTCGGGATCTCCACCGTCGAGGCGCTGCCCTGCTCCGCGAGCGCCTCGCTGTACTTGAGCAGCGCCTGGGCAATGTCATCGCCGGTCATCAGCTCTTCGCCGGCGTACACGATCGTCATCACAGTTCAAGGATCCCGCCCGGCGGCCCGGCCCGACAGGACCTTGATCTCGACGAAGCGGAGCGTTATACACGGGTCCATCGAGGAGCGGATGCCGCGGGCCTGGTGCGATCGCCGAATTCATCGTTTCGCCGAGCGCTCGTCCGCCGGACGCTCGTCCACCCTTCGTTCGTCGTCCTGGTGCTCGTCGTCGTGGCCGTCGTCGTCCCGGTGGGCGTCATCCTCCTGGTGCTCGAGGCGGATGCGGCGGCCGAGCTCGACATCCTGCTGTTCCTGCTTCTCGGCCTTCAGGGCCTTGCGCGTGTCGCGAGGCGGCAGTTGGATGTCCTCCTCGGCTTCGATGCCGGCCTGTAGCTGGCGACCGCGCTCCAATTCCGCGTCGAACTCCGCTCCCAGGAGCAGGGCGCAGTTCGCGAGCCACAACCAGAGGAGGAAGACGATGACGCCCGCGAACGATCCGTATGTGCGGTCGTAGTTGGAGAAGTTCGCCACGTAGAGCGCGAAGCCCGCCGAGAGGATGACCAGTACGACGATGGCGAGGACCGCGCCCAGGCTGATCCATCGGAACTTCGGCTGCTTGGCGTTCGGAGTGGCGTAGTAGAGCACCGCGATGATGAGCACGACTGCGATGGCGAGCACGGGCCACTTCACGATCGACCAGACGACCTGGACCGCCTCCCCGAGCCCCAGCGCTTCGCCGACGGCATCCGTCACCGGACCCGAGACGACGAGGATGATCGCGATGAGCACGATCAACACCAGGGCGACGACCGTGACGATCAGCTGCATGGGGCGGAGCTTCCAGAAGGGTCGCCCCTCGGGGATCTCGTAGATGCGGTTCATCGCCCGGCTGAATGCGCCGACGTATCCGGAGGCGGACCAGATGGCGATCACGAGCCCGGTGACGAAGCCGAGACCCGCCGCGGGCGACGAACTGAACTCCTCGAGCGGTTCCCGCACGGTGTCGAGCACCTCGGCCGGGGCCAGCGGTTCGAGCACCCGGAACACGGCGTCGATCGCTCGCTCGCCCTGACCGGCGATCGCGAGCAGCGAAGCGAACGCGAGCAGGCCCGGGAACAGCGCGAGGATTCCGTAGTACGTGAGAGAACCCGCCCGGTCGGGGCATTCGTCGTCGATGAACTCCCGCACCGTCTTGCGTGCGACATATCCCCACGATCGCTTCGTCACCTCACGCGGGGTGTCGGGCTTCCGTTCGTCCTCCGCTTCAGGAGCGGTGGTCTGGAGCTCGGGTTCGTCGTTCATGTCGGCTGCTTCCTGTCGGAGGCAGCCAGTCTCTGCGAGGTCGGTGCCGTGCGGGAGGGACTTGGTATCCGCCACCGATCGTCGTATCCTGCGCGCTGCCGGCCGATCGCGGGTGTGTCGGACGCCGGTTATCCAGACTCACCGGGCGGGTCGGAATCGCCCGGCCGGGTGGTCGCATCCTCGGCGATCTCGATGCGTGTGACGCCGTCGCGCTCGGTCACCTCGACCTGCGATGGCAGGTCCTCGGGGTTCACGATCTCACCCGTCTCGCCGGACCGATCCGTGCGGTCACCCATCGACATCGTCGCCTGCCGGATCGGGTGCCCCACCCGAGGCGGTGTCGGCCGCAACGGTCTCATCTCCGGCCGGCAGCTCCTCGGGAAGGATGATGTCGTCGCCCGACGGGCGCCCGTCATCGGGATTCTCGCCGGCTCCCCCGGCGGGCTGCGACGGGGTGATCTCTGGGTCGGACACGGAATGCTCCTCTCGCGCGGGGGTCCACCGTACCGGGGTCGCGAATGCGCGGTCGAGGACTTGCCTGCCGGCACGATGTGCACTATGCGGCCGGCGATGTCAGCTCATCACGGGCGGGCGCGCGTTCGGTCCGGAAGGGTGTCGTTCAGCACCCAAGACCAACTCTCCCGTATCGCGCTGCACCCCCGAACGTGGTGGAGCGTAAGCGCGCCGTTGGGATCGGGCGTGTGGGCGTTAGGGATCCGTGAGGATTCGCTCCGCCGCATCTGCTCGGGTGTTGCATCGCAGGTGCGATGGCGTAGCGTCCGCCGAGGGGTCTGCATGAGGAGCTTGCATATGCGCGATTGGACCGAGTTCGAGTTCCCGGCCAGCGTGCCGGGGCCCGCAGTCGGTCGTCCGAGGACGCCACTCTCTCGCTGGCTCTTCCAGCACAAGGTGCCGCCCGCCGGCCCGGAGATCGAGGAGTCGACGGTCGCGCAGCACTCCTGGTGGAAGGTGATGTCCCTGACGGGCGTCGACTACTTCTCCACACTGTCGTACCTCCCCTCGATCGCCGTCCTCGCCGCCGGCGCGGTCTCGCCGATCGCCACACTCCTGATCGTCGGGCTGACCCTGCTCGGCGTGTTGCCGATGTACCGGCGGGTTGCCGAGGAGAGCCCCCATGGACAGGGCTCGATCGCGATGCTCGAGCGGTTGCTCCCGTTCTGGCGGGGAAAGATCTTCGTCCTCGCGCTGCTCGGCTTCGTCGCGACCTCATGGATCATCACCATCACGCTGTCATCCGCGGATGCATCGGTGCACCTCATCGAGAATCCCCTCGCGCCGGAGGCATGGACGGGCAGGCGGTCGCGATCACGATCGTGTTGCTGCTCGTGCTCGGCGGGGTGTTCCTGCTCGGCTTCACTGAGGCGGTGAATGTCGCCATCCCTCTCGTGGCGGTCTTCCTCGGGCTCAACGCGATCGTCATCGTCACGGGCCTGATCGACTTGGCCGCCAACCCGGTGGTGGTCGACGACTGGTGGGCGGCGCTGACCTCGAGCGGTGGGGGCTTCTCCGGCATCCTGCTGCCGGCTCTGCTCGCATTCCCCCTGCTCGTGCTTGGGCTCTCGGGCTTCGAGACCGGTGTCAGCCTGATGCCCCTCGTCAGCGCGACAGGGTGAAACCCCGCAGGAACGGCTTGCATCACGGATCCGGAACACCAGGAAGCTCCTCACTGCGGCAGCGGCCATCATGAGCGTGTACCTGATTTCGAGCAGCCTCGTCACGACGCTGCTGATCCCGCCGGAGGCGTTCGAGCCGGGCGGGGAGGCGAACGGCCGGGCTCTCGCGTACCTTGCTCATGGGTTCTTCGGGGACGCGTTCGGAACCGTCTACGACATCAGCAGCATCCTGATCCTCTGGTTCGCCGGGGCGTCGGCGATGGCCGGATTGATCAACATCGTGCCGCGCTACCTCCCGGCGTACGGGATGGCGCCCGAATGGAGCCGAGCGATCCGCCCCGTCGTGCTGGTGTACACGACCATCAGCATCATCATCACGATCGCCTTCGAAGCGGATGTCGATGCGCAGGCGGGTGCGTATGCCACAGGCATCCTGGCGATGATGGTGTCGGCCTCGGTCGCTGTGCTGATTTCCGCGGTCCGCCGCCGCCGGCCGCTCTCGATCGTCGGGTTCGCCGTCCTGACGAAGGCATCCTCGGCTACGCGCTTGTGGCCAACGTGATCGAGAGGCCCGACGGGCTCGCCATCTCGGCGCTGTTCATCCTCGGCATCGTCGTCATCTCGGTGATCTCGCGGCTCACGCGGACGACGGAGATCCGGGCGGACCGGATCGAGTTCGACGAGGCCGCACGCCGGCTCATCGCGGACTCACTCGTTCACGACGGCCGGCTCAACCTGATCGCGAATCGACGCGGACTCGGCGATGCGACCGAATACGCCGAGAAGGAGAAGGCGCAGCGTCGGCTCAATCCCGTGCCGGGTCGGGCCGATGTGCTGTTCCTCGAGATCGACGTCGTCGACCCGTCCGAGTTCCGGGAGGTGCTGCAGGTTCGTGGCGTCGAGGTCGACGGCCACCGGGTGCTTCGTGCCGACAGTCCCGCTGCGCCGAACGCGATCGCGGCGATCCTGATGGCGATGCGCGATGCGACCGGCGGTGCAGCCTCACGCCTACTTCGAGTGGTCCGAGGGCAATCCGCTCCTGCACATGGTCCGCTACATCCTCCTTGGACGCGGTGACACTCCTCCAGTCGTGCGAGAGATCATCCGTGAGGTGGAGAAGGATCCCGCCGAGCGACCCGTGATCCACGTCGGCGGCTGAACAATTCGACGCCGCGGTACGCGAGCTGGTGGAGCCTAAGATTCAGGCAGGGGACCTCGGATATCTCGGCGAACCGACCGTCAACGTGCTGCAGCTGAACCTCGCCCGCGCCGAGCTGGGAGGTTAGAGGTATGCGAAGGGGCAAGCTTCGGGTGCTGCTCGGCGCCGCTCCCGGCGTCGGCAAGACCTACACGATGCTCGAGGAGGGCAAGCGCCTCGCCGACGAGGGCCGCGACGTGGTCGTGGCCTTCGTGGAGACGCACGGCCGAGCGGCCATCGCCTCGATGGTCGACGGTCTCGAGGTGGCGCCACGTCACTCCGTCACTGATCGCGGAATGACGCTCACCGAGATGGACCTCAACGCGGTGCTCGCCCGCAAGCCGGAGATCGCCCTCGTCGACGAGCTCGCTCACACGAACACGCCGGGGTCGCGCAACGTGAAGCGCTGGCAGGATGTGGACGAGCTGCTCGACGCCGGCATCGATGTGATCTCGACGGTGAACACCCAGCACATCGAGTCGCTGGGCGACGTCGTGCTGCAAATCACCGGGGTGCCGCAACGCGAGACGATCCCCGACTCGGTGCTGCGCGCCGCCGACCAGATCGAGGTGATCGACCTCGCACCGCAGGCGCTGCGCGATCGACTCGCGAGCGGACTCGTCTACCCCGCTGAGCGCATCGACGCCGCCCTGTCGAACTACTTCCGGCTCGGCAACCTGACCGCGCTCCGCGAGCTCGCGCTGCTGTGGCTCGCCGACGAGGTCGAGAAGGCGCTCAAGGCCTACCGCGCAGAGCACGGCATCACGGGCAAGTGGGAGGCGAGGGAGCGGGTCGTCGTCGCACTGACCGGTGGGCCCGAAGGCGAGACGCTGCTCCGTCGCGGCGCACGCATCGCCGCCCGCAGCTCCGGCGGCGAGCTGCTCGCCGTGCACGTCACGACTCCCGACGGGTTGCGGGCCCGCCATCCCGAGGCCCTGGCCAGACAGCGGGCCCTCGTGGAGCAGCTCGGCGGCACCTTCCACCAGGTCGTCGGCGAGGACGTGCCGCGAGCCCTGGTCGACTTCGCGAGGGCATCGGATGCCACGCAGCTGGTGCTCGGTGTCAGCCGCCGTTCCCGCCTCGCCGCAGCCTTCACCGCGCCGGGCATCGGCGCGACCGTCATCCGCGAGTCGGGCGACATCGACGTGCACATCGTGACCCACGCCGCCGCCGGCTCCGCATTCTCGCTGCCGCGCCTCGGTGGCGCGCTCAGCCGCGCGAGGCTCCTCGCCGGCTTCGCCATCGCACTCGTGGCAGGACCGTTGCTGAGCTGGGTCCTCACGATCTTCCACACCGAGAGCTCGATCACGAGCGACGTGCTCGCCTACCAGCTGCTCGTCATCGTCGTGGCGCTCGTGGGAGGGCTCTGGCCGGCGCTGTTCACCGCCGTGCTCTCGAGCGTCACGCTCAACTACCTCTTCATCGAGCCCCTCCACACGTTCACGATCGCCGAGCCCCGGCAGCTGCTCGTCCTCGTGCTGTACGTCGCCAATGCGCTGCTCGTGAGCATCGTGGTCGATCAGGCGGCGCGGCGCACCCGCGAGGCCCGGCGGGCGGCCGCCGAGTCGCAGCTGCTCGCCACGATGTCAGGTAGCGTGCTCCGCGGCGAAGACGCGCTGCAGGTGATGGTGACCCGCACCCGCGAGGCGTTCGGCCTCACCGGTGTGCGCCTCCTCGTCGACGGCGAGCCGCGAGTGGCCGACGGCGAGCCGACCCGCGACGACCGGGTGACGAGCATCCCCGTCGGCACGAGGGGCGTGCTCGAGCTGCACGGGCCCGACCTCGAAGCATCCGAGCGCCGCCTGCTGCAGGTCATCGCCACCCAGCTGGATGCCGCGATCGAGCACGGCACGCTCGCGAGCGCCGCCGAAGCCGCCGACGAGCTCGCCGAGACGGACAAGGTGCGCTCGGCGCTCCTCGCCGCCGTCGGCCACGACCTCCGCCGCCCGCTCACGTCGGCTTCGGCCGCCATCAGCGCGCTGCGCTCGCCCGAGGTCTCGCTCCCGCCCGAGCAGCGGGCGGAACTGCTCGACACCGCTGCTGAGAGCCTCGACTCCCTCGCCGCGCTCGTCACCAACCTGCTCGACGCGAGCCGGCTGCAGGCGGGCGCGCTCGCCGTCACCCTCGCGCCGACAGACATGGCCGACGTCGTGTTCCCGGCGCTCGACGAGCTCGAGTTCGGCCCCGGAGAGGTGGAGCTCGACCTTGCCGACGAACTGCGGCCGGTGCTCGCCGACGCGGGGCTCCTGCAGCGCGTCATCGTGAACCTGCTCGCGAACGCGGTGCGCCACTCCCCCGACGGCGAGCGGGTACGGATCGCCGCGAGCTCGTTCCGCGGCCGCACCGAGCTGCGGGTCGTCGACCGCGGACCCGGAATCCCCGCCGAGCGGCGCGACGAGGTGTTCACGCCGTTCCAACGGCTCGGCGACACCGACAACGAGACCGGCCTCGGCTTGGGCCTCGCGCTCTCGAAGGGCTTCGTCGAGGGCATGGACGGCACCCTCGAAGTCGAGGACACGCCAGGCGGCGGGCTCACCATGGTCGTCACGCTCCCCACCGCAGAGGAGGCGCCATGAAGATCCTCGTCGCCGACGACGACGCCCAGCTCCAGCGGGCGCTACGCATCACGCTCGCCTCGCGCGGGTACGAGGTGGTCGCCGCGCGCGACGGCGCCGAGGCGATCGAGCTCGCGGCAAGCGCGCACCCCGACGTCCTCCTGCTCGACCTCGGCATGCCCCAGGTCGACGGCATGGACGTGATCCGGGCAGTGCGCGCGTGGTCGAACGTGCCGATCCTCGTGCTGTCGGGACGCACCGACTCGGCCGAGAAAGTCGAGGCGCTCGACGCCGGTGCCGACGACTACGTCACGAAGCCCTTCGCCATGGACGAACTGCTCGCCCGCATCCGGGCCCGGGCCCGTGCCACGGCGGGCGACGAGTCAGATGCCGCGACGGTCGCGATCGACGACCTCGTCGTCGACCTCGCGGCCAAGACGATCCGACGCGCGACGTCGACGAACGCCGACGGCAGCGCCGCGGCATCCGTGCGCCTGACACCGACGGAATGGCGGCTACTCGAACAGTTCCTCAAGAACCCCGGCAAGCTCCTCACGCGCCAGATGCTGCTCTCGGAGGTGTGGGGGCCGTACCACGCGAACGACGCCGGCTACCTGCGCCTCTACGTGGCGCAGTTGCGCCGCAAGCTCGAACCCATCCCATCCG
Source organism: uncultured Actinomycetota bacterium (assembly GCA_963802485.1). Taxonomy (GTDB): domain Bacteria; phylum Actinomycetota; class Actinomycetes; order Actinomycetales; family Microbacteriaceae; genus Agromyces. The sequence goes on from CAWDJA010000021.1 coordinate 71,355, forward strand.
AGCCGAAGCACTTCCTCACCGAGCCCGGATGGGTTACCGTTCGAGCCTGATCGCTGAATGCCGCACCCAGACGAGGCACGGACCGCATCGGTTGTTGCATTCCGTTGCCACGGACCTTTCCGTCGCTTGTACCTTGGTGCTGTGATGAGCGCACCAGGCGGTCGGCGGAATTTCATCGCCGCGGCCACCGAAAGTGTGAGTTTCGGGGTCGCGAATCACCTGACCGCTGCAGCAGTGGTGCTCCCGTTCATCTGTGTCGCATTCGGGGGGAGTGCCTTCGCCGCTGCACTGATCTTTCCCATCTTCATAGCTGCCAACCTGCTCGGGGCGGTCGTGGCGCCTCGCGTGCTGGGTCTGCGTTCGGTTTCGAGGTCACTCGCGCTGATTCTGGCCTTGATCGCGACCGTGTTCGCGATCACCGGGGTTGGGATCCTGGTGGTGAGCCCCGAGTGGCTGAACGCACTCTGGGTTGTCGCCGCCGTCGTGGGCCTGTTGACGGGCGTCGCGTCGATCGCCGTGGTGGAGGTGATGTCTTCTTCGCTTGCATCGTCGGAGAAGTCGGCTCTCGGCGTCGTGCAGAGCACAGGTGGCGCGGTACTGACCCTGGCCATCACGGTGGTCCTGGGGGTGTTCTTCCTGGACCCCAACGGCAGGGACGCCCACATCGCTCTCCTCTGGGTCGGAATCACCGCGATGATCGTCGCAGCGCTCTCCCTGCTTCGCATTCGCCCGACCGGATCCGGCCCGGCGATCAGGAACAAACCGGTCGGCATTCTCACGGTGTTGAGGGCTCGACCCGATCGGAAGAACCCCTGGGTTCGGGAGTTCCTGATCACCCAGGTGCTCTTCCTCTCCATCGCCCTGGGAACGAGCTTCTACAGCGTCCACGGCGCCACCTTGCATGGGCAGAAGTCCGAGGCCCTTCACTACATCGTCGCGGTCACCGCGATCGGGAGTCTGCTGTTCACCGCGCTCTGGACGTTGAGTCGACACAAGGCGACGATTCGCGGATTGTTGCTGACGGCCGCGGCCCTCGGTGTCTGCGCAGCAGTTGCAGCGCTCATCGCGGACTACAGCGGTGCTCAAGCCCTGCCGATTCTGAGCGGCGTCGTCATCGTCTTCGCAGCAGCTGGTGCGGCGGCGACTTCGAGCACGCGGTCGACGTGGATGTATCACAACCTCGGACAGGAGAACGACACCGAGGTGATCATCTTCTGTCAGATCGTGCTGGGCGTCACCGCTACAGCCGTCGGACTCGTCTTCAGCATGCTCGCTCGCCTCGACGCAGTGGCGCCGGCATGGGTCATGCTCATCCTGTCCGGCTATGCGCTCATCCATGCGCGAAGAGGACCCCCCGTCCGCATCGCGGAGATCCACCCCGACCATCTCCACAGCAATCATGGACGTCACTTCGGTGGATTCCACTGGTGATTCGCAAAGATCACTGTTGACGAGTGAGATCGGGACGTGAGGTCGGTCGACCTCGCGTGTGAGCCGTGGTCGAACGACGAGCGCGACCGAGAAATCCCAAAGGCACGATGCTGCCCACCCGAGACCCGATTGTGTTACCCTCTTGCGCCGTTCTTGCGCGGCAAAGTGAAGCGGCTCGATACTGAGGTTATGTCGCCTGTGGGGGCACACGTGAGCTGCGCCAGAGATTCTGGCGGCGCAACGTTTGCGACGCGTAATGCGAACGAAGTGTTGGGTATCTCGCTGATTGGTGTCGGCGGTTTGCTCTTGATTGTCATCTTGATCGCGGGAGCAGGTCTGCGTATCGGACCAGGATTCGCCAGACATTTCGATTGAGGAGCCTCCGGTTGGCGCCAATCCCGGTCACGTCCCGTACGAACCACGTCCAGTCCTGGACCTTCACGCGTGGAGTCTAAGCTCGAGGCACTCGAGGATGCTCTCGAGGTGGACCCTGCGGGCACGCTACCCAAAGCAGATGTGGCGTTGAGCACCATCTCAATGGTCGTCACTGAGGCGACCAACGAGGCGACGTCCAATGGGGACCCGGAACGGGAGCACCTTCGTGAAGCCGAGCAAGCCTTGGACACCGCAGAGATTGGCGCCTTGAGTGGTGACGCGGATGTGACCGAGAACAGCGTCGAGGACGCCTATGCAGCGGTTTCAAGTGCGGTCGCCGTCCAAGACGCCGAGTCCGACAGGGACCCAACGGACAGAACGACCCGCCGGATCCGACTGCCATGACGGCAGGAGACCGGTTTAGGGTGGGGTTTGCGGGCTTCGGCGCGGTAGCTGCCCTGCTGACCGCTGCCGGGACGTTCATCACGTCCTCGGCGAACCGTTCCGAGGCTCGTCGGAAGCGCCAGGAGGCCGACAACGCGCAAGAGCTTGGTCCGCCGGGGCCTTCGTCTGTCGATCCTGCTGTCCCGGCGCAGGCTGCGAGTGGTCGTGCCAATTCTCGTCCCGACGAACCTCTGCCATCGTCGGATCCGTCAGGCTAGATTTCGCCGCCGTCCATCTCAACGGCCCATCCCAATCTGCACGTGTCCAAGATGTGGCCAAGTGCGGCCCACGGAGAAAGAGGAAACCCCTGAGTTCCGCCTAGTTACAGGCGAGTCAGGGGTTTTCGTTGGCGGTACCGGTGGGATTTGAACCCGAAGCGGAACCCACGATAATGCTGCCGACTAATCGGATCGCCGGAATTCCGGGTGAGAAGAGGCTTTGCCGGATCACGCCGTCCGGCGTGAATCGCCGCAGGTTGGTGCCATTCTGTTGCCACGGGAGCGGCGGCCGGCTGATCCCGGGGCTATGGGACGCACTCAGTCGAGAGCTGCGGGGCATCAGAATCTATTGCGGCGGCCTTCGCGCAGAGCCATCCGCCACCGCTACGTCGCGACCGGCGACAGGGGTGTGCGAAGGGGGCCGTATGCTTCGCGGTAGGTGCGCGGACCGAGCACGGGGCCGACGAGGTCACGCAGCCAGATCGGAAGGCCGGCGATGCGAGACAGCCTGTCCGTCGCCGCTTGGACGGGCGCGACGCGGGGACGCCGGATTGTCTCAAATTCGGCGCCGACGTTCGCCCAGTCGGTGCGCTCGGCGAGCAGTGCGGCGAGCACGAGGGCGTCTTCGAGCGCAAGGCCGGCGCCCTGCGCCCAGACCGGTCCCATCGCGTGGGCCGCGTCGCCGATCAGGGTGATCCGACCGAGGCTCCAGCGCTCCGCGTGCACCTCCTCGACGGGCGAATAGTAGAGCTCGGCCGGGCGCGCCAGGGCGGCGTCGACCGCTTCGCGCACCGGGGCTGGGAAGGCGCGAGAGGTGTCGGCCAGCCAGTCGGTGCTGTCCATCCCCGCACCGCTGCGGGTGGTCGAGGCGTAGCCATAGACGTGCTCGGCATCGACCGGGATGAGCAGGAACGTCCCCGCTCGGCCGGACCAGGCCGTCCAGCATCCGATTCCCGGGTTCGGCGCCTGGAAGCGCCAGCTCGCGACCGACATTCGCGACAGTCGCAGGCTCTCCTCACCGACCACGGCCTGCCGCGTGGCGGAGTGCACGCCATCGGCGCCGACGACGAAGCCGAACTCCTCGGCCGTACCGTTCTCCAGTTGAACTCGAACGGCCTCGCCGGCGGGTTCCGCGTGAACGAACGGGCAACCCCAGCGCACCGTCGCCGGGTCCACGCCGGCCCGCAGAAGATCCAGCAAGGCGGTGCGGCGCAGGCAGACCGACGGGGCGACGCCGCTCCAGAATTCGGCCTCGTCGATCTCGAACAGGACGCGGTCGGCCGACGTGCGGTACTCCCGCCGCAGGATCGGCCTGCCGGAACGCACCGCTTCGTCACCCACCCCGAGGGCGCCCAACGCCCGGACCGCATTGCCCGGCAGATTGAGACCGAGAACGGATGCCGGCATCGGCTCGAGACGTTCGACCAGTGTGCACGGCACACCACGCGAGGAAAGTGCGCGAGCCACGCCGAATCCGGCGACGCCCCCGCCGACCACGAGCACGCGTCCGGCCATCAGACGCTCGTCGGACTGCCCCGTTGCTCGGACATGACGGTTCCTTCCCTATCCGAAGTCTACGGGCGACCGCTCGGCGCCGTATCGGACGAACTACCCCGCATCGCCCCCAGGGCTATTGCCGTTGTCGTCCTGCCGACACGGAGGTAGCGTCACGAATACCCGGCGGGAGCCCCACGCCGTTCCGCGATGGGTGCACTCCCCGCCACGATCTTCTCCGGAGTTCTCATGTCATCGCTCATCGTCTACATCGATCGTTCTGCAATCCGAGAGGGAAAACTCGAGGAAGTCAGAACGGCTTTGCGCGGGTTGGTGGCGTTCGTCGACTCCGCCGAGCCTCAGCTTCTCGCGTACGGCTTCTACATCGACGAGGACGGAGAGGGCCTGACGTGCGTCGCGATCCATCCGGACTCGTCGTCTCTGGAGTTCCATTTGGAGGTCGGCCGCGACGCGTTCCGCACCTTCACCGAACTCATCGATCTCCGAACGATCGAGGTGTACGGCCTGCCCAGCGACAAGGTGCGCGGACAACTGCAGCAGAAGGCGGAGCTGTTGGGAGGGAACGGAAACGTCGTCGTGCACGAACAACACGCGGGCTTCGCACGATTCGCGTTACCCGAGACCTGATCGTCCTCGGCCGGTGACTGTACTCGGCGGCGCCGTCATGCGATCCGCTCGGTCCCTTTCCCGGAGTTCCTGACCATTTCGCCAGCCCGCCGGTGCGAGGGGGAAAGCCGAGCCGACCTGCTATTCGGTCACGGAGTCAACCACATGAGGCTGCCGCACTCTCAATCCGGCTGGTTCGCCCGCGCAGGCAAACGCGTGCAAGGCAGCGACGACGCCTCCCCACGCGTGACGCCGCACGACCTCCGGCACACCGCCGCGAGCTCGCGGTGAGCGCCGGCGCGAACGTGAAGGCAGTCCAGCGAATGCTCGGCCAGTCCGCCGCGATGACGCTCGACATCTACGCCGACCTCTTCGACGATGATCTGGACGCCGTGGCAGTCGCACTCCGCGAGGCCCGAGGGTGCATCGAACCTTGCCAAAATGTGGGCACAGCAGGCTCGCGGCAAAACGAAACCCCCCAACTTCCCAATTCTGCGGGAGTTGGGGGGTTCCTCGTGGCGGTGACCGGTGGGATTTGAACCCACGGTGCGCTTTCACGCACACAACTTTTCGAGAGTTGCACCTTCGGCCGCTCGGACACGGTACCGAGGACGATCTTAGACGACTCCCGCGCAAGGGCCAAAACGAGCGGATGCCGCGGCACCCGTTCAGCGACCGTTCAGCCGCCTCCCATACCGTCGGCGGCGTGGTGCAGTCGAGTCGGTGGGTTGGCGCGCTGCTCGCGACCGGCGGCGTGGTCGCGGCGAGCGCGCTGGCAGCGAGCGGATGGCGCCGCTTCCGCGCGCGGCTCACCGCCAACTCGCTCGTGCTGAACGAGACGCTCCCCGTGCACTCGAAGTGGTGGCGCGACCACGCGAAGCTCGAGGGCGAGTTGCTCTACGTCGCGATCGGCGACAGCGCGGCCCAGGGCATCGGCGCCAGCAGCCCCGATCGCAGCTACGTCGGCGTGCTCGCCGACGAGATCCGGGCGGTGACCGGCCGCACGGTGCGCGTGGTGAACCTCAGCGTCTCGGGCGCGACCGTCGAGCTCGCGGTGCAGGACCAGCTCCCCCGGTTCGTGAAGCTCGAGCCCGACATCGTGACCGTCGCCATCGGCGCCAACGACATCGCCCACTGGGATCCGGCGGCGTTCGAGCGCGGCATCCGCACGATCTTCGAAGCCCTTCCCCCGCACGCGCTGGTGGCGAACCTGCCGTTCTTCTACTTCCCGCACAACGAGCGCAAGGTCGCCGTGGCCAACCGCATCGTGCGTCGCGTCGCCGCGGAGCACGGCCTGACGGTGGTGCCGCTGCACACGACCACCCGGCACCAGGGCATCGGCGGCATCCTGACCCAATTCGCGATCGACATGTTCCACCCGAACGACCACGGCTACCGGGTGTGGGCGAACGCCTTCGCCCCGTCGCTCGCCGCCCAGCTCGTCGAGCGGTTCCGACGCCGGGCGGCGTCATTCACTGAGCCAGTCGCCTCGACGAGGACGTCGACGTCCGCTCGCATGGGTTCAGGGTACGCCCGTCGGCCACGCCGGGGTGAGGCCGCCGGATGTCGTGGGCGACGCCTAGGCTCAGGGCATGGCCAAGCCCACCTCCGCGTTCCGGTGCACCGAGTGCGGTTGGAGCACGGTGAAGTGGGTCGGCCGATGCGCGGAGTGCCAGCAGTGGGGCACCGTCGTCGACGCCGCCGAGCAGACCGGCATCGTGCGCTCGCTGCAGGCGGTCGTGCCCGACCGCGGCGCGCGCCGCCAGGCCGATCGGCGAGGTCGAGATGGAGCACACGGCGCACCGGCCGAGCGGCATCGGCGAGTTCGACCGGGTGCTCGGCGGCGGCATCGTCGCCGGTGCGGCCATCCTGCTCTCGGGTGAACCGGGCGTCGGCAAGTCCACGCTGCTCCTCGAGGTCGCCGCGCGGGTCGCCGCCACCGGCCGCCGCGTGCTCTACGTGAGCGCCGAGGAGTCCACCGCCCAGGTCCGGCTCCGCGCCGGCCGCACGGGCGCCCTCCACGACGAGCTGTACCTCGCCGCCGAGACCGACCTCGCCACGATCCTCGGCCAGGTCGACCAGGTCGCCCCCGAACTGCTCATCGTCGACTCCGTGCAGACCGTGTCGAGCTCGCTGTCCGACGGCCTGCCCGGCCAGCCGAGCCAGGTGCGCGAGGTCGCCTCCACGCTCATCCGCGTGGCGAAGGAGCGCAACCTGCCCGTGCTCCTCGTCGGCCACGTCACGAAAGACGGCACCATCGCCGGCCCGCGCCTCCTCGAGCACCTCGTCGACGTCGTCTGCCAGTTCGAGGGCGACCGGCAGACCGCGCTGCGCTTCGTGCGAGCGCTCAAGAACCGCTTCGGCCCCACCGACGAGGTCGGATGCTTCGAGATGACCGGCGACGGCATCGCGGAGGTGCCCGACCCCTCCGGCCTCTTCCTCAGCCGCTCGCGCAATGCCGTCAGCGGCACCTGCGTCACCGTCGCGCTCGAGGGGCGGCGTGCGCTCCCCGTCGAGGTGCAGGCACTCGTCGTCGCCACCAAGGCGCCGCAGCCGCGTCGCGTGGTGAACGGCGTCGATCCGTCCCGGGTCGCCATGATCATCGCCGTGCTCGAGCGACGCGCCGGGCTGCGCCAGCTCGGCGAGCACGACGTCTACGTGTCCACCGTCGGCGGCGTGCGGCTGGCCGAGCCCGGCGCCGACCTCGCGATCGCCGTCGCCATCGCGTCGGCCATGCGCGATCGCGCGGTTCCGCACGAGCTCGCCGCGTTCGGCGAGATCAGCCTCGCCGGCGAGGTGCGCCCCGTGACGTCGGCGAAGCAGCGCGGCGGCGAGGCGCGCCGGCTCGGCTACACGACGATCCTCGACGTCGAGGCGGGCAGCGTGCGCCGCCGCCGTCGAGCGGGCGATGATGGCCTCCACGTCGAGCCGCGAGCGGGAGCTCGACGCCGCGTTCTGATCCGGGGTCGCTACGCCTCGAGCGCTCGAAGCAGCTCGTCGGGGGGCGCCTGCATGGGGTGCGGTCCCGCGATGTCGAGGAACACCGTCGTGATCGTCGACTCGTGCCGCTTCAGGAACGCGCGAAGCCATGCCGGGCTCTGCAGGCCCACGGCCGGCGGCAGGTTGGCGGGCTTGTTCGCGGCGTCGCTGAACAGCAGCAGCGCCACCTCGCCGGTGTTCGGGTCGCGATACGTCCACACCTCGCCGCCGTCGAGCGGGTTGTCGCGCGGGCCCGGCTTCATGAGCGGCACGACGGTGTTGCCGTGCCGCAGCGCGAGGGCGACGGCGGCGATGTCCTGCCGTTCCAACGCCTCGGCCAGCGCCTGTGAACGGAACTCCACCGGCTCGCTGGGCCTGCCCGACTTCTTGCGCTGCGCCATGCCTCCAGCGTAGCCAGCGGATGCCGCCGGCCCGCGCGCGTCCGCCACCGGCGAACCCCGTGCGACACCGGCACCGGGGCACGGCGCACGGCGCACGCGGCTCCGGAGGAGGGATCGGGAAGCGAGCGGCCTCAGCGCTCGGGCGGGCCTCCGCCCAGGTCGGCGTTCAGCAGTCCGACGGGCGCGCCGAACGTGGACTCGGCGGACACCTCGCCCGCCCGCTGGCCGACGCCTGCGCCGGATGCCTCGGCGGTCGCCACGATGGGTGTGGGCGTCGCCCCCTCGCCACGCAGGCGCTCGCGCGCCTCGTGCTCGACCAGGACGGGGACGAAGTCGCGGATGGGGTTCCCCTCGAGTTCGAGGTGCTCCTCACCCACGATGGCCGCGACACGGTCGCGGGACACGTCGGGGAATCGTGCAGCGAGTCGGTCGACGACCTGGTCGACGGCGCGCGCTTCCTCTTCGGCGTTCATGGGATGAGTCTCCGCTGCGACCGCTCGCTGGGCAAGACCCCTGACCGGGTGAATCCCGGCCAGAGGTCGGGTTCCGCCGGAGCCCGGCTCAGTACAGCTGGAACTGCTTGGTCGTCGAGGAGGCGAATCCGTCGACCGAGACCGAGAGGTGGTACGAGGCGCCCCCCGCCGGGACCGATTCCCTGGGACCACCGCACGTGTCGGCGCTCGACCTCGTGCGGTCCCACACGATCGGCACGCTCGAGCTGATCGGCGTGCCCGGCGTGAGCGACACCTCGGCGTCGATCGGGTCGACCTGGCAGTCCGTGGAGAGCCAGTACGGCTCCTCGCCGCTGATGATCGTGAAGACCTGCGCCTTGGTGCCGGCGTTCAGCACGCACACGTTCTTGCCCGTGTTCGTGATGGTCACCGAGAGCTGCGGCTGCTCGGCGGCCTCGTACACGGTCTTGTCGGTGACGGGCTCGACCACGATGTCCCGTTCCTTGCAGCGGTCGCCGTCGACGGCGGTGGGCTCGGTGGGGATCGCGGTCGGCGGCGGGGTGGGATCGTCGGACGCCGACGGCGTCGGCCGACGGCGTGGCCGCGCCCGCGGCATCCGGCTCACCGCCCTGGCTCGCGCCGGGCCGCACGATCACGAGCACGATCGCGACGATCACCGCGAGGAGCCCCAGCAGGACCATGATCCGACGACGCCGGTACACCTGGGGCGGCTGCCGCCGTGCCGGTGCGGGATTCGTCGACATGCCCTCAGGGTACGACCGCCGTGCCGATCGTCCCGGCAGCGGCGCGGCGCGCCGGATGGCCGCTCAGAGGTGCTTCAGCATCCGGGTGTTGCCGAGCGTGTTCTGCTTCACGCGGGCGAGGTCGAGGAACTCCGCGACACCCTCGTCGTGCGAGCGCACGAGCTCGCCGTACAGCTCGGGGTCGACGGTCTCGGAGCCCATGTCCTCGAAGCCGTGGCGGCTGAAGAAGTCGACCTCGAACGTGAGGCAGAACAGCCGGCTCAGGCCGAGCTCGCGCGCCTCGACCTCGAGCGCCTCGAGCAGCGCATGGCCGACGCCGTGTCCGAGCCACTCGTCGTCGACCGCCAGCGTGCGCACCTCGCCGAGGTCCTCCCACATCACGTGCAGGGCGCCCGCCCCGATGAGGTCGCCGTCGGCCGTCTCGGCGACCCGGAACTCCTGCACCGACCCGTAGAGGTCCACCCGCTCCTTGCCGAGGAGGATGCGTCGCGAGACGAGCGGCTCCACGAGCGAGACGATCTTCGGCACATCGCTCGTGCGCGCCCGGCGCACCGAGAAGTCGGTCATCCGAACATCGTACGACCCGGCGGCAGGTCGACCCGACGCGTGCGGCACCGCCCGGGCGCAGCGGCGCAGACGACGAAGAGCGGATGCCCCGGGGCATCCGCTCTTCGTTCGTTTCGTGCCTAGTCGCCCGCGGCGGCCGCGAGGTCGGGGCTCACCGGGCCGGTGCCGATCGCCGCGCCCGTGTTGATGCCGACGCCGACGGGCAGCGCCCGCTGCGACGTGGTGAACACGAACTCGCCGTCGCGGAAGTCGACGTGCACGTGGTCGCCCGAGTTGAGCTCGCCGTGCAGGATCCGCTCCGACAGGCGGTCCTCGATCTCGTGCTGCACCGCGCGGCGCAGCGGCCGGGCACCGAGCGCCGGGTCGAAGCCGACCTCGATGAGGCGCTCCTTCGCCGGGACCGTCAGCTCGACGGTCATGTCGCGGTCGAGCATGCGCTCGCTCAGCCGCTTGATGAACAGGTCGACGATCTGGAGGAGCTCGGGCTTCGAGAGCTGCGGGAAGACGATGATCTCGTCGACGCGGTTCAGGAACTCGGGCTTGAAGTGCTTCTTCAGCTCCTCGTTCACCTTGCCGCGCATGAGGTCGTAGCCGGTGCGCGGGTCGCCCTCGATCTGGAAGCCGACCGGCCCTGCCGAGATGTCCTTCGTGCCGAGGTTCGTGGTCATGATGATGACGGTGTTCTTGAAGTCCACGACGCGACCCTGGCCGTCGGTGAGGCGGCCCTCCTCCAGGATCTGGAGGAGCGAGTTGAAGATGTCGGGGTGGGCCTTCTCGATCTCGTCGAAGAGCACGACGCTGAACGGCTTGCGGCGCACCTTCTCGGTGAGCTGGCCGCCCTCCTCGAAGCCGACGAACCCGGGAGGGGCGCCGAACAGCCGGGAGACGGTGTGCTTCTCGCCGTACTCCGACATGTCGAGCGAGATCATCGCCGCCTCGTCGTCGAAGAGGAACTCGGCGAGCGCCTTCGCGAGCTCGGTCTTGCCGACGCCCGTGGGGCCGGCGAAGATGAACGAGCCCGAGGGGCGCTTCGGGTCCTTGAGGCCGGCGCGCGTGCGGCGGATCGTCTTGGCGAGGGCCGAGATGGCCTCCTCCTGGCCGATGACGCGCTCGTGCAGCGCCTTCTCCATGAAGACGAGTCGGCTCGACTCCTCTTCCGTCAGCTTGAACACCGGGATGCCGGTGGCCTGCGCGAGCACCTCGGCGATCAGGCCCTCGTCGACGACCGCGGTCGTCTTGACGTCGCCCGACTTCCACTGCTTCTCGAGGCGCAGGCGCTCGCCGAGCAGGCCCTTCTCCTCGTCGCGCAGCGACGCGGCCTTCTCGAAGTCCTGCTCCTCGATCGCGGTCTCCTTCGCGGCGCGGACCACGGCGATCTTCTCGTCGAACTCGCGCAGCTCGGGCGGCGACGAGAGGATCGAGAGCCGAAGGCGTGCGCCGGCCTCGTCGATCAGGTCGATCGCCTTGTCGGGGAGGAAGCGGTCGGACACGTAGCGGTCGGCGAGGTTCGCCGCGGCCACGAGGGCCCCGTCGGTGATGGAGACCTTGTGGTGCGCCTCGTAGCGGTCGCGGAGCCCCTTGAGGATGTTGATCGTGTGGGGCAGCGACGGCTCCTGCACCTGGATGGGCTGGAAGCGGCGCTCGAGCGCGGCGTCCTTCTCGAAGTGCTTGCGGTACTCGTCGAGCGTGGTGGCGCCGATGGTCTGCAGCTCGCCGCGGGCGAGGAGCGGCTTGAGGATCGACGCTGCGTCGATCGCGCCCTCTGCGGCGCCCGCACCCACGAGGGTGTGGATCTCGTCGATGAAGACGATGATGTCGCCGCGCGTGCGGATCTCCTTGGTGACCTTCTTCAGGCGCTCCTCGAAGTCGCCGCGGTAGCGGGAACCGGCGATGAGCGAGCCGAGGTCGAGCGAGTAGAGCTGCTTGTCCTTCAGCGTCTCGGGCACCTCGTTCTTCACGATCGCCTGCGCGAGGCCCTCGACGACGGCGGTCTTGCCGACGCCGGGCTCGCCGATCAGCACGGGGTTGTTCTTGGAGCGGCGGGAGAGGATCTGCATGACCCGCTCGATCTCCTTCTCGCGCCCGATCACCGGGTCGAGCTTCGACTCGCGTGCGGCCTGCGTGAGGTTGCGGCCGAACTGGTCGAGGATCTGCGAGCCGCCCTGCGGCTGCGCCTGGTCGTTCGCGCCGACCTGCACCTGCTCCTTGCCCTGGTAGCCGGAGAGGAGCTGGATGACCTGCTGGCGCACGCGGTTGAGGTCGGCGCCCAGCTTCACGAGCACCTGGGCGGCGACGCCCTCGCCCTCGCGGATGAGCCCGAGGAGGATGTGCTCGGTGCCGATGTAGTTGTGGCCGAGCTGGAGGGCCTCGCGCAGCGACAGCTCGAGCACCTTCTTGGCGCGCGGCGTGAACGGGATGTGGCCCGTGGGCTGCTGCTGGCCCTGCCCGATGATGTCCTGCACCTGCTCGCGCACCGCGTCGAGTGAGATGCCGAGCGACTCGAGCGCCTTGGCGGCAACGCCCTCACCCTCGTGGATGAGGCCGAGCAGGATGTGCTCGGTGCCGATGTAGTTGTGGTTCAGCATCTTGGCCTCTTCTTGGGCCAGGACGACGACACGACGGGCTCGGTCGGTGAATCTCTCGAACATCCTCAACTCCTCACGGCGCCGGCTTGGGAAGGGGCTCCGATACAACGAGCGTAGACAACGCGGATGCCGCGTGGGCGCCTGTTCGCCGTGGGCGCAGCGCTCGCGTGGCTACGCCGGAGGAGGGATTACTTGATCGGGACCTCGACCTCGGCGCCGGCGACCTCGACGATCAGCGGCTCGGTGGTCGTGACCTCGACCGGGGTCCAGAAGACGGTGGTGTGCGGCACGAAGTCCGCGGTGCAGATCTCGTCCTCGGGGCGCTGCACGAGGTCGATCGCGACGCGGTTGCCCTCGCCGGCCTCCTCCAGGACGCGGATCTCCTTGCCCACCGTCGGGCACGAGGAGCTCCCGTACATGACGAGGGCGATCTGGCCGCCCTCCTCCCACCAGACGACCTGGGGCTCGTCGGTCTCCTCGAACGCCTCGCCCTCCGTCTCCTCTTCGGGCGCGTCGTCCACCTCGCCGCCCGCCTCGGGGTCGACGTCGATGGGCTCGGCCTCCTCCGCGACGGGGAGCCCGGGGAAGTCCTCGGCGGCGTTGCCCGACGGGTTGCATGCGGAGAGCAGGAACACCGAGGAGAGCGCCACGGCGATGAGGCCGACACGGCGAAGACGCACGGAGTGAGACATGTCGCCATGCTAGCGGGCGGCGGCCCGAAACGGGGGCATCCGACGGTACGCCGGAGTGCCGCGCCGCGGCCCTGCGCGGCGGGTAGCATGCCGACATGAGCAACCTGGAACGCGACCCGGTCGAGCTGATGTGCCCGCCCGACGAACCGTCGGGTCCGGTCGTCCAGGTGCTGTCCGCGCGCGACGTCCCCCTGGGCGGTCCACGTGCGATGAACGTGCGGCGCACGCTCCCCCAGCGGGGCCGCACGACGATCGGCGCGTGGTGCTTCGCCGACCACTACGGCCCCGACGACGTCGCGGCATCCGGTGGCATGGTCGTGCCGCCGCATCCGCACACGGGCCTGCAGACCGTGAGCTGGCTCTTCGAGGGCGAGATCGAGCACCGCGACAGCGCGGGCAGCCACGAGCTCGTGCGCCCGGGCGCCGTGAACCTCATGACGGCGGGACGCGGCATCTCCCACTCCGAGGTGTCGACGCCCGGCACCACCCGCCTGCACGGCGTGCAGCTGTGGGTGGCGCTGCCCGACGCGACGCGCCACATCGGCCCGTTCTTCGAGCACGCCGAGACCGTGCCCGTGACGATCGGCGATGCGACCGTGCGGCTGTTCGTCGGCACGCTTCCCGGCGTGGACGCCGACGCCGACGTCACGGTGTTCTCGCCGCTGATGGGCGCGCAGGTCGACCTGCCGGCGGGCGGACGGGCCGAGATCGAGCTCGATCCCGCGTTCGAGCACGGCGTGCTCGTCGACGTCGGCCCGGTCGTGATCGAGGCGCAGGGCGCCGATGCGCCGACCGCGGTCGCCTGGTCGGAGCTCGCCTACCTCGAACCCGGCCGACGGCGGCTCACCCTCGTCGCGGGCGACGCGCCCGCGCGGGTGGTGCTGCTCGGCGGCGTGCCGTTCGGCGAGGAGCTCGTGATGTGGTGGAACTTCATCGGTCGCAGCCACGACGAGATCGTGGACTTCCGCCGCCAGTGGCAGGCCGACGTGATCGGCCGCGACAATCCCGACGGCCGCTTCGGCACGGTCGAGGGCTACGACGGCGATCCGCTGCCGGCGCCCGACCTGCCGACCGTGCGGTTGAAGCCACGGAGGTGAGCGCGCCGGTCGTCGAATCGTCGTCGCCCGACGCGATCGCCCGACGGGCGCGCGGGCAGGTCGCGGCGCGGTGGCTCGCGGTGGTGCTGCCGGCGGTGCTCGCGCTCGTGCTCGGCCTGCAGAGATCGATGGCGGTGCCCTTCTGGCGCGACGAGTACGCCACGGCGGCGTTCGCGCGGCTCCCCCTCGGCGACCTGCTGGAGGCGCTGGGCCAGGTCGACGCCGTCCTCGGCCCGTACTACCTCCTCGCGCACGTCGCTTCGCCGGTGCTCGGTCTCGATACCGGCCTGCGCGTGCTCTCGCTCGGCGCCTTCACGGCGAGCGCGGCGGTCGTCGCGGTGATCGCGCTGCGCTGGTGGGGGCCCCTCGCGGCGTCGGCGGCCGGCCTCGCCTTCGCCACCAACGTGCTGGCGATCACCTACGGTGCGATGGCGCGGCCCTACGCGCTGGCCGTGCTCTTCGTGGCCCTCGCCGTCCTCGCGGCGGATGCCGCGGCGGCCTCGGGTCGCCGTTGGGCATGGGTCGCGTACGCCGCCGCCGCCTCGGCCGCCGTCGCGATGCACGTGCTGGCCCTCGTCGCGGTCGTGCTCACGGGGCTCCTCGTGGTGGCGCGCGGACGGGAACGCGGACGCAGGCCGATCCCATGGTGGTGCGGAATGACCGCGGTGCCGGTCGCCGTCGCCGTCGCCCAGCTCGCGAGGGGCCTCGGGCAGCGCGGGCAGCTCGACTGGATGTCCGAACCGACGGTGCGGACCGCGATCGCCGACCTCGCGCGCGCGGCCGGCGTCTCGATCGACCGGGAGGTCGCCTTCGACGCCGTCGCGCTGCTCGTGCTCGCCGCGATGACCGCAGCCGCGATCGCCGCCGCTGCGCGGACGCCGTCGTTCCAGCACATCGAGCCTCCCGCACCGATCGGGGCGTCCGCCGTCGCTCGTGCGCGACCCGTCGCGTTCGCGGCCGCACTCGCCTTCGTACCGTGGGTGCTACTGCTCGGGGCGTCATGGCTGGTGACGCCGATCCTCGCCACGCGCTACATCGCCTGGTCGTCCATCGGGGCCGCCCTCGCGGTCGCGGCGGCCGTGCGCGTGGCGCAGACGGCTTCGAAGCGGCTCGCGATCATCGCGGGCGTCCTCGCCGCCATCGTGCTCGCCGTCTCGATCGGGTTCGCCGCGACGCGCCCCTGGAACGTCCCGCCCCGAGGCGACGACTTCCCCGCGGTCGTGGAACTGCTCAGGAGCGAGGCGGTGCCGGGCGACCTGTTGGTGGTTCAGCAGCGGTACTACGAGGGCGGCGTCGCCTACGGGTTCGCGACCTCCGCCCACGACCCCGAGCACCTCGCCGACGTGGCGGCCCACCTGCCCGGCGGCGAGCAGCCGCTGCTCGACGTCCGGCGCATCTCGAGCACCGACCCGCTTCGGAGCGTGGCGGACGATCAGGCGGACGCCGACGGCGACACGGTCTGGCTGGTCGGGCTCCTGCAGCCGGTCGACGGCGACCTCGCCGACGTCGACCCCTGGCTCGCGCACTGCATCGCCGATATGGAGCAGGCGCCCTTCGAGCGATTCGGGGCGCTGCACGTGTATCGCCTCGACTGCGGCACACGGCGGAGTGAAACGACGAACGGCGCCGGCCCGGGCAGCCCGGGACCGACGCCGCTCGCGGCATCCGCTCGCTACGGTGCGGGGACCTCCGCCCCTGCCGTGCCGGCCCAGAACAGGCCGCGCGCGAGCTGGCTGAACGCGCCGACCGGGTGGGTGCGGAAGTTCAGCGAGGTGCCGAACATGAGCACGTTCGAGCCGGCGGCGGACTCGGCGGACACGACGGACGGCTTGCCGGCGGCATCCGCGATGGTGCGGCCCGGCTGCGTCGACGCCCAGTGACCCGAGATGAACGGGTCGCCGGCCGCGTACGTCTGCTCGACCACGGCGTTCGCACCGAGGCCCGAGTACCAGACCGCCGGGTAGACGAAGGCCGTGTCCTGCGGGTACGTCGACAGCAGGCCGCCCTCGACGTCGGTGACCGACACGATGCCGTTCGAGCCGCTCGTGCCCTGCGTCGCCGTCGAGGTGACGAGCCCGAACGCGTTCGCGAAGCTCGCGATCGCCGTGCCCTTGCCCGCGACGCCGCGCCCGCTCGCCAGGTAGGCGGCGACCGCATCGCGACCCGCCGCCTGCGAGGCGTTGAACGAGAGGTTCGCGCCGATCCACAGCACGTCCACGTCGGCGAGGCCGACCTGCCCGCTCGTGAGGTTCGCCGAGGTGACCTGCACGATGTCGTCGAACCCGAGCCTGCCGAGGGTCACGCGCTCGTCCTGGCTGCCCGAGTAGGCGACCTTCAGGTCGTCGAGGCCCGTGCTCTCCTCGGTCGCGAGGCGCGAGCCGTCGGAGGCCGTGAACGACACGCCGAACTCGTCGGCCACGGCGGTCGCGGCGTCGTACGACGCGGCATCCGGACCGAGGATCACCGAGCCGTCGTCGAACGCGGAGACCGCGACGCCGGCGTCGAGCAGGGCGTTGATCGCCTGGTACTCGGCGACCCCGGCGGTCGCGAGCTCGAGGTACGAGCCCTCGGCCGGGACCGTGCCCGTGGGCGCCGCCTCGGCGACCTCCTCGAGTTCGACCTCGAGCGCGGCATCCGTGGTCGACCCGACGGCGTCGACGTCGGCGCCCCAGAGGAGCGCGAGGCTCCACGCGGAGATGTCGTACATGTCGGGCACGCGGTCGGAGATGTCCGAGCCGTCGGCGAGCAGCACGTTGGCCATGCCGCGCAGGGGCTGGTGCATGTCCACCACGTACGAGCCCTCGGCGTACTCGACGCCGTCGGCGGTGAAGGAGCTCTCGGCCTGCGACACCTCGACGCCGTTCGCGATGAGCTGGTCGACGAGGGTCGCGGCATCCGTCGCCGAACGCTGCGACTCGTCCATCGGGATCACGTAGGCGCGGGGGAACTCGGCCGTGTAGACGTCGGTCTCGTCCCAGATCTCGGCCCACTGGTTCGGCTCGGGCACGCTCGCCGGGTCGACGTCGGCCGGGGTGACGACCAGCGGCTCGCCCGCGCTGCCACGGCGGAAGATCTCGATCTGGTTCTCGAGCAGCGTCCCGGCGTTGTCGGCCACGTAGTCGACCGCGGTCTCGATCACCACGCCGGCGACCTCGATGTTGACCTTCGAGTTGGCCTGGTTCGTGTCCTGGTTGTTCGTGCGGCCGAGCGGCAGCTCGACGGTGTTGGTGATGGCGCCCTGGTACGCCACGTACTGCGGCGTGAAGATCGGGGGCCAGTCGTCCCAGCCCGAGCGGATGTCGCGATAGGGGATCCGGATGTTGCCGGTGTTGGTCTGCGTGACCTGCCCCGTCGTGCGGTCGAGGTAGGTGTTGCCCGGGATGTTCGCGTCGACCACGGCCTGCTCGATCTCGAGCGCCGCCGCGTAGGCGTGCGGCAGGAAGAGGTCGTACTCGTAGTTCTCACCGTGCGGCGGGCCGCACGGCTCGATCTGCAGCACGTTCGTGTAGCCGTGCAGGTCGATGAAGAACGTCGGCTGGATGACGCTCGACAGGTCGCGGACGATGCGCGACTCGGGCGTCGCGCCCGTGATCATGTCGCGGTTGATGTCGAAGCCGTCGGCGTTGGCGCGCTGTCCGAGCGCACGGCCGTCGGGGTTGTTCGTCACCGTGAAGTAGATGCGGTAGTCCTGCAGGAGGTCGCGCACCTCGGGCCACGGGGCGGTGGCCAGGTACTCGATGTAGTCCAGGATGCCGTCGGTGCCCTCCCACTCGTTGCCGTGGATGTTGCCGTTGAACCAGATCGGCACCTTGTACTGGTTCATGAGGGGCTTGCTCTTCGCCGCCGCGTCGGGGTCGGCCTTGATGAGCTCCCGCCAGGCCTTCTGCTTGGCGGTCTGGTCGGGCGACTCCTTGGCGGTCAGGGTGACGAGGTGGATGTCGCGGCCGAGCGTGGACTGCCCCACGACCTGCGCCGAGATGCGGTCGCTCTGCGCCATCAGCGTGTTGAGGAACGGGGCGATCTCGTCGTACGGCGTGACGCCGCGGGCGATCGACGCGTCGGTCGGGTCGTCGGGCACCGTCGGCAGCAGCGGCTGCGACGGGTAGCTCGTCGGCGGTGCGACGAGCGAGGAGATCGGCGTGACGATCGGCGAGGCCGTGAGGCGCTCGAGCGCGGTCGCCGGCGCCGAGCCGACGACGAGCGTCGCGGCGGTGACCGCGGCGATGCCCGCTCCTGCGATGAGGCGATGGAACGACATGGTGCTCCGTTTCTGGAGTGGTCGGAGGGTGGGCCGGACTCGCGCGCCGCCGCGGGTGTGCGGTGGCGCGCGGGACCGACGGCGGTCCGGTTGATGCGGGAATCCTGCGTCGTTGGCGGTAGTCATCACTCTGGCATGCATCGTGAAGCGCATTCCAGAGCGATTCGTTGCGCGTGCATCAATATTCTTGCGAGTTTGTTGCATGCAGCGCGCAGGTGGCAGCACGAGATGGCGCCGGGAGCGTGGGCGACTCCGCCCGCTCGACCTGCGCCGTCACGTCGAGGCTACGTGCCGCCGGGTTACGCGCGCGTGACGGCGCGCGCCGGTCGCGGCATCCGCTCGTCGGCGAGCCCGAAGTGTTCACGGTCCGCAGGTACCATCCCACGCATGAGCAGCCCGGAGCATCGGTGGAGCGCTGGCTGACGCTCGTGCCGGCGGCGGTGCTCGCGACGCTCGCGACGATCCGGGCCACCCGTCTCCCGCTGTCACGCGATGAGGTGGCGACCGAGATGTTCGCGTCGCTCCCACCCGACGGACTCCTCCGCGCCATGCAGCACGTCGACACGGTGGTCGCTCCGTTCTACGCCCTGGAAACGCTCGCCCTCGCGCTGGTGCCGGGCGACGCGATCGCCCTCCGGATCCCATCGATCCTGGCAGCCCTGGTGACCGTGTTCGTGGTCTCCGCCCTCGCGGGCCGCTGGTGGGGCACCGGCCCCGCACTGGTCGCGGGCCTCGCATTCGCGACCAATCCGTTGACATTGCAGATGGCGACGACGGCGCGTCCGTATGCGTGCGCAGCGCTCGCCGTCGCGCTCGCGGCCTGGTCGGCTTCCCTCGCGATCGATTCGACGGGCCGGCGCGCCGCCATCCGCTGGGCCGCGTACTCGGCATGTCTGATCGCGGTCGGCCTGCTGCACCTCTTCGCGATCCTCGCGGTCCTGCCACTGGTGATCCTCACCGCGGGCCGAGGTCGGCGTGCCCTCGCGTCGTTCGCCGCGGCGACCGGAGTCGCCGGCGCCCTGCTGCTCCCGTTCGCCGTGGCGGCGGCGTCGCAACGGGAGCAGGTCGCCTGGATCCCGCCGCCGGATGCGGTGCGAGCCGTCGGGACGCTCGCGAACCTGGTGCGCTCGCCGGAGCGCATCGGCCTGGGGCCGGCGGATGCCGCGGCATGCGCGCTGGTGGTCGGGCTCGCCATCGCCGGACTCGCGGTGGCGCTGAGAGCGGCGCGCGCCGCTCGCGTCCCTGGGAACACCGTCCACGCCCTCGAGCCGTCTGGCACGGATGTCCCGCGCCTGATCGCCGCGCTCGCGCTCACGTTGCTTCCCTGGTCCGCGCTGCTCGTCGTCTCGGTCGCCGTCGTCCCGGTGCTCCGCACGGCCTATGTCGCGCCCTCGGTGGTCGGCCTCTCGCTGCTCCTCGCCGGCTCGGTGCGGGTGCTCAGCTCACGATTCCCCGTTCGGAGTCCGGCAGATCGCACCGGGTCGCGACGGGCGGCGCAGTTCGCGCGGGCATCGACGGGTGCGGCGGCGGCTGCCGTCCTCGCGCTCGCCGCCACCTCGGGCGCAGCGGGAACCGCGACGCGCTTCTGGCAGGACGACTTCCCGTCGCTCGGCGCAGCCGTGAGCGCCGCCGTCACGCCCGGCGACCTCCTCGTCGTGGTGCAGCGCCACCACGAGACCGGGCTGGCCGGAGGCGTTGCGCGCATCGTCGGCGACGACGCCTACGCTGCGGAGACACGACGCGGCGGATGCCGCTGGGGACCCAGCCCACCGTCGACGTGCGGCGGGTGACGGGCGTGGATCCGTTGCGAACCGAGGCCACCGACGAGACACCGACGCGAGCGCGGGTGTTCGTCATCTCGACGGCGTTCCCCATCGGGGACCGCGACGAGCTGAAGCTCCGCAGCCGCGAACTCGGATGCGTGGTGGATCGGAGGCCGGCGTCCGAGGAACGCTACGGCGGGCTCGTGCTGCGCGACGCCGACTGCGCCGTGTGACGCGGGTCGCGGCATCCGCTCGCTCGACCTCCGCGGATTCGACGCACACGCGCCGGTCGCGGCATCCGCTCGGCTACTGCAGTGCGGAGGTGAGCCGCGCGAGGTTGTCGAGCACCGTCGACCGCAGCGGCTGGGTCATCCACTCGTCGAGCGTGAGCTCGCGGCTCTCGCGGCGGTAGCCGTCTTCGACGGCGCGCATCTCGCGCACGAACGACGCGCCGCGCACGAGGAGCGACACCTCCATGTTGAGCTCGAACGAGCGGATGTCCATGTTGCTCGACCCGATGACGGCGACGTCGTCGTCGATCGTGAAGTGCTTCGAGTGCAGGATGTAGGGCGCCTGGTAGAGCCAGATCCTCACCCCGGCGCGCAGGAGCGCCTCGTAGTAGGAGCGCTGCGCGTGGTAGACGAGCGCCTGGTCGCCGATCTCCGAGACGAAGAGCTCGACGTGCACGCCGCGCTGGGTCGCGCCGCTGATCGCGCGGAGCATGGCCTCGTCGGGCACGAAGTACGGGCTGGTGAGGATGATGCGCTCCTCGGCCGCGTACATCAGGGCGAGGAAGAGCTTCAGGTTGTTCTCGTTGTTGTACCCGGGACCGCTCGGCACCACCTGGCAGTCGAGGTCCTGCGCCGCCCCCTCCTGCCCGAGCGGCACGATCTCGCGCATCGGCGCCTCGCCGGTCTCGAGATACCAGTCGGTCGCGAAGATGGCCTCGAGGCCCGACACGATCGGCCCCTCCACGCGGGCGACGAGTTCCTTCCACTTCAGGCCGCGACGGATGTTGCCGGGCTTGTTGTAGGAGCGGTCGATGATGTTCTGCGACCCC
This sequence comes from uncultured Actinomycetota bacterium, assembly GCA_963802485.1. Taxonomy (GTDB): domain Bacteria; phylum Actinomycetota; class Actinomycetes; order Actinomycetales; family Microbacteriaceae; genus Agromyces. The sequence continues at coordinate 92,562 of CAWDJA010000021.1, forward strand.
ATGAACCCGACCTCGCCGTCGACCACGAGGATCTTGCGGTGGTTGCGCAGGTCGGGGCGCTGGTAGCGGCCCTTGAACGGCTGCACCGGAAGCATGAGCTGCCAGCGCACGCCCATGCGGTCGAGCCGCTTCAGCGTCTTGCGATAGCCCTTCACGCGCAGCGATGCGATGTGGTCGAGCAGCACCCGCACCTCCACGCCGCGGGCGACGGCCTCGCCGAGGGCATCGAAGAACGGCGCAGTCGTGCGGTCGTAGGCGAAGATGTAGAACTCGACGTGCACGTACCGCTGCCCCGCGCGGATCGCCTCGGTCATCGCCGCGAGCGAACCCTCGTAGTCGCCGATCAGGCTCGCGCTGTTCGAGCCGATGAGCGGCATGGCGCCGAGGTTCCGGTTCAGCTGCACGACCCCGTCGAACCACCCCGGCCAGGTCGTGCTGTCGCTCACCCGCTCGACGCCGTGCGTCGACTCGCGGATGAACTCGTCGACCTCGGCCTGCTTCTCGCGGCGGTGCTTGGGCAGCTTGGGGTTGCCGATCAGCAGGAACAGCAGGATGCCGAGGATCGGGATGAAGAAGATGGCGAGCAGCCACGCCATGCCCGCCGTCGGACGGCGGTTGCGCGGCACGACGATGACCGCGATGACGCGGATGACGATGTCGATGATGATGATCGCAGCAGCGACGATCGCAGTGACCTGCGTCGTCGTGATGTCGATCGTCATCCGGCGGGGCGTTCGCGCGCGAGCTTGGCTCGCTCTTCGGCCTCGATCCGGGCGTAGGCCTTGCGCTCGCTGCGGTCGGCGCGGATGATCGCGCGCATCACGAACCAGAAGATCAGCCCGATGAGCACCGTCGGCGCGAGCGACCAGATCGCGTTCGCCCAGAATTCGTTCATAGGACTACAAGGATACGGGGGTTTCCTCGGGTTCGGTGAACGAGGCGAGCGGATGCCGCGGCGCACGTCGAGGGCGCGACAGGTGGGTCCACCCGTCGCGCCCTCGTGCGCGTGCCGTTCGCGTCAGGCCGCGGCCACCGCGGCGCCGGCCGGAACCGAGGCGCTCTCCTCGACCGCGACGGGTGCTCGGCGCGCCCAGCGCTTCAGCCCGACCACCATGAATCCCATCACCAGGGTGCCGACGAGGATCGCGAGGAGGAACATCCCGAAGTTGCCGATCGCGAAGAACACGAAGATGCCGCCATGGGGTGCCTGCGAGGTGACGCCCGCGGCCATGCAGATCGCTCCCGCCGTCGCGCCACCGACCATCGAGGACGCGATCACGCGGATCGGGTCGGCGGCCGCGAACGGGATCGCGCCCTCCGAGATGAAGGAGAGGCCGAGCAGCCAGGCGGCGATTCCGTTCTCGCGTTCCGGCTCGGTGAAGAGCTTCCGTGCGAGCACCGTCGAGGCGAGGGCCATGCCCAGCGGCGGCACCATGCCCGCCGCCATGACGGCGGCCATGATCTGCCACGGCGCCTGGTTCTCGATCGAGCCGGCGGCCAGGCCGGTCACCGCGAACGCGTAGGCGACCTTGTTCACCGGCCCGCCGAGGTCGAAGCCCATCATGAGCCCGAGGATCGCGCCGAGCGCGATCGCGCTCACGCCGGTCAGCGAGTTCAGCCAGTCCGTGAGCCACATCATGAGCGTCGCGATGGGGGCGCCCAGGATCAGGAGCAGCAGGCCGGAGGAGAACAGCGAGGCGAGCAGCGGGATGATGACGACCGGCATGAGGCCCCGGAGCCAGCGCGGCGGCCGGAGCCGACCGAGCCACATGGCCGCGGCGCCCGCGAGCAGGCCGCCGACGAGGCCGCCGAGGAAGCCGGCGTTCAGGACGAGCGCCACCGAGCCGGCCACGAAGCCCGGCGCGATGCCCGGCCGGTCGGCCATGGCATATGCGATGTAGCCGGACAGCGCCGGGACGAGGAACGCCATCGACGCCGAGCCGATCACGATCAGCACTGACCCGATGTACTCGGACAGGCCACCCGGCGGAAGGTTCCACAGTGCGTTGTTGAGCACGATCTCGCCGGCATTCTCCCCGATCTCGTAGCCGCCGATCAGGAAGGCCAGCGCGATGATCAGGCCGCCCGCCGCGACGAACGGGATCATGTAGCTGACGCCGGTGAGGAGCCACCGCTTGAGGTTGGAGCCGAACGACTGGCCGCCGGCGACCGCGGCGGTCGCGCCGGTCCCGTCGCCACCGGCGGGCACGCGCGGGGCGTTCGGGTCGGATGCCGCGGCGAGCGCCTTCGCCACGAGGGCGTCGGGCTCGTCGATGCCGCGCTTGACGGGCGCCTGCACCACCGGCTTGCCGGCGAAGCGACCCTTGTCGCGCACGTCGACGTCCACCGCGAAGATCACCGCGTCCGCCGCGGCGATCACCGCGGGGTCGAGCGGCTTCGCGCCGGAGGAGCCCTGGGTCTCGACGTGGTAGTCGACGCCGGCACGGCCCGCGGCGGCGGCGAGCGCGTCGGCGGCCATGTAGGTGTGCGCGATGCCGGTGGGGCACGCGGTCACCGCGACGATCGAGCGGCGTGCGGATGCCGCGTCGCCGTCGGCCGGCGTCGCAGCCGCCGTGGCTGCGGTCGCCGCCCCTGCGGCCGTCGTCGCCGCAGCGGGTGCGGCGGCCGCGGCGGCCGGAGCAGCCTCCTCGTCGCCCGCGAGCGCGCCCTGCACGATGCCGACGACCTCGTCGGCGGTGGCGGCGCTGCGCAGCGAGGCGACGAAGTCGTCGCGCATGAGCGAGCGGGCGAGGGTCGAGAGGAGCGCGAGGTGGTCCTGCGCGGCGGTGTCGGGCGCGGCGATGAGGAAGACGAGGTCTGCCTCCTCGCCCTCGTCGAACTCGACGGGTCGCGCGAGTCGGGCGACGGCGAGGCTCGGCGTCGTCACCGCAGGCGACTTCGCGTGCGGGATGGCGAGACCGCCGGGCAGCCCGGTGGGCGCCTGCTCCTCGCGCTTCCACGCGTCGGCGAAGAGCGCCTCGGCGTCGGTGGCACGGCCGCTGGCGGCGACCCGGTCGGCGAGCGCCCGGATCACGCCGGACTTCTCGGGACCGAGGTCGGCGTCGAGCACGACCAGGCCCGGTTCGATGATGTCGGACATGGGGTTCTCCTTACTGGCGGTCGCCGGCGGGCAGGCCGGCGACCTCGGTGACGACGACCCGGGCCGGGTCGATCAGGTCTCGGGTGGGCACCGCACTGCCCGGGAGGGCGACGGCGGCGGCGCCCGACGCCACGGCGCGGGCGAGTGCGCCGGCCGGCGCCTCCCCCTCGACGGCGGCGACGAGGTAGCCCGCGAGCGAGCAGTCGCCCGCTCCGACGGTGCTGCGGGGCACCACGCGGGGAGCCCGCGCGAACCACGCGGCCTCCTCGGTGACGAGCGCGGCGCCGACGGCGCCGAGCGTGACGAGGCTGGCGCGCACGCGATCCGCGGGGATGGAGCGGGCGAGCGCGATCGCCTCGTCGGGGCCGGCCTCGAGGGCGGCCTCGTCGGACGCGCCGATGAGCTCGGCGAGCTCCTCGGCGTTGGGCTTGATGAGGTCGATGCCGACGCCGTCGGCGACGAGCGCGGCGAGCGCGGCGCCCGAGGTGTCGGCGGCGATGCGCGGCGCGCTCGCACCCGCACGCCGTGCCGCGGCGCGCACCGCGTCGACGACGCGGACGTAGAAGCCGTCGGCGACGCCGGGCGGCAGGGATCCCGCGAGCACGAGCCAGTCGGCGCCGACCGCGGCCTCGGCGGTGACCTCGATGAGCCGCGCCTGGGCCTCGGCGTCGAGCACGGGGCCCGGCTCGTTCACCTTGGTCGTGACGCCCGCGGCATCCACGATCGTGAGGTTCGTGCGCACGGCGCCGCTGATGGGCACCGCGCGATACGGCACGCCCTCGGCGACGAGCGCCGCGAGGAACGGATCGCCCGGCTCGGCGGGGAGGACGGCGACGGACTCGATGCCCGAGGCGCGCAGCGCGCGGGTGACGTTGACGCCCTTGCCGCCCGGGTCCTGCCGGGTGCTGGTGGCCCGCTGCACGGCGCCGGGCTCGAGGGCGCCGTCGAGCTCCACCGTGCGGTCGAGCGACGGGTTGGCGGTGAGCGTGACGATCATGCGAGCACCACCTGCACGTCGGCGTCGGCGAGCGCTTCGCCGAGCTCGGGGCCCGGCGGGGCATCCGTGATCAGCGTGTCGATCTCGTCGAGGCACGCGAACCGCACGAGCGACTCGGCGTCGAGCTTGGAGGAGTCGGCGAGCACCACGACGCGGCGGGCGGCGTGCACCATGGCGGCCTTCGCCGAGGCCTCGGTCTCATCGGGGGTCGAGAGGCCGAACTCGGCGCTCACGCCGTTGGCGCCGACGAAGGCGAGGTCGGGGCGGATGTCGCTGAGCTGCGCGATCGTGGTCGGGCCGACCGCCGCGCCCGTGATGCCGCGCACCGCGCCGCCGAGGCTGCGCAGCTGCAGGTGCGGATTGGCGGCGGCGTGCAGGCGCGCCGCGAGCGGGATCGAGTTCGTCGAGACGTCGACGCTCGCGCCGGGCTGGTCGGGCGACCACGCGACGAGGAGCTCGGCGAGGCGGCCGGTGGTGCTTCCGGAATCGAGCAGCACCGAGCCGCGGAACGTCGGCGGGATCAGGGCGAACGCCGCGCGCGCGATCGCGTCCTTCTGGGGGGCGTTCCGATCGAGTCGCTCGTCGAGCGAGGACTCGGCCACGGTCGACTGCCCGGCGGGAACCGCTCCGCCGTGCACGCGGCGCAGGCGGCCGACCTGCTCGAGCGCGTCGAGGTCGCGGCGGATGGTCTCGGTGGTGACGCCGAAGTCGCGCGCGAGGCCCGCCACGGAGACCCGGCCGACGCGATCGATGGTGTCGGCGATGTGCTGGTGTCGCTCCGTCGCGTACATGCGGCCCTTCCTCCCGGTCTGCGAATCCAGTCCGCCGCCGGTCGGTCGCCGTCGACGTGTGAGCAATATTCACACATAAACCAACAGAAAGCAACACATTCGCAGATTTCGGCACTCGGATGCCGCGAAGACGAGCTCGCGGCATCGTGGCTGCTCGCCCGGAATGCAGGAATTCTGCGCTGGAGCGGGCGACATCGCTCGCTCCACCGCGGCGTGCCTCGCCGTTCTGCCTGCAGATCGGCGGAAGCAAGCGCGGAGGCGCGGAGCAGGCGCGCAGCGCGGATGCCGCGGCGCGGCGATCCGGGCGCGGGTACGACGAAGGCCCGATCAGCCGGATCGGGCCTTCGCGCAGAAGATGGGCGTCGAGCGGATCAGCCCGCGGTGACGAGCCCCCAGATGCCCGAGCCGAGCAGGTAGAGGCCGATCGCGCCCACGATGATCCACAGCGCGACGCGCGCGTTCGACGGGCGCTTCGGGTCGGGATCGGGCTCGAGTTCCTTCTTGGGCAGGTAGTCGTTCATTCGATGCATCCGCTCACTTGACGAGGGGGAAGAGGATGGTCTCGCGGATGCCGAGACCGGTGAGCGCCATGAGCAGGCGGTCGATGCCCATGCCCATGCCGCCCGACGGGGGCATGCCGAACTCGAGGGCGCGCAGGAACTCCTCGTCGAGGCGCATCGCCTCGAGGTCGCCGCCCGCGGCGAGCTTGGCCTGCTCGACGAACCGCTCGCGCTGCACCACCGGGTCGACCAGCTCGGAGTACCCGGTGGCGAGCTCGAACCCGCGCACGTACAGGTCCCACTTCTCGACCACGCCCGGGACCGCGCGGTGCGCGCGCACCAGCGGCGACGTGTCGAGCGGGAAGTCCATCACGAACGTCGGCCGCTCGAGGCCGCCCTTCACGTGGTGCTCCCAGAGCTCCTCCACGTACTTGCCCGGCAGCGGGTGGTCGATCTCGATGCCCTCGGCGTCGGCGAGCTGCCTGAGTCGCGACATCGGGGTCTCGGCGGTGATCTGCTCCCCCACCGCGTCGGAGAGCGTCTCGTACATCGAGATGCGCGCCCACTCGCCGCCGAGGTCGAACTCGGTGCCGTCGGCCCAGGTCACGACGTGCGAGCCGCTCGTGGCCATCGCGGCATCCTGGATCAGCCGCTGGGTGAGGTCGGCCATGGTGGTGTAGTCGCCGTAGGCCTCGTAGGCCTCGAGCATCGCGAACTCGGGGCTGTGCGTGGAGTCGGCGCCCTCGTTGCGGAAGTTGCGGTTGATCTCGAACACGCGCTCGATGCCGCCCACGACGGCGCGCTTCAGGTAGAGCTCGGGCGCGATGCGCAGGTAGAGCTCGGTGTCGAACGCGTTCGAGTGCGTCACGAACGGCCGAGCGGATGCCCCGCCGTGCATGACCTGCAGCATCGGGGTCTCGACCTCGAGGAACCCGAGGCCCTCGAACGTGCGTCGGAGGCTCGCGTTGACCTTCGCGCGGTCGACGACGTTGCGGCGGGACTGCTCGCGCGCGATCAGGTCGAGGTACCGGCTGCGCATGCGCGTCTCTTCCGACAGCTCGTTGTGCAGGTTCGGCAGCGGCAGGATCGCCTTCGAGGCGATGCGCCACTCCTTCACCATGATCGACAGCTCGCCGCGGCGGCTCGTGATGACCTCGCCGGCCACGAACACGTGGTCGCCCAGGTCGACGAGCTCCTTCCACTCGGCGAGGGACTCCTCGCCCACCTCGGCGAGCGAGACCATGGCCTGGATGCGGCTGCCGTCGCCCGACTGCAGGGTGGCGAAGCAGAGCTTGCCCGTGTTGCGCGAGTACACCACGCGGCCGGCGAGGCCCACCTGCTCGCCGCTCGCCTCGTCGACGCCGAGGCCCACGAAGCGGTCGCGCACCTCGGGGATCGTCGCCGTGATCGGCAGGCGCACCGGGTACGCGCCGAGGCCGAGGTCGTCGGATGCCGCGATCAGGCGCTCGCGCTTGGCGAGCCGCACGGCCTTCTGCTCGGAGATCGATCTCCTCGGCGGTCGGCTCGGCTGCGGCATCCGTCTGGGTTTCGGCCATCGTTCACTCTCGGTTCGCGGAAACGTGCGTGCACCAGCCTACTTGTGCGTGGCTGCGCGGTTCACGAGCGCGGATGCCGCCGGCCGCACGGCCTCCGGTCAGGCCCCGCCGACCTCGACGAACGCGTTGTCGATGAGCCGCGTCGAGCCCACGATCCCGGCGACGAGCACGAGCGCGCGGCCGCGGAAGTCCTCGGTGATCGGGAGGAAGGTGTCGGGGTCGACGACCACGAAGTAGTCGAGGCTCACGCCCTCGTGGTCGCCGAACGCGGCGACCCCCTCGGCGAGCAGCTCCGACGCGCCGTCGGCCGCGGCGGCCTCCGCCGCCCGCAGCGACTCGGCGAGCACGAGCGCGGCCCGGCGCTGGGCCTCGCCCAGGTACCGGTTGCGACTGGAGAGGGCGAGGCCGTCGGGCTCGCGCACCGTGGGCACCGTCTCGATGCGCAGCGGCAGGTCGAGGTCGGCCACCATCCGCGACACGAGGAAGACCTGCTGCGCGTCCTTCTGCCCGAACAGCGCGACGTCGGGTCGCACGATGCCGAAGAGCTTGGCCACGACCGTGAGCATGCCGTTGAAGTGGCCCGGGCGCGACGCGCCCTCGTACCGCTCGCCGATGGGTCCGGCGTGCACCGTGGTGCCGCCCGCGCCGCCGCTCGGGTACATCTCGTCGACCGAGGGGGCGAACACCGCATCGACGCCGAGCCCGGCCAGCGCCGCGACATCCGCCTCGAGCGTGCGGGGGTATCGGTCGAGGTCCTCGCCGGGCCCGAACTGCAGCGGGTTCACGAAGATCGAGACGACCACGACGTCGGCGATCGCGCGCGCCCGGCGCACGAGGGCGAGATGGCCGTCGTGCAGGGCGCCCATGGTCGGCACGAGGGCGACGGATGCTCCGGCCGCACGCCGCTCGGAGACGAGGCGCCTGACCTCCGCGATGGTCGGCACGACGCGTGTGCCCGCGGCGATCTCGGTCACGCGCCACCTCCCAGCGGCCGGTCGGTATCGGCCTCGTCGATCGTACCCGCCCCGTCGAGGAGCGGTCCGGAGTCGTGCCGCGACAGCGCGTTCTCGACGGCGCTGCGCACGAGCGGCGCGAGCACCGCGCCGGGACGTGCGACGCCGATGCCGCCGAGCAGGCCGCTCGCCTGGTCGACGATCGCGCTCGAGAACGACACGGCGGTGTCGATCGCCTCGCCGTAGGCCGCCCGATCGGCCTCGGCGACCACGAACGGCTCGCCGCCCATCTCGACGACGAGCGCCTGCCCGATGGGCAGCACCGGCGCCGGGGCGGTGACCGCGAACCACGTGCCGGGCAGGCGCGCGAGGTCGATGCTCGTGCCCGTGAACGTCATCGCCGGGTGCACCGCGAGCGGGATCGCCCCGGCGCGCCACGCCGGCTCCAGCACGTCGGTGCCGAAGCGGGCGGCGGTGTGCAGCACGAGCTGGCCGGGCTGCCAGACGCCCGCCTCGGCGAGCCCCGCGACGAGCGGTGCGAGGTCGTGCTCGGGCACCGCGAGCAGCACGAGCTCGCTGCGCTCCACGATGTCGGGCACGGGCAGCACGGGCACGGTGGGGAGCATGGCCGCGGCGCGCTCACGACTCGACGCCGACACGGCGGCGATGCCGGTGAGGGCGTGGCCGGCCCCGGCGAGGGCGGCGGCGAGCACGGCGCCGACCCGGCCTGCGCCGATCGTGCCGACCCCGAGTCGCCCGGCTCGCTCAGCGGGCATCGGCGGCCTCCGACCCGACGGTGCCGGCGAGGGCGCCCCAACGATGCGAGGTGTCGGACGCGGCGCGCTCGACGGCCTCGTCGGCGAGGCGCTCGAAGAGCTCGCCCGCCTCGGTGCGGTCGGCGACGGGGAGGGTCGCGACGACCGGTCCCGCGACCGTGTGGATGCGCACGGACGCGAGGTCGAGCAGGCGCTGCACGGGCCCGACCGTGACCGCGACGGACTGCATGCGCGCGAGCGGCACGAACGTCAGGCTGCGCAGGAGCCAGCCACGACGGAGCAGTGCGATGCCGTCGACGCCCGCCCAGCCGATGCGGCGCCACGAGAACGGCCGGAGCCAGGCCGCGCGGCGCGGCGTGCGCGAGAAGCCGCCGGCGCCGTCGCGGCCCGTGAGGCCGGCGTCGACGAACGGGTCGACCGCGGTCGCGGCATCCGGAAGCAGCAGCGCGAGCACCCGATGCACGTCGCCCACCGTGCCGACCGGCAGCACGAGCGTGCGCTGCGCCGCCTCGTTCGACGAGGTCACCGACTGGCCGGCCACGTCGATGCGGATCGACCACCAGCCGAACGGGCGCCAGAGGATCCACTGCGTCGCCTCGATCGCGTGGATGCGACCCGGCGGAATGGTCTGGTTGCCCGTCGAGAGCAGCCCGTGCCCGATCCGCACGCCGTCGGGCGTGCCGGCGATCGAGTACCGGAGCGACTTGGTGATGCGCGTCCAGAGGTAGCTCACGAGGCCGATCGCGGCGGGCACGAACGAGAACAGGATCCAGAGCTGGCCCGTCGAGACGCCCACGGCGATGATCGCGACGAGCACGATCGCCCAGATCGTCGATCCGCCGAGCAGGGTCGACCCGATGACACGGCCGAGCGGCAGGTGCACCACCGACTCGGGCGGGGCGAGCGACGGGTCGAGCTCGGGCGCGAGGAACTCGTCGACGCGGTGCCCGATGACCGCCGAGACGGGGGCCCGGCGGGCGGGGGCGCGCGCCGTCCGTCGCGGGCGCGCCGGGGGCGCGCCGGGGGCGCCGGCCGCCATGCCCGCGCCGGCGACACCGCTGCACCCGTTGCATCGGCGGCCTGGGCCGCCTTCTCGGCGCGCGCGCCGGAGGCCAGGCGCAGGATGTCGGCACGCAGCCCGTCGGCCAGCGCGGACCCGAGGTACGAGAGCTGCACGTTCGCCGACTGCCCGGCCACCGACACCTCGAGCTTCGCCGTGCCGAACAGCCGCGCGAAGAGCGGCCGGGTGACGTTGATGCCCTGGATCCGGTCGAGGCGGGCGCTGCGATGCGACCGGAACAGGATGCCGCTGCGCACCTCGACGGCCTCGTGCGTGATGCGGAACGTGTGCATGCGCCACGACAGCCAGAAGCCGATGATGAGCGCCACGATCAGCAGCGCCACGCCGGCGATCGCCCACCCGACGAGCCCCTGCGTGACGATGCCGCCGATCGGGTCGTTCTGCCAGTCGCCGCGCCACGTCTCGAACTCGACGTCGAGGTCGTCGCCGACGTCGGGCGCGAAGAGCACGAGGAACATGTCGACCAGCCGCTCGCGGAGGTTCGCGATGACGAAGCCGAGGACGGCGAGCAGCACGAGGCCGCCGCGCAGCAGCGGACTCGCCGGGTGCAGCCGGTGCCACTCGCCGTCGGCGAGGTTCGTGACCCGCGGGGGGCTCACGGGTGCGCTCACAGCCCCGCCCTGCGGGTCTCGGCGAGGGCGACGAGCTCGTCGCGCAGCCGGTCGGCCTCCTCCATCGGGAGGCCGGGGACCGTCACGGCGGTGGATGCCGCTGCGGTCACGAACTTGAGGTCGGCGAGGCCGAGCGCGCGCGCCACCGGGCCGCGGGTGATGTCCACGAGCTGCATGCGGCCGTAGGGCACGGCCACCTGGCGCTGGAACATGATGCCGCGTCGGAAGAGCAGGTCGTCCTTCCGCAGGCGGTAGCCGATCGACCGCACGCGGCGCGGCTCGAATACGATGCCGATCAGCGACACGACGCCGATCACGATGGCCCCCACAGCGCCCACCACTGCTCCCAGAGCGCGTAGGCCACGAGGAACGCGCCGACGAAGACGACCATGCCGATGAGCGAGCCGACCACCTCGACCACGACGTACTTCGGGGACACGCGCAGCCAGCCGGTGTCGACGGGCGCCGTCGGTGCCGGCTCGCCGGCGACGGGCGCCGCGGGAGCAGCGGGCACCTCGGCGCACGGACGCCGCCGCGGCGGGCTCGGGGGCGACGGCTGCAGCGGGCACCTCGGCGACGGGGGCGGCGGGCTCCACCGGCGTGCCGTGCTCGGTGCCGTGCGCTTCGTCACGGAGTTCAGGCATGCGCGTGGGTTTCCTTCTCGGCTTCGGGGTCGTCGGGCGGGAGGGTGCAGAACGCCTCGGCCACGAGGCCGCCGGCCAGGAGCAGTGCGGCGCCGATCGCGGTGGCGAGTGCGAGCCAGACGGTGTCGGCCGCCGGCACGACGCTGCGGGTGAGCAGGAACAGCGTGATGCCGATGCCGAACCCGAACACGAGCGCCCCGCTGAGGCTGCACGCCTTCGCGAGCACCGCGGTGCGCATCGCCCGGAACGGGTCGAGGTGCTTGGTGGCCTTGCCCTTCACCGCGCGACGGATCGGCCAGGCCAGCGCCACCACGATGACGGCGACGCCCGTGAGGGTGACCGGCAGCGACAGCGGCGGCACGATCGCCTTGCCGCCGCCCGACACCACCGCGAGGTCGGTGAGGTAGCCCACCACGATGCCGGCGAGCACGAACGCGACGACCGACGACGTGTGCGTGCGCTTCATCGGCGAACCACCTCGTCGTGCGCGGCGCGGCGCAGCTCGGCGACGGTGCCGCGGCCGGGCAGCACCGCCTCGGGGTCGACGTCGAGCCACGGCTGCAGCACGAACGCGCGCTCCCAGGCCCGCGGATGCGGCAGCTCGAGTCGCTCGTCGGCGGAGCTGCGTCCGCCGAAGTCGATGAGGTCGAGGTCGAGCGTGCGAGCACCCCAGTGCGTCGTGCGGACCCGGCCGTGCGCGGCCTCGATGGCCTGCAGCGCATCGAGCAGCGCGAGCGGCTCGAGGCTCGTCTCGATCACGAGCACGCCGTTGAGGTATCCGGGGGCGTCGAGGTCGACGCCGGCATCCGTGATCGCGGCGCTCTCGTAGACCGGCGACACCGCGACGAGCTCGACGCCCGGCGTCTCGGCGAGGGCGCGCGTCGCCGAGGCGATCGTCGCCTCGCGCTCGCCGAGGTTCGCGCCGAACGCGACGACGGCGCGGGTCATGCCCGGCCTCGCACGATCGTGACGGCGACGTCGGCGAACGGCACCCGGATGGGCGCTTCGGGCTTGTGCACCGTGACCTCGACCTCCTCGACCGCGGGGTGGGCGAGGGCGACGGCCGCGACCCGCTCGGCGACCGTCTCGATGAGGTCGACCGGGTCGCGCTCGACCGCGGCGACCACCGCCTCGGCGAGCTCGCCGTAGTGCACGGTGCGGCCGAGGTCGTCGCCGGATGCCGCGGCGGACAGGTCGACCGCCACCGACACGTCGATCACGAACTCCTGCCCCTGCTCGCGCTCGAAGTCGAAGACCCCGTGGTGCGCGCGCACGCGCACGCCGGTCAGCGTGATGCGGTCCCGCGTCCTAGCCACGTCGTCCACTCTGCCACGCCCCGAGGACGTCGAGCGCCCGCCGCGTGCCGCGCACGTCGTGCACGCGCACGCCCCATGCTCCGGCCTGCGCGGAGAGTGCGCTGACGACCGCCGTCGGGAGGTCGCGCTCCTCGACGTCGGCGTCGTCGGGCAGCAGTGCGCCGAGGAATCGCTTGCGCGAGGCGCCCACCAGGATGGGCAGCCCGAGCTCCCCGAGCACGTCGAGGCGGCCGAGCAGCTCCCAGTTCTGCGCGCCGCGCTTGGCGAACCCCAGGCCGGGGTCGAGGATGAGCCGCTCGGGTACGACGCCGGCCGCCACGAGCGCGTCGACGCGGGCCGCGAGCTCGTCGCGCACCTCGGTCGCGACGTCGCGGTACTCGGCGAGGGCGTCCATCCGGTCGGAGTGCCCGCGCCAGTGCATGGCCACGTAGTGCACGCCGGTCTCGGCGACGATCGGCGCCATCGCGGCATCCGCGAGGCCGGCGGACACGTCGTTGATGATCTCGGCGCCCGCCTCGACGGATGCCGCGGCGGTCGCCGCGCGCATGGTGTCGACGCTCACCCGGATGCCGCGGGCTGCGAGCTCGCGCACGACGGGCACCACGCGGCGCAGCTCCTCCTCGGGCTCCACCCGCGCCGCACCCGGTCGGGTGGACTCCCCGCCGACGTCGAGCACGTCGGCGCCGTCGGCGACGAGGTCGAGCCCGTGCGCGATCGCGGCGTCGGCGTCGAACCACCTGCCGCCGTCGCTGAACGAGTCGGGCGTGACGTTGACGACGCCCATGACCAGCGTTGGCACCCGGCTCAGCCACGTTCGGCGGCTCCGATCAGCGCGATGATCTCGGCGCGAGCGGCGGGCTCGGCGAGCGCACCGCGGCTCGCGATCGTGATGGTGGAGCTGCGCTCCTGTCGTGACCCGCGCGTGGTGACGCAGCGGTGCTGGGCGTCGAGCACCACGAGCACGCCCTTCGGCTGGAGTCCGGCCTCGAGGGCGTCGGCGATCTCCTCGGCGAGGCGCTCCTGCAGCTGCGGCCGCGCCGCGAGCGTGTCGATGACGGCCGGGATGCGGCCCAGGCCCACGACCCGTTCGGCGGGCAGGTAGGCGACGTGCGCGGTGCCGACGAACGGCAGCAGGTGGTGCTCGCAGACCGAGCGGAACGCGAGGTCGCGCAGCACCACCGCGTCGGACGTGGCGGGCACGCCCGCCTCGGTCGCACCGAGCGGCACGGTGTCGGCGAGGTGGCTCAACGGGTCGACGTCGAGGCCGCCGAAGAAGTCGGCGTAGGCCTCGGCGACCCGCTGCGGCGTGCGCTCGAGTCCCGGTCGAGTCGGATCCTCTCCGATCGCGAGCAGGATCTCGAGCACGGCGCGCTCGATGCGCGCGGTGTCGACACCGGCCATGACACCCCCTCTTCGGGTCGTCGGACGACTAGGCCGTCGCGGGCCGCGGGTTCGTGCGCTGCGGACGCGACGCCGCCGGCTCCTCGATGGGCGTGTCGTCGGAGTCGACGCCACCGTCGACGGCGCCCTGGTCGATCGGCGTCTTGTCTTCGGGGAACGAGATCGGCGGCCGGTCGGAGACGGGCCTGCGGTCGCTCGAGAGCCACTGCGGGCGCTCGGGGAGCTTGCGGATGTGCGTGAAGATCTCGGCGATCTGCTTGTGGTCGAGCGTCTCGTGCTCGAGCAGCTCGGCCGCCAGCTTGTCGAGGATGTCGCGGTTGTCGTTGAGCACCAGCCAGGCCTCGTCGTGCGCCTGCTCGATGAGGCCGCGCACCTCGGCGTCGACCTTCTCGGCGATCTCCTCGGAGTAGTCGCGCTGGTGGCCCATGTCCCGACCGAGGAAGACCTCGCCCTGCGACTGCCCGAGCTTCACGGCGCCGACGTTCGCGCTCATGCCGTACTCGGTGACCATCTTGCGGGCCGTGGACGTGGCCTTCTCGATGTCGTTCGACGCGCCGGTGGACGGGTCGTGGAACACGATCTCCTCGGCCACGCGGCCGCCCATGGCGTAGGTGAGCTGGTCGAGCAGCTCGTTGCGGGTGATGGAGTACTTGTCCTCGAGCGGCAGCACCATCGTGTAGCCGAGGGCGCGACCGCGCGGGAGGATCGTGATCTTCGTCACGGGGTCGGTGTAGTTCATCGCCGCCGCCGCGAGCGCGTGTCCGCCCTCGTGGTAGGCCGTGATGAGCTTCTCCTTGTCCTTCATCACGCGGGAGCGTCGCTGCGGACCGGCGATCACGCGGTCGACGGCCTCGTCGAGCGCGCGGTTGTCGATGAGCTGCGCGTTCGAGCGGGCGGTGAGCAGCGCGGCCTCGTTCAGCACGTTCGCGAGGTCGGCACCCGTGAACCCGGGGGTCTTGCGGGCGAGCACCTCGAGGTCGACGCCCTTCGCGAGCGGCTTGCCCTTCGAGTGCACCTCGAGGATGCGCTGGCGGCCCTTGAGGTCGGGCGCGTCGACGCCGATCTGGCGGTCGAAGCGACCGGGACGCAGCAGCGCGGGGTCGAGGATGTCGGGACGGTTCGTCGCCGCGATGAGGATGACGTTCGTCTTGGGGTCGAAGCCGTCCATCTCGACGAGGAGCTGGTTCAGCGTCTGCTCGCGCTCGTCGTGTCCGCCGCCGAGGCCGGCGCCGCGGTGGCGGCCGACCGCGTCGATCTCGTCGACGAAGATGATGGCCGGCGCGTTCTGCTTGGCCTGGTCGAAGAGGTCGCGCACGCGGCTCGCGCCGACGCCCACGAACATCTCGACGAAGTCCGAACCGGAGATCGAGTAGAACGGCACGCCCGCCTCACCGGCGACGGCGCGCGCGAGGAGCGTCTTGCCCGTTCCGGGAGGGCCGTAGAGCAGCACGCCCTTGGGGATGCGCGCGCCGACGGCCTGGAACTTGGCGGGCTCCTTCAGGAACTCCTTGATCTCGTGGAGCTCCTCGATCGCCTCCTCGGCGCCGGCGACGTCGTCGAAGGTGACCTTCGGGCTCTCCTTGGTGACGAGCTTGGCCTTGGACTTGCCGAACTGCATGACGCGGTTGCCGCCGCCCTGCATGCCCGAGAGCATGATCCAGAAGAAGAGGCCGATGAGCACGAGCGGCAGCAGGATGCCGAGCATCGAGAGGAACCAGTTCGGCTGCGGCACCTCGTCGTTGAAGCCGTCCTTGGGGTTCGCCGCGTCGACCGCGTTGATGACGTCCTCGCCTCGCGGCGTGACGTAGTAGAACTGCACCTGCTCGCCGAGCTCGTCGTCGGGCTCGGCGAGCGTGAGGTCGACCCGGTTCTCACCGTCGACGATCTTGGCGGACGCGACCTTGTCGTCCTGCAGGAGCTGGAGGCCCTCCTGCGTCGACACCTCGCGGAATCCCGAGGCCGTGATGAGGCTCGATCCGATCCACACGGCGACGATGGCGAGCAGGATGTAGATGATCGGCCCGCGCAGGATCTTCTTCATGTTCATGGTGCTGCAAGGCTACCTCGACGGCGCTGAGCGTCGGCTCACTGTTCGCTGAGGGCTGTGCAGCCTGCCGCGTCACACCCTCTTCAGTCGCCTATTGAACGGATGCCTCGCGGCGGTAGCTTCGAAGGCCGACCATGTACGGCAGGCCCTTGCCCACCGCCACGAACGTCCTCCCGAGGCGACCCTGCAACGACGGCGCCGGGAGCGGCGGGTGCGTGCCGTTGAGATCCTCGACGTCGACGAAGTACGCGTGGACGGTTCCGAAGCCCTCGAGTTCGGGCGAGACCTCGTGCACGGGATCGGGCAGCGCGTCCTCGCCGATCCGGTAGAGCTCCTCGGAGACCAGGACGTACTCGGGGATCCCGACCGGGTTCTTCAGCAGGCGATGGACGAGGATGACGTCGATCCCGACGAGCTTGATGCGCTCGCGGATGTTCTGGGTGGCCACGTCGCCGATGTGCGCGACGAACTTGAGCTTGAGGTCGCGGGCCCCCTTGCATCCCGTGCACGGGCACAGGTTCGCCGTGACGTACTGCCGTTCGAGGTGGAAGGCCCGATGCATGGCCGTGGCGGCTTCGAGGATCTCGGCCATCGTGGTGTCGGTGTCGCCGTCGGCCTGGCGCGAGAGGAACGCCGCATCGCCCTCGATCTCGATGAGGTCGAAGCCGGGGGCGGCATCGATCATCTTCTCGAGCATCCGCGCGGTGTTGACCTCGGCGTGCGCGAGACTCATCCGATGCGAGCTCATGTATTCGGTGTAGCCACCGATGTCCGCGATCAGCAGGACCGCACGGCCGGATTCCATGCCCTAGGGTCGCACCTCAGCCCGGGGTTCTCAAGAGCCCGAACGGGTCACACCGGCGGCGGCGGCTCCTCGAACGGCTCCTTCGGCGAGTACCGGTCGAGCTGGCCGTCGACGACCGCCGCCGCCTCCTGAGCGCTCGGCGTGTACCCGAGGACGACGGGGAGGAACCGGTCGGAACCCAGCGCCTGCAACTGGAGCTCGCTCCTGGCGACCACGGTCGCTGTTCGGCGCGTGCGGCGCAGCAGGGCGATCTCCCCGAAGCCCTCCCCCGGGCCGAGCGTGGCCACGACCCGACCGTCGCCCACCACGTCGGCCTCGCCCGACTCGATCACGTAGTACCGGTCGCCGACGTCACCCTGACGGAACACCATCTGGTCTGCGGCGACGGTGACCGGTTCCAGGCCGCGCGCCAGCTGCTCGATCGACGGCAGCGGCAGGGGGTGGAACATCGGCACCTCCTGGAGCAGTCCGATATCCGCGTCGAGGACGTCGACGGATCGGTCCAGGCCCCGCAGTCGCCGCAACGACAGCCACCGCGAGCACCGGGCAGACCAGCCCGATCACGATCAGCGCGTTCTGGACCCCGACCCACGCGATCATCGACGACGCGACGACGGCGCCGATCCCGATGAACACCGCCACCAGGCTCTCCAGCACGCCGAAGACGCGTGCGAGCACCTCGTCGGGAGCCATCCTGGCGATCAGCGTGAACCCGGCGAGATCGACCAGGGCGTTGCCCACGCCGATGAACGCCAGCAGGCCCAGCGCCGCCGACTGCTGGGGGACGAGGGCGACGAGGGTGAGCGGAAGTCCCCACAGGCCGACCCCGACGGCGAACCAGGCGCCCAGTCGGCCGGAGCCGACGAGCAGCGAGGCGAAGAGCGACCCGAGCACCGCGCCCACCCCGACCGCGGTCATCAGGGCGCCGACGCCCGGCTCGCCGGTGTCCAGCAGCTCGATCGCGACCACGACGGAGAACACGGTGAGCGCGCCCCGCGTGAGGGCCTGCGCCGCCGCGAGACCGAGGATGAGGGTCAGGTCGCGGTTCTGCACGACCACGCGGACACCCTCGACGGCCTCCTTGGCCAGGTTGGGACGGCTCGGCGCGGGCGGTCGCGGCGGGGCGTCGTACCGCAGTCGCACGAGCAGGGCGGCCGCCACGAACGAGGCGCCGGCCGCGACCCAGAACACGACGTCCACCCCGGTGAACTGGAGCAGCACCGCCGCGACCAGTGGACCCACGAGGGTGGCCGCGGAGTCGAGCAGCCCGCGCACCATGTTGGCGCTGGCGAGCTCGTGCCCGGTGCGGCACAGCGACGGCAGGAGCGCGGAGTGCGCCGGGCGATAGAGGGTGGCGGCGATCGTCGACAGCACGGCGAGCGCGTAGATGACCGCCGAGGGACCGGAGACCGCGACGACCACGGCGGCGGCGGCGGTCGCGGCGCCGCGCACGATGGACACCAGGATGAGCACCCGTTCCCGGCGCCCGCGGTCGGCGATCGGCGACAGCAGTGGGGCGAGGATGGCGGACGGCACCATGCGCAGCAGCCCGACGAGTCCGACGGCCGCCGCGCCGCCGTCGCGGTAGGCGACGATCCCGAGCGCGACCGTGAAGGCCCACTCGGCGGTCCAGGCGCCGAGGAAGCTGAGCTGGGCACGGCGGAGGCTGGGATTGCGCCAGTTGCTCGTGAAGGCAGCGCCAGCGTCGCGCAATCTGCTCCGGCGTCGCCCATCGGCCATGAGGATGACTCTAGGGCCTGCGGTCCGTCGGAGTCCGGAGCCGGGAGCCCGCGCTCGCGCGGCTCAGCTGTACACGTGCGGCGCGAGGATCGCGACGTCGCGCAGGTTGCGGTAGTGCTCGGCGTAGTCGAGTCCGTAGCCCACGACGAACTGGTTCGGGATGTCGAAGCCGAGGTACTTGACGGTGACGTCGACCTTCGCGGCATCCGGCTTGCGCAGCAGTGCGCAGATCTCGACCGACTCGGCGCCGCGCGACTCGAGGTTGCCGAGCAGCCAGCTGAGCGTGAGGCCCGAGTCGATGATGTCCTCGACGATGAGCACGTGCCGCCCGGTGAGGTCGGTGTCGAGGTCCTTCACGATGCGCACGACGCCGCTCGACTGGGTGCCGGCGCCGTACGACGACACGGCCATCCAGTCCATGTTCACGTGCGGCCTGAGCTCGCGGGCGAGGTCGGCCATGACCATGACCGCGCCCTTCAGCACGCCGACGAGCAGCAGGTCCTTGTCCTCGTAGTCCACCTCGATGCGGCGGGCGAGCTCGGCGAGCTTCGCGTGGATCTCGGCTTCGGTGACGAGCACCTCGGTGAGGTCGGCGTCGATCTCGCGCGCGTCCATGCCTGCTCCCTGGGTTGTGGGCGAACGGATGCCACGAGCCTACGCCGTGGGCGGCCGGGCTCAGTGGTCGTGCGGCAGCACCTCGGTCGAGCCGCTCGTCGAGAACACGACGTGGCGGCCCGCGCGCGTCGCGCGGACGCCGCCGGGGAGGTCGAGCGGGCCCTGTCCGTGCCAGTCGGTCACGAGGCGGGCGACGTCGAGGGTCTGCGCGCGCGTGAGCGAGACGCCGAACTCGCTCCCGACGACGTGGCGGATGATCCGCTGCCGAAGGGCGGCGGGGTTGGCCGCCAGCACCCCGACCGACAGCGCGATGCCGGCCTCGGCGGGCTCGCAGATCTCCTCGATGAACTCGTCGATCTGGCTGGTGAACGCCTCGTCGTCCTCGCGGAGCTGCTCGGCGGTGCGGGCGAGCGCCTCGGCGATGCCGGGCCCGAGCTCGGCCTCGAGCACGGGCAGCACCCGCTCGCGCACGCGCACGCGGGTGTAGGCGGGGTCGGCGTTGTGCGGGTCGTCCCACGGCGAGAGTCCGGCGTCGAGGCAGGCCTGCCGGGTGGTCGCGCGACGGATGCCGAGGAGCGGGCGGGCGTACCGGCCCGATCGGGCGGGCATGCCGGCGAGGCTCGCCGTGCCCGAGCCGCGGGCGAGTCCGAGCAGCACGGTCTCGGCCTGGTCGTCGAGGGTGTGGCCGAGCAGCACCAGCACGGCTCCGGTCTCGGCGGCGACCGCGTCGAGCGCGGCGTACCTGGCGTCGCGAGCGGATGCCTCGGGGCCGCCCTCCCCCGTCACCTCGACGCGCCGCACGACCACGGGGTCGAGCCCGAGCGCCCGGGCGGCGTCGGCCGCCGCGGCGGCGACCTCGGCCGAGGCATCCTGCAGCCCGTGGTCGACGATCACCGCGCCGGCGCGGAGCCCGGCGCGCGGCGCCTCGAACGCGGTGGCCGCGGCGAGCGCGAGCGAGTCGGCGCCGCCCGAGAGCGCGACGAGCACGAGCGGTTCGCGAGTTGCGGGACCGTCCGGCGACGTGCCGGGCGTGGCGTCGGCGTGTCGACCGGCACGTCCTGCGACTCGGTCGGCCGAGCCGGCGGCATCCGGAAGCACCGCCCTCACCGCACGGCGCACGTCGGCGATCGGCGGCGTCAGTCGGGGGCGACGCTCGGCTGGAAGCTCCTCGGAAGGCATCAAGTAACCTTATTCCGCCGATCGCGCCCCATTCCGACCGGGCGGCGGGCCGAGCTTCGAGAACGAGCTTCCAGAACAAGGAGAACCAGCATGGGCGAGTACGCCGCCATCATCGAGATCCCGAAGGGGAGCCGCAACAAGTACGAGGTCGACCACGAGACCGGTCGCGTGTTCCTCGACCGCGTGCTCTACACGACGTTCGTCTACCCGACCGACTACGGATACTTCGAGGACACGCTCGGCGACGACGGCGACCCGCTGGACGTGCTCGTGCTGCTCGACTACCCGCTCTTCCCCGGCGTCGGCGTGAAGGTGCGCCCGGTGGGCGTGTTCCACATGACCGACGACGGCGGCGGCGACGACAAGGTGATCGCGGTGCCCGCGGGCGACCCGCGCTGGAACCACATCCAGGACGTCGAGGACATCCCCGAGTTCACCCGCAAGGAGATCGAGCACTTCTTCGAGCACTACAAGGACCTCGAGCCCGGCAAGTGGGTCAAGACCGAGGGCTGGGCGAACGCGGCCGAGGCCGAGGGGCTCGTCCAGAAGGCGATCGAGAAGTTCCCGGGTCACTGACCGGGGCATGAACCGAGCGGATGCCGCGAGCGCGCGGCATCCGTCGACGACGAAGGGGCGGGCCTGGCGGCTCGCCCCTTCTCGCGTCACGGCGACCACGATGCAGGAACATTCCGGCTGCGGTCGGCGCGTCGGAGCCCGCCGCGCCGCGCACCGCACTGTTCTTCCTGCATTTCTGAGCGACCGAGCAGGATGGCGCGCAGGCGCGGGCAGTGCGGGGCGGGGCGGGCGTCAGCCGGCGGGGCGGGCGGCCGCGGAGGGCGAACCCCAGATGAAGTAGTTGCGCACCGGCACGCCGTCGCGCGGCGCCTCGATGATGCGGCCGCCGCCGAGGTAGATCGCGACGTGGTAGTAGTCGCCGCCCGAACCCCAGAAGAGCAGGTCGCCGCGCTGGATCTGCGAGAGCGGCACGGCGAGGCCGCGCGCGGCGAGCGTGCGGTACTGGTTCGTCGCCGAGTGCGTGCCGATGTAGATGCCGGCCTGCGCGTACGAGACCTTCGTGAGGCCCGAGCAGTCCCAGACGTTCGGGCCGGCCCCGCCGAGTCGATACGGCTCGCCGAGCTGCTGGCTGGCGAACCAGATGGCGGTCTCGACGGCGCCGGCGTTCGGTGGGGCGGGCGCCGGAGCGGGGGCCGGGGCGCTGCCTCCCGACGAACCGCCGGCGCTGCCGCCCGGGGACGCGGGCTGCTGTGCTGCGGCGGCCGCTGCCGCCTCCGCGGCTGCCGCGGCTGCGGCGGCCGCCGCGGCTGCGCGTGCAGCCGCCTCCGCCGCCTCGCGCGCCTGGCCCTCGGCCCGCTGCCGCTCGAGCTCCGCGGTGGTGTCCTTGAGGCTCGCGAGCTGCGCGTAGAGCTCGGTCGACTTCTGCTCCTGCACGGCCACCGCGGCGCTGGCCGCGTCGGCGGCGTCGCGGGCCTCGTCCGCGCGGGTCTCGGCGAGCGCGGCGAGCCGCTCGCGCTCGACCTTGGCCTCCGCCGCCTGGTCGCGCAGCGAATCGGCGGTGTTCCGGTCGGCCACCGCCTGCATGTACACGTCGTTCGACTGCTCGCCGAGCTTGGATGCCATGCCGAGCTGCTGCAGCAGCTCCGTCGCGTCCTGGCCCGAGAACACGAGCTCGGCGGTGAGGTCGGCACCGGCGGTCTTGGCGAGATGCGCCGCGAGCAGCCCCGCCCGCATCTTCGAGATCTCGGCCACGGCGTCGGCCTCGTCGGCCTGCTGCCCGAGCGTGCGTTCGCGCTCGGCCGCGCGGTCGCGCTGGTCGACGGCGACCCGCCAGGCCTCGTCGGCCTCCATCGACGCCTGCACCGCGGCATCCGCCGCCTGCTGCAGCCCGGCGAGGAGCTCGCCGACGCGCGCGATCTCGGCCTGCTTCGTCTGCTCGTTCTGCTTGGCCTGCTCGATCTCGCTCCACGACGGGTAGTCGGGCTCGGCCATCGCCGGGCCGCCCGCGGCGACGATGGATGCCGTGACGGCCCCGATGGCGACGGTCGAGAACACCGTCGCGGGCTTCACCCGGGAGATGGGACGCGTGCGGTTCTCACCCAAGGCCGATCCCCCGATCCGCCATGAACGGAATGGGATTGATGCGGCCCCCGCCGCTCCACACCTCGTAGTGCAGGTGGCATCCGGTCGAAGCGCCGGTGGTGCCGCTCGAGGCGATGTTCTGTCCGGACTCGACCCACTGGCCCGCTCCGACGAACGTGCCGCCGGGTCGGATGTGGGCGTAGCCGGTCCAGATGCCGCCGCCGTGGTCGATCTGCACGTAGTTGCCGTACGTGCCCGAATAGCCCGCGAAGCGCACGACCCCGCTGTTCGCCGCGAAGATGGGCGCGGAGCATCCGGTGCCGAGGTCGACGGCGTAGTGGAACGAGCCGGAGCAGCCGCCGCCCGAGCAGATCGAGCTGCGTGCGCCGTAGCCGGACGTGATGCGGCCCGCGGCGGGACGCGCCCAGCCCGAGGACGCCACCACGCCCGGGCTGCCCGCGCGCATGGCCTCCTCGCGCCGGCGCCGCTCCTCCTCCTGCCGGATGCGCTCGCCCTCCTGGTAGGCCGCGGCGGTCTGGGCCTCGGTGTCCTGGAGGAACTTGAGCTGCTGCTCGAGCTGGATCTTCTTCGCCTGCGACTCCGCGAGGGCCGCCTCGGCCGCGGCCTGCGCGGCCTGCGCGATGACGAGGGCCTCCTCGGCGGCGATGCGGAGCTTCTCGCGCTCGGCCCGGGCGACCTCGGCCTGCCCGGCGAGCGCGGTCGCGGAGTTCTGCTTCTCCTGCGCGCGGTTGTAGATGCCCGAGGTGCGCTCGACCATCTTCTCCATGCTGCCGAGCTTCGCGAGCAGCGCCTCGGTCGCCGCGGTGTTGCCCGCGTCGAGGAAGAGGTTCACGCCGACGTCGCCGGTGCCGGCGCGATACAGCTGCGCGGCGACCTGGCCGGCGTTCTTCTCGGCGGCCGCGGCCTCGGCGGCGGCGGCATCGGCCTGCGCCTGGATCTGGTTCGCGCGCATGACGGCGTCGTCGTGCCGCTGCTGCGCCTCGATGAGCTCGTCGGTGCGGCGCTCGGCCTCGGCGCGGGTCACGGCCACGTTCGTCTCGAGCTGGGCGATGAGCGACGATGATCTGCTGCACCGCCGCGGCGCCCGCCGCCGTGTTCGCCTTGGCGGCCTGCAACTCGTCCCACGTCGGGTAGGTCGCGGCCTGCGCGCTCGCCGGAACGGCGACCGCCCCGACCACGGCCAGCGCGGCGATCGAGAGCGCCGGCCAGGACGTGTCGGACCCGCCCGCGCAGCGTCCGCCCGCCTGGCCGGCGATGGCCCCGATGCGGGGTCCTCGTTCGGGCTCGGGCGAGCGGTTCGCGGTGTGTGGTTCGGTCCATGGTTCCCCGTCCACGCGGGCTCGAAGCCCCGCGCTCCTCGCTCTCTGCGGGCAGTGGCAGCCTTCACGATAGGCGCGGTGTTCGCGCGATCCGGGCATTTGGCGCGCGTGTGGCGGATGCCGCGGACGGGGCCCCGAGGCATCCGCCGCCCTCGTTTTGCGCTCGCGCACGATGGCACGTATGCTTGCTTGTCGGCGGTCATGCCCAGCAGGACCACCCGGCCCCATCGTTTAGTGGCCTAGGACACCGCCCTTTCACGGCGGCAGCACGGGTTCGAATCCCGTTGGGGTCACCACGAAGGTCGCAGTACAATTCAATAGCTTCACATCGAGGCCCTGTAGCGCAGTTGGTTAGCGTGCCGCCCTGTCACGGCGGAGGTCGCGGGTTCAAGTCCCGTCAGGGTCGCTCAGGCGACAAGCCCTTTCCCTTACGAGAGAAGGGGCTTTCTCCTTATCGAGGCATCGCCTCCGATTTCGATCGGTCGGATGCCCCGAGGCTCTGTAGCTCAGTTGGTAGAGCGTTCGACTGAAAATCGAAAGGTCACCGGATCGATGCCGGTCGGAGCCACAACGAAAACCCCCGGGTAGGTGCCCGGGGGTTTTTCTGGCTACGTCTCTGGATCATCGGTTTCGCAGGAAGTGGCTCGATGACGCCTCCGGGTTTCAGCCAGCGGCAGCCCCCATCACGGCTGCCAGGAACGCGGCGGCCTCAACTTCTGAGACTCCCTCCGGCGCCGTGATCCAAGCGAGGTTCACGCCGTCAGTGGCCGTGATGCGCGCGGAGCCATCATCCTCTCGTTGCACGACCGCCGCGACGGCGCCGTCGACCACGATCGGTGCCGTGTCGGTCAGCCTGTCGATCGCCCAGCCCGCCCCGGGCATGAGCTCCGTCACGAAGCGATGCGAGTTCGACCAGTTGCAGCGCAACTCGCCCACGGTCACGGTGGCGGCAGGCGCACCGGGACCGACCAAACCCGTGAGTGTGGTTCCGGAAATGACCCCGCTTTCGCCGGGGTATTTCTCCGCCACGCCGGCACTGAGAGCCCCGCACTGCATCGGTTTCCACATGCCGGCAGGAAACGCGACCGGCGTCGCCGGATGATCGGTCGCTCGCTCCTCGACGATCGCTGCGAGCCCGTCGATGCTGTCAGTCGGGAAGAGGCCGGTGCCTCTCTCGACCTGGAAGGTCCCGGCAAGCCAGTACCCGGCGACCACTCGGCCGAAATAGCACGCTCCCTCCGCGCCGACTTCGTTCTGGCCCCAGCAATAGGGCCGGCCGCCCGGGTACGAATATTCTGCGATCGCGGCCTCGAGGCCTTCTGCAGGGATCACGGTCAAGGCGACGTACCACGCATAGTCGCCACCGCCCCATCCGCAGGCGAGCCCGCCCAACACCTCGACGGCCGAGGCGCGCCCGCTCGATTGGACAGGCAGCGGAGTCACGTCCGCACCGACCAGGTCCTCGATCTCCGCTTCAGTGACCATGGAATCGCAGTCACCCGCGAACGCGAATGACGGTTCCTCGCCGGGTGCCAGGGTTGCCGCCGCTGTTGCACTGGGCGCAACCGGCGTCGTCACCGGTTCGCCGGCGACCGGCGAACCGGCGCATGCCGCCAAGAACAACGCGGCGACCGCCGCAGCGACGAGCGACGGAAGACGTGGCATGTCGAAGAACGTATCGTCCCGAAGGGACGTGGCGGAAGCACCAGCCGGTTCCGCGGTCGACGTCGCAGCGGATGTACCGCACACTGGATGCATGTGGAGATTCCTCAAAGCGATCAAGGACGGGGAGCACCGTCTCGCGCCAACGACGTGGGCTGCCGCGATCGCAGCTGTCGTCTATACGTTCGCACCGATCGATCTGATCCCCGAACTCGTGCTCGGGCCCTTGGGATTCGCGGACGACATCGGTCTGTGGAGCATCTTCGCCGTGCTCTTCGTACGCGAACAGCGGCGGTGGCAGGCCGGGCTCGCGTCGGAATAGGCAGCAGATACGGCTAAAGGGGGAGTCATGCCCGTCATCCCGAGTCTCAAGGAGGCAGTGCCGTGGCAGCATCCCCACACGAGACATTGATCCGCGACTACATCGAAGCCGTGTTCAATCGGCATGAACTCGACGATCTGGCGTCGTATTGGAGAGAAGACCTCTCGTCCCATTGGATGGGCCAGCAGACCCTGCACGGTCTCCCCGCGTGGCGGGCGGCCATGGCGGACTTCTTCACCGCGTTTCCGGATCTCACCTACACCCTCGATGATCTCTTCTTCGCCGACAACCGCGGCGTATGGCGGGGCCAGTGGCGAGGCACCCAGCACGGCGACTGGGCCGGGATCGCCTCGACCGGCAAGACAGCGGAATGGACCGCCATCATCATCGGCCGCTTTGCCGACGGCAAGCTCGCGGAGGACTGGGTGGAGTACGACCGGCTCGGGCTCTACCGGCAACTCGGCGTCATCCCGCTCAGCGGGTGACCGATGCTCGGAAACACGGCGACTGACCGAAACTCGATCCGCTACCCGACGACCGCTGCCGGACCGGCTCTTGGGCAGCGGCCGGGCGCTATCCCACGCCGAGTGCCAATGGGGACCTTGTGGGTCGGGTTGTCCAAGCCCAGGTTGTCAGATGAAGCCGTCGTAGGAGCGGCGGACGACGCTTGAATGAATCCAGTCGATGAGGGTGACGAAGTCCCATACCGGCAGGCCGGTCGCATCTTGGATCTGCTTGGCGTACGGGGGCATGTCACTGCATTCGAGCAGCAGAGCGCCGATCTCGGGGTGGTCTGTCACCAGCTGCACGGCAGTGCTGACGACCTCGTCTTGCACCTGGTCGAGGTCCATCCAGCCTTGGTCTTCGAGGATCGCGCCGCGGAACCCGGGGCTGTTCTCCATGCCGGCCACAACGATTGGCGCGTCCTCGCGTATACCCACCGCCGTCAGCATCCGCTGGTCGAGACTGCTCTGATTCGCGCAAAGGATGCCAAGCTGCTGGTGCGGCTGCAGCGCACCGAGCACCATCGGAACCTGACACAGGCTGGACAGGAATACTGGGACCGGCAGTGCCTCGGCGAGCTCGCGTTGGAAGCGGGCGAAGTATCCACACGCACCCACGATCGCGCGGCAGCCATCCCGGACGAGCTCTCGTGCGGCGGCAAGTATGGGTTCAAGCAGAGTCGGGTCGCCACCGATGAGTCGGGGACTGTCGGCACCCTCGACGACCTTGAACCGGACCGGGTAGTTGAACGTCGACGCGTTCGCGACGTTGCCCGGGAGAATGGGGTATCCGGTGTTCAGCAGCAAGATCCCGATAGCGTGCCCGCCCATCATCTGAGCAGCGGGCTGGTGGATGATCGTGCCCATACTGCTCCTTACTTCATGTCGACCGTTGGCGGATGAAGGCTCACCCACGGTACAACGTGTGGTCCGCCTGTGCTGTCGCGTCCACGGTGGAGGTCGAAGCGGATGAGATTCGCTTGCGGACGTCCGCTGCCGGATCCGATCAGTACTCCTAGCCGCCCACTAGTCGGTCAAGCCCCGTACTCGTCGCGCCCGGTGGTTGGATCGTCGGGACGCCGTATGAAGAGTTCGGCGAGCACGAGCGCTGCCTGGGTCTCCGCGGAGCGTTCGGCGACGCCGTGTCCGAGAACGGCCTGAATCCGCTCGAGCCGGTTGATGAGCGTGTTGCGGTGCAGAAAGAGACGTTCGGCTGCCGGAGCGATGCGCATCCGCGTGTCGAAGAAGGTCCGGAGTGTGTTGCGCATGTCGGCCATCTCGGGGCTGTCAGCGGCGAGATCACGAAGCTCATGCTCGACGAACCAGCGGGCGCGTTCCTCGTCCCGGCTGAGTACGATCGCCAACGCAGCGTCGCCGTAGGAGACTCCGCCGTTGTCGCCCAGACTCGCGGCCAGCCGCAGCGCATCGGAAGCTTCCAGGAAGGTTCGCCGAAATCCGTCGGCTCCAGGGTGTGGTTCGCCGATGCCGACGAGCAGCGGTGCCGGCACGCGGAGATCCTCTACTCGGGGTGTCCGCGGCGGGCGATCAGTGGTCACCCAGAGGTGAACCTTCCCAGCGCTCGTTTCGTATCGCAGCATCCGTTCGCTGCCGACTACCCGAGCGAACAGGTGCACGATGCCATCCAGGGCTCGCCGTTCGACCGCACCTCCCGGAGGTATTCCGATGGCGCAACCCAGGTGCCAGCCGATGAGCGGGATCCGCAGCAACCGTGTGGCCGCTTCGACATCCACGGGCTCTGCCGCCACCAGCGATTCGATCGCGCTCCGAACGCGAACCTGCTCAGCCAGGTAGACACGCCGGCGCTCCTCGACGATCGCATCGGTTGCTGCGCCGATCCACGCATCCATCGTTCCGGTAACCGATGTCGCCAACGCCGGGACGACGCTGATGCCGTCTGGACCCACGCCTACGGCGGCATCTATCAGGAGCGACAGCCACTCACGCTGCATGCTCCGCAATGCTTCGGTGATCTCCGACAGAGGGATGTCCCGCGCAACGATGTCTTCGGCGAGATCGCGATCGATCGCCTCCGTGTCGGCGGGCAGCTCGTCCTCGCCTGCGAGGCGGAGCAGGGTCGCGGTGAGGACGTGCTGGGCGAACGTTCGAATGAGCGGCCACGGTGCGAGCGAGTCGTGAATCTGCTCGTGCAGTGCGGCGAGGGACTGTTCCACGGCGCCGGCCACCCACCGGGTTGCGCCGTCTCCCAGTCGGGACCGCAGCTGCTCGGCCTCGTGTACCGCGAGCGAAGCCGGTCCGAGGTCACCGTCCCAATCGAGCGTGGAGATGACCTTCGCCATCGAGTCTGCGGTCGACACGCGGTCAGCCTAGCCCCAGGAGGGCAGAGTGCACATGGTTGCGTCGAGGGCTGCGACAGAGCGCACGATGACCCGAATACCGATCCACGGGAACGTTGATGTGTCGCGGAAATGCCGCGCAACAGACGTGATCTGGAGGTCACAACTATGTTCGAACACAATGTCATCGCCGTCTCCTTCGAGGACCGGAGCAATGCGTATCAGGCGCTCAGCGAGCTCAAGGGCGCTGGGCTGGAGGGGCGAGTCGAGGTGCTCGCCGCGAGCATCGTCACCCGTGACGAGCAGGGCCGACTCGACGCCCCGGAGGGAGGCGACACCGTGGGTGGCGCCGCCACTTTGGGAGGCAGCCTGATCGGGGCTCATGCTCGGCGTCATCGGCGGCCCGATCGGGATGCTGTTCGGGTGGACCGGAGGCCTGCTGGTCGGTGGGGCCTTCGACATCCGTCGTGCCGACGACTCCGACAGCGTGCTCGGAGAGATCAGCCGCTACGTCCCCGTGGGCGGCACGGCCGTCGTCGCGGAGGTCAACGAGTACGCCGTCGAGGTCGTCGACAAGCTGATGACCGAGCAGGGCGGGACCGTGTATCGGCGATCCGCCGACGTGGTGCTCGCCGAGCTCGAGGCGGCAGAGGACGCCTACCGGAAGGCGCAGAAGGAAGCCGACCGGGCAGCGCGCGAACAGCGGAAGGCTGAGCGCCGCCAGAACGCCGAGGAGCGCAAGGCGGCCCTCAAGGAGAAGCTCGACGTCCGCCTGAGTCGCCGAGCCGATCGGGGCACCGAGCCGCGTTCTCGGCGCGCACGGTTGCCCCGATCGCCGCGACTCCTCAGGGCATCGGCGAGCAGTTGCTCTGTCGGCTCCCGACAACCGAAACCAGAAGCGAACGGATGGAAATCATGGAGATCGAACGTCAGGTGCTCGTGACCGGCGGCACAGACACGGCGACCGGCGCCGATGACGCAGCACGCCCGGGAGGCGCTGTACGCGTCCATCACCGGCGTCGCCACTCTGTTGGTCATGATCCCGTCGTCTGAGGCGTTCACCGGACGATCCGCCGCGAGCAGCCTCCTCGCCACCATGGGAGGACTGTTCGCCGCGGGCCTTGTCGCCGACACGATCGCGCACGCCAGCGAGGGCGGAGGAGCAACGCGGCGGAGCACGATGCGCCGCATCCTTGGAGCGTCGATCCGCGCGCTGGAGATCACCGTCGTGCCCGCCGTTCTTCTGCTGCTCAGCGACACCGGCATCTGGAGTCTGAGGACGGGGCTGACTCTCGCGATTGCGGCTCTCACCGTCACCCAGCTCGTGCTCGTTCTCTGGGGCTTGCGCGGGAGCGCCACCACGAAGGGGCAGAAGGCGGGCTACCTGCTGCTCCAGCTGGCCGCCGTCGGCGGGGTCGTCCTGCTCAAGGTCGTCGTCCACTAGCCCACCCCATCTCGCGAGCGAAGGAACGAGCATGCGATTCCGAAGCAGGTACCTGGACCGACCCACGACCGAAACAGCCCGAAGCGGACGGCAGGATCGCGCGAATCCGGAGACATTCGGCTCCGCGCCGGCCAACTCCCCCCGGGCATCCCTTTCGCGGCTGTGGAGCGACGGGCTCGGGCGCGCCGGGACCCGCGGGGCGCAGATCCTCCTCGTCGGCGCGGTCGTCGTGGCACTGGTCTGGCTACTCAGCCGCCTGTCGATCGTCACGATCCCTCTTGTGCTCGCGCTGATCTTCGCAGCGGCGTTCGCACCGTGGATGGAGTGGACGCGACGACACAGCATCCCGCCCGCGCTCGGCGCCGCGCTCGCACTCGTGTTCCTCCTCGCGGTGATCATCGGCGCTCTCGTCTTCGTCGTGGGATCCGTCAGCCACGAATGGCGCGAGCTCGCGATCAAGGCCCAGGATGGCTTCCAGCGCGTTGTGGCCTGGTTGCAGACGCTGCCGTTCTCACCGGACCAGCGTCAGCTGAATGACTTCACGGAGCAGATCAGCGGTTTCGTCACGAGCGCCGAGTTCGGATCCGGAGCGCTCGGCGGAATCGGCGCCGTCACCGAAGTCAGCGCGAGCCTCGGGATGATGGCGATCATCCTCTTCTTCCTCCTCAAAGACGGCCCGCAGATGTGGGAGTTCCTCGTCCGACCCTTCGAGGGAATCGCCTACGACCGCGCAGAGCGCATCAGGCGCAAGACCGTCGACGTCTTCGGCGGCTACATTTCGCAGCACCGCCGCCGCCGCACTGTTCGACGCCGTGGGAATCTTCATCGGCCTGCTGATCCTGCAGGTCCCCCTCGCGGTACCGCTCGCGATCCTCACCTTCCTGCTCGCCTTCATCCCGATCATCGGCGCCGTGAGCGCGGGTGCCGTCGCCGCCCTGGTTGCCCTCGTCAGCAACGGACCGCTCACCGCGGCACTCGTCGTGCTCGTCGTCATCATCGTCAATCAGCTCGAAGGGAACGTCCTGAAGCCGATCCTGATGGGCAAGACGGTCAGCCTCCATGCCCTCGTCGTGCTCATCGTCATCGCCGCGGGCACCGCCGTCGGCGGAATCACAGGAGCCCTCCTCGCCGTCCCGCTCACCGCCGCAGCCTGGGGCGTCGTGCAAGTGTGGGACGGCGACAACGTCCCCGCACGCTGGGCACGCCCGAAGACGCGCGATCGGCCAGCACCCCGCTCGGCTGAAACCCGGCGACCCTGCAATGGCGCCC
>CAWDJA010000022.1:0-239454 GCA_963802485.1 uncultured Actinomycetota bacterium
GCGCACCACCGCGAAGCGCGACGGCGACTCGTGGGTGCTCAACGGGGCCAAGCGCTGGATCGGCAACGCCACGTTCTCGGACATCACGATCATCTGGGCGAAGGACGTCGAGGACAGCCAGGTCAAGGGCTTCATCGTGCCGACGTCGACGCCCGGCTACACCGCGACGAAGATCGAGCGCAAGATCAGCCTGCGCGCCGTGCAGAACGCCGACATCACGCTCGAGGACGTCGTGGTTCCCGAGTCGCTCCGCCTGCAGAACGCGAACTCGTTCCGCGACACGGCGAGCGTGCTCCGGCTCACCCGCGCGGAGGTGGCCTGGGGCGCCGTCGGCACCGCGATCGGCGCGTACGAGGCGGCGGTACGGTACGCCGGCGAGCGCGTGCAGTTCGGCAAGACGATCGGCTCGCACCAGCTCATCCAGGACCTGCTCGTGAAGTGCCTGGGCAACATCACCGCGTCGCTCGGCATGGTGGTGCGCGTGTCCGAGATGCTCGATCGGGGTGAGCAGCGCGACGAGCATTCCGCCCTCGCGAAGGCGTACACGACGGCGCGCATGCGCGAGACCGTCGCATGGGCCCGCGAGGCCTGCGGCGGCAACGGCATCGTCCTCGACTACGACGTGGCCCGGTTCTTCGCCGACGCCGAGGCCCTCTACTCCTACGAGGGGACGCGCGAGATGAACACCCTCATCGTCGGCCGCAGCATCACGGGGAAGGCCGCCTTCGTGTAGCGCGGCACGACGGATGCCGCCCGCCCATGCAGCGCGCGGCATCCGTCATCTGCCCGCAACCGCCCGCGCGATAGCCTTGGAGCCATGACCACCGGCCGACGTCGCACGCTCATCGGCGCATATGCGACGTTCGCGCTGTTCACGGTGCTGGCCGGGCAGTTCTGGCGGAACCTGCTGGGCTGGTGGGGTTTCGCGGCGGTCGCGCTCGTCGTCATCGGCGGCGCGGTCGCGCTCCTCGTCGCGGAGCGTCCCGAATGGCGATGGCGGCGGGTGCCGAAGTCCACCATCGCGTTCGTCGTCATCGCGACGCTGTCCCTCGCCTGGTCGTACTACCCCACGGCCACCCTGCTCGGACTCGCGATCACCCTCTCGACGACGCTCGTCGCCGTCGCGCTCGTGCTCTGCGTCTCGTGGACCCGCATCGTGCGCGCGCTCGGCGGAGCGATCAAGTGGATCCTCGTCCTCTCGATCCTGTTCGAGCTGTGGGTCGCGATCTTCGTGCAGGAGCCGGTGGCGCCCAACTTCACCGACTACGGCGATGACGCGCCGATGGCGTTCTACTGGTCGCGGGGTCTCCTCTTCCAGGGCGGTCCCATCGAGGGCATCGTCGCGAGCCGCAACCTGCTCGGCATGGTCGCGCTGCTCGGCCTGATCGTCTTCGGCTCGCTGCTCGCGGCCGGCAGCGTCCGGCGCGCGCAGGGCATCGGCTGGCTCGTCGTCGCCGGCACCGTCCTGCTCCTCACGCGATCGGCGACCGTGATCCTCGTCGGCGTGATCGTGCTCGTGGCACTGGGGTTCGTCGTCTGGGCGAGGAAGGTCGGGCCCGATCGTCGCCGCGGGGTGTACTGGGCGGCGGCCGGCGCGCTCGTGGCATCCGTGGCCCTGCTGCTCGCCTTCTGGAACTCGCTCCTCACGCTCCTCGGCAAGAGCGAGGACCTCACCGGCCGCCTCGACATCTGGAACGCCGTCATCGGCCTCGCGCTCGAGCGCCCGTGGTTCGGCTGGGGATGGATCGGCTACTGGCAGCCATGGGTCGAGCCGTTCGACGGGCTCGCCGTGCGCAACGGCGTGGAGTACCTGCAGGCGCACAACGCCTGGCTCGACGTCTGGATGCAGCTCGGCATCGTCGGGCTCGTCGCCTTCGCCTCGATCGCCGTCAGCGCGCTGTGGCGCTCGTGGTTCCTGGCCGTCGACCAGCCGCGAGACGACGCGGGCCGCCCGCTCCCCCACTCCGCCGCCGCACTCGTGCCCCTCCTGCTGCTGGTCGCCCTCCTCGGCCAGAGCCTCGCCGAGAGCCGCATCCTGATCGAGGGCGGGTGGCTGCTGCTCATCGCGATCGCCTGGTCGACGAAGCAACGGCAGTGGGCGGCCGAGCCACTGCCCGCCGAGCCGCCGCCGACCCCCGCGTCCCGGATGCCGCCGCCCGGGGTGACGCGATGACCGCCGGATGCCTCGCCGCGGGCGGGCGACGCGACCACACGGGCGGACGGCGATGACGGATCCCGACGGCGGCGGGCACCTCGCCCGCGCCCTGCGCGACTTCGCGGGCTCCGCGAGGTTCGCGCAGGCCCTCACGCTGCTCGCGGTCGGGTTCGCGTTCTCGATCCACGCCGTGCGGAGCCTCATCGGGTGGCCCGGGCTGCTCGCGGCGCTCGCCGCCCTGCTCGCGCTGTGCGTGCTCTCGCTCATCGCGCGGTGGCGCGCCGTGGAGTGGTACGGCATCCTCCCGATCTCGATCCTCGTCTTCGTCGGGTGGTGCGCCGCATCCGTGCTCTGGAGCAATGCCCCCGGATGGACCGCCGTGCGCGTGGTCTACCTGGTCGCGTTCGCCTTCATCGGCGTCTACGTCGCCCTCATGCGCGACACGATCCAGATCGTGCGGGCGTTCGGCGACGTCATGCGGGTGCTGCTGGGCGTGTCGCTCGCGCTCGAGGTGCTCTCCGGCATCCTGCTCGACGTGCCGATCACGATCCTCGGCATCCAGGGCGACCTCGCGAAGCTGGGACCCATCCAGGGCCTCTTCGGGTCACGCAACATGCTCGGGTTCGTCGCACTCATCGCGCTGCTCACCTTCATCGTCGAGTGGCGCACGAGGATCGTGCAGCGCGGCCGGGCGATCGGGTCCATCGCGCTGGCGTCGCTGTGCATCGTGCTCTCGGGCTCGCCCACCACGTGGGCGGCGCTGGGGGCGGCGCTCGTCGCCCTCGCCGCGCTCTACGGCCTGCGCCGGGCCGTGCCCGCAACGCGCTGGCGCTGGCAGATCGCGCTGCTCGTCGCGGCGGTGGTGGTGATCATCACCGGCTGGATCGTGCGCATCCGGATCATCGAGCTCCTCGACGCCCGCGGCGAGTTCGACGTGCGCCTCGACGTCTGGCGGGAGCTCTCGCGCTACCTGAACAACAACCCGCTGCAGGGCTGGGGCTGGGTCGGTTCGTGGCCGGATGCCGCGCCGTACACCTGGATCGAGCTGGCCACCGGCCGCCCGCACGCCTCGGCGCTCAGCGCGTACGTCGACGTCTACTTCCAGGTGGGCGTGATCGGCGCGCTCACGCTTCGTCGCCCTCGTCGGCGTCGCACTCGTGCGTGCGTGGTTGCTCGCCTCGAGCCGTCGCAGCGTGGTGTACGTGTGGCCCGCGCTGATGCTCGTCGTGATCGCCGTCACGAGCTTCGCCGAGAGCTTCGCCCTCAGCGAGGGCGGCTGGATGCTGCTCGTGGTGTGCGCCGTGAAGGCCGCGCGCGACATGAGCTGGCGCGACGCGCTGGCGGCCGGCCGGCCGCCGGCACCCACGGTGGAGCGCATCGAGCAGCCGCCGCGGGCGAGCGGCGGGGGAACCGCGGGCGGTGCCGGCGGCCCACGCGGCGCGGACCCGAGCTAGACGGGCTGCACGAGGTCGCGCAGCACGTCCTGCGCGCCGCGGCCGTACTTGGCGTAGGCGCCGGTGCGCCACTCGCGCCAGACCGGCCCGAGGCGCCGCAGGCGGGCCGCGGGGATCCCCTGCCGCATGAGCTCGTGTGCGAGCTTGCCGCGGGCCTCGGCCTCGACGCGGGCGTCACCCGCGGCGAGCCCTGGGAGGCGGTCGGCGAGGTCCTGCGCCCGCGCGAGCAGCTGCGCGTTCCGCTCGGTGCGCGGCTCACGCAGCCTGGCGAGCTTGCCGCCCGGTCCGAGCCGGGAGACGCCGATCTGGTTGCCGCCGTGCTGACGGTAGTCGATCACGGGCTCGTCCACGACGGCGAGGCCGCCGCCCACCGACGCCACGACGGCGAGCCACTCGTCGTGCACCCAGCTCGCCGGGAAGGGCAGCGGCTCGTTGCACGAGCCTGCGCGTGACCATCATCGTGGCGCCGGTGACCACGTTGCGCTTCAGCAGCTCCTCGAACGGCGCCGACACGAGTCGCTCGCGGGTGGCGGCGTCGACGCCGAGCGTCTCGAACAGCGACGCGCCGAGCGGCGCGCCCGCGTCGTCGACGAGCCGCGCCTCTGCTGCGACGAGGTCGACCTCGGGGCGGGCGGCGAACTCGGCGACCGCCCGTGCCACGCGATCGGGATGCCAGACGTCATCCTGGTCGGACAGCGCGATGAGATCCCCGGATGCCGCCGAGATCGCCTGCTCGAAGTTCGCGGTCACGCCGAGCGCGACGGGGTTGCGCAGCACCACGAGCTCGGGCGTCGCGGCATCCGTGGCCGACCGTTCGGCGATCAGCTGCTGCGCGAGCTCGACCGTGCCGTCGCCGGAGGCGTCGTCGGAGAGCACGATCTCGGCGACCGGGACGGTCTGCCGCAGGATGCTGTCGAGCTGCTCGCCGAGGAACCGGGCGCCGTTGTGGGTGCCGAGCGCGACGGAGACCCGCGCCGCCGTCGCCGGCATCAGCGATCCCGTTTGAGGCCCACGTTGAGCACGCCGAGGAACATGCCGGCCATGATCGTCTGCGCCCCGAGCATCATGAGGAGGGCGCCGAGGACGGCGGTGCGCATCGTGGTCGACGGGTCGAGGGACCCGAAGCCGGCGGCGGCCCAGGCCGCGAACTGCCAGACGGCGATCGCCAGGCCGACGAGGAAGATCGCCAGGCCGACGAGCGCGCCGCTCTCGAGGCTGATGCGCCGCTCGAGCCGATCGAAGTTGCGCGACCGCGGTATTCGGAAGCCCTCGTGCTGGGCGTAGATCTTGGTGAGGATCGCGAAGAGCACCGATTGGTACCCGACGACGGTCAGCGCGGCGAGGTACACCTGGCTCGAGACGTCGAAGCCGACGTCGCCGAGGATGATCGGGCCGACGCTGATGAACAGCGTGCCGATGAGCCCGATGAAGAACGCCACGGCGCCCGGGATCAGGAAGAGCCACCGCGGGCTGAAGATGAGCAGGAAGCGCAGGTGCCGCCACCCGTCGCGCCAGCTGCGGAGGTGCGGCGGCCGGCTGCGGCCGTCCTTGTGGAGCGTGGTCGGCACCTCGGAGACGCGGAGTCCGCCGAGCGTGGACTTGACCACGACCTCGCTCGCGAACTCCATGCCGGTCGTCTGGAGGTGGAGGTTGAGGATGGACTGGCGGTTGAAGCCGCGCAGCCCGCAGTGGAAGTCGCCGATCGGCGAGCGGAACAGCACCCGACCGATCCACGACAGCACCGGGTTGCCGAGGTACTTGTGCAGCGGGGGCATCGCGCCCTCGGCGATGCCGCCCTTGAAGCGGTTGCCCATCACGAGCTCGTCGCCCGCACGGAGCCGCTCGACGAACGGCTGCGAGCTCGGAGAAGTCGTAGCTGTCGTCGGCGTCGCCCATGATGACGTACTGGCCGCGGGCGGCGTCGATTCCGCCCATCAGCGCGCTGCCGTACCCCTTCGCCGGCACGTCGACGACCCGGGCGCCGTGCGCGCGGGCGATGTCCTGCGAGCCGTCGGTCGAGCCGTTGTCGGCGATGATCACCTCGCCGACGACGCCGCTGCGCTCGAGGTATCCCATGGCCTTGTCGATGCAGACCGCGAGCGTCTCGGCCTCGTTGAGGCACGGCATGACGATCGAGAGTTCGACCGTTTCGGTGGAGGTGGGCATGAGGGAGGGGTCCTGTCGTACGCGGGGCAGCCTCACCATCGTACAGAATGGGTGCGATGAATCTCGGTCTGGTGGTCTCGACGCTCGGCCGTGCCGAGCCGCTGGAGCGATTGCTGCGGTCCCTCTCCGCGCAGGTGCGATCCGACGACCGACTCGTGCTCGTCGCACAGGACCGCGTGGGCGACGTGGAGCGCCTCGTCGAGCGCTTCCGCGACGAGGCGTTCCGCATCGACGTGACGACCTCGGCGCGCGGCGCGTCCCGTGGCCGGAACGCCGGCGTCGCGGCCCTTCCGGCGGGAGAACGCCTCCTGCACTTCCCCAACGACACCACGTGGTTCCCCGAGGGCAGCCTCGACGCGATCCGCTCCGCGGCATCCGAGGTCGAGGCCGGGGCGCTCACGGTCATCGACGAGCACGGGCCGAAGTTCGAGCTGCCCGCCGCCGGCACGCGCCTCGACCGCTGGAACGCGTGGAGCGTGATCGAGATGGGGCTGCTGGTCAGGCGTTCGGTGTTCGACGAGCTCGGCGGCTTCGATCCCGACCTCGGCACGGGCGCTCCCACGCCATGGCAGGCCGGCGAGGCGACCGACCTGCTGCTCAGGCTGCTCGACCGCCGCCCCGACCTCGCGAACGGCTTCCGCTGGATGCCGCCCGAGGTCGCCGTCGGCGGGATCGCCGACCCCAGCGGTCTCTCGACCGGCGAACGGCGACGCAAGCTGCGGGCCTACGGCCGCGGGATGGGCCGCGTGGTGGTGCGGCATCCGTACCCCTGGTGGTGGCGGTTCGCGTTCCTGTTCGGCGGCCTCGCCTTCGGCCTGCGGAATCGAACCACCAACGCCGTCGGCGACGGGTGGTGGGTCTTCCTGGGTCGCGCAGAGGGAATGCTCGGGCGCACGATCGGCGGACCGACGACGGCGGTGACACGGTGAGCGAACCCATGCCGGGACCGCTGCGCATGCGGCGAGCGGCACTCAGCCTCATCACGCTCCTCGGCGGCGTCTCGCTCGCGGTCATCCCCGCGGCGACCGTCTCCATCTCCTCCCGGCTCTTCACCGTGGAGGAGCAGGGCTTCCTCGCCGTCGCCGTGCTCGTGGCCACCTTCGCCGGCCAGCTCACGTTCGCCGTCGTCGTCGAGTCCCGGCTCAGTTCCGCGGCGACCGAACGACGAGTGGTCTTCCCGCTCTGGCTCGCGGCGATCTCCGTCCTGACGGCGTTGGTGCTCGCGATCATCCCTCCGAACGCCGTCGCCCTCGCGATCGGCCTGCCGATCCTGATCGCGGCACTCGAGGTGGGCCGCGGGGTGTCGGTGGCCGAGCGGCTCGACCGGCGGGAGATCGTGGCATCCGTCGCCGTGGGCCTCGGCGCCCTCGTCGGCGTGCTCGCCGGGTTCGCCGAGCAGGACTGGGCACTCATCCCGCTCGTCGCCGGCATCGCGGTCGCCACCTGCGTGCGCTGCCTGCCGGTCACGCATCACGCCAGCCGGCCGGAGCCGGCGGTCATGGGCTGGGTCGTCGCCGACACCGCCATCACGGGCGTGATCTACCCGCTGCTGAACACGATGATCCTCGCGTTCCTCGGCTCGGCCGACGCCGTGCTCTTCACCTCGATCGCGACCGTGTCGGGCCTGCTCGCGATCCCGCTGAACTTCATGCGCCTGCGCCTGCTCAAGGAGCACTCGCGGCTCGACATCGTGGTGTCCGCGGCATCCGTGGCGGCCGCCGTGGTCGCGCTGCTCGTGCTGGAGGTCGTCGGGGCGTTCGGGTTCATCTTCGGCGCCGCGTGGACCGAGTCCGCGACCCTCGTCCCGCTGCTGCTCGCCTGCGGATGGCGTGCCGCGTCGCTCGCGACGACCATCCCGTTCGCGGCCCTCAGGAGGGCGGGTGCGGTGCGGCTGCTCACCGGCCTGCGGGCCGTGGTCTCGGTGCTCACGTTCGGGCTCGCGGCGGTCGGGCTCGCGTTCGACAGCCTCTCGGCGGTGTTCCTCGGCCTGCTGGTCGCCGAGCTCGCGTCCGCCGTGGTCTACGAGGTCGCCCGACGGCGGCACGTCGCGCGCATCGAGCGCGAGGCGGCCGTGCTCGAAGCCGGCGGTGACGCATGAGGCGCGTGCTGGTCGACCTGCTGTTCTTCACCGGCACCAAGGGCGGCATGGAGTCGTACGTGCGCGAGGTGTACTCGCGACTGTCGCCCGACGATCCCGAGCTGGAGTACGTGGGGATCGCCTCGACCGAGCTGGCGGCGATGGACGTGTCCTGGTTCCCCGGACGGGTGGTCGACTCCGGCGTGAGCGGCGAGGACCGCGTCGCGTGGGCGCGCGGCGAACTCTTCTCGCTCGACCGCGCGGCTCGCCGCCACGGCGCCGACCTGCTGCACTGTCCGGCGAACTTCGGCCCGTGGCGCTCGCGCGTGCCGGTGGTGCTCACGGTGCACGACCTGCTCGCATTCCGCCATCCCGAGTACGTGCCGGGGGCGTACTCCCGGATCCTCCGCTGGATGATCCGGGTCGCCGCGCGCGGTGCCGCGCGCATCCTCACGGTCAGCGGGGCATCGCGCGACGACATCGTCCGGTACCTCCACGTGCCCGCCGACCGCATCGTCGTGACGCCGTTGGCGGGCTCGCGCCCGTCGGCCGCGGCGGGCGCGGTCGTGCGCCGTGACGCCGAGCTCCTGGCGGTCGGCAACCGGATGCCCCACAAGGGCTTCGAGACGCTGCTCGAGGCGCTCGCCCGCATCGATCCGAGCGAACGTCCCCACCTGACCATCACCGGGAGCCACGGCGAGGACCCGCTCGCGCCGACCGTCGAGCGCCTCGGCCTGCGCGACTCGGTCGACCTGCGCGGGTGGCTCGGCCGCGACGAGCTCGAGCGGCTGTACGCCGAGTCGACGGCGCTCGTCTTCCCGACGCGCTTCGAGGGCTTCGGCCTGCCCCCGCTCGAGGCGATGGCACGCGGATGTCCCGTGATCGTGTCCGACCTGCCGGTGCTGCGCGAGGTCGCGGGCGACGCCGCCCTCTACGTGGATCCTCACGATCCCGATGCCATCGCCGATGCGATCCGGGCGCTGCTCGGCGCACCGGCCGAGCGCGAGCGGATGTCGCGGGCGGGCCTCGCGCGCGCCGCGGAGTTCTCCTGGCAGGCCACGGCCGACGCCACGCGCGCGGCGCTGCTCGACATGCTGCCGCCCACCGCGCTCAGTGGCGGCTGACCGCCCGCCACCGGTCGAGGAGCTCGGCGACCGAGCGCGCCAGCGATCGCGCGCGGCGCTCGCGAGCGAACCACGCCGACGTCGACCGGCGCAGCGCGTCGCCGCCCAGCACGGCGCGGGCGATCGCTGCGCCGAGCACCTCCGAGTCGGCGGATGCCGCGAGGAAGCCGTTCTCGCCGTCGACGACGAGCTCCGCTGCGGCGTTGTCGTCACCGGCCACCACGACCGACGGCGTGCCCTGCGCGGCCGCCTCGGCCACCACGAGCCCGAATCCCTCGCGCGCCGAGGGGTTCACGAGCACGGCCGCGCCGGCGAACAGCGCGTCGAGCTCGTCGTCGGGGACCCGGCCGGCGAACCGCACGACGGAGGCCACGCCGGCGGCCTCGGCGGCACGTCGTGCCCGATC
The DNA here is from genome assembly GCA_963802485.1 of uncultured Actinomycetota bacterium. Lineage (GTDB taxonomy): Bacteria > Actinomycetota > Actinomycetes > Actinomycetales > Microbacteriaceae > Agromyces. The sequence goes on from CAWDJA010000022.1 coordinate 9,383, forward strand.
GGTCTCGGGTCCGGTCCCCACGACCACGGCCTCGAGGTCGGTCACCTGGCGCCGTGCGACCGAGATGGCGGCGGGCAGTGCGTCGAGCCGCTTGTCGGCGATGTGGCGGCCCACGAACAGGGCCGTCGGCGGCAGCGACGGCGCACGCGGGGCATCCGTCCCCTCACCCACGAGGTCGACGAGGCCGAGCACGATCGGGTCCGCCCGTCGACGGTAGCGGCGGAGCCGGTCGCGCGTGAATCCGCTGTTCACCGTCTGGATGCGACCGACGTGCACACCGAGCGACTGCAGGACGAAGGCGACGGTGCCGACGAGCGCCCCGGAGTAGGAGCGCCACTTGCGCCACGTCCAGATCTCGAGCCAGTCGGTGGCCACGACCGTACGCGTGCCGATCAGGGCGAGTCGCACCGCGAAGACGTTGAGCACCGGGAGGGCCGCGACGAGCACCAGGTGGTGGTCCCGGCGGTGCCGCACGAAGTAGCGGAAGAGGGCGGCGGCGAATCCGAGCGCGCTCGTCGTGGTGCGCGTTCCCCCGGCGTCGGTGATCTCGCCGCTCCACACCCCGACCACGTCGAACGCGGCATCCGGTCCGGCGGCGCGGCCGCGGCGGGTGACGTACGTGACGGCACTGCCCGCTGCGGAGAGCAGCTCGGCGATGCGCCGATACACCCGCTCGCCGCCACCGGTGTCGACCGGGAACAGGCAGTCGTAGGCGATGGCGACGTGGGTCGAGCGCGGTGCTGCGTCAGCCACGAGCGGAGACCCCGGCGCCGGCTTCCGGCGCCGCCGTCGACGGATCGACCTCGTCGAGCGCGTCCTCGCGCCGGGCGATCCATCGGGCGGTGCCGCCCACCAGGACGACGAGCGCGGCGGAAACCAGCCCGTAGGCGAGCACGAGCGGCAACCACCCGAGCGGCGGTTGCCACTGCGGCGCGGTGAACATCTCGCCGAGCGGGGCCTTGGCGATGACGTAGCGCACCATCACGAGGAGGAACGCGATCACGCCGAAGAGCGCGACCAGCGAACCGACGACCCACGAGGCACGCACCGCGAGGGCGTCGACGGTCGGTGCGTCGCGACTGAGCAGCCACGCGGCGACGATGGTGATCCCGAGATACAGGAAGAGTCCGTATCGTCCCTGCCAGATGATTCCCGTCTGGTGCACGCTGTAGGCCTGCACGAGCGCCGGCACGAGGATCGCCGTCGTCGATCACCGTTGCGAGCACCAGCACGCTGCGACGGTGCGAGGCGATGAAGCCGAGCACCACGAGCACCGCGAATGCCGCGACGAACAGCCAGTACGTCCACAGTGGCAGTGGAGCGTCGATCCATCCGAAGTAGCCGATCGCCTGCTGCAGGAAGTCGGGCGTGGTGCGCAGCATGTAGGTGAACCCCTGGACGAATGTCGCGTTCACGAGGGGGGCGTCCGACGCCTCGGCCTGGTTCGACAGGCTCCCGCCGGACAGGGTCCAGCCGACGGAGAACAGTCCCCCGACCGCGATCGCCGCCGAGCCACCAGTAACTGCTGCCCGTCGTGAAGAGTCGGCGAACGGGGACCCATCCACTCGCGAAGAAGCAGAGCGCGACGATCACGACGAGCCAGAGCGGGCCGAGCGCCCGAGCGGTGACGAGCATGATCGATGCCGCCGTGACCCCCGCCCAGAGTGACCATCGGGACATCCACACGCGCTTCGGCTCGTCCCTGAAGGTCTCGAGCAGGCGCAGGACCCCTGCCCAGACGGCGACCGCCGCCGCGAGCTCCGCGCCGTTCGGGATTGACGGCGCCGATGAGGTACATGCACATGGGCGCAGCGGCGAAGGCGACGCCCACGGGCATCCATCGCGATCGCCCACCGGATGCCGCGGCGAGGAATGCCCAGGCGAGGAGCGCGGCACCCACGAGCGAACTCGCGATCCGCATCGCGTAGATGCTCGCGTTGCCGTCGAAGAGGAGGCTGGGCCAGCCGACCAGGTAGTAGTAGACGGGGTTGTACGCGCCGACCCACGTGTTGAACCACGGTTGCGCGTCCGGCCCGCCGAAGTCGGGCGCGCAGCCGGCGGAGACGTCGGGTCTCGTCGCGAAGCACAGGGTGTCCTGGCTGTACTCGTACCCGGGAGGGAGGTCCACGACGATGTGCCTGACGTCGGGGAGGGTGTAGCCGACGACCTGCCCGCGAACCTGGGCGATCGCCTTCGTGGCGTGGGCGTTCTCGTCGGGCACGCTGAACACCGGGGAGGCGAGCGACCACAGGACGCCGAGCAGGGCGAAGATCGCGAACGGAGCGAGGAAGAGTGCGGCACGAGCCCCTGCCCGGGGCGCGCCGGCCGTCACCCTGTCTTCCGCTGCGGGTCGGTCATCCATCGAGGATATCGATCCCCGCGCCGGCGGCTGCTCCACCGCCGTCACGATTCGGCGGCGGATCGCGTGCGCCAGGCGCGGAACGCGGCCGCGATGATGGATGCCTCGTCGAAGTCGGGAAGGCGATCGCGGCCCGAGGCCGGACTCGTAGACCGCGACGAGTGCGGCGATGTCGTCCTCGGGCACGTCGAGCCGCCGCATTCCGACGGCGTTCGCGGACGCGACGCGTGCAGGGCTCCCGTACGCCTTGGCGAACGGAGGGATGTCCCGCGTCACGACCGAGCTCATGCCGACCATCGCACCCCTGCCCACGTAGCGGCACTGATGCACGGCGGTCCCCAAGCCGAGGTTGGCGCGATCGCCGACGTGGACGTGTCCGGCCAGCAGAACGCTGGAGGCGAGCGTGACTCCATCCTCGAGCACGCAGTCGTGGGCGACGTACACCTGGTTCATGATGAACGCGTCGTCGCCGATCGCGGTCGGCTGCTTCCAGCCCTGGTGGATCTGCGCGTACTCGCGGATCACGTTGCCATCGCCGATCCGTGCGCCGGCGCCCGCCGTCGCTCCGCGGCGCGTGGGTGGGCGAACGATCGCACCTCGGGCGGCGCGCCGATGACGACGCCCGCTCCGATCCAGTTGTCGTCGCCGATCGTGACCGGCCGGTAGACGACGACGTTCGGACCGATGACGTTGCCGGTTCCGAACCGGACGTCGCCCTCGATCACGGCCGAGGGATGGATGCTGTTCACATTGCCTCACTGTCGGGTCACGAGATCGGGGGCTCCGGGTAGATTGTTGCGTGTGCGACCCCGCGGATGACTCGTCCGATCTTACGAGAGCTGCTTCCGCGGGTCGCGCTCCGCGCAGGTCGCGCGCAGGACCACCCGGTAGATTGGATGGTCGTGCCGGGATCGATGGCACGAGAAATCTACCCACGAGGCCACATGATTCCCATAACGACCGTCCAGTTCGGCGAGGACGAAGAGGCGCTGGTCCTGGAGGTGCTTCGCTCCGGGTCGATCGCCCAGGGTCCGATGGTCGCCCAGCTCGAGACGCGTTCGCCGAGCTGGCCGGCGCGAAGCACGCCGTCGCGGTCAACAACGGCACGACGGCGCTCATCGCCGCCCTCCAGGTCCTGGACCTGCAGCCGGGCGACGAGGTGATCACGACCCCGTTCACCTTCGTCGCCACGCTGAACGCGATCCTCGAGGCCGGCGCGACCGCGCGGTTCGCCGACATCCGCGAGGACGACTTCAACGTCGACCCGGCGGCGGTGTGCGAGCGCGGTCACCGACCGCGCCCAAGGTGCTCATGCCGGTGCACCTCTACGGCCAGACGGCCGACATGGAGCCGCTGGTCGAGATCGCCGCGGCGCACGGGCTCGCGCATCGTCGAGGACGCCGCGCAGGCGCACGGCGCGACCTACGACGGCCGCGGCGCCGGCAGCTTCGGGCTCGGCTGCTTCTCGTTCTACGCGACCAAGAACATGACGACCGGCGAGGGCGGGATGATCACGACCGACGACGACGCGCTCGCCGACCGGCTGCGCCTCCTCCGCAACCAGGGCATGCGCGCCCGGTACCAGTACGAGATGGCCGGCAACAACTACCGGCTCACCGACCTGCAGGCCGCCCTCGGCATCCCCCAGCTCGCGCGGTACGACGAGACGGTCGCGCGCCGCCGCAGCAACGCCGCGCGGCTCGCCGACGGCCTCGAGCGGCGTGCGCGGCGTCGTCGCGCCGCGAGCTGTCCGGGCGCGGGCACGTGTGGCACCAGTACACCATCCGGGTCACGGAGGATGCCGCCGTCGACCGCGACGACGTCGTCGAGCAGCTCCGGCGAGCGCGGCGTCGGCAGCGGCGTCTACTACCCGAGACTGGTCTTCGACTACGACGCTACCGCACGCATCCGCGCGTGCGCATCAGCGACGTCCCGGTCGCCGAGCGGATCGGTCGCGGTGCCTGTCGCTGCCGGTGCACCCGGCGCTGACCGACGACGACCTCGACCACGTCATCGGCGCCGTGCGCGCCGTGGCAGGAGCCTGAGATGGCCGCGTGAAGCGCATCGCCCTCGTCGGCGCCGGCTCGATGGGCGTCGCACCACGCCCGCGTGATCTCCCAGTCCGACCGGGCCGACCTCGCCGTGCTCGTCGACCCGCGCGAGAGCGTCGGGCGGGCGATGGCGGAGCGCTTCGGCGCCACTGGGCGCCGGAACTGCCCGACCTGCCGACGTCGACGCCGTGGTCGTCGCGGCAGCGACGGAGGCCCACTACGGGCTCGCGATGGAGGTGATCGAGCCAGGACCGGCCGCTGCTCATCGAGAAGCCGGTCGCCGACGACCTGCTGCAGACCCAAGAGATCCTCGCGCTCGCCGAGGCCAGGGACCTGCCGATGATGTGCGGGCTCCTGGAGCGGTACAACCCGGCCGTCCTCACGGCCGGCTGCTGCTTGAGCGCCCGTCCACATCACCGCGACCCGGCACTCCCCTTACGCCCCGCGCATCAGGACCGGCGTCGCCTGGGACCTGCTCGTGCACGACGTCGACCTGGATCGCCTCATCGGGTCGGCGCCGACGAGCGTCGGTCGAGGCTCGGCTACTTCCACCCCGTCGGTGCCCGGGGCGGAGGACGTCGCCGAGACCGTGCTCGGGTTCGACGGAGGGTCGTGCGCGCACTCGGCGAGCCGGGTCGGCCAGCACAAGGTGCGCACCCTGACGATCTATGAGCTCGACCGGCTGATCGAGGTCGACCTGCTGCGGCGGGACGTCACGATCTACCGGCACGTCTCCGAGAATTCGGTCGACGACGGGCCCGGCTACCGCCAGCAGACGATCATCGAGATCCCGGAGATCCTCCGGCGCCGAGCCGCTCACGGCCCAGTTCGCACGTTTCATGGACGTCATCGAGGGCGGGCGGATGCCGCCGCCGAACGTCGCAGCATCCTTCCCTCGCATCGTGTGGTCGACCATGTGATCCAGAGCGGATCCTCCATGACGTGTCCCGCCCAGTTCGTCTGGTGCGCGGGCGGGCGAGGTGCCGCTCGCGACTGAGCGGGATCCGATACCTGCTCGCCGGTGGCCTGGCATTCCTCGTCGACCTGGGCCTGCTCGCGCTCTTCCATCAGGTGTTCGGCTGGCCGACCTGGTTCTCGGCAGGCCTCGCGTTCATCATGAGCTTCGCATTCACCTACACGATCCAGCGCTGGTTCACCTTCGGGTCGCAGGCTCCGCACGGCCGTGCGCTCTCCGGTACACGGGCTCGTGGCGTTCAACACGCTCGCGACGGCGCGCGTCGTGGGACTGATCGACCAGACCCCCGCCGGCTGGGTGGTCGGCAAGGTCGCGGCCACGGCTCTCACGACCATCTGGAACTACTTCGCCTACCGGTACTGGGTCTTCGCCGACCGCCCCGAGAGAAGTCCAACTGTGTACCAAGGCGCACGGATCGCCGCCGTCGTGCCGGCGTACAACGAAGAGCAGATGATCGCCACGGTCATCGAGACGATGCCCGACTTCGTGGACCACATCGTCATCGTCGACGACCGCAGTCCCGACGGCACCAGCGAGGTGGTCGCGGATCGACGACCCCCGGGTCACGCTGATCCGCCACGAGGTGAACCAGGGCGTCGGCGGCGCGATCGTCACCGGGCACAAGGCGGCCATGGAGCTCGGTGCCGACGTCAACGTGATCATGGCCGGCGACGCGCAGATGGACCCCGCCTACCTGCCCGACCTGCTCGATCGCGTGGCCGAGGAGGATACGGCTTCGCGAAGGCGAACCGCTTCTTCGCGCCCGAGTCGTTCGAGGGGATGCCCCGAGCACCGGATCTTCGGCAACATCGTCCTGTCGTTCATGACGAAGCTCGCGTCCGGCTACTGGAACCTGTTCGATCCGCAGAACGGCTATACCGCGATCCGGACGGAGGTGCTCAGGCGCGTCCCGCTGGACCGCGTCGCGCGCCGCTACAGCTTCGAGAACGACCTGCTGATCCACCTGAACATCCTCCAGGTCTCCGCCGTCGACGTCCCGATTCCCGCCGTGTACGGCGAAGAGGTCTCGAGCATCCGGCTCCGGAAGGTCGTCCCCGAGCTGATGAATCTGCTCTTCGGCGGCTTCTGGCGGCGCATCTGGTATCGCTACGTCCTGTGGTCGTTCTCGCCGATGGCGCTGCTGCTGATCTTCGGGCTCCTGCGTTCCTGTTCGGGCTGGGCGTCGCGATCTGGATCTGCTTCCAGATCGTCGGCTCCGTCATCGCGACGGCGGGAACGGTCATGCTCGCCGCGCTGCCGCTGATGGTCGGCACCCAGATGCTGATCAGCGCGCTGCAGCTCGACATCCAGGCAGCCCGGCGACCCCGTCGTTCAAGCCGTTCGAGGACGCCTCCGCGCGGGACTGAGGACGCGACTGACGCCTCGGGTTCGCGCGTCGCGGCCTGATCGGACGTCGCGTCAGCGTCGACCTCGTCACGCCCACCGGTGGCGGTGATGACGGCGAAGGCCGCGACCGCGGTTCCGGCCGCGACAACGGCGAGCCACAGGACGATGCCTCCGGGTGGCGTCCACGTCGGATGCAGGATGACCTGATCGACCGGGATGGCGCCCTGGTAGCGCTGAAGCGTGGCGAAGAGCGCCCAGGTCTGCCCGAAGATGACGAGTCCGGCGATCCATGCGGTCAGCCGACGCATCAGGCGCCCCGGCATCCGGATCCCCCAGGTACCGGCTGCCGCGATCGCCGTCGCGAATGCGATCAGGGTGGCGTAGGCGACGAGCGCGTACCGTCCCTGCCAGATGTATCCGCTCGCCTGCACCGAGAGCGCCTGCACGACGGCCGGGATGACGAGCAGCGCCACGACGGCGATCGCAAGGCCCCAGGTGGAACGACCCCGACCGACCGCGATGGCGACGAGCACGACGGCGAACGCGAGGAAGGACCACATCGCGACGACATAGGCCGGGGCCGGGGCGTCGAGCCACCCGAACACCCCGATGAGCCCGGGGTCGAAGGTGCGGAACAGCATCGTGAGAAGCGCGCCGGGGCGAGTCGGTCGCCCCGGGAAAGTCGCCGATGCTGCCGAGGCTGCCCGTGGCGAACTCCATCCGACCGCGCCGAGGACCGCCGCCCCGAGCACCGCGATCGTGAGGATGACCGGCCAGCGCCTGAGCTCGCGCACCACCCGCTCCCATGGGGTGGCCACGAAAGCGATCACCGCGATCACCCCCATCCAGAAGGGCGAGAGCCCGCGCGTCTGGGCGAGGAGCAAGCCCGCCGCGCCGACCAGGAGCAGCCACGGCCATCGTCGCTCGAGCGGCTCCGGGCCGAGCACGAGGAGGAGCGACGAGATCAGGGCGAACCCGGTCGCGATCTCGAGGCCGTTCGGGTTGACCGCCGAAGCGAGGAACAGCACCATCGGGGTGACCACGGCCGCGAGCCCGAACGCGGTGGCGCGACCGGGCAAGCCGGAACAGCGCCACGAATCCGGCCGCGAGGAAGAACGTGGCGAGGAGTGCTCCGGCGACGCGCATGCCGATCACCGCGAGCGAGGTGTCGCTCGTCAGGAGGCTCGGCCAGCCGACGAGCAGGTAGTACGTGGGGTTGTAGAGGCCGGCCAACGTGTCTGGGGTCGCAGGTCGCCGCCGTCGGGGACCTCCATGAGGCAGTTCGCGGACTGCGCGGGCACGAAGGCGTAACACGGCCAGTCGGCGGCTGTGGCGATGCCCTCTGGCACCATCACGCTGCGCACGGCCGGCTGGTCGGTGGGCTCGCCAAGGAACTCGCCGCGGACGACCGATGCCGCCTTGATGATGTGCGCCGGCTCGTCGGGGCTGCCGCCGAGCGGCGTGGCCACCGCCCATGCGACGGCCGCGATGAGGAGGCCTGCCCACACGGTGAGGAAGAGCGGGACTGGTCGACGCAGACCACGAGTCAGGGAAGGCAGGGCGGGGCTCGATTCAGGTGGGCGCGAACGCGGGCGCGGCGGACAGGCAGATCGATCCTACCGGTCGTGCTACGGCACCTGGATGCACCCGATGAGGCTTGGCGGCCCCTGACCCGTGTCGATCGCATACGCGCACACCCGGTGCGGTCCGGTCGTCATCGGCAGCGTGCGGGCGAAGCCGTGGCCCGCGCCGAGGCCGAACGCCGCAGCGACATCCGCTCGTGGCAGGTCGGCCCTGATCGCCGTCCCGACATCGTCGACGTAGACGTGCACGTCGGTCGGCTCGGAGGCGTCGGGGTCGAGCGCCCAGCCGGAGACCGCCACCCCTCCGGCGGTTCGCGTCGCGGCCTCGAGGTTGCCGATCGGGGCGGCCACCTGGTCCTCCGGCACGTCCGGTGGCGGCGGCACCGTCACGTTGGAGCACTCGATCAGGGTGTTCCCGCCGGCACCGGTGTTGATCCCGTAGACGCAGACGTTCTAGGCGCCGGGAGTCACCGAGTCGCTCCACGTGAATCCGTGCTGGGCGCCGTAACCGGGGAAGGCCGCGCCGACGTCCTCGCGGACGCCGTCGGCGATGATCGCCTCGCCGACCGAGCCCACGTACACGTGCACGCTGATCGGCGCGGCGGTGTCTGGGTCGATCGCCCATCCCGAGACGGAGACGGTGCCCGGTCCCGGACGGACCACCTCGACGTTCCCATCGGCGCCCTCCCGAGCTCGACGATGCCCCCCGTCACGGTGACCTCGGAGCAGCCGAGCAGTGAGGGCGGACCCGCCGTGTTGATCGCATACGCACAGACTCGATGCGCGCCGAATGCCGCCGAGGCGGCCGCGCTGAACCCGTGGCCGGTGCCGTAGGCCGTCCACGCCGCGGCAGGTCGGCGCGCGTGACATCCGCGGTGAACGCCGCGCCGTCGAGTCCACGTAGACGTGGACCGGGATCGGGGACGCGGTGTCGGGGTCGATCGCCCACCCGGTCGCGAGGATGCCGTTGGTGGTCGCGACCACACTCTCGAGCGCGCCGACGGGCGGCCGACCGAGCTCGGCGATTCCCCCGTCGGGGACGACCACCGTGGAGATCCGAGCTCCGAATTGGCGCCGGGTCCGGTGTTGATGCCGTAGGCGCAGACGCGATGGCTGCCCGGTGCCGCGGGGAAGGTGCCGGCGAAGCCGCGGCCCGGCCGTACTGGGCATAGGCCGGGTTGATGCCGTCGACGGGGGTGGAGGCGGTGACCGCGACTCCGACGGCGTCCACGTAGAGGTGCACGCTGATCGGGGCGGTCGTGTCGGGGTCGATCGCCCAACCCGCGACGTCGATGGCGCCGTTGGCCGCCGTCACGCCCGTCAACGCGCCGACAGGCGATCCGGACAGCGATGCGAGCGTCGTGCAGCCCAGCAGCACGTTCGCGCCAGGCCCCGAGTTCATGGCGTACACGCAGATGGGCACGTCGCCCGCGCCGATTGCAGAGACCGTCACGTCGAATCCGTGGGCCGATCCGGCTCCCGGATAGGTGGAGCCGACATCGGGACGATGGCGGTTCGCCGTGGCGACCGTCCCCGTCGTACCCACATACACGTGGACGTCGATCGAAGCACTCGTGTTCGGGTCGATCGTCCAGCCGACGACGCGAACTTGCCCGGCTGCGCAGTGACGAGCTCGATGTTCCCGAACGGGTTCGGACTCGCCGTGGTGGGCCCGAACCACGTGTTGTAGAACACCCAGAAGTTGCGGTTGCCGTATGCGCTGCATCCGTCGCCGGTCCCGCAGAGGTTGGCGAGCGCCGCCGCGTTCGGCGGGTACGGCGTGTAGTAGTAGAGGGCGGCCGTCGCCTGGTTCCGCATGAGCACGGCTCGATCCGCCGCCGGCGTCCGGGTGGTACCGGATCGTACGTGGCCCCACGCGGATCGACGCTCGGGATACTCGGTACTGCCTGAGCTGGCAGGCGGCGTTGAAGAGCTGGTTGAAGAACCCGTAGTAGGTCGAGTCGCACGGCGGCGGTGTCGGGACAGCCGTAGCCCATGGCCTCCGCAGTGCCGCGTCCGGGGCCACGGTCCGTGATGAGGCTCTGTTCCTTCTGCAACGTCACGAGGATCACCTTGGGGCTCATTCCGCAGGCCTGTGGACCTTGAAGATGATCGCCGCGCGGCGTCGACTCGCCGGCGTACGCCGAGCAGTCGCCCGGGTCCACGGCATTCCGCGTCGGACGTGTCCGTGCGGTGGACCGCGAGGCAGGATGGTTGGCGCCTTGCAGCTGCGACGCCTGGTCTCGAGGAACCGCTGGATCTCGGCCTCGGACATCGCCGCCCGTTGTAGAAGTTCTCGTCGCTGATGATGTAGCCGGGATCCCAGTCGGCGGCGCTCAGGGCGTCGGCGCGCAGCGGCTGCGCGACCGACGGGACGAGCACCGCGGCGATCAGGGCCGCGATCGTCAGGACGACGCGGAAGGTCGTCCGTGTGTGCGTCATCGCTTCCCCCCGGATCGGATCGCCGGCGCCGGCCGCGGCCGACGTGCTCAGGCTAGGGCAGGAGCGCCGCGCCGATCGCGAGCGACACAGCCCGCATACGGACCGGCCCGCACGGCGTCCGGCGCCATTCCGCGCGGTGGTCAGGCGCTCGCGGCGGATGCTCGGGTTGCGACTCGGTAGGATCGTACGGATCACCTGAGACCGAAAGTACGTGGAACATGCCGGAATCCAGCGGCGCCGAGGGCGCGCGCGTCGTCAACGAGCCGTTGCGGCGCATCGGACGCGACAACTCGTTCGGCCGGGGGACGTGGATGTCGCTGGTCGAGGTGTTCGACCACCGCGAGCTGCTCGGTCGGCTCGTCAGCCGTGAGGTGCGCGCGAAGTACAAGAACAGCAGCCTGGGCTTCGTCTGGTCGCTCATGCGACCGCTCGCCCAGCTGATCATCTACTACGTCGCGATCGGGCAGTTCCTCGGCGCGGCGCGGTCGATCCCCGACTTCGCGATCTTCGTGTTCGCCGGCCTCACGGCCTGGGCGCTCTACAGCGAGATCGTCACCGCCGGCACGAACTCCATCGTCGACGAACTCCGGGCTCGTCAAGAAGGTCTACGTCCCGCGCGAGATATTCCCGCTCGCCACCGTCGGCGCCTCGGTATTCAACTTCGTCGTGCAGTTCGCGATCCTGCGTCCTCGCCACGATCGTGCTCGGGCAGCCTCCGCTGCACGCCGAGCTCGCGTACGTGCCGCTCAGCATCATCCTGATCCTCGCGTTCGCGACGGCGCTCGCCCTCGTCCTGTCGGCGCTGAACGTGTACCTGCGCGACGTGCAGCATCTCGTCGAGATCTCCTGCTGGTCCTGTTCTGGGCGTCCCCGATCGTCTACTCGGTCGGCTTCGTCCACGACGCGATCGGCGGGACCTGGCTCATGGACCTGTACCTCGCGAACCCCGTGACGCTCGCCGTGCTCGGCATGCAGAAGGCGATGTGGGTCTCGGGCACCGAGGATCCGACGCAGTACTGGCCCGACTACCTCTGGCTCCGCATGCTCATCGCGATCGTCGTCTGCGGCGTGCTGCTGCTCATCGCGCAGCGGGTCTTCTCCCGCCTCCAGAGCAACTTCGCGCAGGAACTGTGAGCGTCGCACCCATGGCACGAACCGCTGGTCCGCATCGAGCACGTCTCCAAGCAGTTCGTGCTCCACAAGGACAAGTCGCTGAAGGACCGCATCGCTCTACTGGGGCGCTCGCGCGAAGTCGCGCTCCGAGTTCTCGCGCTCGACGACGTGGCCCTCGAGATCGGCCTCGGCGAGACCGTCGGCCTCATCGGCGCACAACGGCTCCGGGAAGAGCACCCTGCTCAAGGTCATCGGCGGCATCATCGAGGCGAGCGAAGGCAGCGTCTACCGCCGCGGCCGGGTCGCGGCCCTGCTCGAGCTCGGCGCCGGATTCCACCCCGACCTCTCCGGCCGGGAGAACGTCTACCTCAACGCCGCGCTGCTCGGCATGTCCACCGCCGACACGGACGCCGTGTTCGACGACGATCGTCGAGTTCTCGGGCATCGGCGAGTTCATCGACTCCCAGGTCAAGTTCTACTCATCGGGCATGTACGTGCGGCTCGCGTTCGCGGTCGCCGTGCACGCCGACCCCGACCTCCTCCTCGTCGACGAGGTGCTCGCGGTCGGCGACGAGCCGTTCCAGCTCAAGTGCATGAACAAGATCCGCCAGTTCCAGAAGGAGGGCCGCACGATCGTCCTCGTGAGCCACTCCTCGGAGCAGGTCGCCGACGTCTGCACCCGCGCCGTGGTGCTCGACGGCGGCCGTGTCGTGCACGACGGCGCCGTCGGCGCGGGCATCCGGGTGCTCCGCGACGGCTACGAGCGCGACCGTCTTGCCGGCGAGGAGGCGGAGCCGGGTGACGCAGCACCATCCCGCCGTGGAGATCACGTCGGTGACCGTGACGGATGCCACGGGCCGGCCGGTCGACGGTGTGCCGATCGAACGCGGCACCGACCTCCGAGTGACGATCCACGCCGAGGTGATGCGACCGACCGACTGGATCACCGGATTCACGCTCCAATCGACGCTCGGGCACACCGTCTACCGACTGAACACGGAAGGCCTCGGCATTCCGCTCCCGACCGCGCCGGGCAGGTACGACGTGCAGTTCGCCATCCCGTCGACCAACTTCGGCATCAACCGGCTCATCATCAGCGCCGGCGCGACCGACGGCGACGGCGAGCCGGTCTCCCTGCTCGATCCGGCGGGCGTCCTCGACTACGCCGACGACCCGTACGGCGCAGGCGTCGTGCAGTTCGCCGCCTCCGGCACCGTGACCCCGATCACCGCATGACGCAGCCGGCCCGTCCGACCATCGCCGTCGTCTCGGTGAGTTACGGCTCGGAGGCGGAACTCGAGGCGATGCTGGGGAGCCTCCCGGCCGCGGCATCCGCCCCGCTCCTCGTGGTGGTCGCCGACAACCTTCCCGGGGTGGGCAGCACGCGAGAGGTGGTGACCGCGGCGAGCGCCTCCTACGCGCCGATGCGCTCGAACCTCGGCTACGGCGGTGCGATCAACGAGGCCGTCCGAGGGTTGCCCCCCGAGATCGAGTGGGTGATGATCACGAACCCCGACGTCGTGTTCCACCCGAACGCGATCGACCGCATGGTCGAGGCGGGTGCGACGGCGGACGACGTCGGCGCGGTCGGTCCGCTGGTGCTCAACGACGACGGCAGCGTGTACCCCTCGGCCCGCCAGGTGCCGGGCATCCGTGTGGGCTCCGGACACGCCCTCTTCTCGAACGTCTGGCCGTCCAACCCGTGGACGCGTCGCTACCACGCGGCCACGGCCTCCGACAGCGAGCGCGACGCCGGATGGCTGTCCGGCTCCTGCGTCCTCGTCCGGCGCGCGGCCTTCGATGCGATCGGCGGCTTCGACGAGGGATTCTTCATGTACTTCGAGGACGTCGACCTCGGACTGCGACTCAGCCGGGCGGGTTGGCGGAATCGGTTCACCCCGGTCGCACAGGTCACCCACACCGGCGGCCATTCCACCGCAGGAGAGTCCGCAGCCATGATCCGGGCCCACCACCGCAGTGCGGAGCGGTTCATCCGGAAGAAGTACACGGGCGCGGTGCTACTGGCCCGTCCGCTTCGTCCTCCTCACCGGGCTTCGCCTGCGCTCCTCGCTCGCGGAACGTCGGGCGACCCGCTGAGGCGGGGCCGGCGGGGCGTGGGAGGCGTTACAACGACTGCTGCGCGAGCAGGGTGCGCAGGTAGGCGCCGTAGCCGCTCTTCACGAGCGGGGCCGCCAGCTCGGCCAGCCGACCGTCGTCGATCCAGCCGGCGCGCCACGCGATCTCCTCGATGCATCCGATCTTGAAGCCCTGTCGGTCCTCGATCACGCGCACGTACTCCGAGGCCTGCATCATCGACTCGAACGTGCCGGTGTCGAGCCAGGCGGTGCCTCGATCGAGCACCTGGACGCTGAGCTTGCCGGCCTCGAGGTAGCGCTCGTTCACGGTCGAGATCTCGAGCTCGCCGCGCGCGCTCGGCTCGATCGACTTGGCGATCTCGCACGACGTCGTTGTCGTAGAAGTACAGCCCCGGCACGGCGAAGTTGCTCTTCGGCGTCGTCGGGCTTCTCCTCGATGGAGAGCGCGCGTGAAGTTCTCGTCGAACTCCACGACGCCGTAGGCGGTCGGGTCGCTCACCTGGTAGGCGAAGATGAGCGCCCCGTCGATGTCGTTGTGCTGCCGCAGTGCCGAGCCCAGTCCCGTGCCGTGGAAGATGTTGTCGCCGAGGACGAGGGCGACGGACTCGTCGCCGATGAACTCCTCACCGATGATGAAGGCCTGCGCGAGGCCGTCGGGGCTCGGCTGCACGGCGTACTCGAGGCGGATGCCGAGGGCCGATCCGTCGCCGAGCAGCGCCCGGAACTGCTCGTTGTACTCGGGGGTCGTGATGACGAGGATCTCGTTGATGCCGGCCATCATGAGCGTCGACAGCGGGTAGTAGACCATCGGCTTGTCGTAGATGGGCATGAGCTGCTTCGAGATGCCCTTGGTGATCGGCCACAGCCGAGTGCCGGAGCCGCCCGCGAGGATGATGCCGCGCATGTCAGGCCTTCCCGTTCAGTTCGTCGTAGTACCTGCGCGCTGCCTCCCACGTGGGCAGGAGGCCGGAGGCGGCGGCCTCGGCGAGGCTGGGCGCCGCCGTGTCCTTCGGCGAGAGGAGCAGCTCGCCGGCCGCATCGGGGAAGGCGAGGCCGATCTCGGGGTCGGTCGGGATCGATGCCGTGCTCGCGGTCGGCGTCGAACGTCGACGTCACGAGGTAGCTGACCGTGGCATCGTCGCTCAGGGCGACGAAGCAGTGGCCGAGCCCCTCGGCGATGTAGATCGCACGCCGGTCGACGTCGTCGAGGAGCACCGAGTCCCACGCCCGAAGGTCGGCGAGCCGACGCGGATGTCGATGACGAAGTCGAGCACGGCGCCGTGGGTGGCGGTGACGTACTTCGCCTGGCTCGGCGGAACATCGGCGAAGTGGATGCCGCGGACGACGCCGCGCTTCGAGACGGACGTGTTGCCCTGCGCGAGGTCGAGCGGGTGCCCGACCACCTCGGCGAGTCGATCGAACCGGTACCACTCGAGGAACACCCCGCGCTCGTCGGGGAACTGCCGAGGGGTGACCTCGTAACTGTCGGGGATCTTCAGTTCTCGGATCTGCACGGGATGAAAGCCTACCGTCGTCGGCTCAGGTGCGGGCACCGCGATCGCGATGCAGCAGGTCGCCGACGGCGCGCAGCGGACGGGTGACCTTCCAGCTCGTGCTTCGGCGGTACTCGTCGATCGCCGCTTCCCGCTGCCCGATCACGCCGTTCAGCCGATCGATCTCCCCCGTGAGCGATTCCACGACGAGGTGCAGCGAGTCGATCTCCGCCGGCATCGCCTCGAGCTTCGCCTGCCGCGCGACGACCCCGCCGAGGCGCTCGTACGTCGCACGCACGTCGCGCGCCGTCGCGGCATCGGCGGCGAAGAGCGCGGCCAGGCCATCGCTCCGCACGTCGCCGACGCCGAGCACGCCGAGGCCGTGGCCGTGCGAGAAGGCGAACGACGGATGCCGCGGCGCGAGCTCCTCCCAGAGCTGCCAGACGCCGAAGCCGTCCCCGTACTCGGCGATGTCGTGGAAGAGGACGACGCCGCCGTCCCGGACGGTCGAGCGCCACTGCTCGTAGTCCTCGCGTGCATCCTCGTAGCCGTGCCGTCCGTCGATGTGGAGCAGGTCGACGCTGTCGTCGGCCACGAGGAGACGCGAGTCCGAGAAGTACCCGCGAAGCAGGCGGGTGAAGCCCGGATACTCCTGCTCGGCGGTCGAGCGCACGCTCTCGTACACGTCCTCGCCGTAGAAGCCGGCCTGATCGTCGCCCTCCCACGAATCCAGCGCGGAGATCTCGGTCTCGATCCCGAGCCGCCGCACCGCCTCGGCGAACACGAAGAACGAGAAGCCCCAGTGCGTGCCGAGTTCGACGACGGATCGCGGACGCAGCTCGTCCATCAACCAGAAGGCGAACGGCGCATGCTCCAGCCATGCCGAGCTGACGATGCGCGCGGGCTGCCAGTACGAGGCGGGGCTGAGCCAGGCAGGTGCGGACGTCGTCCGCATCGATCCGCCCGATGCGCCACCGTCGGTCATCGTCATCTGCTCGGCTCCCTCGCCATCGGTATCAGGTCAGCCTACGCCCTCCCCCTCGGCTTCGCCGCTGCTGCTCAGGAACGGGCCCGGTAGACTCGATCGGCCTCCAATCACCGTCAGGAGACATCCGAAACCCATGAGAATCCTCGTGACCGGCGGCGCCGGCTTCATCGGCTCGAACTTCGTCCACTACGTCGCTCGCGAACACCGACCACACGGTCACGGTGCTCGACAAGCTCACCTACGCCGGCAACCTCGCCTCCCTCGACGGCCTGCCCGAGGATCGCTTCCGCTTCGTCAAGGGCGACATCGCCGACGCGGCGCTCGTCGACGAGCTCTTCGGCGAGCACGACGCGGTGGTGCACTACGCGGCCGAGAGCCACAACGACAACTCGCTCGACGAACCCGCGGCCGTTCCTCGACACCAACATCATCGGCACGTACACGCTGCTCGAGGCTGCGCGAAAGCACGACATGCGCTTCCACCACATCTCCACCGACGAGGTGTACGGCGACCTCGAGCTCGACGACCCGGCGAAGTTCACCGAGTCGACCCCCTACAACCCGTCGAGCCCGTACTCGTCGACGAAGGCCGGCAGCGACCTGCTGGTGCGTGCCTGGGTCCGGTCGTTCGGCGTGAAGGCCACCATCTCCAACTGCTCGAACAACTACGGTCCGTACCAGCATGTCGAGAAGTTCATCCCCCGGCAGATCACGAACGTCCTCCGCGGCGAGCGCCCGAAGCTCTACGGCAAGGGCGAGAACGTGCGCGACTGGATCCACGCGAACGACCACTCCTCGGCCGTGCTGACCATCCTCGACACGGGAGTCATCGGCGAGACGTATCTCATCGGCGCCGACGGCGAGAAGCAACAACAAGGACGTCGTCGAGCTCATCCTCACCGAGCTCGGACAACCGGCCGACGCGTACGACCATGTGATCGACCGGCCGGGCCACGACCTGCGGTACGCCATCGACTCGACTCGCCTGCGCACGGAGCTGGGTTGGGCGCCGCAGTTCTCGGACTTCGAGTCGGGCCTCGCCGACACCATCGCGTGGTACCGCGACCACGAGGAATGGTGGGCGCCCCAGAAGGACGCGACCGAGGCCCGCTACCGGGCACAGGGGCAGTGACCCCGGTGCGCTACGTGATCACCGGCGCCTCCGGCATGCTCGGACGCGACCTGCAGCAGGCGCTCGCCGGCCGCGACGTGACCGCCCTCGGCCGGGCCGACCTCGACGTGACGGATGCCGCGGCCGTGCGGCCGCGGTCGACGCGGCCACGACGTCGTGCTCAACTGCGCGGCGTACACGAAGGTCGACGAAGCCGAGGCGCACGAGCACGAGGCCTACGCGGTGAATGCCGTGGGTGTGTCGAACCTCGCCGCCGCGAGCGCCGAGCACGGCGCCCGGCTCGTGCACGATCTCGACGGACTACGTGTTCGACGGGAAGGCCACGACGCCGTACGCGGAGGATCGCCCGCGCGATCCCATCAACGCATACGGCCGCACGAAGGCCGCGGGCGAGGAGCTCGCGCTGGAGCGGCACCCCGACGGCACCTACGTGGTGCGCACGGCGTGGCTCTACGGCGAGCACGGACCGAACTTCGCGCGCACGATGCTGCAGCTGGCGTCGTCGAAGGACACCTGGTCGGTCGTCGACGACCAGCTCGGCCAGCCCACGTGGACGGCAGACCTCGCGACGCAGGTCGTCGCACTCCTCGATGCCGACGCTCCGGCCGGGGTCTATCACGGCACGAACTCCGGCGAGGCGACGTGGTTCGACTTCGCACGGGCAGTGCTCGAGGACTCCGGGCTCGACCCCGACCGCATCACGCCGACGGACAGCAGCGCCTTCGTGCGCCCGGCAGCCCGGCCCTCGTACTCCGTGCTGGGCCACGACGCCTGGGCGGCTGCAGGCCTCGCACCCATGCGTCCGTGGCGTGAGGCGCTCTCCGACGCCGTCTCGAGCGGGGTCTTCACCCGCGCATAGCGGGTCGCGCGCGACGCGGGCGGCCGGAGGCGGCCGCCCGCGTCGTCACATCATGCGCGAGTAGAGCTCGACCTGCATCCGACGCGACCATCGACCCTGCAGCGTCGAGAGGTCGCTCTCGAGGATGCGCGGGTCGCGGGTCTTCGACTCGAAGTGGTACAGCCGCGCCCACGGGCTGAACACCGCGGAGCGTCCCGAGGCGCGCACCTTCATGTTGAGGTCGACGTCGTTGTAGTTGCCCGGCAGTGCCAGGGTGAACCCGCCCACCTCGACGTACAGGTCGCGGCTGATGAGCGAACACGCCGCCGTGACACCGGAGACCTCGTGGTCGGTGGACATCGACTTGATCGAGTCGTCGCGACCCCCCGCCCATCCGAAGGCGGCATGCCCGGCGACGCCGCCGGTGTAGATCTGCCCCGCATGCTGCACGGTGCTGTCCTCGAAGTAGAGCTGCGCGCCCACGATGCCGACGCCGTCCTGCTGCGCAAGGCCGAGGAGCGTCTCGATCCAGTCGTCGGTGACGACCTCGACGTCGTCGTTGAGCAGCAGCAGGTACTCACCCCCGGCGACGACGGCACCCCGGTTCATCTTCGCGCTGAAGTTGAACGGGGCATCCCAGAGCACCAGTCGAAGACGATCGCCGCAGAGCTCCTCGAGCGCCGTCACGACGTCGTCGGGCGTCTCCGCGTCGGCGACCACGACGAACTCGAGGTTCCGGTACGTCGACCGCTCCACGATCCCGCGGATCGGCCTCGACGACGAGCACGCGCTCGGTGCCCGCGATGGGGGCGCTGCCGCCGCGCGTGGGGATGATCGACCGAGACGAGCGGCTCGTCCACGATCTCGTAGCGGACCCGGCGCACGAAGGGCTCGACGACCTCGACGGATGCCGCGATCCCGCGCTCCGCGAGGTGCGACGCGACGACGGCCGTCTGCGCGTCCGACGTGCCCGCGAAGTCGCCGGGTGCGAGGTCCTCGGTGGCGAGCACCTGCGGATCGAGCGCGACGGTGCGCCCGGCCGCATGCGCGCGAAGCGCGAGGTCGAGCACCTGCGCGCGACGCGCCTCGGGACGGAAGCCGCCCAGGGCGCGGACGACGCCCGTGCGGACGACCAGGACCGGACCGAGGTAGTCGTTGCTGCGAAGCCGGATCGGCGAGAACAGGGGACGGAGCAGCGGCATGCCCCCTGCCGTCACGGAGTCGCCGTACGTGAGGTCGATCGTGGGGAATCGGTCGAGGAAGCCGACCGCCTTCGGGAGGAGATCGCCGACCACGATCCCCCACCGGACCACGAACAGGAACTCCGCGGCGGTCTCGGCGAGGCGGTCGTTCAGCGCCTCGGCGCTGCGCAGGCAGCACGGCGATGCCGACCGATTCGGCCGGCTCGCATCATCTCGGACGTGTCCTCGTGGGCGATCGCGTCGACCACGATCGCGGACTCCGGCGAGATCGAAGCCGGCGTCCAGCACGGCCCGTGCGGTCCGGGTGACCTCGTCGGCCGTGTGGCCCGCCGAATCGATCCAGGCCTCCACGCGGGCCGCGAGCGCGGGGTCGGTCATCCGAGCACTCGGCGCTTGACGTGGCGGAGCACGCGCACCGGGAGCGTGATGACGCGACCGGCGCGCCAGGTGAGCGACGCCTTCATCCCGGCCAGGTTCGCCTCGACGGCCACCGTCTCGCTGGGAGACAGCAGGCTGGCCGCCTGCAGTTCCTTGACCTGCTGCTCGAGGCCGATGATCCGGTCGATGAACGCGAGACGATCCTCGGCGAGCTCCGCCTCGGCGCTCACGACGGCTCCTGGCCGTGTATCGGACCATGTCGCGTTCGGGGCGGCACTCACGTGGATCTGTTCCTCTCGACGGCGGACCTAAACTAGCCTAATGCCCTCGACGAGACCGCCCGGAGTGAGCTCGCCCGCCGAACGCATCATCGCCGTCGTTCCCACCTACCACCCCGATGACGGCGTCCTCGGGCGCCTGCGCGCGCTCGCGGACCAGGTGCACGGGGTCATCGTCGTCGACGACGGCTCGGGTGCCGGCGCCGACCAGGTGCTCGAGCGCGCCGCGGCGATGGGCATCGTGGTGCGGCGGCTCGATCGCAACTCCGGCATCGCCGCCGCCCTCAACGAGGGCGTGCGCGCGGCCCTCGACGACCGCGCCGACTACGTGGTCAACCTCGATCAGGACACCGACCTCCCGGCCGACTACGTGTCGACCGCGCTCGACGTCTTCGAACGCGGCAACCCGGTGACGCGCGTCGGCATCGTGTGCGTCGACGCGGTCAACGGCGCGCCCGCACTGCCGACGTGGATCTCCCCCGAGGGATTCGGGCTGGTGCCCGAGGCGATCCAGACGGGCTTCGTCATCAGCCGCGACTGCCTCGAGACCGTCGGCCTCTTCGACGAACGACTGGTGATCGATTGCGTCGACACCGAGTACTGCCTTCGAACGCGCGACACCGGATTCAGGATCGCGGTCGCGACCGGGACGGACATCCGCCACTCGATCGGGCGGCGTGCCGAGCTCCGCCCGTTCGGCATCCCGATGCGCCATCGGCGTACCGGTCGGATCGCCACGTACCAGTACCACTCGCCGTTCCGCCGCTACTACATCGCGAGGAACAACATCGACCTGATCCTCCGCAACTTCCGGCGGCGGCCGCGGTGGGTGCTCAGCGTGCTGAAGCGCGAGATGGGCGGAATGATCGTCTCGATGGTGAGCGGGCCCCAGCGCATCGCCCAGGTGCTCGCCATCACCACGGGCACGGTGCACGGCCTGCTCCGCCGCCGTGGCATGATCCCCGGCTGGCTGAAGTCCCTGATCACCTGACCCGGGAGCGGCGCTCCTGCGGAGCAGGGGCTCCGTTTCGAACGCCCGTGGACGGCCCGTTCACACCGGTCGTCCGCCCGTGATCGTCGACGGTGAACCGGGCTAGGGTTGGCTGGGCATCCGATGCACGCCCTACTGCGAAAGGAAGCACGAGTGGCGACCACCCTGCGCGTCATCCTCGACCAGATCGTCGCGCCGGTGCCCGGCCCGCTCGGCCGATACACGCGCGACCTCGGGCGCGCGATCGTCGCGGCGGCGCCCGCCGGCTGCGAGGTCGAGGCGATCGTGTCGTCGTCGCTTCCCGAGGACTACGAGCGCGTGCGCCAGGAGGTGCCGGGGCTGTCGGGGCTCTACCGCACGACGCTCGCACGCCGCGAGCTCGCGGCGGCCTGGCAGCTCGGCATCACGACGTCGCCCGGAAGTGGCATGATCCACGGCACGAGCCTCTTCGCGCCGCTTCGCAAGCACGATCGTGCCGTCGACGCCAACCAGGTCGTCGTGACCGTGCACGACGTGCTCGCCTGGACCCACCCCGAGGCGCTCACCGCGGCATCCGTGGCCTGGCAGAAGGGCATGCTCAAGCGGGCGCGCAAGCACGCCGACGCGGTCGTCGTGCCGACCCACGCCCTCGCCGAGCGCCTCGCCCACGTCGCCGACTTCGGCGACCGCGTGCGCGTGATCGGCACCGCGCCGCGCGCCGGCCTGGTCATCGGCCCCGACGCCGGGCAGCGGGCCGCGCGACTGGGCCTCCCCCGCGAGTACATCGCGGTGCCCGGCACCCTCGAGCCGCGCAAGGGGCTCGTCGACGTGTTCACCGCCCTGGGCCGCCGGGGCGTGCCCGAGGTGCCCGTCGTGGTGCTCGGCCCCGACACGTGGGGCGACCAGCACGTCGCCACCGTGGCGGAGGAGAGCGGCGTGGACGCCGGCCGCATCCGCCATCTCGACGACCTCGACACCGCAGACCTCGCGGTCGTGATCGGCGGTGCGCTCGCCTTCGTCGTCCCGAGCCACGACGAGGGGTCCGGCACGGCGCTCATCGAGGCGTTCAGCCTCGGCACGCCCGTCGTCCACTCGGATGCCCCGGCCTTCGTCGAGGTGTCGGCGGGCGCCGGTCTCACCGTGCCGGTGGGCAACGCCGACGCGGGGTACGCCGACCGGCTGGCCGCCGCCATCACGTCGGTCATGAGCGACCGGTCCCTCGCCGAGCGCCTTTCGATCGCCGGGAGCGACCGCAGCCGTGCGTTCAGCTGGCGCGACGCCGGCGAGCGCGTCTGGCAGCTGCACGCCGACCTCTGACGGCGCGAGGCGGCCGCGGCGATCAGCCCTCCGCGGGCTCCTCGGGCTCCGGCGGGAACACCGCCTGCTGCACGAGCTGCCGGATGTACTCGTAGTCGGGATCCTCGGGGTCGACGCCGTTGTCGGGCACGAGCGGCACGTCGACGATCGGCAGTTGCTTCGTCTTCGAGGCGAGGTCGACGAAGTAGCCCAGCATGCCCTGCGGCACGTCGGTCTTCACGACCTGCGAGCCGGCGGCGGCGATCTCCTGGAACTTGGAGAGCACGTTCGCCGGGTTGAACTGGGCGAGCACCGCCTCCTGGATCTGCAATTGGCGCGCCATCCGGTCGTAGTCGCTGGTGCCATGGCGTGACCGCGCGTACCAGAGCGCGTGGTAGCCGTCGAGGTGCTGTTCGCCCGCCGGGATCCACTCGGCGACCGTCGTGAAGGTCTCGTCGGCGTGGATCGGCACGTCCTCGGGCACGATCGACCGTCACGCCCCCGAGCGCGTCGATGAGCTGTTGGAAGCCGGCCATGTCGATGAGCACGTAGTACTGGATCGGCAGTCCCGTGATGCCCTCCGCGGCATCCCGCATCGCCTCGATCCCGGGCTCGGAGCCCTGGGAGACGGCATCGGGATACATCTCGGGGCTCTTCAGCTCCACCTCGGTGTAGATCGAGTTGAGCTGGCAGACGTCGACCTCGCAGCCGTCGATGGCGCCGTAGCCCTCCGGGTACGCGGCCTGCATCGGCGAGCCGTCGTCGAACGGCACGTCGACCATGTTGCGCGGCAGGCCGATGGTCACCGCCTGGCCGGTCTCGGCGTCGATGCTCACCACCCGGATGCTGTCGGGCCGCAGGCCGTCGCGGTCGGGTCCGGCGTCGCCGCCGAGCAACAGGATGTTGTACTTCCCGTCGATGGGCGGCTCGCTCGGGCCGGCCACGAACACGGACGAGAGGAACCCGCTCGCGGTGGTCGCCAGGTACGCGCCGTAGGCGGCCGTGCCCGACACGCCCGCCATCACGACGACCGCGAGCGCGGCGACCCAGGCGCGCGCCGACGGAGCCGTCTTCACGAGTCGCACGAGCCGCAGCGTGTCGAACGTGAGCACCATCCAGAGCACGGCATAGAACGCGAGCGCCGCGGCGACGACCCAGAGCGTGATGCTGGTCGAGAACACGGTGTAGAGCACCGCCGGCCAGAATATCCAGACCACGAGGGCGACGACCGCGAGGAACCAGAGCGTGAGCGTCGCACCGAGGCCGAACCGGCCGAGCTTGCGGTCGCCCGCCAGTACCTGCGCGGACCCCGGGATGAGGAAGTTCAGTGCGACGAGCCACCACGCGCGGCGGGTCATGACCGTGCGCGAGGCGACGTCCGGGAATCGGATCGGGCTGGCGGCGAGGCTCATCGGTTCGACTTGAGCCGTTCGTTCTTCTCCTCGACCGAGGCGGCGAGGGCGGCGGAGTACTCCTCGAGCGCGGTGCTCAGCGCTGCATCCGACGTCGCGAGGATCTTGACGGCGATGAGGCCGGCGTTCTTCGCCCCGCCGATCGACACGGTCGCGACGGGCACGCCGGCGGGCATCTGCACGATGGACAGCAGGGAGTCGAGTCCGTCGAGCCGCGAGAGCGGAACGGGCACGCCGACGACGGGAAGGGTCGTGACCGAGGCGAGCATGCCCGGGAGGTGCGCCGCTCCCCCGGCGCCGGCGATGATGACCTTGAGGCCGCGGGCGGCGGCCTGCTTGCCGTAGTCGATCATCTTCTCGGGCGTCCGGTGCGCGGAGACGACCTCCACCTCATGCGGCACGCCGAACTCGTCGAGGAGCGCGGATGCCTCGCGCATCACGTTCCAGTCGGAGTCGGAGCCCATCACGACGCCGACGAGCGGGGTGGTTGCTGCAGTCACCCGACGATCCTAGAGCCGGGTGCTGGGAGATGCCCGGAGGGCGCGCAGGCACCGGGCGCACACGGTGGCGTCCCGTCGCCGGCGGCTCAGTCCTGGAAGACCGCCGCGGCGGCACGCGCCTCGTAGACGACGTCGTCGAGGTCGGAGCCGATGGCGGTGACATGCCCCACCTTGCGGCCGGGACGCGGCGCCTTGCCGTAGTTGTGGAGCTTGACGGTCGGATGCCCCGCGAGCGCCTCCGCGTAGCGGTCGGTGAGGCTGCCCTCCGCCGGCCCCCCGAGCACGTTCACCATCACGGACCACGGCTCGTGGCTGCCGGTTCCGCCGAGCGGGAGGTCGAGCACGGCTCGAAGGTGCTGTTCGAACTGGCCGGTCGTGGATCCGTCCATCGACCAGTGGCCGCTGTTGTGCGGGCGCATCGCGAGCTCGTTCACGAGCAGGCGGTCGTCGGTCGTCTCGAAGAGCTCGACGGCGAGCACGCCGGTGACCGCGAGCCCGTCTGCGATCGTGATCGCGACGTCGGCCGCGACGTCGGCGAGCCGGCCGGCTGAGCGCGGGGCCGGCGCGATCACCTCGCTGCACACGCCGCCGACCTGCACGGTCTCGACGAGGGGCCAGGCGGCCACCTCGCCCGACGGGCGACGGGCGACGAGCTGGGCGAGCTCGCGACGGAAGTCGACGCGCTCCTCGACGAGCAGGGCGCCGCCGCGCCCGTCCTCCGCGATCGTCGCGAACCACTCCGCCACCTCGGCGGCCGACCGCACGACGCGAACGCCCTTGCCGTCGTACCCGCCACGCGGCGTCTTCACGACCGCGGCGCCTCCGTGGTCGGCGATGAAGTCGTCGAGGTCGGCGAGCGTCTCGATCCTGGCCCAGTCGGGCACGGGGAGGCCGAGCTCGGAGAGCCGCTCGCGCATGAGCAGCTTGTCCTGCGCGAAGCGGAGGGCGTCGGGTCCCGGATGCACCGGGATGCCCGCGTCCACGAGCTGTCGCAGCACGCCCTGCGGCACGTGCTCGTGGTCGAACGTGACGACGTCGACCTCGCGGGCGAACGCGAGCACGGTGTCGGCGTCCGTGTAGTCGCCGACGCGGTCGGCGGCGAGCGCCGCCGACATGCCCTCGGTCTCGGCGAGCACCCGCAGTTCGACGCCGAGTTCGATCGCCGCGGGAATCATCATCCGGGCGAGCTGCCCGCCGCCGATCACTCCGACCCGCACCCGTGCACTCCATTCGCCTCGCCCTGCCGGCACCGCCTCCGGCGCCTCGTTCAGTCTAGGCCGACGCCCGAGGCATAGGATGTGCCGGTGTCCACCGGATTCGCCAGTGCCCTCGCGCGGCTCTGGCACGGCCTGCTCGCCTATGTCGTGAAGTTCGGCATCGTGGGGCTGATCGGCCTCGTCATCGACGTGACGCTGTTCAACCTGCTGCGGCTGGGCGTCTTCGGCGAGGGGCACTGGGCGCAGTCGGCGATCGGCGCGAAGACGATCTCCACGAGCGTCGCGATCATCTTCAACTGGCTCGGCAACCGGTACTGGACCTTCCGCCACCATCGCCGGCGCAACTACGTGCGCGAGTTCGTGGAGTACGTGATCGTCTCGCTCGGCGGCATGCTCATCGCGCTCGCCTGCCTGTGGGTCAGCCACCACTGGCTCGGATTCACGAGCCTCGTCGCCGACAACGTCGCGACGAACGTGGTCGGCCTCGCGCTCGGCACCGCGTTCCGCTTCCTGCTCTACCGCTACTGGGTCTACGGCCACCATCGCGCCGACGGGCTCTCCAACCTCGACCGGGTCGAGGAGGCCCAGCGCGCGATCTTCGAGGAACCGGCCGAGACCGCACCGGATGCCGCGCCCGACGCCGTGGGCGACGCCGTCGGCGAGGCGCCGGACCGCTACTCCGCCTCCGCGTCGGCCGTCGGCTGGAACCACGGCGGGTACACCGCCACGCGCGTCCTGAGGCCGACCGCGTCGAGGGCCGTGCGCACGCGGTCGCGCACGCGGTCGTTGCCCACGGCGATCAGCAGCACGCGCTCGAGCGGGAGGCACTCGCGCACGAGGAACTCCGCCGCCAGCAGGCGCGACCCGTCCTCCTCGCGGTGGAGACGCTGCAGCATCCGGAGCACGTCGGGCCAGGCGGACGCCGCCGCGACGCCGCCGGCCGCGGCATCCGCATCGGTGACGACGACCGCGCCGACCGTGTCGGTGCGCGCGCCGACCGCGCCCGCGACCGAGCCCGACGAGGATGACGTGGTCGGCCGGCTGCCGCTCGACCGCGCCCTCCGCGAGGCGGGGATCGGGCGTGCCGGTGCGCACGGCGTTCCAGACGTGCGCGTCGGTGGAGAGCAGGAACGGCACGTAGTCGGCCACGACCGCGTCGACGCCGTCGACCGGGGCCGCGCGGCGGAACTCGCGAGCGGCGGGCGCCGACACGTCGACGACCGGCTCGGCGCCGGCCAGGTCGGCGAGCACGGCGCCCTCGCCGAGGATCGCCGCGAGGTTGTCGACGTGGGTCACGTGGTAGATCCGGAGCGTCTTCGGATCGATCGGCACATCGGCGAGCGAGGCGCCGGCGCGGGCGCTGCCGGCGACGCGCGGCGCGGGGCGTCCGGTTCGGGTGCCGCCGGCCGAGCGGCTCCGCGTCGCCGCCATGGCGATCGGCTTCGCCTCGGGCTCCTTCGGCGGGAAGCAGATGGCGCAGAGGCCGTCTTCGAAACCGTGGATGCATTCGTCGGCCAAGTGGAACCCTTCATCGCGCGGCTCGCGCTCGGGGGGCGCACGAGACCACTCGTCTACGTTACGCCTCCGAGCGGATGCCGCGGCACCGGACGTTCGTTCAGCGCCCGCCCCACGCCACCGTGTCGCCGTCCGCCATCGACTGCTCCGCCCTGCGACGGTCCGCGACGAGCGTGTGGGCCTCCTCCATGAGCTCGTGGAGCGCGGCCTGCAACTGGAAGGGGTTCGGCACGTCCCGGATGACGAACGGGTGCTCGTGGCCGGTGTTGATGCGCACGTCGCCGGAGCCGAACGTGCCCTGGATCCAGGTGCGCCGCACGACCACGTCGTAGCCGCGGCTGTGCAGGAGCTCCCGTCGCACCCGGGCGAACACGCCGCTGCGCATGATGATGCGACGCGTCGTGATCGTGGTGCGCCGCGCGAGCCATGCGAGGAACGGCAGGAGGCAGCCGAGCAGCACGACCAGCACCGCCACCGCGGCCACCGCGAGGCGCTGCCAGAGCTCGGGCAGCACGAGGACCGCGTAGGTGGCGGCGCCCGCGGTGGCCATGAGCAGCAGTGCCGGGAGGATGAGCACTCGCGCGTGCCGCCGGAGGCGGGCGACGACGCGCTCAGCGGGTCCTGCAGGCTGGGCGGCAGCCTTGCTCGCGGCTGGGCTCATACGCCCATTAATACCGCAGGTGCGTGACGTCGCCCGCGGCGACAGACTGGGGCTCCCCATTCCGGTCGCGCACGACGAGCCTGCCGTCGCGGTCGAGTCGCTCGGCGACGCCGATGAGCTCCCGACCGCCGGGCAGCTCGACCCGCACCTCCGAGCCGAGGGTGCCGCAGCGTGCGCTCACGCGGTCGGCGATCCCGCTCGCGGCGGCATCCGCACCGTGCTCGGAGAACGCGCGGAGGAGGCCGAGGAAGGTGCCGAGGTAGTCGGCGAGCACCGCGTCGGCGTCGGGCTGCACGCCCGTCACGAGCAGCAGCGACGTCGACGTGAGGGTCGGCAGGTCGTGCTCGTCGAGGGTCAGGTTGAGACCGGCCCCGACGACGACCGCGCCGGTGTCGGGGAGCAGCTCCGAGAGGATGCCGCAGACCTTGAACCCCGACACGAGCACGTCGTTGGGCCACTTCAGCTCGACCTCGACGCCGCCGGTGTCGTCGTCCTCGGGCTCGACCCGGCTCGCGGATGCCGCGGCGTCGACCGCGCGGCGCACCGCCTCGGTCATGGCGGCGCCCGCGATGAGCGGGATCCATCCGTATCCCTCGGGTGGGAACGGCGCCCCTCCCGGCAGCTCGGGGCGCAGCAGCACCGAGATCGCGAGCGTCTTGCCGGTCGGCGCGAGCCAGACGCGGCCGAGGCGGCCCCGGCCGCGCGTCTGGTCGTCGGTGACGATGACGGAGCCGTGCGGCCAGCCCGCGGCCTCCGGCCCGGTCGCGGCGTCGCGCAGGTCGTCGTTGGTGGAGCCGGTCGAGGCGACGAACTCGAGGCGGGGCACCGCCGCGCGGCTGAGCGGAAGGTCCATGCCGACAGTCTCCCAGTTCCGCGCGTCACGGGAATGCACCACGTCGGCGGGCGGATTTGTAGGAAACCGTCAACGAACCGCCCCGGATGCTCGCCGGTAGAGTGAACGGCGTGACCGAAGCGACTGACGGCCCCGACCTCTCCACGACCGCGGGCAAGCTCGCCGACCTCAAGCAGCGCTATCACGAAGCCGTGACCGCGTCCGGCGAGGCGGCGATCGAGAAGCAGCATGCCAAGGGCAAGATGACGGCGCGCGAGCGCATCGCCGAGTTGCTCGACCCCGGTTCGTTCGTCGAGCTCGACGAGTTCGTGCGCCACCGCACGCACGCGTTCGGCATGGAGGCCAAGCGCCCCTACGGCGACGCCGTCGTCACCGGCACGGGCACGATCCACGGCCGTCAGGTCGCCGTGTACTCGCAGGACTTCACGATCTTCGGCGGCTCGCTCGGCGAGGTCGCCGGCGAGAAGATCATCAAGGTCATGGAGCTCGCGCTGAAGACGGGCGTGCCGATCATCGGCATCCTCGACTCCGGCGGCGCGCGCATCCAGGAGGGCGTGGTCGCGCTCGGCAAGTACGGCGAGATCTTCCGCCGCAACACCGCGGCGTCCGGGCGTGATCCCGCAGATCTCGATCGTGTGCGGCCCCGCGGCGGGCGGCGCGGTCTACTCCCCCGCCCTCACCGACTTCGTCATCATGGTCGACAAGACCAGCCAGATGTTCGTCACCGGCCCCGACGTGATCAAGA
This sequence comes from uncultured Actinomycetota bacterium, assembly GCA_963802485.1. Classification (GTDB taxonomy): domain Bacteria; phylum Actinomycetota; class Actinomycetes; order Actinomycetales; family Microbacteriaceae; genus Agromyces. The sequence goes on from CAWDJA010000022.1 coordinate 38,828, forward strand.
CGGTCACCGGCGAGGACGTCGGCATGGAGGAGCTCGGCGGCGCGCTCACGCACAACACGATCTCGGGCGTCGCGCACTACCTCGCGAGCGACGAGTCCGACGCGCTCGACTACGCGCGCACCCTCATCTCGTTCCTGCCCGACAACAACATGTCGGATGCCCCGGTCTACGAGGCCGAGGTCGAGCTCGAGATCACCGACGACGACCGGCGGCTCAACACCGTCATCCCCGATTCGCCCAACCAGCCGTACGACATGCACAGCGTCATCGAGGGGATCGTCGACCACGGCGACTTCCTCGAGGTGCAGCCGCTGTTCGCGCCGAACATCGTGATCGGCTTCGCCCGCATCGAGGGCCGCTCGGTCGGCATCATCGCGAACCAGCCGAGCCAGATGGCGGGCACGCTGAACATCGCCGCGGGCGAGAAGGCGTCGCGGTTCGTGCGGTTCTGCGACGCGTTCTCGATCCCGATCCTCACGCTCGTCGACGTGCCCGGCTACCTTCCCGGCACCGACCAGGAGTGGACGGGCGTGATCCGCCGCGGCGCGAAGCTCCTCTACGCCTACGCCGAGGCGACCGTGCCGCTCGTCACCGTGATCACGCGCAAGGCCTACGGCGGCGCGTACATCGTGATGGGCTCGAAGCAGCTCGGCGCCGACATCAACCTCGCCTGGCCGACCGCGGAGATCGCGGTGATGGGCGGCCAGGGCGCGGTGAACATCCTCTACCGGGGCGAGATCAAGCGCGCCGAGGAGGCGGGCGAGGACGTCGCGGCGGTGCGCACGAAGCTCGCGAACGAGTACACCTACAACGTCGCCTCGCCGTTCCTCGCCGCGGAGCGCGGTGAGCTCGACGGCGTCATCGAGCCGGCGGCCACCCGCGTCGCGGTCGTGAAGGCGCTGCAGGGCGCTGCGCACCAAGCGCGCGAGCCTGCCGCCGAAGAAGCACGGGAACATCCCGCTCTAGGGGGAGCCATGGACGACGACATCTCCGCCGGCGGCGCCGGCACCGACGAGGCCGACGCGCGCGCCGCGGCCATCCGCTTCGTCACGCGCGACGTCAGCGACGAGGAGGCCGCGGCCGTGACGGCCGTGCTGCTCGCCGCGCTCGACGAGACGGCCGTCGCGGCATCCGTCGCCGAGCCCGCCCGCAACGCGTGGGTGCAGAGCGCGGGCGCGCTGCGCACGCCCCTCGCCGTCGGGCCGGGCGCATGGGGCCGAACCGGCCGCTGACCCGGCCCGTGTCCCCCATTTCGGGGGGTCCGGCGGTTGCGCTCACGGCGAGATCACCCGAATCGCAGGCCGGAGCCGGAATCTCGGGTACCCCGTGTCCCCCGAATCAGTCCGTGTCCTCCGAAATGCTGACTTTGCGTTCTCGGCCGGGTGCGCCACGATGGATATCGCAGGCTCCCCTTGGGAGTCGCCACCGTCATCGGTCGGGTAACCGGTGACCGTTGGGGGCGAGTCAGGGCGATATTCGGGTTGTCGCCGTGGCTCGGGCTTGATGGGGGGCCGATCGATGATCGGCCCCCCACCTTATTGCCCGGCGTGCGCGGCTCAGGTCCGCGGGATCTCGAGCCAGAACTCGACCTCGAGGTCGTCGGTGTTCTCCGACGCCACGGCGCCCTCCGGCTCGCGGAGGCCCACGACCGTCACGGCCACCGGTGATCCCTCGGCGGCCGTGCGCGCGATGATCCGGTCGGCGCTGGAGCGCGCGACCGCCTCGGCGAGGCGCGACGAGCACCCGGTCCCTGGCCGCTTCGTCGAGGTCGTCGATGCCGCCCTCGTCGAGGAGGGTGACGGTCGTGCCCCGCTCGCGTGCGTGCTGCACCTCGGCGCGCACCGCGTCGGTGAGCAGCATCCGGCCGCGGATCTCGTCGCGGATCGCGGCCTCGAGCATGCGGCACTCGCGTCGCTGCGCCGTCGGTGAGGTCGCCGCCGCGGTCGGCGATGCGGCGCAGCATGGGGGCGGCGATGCGGTTCGTCTGGGCGAGCCGCATCCGGCCCTCGAAGAGGTGGGCGTCCTGCGCGGCCTGCCAGGCGGCCGCCTCGCGCTCGGCCTGGGCGTAGCGCCGGGTCTCGCGTGCGGCGGTGGTGAGCGCGCTCGTCAGCGTGTGCGCGATGGCGACCCAGACGATGCTGCCGATGACGCCGAGCGTGCCCAGCGAGAGCGGGCCCGCCCACACGACGGTCTGCACGGCGAGCGCGATGACCCCGAGCCACGCGGCCGCGAGCTGGCGCCGGGCCGCGGCGATCGTCATGAGCGTTCCGACGGCGGCCACGTACCAGGTGGCGTAGCCGTTGTCGGCGTCGGGGTCGAGCTGGCTCGTGACGAGCAGTGGGAGCACGATGCTCACGGCGAGGTCGAACGCGGCGAGCCAGTCGGGCATGCGCACGCGCTTGGCGGGCCACAGGCTCGCGGCCGTGGCGATCGTGTAGAGCACCAGCGCGACCACGGTCGGCCACGGCGAGCGCGGCACGTCCAGCGTGTAGATCCCGAGCACGACGTGGTAGGCGGAGAAGAGCGCGCCGAGCACGAGGAGCAGCCAGCGTGGGACGGCGATCATGCGACGTCACCGACCTCTGCCGGCCGGCCACGCGACCGTGACCGTGGTGCCGTGCCCGGGCTGCGAGCGGATGTCCGAGGCGCCGCCGGCGTTCGCGATGCGCTCCTCGATCGAGACGCGCAGCCCGAGCCGCTCGTCGGGCACGTCGTGGCGATCGAAGCCGACGCCGTCGTCGGCGACCTCGATGACGCATCCGCCCGCCCGGACGCCGCGGATCCGCAGCTCTCGGCGGGTGGCATGGCCCGGCTCGTCGGCGTGCTGCATGCTGTTCACCATCGCCTGCACGGCCGCCGAGTAGAGCGCGTCGACCGCCTCGACGGGCAGCTCGACGCCGCCCGCGTTCTCGACCCGCACGGTGAACGGGGCGGAGAACGTCGTGAGCGCCGCCCGCAGGCGGCGGACGAGCACCGGGAGGCCGACCGTGTCGAGCGCTCCCGGACCCTCGGCAGCGGCCTCGTCGAGCCGCTTCACGGCGTCGCGGGCCATGCGCGCGGCGAGCGCCTGCTCCTCGGGCGAGTCGGCGGCCGCCGCCGAGAGCAGGGTCGTCAGCACGCTGTCGTGCACCAGGGCGTCGACCTTGACGCGCTCGTTCTCGGTCGCGTGCTGGCGGGCGGCGACGTCGTAGCGCTGGAGCGCGGCCTCCTGCGCGCTGTCCACGGCCTCGGCGGCCTGCCGCAGCATCGTGACGATGATCAGCACCACGCTGCCGAGGATGACGGCGTACATCGCGTCGAGCACGGCGAGCGAGGGGCGGCGACGCCGCCGCCGGCGGGCAGCAGCCGGATGACGCCGTAGATGGCCGGTACGACGATCGTGTACCCCGCGGCGATCGGCGTCGGACAGGGCGACGACCGCCGCAGTGGTCGCGACGGTGCAGATGTAGTAGAGCCACGGCGTCTCGCCCTCCATCGCCGCGGGGTCCGCGACGATGAACGGCCACGCCACGAGGGCGAACGCGTAGAGCACCGCGAACGCGAGGGCCGCGACGCGCACGGCGACCTTGGCGATCGAGGCGACGGCGAGGGCCGCCATGGCGCCGTAGAGCACGGCCATCAGGGCCGGCCCCGCCCCCTCGACGAGCGCCGAGGACTGCGCCAGCGCGAGCGGCAGCGTCTGCGCGCCGAACACGAGCCCGAACAGGCCGAGCGCCCGGCCGGAGACGGTCTCGACCTGGGCACGCGTGACGGCGGCCCGGCGACGCGTCGCGAGCCGCGCGACCCGCCATTCAGCGGCGGGCATCCCCGCCTTCGCCGTCGAGGCCGGGCAGGATGCCGTCTTCCACGGCTCGCCGCAGGAGGTCGACCTTCGTCGGCGCGGGTCGGCCGACCTCGACGTACTTCGCGCGGATGCGGTCGAGGTACTCGCGTGCGGTGGAGTGCGCGATGCCGAGCTGCATCGCCACGAGCTTCAGCGGCAGGCCCGACGCGTAGAGGTGCAGCACGTCGCGCTCGCGCCGTCCGAGCTGCGCCTTCGCGAAGTCGCGGTCGGCCTCGATCGCGCTCGCCCACTCGACGTTGTTGAGCACCTCGCCCTTCGCGACGGTGGCGATGGCGCCGATCACGGACGACATCGGCGACGCCTTGGGGATGACGCCCGCGGCGCCGGCGGCGAGCGCCTCGCGCACGGCGGCGACGCGGTCGGCGATGCTGTGCACCAGCACGGCGCTGCCCGTGTCGAGCACGGCCCGCACGTTCTCGGTCACGCTCGACCCGTCGCCGAGCGACAGGTCGAGCACCACCACGTCGCACGACGACCCGCCGAGCGCGACGGAGGAGCTCGGGCACGTTCGAGGTCTCGGCGACCACCTCGTACCCGGCATCACGACACGCGGCACGCAGGCCGAGCCGCACCGCCTCGTGGTCGTCCACGATCGCGACGGTCGCCGCTCCTGCTGCTGCTGCCTCCGACACGGGCGTCCCCCTTCCAGTCACACGATAGCGGTCAGCCTCGCCACGGCCTCGACGTGATGCGTGTTCGGGAACAGGTCGAACGCGGCGAGGTCGGCGAGCTCGTATCCGCGTTCGCGCAGGAGTCCGACGTCGCGGGCGAGCGCGACCGGGTCGCAGGCGACGTACACGAGCTGGCGCGGCCGCAGTTCGGCGAGCCGATCGACGACCTGCCGCCCTGCGCCGGATCGCGGCGGATCGAGCACCACCGTGGCGTCGTGCAGTCGTGCCCGCTCGGCCGCGGTCGAACCCTCGGCCAGCTCGTCGAGGAACCGGTCGACCCGTGCCGTCACGGCTCGAGCGCCCACCCAGTCGGCGAGGTTGGCGCCCGCGTGCTCGGTGGCCCGCGCATCGGACTCGACCGTCGTGATGCGCACGGCGTCGCCGAAGCGGTCGCCGACCGCCGCGGCCAGCAGGCCGACCCCGCCGTAGAGGTCGAGGTTGGCGGCCCCGGGGTCGAACAGGTCGCCGTCGACCAGGTCCTGCACGGCACGGGAGAGCGTCGCGGCCGCGCCGCGGTGCACCTGCCAGAATCCGTCGCGGTCGAGCCGGAACGTGCGGTCGCCGACGCGCTCCTCGATGGTCGGGCGCGGGCCGGGCGGCATCCGCTCGCCGTCGACCACCACGATCGCCGGCTCCCCCAGGCTCGGGGCGACGAGGTCGACGGCGCGTGCCCCGGGGAACACGCGCGTCGAGGGGCGCCAGGGCTGCGAGCTCGGGCACGGCGAGGGGGACGGATGCCACGGGCACGACCGTGTGGCTCCGCGCCGCGTACGGGCCGACGGCGCCGTCGGCGGCGACCTGGAGCCGCACGCGGGTGCGCCACCCGGTGCCGTCGGGAGCGACGCCGGGAGCGAGCGCCGGGTCGACCGGGCGGACCTCCACGTCGAGGTCGACGCCGCCCATGCGCGAGAGCGCGTCGCGCAGCACCTCCGCCTTCAGCGCCCGCTGCCGCTCCATCCGGATGTGGCCGAACTCGGCACCGCCGGCGCGGTTCCCCGGCGCCCGTTCGACGGAGGCCTCCGCCCACACGTGCTCCTGCCGATCCGGCGAGGCGCGAAGCACGGCGAGCGTCTCGGCCCGCCAGAACCGGTCGTGCCGCCGATCGGTGATGCGCGCCGACACGCGCTCGCCCGGGATCGCGTCCGGCACGAACACGACCCGCCCCTCGTGGTGCGCCACGAAGACGCCGCCGTGGGCGACGCGCTCGACGTCGAGCTCGACGACGGGACCGTCGAGGTCGGGGGCGGGCGGCGCGGGGCGCGTGGGGCGACGCCGCCCACCGCCACGGGGGCTCTGGCGACGGGGGCGACGGGGTCTCGGCCATGCTCCGAGCATTCCACAGCGCGAGCGCGGACCGGCAGGATGGGGACATGCGCCTGTACCTCGCCTCCACGTCGCCCGCCCGGCTGCAGACCCTCCGCGCCGCCGGGATCGAGCCGATCGCCATCGCACCGGGCGTCGACGAGGAGGCCGTCGTGGCGGCCGTGGAGGCGGAATCCGGCCCACTCGAGGCATCCGACCTGGTGCAGCTGCTCGCGCAGGCCAAGGCCGAGGCGATCGTCGGGCGCACGCATGAGGGCGAGGCGATCGACGGCCTCATCCTCGGCGGCGACTCCGCGTTCCTCACGGGCGGCGCGATCCACGGCAAGCCGCACCGGCCCGACGTCGCACGGCGGCGCTGGCTCGGGCAGAACGGCGGCCACGGCGACCTCTGGTCGGGCCACTGGCTCATCGACCACCGCGGCGGAGCCGTGCGGGGCGCGGTCGGGCGCGCGGATGTCGCGACCGTGCGCTTCGCGGCGCTCGACGACGCCGAGATCGACGCCTACATCGCCACCGGCGAGCCGCTCCTCGTGGCGGGCGCGTTCACGATCGACAGCCTCGGCGGGCCCTTCATCCGGCGCGTGGAGGGCGACCCGTCGACCGTGGTCGGCCTCTCGCTCTCGACGCTGCGCGACCTCGTCCGGGAGCTCGGCGTCGACTGGCCGTCGCTCTGGAACCGGCGCTGACGTGAGGTGCCCCACGGCGGCGGACCGGCCGCCGGGAGCGGAGGCGGCGACCGCTGCACGCCGTGGCCATTGTCGACGCCCGCAAGGGTCGCCGGGCTTTTTTGTGGAAGCGACCCAAAGGCGAGCCCCGGCGGCCCAATAGGCTTGAGGATTATGCCGCGCATCACCAAGGTCCTCATCGCCAACCGTGGAGAGATCGCCGTCCGCGTCATCCGCGCCGCCCGCGACGCCGGCATCGGCTCGGTCGCCGTCTACGCCGACCAGGACCGCGACGCACGTCACGCCAAGCTCGCCGACGAGGCGTACGCGCTCGACGGCACCACGAGCGCCGAGACCTACCTCGTGATCGACAAGCTCCTCTCGGTCGCCCGCCGCTCGGGCGCCGACGCCGTGCACCCCGGCTACGGCTTCCTCGCCGAGAATCCCGACTTCGCCCGCGCCGTGATCGACGCCGGCCTCACCTGGATCGGCCCCTCGCCCGAGGCCATCGAGCGCCTCGGCGACAAGGTGTCGGCCCGGCACGTCGCCGAGAAGGTGGGCGCTCCGCTCGCACCCGGCACGCTGAACCCGGTGGCGGATGCCTCGGAGGTGCTCGAGTTCGTCGACGTGCACGGCCTGCCCGTGGCCATCAAGGCCGCCTTCGGCGGCGGCGGCCGCGGCCTCAAGGTCGCCCGCACGCGCGAGGAGGTGCCCGAGCTCTTCGATTCGGCCACCCGCGAGGCGGTCGCGGCGTTCGGCCGTGGCGAGTGCTTCGTCGAGAAGTACCTCGACAAGCCCCGCCACGTCGAGACGCAGTGCCTCGCCGACCGGCACGGCAACGTCGTGGTCGTGTCGACCCGCGACTGCTCGCTGCAGCGCCGCCACCAGAAGCTCGTCGAGGAGGCGCCGGCGCCGTTCCTCACCGAGGAGCAGAACCGCGCGCTCTACGAGGCGTCGAAGGCGATCCTCAAGGAGGTCGGCTACGTCGGCGCCGGCACCTGCGAGTTCCTCATCGGCCAGGACGGGACCGTCTCCTTCCTCGAGGTGAACACCCGCCTGCAGGTCGAGCACCCCGTCTCCGAGGAGATCACCGGGATCGACCTCGTGCGCGAGCAGTTCCGGCTCGCCGAGGGCGGCGCGCTCGACTACCCCGACCCCGTCGCCAACGGGCACTCCATCGAGTTCCGCATCAACGGCGAGGACCCCGGCCGCAACTTCCTGCCCTCGCCCGGCCCCGTGCACGTGCTGCGCTTCCCCGGCGGTCCCGGCGTCCGCGTCGACTCGGGCGTGACCACCGGCGACGAGATCTCGGGCGCGTTCGACTCGCTGCTCGCCAAGCTCATCGTGACCGGCTCCTCGCGCACGGACGCCCTCGAGCGCGCCCGCCGCGCCCTCGACGAGTTCGACGTCGCCGGGCTGCCCACCGTGCTGCCGTTCCACCGCGACATCGTGCGCAACCCCGCATTCGCCCCCGAGAACGGCGAGCCCTTCTCGGTGTACACGCGCTGGATCGAGACCGAGTACGACAACCAGCTCGAACCGTGGTCGGGCGAGCTCGCCGAGACGAGCGGCCCCGCTGCGCGCGCGAGCCTGGTCGTCGAGGTCGCGGGCCGCCGCGTCGAGGTGACCCTGCCGAAGAAGCTCGTCGGCGGGGCATCCGCCACCGGCATCGGCCACCTCGGGCCCCGCGCCGCGCCGGCGCACCGCCGGCCACTCGGTCGCCACCGCCACCGGCGACGCCGTGAAGGCGCCGATGCAGGCGACGGTCGTGAAGGTCGCCGTCGCCGAGGGCGACAAGGTCGTCAAGGGCGACCTCGTGCTCGTGCTCGAGGCCATGAAGATGGAGCAGCCGATCGTCGCGCACAAGGACGGCGTCATCGGCCTCGTGAACGCGGAGGCCGGCGCCACCGTCTCGAGCGGCCACCTGCTCCTCGCCATCAAGGACGCGTGACGCCTCAGGCCGGCGGCGGCGCACCCTGCGGTGTCGGCAGCTCCACCTCGCTGACCTGCTCCCCCACGAGTCGCGAGCGACGCCGACCGTACAGCAGGTAGATCACGACGCCGATCGCGAGCCAGACGAGGAAGCGCACCCAGGTGAGCGTCGTGAGGTTCAGCATGAGCCAGAAGCACAGCACCGCCGACAGGATCGGCAGCACGGGCGACCACGGCACGCGGAACCCGCGCGGCAGGTCGGGCCGGGTGCGGCGCAGCACGACGATGCCGAGGCTCACGAGCACGAAGGCCGAGAGCGTGCCGATGTTGATCATCTCCTCGAGCAGCCCCACGTCGGTGAACGCGGCGACGACGGCGACGACGCTGCCGCCGATGATCTGGATGCGCGCCGGCGTCTTCGTGTGCTCGGTGGTCTTCGACAGCCAGCGGGGCAGCAGCCCGTCGCGGCTCAGGGCGAAGACGATCCGGGAGAGCCCGAGCAGCAGCACCATGATGACCGTCGTGAGTCCCGACGAGCGCCCCGAACGAGATCACCGCGGACGCCCAGTCCTGGCCGACGAGGCGGAACGCCGTGGCCAGCGACGGTGTCTCCTCCGCCGCGAGCTCCGTGTACGACACCATGCCCGTCATCACGATCGAGACGAGCACGTAGAGCGCGGTCACGATCGCGAGCCCGAGGAAGATGCCGCGCGGCAGGCGCTTCTGCGGCTCGCGCACCTCCTCCGCGCTCGTGGCGACGACGTCGAACCCGATGAACGCGAAGAACACGAGCGACGCCGCGGAGAGCAGGCCGAAGATGCCGTACTGCGCGGGCGCGGCACCCGTCGCCCACGAGAAGAGGGACTGCGCCCAGACGTCGGCCGAGCCGCCCTCGGTGGGCACGGACTCGGGGATGAACGGCACGTAGTTCGCCGCGTTGATGAAGAAGAAGCCCACGACGATCACGAACAGCACGATCGCGACCTTGATGATCGTGAAGACCGAGCCCACGCGCGCGGTGAGCTTCGTGCCGGCGACGAGCAGGGCGGTGAAGACCGCGACGATCAGGAACGAGGGCCAGCTCACCTGGAGTCCGGCGATCTCGACGGTCGCGGGGAACGGGATGCCGACGGCGAGGAGCGCCTCGCCGAGGTAGACGCCCCAGTACTTCGCGATCACGGCCGCGCCGGTGAACATCTCGAGGATGAGGTCCCAGCCGATGATCCAGGCGAGGAGCTCGCCCATGGTCGCGTACGTGAAGGTGTACGCGCTGCCGGCGACCGGCACCGTCGACGCGAACTCGGCGTAGCACATGATCGCGAGCCCGCACGTGATCGCGGCGAGGATGAACGAGATCGTCACGCTGGGCCCGGCGAAGTTGGCCGCCGCCTGCGCGCCGACCGAGAAGATGCCCGCGCCGACCGCGACGGCGATGCCCATGAGCGCGAGGTCCCACGTGCCGAGCGATCGCCTCAGGCTGCGTTCCTCGTCGGCGGCATCCGCCATCGACGCCTCGACGGATTTCACTCGCCAGCTCATGCGTTCCCCCCAAGGCTCGGCGCGCTGCCCCCGCAGCGCCGCGTCGTCTCAGCGTACGACGTGCATGGCCCTCGCGGCATCCGTCAGCGAACCGGTCAGCGACGGGTAGATCGGGAACGCCTCGGCGAACTGGTCGACGGTGAGCCGGTGCTCGACCGCGAGCGCGAGCGGGAGGATGAGCTCCGACGCCTTCGGCGCGACGATGACGCCGCCGATGATGGCGCCGGAACCGCTCGAGGCGAAGAGCTTCACGAAGCCGTCGCGGATGCCCATCATCTTGGCTCGCGGGTTCGAGGCGAGCGGCAGCTTGTAGACCACGCCGGGCACGACGCCCTCCTCGATGTCCTTCTGCGTCCAGCCGACCGTGGCGATCTCGGGCTGGGTGAAGATGTTCGAGGTGATGTTGCGCTCCTCGGGCGGGTCGACGATGTCGCCCATCGCGTGGAACACGGCGGTGCGGCCCTGCATCGACGCGACCGACGCGAGCGGCAGGAACGTGGTGCAGTCGCCGGCCGCGTAGATGTTCGGCATCGACGTGCGCGCGACGCGGTTGACGCGGATGTGGCCGCTCTCCGAGAGCTGGACGCCCGCCTCCTCGAGGCCGATGCCGGCGGTGTTCGGCACGGAGCCGACGGCCATGAGGCAGTGGCTGCCGCGCACCTCGCGGCCGTCGGTGAGCGTGGCGACCACCGAGTCGCCGTCGCGGACGACGGACTCCGCACGCGACTTGTTCAGGACCTTCATGCCGTTGCGCTTGAAGACCTTCTCGATCACGGATGCCGCGTCCGCGTCCTCGCCGGGCAGCACCTGGTCGCGGCTCGAGATGAGCGTCACCTTCGCCCCGAGGGCGCGGTACGCGGACGCGAACTCCGCGCCGGTGACGCCGGAGCCGACGACGATGAGGTGCTCGGGGATCTGGGGCAGGTCGTACAGCTGGGTCCAGGTGAGGATCCGCTCGCCGTCGGGCACCGCGGTGGGGAGCACGCGCGGCGTCGCGCCGACCGAGATCACGAGCGTGTCGGCCTCGATGCGGTCGAAGTCGGTGCCGCCCTTCGCGGTCGCGACGATGATGGCGTTGGAGCCGTCGAGCCGGCCCTCGCCCTGCACGAGGTTCACGCCGGCGTCGAGGAGGTTCGTGCGCATGTCCTCGGACTGCTGCGCCGCGAGGCCGAGGAGCCGCTTGTTGACCGCGGCGAGGTTGATCGCCACGCTCGGCTTCACGGCCTTGTCGGACTGGCCCTTCGCGTAGAACTGCACCCCGAGGTCGGCCGCCTCCTTCACCGCGTTCGACGCCTCCGCGGTCGCGATGAGCGACTTCGAGGGCACCACGTCGGTGAGCACGGCCGAGCCGCCGACACCGGCGCGCTCGACGAGGGTGACCTCCGCACCGAGCCTGGCGCCGGCGAGGGCCGCCTCGTAGCCACCGGGTCCTCCTCCGAGGACGGCGATCCGTTGCGTGCGCTCGAACTCGTAGGCCATGCTCACATTCTGTCGTATCCGCGCGGCGGGCCAGCAAACGAGCACGGGCCTGCGGCGGCATCCGCCCGCTCATTAGAGTGGTGGGATGCACGATTCCAACCCGCTCGACGACCCGAACGCCGATCCCTTCGCCATCGCCGCCGATGCCGCCGCGAGGATCGCCGAACTCACCGGGGTCGAGCGACACGACGTCGCCCTCACGCTCGGCAGCGGCTGGGGCCGCGCAGCCGACCTCATCGGCGAGACCACGCACTCGATCGCGGCCACCGAGGTGCCCGGCTTCTCGAAGCCCGCGCTCGAGGGCCACGTCGGCACGCTCCGCTCCGTGGCGCTGCCGAGCGGCAAGCGCGCGCTCGTGATCGGCGCCCGCACCCACTACTACGAGGGCCACGGCGTGCGCCGGGTCGTGCACTCGGTGCGCACCGCCGCCGCCGCCGGCGCCTCGACGATGATCCTCACCAACGGCGCGGGCGGCATCAGGGAGAGCTGGACGCCCGGCACGCCCGTGCTCATCAGCGACCACATCAACCTCACCGTCGACTCGCCGCTCGAGGGTGCGACGTTCGTCGACCTCACCGACCTGTACTCGCGGCGGCTCCGAGACCTCGCACGGTCGATCGACCCGTCGCTCGACGAGGGCGTCTACTGCCAGTTCCGCGGACCGCACTACGAGACGCCCGCCGAGGTGCAGATGGCGAAGGCCATCGGCGGCCACATCGTCGGCATGTCCACGGCGCTCGAGGCCATCGCCGCCCGCCAGGCGGGCATGGAGATCCTCGGGATGTCGCTCATCACGAACCTCGCCGCCGGCATCCAGCAGACGCCCCTCAGCCACGAGGAGGTCATCGAGGCCGGCCGGGAGGCGGAGCCCGTGATCTCGAGCCTGCTCGCGAAGATCGTCGCCGAGCTCTAGGGGGCACCGGATGTCGCAGACGAACGCCGCCGACGCCGAGCGTCTGGCCCTCGCCGAGTCCTGGATCGCGCAGGACCCCGACCCCGAGACGCGCGCCGAGCTGTCGGCGCTCGTGGAGGGTGCGCGCGCGGGCGACGCCGCGGCATCCGCCGAGCTCGCCGACCGCTTCGACACGCGCCTGGCCTTCGGCACCGCCGGGCTCCGCGGCGAGATCGCGGCCGGCCCCAACCGCATGAACCGGGTGCTCGTGGCGCAGGCCGCCGCGGGACTCGCCGCCTACCTCCTCGAGCGGGCACGCCCCGGCGAGACGCCGTCGGTCGTGATCGGCTACGACGGCCGCAAGAACTCGGCCGTGTTCGCGCGGGACTCCGCCGAGGTCATGGCGGGGGCCGGCGTGCGCGCCGTGCTGCTGCCGCAGCTCCTGCCGACGCCGGTCCTCGCGTTCGCCGTGCGGCATCTCGACATGTCGGCGGGCGTCATGGTGACCGCCTCGCACAACCCGCCGAACGACAACGGCTACAAGGTGTACCTCGGCGGCGACGACCACGGCTCGCAGATCGTCGCCCCGGCCGACGCCGAGATCGCCGCCGCGATCCTCCGCGTCGCCGGATCGACGACCGTGCCCGAGCTGCCGCGCGGCGACTTCGAGACCGCGCCCGAATCGGTCGTCGACGAGTACATCCGCCAGACCGCGCTCGTCGCCGACGCCCCAGCCGCGCAGCCCCGCGTCGTGTACACGGCGATGCACGGCGTCGGCTGGGAGACCGCCGCGCGGGTGCTCGCCGCGGCGGGGTTCGATGCGCCCGCGCTCGTCGCGGCGCAGATCTCGCCCGACCCCGCGTTCCCCACGGTCGCGTTCCCGAACCCCGAGGAGCCCGGCGCGATGGACCTGAGCTTCGCGCGCGCGCGCGAGGTCGACGCCGAGCTGATCATCGCCAACGACCCCGATGCCGACCGCCTCGCGATCGCCGTCCCCGATGCGGCGGCGACCGACGGGTACCGTCGCCTCACCGGCAACGAGGTGGGGCTCCTGCTGGGCTGGCAGGCCGCGCGGCGCGCCACCGCCGCCGCCTCGGGCGATTCCGGGCCCGACGGCACGCTGGCGTGCTCGATCGTCTCCTCCCCCGGGCTCGAGGCGGTCGCCCGCGCCTACGACCTCGACTTCGAGGCCACGCTCACGGGCTTCAAGTGGATCTCCCGTGCGACCGGACTCGTGTTCGGCTTCGAGGAGGCGCTCGGCTACCTCGTGAATCCCGGGACCGTGCGCGACAAGGACGGCATCTCGGCCGCGGTCGCGTTCCTCTCGCTCGCGGCGGAGCTGAAGGCCGCCGGCAGGACGATCTCCGACCACCTCGACGAGTTCGTCGAGCGGTTCGGCTGCTACGCCTCGTCGCAGATCTCGCTGCGCGTCACCGACCTCTCGCGCATCGGCGAGATCATGGCGCGACTGCGCGCCGAACCCCCCGCCTCGGTCGGCGGCATCCGGGTCGAGCGCATCGAGGACCTCGCCGACGGATTCGGCGCGCTTCCGCCGTCCGACGTGCTGCGGATCCTGCTGGAGGGCGGCGGTCGGGTCATGGTGCGGCCGAGCGGCACCGAGCCGAAGCTCAAGGTCTACATCGACGCGGTCGGCGCGGAGGGCACCGTCGCGGAGCGCCGGGCCGCGGCATCCGACGCCGTCGCCGCACTCGAAGCGGGCATGCGGGAGCTCACCGCCTGAGGCGGTGCGCCCGGGTCAGCCGAGCGAGGCCTCGAGCTTCTCGCCGATCTCCTCGACGTCGAAGTAGTTCACGACCTCGATGACCTCGGCGAAGTTGCGTCCGATCGCGGCGCGCACGGCACCGGCGAGCTCGGTCGACGTGAGGATGACCTGGGCGTCGGCAGCGGCGTCCGCGATGCTCGCGAGATCGCTCGCGCTCACGTCCGCCGACAGCCCGAGGCGGTCGAGCGCACGCTCGGCGTTCACCTTGAGGATCGCCGACGTGCCGACGCCCGCGCCGCACACGGCCACGATCCTCACGCGACGCCCGCCCCGCCGGCTCGCGTCGGCGTCGGCGTCCATGCCGAGCAGTCCGCGCACCTCGTCGGCCGACGTCGCCCGCGCGATGCGGCCGACGATGCCACTGTCGTTGAAGGCGTTCGCGAGCTTCGCCACCGAGGCGACATGCTCCTCGGCGTTCGAGACGGCGAGCCCCACGACGACGCGCACCGGATCGTTGTGCGGGTGGCCGAACGGCACCGCCTTGGCGAGCGTCACGACCGAGAGGCCCTCGCGGCGCACGTCGGGGCCGGGACGCGCGTGCGCGAGCGCGAGGCCGGGGGCGATCACGACGTAGGCGCCGAACTCCTCGATGACCGCGATCATGCGGTCGGCGTACTCCGAGCGGGTCGCGCCTGAGCGGGTCAGGGCGCGACCGGCCTCACGCACGGCGGCGCGCCAGTCGTCGGCGCGCGCGCCGAGGACCACGGCGGTATCGGGAAGCGGCGGGATCGTCGTCATGGGGGTCCGTTCGGGGGCGCGTCGGGTCTCGTGGGCCTCGCGGCGCCCGTCAGGCTTCGTCGAAGCCGTCCTGGATGAGCTCGGCGAGCTCCTCGCGGTCGTCGAGGGGGAGGAATGCGGATGCCGCGGCGTTCAGCTGGAAGGTCTCGAAGTCGTCGAGGTCGTAGCCGAAGGCGTCGCTGAGGAGCGAGAGCTCGCGCGTCAGCGACGTGCCGCTCTGGAGCCGGTTGTCGGTGTTGACCGTGACCCGGAAGCCGAGCTGGTAGAGCAGGTCGAACGGGTGGTCGACGAGCTCGTCGCCCCACGCCGCGATCGCGCCGGTCTGCAGGTTGGACGACGGGCTGGTCTCGAGGGCGATCTCACGGTCGCGCACCCACTGGGCGATCGGGCCGAGCGACACGTAGGTGTTCTCGTCGTCCTGTCGCTCGATCGTCAGGTCCTCGGCGATGCGCACGCCATGGCCGAGGCGGAGGGCGCGCCCGTCGAAGAGGGCGCTGCGGATCGAGTCGAGTCCGTCGGCCTCGCCGGCGTGCACGGTCACCGGGAAGAACTGCGAGGCGAGGAAGTCGAACGCGGTGCGGTGGCGGCTCGGGAGGAACCCGGCCTCGGCGCCGGCGATGTCGAAGCCGACGACCCCGCGGTCGCGGTGCCGCACGGCGAGCTCGGCGATCTCGAGTCCGCGATCGGCGTGCCGCATCGCGGTGACGAGCTGCCCCGCACGGATGCTCCGCCCCTGGTGCCGCACGTCGTCGATGCCCTCCTCGATGCCCGCCTGCACCGCCTCGACGGCCTCGTCGAGGCTGAGCCCGCGGGTGAGGTGCTGCTCGGGCGCCCACCGGATCTCGCCGTAGACGACCCCGTCGGCCGCGAGGTCCTGCACGAACTCGCGGGCCACGCGCTGGAGGCCGGCGCGGGTCTGCATGACCGCGGTGGTGAGGTCGAAGGTCTTGAGGTACTCGACGAGCGAGCCGGAGTTCGACTGCTCGGTGAACCACGCGCCGAGCGCCTCGGCGTCGGTCGCCGGCACCTCGACCCCGATCTCGTCGGCGAGTTCGAGGAGGGTCTGCGGGCGCAGCCCGCCGTCGAGGTGGTCGTGCAGCGAGATCTTCGGCAGGCCCTGGATGCTGGTGCCGTCGCCCTCGAGGCGGTACTCCGGAATCGTGTTCACGTGACAACGATAGCGGCGCGTCCGTCGCGAAGTCTCGGCAATCTCGAAGCTCGTGCGGGTCGCATCCGCGCGCGGATCGCGTCGGATTCCGCTATGCCCGCGCTCCCCGGTGCGGCTACTCGCGACCGATGCGGTCGGCGATGAGCGCGCCGCCGTCCTCGATCGCGTCGCCCGGGTCGCCGACGCGGTACGCGCCCTCGACCGCCTCGAGCGCACGGGCGAACCGCGCCGGCTCGTCGGCGTGCAGCGTGAACAACGGCGCTCCGGCGCGCACGACGTCGCCCGGCTTGGCGTGGAGCTCGATGCCCGCGGCGTGGTGCACCGGGTCCTCCTTGCGCGCGCGGCCGGCACCGAGCCGCCACGCGGCGATGCCGAACGGCAGTGCCTCCTGCGCCACGAGCACGCCGTCGCGGTCGGCGGTGACGACATGCTGCTCGCGCGCGACGGGCAGTGCCGCGTCGGGGTCGCCGCCCTGGGCGCGGATGGCGCGGCGCCACGTGTCCATGGCGCGGCCGTCGTCGAGCGCCGCCTCCACGTCGGCATCCTGCACGCCGGCGAGGGTGAGCATCTCACGGGCCAGCGCCACCGTGAGCTCGCGCACATCGGCCGGGCCGCCGCCCGCGAGCACGTCGACCGATTCGCGGACCTCGTTCGCGTTGCCGATGGTGAGCCCGAGCGGCACGTTCATGTTCGTGATGAGCGCCGAGGTCGCCACGCCGGCATCCTCGCCGAGCTCCACCATCGTGCGGGCGAGCTCTCGGGAGCGCTCGATGTCCTGCAGGAACGCACCGGAGCCGAACTTCACGTCGAGCACGAGCGCGCCCGTGCCCTCCGCGATCTTCTTCGACATGATCGAGGACGCGATGAGCGGGATCGCCTCGACCGTGCCCGTGATGTCGCGCAGCGCGTAGAGCTTCTTGTCGGCCGGCGCGAGCCCGGATCCGGCGGCGCAGATCACGCCGCCCACGTCGCGGAGCTGCGCGAACATCTCCTCGTTCGTGAGGTCGGCGCGCCATCCGGGGATCGACTCGAGCTTGTCGAGCGTGCCGCCGGTGTGGCCGAGGCCGCGGCCGGACAGCTGCGGCACGGCGACGCCGAAGGTGGCGACGAGCGGCATGAGCGGCAGCGTGATCTTGTCGCCGACGCCGCCGGTGGAGTGCTTGTCGCTGGTCGGCTTGCCGAGCCCCGAGAAGTCCATGCGCTCGCCCGACGCGATCATCGCCATCGTCATGTCGCGGATCTCGCGGCGGCTCATGCCGTTGAGGAAGATCGCCATCGTCATCGCCGACATCTGCTCGTCGGCGACGTAGCCGCGGGTGTACGCGTCGATGAGCCAGTCGATCTCGGCCGTGTCGAGCTCGTGGCCGTCGCGCTTGGCGCGGATCAGGTCGACGGCGTCGAACGCCTCCACGGCGCTCATGCGCGCGCTCCCCTGAACTCGGCGAGCTGCCGCGGTCCGAACGCGTCGGGCAGCACCTCGTCGATGGTCTTGATGCCCGACACGGTCTCGAGCAGCATCCCCTCGGCGGAGTGCTCGTACAGCAGCTGGCGGCAGCGGCCGCACGGCATCAGCGTGGCGCCGTGGCCGTCGACGCACGTGAACGCGACGAGCTTGCCGCCGCCCGACATCACGAGCGCCGAGACGAGCGAGCACTCGGCGCAGAGCGTGACGCCGTACGACGCGTTCTCCACGTTGCATCCGCTCACGACCCGGCCGTCGTCGACGATCGCGGCGGCGCCGACCGGGAACTCGGAGTAGGGCACGTACGCCTTCGCCATGGCTTCGCGCGCGCGCTCGCGCAGCGACTCCCAGTCGATCGCATCCGTTGCGGTCATGGTGCTCCCCCGTTCAGGATGGGCCATTCGATGGTGACGGATGCCGCCGCCGGCGGCGGCATCCGCTCAGGACTTGATGTACGGCTTGCCGGCCGCGGCTGGGCCGCGGACCTTGCCGACGAGGCCGGCCACGGCGAAGATCGTCACGACGTACGGCAGCATCAGCATGAACTCGCTCGGCACGGGCGAGCCGATGACCGACAGCGTGTTCTGCAGGTTCGACGCGAAGCCGAACAGCAGCGCCGCGAGCGTCGCCTTGATCGGGTCCCACTGGCCGAAGATCACGGCGGCGAGCGCGATGAAGCCCGCGCCCGCGGTCATCTCCTTGTTGAAGGCGATGCCCGAGCCGATGGTGAAGAACGTGCCGCCGAGGCCGGCGATCGCGCCGGCGAGCGCGACGTTCCAGAACCGGGTGCGGTTGACCTTGATGCCCACGGTGTCGGCCGCCTGCGGGTGCTCGCCGACCGCGCGGAGCCTGAGGCCCCACTTGGTGTGGAAGAGGCCCACGTAGACCAGCGCCACGGCGACGTACATGAGGTAGACGACGAGGGTCTGCCGGAACAGCACCGGGCCGATGATCGGGATCTCGCTGAGCACCGGGATCGGCAGCCGCTCGAAGCGCGGGGGCGTGTTCAGCAGCGAGGCGTTCGGCGCGAGCAACTGCGAGTAGAAGAAGCTCGTGAGGCCGATGACGAGCACGTTCAGCACGACACCGACGATGACCTGGTCGACGAAGTACTTGATCGAGAACACGGCGAGGACCATGCCGACCAGCATGCCCGCGACCATCGCGGCGAGCAGGCCGAGGAGCGGCTGGCGGGTGAGCGATGCGACGACCGCGGCCGTGAAGGCGCCGGCCAGCAGCTGGCCCTCGATCGCGATGTTGATGACGCCGACGCGCTCGCCGATGACACCGGCCAGGGAGCCGTAGATCAGCGGCACCGCGAGGCTGAGCGATCCGAACAGCAGGCCGATCACGGGGATCGCCGCGCCGGACGCGGCCCACGTGAGGAACCCGAACATGAACAGGATCGCGAACACCACGATCAGCCAGAGCGGCACGCGGCGCTTCGATGACACGAGCACGGCGGAGTAGGCGGTCGCGATCGCGAGGAGCACGATCGTGGTCCAGAGCGCCGGCATGGTCGGCACCGTGATCTCGGACAGCTGGATCAGGTCGGACTGGGTGGACAGGCGGAAGGTCGTCTCGCCGTCCTGCGGCGCGAAGACCGCGAGCGCGAGGGCGAGGAGGGTGAAGATCGCGAACGCGATCGGCGCCTTCCAGCTCGTGACGACGGTCGTGTCGAGGGTCACGATCTCCGGCGAGGGAGCGGGTTGCTGCACGGTGGCGCTCACTTGACCTTCACCTCCTGGGAGACGTTCGGAACGGGCCTGCGACGCGATGCCGGGTCGGGCAGGCGGAAGATCGTGCGCACGAGCGGCGGCGCCGCGATGAAGAGCACGATGAGGGACTGCACGACGAGCACGATCTCGATCGGCACGCCCTCGGCGGCCTGCATCGAGAAGCCGCCGGCCTTGAAGGCGCCGAACAGCAGGCCCGCGATGAAGGTGCCCCACGGGGTCGACCGGCCGAGCAGGGCGACGGTGATCGCGTCGAATCCGATGCCCGCGTCGATGCCCGCGGTGAACCCGGTGGTCACCGTGCCGAGCACCTGGCTCACGCCCGCGAGGCCGAGCAGCGCACCCGAGATGAGCATCGCGTAGACGTACATGTTCCGGACGTTGATGCCCGCGACCCGTGCGGCGTTCGGGTTCTCGCCCACGGCGCGGAACCGGAAGCCGAGGCTCGACCGGCTGAGGATCCACCAGACCACCACGGTGGCGAGGATCACCAGGATGAAGCCGAGGTGCAGGTTGAACTGCGGTCCGAGGAGCGACGGGAAGATCGCCGATTCCTTCATCGCCGGGGTCTTCGGGTTCGACGAACCCGGCGCCTGCAGCAGCCCGGGCGTGCGCAGCAACCAGGAGACGAGGTAGAACGCGACGTAGTTGAGCATGATCGTCACGATCACCTCGTGCGCGCCCGTTCGGGCCTTCAGGAGTCCGGCGATGCCGGCCCACAGCGCGCCGCCGACGAGGCCGCCGACGAGGGCGACCAGCATGTGCAGGCCCCAGGGCAGGTCGAAGCCGAACCCGATCCACCCGGCGACGGATGCCGCGATGAGCATCTGGCCGCGACCACCGATGTTGAACATGCCGACGCGGAACGCGAGGGCGACGCCGAGGCCACCGGCGATGAGCGGCGTCGCGAACGTGAGCGTCTCGGTGAGCGGACGGATGCCCGCGATGAACGTGTCGCGCCGGAAGTTGTAGACCGACCCCTGGAACAGGGCCGCGTAGGCGCCCGAGACCGATTCCCAGATGGCGAGGAACGTGTCGCCCGGCCGGGCGAAGAAGTACCCGCTGGCCTCCTGGACCCGCTCGTCGGTGAACGCGATCATGATGGCGCCCACGAGCAGTGCGAGCAGCACCGCCAGCACCGAGATGATCGCGTTGCCGGTCGCGATCTGGTGGAGCATGGTGTGCCAACGCGACGGCGGCGGCACCTCGGCGCCCGCCTGCGCGGTTCCACCGGGTCCGCCGGCGCCGGCGGCTGCGGTCTCCTCGTCGGGCGAGACGGCGCCGGGCTCCTCGATCGCGACGTCGGCGTCGAGCTCGGGCCGCCCGGGGCCGGGCGTGCCGGCGGCGTCGGGGTGCTGGGGGTCGCTCATGCCGCGGCTCCTTCTGCGGGGTGTTCGCCGGCCATCATCAGGCCGAGCACGTCACGGGGCGTGTCGCCGGGCACGATGCCGACGATGCGCCCGCGGTACATGACCATGATCCGGTCGGCGAGGGCGACGACCTCGTCGAGCTCGGTGGAGACCACGACCACGGGTACGCCCGCGTCGCGCGTCTCGACGATGCGCTTGTGGATGAACTCGATCGAGCCCACGTCGACGCCGCGCGTCGGCTGCGCGGCGACGAGGAGTCGCAGGTCGCGGCTGAGCTCGCGGGCGAGCACCACCTTCTGCTGGTTGCCGCCCGACAGCTGGCGGACCTTGGAGTCGATGCCCTGCGTGCGGACGTCGAACTCCTTCACCTTCTCGCGGGCGAAGTCGGCGAGTGCGCCGCGCTGGATGTTGCCCGCGCGCACGAAGGGGGCTCCGCCGCTGCGGTCGAGCATGAGGTTCTCGGCGATCGTGAACTCGCCGACCAGGCCGTCTTCCGTGCGGTCCTCGGGCACGAAGCCGACGCCTGAATCGAGGATGCGCCGGACGCTCGCGGAGGTCAGCTCGATGCCGTCGAGGTTGATGGAGCCCTCCACGCGCGGCTGGAGCCCCAGCAGCGCCTCGGTGAGCTCGGTCTGCCCGTTGCCCTGCACGCCCGCGACGGCCAGGATCTCGCCTCGGCGCACCGTGAAGCTCACGTCGTTCACGACGAGCTGGCCGATCGGGTCGATCACCGTGAGGCCCTCGACGATGAGGGCCGGGTCGCCGAACGTCGGCTCCTCCTTCTGCACGGTGAGCTCGACGGCGCGGCCGACCATGAGCGAGGCGAGCTCGGCATTCGTGGCCGTCGGAGCGGCTTCGCCCACCACCTTGCCGAGTCGGATGACCGTGATGCGGTCGGCGACCTCGCGGACCTCGCGGAGCTTGTGGGTGATGAACACGATCGAGGTGCCGGTCTCCTTGAGCTGGCGCATGATGCCCATGAGCTCGTCGGTCTCCTGCGGGGTGAGCACCGCGGTCGGCTCGTCGAACACGAGCACCCGCGCGTCGCGGGAGAGCGCCTTGATGATCTCGACGCGCTGCTGCACGCCCACGGGGAGGTCGTCGACGAGCGCGTCGGGGTCGACGTGGAACCCGAAGCGCTCGGAGATCTCGCGCACCTTCGCACGCGCCGACGGCAGGTCGAGCAGCCCGCCGGCGCGGGTGGACTCGTGGCCGAGCATGACGTTCTCGGCGACGGTGAACACCGGGATGAGCATGAAGTGCTGGTGCACCATGCCGATGCCGGCCGCCATCGCATCGCCCGGGCCCGGCGAAGTGCTGCACCTGGTCGTCGAGGAGCACCTGGCCCTCGTCGGCCTGGTACAGGCCGTAGAGCACGTTCATGAGCGTCGACTTGCCTGCACCGTTCTCACCGAGGAGCGCGTGGATCTCTCCAGCCTCCACGGTGAGGTCGATGTGGTCGTTGGCGACCAAGCTGCCGAATCGCTTCGTGATGCCGCGAAGTTCGAGCTTCATGTCCCCGATCCTAGTGAGGTGGCCGCATCCGTTGGAGATGCTGCACGAATGTGGAGTCGGCCGGAGGCCGCGTGCGCAGATGTTGCGTGAGACGCTCTGTCGAGCGGGTGAACGCGGATCGGGGAGGCCGGCTTCCGCCGACCTCCCCGATCAGTGCGTGGTCCTTACTCTGCGAGGTAGGACGCGACCTCGACATCGCCGGCGATGATCGCGGCCTTCAGGTCGTCGAGCTGACCCTGCAGCTCGGCCGGAACCTTCGACTCGAAGTCGTGGAACGGCGCGATGCCGACGCCCTCGTTCTCGAGCGTGCCGACGAACGGGGTGTTGTCGAACTCGCCGTTGCCCGCTGCGAGGACGGCCTCGTACGTGCCGACGTCGATGCCCTTGAGGATCGAGGTCAGCATGAGGTCGGCCACGGACGGGTCGGTCTGCGTGAAGTCCGCGTCGACGCCGATCATGGCGATCTCACGGCCGGAGTCGCGGATGGCCGCAGCAGCCGACTGGTAGATCGGGCCGCCGACGGGCAGGAGCACGTCGACGTTCTGGTCGATGAGGCCCTGGGCGGTGTTGCGAGCGGTGTCGTTCGCCTCGAAGCCACCCGTGAAGAGGCCGTCGGTGCCGTCCCAGCCGAGGACCTGCACGTTCGTGCCCATCTCGGTGTTGTGGTAGTCGACGCCCTGCTTGAAGCCGTCCATGAAGATGGAGACCGTCGGGAAGTTCATGCCGCCGAAGGTGCCGACGACGCCGGTCTGCGAGTACGCCGCGGCCGCATAGCCGGCGAGGAACGCCGCCTGGGCCGTGTCGAAGACGATCGGCTTGATGTTCTCGAAGTCGGTCGTGCCGTCGAAGTCGAGGTCGACCGTGTCGTCGATCGAGACGTACTCGATGTCGGGGTTGGCCTCGGCCGACTCGCCCGCCGCCGCCGCGAGGGCGAAGCCGACGGTGGTGATGAGGTTGCAGCCCTGGTCGACGAGGTTCGTCAGGTTGGGCGCGTAGTCGGTCTCGGAGTCGGACTGCACGGTGACCGGCTCGACGCCGAGCTCGTCGGCGGCCTTGGTGAGGCCCTCGAACCCGAGCTGGTTGAAGGACTTGTCGTCGAAGCCGCCTGCATCGGAGACCATGCAGGGCAGGAAGTCGGAGGCCTCTCCCCCGTCGGTGCTGCCCGAATCCTCGGGCGCGGATCCGCAACCGGCGAGCAGCACGGCTGCGCCGAACATCGCAAGGCCGCCGAGTGCGGCCTTCCTGGTGGTGACCTTCACTGTGTCCTCCAAAGACTGCGCCCCGACCGTCGCGGGGACCCGTGGAGTCACGTTACCGAATGTTGCGCTCGGCGCTCAGGCCCAGCCGCCGGTGACATGCAATGGTTATCAAGACGCGACATTCTGCTCATATGAGCAGCGTCGTCGACCCCCGAGCGAGGGACGCCGCACGGATGCGGGCCGTGGCACACCCTTCCACGGCGCATTCCGACCCCGGGGTCGACCCCCGGCGATGCGGTCGGCTCAGGGCGCGCTCGGCGAGTCGATCACGAGCTCGCCGGCGATGATGGCCTGTCGCAGCCCCTCGATCTCGCCGTCGAGCTCGGGCGTGACGAGCGGGGCGAGGTCGTGGTACGGCGCGATCTCCACCCCGCCGTTCTCGAGGGTGCCGATGTACGGCTCGTTCGAGAAGGAGCCGTCCTGCACCTCGCCCGACGATCTCGACCATCGCGTCCTGCGTGTTCTTCAGCACGCTCGTGAGGAGCACCGGGCGGAACTCGGGGGCGAGCGACTCGTAGCCGTCGCTGTCGACCCAGATCACCGAGACGCCGCCGCGCTCCAGGGCCGCGGAGGTGGCGCCCTCGCCGACCTGGCCCGCCACGGGCAGGATCACGTCGGCGCCCTGGTCGATGAAGCCCTCGGACAGCGCCTTGCCCTTGTTGATGTCCTCGAAGTCGCCGGTGAACGCTCCGTCCTGCTGCGGCCTTGTCCCAGCCGAGCGCGCGCACCTGCGTGCCGTGGATCTCGTTGTACTTCGCGACGCCGTCGACGAACCCGTCCATGAAGAGCGTCACCGGCGGCTGGTTGCCGCCGCCGAACGTGGCGACGACGCCCGTCTTCGAAACGCCGGCCGCGAGGTACCCGGCGAGGAACGACGCCTGCGCCGTGTCGAACACGACGGGCTTGACGTTGTCGGCCTCGACCGTCTCGTCGACGATCGCGAACGAGAGGTCGGGGTTGTCCTCCGCCTGCGACAGGGTCGCCTCGGCCAGCTCGTACCCGACCGTGACGATGAGCTCGCATCCGGAGTCGACCGCCTGCTGCACGTTCGGCGCGAGATCCGTCTCCCCGGTCGAGACGATCGCCTCCGCCTCGACGCCGAGCTCGTCCTCGGCCTGCTGCAGGCCCTCCCAGCTCGACTGGTTGAACGAGCGGTCCTCGAGGCCGCCGGAGTTCGTCACCATGCGCACGCACTCGTCGGCGGCGGCCTCGCTGCCGCCGGACTCGGGCGCGGGCGCACAGCCCGCGAGTGCCACGGATGCCACGACGAGCGCGGCCCCGATCCGGAATCGCCTGCGCACCGACATCCGCTGCTCCCGTCTCCCGTGCGACCCGCTAGAGCACGTCGCTCGAACCGCCGAGCCTGAGGGCGTCGACGACCGCCTTGACCCGCTGGGCGTGCTCGCTCGTGGTGACGAGGAGCGCATCGGGCGTGTCCACGACGACGATATCGTGCACGCCGATCAGGCTGATGACCCGGTTCGAGCGGCTCACGACGATGCCGCTCGACGCGTCGGCGAGCACCCGGGCGTTCTCGCCGAGGATCGCGAGCTCGCCGGAGCGGCCCGCGGTGTTGAGCTTCGCGAGCGACGCGAAGTCGCCCACGTCGTCCCACTGGAAGTGCCCGCGGATGACGGCGAGCCGGCCGGCCGCGGCGGCGGGCTCCGCGACGGAGTAGTCGATGGCGATCTTCTCGAGCGTCGGCCAGATCCGGTCGACCGCGGGTCCGCGCGTCGATGGGTCGTCCCAGGCCTCGGCGAGCTCGATCAGGCCGGCGTGCAGCTCGGGCTTCGTGCGCGCCAGCTCCTCCAGCAGGGTCGACGCCTTCGCGATGAACATGCCCGCGTTCCAGAGGTGGTCGCCGCCCTCGAGGTACCGCTTCGCCGTCTCGAGGTCGGGCTTCTCCACGAAGTTGGACACCGCCTCGACGCGCTCGGCGCCGTCGACCTCCAGGGTGCCGCCGCACTCGATGTACCCGAAGCCCACGGCCGGCTCGGTGGGCGTGATCCCGATGGTGGCGATGTACCCGGCGCGTGCGGCCGCGACCGCGTCGGCCACGGCGGAGCGGAACAGCGCGACGCCCGAGATCACGTGATCGGCGGCGAACGAGCCGATCACCACGCCGGGCTCGCGGCGTTCGAGGATCGCGGCGGCCAGGCCGATCGCGGCCGTCGAGTCGCGGGGCTCGCTCTCGAGCACGACGTTCTCGTCGGCGAGGGCGGGCAGCTGCGCCTCGACGGCGGACCGGTGGGCGCGGCCGGTCACGACCATGACGCGCTGCTCGCCCGAGATCGGGGCCAGTCGGTCCCACGTGTCCTTCAGCAGCGTCTGGCCGGAGCCCGTCAGGTCGTGCAGGAACTTGGGGGCGTCAGCACGTGAGAGGGGCCACAGGCGGGAGCCGACGCCTCCGGCGGGGATGACGCTGTAGAAGCCGTCGAGGGGCATGTGCGGTGCTGGCATGCCCTCGAGAATAGCCCGGCGGGGCGTCGGCGCGCGGGTCGAGGCGCCCCGTCCGGACGACTGTCTCGACGTCGAGAGAGTTAGGCGGCCCTAAGCGGCGGCGGCTCCGAGCGCCGGGCTAGACTCGGTCCGGGCCGTGTGCCCGTCGTGCCCTCATGTCAAGGGCGATTCACACAGCCAGGGAGGGTTGTTCATGCCAGAGACCTCGGCAGGAACCCTGACCGCACCCGCGAAGCCGGCGAAGCAGAGGCCGGGCGGCACGCTGTATCGCGGCCGCGAGGGGATGTGGTCGTGGGTGCTGCACCGCATCACGGGTGTCGCGATCTTCTTCTTCCTCCTCGTGCACGTGCTCGACACGGCCCTCGTGCGGGTCAGCCCCGAGGCGTACAACGCGGTCATCGGCACGTACCAGACGCCCATCATGGGCCTCGGCGAGGTCGCGCTCGTGGGGGCGGTCGTCTTCCACGCCTTCAACGGCCTGCGCATCATCCTCGTCGACTTCTGGGCGTGGGCGACGCGGCACCAGAAGGTGCTGTTCTACGTCGTGATCGCCCTCTGGGTCGTCACGATGCTCGCCTTCGTGCCCCGCCACCTCATGAACGTCTTCAGCCACTGAGGAGCCCAGCGACATGACGACCATCGAAGCGCCTCGCACCCCGGTGCGCCCCGCACGCAAGCGCGGCGTGAACTGGGAGAAGTGGGGCTGGATCTACATGCGGGCCTCGGGCGTGGTGCTGCTCGTGCTCATCTTCGGCCACCTCTACGTGAACCTCATGGTCGGCGAGGGCATCAAGGCCGTCGACTTCGGCTTCGTGGGCGGCAAGTGGGCCGACCCGTTCTGGCAGTGGTGGGACGTGCTGATGCTCTGGCTCGCACTGATCCACGGCGCCAACGGGATGCGCACGATCGTGAACGACTACACGAGCCCCGGCACGCTGCAGAAGCTGCTGAAGGGCGCCCTGCTCGCCTCCGCGGTCGTGCTGATCGTGCTCGGCACCCTCGTCGTCTTCACGTTCGACCCGTGCCCCGCCGGCGCACCCGCCGACCTGCTCCCCTCGTTCTGCCCCGCCGTCTAGGAGACCTGTGAATTCCGAGAGCGCCCACGTCGAGACGAAGGTCGTCGACGGCGTCCACTACCACCAGTACGACATCGTCATCGTCGGCGCCGGCGGCGCGGGGATGCGAGCGGCGATCGAGGCCGGGCCCGGCGCGAGGACGGCGGTCATCTCCAAGCTCTACCCGACCCGCTCCCACACGGGCGCGGCGCAGGGCGGCATGGCCGCCGCGCTCGCGAACGTCGAGGAGGAC
Organism: uncultured Actinomycetota bacterium; assembly: GCA_963802485.1. GTDB lineage: Bacteria > Actinomycetota > Actinomycetes > Actinomycetales > Microbacteriaceae > Agromyces. Next base: position 65,972 of record CAWDJA010000022.1, read on the forward strand.
AGCTGGGAGTGGCACACCTTCGACACCGTCAAGGGCGGCGACTACCTCGTCGACCAGGACGCGGCCGAGATCCTCGCGAAGGAGGCCATCGACGCGGTCATCGACCTCGAGAACATGGGCCTGCCCTTCAACCGCACGCCCGAGGGCAAGATCGACCAGCGCCGCTTCGGCGGCCACACGCGCGACCACGGCAAGGCGCCCGTGCGCCGGGCCTGCTACGCGGCCGACCGCACGGGCCACATGATCCTGCAGACGCTGTTCCAGAACTGCGTCAGGCTCGGCATCGAGTTCTACAACGAGTACTACGCCCTCGACCTGGTGATGACCGAGGTCGACGGGGTCGAGCAGCCGTCGGGCATCGTCGCCTACGAGCTCGCCACCGGCGAGCTCCACGTCTTCCAGGCCAAGGCGATCATCTTCGCGACCGGCGGCTTCGGCAAGATCTACAAGACCACCTCGAACGCCCACACCCTCACGGGCGACGGCGTCGGCATCATCTGGCGCAAGGGCCTGCCGCTCGAGGACATGGAGTTCTTCCAGTTCCACCCCACCGGTCTCGCCGGCCTCGGCATCCTCCTCACCGAGGGCGCCCGCGGCGAGGGCGCGATCCTGCGCAACGCCTCGGGCGAGCGGTTCATGGAGCGCTACGCACCCACCATCAAGGACCTGGCACCGCGCGACATCGTCGCCCGCTGCATGGTGCAGGAGGTCGCCGAAGGTCGCGGCGCCGGCCCCCACAAGGACTACGTGCTCCTCGACTGCACCCACCTCGGCGCCGAGGTGCTCGAGACCAAGCTCCCCGACATCACCGAGTTCGCGCGCACCTACCTCGGCGTCGACCCGGTGTACGAGCCCGTCCCCGTGATGCCGACCGCGCACTACGCCATGGGCGGCATCCCCACCAACGTCGCGGCCGAGGTGCTGCGCGACAACACGACCGTGGTGCCCGGCCTCTACGCCGCCGGCGAGTGCGCCTGCGTCTCGGTGCACGGATCGAACCGCCTCGGCACCAACTCGCTGCTCGACATCAACGTCTTCGGCAAGCGGGCCGGGCGCAACGCGGTCGAGTACGTCAAGGACGTCGACTTCACGCCGCTCCCCGCCGACCCCGCAGCCGGCGTGCGGCGCATGCTCGAGCAGCTCCGCGACTCGAACGGGACCGAGCGCATCGCCGCGATCCGCAAGGAGCTGCAGGACGAGATGGACAAGGGCGCGCAGGTGTTCCGCACCGACGAGTCCCTGGCCCACGTGACGAACGTCATCGCGTCGCTCCGCGACCGCTACCGCAACGTCGCCGTGCAGGACAAGGGCAGGCGGTTCAACACCGACCTGCTCGAGGCCGTCGAGCTCGGCTTCCTGCTCGACCTCGCGGAGGTCGTCGTCTTCTCCGCCCGCAACCGCGAGGAGAGCCGCGGCGGCCACATGCGCGACGACTTCCCGAACCGCGACGACGCGAACTACATGCAGCACACGATGGCCTACCTCTCGGGCGACGCGCACTCCTCGGATGCCGCGGACCACATCCGCCTCGACTGGAAACCCGTCACCGATCACCCGTTACCAGCCGATGGAGAGGAAGTACTGACGTGACCACCGCCACGCTCGAGGCCCAGTCGACGGATGCCGCGATCCAGTCGTTCACCGTCACCTTCCTGATCCGGCGCTTCGACCCCGACGTCGACACCGAGCCGCGCTGGCAGGACTTCGACGTCGAGATGTACGCGACGGACCGCGTGCTCGACGCACTGCACAAGATCAAGTGGGAGCAGGACGGCTCGCTGACGTTCCGCCGCTCGTGCGCCCACGGCATCTGCGGGTCCGACGCCATGCGCATCAACGGCCGCAACCGGCTCGCCTGCAAGACGCTGATCAAGGACCTCGACATCTCGAAGCCCATCTACGTCGAGGCGATCAAGGGCCTGCCGCTCGAGAAGGACCTCGTCGTCGACATGGAGCCGTTCTTCGCGAGTTACCGCGAGGTCCAGCCGTTCCTCATCGCGAACTCGACGCCCGAGGCCGGCAAGGAGCGCATCCAGTCGATCGCGAAGCGCGAGATCTTCGACGACACCACGAAGTGCATCCTCTGCGCCGCGTGCACCTCGTCGTGCCCGGTCTTCTGGACCGACGGCCAGTACTTCGGCCCCGCCGCCATCGTCAACGCGCACCGGTTCATCTTCGACTCGCGCGACGACGCGGCATCCGTGCGCCTCGACATCCTCAACGACAAGGAGGGCGTGTGGCGCTGCCGCACGACCTTCAACTGCACCGACGCGTGCCCGCGCGGCATCGAGGTCACGAAGGCGATCGCCGAGGTCAAGCAGGCGATCATGCGCGGCAAGCCCTGACGACGCCACGTCGACGCCGGGCCGTGCGACGCGGCGGCCGGGCGTCGCCGCCCTCGCGCTCGCTAGTCTGATCCCGTGAGCGAGCGCACGACCCCCGGCGACCGGCGGGCCTCCCGCGACGGGAGCGACCCCGGAGCATCCGGCACCGCACCCTCGCCCGCATCGTCGACCGACCCGCTCGACCTCGAGCCGAGCGCCCGCGAACGGTTCGACGCGCTCAGCCAGCCGATCCGCGAGCGGTTCGAGGAGCCGATCACCAAGGTCTCGACCCTGACGCAGAAGACCATGGCCCTCTTCCCCGTGCGCGTGTGGCGGCACTTCCTCGCGCGCAACGGGTTCATCCTGTCCGCGGGCATGAGCTATCAGGCGCTCTTCGCGATCTTCGCCGCCGTCTACGTCGTGTTCGCGGTGGCGGGCATCTGGCTGACCGGCAACGAACAGGCGCTCAACGCCTTCATCGCCCTCCTGAACAGCTTCGCGCCGGGCCTCGTCGGCGACGACGGCATCATCTCGACCGACGACCTCATCGCGATCGCGACGACCAGCACGAGCCTGTTCGGGTGGACGGGCGCCGTCGCCCTCGTCGGCCTCATCTGGACCGCGATCGGCTGGATCACCTACTCGCGGATCGCGGTGCGCAGCATCTTCGGCCTGCCGAAGGACACGCGCGCCTACGCGCTGCTGAAGACCCGCGACTTCCTCGTGGGACTCGCCTTCGGCACGATCCTCATCCTCGCGACCATCCTGACCGTGGCGACCACGTCGTTCTTCGGCTGGCTCACGACCCTGCTCGGCCTGGCGGAGGAATCCGTCTGGTCGAACCTGGTGCGTGCAGGCCGGGTCGGTCCTCGTGGTCTTCGTGATCGACACGCTCGCGCTCGCGACGCTGTTCCGGTTCCTGTCGGGGGCCGCGATGCCGTGGCGGCGCATGTGGATCGGATCACTCCTCGGATCGGCGGCGCTCTCGGTGCTGCAGCTCCTCGGCGGACTCGTGATCACCGGCGCCGGCAGCAACCCGCTGCTGGCGACCTTCGCGGTCTTCATCGCGCTGCTGCTCTGGTTCCGGCTCACCGGCATCGTCATCCTCGTCGCGGCGAGCTGGATCGCCGTGGAGGCGTTCGACGCGCACGAGAGCCTGCGGCTGGTCACGCCCGAGCAGCTCGTCGAGGAGGAGCGCGCCCGCGAGCAGCGATGCGCTCGTGACGGCGGCGCGCGTGCGCGTGCGCGACGCCGAGCAGGAGCTCGCCGACGCGAACTGGCTCGGGCGGATCCCGGCGCGTCGCCGGCTCACGCGGGCCCAGGAGGAACTGTCGCGTGCGGAGGCCGCGCTGGCGCCCGAGGCGGCGAAGGAGGACGTCGGAGGGCTCCCCTAGGATCGAAGGCATGCCCTCCGCGAAACCCCTCCGTGTCGCCAGCGTCAACGTCAACGGAGTGCGGGCCGCATTCCGCCGGGGCATGGGCGCATGGCTCGAGGGTCGCGGGGTCGACATCCTCGCCATGCAGGAGGTGCGCGCCTCCACCGAAGACCTGCAGGAGCTGCTCGGCGACGAGTGGGACATCCTGCACGACCCCGCCACCGCCAAGGGTCGCGCGGGCGTCGCCATCGCGAGCCGCAACCGCGCGAGCATCCACCGCGTCGAGCTCGGCGCGCCCGACTTCGACAGCGCCGGGCGATGGCTCGAGGCCGACTACGAGGTCGGCGACCGCGTGGTCACCGTGGTGAGCGCCTACGTGCACTCGGGCGAGGCCGACACCCCCAAGCAGGTGGAGAAGTACCGGTTCCTCGACGCGATGGAGGCGCGGCTGCCCGAGCTGGCCGCGCACTCCGAGCTCGCGCTCGTGGTCGGCGACCTCAACGTCGGGCACCGCACGCTCGACATCCGCAACTGGAAGGGCAACGTGAAGCGGGCCGGGTTCCTGCCCGACGAGCGCGCCTACTTCGACCGCTTCGTCGGGGCCGAGGGCGCCGACGACTACAACCGCGGCGGCGGCCTCGGCTGGGTCGACGTCGGCCGTCGCTTCGCCGGCGAGGTCGAGGGCCCGTACTCGTGGTGGTCGTGGCGCGGCAAGGCGTTCGACAACGACACCGGCTGGCGCATCGACTACCAGCTCGCGACCCCGGCGCTGGCCGACGCCGCGGTCGCCTACGCGATCGACCGGGCCGACACCTATGCAGAGCGATGGTCCGACCACGCTCCCGTCGTCGTCGACTACGACATCTGATCTCCCCGACAAGGACTCCGACCACATGAACGCCATCCGTCCCGTCGTCTTCTCCGGCATGCAGCCGTCGAGCGACTCGCTCCACCTCGGCAACTACCTGGGTGCCCTCGTCAACTGGGTCGCCCTGCAGGACGACTACGACCCCATCTACTGCGTCGTCGACCTGCACGCGATCACCGTGCAGCAGGACCCGGCCGCCTTGCACGCGAACGTGCGGCGCACCGCCGCCCAGTACCTCGCGGCCGGGGTCGACCTCGAGCGGTCCACCCTGTTCGTGCAGTCGCACGTGCCCGCGCACGCGGAGCTGGCCTGGGTGCTCAGCACCATCACCGGCTTCGGCGAGGCGAGCCGCATGACCCAGTTCAAGGACAAGTCGGCGAGGCAGGGCGCAGAGGCGACCACGGTCGGGCTCTTCACGTACCCGGTGCTGATGGCGGCCGACATCCTGCTCTACGGCACGGAGCTCGTGCCGGTCGGCGACGACCAGCGGCAGCACCTCGAGCTCACTCGCGACGTCGCCGGTCGCTTCAACTCGCGGTTCGGCGAGACCTTCGTCGTGCCCGAGGCGCTGATCCCCAAGGAGTCGGCGCGCATCTACGACCTGCAGGAGCCGACCGCCAAGATGTCGAAGTCGGCGGGGTCCGAGGCCGGCCTCGTGAAGCTGCTCGACGACTCGGCCGTCACGGCGAAGAAGTTCCGCAGCGCCGTCACCGACACGGGCCGCGAGGTGCGGTACGACCCGGCCGAGAAGCCCGGCATCTCGAACCTGCTCGACATCATGGCGGCGACCACGGGGCGGTCGATCGCCGAGCTCGAGGTCGAGTACGAGGGCCGCGGCTACGGCGACTTCAAGAAGGACGTCGCCGAGGCGGTGGTCGAGCGGCTCGCGCCGATCCGCGCCCGCACGCTCGAGCTGCTCGAGGACCCGGCCGAGCTCGACCGCCTCCTCGCGATCGGCGCTGAGAAGGCGAGCGAGCGAGCCGAGCGGATGCTCCGCACGGCCTACGATCGCGTCGGCTTCCTCCGACGGGGCTGAGCATGCGGCCGGTCGGCATCCGCACGGCCCGGCTCGTCCTCGACGAGCCGACGCTCGCCGACGCCGACCGGGTCGCGGAGTACTGCCGGGATCCCCTCTTCGAGCGGTACCTCACGACGCCGTGGCCCTACTCCCGGGCCGACGCCGAGGCCTTCCTCGGCGTGTTCGTGCCCGAGTCGTGGGCCAGCGGCACCGAGCTCACCTGGGCGATCCGCCGTGCGCCCGGCGGCGAACTGCTCGGCGTGATCGGCGTGCGCGAGCCGCGGCACGAGATCGGCTACTGGATGGGCGCCGCCCATCGCGGTGCCGGGCTCATGAGCGAGGCTGCGGTCGCGGTCGCCGACTGGGCGCTCGCCGGCGGCATCCGCGGCGCCACCACCCTGTTCTGGCGCGCCGTGGAGGGCAATGTCGCGTCCGCCAGGGTGGCGCAGGCCGCCGGATTCCGGCGGATCGAGCCGGCCGATCCGACCGTGCCCTCGCGCGACGGCGCCTCGCTGCCCGCCTGGCACGCCGTGCGCACGGTGCCCGCGGATCCGCTCGCCTTCGAGAGCTGGGCCGACGTCCTGGGGCCGCGGTGACCGGCCACGCGGCAACGCCCGTGGTGCTGTTCGACCTCGACGACACGCTGATGGCGCACCGCGAGGCCGTGGTCGCCGGCATCCTCCGTCACATGCGCGAACGCGCATACGACGGCGACGAGCACGAGGCTGCCGGCCGCTGGCACGAGCTCGAGGAGGAGCACTACACGGCCTACCTCGCCGGAGCGCTGACCTTCGAGGGCCAGCGTCGGGCGCGGGCCGCGGACGTTCGCACGCGAGTTCGGCGATGAGCTCGACGACCCGGCGGCCGGCGCGTGGTTCGCCGAGTACTTCCGCCACTACCGCGACTCCTGGGCGCTGCACGACGACGTGCTGCCCGCGTTCGACGCCCTGGCCACCGCCCTACCCGGAGTGCGGTTCGGCATCGTCACGAACGGCGAGCTCGAGTTCCAGATGGCGAAGGTCGTGCGACTCGCCCTGCACGGTCGCATCGAGCACGTGATCGCCTCGGGCGAGGTCGGCATCGCGAAGCCCGACCCCGGCATCTTCCACGAGGCGCTCGACCGGTTCGGGCGGGCGAACCCGGTCTCGGCGGCGGCCTACGTCGGCGATCGCCTCCGCACCGACGCCATCGGCGCGGCACGGGCCGGTCTCGTCGGCGTGTGGCTCAACCGGCACGGCGTCCGCCCTCCCGACGACGAGGCGGCCGAGGCGATCGACGCCGGTGTGGTCGAGATCCACCGCCTCGACGAGCTCGCCGCGCAGCTCGTGACACGCCTGCGCTGAACGCCCGTGGCGCGACCGCTGCGCGACGTGGAAACGGGCCGGGCGCACCCCCATGCACCCGACCCGTCTTCTCACCGTACCCGCGGTGAGGCCTACGCCACGTCCTCGTCGACCCAATCGAGGGTCTTCGTGACGGCCTTCTTCCAGTTGCGATCGAGGCGCTCCCGCTCCACCTCGTCCATCGCCGGCGTCCAGCGGCGGTCCTCCTGCCAGTTCTGCGCGAGCTCGTCGAGGCCCGACCAGAAGCCGACCGCGAGGCCCGCCGCATACGCCGCACCGAGCGCGGTCGTCTCCGCGACGACCGGACGCACCACGGGCACGCCGAGGATGTCGGCCTGGAACTGGAGCAGGGTGTCGTTCGCCGTCGCACCGCCGTCGACCCGCAGCTCCGTGAGGTCGATGCCGGCGTCGGCGTTCACGGCCTCCACCACGTCGCGGGTCTGGAACGCGATCGCCTCGAGCGCCGCGCGGGCGATGTGCCCCTTGTTCACGTAGCGCGTGAGGCCCACGAGCGCGCCGCGCGCGTCGGGACGCCAGTACGGCGCGAACAGCCCGGAGAACGCCGGCACGAAGTAGGCGCCGCCGTTGTCCTCGACGGAGTGCGGCGAGCGCCTCGACCTCGGCGGCCGACGAGATCAGCCCGAGGTTGTCCCGCAGCCACTGGATCAGCGACCCCGTGACCGCGATGGAGCCCTCGAGCGCGTAGTGCACCGGCTGGTCGCCGAGCTTGTACCCGACGGTGGTGAGCAGCCCGTTCCTGCGAGTGCACGATCTCCTCGCCGGTGTTGAAGATGAGGAAGTTGCCGGTGCCGTAGGTGTTCTTCGCCTCGCCGGCGTCGAAGGCGGCCTGGCCGAACGTCGCGGCCTGCTGGTCGCCGAGGATGCCGGCGATCGGCGTCTCGCGCAGCAGCGAGTGCTCGTTCGCGACGCCGTAGACCTCCGACGACGACCGGATCTCGGGGAGCATCGAGCGGGGCACGCCGAACGCGGCGAGGATCTCGTCGTCCCACTGGAGGGTCTCGAGGTCCATGAACATCGTGCGGCTCGCGTTCGTGACATCCGTCGCGTGCACGCCGCCGTCGACGCCGCCGGTGAGGTTCCAGAGCACCCACGTGTCGGTGGTGCCGAAGAGCAGGTCGCCGGCCTCGGCCCGCTCGCGCGCGCCGGGCACGTTCTCGAGGATCCAGACGATCTTCGTGCCCGAGAAGTAGGTGGCGAGCGGCAGGCCGACCGTGGCCTTGAAGCGCTCGACGCCGCCGTCCGCCGCGAGCCGGTCGACGATCGCCTGGGTGCGGGTGTCCTGCCAGACGATCGCGTTGTACACGGGCTCGCCGGTGCGCCGGTCCCACACCACCGCGGTCTCGCGCTGGTTCGTGATGCCGACGGCGGCGATGTCGTGCCGGGTGAGGTTCGCCTTGCCGAGCGCCTGGCCGATCACCTCGCCGGTGTTGCGCCAGATCTCGGCGGGGTCGTGCTCGACCCAGCCCGCCTTCGGGAAGATCTGCTCGTGCTCGAGCTGCCCGGTCGAGATGATCGAACCGGCCTTGTCGAAGATGATCGCGCGCGACGAGGTGGTGCCCTGGTCGATCGCGAGGACGTAGTCAGCCATCTGAGAACTCCGTTGCTGTCAGTGAATGAGGGGTGGTGAGCGGATGCCGCGGATCAGCCGAGCAGCGGCAGGAGCGGGATCGCGGCGAGACCGGCGAGCACGCCGCCGATGATCGGGCCGACGACCGGCACCCAGGAGTACCCCAGTCGCTGCCGCCCTTGCCCGTGATGGGCAGGAAGGCGTGCGCGAGGCGCGGGCCGAGGTCGCGGGCGGGGTTGATCGCGTAGCCCGTGGGGCCGCCGAGGGAGGCGCCGATGCCGATCACGAGGAGGGCCACGGGCAGCGCGCCGAGGGCGGCGAGCCCGCCGTCGCCCTGTCGTCCGCCGCCGAAGCCGATGACGACGAAGACCAGCACGAAGGTGCCGATGATCTCGGTGACGAGGTTCCAGCCGTACGAGCGGATCGCGGGTCCGGTCGAGAAGACGCCCAGCTTGTTCGCGGCGACCGGCTCGGCGTCGAAGTGCTGCTTGTACGCCACCCAGCAGAACACCGCGCCGATGACGGCGCCGATGAGCTGCGCGGAGATGTACGTGAGCACCGAGACGACGTTCACCGGCACGCCCATGCCGAACTCCGTGGCGCCGTTCGCGACGAGGCCGAGGGTGACGGCCGGGTTGAGCTGCGCGCCCGAGGCGTACGAGACCGTGACGCCGGCGAAGACCGCGAGGCCCCAGCCGAAGTTCACCATGAGGAACCCGCCGTTGTTGCCCTTCGTCTTCGCGAGCGCGACGTTCGCGACGACGCCGCAGCCGAGCAGCACGAGCATGGCCGTGCCGACGAGTTCCGCGAGGAACACGATTCCGAGATTGTCCACGTTGACCTTCCTTCTGTGTGGTGAGCGCGCCGCACGGCGGGCTCGGGTGGTGCCGGTGAGCACGCCGCATGGCGCGCTCCGGAGGTGCCCGGGGCGAGTGGCCCCGAGGTAACGTACCGACCGGCCCGGCTCCGGCAGGGCCGTTTCGACTGCACATGCGTGCAGATCTCGAGGGTCGGCGACGACGGGCGCGACGGACGTCGACGGGCCGGATCCGACTCCCGGCTCAGGCCGCGGGTGCGACGTCCTGCAGGCGGACGCCGTGCCGATCGGCGAGCAGTGCGCGGGTGGCCGCGACCTCCAGGGCGCGGCGCTCGGCGCCCCAGCCGAGGACGTCGGCGGCGGCGTCGGCGAGCTCGTCGAGCAGCGGCGCGGTGAGCGTGCCGGTGAACGCGATGCTCGTGCGCCGCAGCACGAGGTCGGGCAGGTGCACGACGCGCTCGTTGCGCAGGAGCCATGCGATCTCGCGGCGCGTGTAGTCGGGGTGGTGCTCGAGCGGAGCGTCGAGCTCGCCCTCGATCTCCGCGAGGAACGCCTCGGCCCGCGTGCCGTAGCGCTCGAGGAGCTGTGCGGCGCGCTCGCGCCCGACCTCGTCGCCGTGCGACACGAGCCACACGCGCCGGGCGTCGTCGGTCGCCGGATACCCCGCGCCACCGCCGATCGCGAGTCCCTTCGTCGATCGCACGCGGTCGCGTCCGATGAGTCCGAGCACCTCGTCGGAGAGGTGCTCGGCGAGGGCGCGGAAGGTGGTCCACTTCCCGCCGACGAGGCTGAGCAGCGTCGTGCCCGGGCGCTCCGCGATCTCGGCTCGCTCGATGCGGTAGTCGCGCGAGACGAAGCCCGGCTGGGTGTCGTCGTGGCGGGGCAGCGGCCGCACGCCCGAGAAGCGGTAGACGATCTGCGACCGATCGACCCGGATGGCTGGGAAAACGTGCGCGATGAGGTCGAAGAAGTAGTCGACCTCCTCCTCGGTGCAGACCGCGGGCTCTCGCATGTCGTGCTCGAGGTCGGTCGTGCCGACCATCACGCGGCCCTTCAGCGGGTAGATGAGCACGATGCGGCCGTCCTCGTGCTCGAAGAAGATCTCCCGTCCGGATGTCGCGGCGAGCAGCTCGGGGTGGTCGAGCACGATGTGCGATCCCTTGGTGCCGCCCATGAACGTCGAGGGGCGGCCGAGCTCGGCGTTCGTGAGGTCGGTCCAGGGGCCGGACGTGTTGACCACGACGTCGGCGGCGATGGCGAACTCCTCCCCGGTGAGCCCATCGCGCACCCGCACGCCGTCCGGGCCGAGGCCGACCGCCGCGAGGTGGTTCGCGGCGCGCGCATGCGGGCCGGCCGCGAGCCCGTCGAAGAGCACGTCGAGGGCGAGGCGCTCGGGATCGTGCATGCTCGCGTCGTAGTAGGTGGCGGTGTACTTCACGGCGGGGTCCAGCGCGGGCAGTTCCGCGAGGGACCGCTTGCGACCGTGGAAGGCGTGCCGCGGCACCGCGCCGCCATCGCGCGAGAACGCGTCGTAGATCGTGAGGCCCGTCTTGATGAGTGCGGCACCGCGCTCGGTGGCCTTCCCCCGGCGGTGGGTGAGGAACCGCAGCGGCGCCGAGAGGATGCCGGAGAACGTCGAGTAGATCGGCACGGTGGTCCGGAGCGGCTTCACGTAGTGCGGCGCGATGCGGATGAGGCCGTTCCGCTCCTCGACCGACTCCTGCACGAGGCGGAACTCCCCGTTCTCGAGGTACCGGATGCCGCCGTGGATCATGTGCGACGAGGCCGAGGAGGCGCCCGACACGAAGTCGTCGCGCTCGACGAGGACGACGTCGACGCCCTGGAGCGCGAGATCGCGGAACGTGGCGATGCCGTTGATGCCGCCGCCGATGACGACACCTCGGCCGTCGGGCGGGCGCGGAGGTCCGCGACCTCCGGGCGCATGCCGTCGGCGGCGCCTCCGTGCTCGGATCGCTGCGGGGTCGTGGGGTGCGCAGACATCGCTGTCCTCTCGATGCGGTTCGGCCGGCTCGCGGTCGGCTTGCGCCGGCCGGGCCGGATGTGGATGAATACATCGTGAGCACGGCCGCACGCTGTTGCAAGCCGACTGAACATATGTGCAAGGGTGTGGGGATGATCGAGAACAACGCACGAGAGGCCGCCGACCGCGCCGACGCGGTGACCGGCAAGACGAGGGACGCGCTGCGGGCGGCCCACCTCTACTACATGCAGGACCTCACGATGGATGCCATCGCCCACGAGCTGCACACGTCCCGTTCCTCGATCTCGCGCCTGCTCAGCCACGCGCGCGCCAGTGGGCTCGTGGAGATCAGCATCCACTCCCCGCTCGACCTGCCGAGCCGCATCGAGCAGGAGATCCTCGAGCAGCACGAGGTGCGGGCCCAGGTCGTGCCCGTGCCCGACCACGCGAGCGACGTCGATCGGCTCGACCGCGTCGCGCTCTCGGCTGCACGGATTCTCGGCCAGTACGTCGATTCGAACCAGACGATCGGGGTGGCTTGGGGCTCGACCATGAGCGCCATGAGCCGCCACCTCGTGCCGAAGGCGACGCACAACACCGAGATCGTGCAGCTCAACGGCGCGGGCAACGTGCGCACCACGGGCATCCTCTACGCGAGCGAACTGCTGCGGCGGTTCGGCGACGCCTTCGGCGCGCGGGTGCAGCAGTTCCCCGTGCCGGCGTTCTTCGACGACCCGGCGACGAAGCAGGCCTTCTGGCGTGAACGCAGCACGCGCCGGCTCCTCGACCTGCAGTCCCGGCTCGACGTCGCGCTCTTCGGCGTCGGCTCGCCGTTCGCCGAAGTGCCGAGCCACGTCTACCAGGGCGGCTACCTCGAGCGCGCCGACTACGAGGCCCTCAGTCGCGACGGCGCCGTCGGCGACGTCGCGACCGTCTTCTACCGCGCCGACGGCAGCACCGACGGCATCCGCCTGAACGAACGTGCGACGGGTCCCGACTTCGCCGTGCTGCGCCGTGCCCCGCGTCGCATCTGCGTCGTGTCGGGCCGGGCCAAGCTGCCCAGCCTCCGCGGGGCCCTCGCCGCCGGGCTCATCACCGACCTCATCGTCGACGAGGGCACGGCGCGGGCGCTCGTCGACGCGTGATCGGATCGTGACCCCGAACCCCGCCCGACCCCGGCTAGCGTGGTCTGGCCGCCGGCAGGGCGGCTGATCGCGTGGAGGGAACCCAGTGGATCCGGTGGACCAGCCCGGCGGAGTGAGCACGGTCCTACGAGCGCGCCCGCTCGGCGACGCCGATCGCCTCGCCGCAGGCCCCGGCCGCGCTGCAGCAGCCGCCGACGCCGACGCCGACGACGCCTGCCGCATCGTCGAGGTCGTCCCTCCGTGGTCCGATCATCGTCGGCGCCGCCGCCCTCGCGATCGGACTCGGGCTGCTCGGGCACCAGCTGGTCTCGACGGCGGCGTACGAGCAGGCGTGGTCGCGGCTGACCTCGGCCGAGACCGAGCTCGCGGAGACGATCGACGCGTACGAACGGACGCTCGACCGCTCCGAGGTCGTCGCGGCGCGGGCCGAGGCGCTGCAGGCCGTCGCCGCGGGCGACCTCGTCGCAGTCGAGGAGGTCGACGGGCTCAGGGTCGACGCGGCGGAGCTGCGCACGGTCCTCGAGGACGCGCCGCCGCCCACCGGGCCGATCACCGGGCGCTTCGACGAGCCCACCACGTTCGCGCCGGCCTGGGAGCGGTACGCCGACCTCGTCGCGATCGCGGACGCCCTCCCCGCCCGCGAGGCCGCCGTCACCCGGCTCGACGAGGCGACCGCCGTCGTGAGGCAGGCGCGGCAGGCGGTGCTCGACCGCACCGAGGCGCTCTTCACCGGCGCACTCGAGCGGGCCGGCGCCGAGGTCGACGCGAACCCGCTCGCGAGCTATCGCACGGTCCTGGGCGTCCGGCACCTCGTCGACGCCGGCGGCGTGGACGGCCAGTCGGCGAGCGCCACCGGGTTCACCGCCCTCGAGGAGGCCGTGGCGTCGCTGCGCGCCTCGCACGCCGAGGCGGAGGCGGCGCGATCCGAGCATCCGGTACGGGCCGAGGTCGAGGCCTTCGCGCGATCGATCTCCCACGGCGTGACGCTCGACTTCGGCTGGGCCTACGAGGTGGCGGGCGTCACCAGCGATGGCTGGTACGCGGGCACCGCGGAGTTCTGGCCGGAGGACGGCGGCTGGGGCCACATCACGCTGAGCCACAGCATCGAGGACGCCTGGGGCGACGAGAACGCCCGCGCCGTCGTCGTGCACGAGGTCGGGCACACCCAGGCGATCCGCCCGACGTGCGCTCCGATCTTCGAGGGACCCGAGTTCCAACGGGACCACGAGACCTGGGCCACCGCCTGGGCGATCGGCATGGGCTACGACCTGCCCGGCGCGGGCATCGAGGCCTACGGGCGACCCACCGACGCGCAGCTCGCCGCGGCCGCGCAGTGCCGGTGAACGGCGCCCGGTGACGGGAATAGCCTGCCCGCGCACGCGTTGACCTAGAATCGACACGAGAAACGTGCTCCGGGGTCGGTGTAATTCCGAACCGGCGGTGACAGTCCGCGAACTGCGAGCGCGAGGCCGAGAGGTCGAGCGCGAGCGGTTGAACCGGTGGAATTCCGGTACCGACGGTGAAAGTCCGGATGGGAGGCGGCACGTGTCGGCTGCGCATGCGCAGTCGATGAATGCGGTGGTCGACACCGCGGCATCGCCGATGCATCCCCCGGAGCCCTGACGACAGGACGCGGGATGACGACGGGTGAGCACACGATGGCGGATGCCGCCGCGATGCGCCGCGCCCTCGAACTCGCCATGCGGGGTCCGGCCCGCGGGGTGAACCCGCGCGTCGGGTGCGTGATCCTCTCCCCGCACGGCGACGTGCTCGCGGAGGGATGGCACCGCGGCGCCGGCACCGCCCACGCCGAGGTCGACGCGCTCGCCAAGCTCGCGCCCGGCGCCGCAGTGGGCGCGACCGCCGTGGTGACCCTCGAGCCGTGCAACCACACGGGCCGCACCGGCCCGTGCGCCGTCGCCCTCATCGACGCGGGAATCGGCCGGGTCGTCTACGCGGTCGGCGACCCGGGCGACCACTCCGCGGGCGGCGCCCAACGGCTCCGCGACGCCGGCGTCGAGGTCACGGGCGGCGTGCTCGCCGACGAGGTCGAGGCGGTCCTCGGCGATTGGCTGTTCGCCGCCCGGCACGGCAGGCCCCACGTGACCGTGAAGTGGGCGGCGGGCCTCGACGGCCGCGCCGCGGCATCCGACGGCTCGAGCCAGTGGATCACCGGCCCCGTCGCGCGCGCCGACGTGCATCGACGCCGCGCCGCGGCCGACGCGATCGCGGTGGGCACCGGCACCGTCCTCGCCGACGATCCCGCCCTCACGGCCCGGGCTCCCGGCGGGGAGTTCTTCGACGCGCAGCCCGTGCCCGTGGTGTTCGGGCGGCGTCCCGTTCCGGCCGATGCGGCGATCTCGCGGCATCCGCACGCCCCCGTCTTCGTCGAGGGAGCCGACCTCGCCGCCGACCTGACGGACCTGCAGCGGCGGGGCATCCGCTCGCTGTTCGTCGAGGGCGGCCCCACGCTCGCGAGCGCCTTCCTCGCCGCCGGGCTCGTCGACGAGCTCCTCGTGTACCTCGCCCCCGTGCTGCTCGGCGGGCCGCGGCTCGCCGTCGGCGACCTCGGCATCGAGACCATCGCCGACGCACGGCGCTTCGACATCGCCGCCGTCGAGCGGCTCGGCGACGACCTGCTCGTCGTCGCCCACCCCGTCTCGATACGCGCTTCGCGCGACTCGACCACCGCTCAGGAGAGGAACTGACATGTTCACCGGAATCATCGAGGAGCTCGGCACCGTCACGCGCGTCGAGCGCAGCGCGGACGCCGCGCGCCTCACCGTGCGCGGGCCGCTCGCGGTGCAGGGCGTGAAGCACGGCGACTCGATCGCCGTCTCGGGCGTGTGCCTGACCGTCGTCGACTTCGACGACGAGTCCTTCACCGCCGACGTGATGGCCCAGACGCTCACGATGTCCACCCTCGACGGTGCCCGCGAGGGGCTCGCCGTCAACCTCGAGCGCGCGGCCCTCGTGGGCGATCGCCTCGGCGGCCACATCGTGCAGGGGCACATCGACGGCACCGCTCGCGTGCTCGAGATCCGCCCGGGCGACGGCTGGCGCGTCATCCGCTTCTCCCTCGACGACGCGCACGCCCCGCTCGTGGTCGACAAGGGCTCGATCGCGATCGACGGCGTCTCGCTCACCGTCAGCGCGCTCGGCGACGAGCCGGCCGGATCGTGGTTCGAGGTGTCGCTCATCCCCGAGACGCTCACGGCGACGACCCTCGGCCGGCGCGAGGTCGGCGACCTCGTGAACCTCGAGACCGACATCCTCGCCCGCCACGTCGAGCGGATGCTGCGCCTCGACGCGCATCGCTCGCTTCCCTCGTCACTCGCAGAACCGGCCGCGGCCGGAGCAGGGAGCCTCGCATGAGCCTCGCCACGATCCCCGAGGTGCTCGACGCCCTCCGAGCCGGAAAGCCCGTCATCGTCGCCGACGACGAGGCCCGCGAGAACGAGGGCGACGCCATCATGGCCGCCGAGTTCGCGACCCAGGAGTGGATCGCGTGGATGGTGCGGCACACGAGCGGCTTCCTCTGCGCGCCGATGACGAACGCCGCCGCCGACCGCCTCGAGCTGCCGCTCATGACCGAGCGCAACGAGGACGTGCGCGGCACGGCCTACACGATCTCCGTCGACGCGGCCGACCGCACCTCCACCGGGATCAGCGCCGCCGACCGCGCGCACACGCTGCGCGTGCTGGCGGACCCGGCCTCGACGCCCGAGAAGCTCATCCGGCCCGGCCACATCCTTCCCCTGCGCGCCGTCGACGGCGGCGTGCGCGAACGCGGCGGCCACACCGAGGCGGCGGTCGACCTCATGCTGCTCGCGGGTCTCTCCCCCGTCGGCGTCATCGGCGAGATCGTCGCCGACGACGGCGAGATGATGCGGCTGCCCGGGCTCATCGAGCTCGGCGCGCGTGACGGCCTGCCGGTCACGACCGTCGCGGCCCTCATCGAGTGGATGAACGAGTGGCACACCGGCCACGTCCTCGGGGCGGGCACGGCCGGATCGGTTCCCGAGACCTCGCGCGTGGCGTTCGAGGTCGAGACCTCGCTGCCGACCGAGCACGGCGTCTTCCGCGTGCGGGCCTATCGCGATCGAGGGACCGGCGCCGACCACGTCGCGATCATCGCCGGCGACCCCGCTCGCGACCCGGCGGGCGCCGTCGTGCGGGTGCACTCGGAGTGCCTGACCGGCGAGGCGTTCGGATCGCTGAAGTGCGAGTGCGGGCCGCAGCTCGACGCGGCGCTCGACGAGATCCAGGGTCGCGGCGGCGTGGTGGTCTACCTGCGCGGCCACGAGGGCCGCGGCATCGGGCTCATCAACAAGCTCCGCGCCTACCGGCTGCAGGAGGACGGGCTCGACACGCTCGACGCGAACCTCGCGCTCGGCCTCCCGATCGACAACCGCGACTACGGTGCGGCCACGGCCATCCTCGCCGACCTCGGCATCGACACGGTGCGGCTGCTGACCAACAACCCCGAGAAGGTGCGCCAGCTCGAGTACCACGGCATCCGCGTGGCCGAGCGCCTGCCGCTCGTGGTCGGCGTCGGCTCCGGCAACGAGGGATACCTCGACACGAAGCGCCGGCGCATGGGCCACGCCATCGACGACCAGCAGCTGACGGATGCCGCAGCAGAGACCCTCCTGGAAGGACACGCATCATGAGCGGAGCAGGCTCCCCCGAGCTCGACGTCGACGGCACCGGCCTCCGGGTGGTGATCGTCGCCGGCAGCTGGCACGACGAGATCACGAACGGCCTGATCGACGGCGCGACCCGCACCCTGGAGGCATCCGGTGCCTCGTTCGAGCTGGTGCGCGTGCCCGGCAGCTTCGAGCTGCCCGTCGTGTCGAAGGCCGCCCTCGATGCGGGTGCCGACGCCGTGGTCGCACTGGGCGTGATCATCCGCGGCGGCACCCCGCACTTCGAGTACGTCTCGTCCGCCGCCACCGACGGACTCACGCGGGTCGCGCTCGACACGGGCAAGCCGGTCGGGTTCGGGGTGCTCACCCTCGACGACGAGCAGCAGGGGCTCGACCGCGCGGGCCTGCCGGGCTCGAAGGAGGACAAGGGCCGTGAGGCCGCGGAGGCGGCCGTCGCCACGGCGCGGGCGCTGCGCACGATCTGGGGCTGAGCCCGAGGCATCCGACTTTCGATGGGTTCTCGCCCGTTCCGGGCGCCTCGGCTCGCGCGGAGGCTCGGGCGACTCCTAGGCTCGTGGTATGGACGTCCTGCGCATCATCCTGCTCATCCTCCACTTCGTCGGCCTCGCGATGCTGTTCGGCGGCTTCCTGGTACAGCAGAAGGCGATCGCGCGAGGCGAGGGCACCGTGCTCCCCATCATGTGGCGCGGCGCGCTCACGCAGATCGCGACCGGCATCCTCCTCGTGGCGACCATCCAGATCGGCGACCTGTTCGAACTGAACAACGTGAAGCTCGGGGTGAAGCTCCTCATCGCGATCGTCATCACGGTGCTCGTCTTCGTCTACCGCAAGAAGTCGCCCGCTCCGAGCTGGGCGCTCTGGACGGTCGGCGGGCTCACGTTCGCCAACATCGTCATCGCCGTCGCCTGGCGCTGACCGCGCCGCTCATCGCACCAGCGACCCCGTTCGTCGCGGTCGACTCGACCGGCGGATGCCACGGGGCGTAGGGTTTTCCGGTTGCCACAAGCGACGATTCCCGGCCTCCGCGGCCATGCCCACGCCTGATCGACGTGCCCGACGCGGAGCAGTTCCATACGTTCCACGGAGTCACGCAGGCGATGTCCTCACCCATCTCGGCGGCCGCGACGGCCGCATCCCCAGTCCCCGCCAATCCGCGCAGCCGGGTCGTGCTCGCGAGCCTCATCGGCACGACGATCGAGTTCTACGACTTCTACGTCTACGCCACGGCCGCGGTGCTGGTCTTCCCGCACCTCTTCTTCCCGCCCGGCGACCCGACGGCCGCCCTGCTCGCCTCGTTCGCCGTCTTCGGCGCGGCGATGGTCGCCCGCCCGCTCGGCGCCGTGATCTTCGGCCACCTCGGCGACAAGCACGGACGCAAGGCGACGCTCGTCGGCGCCCTGCTCACCATGGGCATCGCCACCTTCCTCATCGGCGTGCTGCCGACCTACGCCATGGTCGGCTGGCTCGCCCCGCTGCTGCTCGTGATCCTGCGCATCGCGCAGGGCTTCGCGCTCGGCGGCGAGTGGTCGGGCGCCGCCCTCGTGGCGACCGAGAACGCCCCCGCGGGCAAGCGCGCCTGGTACGGCACGTTCCCGCAGCTCGGCGCGCCGATCGGCTTCATCATCGCGAACGGCCTGTTCCTCGTGATCGCGGCGATGCTCCCCTCGGACGACCCGTCGATGCCGTCGCAGGCGTTCCTCGACTGGGGCTGGCGCATCCCGTTCCTGTTCTCGGTCGTGATGGTGATCGTCGGCCTCTGGGTGCGGCTGCGCCTCGTCGAGTCGACCGCCTTCTCCAAGGCGTCGAAGGCGGGCAAGCTGGCGAAGCTCCCGCTCGCCAGCGTCTTCCGGAACCACTGGAAGCAGCTCATCCTGGGCACGTTCTTCATGTTGGCGACCTACGTGCTCTTCTACCTGATGACGACGTTCTCGCTCGCCTACGGCCGCTCCCCGGTCGAGGCGGCCGACGGCGCGCAGCCCGGGCTCGGCTACTCGTACAACACGTTCGTGCTGATGCTCATCGCCGGCGTCGTGTTCTTCGGCATCTTCACCCTGGTGTCCGGCCCGTGGGCCGACCGCTGGGGACGACGCCGCACGCTCATCTGGGTGACGCTCGGCATCATCGTGTTCGGCCTCATCTGGGTGCCGCTGCTCGGCGCCGGGTTCTGGGGCGTCATGCTCTGGCTCGTCGTGGGCTTCTCGCTCATGGGCCTCACGTTCGGACCGATGGGCGCGCTGCTTCCCGAGCTCTTCCCGACGAACGTCCGCTACACCGGCTCGGGGATCGCGTACAACGTGTCGTCGATCCTCGGCGCCGCGGTCGCGCCGTTCATCGGCACGGCGCTGTGGGCCGCGGGCGGGGGCAGCCCCTTCTGGGTGGGCGTCTACCTGTCGGTCATGGCGGTGCTCACGCTCATCGCCCTGCTGCTGTCGAAGGAGACGAAGGACGTCGACTACGAGGCCGCGGGCGACGAGGCCGAGGCCGAGCTCGCCGAGGGCGAAGCCGAGGCCGCGTCGCTGTAGCGCGGGGTCGATCGACAGGGCGGATGCCGCGGCCGGACGGCCTGCGGCATCCGCCCTGTTTCATGCTCGTGAACGGTTGACACCATCCCTTCTGCGCGCGTCGGAGCCCGGCGTAGCATGGCACCGAACAGGGCCGCCGAGACCTCCGCCGGAACCGTCGGCGCTCGGCCGTCCGGGACGGCGGAGCGCAGATGAACATGACGATGGACATGATGAAGGGCGCCATGTCGTCGTCGGACATGCCGATGAAGGGCATGGATCCGGCGATGATGCAGGAGACGATCGAAGCCCTCTCCGCGTGTACGCAGGCGTGCATCATGTGCGCCGATGCGGACGCGGGCGAGGGCATGGGCAGGTGCGCCGGGATGTGCGCCAACTGCGCCGACGTCTGCGACACGATGATGCGCATGATGCTCCGCATGAACGGGTGGGACATGCAGGTCATGATGTCGATGACGCAGACGACGATCATGATGTGCCGCGCCTGCTCGGCGGAGTGCATGATGCACGCCGAGATGAGCGAGCACTGCCGCCTGTGCGCGATGGCGTGCGATCAGGCGGTCATGGCGATGGAGAAGATGATGGGGTCGATGAGCGAGGCGATGCCGATGGCGTGAGCCTCGTGAACCTCGTGAACCCGCCGGTCTGCGCTGGGCCCGATCTCAGGCGTACGCGACGCTGAAGCGCTCGCCGCCACGGGCGAGCACGCCGTAGAGGCCGTGCAGCGCGACCGGCTCACCCGCGCGCAGCGTGCCACCGAATCCGTCGTGCTGCCAGACCCGGCGCACATCGCCGCCGTCGAAGTCGGCGAGGGTGGCGAAGCCGTGGGCGTCGACCTCGACGACGAGGGCGTCGATCCACTTGCTCGCCGTCGTCGCGGCGAGGCGCTCCTGCATCGCGTGCAGGCCGTGCCCCGGGCGATCACTCCGGCACTCCGCCGCCGACACGCAGCCGCGCATGCCCATCGCCGCGCCCGTGCGGGGCTCGGTGGTGGCGTGCGGCTCGCGGTGCGACATGAGGGCTCCTCGGTGTTCGATGCGGCCACGATACGCGCGGTCCGACCGGATGTCGCGGCGGGCCGTCACACGCGGAAACACTCCGTCAGGCGCCGGCGGCGCGGGCGTGCACGGCGGTGAACGCGATCGTCTGCGTCCACCACCCCGGCTCGGCGCAGTGCGCGAGGAACGCATCGATGAGGCGGTCGTCGAGCCGCCCGGAGCCGACCAGCCCGCTGCGCAGCTCGGTCACCGTCTCCACCCAGTACGTCGCCCACGGCGATCCCCCCGAGTACACCGCGGTCTCCGCCGTCCCGCCGACCTGCTCGAGGCCCAGGGCCGCGAGGCGCGGTGCCAGTGAACGACCGACGTGGTAGTCGATCCCCTCGTCGCGCGACCACGCCAGCCACCCGTCCCAGAACGCGCGCACCTCGGGCGGCTCGGCGACGCTGACGGGCAGGAAGTCGGGCTCGATGAGCAGGATGCCGCCGCCGGGCGCGAGGCTCGCGACGAGGTTGCGCACCGCCGCGTCGACGTCGGCGACGTGGTGCAGCACGGCCCGGGCGGTCACGAGGTCGAAGGTGCCGGGGTCGACCGGTCCGGCGACGATGTCGGCCTGTCGCAGCTCGAGGTTCGGCGCCCGCACGTCCACGAGCGACAGGTCGAGGTCGACGGCCACCGCTCGCCCGCTCGGGCCGACCTGCGCCGCGAGCCACGCCGACATGGAGCCGTTGCCGCAGCCGACCTCGAGCGTCCGCGCTCCGTCGGGCACTCCGAGGGCCTCGAGGTGCCGGCGGTGCATCGGGTCGAGCAGCTGCGACATCAACGCCAGTCGCGCGCCCTCGCCCTCGAGGTGATGATCCAGCACGTACCCGGCCATGGCCCCGATCGTAGGAGCCGGCACGCTGGGCGACAAGGCACCGCCCGTCCCAGCCACTCGCCGCTCCTGCGTCGATTGGCTAGCGTGGGCGGCATGTTCATCCACATGTCGATCCACGTGCCGAATCCGGGCCACGAGCAGGAGGTGCTCGACTCGATGAACCGCGTCCGCCTCGCCGCGCTGGGCACGCCGGGTCTCCTCCTGATCGGCCCGTGGCGCGAGGACGGCGGCGGCCGCATCGTGGGCATCGCCATGTGGGAGACGCGTGCGCACTGGCAGGCCGCGCTGCCGACGCTCTTCGCCGTCGCGGAGGCCGACGATCCCGACGGCGTGTGGCACGCCTCGCCGCCCGAGCGCATCCTGCTCGAGGATGCGCTGGCACTGCCGCCCGACGACCTCGTGGACTGAATCCACGAGGGCGAGGCGGGGGGAATCGGATGCGCGTGATGCAGACCTTCGGCGAACCGAGGGACACCACCAATCCGTACCTCGTCATGCTGCGGGACGCACTGGTGGCGGAGCCGACCATCGAGCACGTCCCCTTCTCCTGGCGAGCGGCCCTGACCGGGCGGTACGACGTGCTGCACGTGCACTGGCCCGACACGCTCCTCGCTGCGCGCCACTGGTGGACGAGGGCCGGCAAGCGCGCGGCCCTCGCCGCCCTCGACGTGCGCCTCGGCCGTCGACGGATCGCCGTCGTGCGCACCGTGCACAACGTCACGCCGCCGTCGGGTCCGTTCCTCGACCGGGTGCTCATCCGGGCATCGCCGCGGTCCGCAACCGGGCGATCGCGGAGTGCGGCGACGCTCGCGCGGTGCTCTTCATCGACGACGACGAGGTCCCGGAACCCGGCTGGCTCCGCGCCATGATCGGGATGTACCGATCGACCGGGCCGGCCGCCGTCGCCGGTCGCGTCGTGACCCGCTTCCCGGACGACGTGGAACCGTGGGTCGCCGCGAGCGGCGCGTTCATCCGTCCGACCCGCGTGCACGGGCAGACGATGGGCGAGGCCGCCACGAACAACCTCCTCGTCGACCTCGACGGGGTGCGCCGTCTCGGCCTGTCGTTCGACGAGCGCTTCGGGCTCACCGGGGGGAGCGACAGCATGTTCACGCTGCAGCTCACCCGGCGCGGCGGCTCGATCCGGTGGGCCGAGGACGCCGTCGTGATCGAGCAGGAGGATCCGAAGCGCTTCACGCGGTCGTGGGTGCTGATGCGCACCTTCCGCTTCGGCAACACGTCTGCACGCGTGCGGATCGCGCTCGCCCCCGCGGGCCTCCGCAGGGCCGTCGCGCGATGGCGCGCACTCGGGCGCGGTGGGGCGCGCGTCCTCGGCGGGAGCGCGCGATGGGGCTTCGGCGCCCTCTCGCGTTCGCTGCCGCATCGCGCACGCGGCCTGCGGACCGTGAGTCGTGGCCTCGGCATGATCGCCGGGGCGATCGGGTACGCGCACGACGAGTACGGGCGACGACGATCGTCGAGCAGGTGAGCAGATAGACGGTGCCGTCCATCACCCGCTGCAGGGCGGGCCGCGTCGACCGGGTTCAATCCAGGAAGAGCGCGCGCAGCCGCCTGGTCGTGAACACCAGGCCGACCGCGATCATGACCAGGTAGTACAGCACGTGCCAGAGCATGCCCCAGCCCACGTCGCCGGTCGTGAGCCCGCGCACGAGCTCGACGCCGTGCCAGAGCGGGAGCGCCTGGATGACATGCTGCAACCACTCGGGATACACGGTGATCGGGTAGAACGTCGCCGAGAACAGGAACATCGGGAGCATCACGAAGTTGATCCAGTCCATCTGCTGGAACGTCTTCATGTAACTCGTGATCGCCATCCCGACGCTGGCGAAGCCGAACGCGATGAGCAGCACGGCCGGCAGCGCGAGCAGCGCCCACCAGGAGAGGTTGAGCCCGAGCACCTGCATCACGAGCTGGAACCCGACGGCGTACAGGGCGCCGCGGAGGAGCGCGAGGAGGATCTCGCCGAGCGCCACGTCGAGCGGACCGAGCGAGGTGGACAGCATGCCCTCGTACAGCTTGGCGAACTGCATCTTGAAGAACACGTTCCACGTCGAGTCGTAGATGGCCCCGTTCATGGCGGCGACCGCGAGCAGCGCCGGCGCGATGAACGCCGCGTACGGCACCTCCTGCCCGCTCGAGGTCGTCACGGTTCCGACGAGCTGGCCGAGGCCGATGCCCATCGCGAGCAGGTAGAAGATCGGCTCGAAGAACCCGCTCACGATGACGAGCCAGTTCGTGCTGCGCGTCGCGCGCCAACCGCGCAGCATGACCGAGCGGGCGTTGCCGGCATACAGCGAACGCATCGGCCGGGGTCGCGCCCCCGGCGGCACGAGGTCTCGCTGGGTCACGCCGCTCATCGCCCGAGCCTCCGCACGGCGATGCGACGGGCCCAGGCCCATCCGATCACCACGAGGGCCACGAGGTACACGACGTGCACCACGGTGAGCCAGATCGGCTCGGCGTAGCCGTAGGAGAAGACGCGCGCCAACTCGGTGCTGTGCCAGAGCGGCGAGATCCAGCCGATCCACTGCAGCGCGATGGGGAAGCTCGACAACGGGAAGAACGTGCCCGAGAAGAGCGTCATCGGCAGCACCACGAATCGCATGACCATGGCGAGCTGGCCGGTGTCCTCCTCGAGCGTCGACGTGTAGCCCATGAGCACGGCGCCGAACGCGAGCCCGCCGGCGAGGCCCGCGACGATCATGAGGAAGGCGATCGGCGACGGCGCCGCCCCGAACACGAGGATGAGCGCGAAGAACAGCACGAGGTTGACCGCCATGCGCACCGCGACCGAGATCACGATGCCGTCGACGATCTGCGTGGGGCGCAGCGGCGAGGCGCTCATGCCCGTGAAGGTGGGGTTCCACTTGTAGCCGAGCATGATCGGGTACGTGAACTCCTCGCTCGCCACCGTGATGGCCGCGCTCGCGAGCAGGGCGGGGGCGACGAACACGAGGTAGCTGACGCCGTCGAGGTCGACGTCGACGATGGTGGCGAGCCCGACGCCGAGGGCGTAGAGGTACACGAGCGGGTTGCCGATGCCGGCGACCACGACGGTGCCGGTGTAGCTCTTCATCACGCGGAACCGGTGGAGCGCGACGTACCACGCGCCCCAGCGGCGCGTCCTGCGGCCCGCGGCCATCGCGCGGGCGGTGTCGCTCCGCTGCCCTGCGGACAGGCCCTGGCTCATTCGATGAGGCTCCGTCCGGTGAGGCGGAGGAAGACGTCCTCGAGGCTGGAACGACGCACGAGGCTCGTGATCGGGTGGAGCCCGGCATCCGTGATGCGCACCAGCTCGGCCTCGCCGTCCTCGCTGTAGACGAGGATGCGGTCGGGCAGCACCTCCATGCGGTCGCC
This sequence comes from uncultured Actinomycetota bacterium, assembly GCA_963802485.1. Lineage (GTDB taxonomy): Bacteria > Actinomycetota > Actinomycetes > Actinomycetales > Microbacteriaceae > Agromyces. Next base: position 90,877 of record CAWDJA010000022.1, read on the forward strand.
GATGCCGGAGAGGCGCTCCGCGACCTCGCTGTTGCGGTCGCTGCCGAATCGCACCTCGAGCACCTCGCGCGAGGAGTAGCGGCGGATCAGCTCCGCCGGCGTGCCCTCGGCCATGATCGCGCCCTTGTCGACGACCACGAGCCGATCGCAGAGCTGCTCGGCCTCGTCCATGTAGTGGGTGGTGAGCAGCAGCGTGGTGCCCTGCTCCTTGAGGCGGAACAGCCGGTCCCAGAGGATGTGGCGGGCCTGCGGGTCGAGGCCGGTGGTCGGCTCGTCGAGGAGCAGCACGCTCGGATCGTTGATCAACGCCCTGGCGATCGTGAGGCGTCGCTTCATGCCGCCGGAGAGCGAGTCGACCTTCGCCTTGCCCTTCTCCTCGAGCTGCGCGAACGCGAGGAGCTCGTCGGCGCGCTTCGCGACGACCCGGCCGGGCAGGCCGAAGTAGCGGCCGTAGACGAGGAGGTTCTCGCGCACGCGCAGTTCGGTGTCGAGGTTGTCGGACTGCGGCACGACGCCGAGCTGCGACCGGATCTCGGGCCCGTAGGCATCGGGGTCGAGGCCGAGGATCGACAGGTCTCCGGCGGTGCGGGTCGAGACGGCGCCGACCATGCGCATCGTCGTGGACTTGCCGGCGCCGTTCGGTCCGAGCAGGCCGAAGGACTCGCCCGGGGCGACCTCGAACGAGATGCCGTCGACGGCGGCGAAGTCGCCGTAGCGCTTCACGAGATCCCGGGCGACGATGACTGGTTCCGACACAAGGCTCCACGATAGTCCCGCGCGCCGACACGAGACCGCGCCGCCCGGCTGCGACCGCGCCCGCGCCCCGCAGCACCCGGCGCGGCATCCGTCATCCGCTCCTCCTACGATGGCGGGATGCAGACACCATCGGTCATCCGCGTCGGCGAGGAGGTGCGCCGCGCGCTCGACGAGGGCGCGCCGGTGCTCGCCCTCGAATCCACGATCCTGAGCCACGGGCTGCCGAGTCCGCGCAACCTCGAGGTGGGCCTCGGGTCCGAGCGGCTCGTGCGAGAGGCCGGCGTCGTGCCCGCCACGATCGGGGTCATCGACGGGGTTCCGGTGGTCGGCCTCGCCGCCGACGAGATCGAACGGCTCTGCACCGCCGACGACGTGGTGAAGGTGAGCGTGCGCGACCTGCCGATCGCTCGTGCGCAGCGACTCCACGGCGGCACCACCGTCGCGGCCACGGCATGGCTCGCGCATCGCGCCGGCATCCGCGTCATGTCGACCGGCGGCCTCGGCGGCGTGCATCGAGGGGCGAGCGACACCTTCGACGAGTCCGCCGACCTCGGCACCCTCGCCACCACCCCGATCACGCTCGTGAGCGCGGGCGTGAAGTCGATCCTCGACATCGGCGCCACGCTCGAACGCCTCGAGACGCTCAACGTGCCGGTGGTGGGCTACCGCACGAACCGCTACCCGGGCTTCTACGTCGCCGACTCGGGCTTCGCGCTCGACTACCGCATCGAGAGCGCAGCGGATGCCGCGGCCCTCGCGCACGCCCGCGACGAACTCGGGCTGGCCTCCGCCGTGCTCGTGGCGAACCCGGTCGACGCGGCGAAGCAGCTCGACCCCGAGTTCCACGATCGCGTGCTCGCCGAGGCGCTCGACGCGGCATCCGCAGCGGGGGTCTCCGGCCACGACACCACGCCGTTCCTGCTCGACCACATGCAGCGCGCGACGGGCGGGCGGAGCCTCGAGGTGAACCTCGAGGTGTACCGGGGCAACGTCGCCCTGGGTGCGGAGATCGCACGTGCCGTCGCCGGCTGAGGCGGGCGGCGTGCTCGCGGTCGCGGGCGACCTCGTCGAGGACGTCGTGGTCTGGGCGTCGGAGCCCCTGCGCGCCGCCACCGACACCGCGGCCCGGGTCTTCCGGGCGCGTGGCGGCAGCGGCGCGAACGTGGCCGCCCTCGCGGCGCCGCTCGTGGCGACCCGCTTCATCGGCCGGATCGGGGCGGATGCCGCGGGCTCGGCCCTCGTCGACGACCTCGCGACGGCGGGGGTCGACGTGCGCGTGCAGCGCGCGGGCCGCACCGGCACGGTCGTGCTGCTCGTCGACGCGGAGGGCGAGCGCACGATGTTCCCCGATCGCGGGGCATCGGCCGAGCTCGCCGACGTCGATCCCGCGTGGCTCGACGGCGTCGCCTGGCTCCACCTGCCCGCGTACGGGCTCGAGCGCGAGCCGATGCGCGGGGAGCTCGCCCGGCTCGCGACGGCGGCCCGGCAGCGCGGCGCGCGCGTGTCGGTGGACGCCTCGTCGACGGGGCTCATCGCGGGGCTCGGGGTCGAGCACGCGCTCGACCTCATCCGGGCGATCGCCCCCGACGTGCTGTTCGCGAACGAGGACGAGGCCGCGCTGCTCGGGCTCGCGGGCGGCGGAGCGGTCGCGGCATCCGCCGCGCCGACCGTGATCGTGAAGCACGGGCCGCTGCCCACCGACGTGCTCGAGGCGGGCGAGCTCGTGGCGCGCGTCGACGTCGCGCCGGTGCCGGGCATCCGCGACCTCACGGGCGCGGGCGACGCGTTCGCGGCCGGCTTCCTCGCGGCGGCGCTGCAGGGGGCGGATGCCGCGGCGGCCTGCCTCGCCGGGCACGCGAGCGCGGCGTCCGTGCTGGTGAACCCCGGCGCGCACGCGTCGGCGCCCGGCGCCGCGACGGGGCATCCGTCAACCTGAATTGACACGCTCGCCGCTCGTCAACTACGGTTGACGCCATGGACGACCGCACCCTCCGCACCGCCATCGCCGCCGCCGACGGCGACGACCCCTACCGGGCGCTCCGCGAGCTGCGCCACGCCCGCATCGAGCTGAACCTCGCCCTCGACCGGGCCGAGGCGGTGGCCGTGCGCCGCGCCCGGGCCGCAGGGTCCAGCTGGCAGCTCATCGCCCTCGCCCTCGAGGTGTCCAAGCAGGCCGTGCACAAGAAGTACGGACGCAGGTAGGCCACGTATGCTGCAAGGCGGCGACGGCGCAGGCATCGGGCGGATGCGGCATCCGCTCACCGCGCGGACCAGGAAGAGCTCATGAGCGACACGCAGACCCAGACCACCCGACGCAGCCCGTTCTCCCGCGGCGGGAAGGCGGCGACCGGCCCGCGGGCGACGTTCCGCCAGCTGCTCCCCTTCCTCTTCGAGCACCGGCCCGTGCTCATCTGGGTCGCCGTGCTCTCGGTGATCGGCGCGCTCACGAGCCTGGCCCAGCCGCTCCTCGTCGCGCAGGTCATCACGATCGTCGAGGCCGGCCAGCCGCTCGGCTGGATCGTGTGGGGCCTCATCGCGCTCGTCATCATCAGCGGCATCATCTCGGGCTACCAGCACTACCTGCTGCAGCGCACCGGCGAGGGCGTGGTGCTGTCGAGCCGCAAGCGCCTCGTCGCGAAGCTCCTGCGCCTGCCGATCGCGGAGTTCGACACGCGCCGCACGGGCGACCTCGTCTCACGCGTCGGCAGCGACACCACGATGCTCCGGGCGGTGCTGACGCAGGGCCTCGTCGAGGCCGTCGGCGGCGCGGTCACGTTCATCGGCGCGCTCATCGCGATGCTCATCCTCGACGCCGTGCTGCTCGGGCTCACGGTGCTCGTGATCGCGATCGCGATCACCACCGTCACGCTCCTCTCGCGTCGCGTGCGCGAGGCCTCGCACCAGGCGCAGGAGAAGGTCGGCGACGTCGCGGCCTCCGTCGAGCGCGCGATCAGCGCCGTGCGCACGATCCGCGCCGCGGGCGCCACCGACCGCGAGATCCGCACCGTCGACACCGAGGCCGAAGGTGCATGGCAGATGGGCGTGAAGGTCGCGAAGATCTCCGCGCTCATCGTGCCGATCGCCGGCATCGCGATGCAGGTGTCGTTCCTCGTCGTGCTCGGCGTCGGCGGGTACCGCGTCGCGTCGGGCGCCATCACCGTGGCGAACCTCGTCGCGTTCATCCTCTTCCTGTTCATGATGATCCTGCCGCTCGGGCAGGCGTTCGGCGCGATCACCTCGGTGAACCTGGCGCTCGGCGCGCTCGGCCGCATCCAGGAGATCCTCGACCTGCCCGACGAGGACGCCTACGACCGCGAACTCGCACCGCTCGCCCTCATGGTGGGCGAGGCGAACGACGGCGTGCTCCCGGATGCCGCGGCGATCGAGTTCGACGACGTGCACTTCGCCTACGCGGCCACCCGGCAGGACCCGGCCGATCCCGGCAACGACTCCCCCGACGAGCACCTGCCCGAGCCCGACGTCACGGACGCGCCAGCCGGTGCTGCGCGGCGTCTCCTTCCAGGTGCCGCGCGGACAGCGCATCGCGCTCGTCGGCCCGTCGGGCGCCGGCAAGTCGACGATCCTCGCCCTCGTCGAGCGCTTCTACGACCCCAGCGTCGGCGCGGTGCGCATGGGCGGCCTCGACCTGCGCTCGCTCGACCGCCGCGAGCTGCGTGCGCAGATCGGGTACGTCGAGCAGGACGCCCCGGTGCTGGCCGGCACGCTGCGCGACAACCTGAAGCTCGGCAGCCCCGACGCGACCGACGCCGAGTGCGAGGCGGTGCTGCGTGCGGTGAACCTCGGCGGCGTGCTCGATCGCGACCCGGCGGGCCTCGACGCCGCCGTGGGCGAGGACGGCATCATGCTCTCGGGCGGCGAGCGCCAGCGACTCGCGATCGGTCGTGCGCTGCTGTCGGCCCCGCCGATCCTGCTGCTCGACGAGTCGACGTCGTCGCTCGACGGGCTGAACGAGCGCATGATGCGCGAGGCGATCGACGCCGTCTCCGCCGGTCGCACGCTCATCGTCATCGCGCACCGCCTCTCGACGGTCATCGACTCCGACCGCATCGTCGTCATCGAGGACGGGCGCGTGATCGGCGAGGGCACGCACGCCGAGCTCGTGGCATCCGTGCCGCTGTACCGCGACCTCGCCGCGCACCAATTGCTGGTCTGACCGGGCCCGTCGGCGGCGGACGCGCCCGCGAGCCGGCTCAGGGAAAACCCCGGGGCGTTTTGGGGGCTAGCCGGGATGGAGCGCCGCACCGTCATCCGTAGCGTGGGGTTCCGTACCCGGTTCCAGGGTGCCCCGAGCCCATTCCCCCACGGAGGACCACCATGACCATCGCGACCGTCTCCAGCGCACGCGATCTCTCCCGCATCGACGAGCTGCCCGTCGAGCTCATCGACGACCTGCCGAACGCGGCCGACGGCGAGTCGACTGCGTCGCGCAGCGGCCTCGGCGACTCCTTCGACCGCATCCAGGCGGGCATCCAGGGCTGGCTGCGCCACTGGGAGCCGCAGCGCCTGCCGGCCTTCACCGCCGTGCGCGACGAGATGCCCGAGAGCGATCGCGGACGCAGCGCCCTGCAGGCCGCGCCGACCCACGCCGACGGCGCCGTGCGCATCACCGCCAGCCTCTACGACCCGCCGAACCGCGACGGCGGCCCGCTCAACTGGTCGCGCAACTGGGCGAGCGTCGCCGTGCTGCCGCCGGCTCGCGACGCCGGACGCCTCTACTACCGCTTCCGCGTGTCGAGCCGCCTCGTGCTCGACGGCCAGGCCTCGATGAGCCTCGTCTCGACGAGCGTGAACTTCGGCATCGTGGCGGATGCCGCGAAGGCGAGCCCGTTCCAGACCGCGGGCTTCGCGACCCCGATCGCCCGCCCGCTCGTCGGCGTGCAGGCCCGCGAGGACCAGGACGCCTCGGCGTCGCAGGTGTTCGAGGGCTCGATCGCCGTGCGCCAGGGCGACACCCCGGCGATGGCGTTCGTGATCGGCACCGACCTCCTCTTCGACAACGGCTGGGTGCGCGTGCACGAGGGCTCGAGCACCTGGATCGGGCCGTCGGAGCCCGGCGCGAGCGGCACCGTGGAGTTCCGGTACGCGCCGGCCGCGATGCTGCGACTCATGGGCCGGCTCGACGAGCCGCACACCGTCGCCTGATCGATGACCCGATCCCGTTCGACGCAGCGCGCCCCGGCTACAATCGCCGGATGGCGCGCTTCGTCGTCGTGCTGCCCCTCGTGCCGCTCGCCGCAGGCGACGAGTTCACCGTCGCCGACTGGCCGCTGCACGTGACGCTCGTCGAGCCGTTCCCGACCTCGCTCCGGCGCGACGAGGTCGCGCGGGCTCCTCGACGGCGTCGACGGCATCGGAGCCGGCGCGGAGGCCATCCGGGCCACGGCCGGCGAGGAGGCCATGTTCGGCCGCCGTCGCGACGTGCCGGTCACCCTCGTGCACGACGACGGCGAGCTCGCCGCGCTCCGGTCCCGCACGCTCGACGCGCTCGGCGGCGTCGGCGTCGACACCCGCGCCCGCCTCGACTTCCGCCCGCACGTCACCCGCAAGCAGCACGGACAGCTGCGTCCCGGCGATCGCGTCGTGCTCGACACGGTCGCCCTCATCGACATGCGTCCGCCCGAGGGCGCCCATCACCGTCGCGTCGATCGCTGCGTGGCCGCTCGACACGTCGACGGGAGTCTCGCGCGGCGCCGAGGGCAGCTCGGGCTAGTGCGGACCTCCGCGATCCCACTCCCGGACGTCGGGATCGTCTCGTCGACGCTGCGCGTCGCGCACGTCATCGGCCTCGAAGGCGTCGGGACCCTCGGTTCCGGACGCCCGATCGCGCCGGATCCGCATCGCGAGCACCACGCCCAGGACGACGAGCGCACCGACGAGTATGAGGGCGTTCGCCCACCATTCCATGGCCGAACCGTACTCCCGTCGCGGGGGCACGGCAACGGCGCAGGGCCGAAGTGCCTCGCGCGATTCCGGCGATTCCCCCGCCGCGGACCGGCGCGTCAGATCGACTCGGCCGAGGCCGTGTCGTCGACGGGCGCGCCGCGCTTCTGCCACGGCCAGCGACCCGAGATCTCCAGCTCGAGCGACCAGCTGAGGAACGTCCGGATGAGCACGATGATCGCCAGCACCACGACCGAGTCGAGGGTCGGCGTGACGGCGACGGTCTTGATGATGTCGGCGGCCACGAGCAGCTCGAGCCCGAGCAGGATCGCCCGCCCGAGCACCCGGCGGAAGCGGGTGTAGATCGGATGGATCCGACGGACGCCGCGGAGCGCGGCATCGACCGCGGCGTACGACACGCCCAGCACGATCGCGACGACGCCCAGGAGGTCGATGACCTCGCCGACCGTGGAGATGATCTCGCCGAACCCCATCGCGCTCCCCTCTGCGGCACACGCTAGCGGCGCAGGGCGGCGACCGCCGTGCGACCTGCCGCAGACGACGTGAACCCGCTGGAGCGGCGCGATCGCCATGGCGGCCGGGCGCGTACGAGGGCCGGGGCGCGCCTTCCCGTGCGCGCCCCGGCCCTCGAGTCCCTCGCTACCCCTGGTGCTGCAGGTGGTAGCGCAGGCTCGACAGCTCGGCCTTCAGCGCCGCGGGGACCCGGTCGCCGAACTGCGCGAAGTACTCCTCGGTGAGGTCGCACTCGGCGAGCCACGAGGCGGTGTCCACGTCGAAGAGCTGCTCCAGCGCGGCATCCGTGATCTCGAGGCCGTCGAGGTCGAGCGAGTCGGATGCCGGGATGAGGCCGATCGGCGTCTCCACCGCGTCGGCGCCGCCCTCGATGCGACCGACGATCCACTCGAGCACGCGCGAGTTCTCGCCGAAGCCCGGCCAGAGGAACGAGCCGTCGGCGCCCTTGCGGAACCAGTTCACCTGGAAGATCTTCGGCGCGTTCGTGCCGAGGATCCGGCCCATCTTCACCCAGTGGCCCCAGTAGTCGGCCATGTTGTAGCCGCAGAACGGCAGCATGGCGAACGGGTCGCGGCGCAGCTCGCCGACCGTGCCCTCGGCGGCCGCGGTCTGCTCGGACGAGATCGTCGCGCCCATGAACACGCCGTGCTTCCAGCTGCGCGCCTCGGCGACGAGCGGGACGTTCGTGGCCCGGCGTCCGCCGAAGAGGATCGCGTCGATCGGCACGCCGTCGTGCGCGTCCCAGTCGTCGGAGATCTGCGGGCACTGGGCGGCGGCGACCGTGAAGCGCGAGTTCGGGTGCGCGGCCGGACGACCGGAGTCGGGCGTCCAGTGGTTGCCCTCCCAGTCGGTGAGCTCGGGCGGCGCCTGGTCGGTGAGGCCCTCCCACCAGACGTCGCCGTCGGGGCGCAGCGCCACGTTCGTGAAGATCGTGTTGCCCCACAGGGTCTGCACGGCCGTCGGGTTCGTGGTCTCGCCGGTGCCGGGAGCGACACCGAAGAAGCCGGCCTCGGGGTTGATCGCGTAGAGGCGGCCGTCCTCGCCGGGGCGCATCCACGCGATGTCGTCGCCGATGGTCTCGACCGTCCAGCCGGGGATCGTCGGGCGCAGCATGGCGAGGTTCGTCTTGCCGCACGCCGACGGGAACGCGGCCGCGACGTGGTAGACCTTGCCCTCGGGCGAGGTGATCTTGATGAGCAGCATGTGCTCGGCGAGCCAGCCCTCGTCGCGGGCCATCACGCTCGCGATGCGCAGCGCGAAGCACTTCTTCGCGAGCAGCGCATTGCCGCCGTAGCCCGAGCCGTACGACCAGATCTCGCGCGAGTCGGGGAACTGCACGATGTACTTCGTGTCGTTGCAGGGCCAGTCGACCTCGGCGCGGCGGTGGCCGACGCCGTCGACGAGGGGGTAGCCCACCGAGTGGATCGTGCGCACCCAGGGCTCGCCGGCCTCGATGAGGCGGTAGACCGACTCCCCCATGCGGGTCATGATGCCCATGGAGAGCACGACGTAGGGCGAGTCGGTGATCTCGACGCCGAGCTGCGAGATCGGGCCGCCGAGCGGGCCCATCGAGAACGGCACGACGTACATCGTGCGGCCCTTCATCGACCCGTCGAAGACGTCGAGGAGCTCGGTGCGCATCTCGCGCGGGTCGCGCCAGTTGTTCGTCGGCCCGGCGTCCTCCTCGTAGGTCGAGCAGATGAACGTGCGATCCTCGACGCGGGCCACGTCGCTCGGCGTCGGTGCGGGCGAGGTAGCTGTTCGGGCGCCACTCGGGGTTGAGCTTCACGAGCTTGCCCTCGGCCACGAGCTGCTTGGTGAGGAGGTCGGCCTCGTGCTTGGATCCGTCGCACCAGACGATCTCGTCGGGCTTGGTGAGCGCCGCGATCTCGTCGACCCAGGCGCGCAGGGCGGGGTCGGTGGTGCCGCGCTGCGCGTGCTCGGATCGCATCGGAGCCTGAGGTTCCGATCGAGAACTCGGAGATCGTCATCGTCGTCCCTTTCGTGGGTTCCCGACCGGCGGCCGGAGCGGTTCGTACTTCAAGGATGCGCCAGATTGCGGCATCCGTTCGGCCAAAGTGGACGTTAAGAATCTGTGATCTTTCGCTATTCTTAAGCGATGAAAGCCGGCACCCCCGACCTCGCGACCCTCGGCCACCGCATCCGCCACTTCCGCGGCGAGCGCGGCCTGACACTCGACCAGTTGGGCGACGCGGTCGGCCTCGCCGGCAGCCAGCTCTCCCTCATCGAGAACGGCAAGCGCGAGCCGAAGCTCTCGACGCTCGACGCGCTCGCGGCGTCGCTGGGGGTCGAGCTCGCCGACCTCCTGGCCCGCGAGGCGCCGAGCCGGCGGGCGGCGCTCGAGCTCGAGCTCGGCCGCGCCCAGTCGAGCCCGCTCTACGCGAGCATGGGCCTCCCCGCGATCCGCCCGGGTCGCGGCATCACCGACGAGACGCTCGAGGCGATCGTCGGGCTGCACCGGGAGCTGCAGCGGCGCGCGAGCGAGGCCATCGCGACCCCCGAGGAGGCCCGTCGCGCGAACACCGACCTCCGCGAGCGCATGCGCGAACGGGACAACTACCTCCCCGACATCGAGCAGCTCGTCGAGGAGCAGGTGCGCGCCTCGGGCCACCGCACGGGCGCGCTCACGCACCGCGAGGTGAGCGTCATGGCCGAGCGCCTGGGCTTCCAGCTCATCTACGTGAACGACCTCCCCGACTCCACGCGCTCGATCACCGACCTCGCGAACGGACGCATCTACCTGCCGCCCGCGTCGATCCCCGGCGGCCACGGCCTGCGCTCCATGGCGCTCCAGGCGATGGCGCACCGGCTCCTCGGGCACACTCCCCCGGCGAGCTACGACGAGTTCCTCTGGCAGCGGCTCGAGATCAACTACTTCGCGGCCGCCTGCCTGATGCCGCAGGAGGCATCCGTCGCGTTCCTGCAGCAGGCCAAGAAGGAGAAGCGCCTCGCGATCGAGGACTTCCGCGACGCCTTCGGCGTGACGCACGAGGCGGCGGCGCTGCGCTTCACGAACCTGGCCACGAGCCACCTCGACATGACGCTGCACTTCCTCCGGGTCGCGGGCGACGGAGCCCTCCTGAAGGGCTACGAGAACGACGGGCTCGTGCTGCCGACCGACGTCACCGGCTCGATCGAGGGGCAGTGGGTCTGCAAGAAGTGGAGCGCTCGCACCGCCTTCGAGCACACGAACCGCACCACCGAGAACTACCAGTACACCGACACGCCCGCCGGCACCTTCTGGTGCGCGACGCAGACGGGGCGCACGGATGCCGCGGAGTTCTCGATCACCGTCGGCGTCCCGTTCGCGCAGGCGAAGTGGTTCCGCGGGCGGGAGACGACGCTGCGGGCGGCCTCGACCTGCCCCGACGAGTCGTGCTGCCGCCGCGCGCCCGACGGGACTCGCCGAGCGCTGGGCCGGGCAGGCATGGCCGAGTGCACGCCTGCACGCGCACGTGCTGTCGCCGCTGCCGTCGGGCACGTTCCCGGGCGTCGACGACGCCGAGGTGTACGCCTTCCTCGAGGCGCACGCCGACCAGTAGGCCGACGGTTCGGGCCGCGCGCGTCGCGCATCAGTGCCACGGCGCATCAGTGGCACGGGCGCATCGATGTTTCTCTTGCATTAGTGTGTGTCACACAGTATCGTGTGAGCCATGAGCAACGATGAGACGACAGCCGGGCACATCCAGGAGCTGCGACGCGGCACCGTGGTGCTCGCGTGCCTCGTGCGACTGCGACAGCCCGACTACGGCTACGCGCTGCTGGAGTCGTTGAACGCGCTCGGCATCATCGTCGACGCGAACACGCTGTACCCCCTCCTCCGCCGCCTCGAGAAGCAGGGACTCCTCTCGAGCGAGTGGAACACCGAGGAGGCCAGGCCCCGCAAGTTCTATCGCACGAGCCCGGCCGGCGAGGCCCTCGCCGAGGTGCTCACCACCGACTGGCGCCGCATCGACGACGCCCTCGCACGACTCACGACAGGAGACGACCGATGACCACCCTGACGGACCGCTACGTGTGGGCGGCCGCCCGCACCCTGCCCGAGGCGCAGCGCGCCGAGTTCGAGCGCGAGCTGCGCGAGCGCATCGGCGACGCGACCGACGCCCTCGTCGAGACGGGCCGTGCACCCGCCGACGCCGAGCGCATGGCCCTCGTCGAGCTCGGCGACCCGGCCGCCCTCGCCGCGAGCTACGTCGACCGGCCGCTGCAGCTCATCGGCCCGCGCTACTACCTCACCTGGTGGCGCCTCTGAAGCTGCTGTACTCGGTCGTGCTGCCGATCGCCGTCGCGGCGGTCGTCCTGGCGCAGCTGCTGTCGGGTGCCGACGTGGGCGACGTCATCGGGAACGCGATCGCGGTGGGCCTCTCCCTCGCCGTGCACCTCGGGTTCTGGACCACGCTCGTGTTCGCCGTGCTCGAGCGCTCGCCCGGGCAAGGGCGCCGACCTCGCATGGACGCCCGACATGCTCCCGCAGCTGCCCGAGCTCAGTCGGCCCGGCCGGCGCGGCGAGCTCATCGGATCGCTCGTGTTCCTCGGCATCTTCGCCCTCGTGATCGTCTGGCAGCACTTCGGACTCCCGTGGGTCGACGCGCTCGAGACGATCCCCCTGCTCGATCCCGACCTGTGGAGCTTCTGGATCCCCTACTTCCTCGTGCTCATCGTGCTCGAGATGCTGTTCGCGATCGCGATCTACGCCTGGGGCTGGAACTGGTGGCTCGTCGTCGCGAACCTCGCGCTGAACGTCGCGTTCGTCGTTCCGGCGCTCTGGCTGTTCACCACCGGGCAGCTCATCAACCCCGAGGCGCTCGAGGCCATGGGCTGGCCGTGGGGAGACGCGGGCGACGTGGTCGTTCCCGTCATCGTCGTCGTCGTGATCGGCGTGGCCGTGTGGGACGTCGTCGACGGCGTCATCAAGACGGTGCGAGGCAGCCGGGCCGGCGCGATGCCGTCGCTCGGGCGGGTCTGACGGCGGCGCGATCCGGGTGCGGCTACTTCGGCTGCATCCGGATCGCACCGTCGAGGCGGATGACCTCGCCGTTCAGCATCGGGTTCGCGATGATCGAGCGCACGAGCGCGGCGTACTCGGTCGGGTGCCCGAGTCGCGACGGATGCGGCACCTGCGCCTCGAGCGATGCAGCGCACGTCGTCGGGCATGCCCGCCATCATCGGCGTCTCGAAGATGCCGGGCGCGATCGTGACGACGCGGATGAGGAGCTTCGACAGGTCGCGGGCGATCGGCAGCGTCATGCCGGCGACCGCGGCCTTCGACGCAGAGTAGGCGGCCTGCCCGATCTGCCCGTCGAACGCGGCGACCGACGCGGTGCTCACGATGACGCCGCGCTCGGGCGTGCCGGGCCCGCCGGGCACCGAGCCCTCGACCGGATCCGTTGCCGCCATCGCGGCGGCCGCGAGGCGCGTCACGTTGAAGGTGCCGATGAGGTTCACGCGGATGGTGCGCTCGAAGGCGTCGAGCGGCGCGGGCCCGTCGCGTCCGACCGTGCGGTTGGCGGTCACGATGCCGGCGCAGTTCACGGCGACGCGCAGCGGTGCGAGGGCGGACGCCGCGTCGACCGCCGCCTGCACCTCCGCCTCGTTCGCGACATCCGCCGCCACGAATCGGGCGCGATCGCCGAGCTCGGCCGCGGCCTCCTCGCCGCGCGGGCCCGGCAGGTCGACGAGCACGACGGATGCCCCGCCGTCGACGAGTGCGCGGGCGGTGGCCCGGCCGAGGCCGGAGGCCCCGCCGGTGACGATCGCGGAGGCGCCGTCGAGTTCCATGGGTGTCCTTTCGTGTGGGTCGGGCGTCGGTGCCCGGGATCAGATCCGCTCGATGATCGTGGCGTTGGCCATGCCGCCGCCCTCGCACATCGTCTGCAGTCCGTAGCGTCCCGCCGGTGGCCTCGAGCTGGTTCACGAGGGTCGTGAGCAGGCGCGTGCCGCTCGAGCCGAGCGCGTGCCCGAGCGCGATCGCCCCGCCGCGCGGGTTGAGCTTCGCGGCATCCGCCCCCGTGTCGGCGAGCCAGGCGAGGGGCACCGACGCGAATGCCTCGTTGACCTCGTAGGCGTCGATGTCCTCGTGCGTGAGCCCCGCCCGGTCGAGCACCTTCGCGGTCGCGGGGATGACGCCCGTGAGCATGTACAGCGGATCGCTGCCGACCACGGAGAACGAGCGGAACCGCGCGCGCGGCTCGAGCCCGAGCTGCTCGGCCGCCTCGGCGCTCATGATGAGGGCGGCGGATGCCCCGTCGGTGAGCGGCGACGAGTTGCCGGGCGTGATGCGCCAGTCGAGCTCGGGGAACCGCTCCGCGAGCGCGTCGGTGCGGAACGCCGGGTTCAGGCCGGCGAGCGACTCGGCGGAGGTGGCCGGGCGCACCGTCTCGTCGACGAGCGCGTCGACGCCGGGCACGGGCACGACCTCGGTCGCGAAGGCTCCCGACTCCCCCGCCTCGGCGGCGAGGCGGTGCGACCGCGCCGCGAACTCGTCGAGGTCCGCCCGCGAGAAGCCCCACTTCGCGGCGATCAGCTCGGCCGAGACGCCCTGGTTCACGAGGCCATCGGGGTAGCGCGCGCGCACCCGCGATCCGTACGGGTCGGCGCCCGCCGCACTCGACCCGAGCGGCACGCGGCTCATCGATTCGACGCCGCAGGCGATCACGATGTCGGCGTGACCCGCGAGTACCGCCTGCGCGGCGAACGTGGCGGCCTGCTGGCTCGATCCGCACTGGCGGTCGATGGTCGTGCCCGGCACGGTCTCGGGGAACCCCGCGGCGAGCACGGCGTTGCGCGTGATGTTGTAGCTCTGCTCGCCGATCTGGCTGACGCATCCGCCGATGACGTCCTCGACCAGCCCGGGGTCGAGGTCGTTGCGCGAGATGAGCGCGTCGAGGACGCCGGCGAGCAGGTCGACGGGATGCACGCCGGAGAGGATGCCGCCGGGCTTGCCGCGCCCGACGGGCGTGCGGATGACGTCGACGATGACGGCTTCGGTGCTCATGCGATCCAGCCTATGACGGTTGCGTCGCCGTCGACCCGCCCCTTCAGCCCGCCTCGGCGACGGTGCCCACCGGCTCGCGCTCGAGCAGCACGGGTTCGCGCTCGGGCAGCACGACCGGGTGCGTGCCGGCCATCGCCTCGATCACGCGAACGACCTGGCAGCTGTAGCCGTACTCGTTGTCGTACCAGACGTAGAGCACGGCGTCGGTGCCGTCGGCGATCGTGGCGAGCCCGTCGACGATGCCCGCGCGATTCGAGCCCACGAAGTCGGTGGACACGACCTCGGGCGACTCGATGTAGTCGACCTGCTGGCGAAGCGGCGACGTGAGCGAGACCTGGCGGAGGTAGCGGTTGAGCTCGCCCTTCGACGCCGGGCGCTCGAGCTGCAGGTTCAGGATCGCCAGCGACACGTCGGGCGTCGGCACGCGGATGGCACTGCCGGTGAGCTTGCCGGCGAAGCCCGGCAGGGCCTTCGCCACGGCCTTCGCCGCCCCGGTCTCGGTGATGACCATGTTCAGCGCGGCCGAGCGGCCGCGCCGGTCGCCCGCGTGGAAGTTGTCGATGAGGTTCTGGTCGTTCGTGAACGAGTGCACCGTCTCCACGTGGCCGCGCACGACGCCGTACGCGTCGTCGACGGCCTTGAGCACGGGCGTGATCGCGTTCGTCGTGCACGAGGCCGCCGAGAGGATGCGGTCGGATGCCGCGATGTCGTCGTGGTTGATGCCGTGCACGATGTTCTTGATCGCGCCCTTGCCGGGTGCGGTGAGCAGCACGCGTGCGACGCCCGTCGACCGGAGGTGCTGCGACAGCCCCTCCTCGTCGCGCCAGCGCCCCGTGTTGTCGACGACGATCGCGTCGTGGATGCCGTAGGCCGTGTAGTCGATCGCCGCGGGGTCGTCGGCATGGATCACCTGGATGAGCGTGCCGTTCGCGAGGATGGTGTTCGCCGCCTCGTCGACCTCGATGGTGCCGGCGAAGGGGCCGTGCACCGAGTCGCGACGCAGCAGGCTCGCGCGCTTGACGAGGTCGTTGGCCGAGCCCTTGCGCACGACGATGGCGCGCAGGCGCAGGCCCTGCCCGCCGCCGGTGTGGGCGATCAGGATGCGCGCGAGCAGGCGTCCGATGCGCCCGAATCCGTAGAGCACGACGTCGGTGCCGGATGCCGCGGGGGCGTCGAGGTCGACGAGCACGGGCGCGAGCTCCGAGCGGAGGAACTCGACGAGCGGCATCCGCCCGCCCTCGGCGCCGGACTCGCGGTGGCGCGCGACGAGCCTGGCGACGTCGATCGACGCCGGGCCCGGACCGATCTCGCGCAGCGCCTCGAGGACGCGCATCGTGTCGGCGAGGGGCAGTTCCTCCTCACCGGCCTGGCGCGCGAAGCGGTGCGCCTTCACGAGGGCGATCGCCGAGCGGTTGATGAGCCGCCGGCCGTGGATCGAGGTCACCACCCCGTGGTCTCGGTAGAGGCCGCCGATGAGCGGGATCATCCGCTCGGCGAGCTCCTCTCGGGCGATCCATTCCGCACGTCGGGCGTCGAACTCGTGGCTCACGGTCTTCCTTCTCCGGCTCGCGCGCGTGGGCGACGTCGCCGTGTCATGCTCGGGCCGCGCCTGCCGGTGGGCAGCGTCGACCACGTGTCTTCCGGGGGATGCCTCGATTCTATGCGCCGCCCTGTGGGCGTCGCCTGTACGCGACGGCCTGCGGGCGGCGCGGCACTGGACGCGCCGGCACCCGGGCGCGCGGCGTCAGCCCGCCGTGGGCTCGTCGTCGACGAACCGGATGTCGTACACCGCGACCCGCTGCGGCACGCCGGCGAACACCGCGGCACGTGCGTCGGAGGCCAGGTAGGCCGCCTCGAGCTCGGCGAACTCCTCGCGATCACCGGGCGTGCTCACGGCCCAGACGAACTCGTTCGACTCGCGGAGGCCGTAGGCGAACTCGATCGTGAACCCGGCCGGCGGGCGCACCGCGGGCATCGCGCCCCGCCACCATTCGACGAACGCGTCGTACTCTCCGTCGACGAGCGTGTACCGGCGCAGCTGGGTCGTCTTCACCCGACCCATTCTGCCGTGTCGTGGCGGCGCCCCGCTTCCACCCGTGCCGCGAGCGAGCATGGCACATCCGACCCACCGAGGGAAGCCCTCGACAGGGTCGACTTTCTGTGGTCGAGTGACGCTGAGACCGGTCCGATGCCGCACGACTCGACGCGGCGGCACGGGTCGCTCACCGGAAGGAACCACCATGAACATCCTGTTGATCGTCATCGCCGTCATCGCCGTCATCCTGCTGTTCACGGGCGGCTTCGTGCAGTCGCTGAACTTCCTGCTGTGGGTCGGCATCGTCCTCCTCGTGATCGCGGTGATCATCTGGCTGGTGCGGATGCTGACGGGCAGCCGCCGGGCCTGATCCCACTCCCTCCCACGACACGCGCGCCCGGCGGGACGTAGACTCGTCCCGTCCAGGCGCGCGTGCGCCGGTGCTCGAAAAATGGGCACGAAGCTCGGCCACCCGTCGGGGGCCGGCGAGACACATACGGAATCCAGCATCCGTCACCGTCTCGAATGGACCCCGCCATGGCCTCCGTCTCCGCGCACGTCGCGCACACCCTCTCCGCCCACGTCGACCACGTCTTCGGCGTGATGGGCAACGGCAACGCCGCGTTCCTCGACGCCCTCGACGCCACGCACGCGCGCTACACCGCGATGCGGCACGAGGCCGGGGCGGTCGTCGCCGCCGACGCGTACCACCGCGCCTCCGGGCGACTCGCCGCCGCGACGGCGACGTACGGCGCGGGCTTCGCGAACACGCTCACCCCGCTGGCCGAGGCCGTGCAGGCCCGCGTGCCGCTCGTCCTCGTCGTGGGCGACGCGCCGACCGGCGGTCCCCGTCCATGGGACGTCGACCAGGTCGCGATGGCCGCGGCCGTGGGCGCCGCGACGTTCGCGGTCGACCGGGCGGATGCCTCGGCGACCACCTCGCACGCGGTCGAGCACGCGCTGGCGCACCGCACGGCCGTGGTGCTGGCCATCCCCTACGACCTCGCCACGGCCGACGCGGGCGCGCTCGCCCCGCCGCCCGCGATCACCCTGCCCGTGCCCCTCGCGCCCGACGCCGCCGAGCTCGACGCCGTGGCCGGGATGCTCGCCGGGGCCGAGCGTCCGCTGCTCCTCGCCGGTCGCGGCGCGTGGCTGTCGGGTGCCGGCGATGCGCTCGGCCGGCTCGCCGCCGCGACCGGCGCCGTCACGGCGACGACGGCGCTCGCGCGCGGGATCTTCCCGGACGCCGCGTTCGACCTCGGCGTCACCGGCGGCTTCGGACAGGAGTCCGCGATGCGCCTCGTGCACGACGCGGATGTCGCGGTGGTGTTCGGCGCGTCCCTCAACCAGTTCACGATGCGGTTCGGCGAGCTGTTCGCGCCCGGCGCGCAGGTCGTGCAGGTCGACGTCGGCGCGGGCCCCACGCATCCCGCGGTGACGCGGTTCGTGGCGGGCGACGCGCGCCTCGCGGCATCCGGGATCGCCGATCGCCTCGCCGCGATCGACGCCGTGACCGGCGGATGGCGGGAATCGATCGACTTCGCGCCGTTGCGCGTGCGCGAGCCCGGCGACGGCAGCGCACCCGACGGCCGGCTGGACCCCCGCAGCGTCGCGGCCCGGCTCGCCGAGCTGCTGCCGCACGACCGGGTCGTCGTGTCCGACGGCGGCCACTTCATCGGGTGGGCCAACACGTACTGGCCGGTCGCGGCGCCCGACCGCATGCTCATGGTCGGCACGGCGTTCCAGTCGATCGGCCTCGGCTTCCCGAGCGTTCCGGGCGCGGCCGCGGCGAAGCCCGACGCGACGATCGTGCTCACGACCGGCGACGGCGGCGGCCTCATGGCCCTGGCCGACCTCGAGAGCGCGGTGCGCTCGGCGGGCGGGCGCGGGATCGCCGTGGTCTGGAACGACGCCGCATACGGCGCCGAGGTGCACCTGTACGGGCTCCAGGGCTACGCCGACGCGCCCATGCGCATCCCCGAGGCCGACTTCGCGGGCCTCGCCGCGGCGGTCGGCGCCGAGGGCGTCGTGGTGCGCGAACTCGCCGACCTCGACCGGCTCGCGGAGTGGGCGGCCGAGCCCGTGGCGTCGCGGCGCTTCCTGCTGCTCGACTGCCGCATCTCGGGCACGGTCATCGCGCCGTACCAGCACGAGATCATCGCCGTGAACACGCGCTGATCGCAGGATCGACGCCGCCGGCAGCACGACCTCGGCGACCCGGCGTGAAATCGTATACGATCGTCACCAGCATCCGACGACGAAGTGGAGCTCACGTGCTCGACCCCTCCCGCATCGCGGCCATCGCCGACGAGCTCGCCGACGCCGACCGCACGCGCACCACGGTCCCGCTCCTCACCGCCCGCAATCCGGGCATGACCGTCGAGGACGCGTACGCCGTGCAGCGCGAGTGGGCCGACCGCGGCATCGCCGACGGCCGACGGCTCGTGGGCCGCAAGATCGGGCTCACGTCCAAGGTCATGCAGGTCGCGACCGGCATCACCGAACCCGACTACGGCGTGATCTTCGACGACATGGTGGTCGAGTCCGGGGCATCCGTGGAGTTCGACCGGTTCTCGAACGTGCGCATCGAGGTGGAGCTCGCGTTCGTGCTCCGAGAGCGACTCGAGGGTCCCGACGTCACGCTCTTCGACGTGCTCGACGCGACGGCGTACGTGGTGCCGGCCCTCGAGATCCTCAACTCGCACATCGCGCTCGAGGGTCGCACGATCGTCGACACCATCTCGGACAACGCCGCGATGGGCGCGATGGTGATCGGCGGCACGCCCGTGAAGCCCGACGCCGTCGACCTGCGCTGGGTGTCGGCGCTGCTCTCCCGCAACCAGGTGATCGAGGAGTCGGGCGTGGCCGCCGCGGTGCTCGGGCACCCGGCGATGGGCGTCGCCTGGCTCGCGAACAAGCTCGCCCAGCACGGGCAGGCACTCGAGGCCGACGAGATCATCCTCGCCGGCTCCTTCACGCGCCCGATGTGGGTCGAGCGCGGCGACACGGTGCACGCGGACTACCGCGAGTTGGGAACGGTGACATGCCGGTTCGAATGACCCTGCCTCCGACGCTCGCCGCGCGGCTCGCGGCATCCGATCGCCCGCTCGCGGGCATGTGGGTCTGCTCCGGCAGCGCGATGAACGCCGAGATCGCCGCGGGCAGCGGGCTCGACGTCGTGCTCATCGACGCCGAGCACTCGCCGAACGGACCCGAGTCGATCATCGCGCAGCTGCACGCCGTGGCCGCCTACCCGGTGGCGCCGCTCGTGCGTCCGCCGTTCGGCGACACGGTGATCATCAAGCAGTACCTCGACCTCGGCGTGCAGAACCTCCTCGTGCCGATGGTCGACTCCCCCGAGCAGGCCGCCGAGGTCGTGCGGGCGGTGCGCTACCCGCCGCTGGGCGTGCGCGGCGTCGGCAGCGCGCTCGCGCGGTCGTCGCGATGGAACCGGGTGCCCGGCTACCTCGCGGATGCCTCGAGCTCGATCTCGCTCTTCGTGCAGATCGAGTCCGCGGCCGCCGTCGAGCGCGTCGCCGAGATCGCCGCGGTCGACGGGGTCGACGGGATCCTCGTCGGCCCCGCAGACCTCGCCGCCTCGATGGGACGACTCGGCCGGCAGGACCACCCCGAGGTGGTCGAGGCCGTGCTGCACTCGATCCGGGCCGCGGTCGAGGCCGGCAAGCCCGCCGGGGTGAACGCCTTCGACCCCGAGGCGGCCGACCGCTACCTCGCCGCCGGTGCCGCCTTCGTGCTCGTGGGGGCCGACGTGGCCCTCCTCGCCAGGGCGTCGGAGGCGCTCGCCGATCGGTTCGTCGGCGGTGCGCCGGCAGCTCCCGATGACGACCGGCCGGCGCGGCCGGAGTACTGACGCCGGCCCGCCGTGTCGCGCGGTCCACAGATCGTATATGATTTCACATACCAACAGACGAGGATGTCCATGACCAGCTCCGGCCTCGCCCCCGGCAAGATCATCGCCGTGCACCTCAACTACCCCTCCCGCGCGGCCCAGCGCGGGCGCACGCCCGCCCAGCCGAGCTACTTCCTGAAGCCGTCCTCCTCGGTCGCGGCATCCGGATCGACGCTCGAGCGCCCGGCCGGCACCGAGCTGCTCGCGTTCGAGGGCGAGATCGCCCTCGTCATCGGCGAACCCGCGCGGCGCGTCTCACCGGCCGACGGCTGGACGCACGTGGCCGCGGTGACCGCCGCGAACGACTTCGGCCTCTACGACCTGCGCGCCGCCGACAAGGGCTCCAACGTCCGGTCGAAGGGCGGCGACGGATTCACCCCGCTCGGACCGACGCTCATCGACGCGGCCTCGATCGACCCCGCCGGCCTGCGCGTGCGCACGTGGGTGAACGGCGAGCTCGTGCAGGAGGACACGAGCGACACGCTCCTCTTCCCGTTCGGCCGACTCGTCGCCGACCTCTCGCAGCTCATGACGCTCGAGACCGGCGACATCATCCTCACGGGCACGCCCGCCGGTTCCTCGGTCGTCGTGCCGGGCGACGTCGTCGAGGTCGAGGTCGATGCACCGGATGCCGCGGGCGCGCCGAGCTCCGGCCGCCTCGTCACGACCGTCACCGCCGGCGACGCGCCCTTCGGCGATTTCGGGTCGGCACCCGAGGTCGACGACCGCCAGCGCATCGAGGCGTGGGGCGATGCCGGCGCCGCCGGGCTCGCGGAGCCCGAGGCCGCCTTCGAGCTCACCGACGAGCTGCGCGACCTGCTCGGCTCCGTCGGCGTCGCGACGCTCAGCGTGCAGCTGCGCAAGCGCGGCTACACCGACGTCTTCCTCGAGGGCGTGCACCCCAACCGGGCAGGTGCCCGCGTGGTCGGCCGGGCCCGCACCCTCCGGTTCATCCCGTTCCGTCCCGACCTGTTCGCCCGGAAGGGCGGCGGCTACAACGCCCAGAAGGTGGCGTTCGACACCGTCGGCCCGGGCGAGGTGCTCGTGATCGACGCCCGCGGCGAGCGCGGAACCGGCACGGTCGGCGACGTGCTCGCGCTGCGCGCCCAGGTCCGCGGCGCCGCGGGCATCGTCACCGACGGCGGCACCCGCGACTTCGACGTGGTCGCCGCGCTCGACATCCCCACGTTCTCGCAGGGCCCGCATCCCTCGGTGCTCGGCCGCCGGCACGTCCCGTGGGAGGTCGACGTCGCGATCTCGTGCGGCGGCGCGGCGGTGGAGCCCGGCGACGTCATCGTGGGCGACGGCGACGGCGTGATCGTGATCCCGCCGGCCGTCGCGTGGGAGGTGGCCCGCGAGGCGGCCGCACAGGAGGCCGAGGACGCGTGGGTGGCCGAGCAGGTGGCCGGCGGGGCATCCGTCGACGGGCTGTTCCCCATGAACGCCGACTGGCGCGCCAAGTACGAGGCCGAGCGCGCCGACGCGCCGGGCGGCGGCGAGGTGCCGCGATGAGCGCCGGTCGGCCGACTCCCATCGAGAGCAAGTCGCAGCGGGCCTACCGCTTCATCCGCGAGCGCATCGACGACGGCCGCTACGTGCCGGGATACCGGCTCGTGCTCGGCCAGATCGCGAAGGAGCTCGACGTGTCGGTCGTGCCGGTGCGCGAGGCGATCCGCCGGCTCGAGGCCGAGGGGCTCGTCACCTTCGAGCGCAACGTGGGCGCCCAGGTCGCGCTCATCAAGGAGACCGAGTACCTGCACACGATGCAGACGCTCGCCCTCGTGGAGGGCGCGGCGACCGCGCTCGCTGCGCCGTACCTCGGCGCCGATCACCTGCGGCGCGCCCGCGAGCTCAACGAGCGGATGCGCCGCACGCTCGACGACTTCGACCCGCACCGGTTCACCGAGCTCAACCTCGAGTTCCACTCGGTGCTGTTCGAGGAGTGCACGAACCCGCACATCCTCGACCTCGTCCACCGGGGCTGGAACCGCATGAAGGTGCTGCGCGACTCGTCGTTCAGCTTCGTGCCCGGCCGCGCCCGCGAGTCGGTGGCGGAGCACGATCGCATCATCGACCTCATCGAGGCGGGCGCCGCCCCGCTCGAGATCGAGCTCGCCGCCCGCCGCCACCGCACGGCCACCCTCGACGCCATGCTCGCCTACCAGGCGCAGCATCGGCCGCCGGCGTCGACGGATGCCGCGACCCGACGCACCCCGACCGCCGGCGCCGCCGCAGCGGCCCGCGCCTGATCACGACCGACCCACACGAAAGCACGCACATGACGCATCACATCCCCACCGGGCTTCCCGACCGCATCCGCCACTACATCGACGGGCAGTCCGTCGACTCGGTCGGCGGCGAGACGTTCGACGTGCTCGACCCGGTCTCGAACGAGACGTACGTGCAGGCGGCGGCCGGCCAGCGGGCCGACGTCGACCTCGCGGTCGCCGCCGCGCGCCGCGCATTCACCGACGGGCCGTGGCCGCGGATGCTCCCCCGCGCCCGCGCCCGCATCCTGCACCGCATCGCGGACCTCGTCGAGGCGCAGGACGCCCGGCTCGCCGAACTCGAGACGTTCGACACCGGCCTGCCCATCACGCAGGCGCTCGGGCAGGCGCAGCGCGCCGCCGAGAACTTCCGGTTCTTCGCCGACCTGATCGTGGCCCAGCGCGACGACACCTACAAGGTCCCGGGCCGCCAGGTGAACTACGTGAACCGCAAGCCGATCGGGGTCGCCGGTCTCATCACGCCGTGGAACACCCCGTTCATGCTCGAGTCGTGGAAGCTCGCGCCGGCGCTCGCGACCGGCAACACCGTCGTGCTGAAGCCCGCGGAGTTCACGCCGCTGTCGGCCTCGCTGTGGGCCGACATCTTCCACGAGGCCGGCGTGCCCGCCGGTGTCTTCAACCTCGTCAACGGGCTCGGCGAGGAGGCCGGCGACGCGCTCGTGAAGCACCCCGACGTGCCGCTCATCTCGTTCACCGGCGAGAGCTCGACCGGCCAGTTGATCTTCGCGAACGCCGCCCCGTTCCTGAAGGGCCTCTCGATGGAGCTCGGGGGCAAGAGTCCCGCCGTGGTCTTCGCCGACGCCGACCTCGAGCAGGCGCTCGACGCGACCGTCTTCGGCGTGTTCTCGCTGAACGGCGAGCGCTGCACGGCCGGCAGCCGCATCCTCGTCGAGCGACCGATCTACGACGACTTCGTCGCCCGCTACGCCGAGCGTGCGAAGAACATCGTGGTCGGCGACCCGCACGATCCGAGCACCGAGGTGGGCGCGCTCGTGCACCCCGAGCACTACGCGAAGGTCATGTCGTACGTCGAGATCGGCAAGGACGGAGGGTCGCCTCGTCGCCGGCGGCGGCCGCCCCGAGGGGCTGCCCGACCGGCAACTACGTCGCCCCCACGGTGTTCGCGGACGTCGCGTCCGACGCCCGCATCTTCCAGGAGGAGATCTTCGGCCCGGTCGTCGCGATCACCCCGTTCGACACCGACGAGGAGGCGCTCGCCCTCGCGAACGGCGTGAGGTACGGCCTCGCCGCCTACATCTGGACCAACGACCTCAAGCGAGCCCACAACTTCTCGCAGGCGGTCGAGGCGGGCATGGTGTGGCTGAACTCCAACAACGTGCGCGACCTGCGCACCCCCTTCGGCGGCGTCAAGGCCTCGGGCCTCGGCCACGAGGGCGGGTACCGATCCATCGACTTCTACACCGACCAGCAGGCGGTGCACATCACGCTGAACGAGGCGCACTCGCCCCGCTTCGGCACGCACTGACCCGGATGCCGCCGCCCGCGGCATCCGCTCGACGACCCCCCGACCGACCCACTCGCAGCAAGGAAGCTGGCATGCAGATCCCCGAACCCGTCGTCACCGACACGGACCCGATCCCCGCCCCGACGAACCGGATCCCGACGCCCGCCGCCACGCCGCCCGACGTCGTGCGCTGCGCCTACATGGAACTGGTGGTCACCGACCTCGCCGCCTCGCGCGCCTTCTACGTCGACGTGCTCGGACTCGTCGTCACCGAGGAGGACGACGAGGCCGTCTACCTCCGCTCCCTCGAGGAGTTCATCCACCACAACCTGGTGCTGCGGAAGGGCCCGGCGGCGGCCGTGGCCGCCTTCAGCTATCGCGTCCGCACCCCCGAGGACCTCGACCGCGCCGTGGCGTTCTACACCGAGCTCGGATGCCGCGTCGAGCGCCGACCCGAGGGCTTCACCCGTGGCATCGGCGACTCGGTGCGCGTCGAGGACCCGCTGGGCTTCCCGTACGAGTTCTTCCACGACGTCCAGCACGTGGAGCGGCTCGCGTGGCGCTACGACCTGTACACGCCGGGCGCCATCGTGCGCCTCGACCACTTCAACCAGGTCACGCCCGACGTGCCCCGCGCCGTGAAGTACATGGAGGACCTCGGCTTCCGGGTCACGGAGGACATCCAGGACGAGGCGGGCACGACCTACGCGGCGTGGATGCGCCGCAAGCCCACGGTGCACGACACCGCGATGACCGGCGGCGACGGCCCGCGCATGCACCACATGGCGTTCGCGACGCACGAGAAGCACAACATCATCGCGATCTGCGACAAGCTCGGCGCGCTCCGGATGTCGGACGTGATCGAGCGCGGACCGGGCCGCCACGGCGTCTCGAACGCGTTCTACCTCTACCTGCGCGACCCCGACGGCCACCGCGTCGAGATCTACACGCAGGACTACTACACCGGCGACCCCGACAACCCCGTGGTGACGTGGGACGTGCACGACAACCAGCGACGCGACTGGTGGGGCAACCCGGTCGTGCCGAGCTGGTACACGGAGGCGTCGACCGTGCTCGACCTCGACGGCAACCCGCAGCCGCTCACCCACCGCACCGACGACTCCGAGATGGAGGTCACGATCGGCGCCGACGGGTTCTCGTACACCCGAAAGGGCGACGAGGCGCAGGGGTTCAAGCTCGGCAACACCCTCTGAGCCCGGCCCGTCGGTAGCGCCCGGGGTGACGCTCGCAACTCCGGATGCCGCGGCGCGCCGCGCCGTTCGTGACGTGCACGGGATCGGCGCGCCCGTCGCAGCATCCGGAGTTGCGCACGCCCGCGAGCGAAGGCGCGGGTGCCGCGGCGGGCTCAGAGCGGACGGAGCTGCCGCGCGCCCCATCGGTGGGCATCGCGGCGCAGGAGCATGCGCAGCACCGCTTCGATCGACTCCCAGTCCGAGAGCACCTGGTGATGGCTGTACGACAGGTACTCGTACCCGACGGCGGTGAGCCACCCGATCCGTGCGCGATCGCGGTCGAAGGCGCCGGGCGCGGAATGCGGGCCCTCCCCGTCGACCTCGAAGATCAGGCGCTCGCCGATCAGCAGGTCGGCCCAGTACCCGCCGGGAAGGCGCACCTGAGGGCGCGCGACAATGCCGGCCGCCCGCATACGCTCCCTCGCGACGGTCTCGCCGACCGCCTGGCTTTCCGCGATGGAGCGTTCGGCGACGCGGCGAATCGACGGTCGCAACTGCGACGTCATCCGTGCGAACGCATCATCGTCGAGGAGCTGCGGCCGCTCCGGCCGCCATTCGACGCGTTCCCGAGCCGCGTCGAGCGCGCACAGCGCGTCGAGCTCCGGCAGGCAATCGAGCATCTGCACGAGGCACTCCTCGAGCGGAACGATCGAGCCGCGATCGAGGGTGCGGGTCCAGTGCAGACGCACGCCCCCGCTCGGATCTGCCGGACGCAGCATCCGCGTGCGATCGTCGGGCTCTCGCAGCCTCGTCGCGTGCGACGGGACGCTGACGTGCAACGCGGTCGGATCGCGGAGGATGCGGAGACCGTGGAGTCGCGCTGCGGACACGCACGGGAGTCGACCTCCGACGCGTACCGCCCGCTTCACCGCGCCTGGGATGCCCGGGTCGGCGAACACGCCGCGTCGCAGCCGCTCCAGCTCACCGTGCGCGACGGCCGTCGCGATGTTCCGCGGACTGAGGCCGGCCGCCTGCAGGTCGGCTGTCGTGCACACGCCGGAGTTCGCTCGTGCGATCCCTCGCGCCTCGGACATGTCGCGAGCATCTCGCGCACCGCGCCGCCGTCGGCCCTCCGCGCCGGCTCGTGACGTGCGCGGCAGCGTCATCGCGGGTCGGGAGGACGAGTGACCGTGCCCGCACGCGCTCGCAACTCCGGATGCCGCGTGCGCCACGCCATTCGCGACGTGCACGGGTCGGCGCGCCCGTCGCGGGATCCGGAGTTGCGCACGCCCGCGCGCAAGGCGCGGGTGCCCGTCGGCCGGCTACGCGGAGGCGCCGACCGGCAGGTCAGTCGAGGAACGCGATCGCGGCGTCCTTGAACGCCCGGGACGTGAGCGTCGAGACGTGGTCGCGCCCCGGGATCGACACGAAGTCGGCGCCCCAGTCGAGGGCGAGCTCCCGCGCGCCCCGGGGCACGGGGTCGTCCTCGCCGGCGACGAACAGCGTGGGGATGTCGCCCGGGATCACGAGCGGGGAGCCCGAGACGCCCTCGATGCAGGCGAGCAGCGCCTCCCGGTCGGCGCCGGCTGCGATCGCGGGCCGCAGCACCTGCTCGATGACGGGGTTGCGTGCCGGCTCGTCGCGCAGCAGCACCGCACGCGCGTCGTCGAGGTCCCAGCTGGCGAAGAGCTCATCGGGGCCCGCTCCCCCGATCACGACGCGGCGCACCCGCTCGGGTGCGAGCTCCGCGAGCGCCGACACGACCCGGTTGCCCATCGAGTAGCCGACCACGTCGACGACCTCGGCCTCCGCGGAGTCGAGCACGGCGACGAGGTCGCGGCCGAGCCGCTCGGGCGCGTACGCGTCGGCGTCGACCGGCTTGTCGCTGTCGCCGTGGCCCCGCAGGTCCAGGTCGATCACCGACCGGTGCGCGTCCTGCAGCGCCCGGACCCAGCCGGTCCCCTCCCAGGTGACCCTCGCGTTCGAGGCGAACCCGTGCACGAGGAGCACGGGTGGTCGGGCGTCATCGACCTCCGAGCCGCCATGGACGCGGAACGCGACGAGCACCCCGTCGGGGCCCTCCGCGTGCAGCGTGGGGACGTCGTCGGCGCCCACCGGCCTCACGCGTTCGCCTCGTCGAGGACCGACGACTCGGTGATCACGGCACCGGCGTGGCCGAGCTCGGCGAGCGCGGCATCCGAGCTCGCGGGGGCGACGCCGGCGATGAGGTCGGTGAAGACGCGCACGTGGCGGCCGTGCTCGACCGCGTCGAGCCCGCTCGCACGCACGCAGTAGTCGGTGGCGATGCCGACGAGGTCGATGTCGGTGACGCCGAGCTCGTCGAGCAGCTGGGCGACCGGCCGGCCATCGTCGTCGATGCCCTCGAAGATCGAGTACGCGGGCATCCCCTGGCCCTTGCGGACGTGGATGTCGACCCCCGAGATGTCGAACGCCGGGTGGTACTCCGCCCCGTCGGTGCCGGCCATCGCGTGCTTCGGCCAGGTCTCGACGAAGTCGGGCTCCGCATCGGTGGCGAAGTGCCCGCCGTTGTCGTTGTCGGGGTCGTGCCAGTCGCGCGAGGCGACCACGACGCGGTACAGGTCGCGGTGCTTCTCCAGCAGCTCGGTGACGCCCGACGCGACGGCCGCGCCGCCCTTCACGCCCAGGGCGCCGCCCTCGGTGAAGTCGTTCTGCACGTCGACGATGAACAGTGCTCGGGTCACGTGTGCTCCTTCCGTCCTAGCGTCCATTCTCGTCGCAGAATGCGCGGATCGACTCCCTCCAGCACGTCGACGAGGGATTCCAGCGAGTCGATCGACACCCACTCCTCGTCGGCGTGCGCGCCGCCGCCGACCGGCCCCACGAGCACGACGGGGATGCCCGCCTCGGCGATGAGCCCGGCGTCGGTCCACCACGGGTCGCCGCGACGGACGGCGGGCGCTCCCGTGGCGCGTCCGACCTGCTCGAGCACGATGCGCGCGATCGGCGAGTCGGCGTCGGCCTCCATGGCGGGGCGAGCGACGAGCGGCACGATCGCGCGCCGGTCGCGACGGCGCGAGCACGCGCTCGAGCTCGGCACCCGGGTCGGGGTCGCCCGGCAGGGTTCGGCGCTCCACGACGAGGGCGCACCGGTCGGCGACGGTCGCGGCATCCGTGCCGCCCTCGATCGTCGCGACGCGCACGCTGCCGGCGCCGAGGAGCGGATGCCGCGGGCGGGCCGCGAGCTCGGCGCCGAACGCGCGGAGCGCGACGAGCCCGTCGAGCGCCCGGTCGATCGCGTCGACGCCGAGCTCGGGCTGCGACCCGTGGGCGGCGAGCCCCTCGTACTCGACGCGGTACCAGGCGAAGCCGCGGTGCGCGAGCGTCACCTCGAGGTCCGTCGGCTCGAGCACGACCGCGGCGTCAGGGCGTGGGCACGGATCGGCGGATGCCGCGGCGTCGGCGTCGATCGCGGCCAGCAGCTCCTCCATGCCGACGGAGCCGAACTCCTCGTCGGCGGCGAAGGCGAGCACCAGGTCGCCCGCCGGGTCGGATGCCGCGGCGGCGGCCGTCATCGCCGCGGCGAGCCCGCCCGCCATGTCGTACGCGCCACGGCCGACGACGCGATCGGGGTCGGGGTCGGGACACGCCGTCACCACGCGCCCGATCCGCCGACGGTGTCGAGGTGGCCGGCCAGCAGCAGCGTGCGGCCCGGCGCCCGTCCCGCGCCGCCGCGCCAGCACACTCGGGCGCGCCGGATCCGCGCCCACCAGCCGCACCTCGAAGCCGCGATCGGCGAGCCATCCGGCGATCACGCCCGCGAGCTCGCGTTCGCCCGCTCCGCCCGGCACGAGCGAGGGGTTGGTCGCGTCGATCGCGGCGAGCCGGCGGGTGAGCGCCGCGACGTCGGCGCGCGGCATCCGCTCGCCCGGCCCCGTCGCCGACGCCGTCCCGCTCATGTGTTGGCGAGGTTGTCGCCGCAGAGGAAGAAGCCCGTGGTGAGCGTGTCGATGGCCTGCTTGGTGTCGTCCGAGACGTCGCCGAGCGCGTAGATCGCGAACGTCAGCGTCGAGCCGTCCTGCGCCCGGATGACGCCGGACAGCGTGTAGCCGGTCTCGATCCAGCCGGTCTTCGCCGAGACGGCGCCGTCGGCCACCGCGTTGTCGCCCGCGAACCGGTCGCTGTACGAGAGCGAGCCGCGCTGCCCCGACACCGGCAGTCCGTCCATGATCACGCCGAGGTTGCCCTCCCGCGCGTTGATCTTCGTGAACAGCCGCGTGAGGTACGACGGCGGAACGGCGTTGTTGTCGCTCAGCCCGGAGCCGTCCACGACCGTGATGCCGGTGGTGTCGATGCCGTACGGGGCGAGGCCCTGCAGGACGGCCGCGTTGATGGCGCCGAACGTGTTGCCCGTGCCGGCCTTGATCGCGACGAGGCGGGCCAGCATCTCCGCGACGGTGTTGTCGGAGACGACGAGCGCCTTGTCGATGAGCTGCGCCACGGTCGGCGACGCCACCTGTCCGAGCTGCGCGGCGCCGGCAGGGGCCGTCCCGCGCTCGATCACGGAGATGCCGCCGAGCTCGGAGGCGAACGCATCGCCGGCGCGCCCGATCGGGTCGCCGCTGCGCCACGACGTGTTCGCGCCGGGGTCGTCCCGATCGCCGTCGACCTGGAGGGCGGTGATGTTGGACATGTAGCCGAACTCGCGCTCCGCCGGATCCCAGCTCGGCTCCCACTCGTCGCCGCCGAACAGGCCGGCATCGAGGATGAGCTTGGTGAGCGGCGGGTTGGCGGGGTCCGCATCCCACGCGGCCCGCACCTGGGCGGCGAGCTCATCGAGGTGGGCGGCGCCGGGATACACGGTCTCGGTCCCGCTCGGCGTGCGCGAGAGCGTGAGGTCGCCGCCGCCGACGAGCACGACGGAGCCGGGCTCCGTGCCCTTCACCACGGTCGTCGTGGCGCGATAGTCGGGACCGAGCACCGAGAGGGCGGCCGCCGAGGTCAGCACCTTCATGACGCTGGCCGTGCGCGAGGGGGTCGTTCCGCCGCGGTCGTAGAGCACTTCGCCGGTCGAGGCGTTGACGACCTGCGCCTGCAGGTTCGCGAGTCGCCCGTCGGCCGCGCGATCGGCGACCGAACACGTGCGGATGCGGCTCGCCGCGGCCGCGGCGGCCGGTGCCGGGCGTGCCGGGTCCGCGGTCGGCGTCGGGGTCGACGTCGCCGCGACCGCCTCGACGTCGTCGCCGCCCGAGACGGCGGCACCGGCGAAGACGGCGCCCGTTCCGAGCAGCGCGAGGGCGAGCACGCCGCCGGTGATCGAGAGCGCGAGCCGGTGCTTCCGTGCGAAGGCCGCGACGGATGCCCCGAAGCCCGATGCCCCGGCAGGGCTCGTCGCGGCAGGCGTCGCGTCGGCGTCAGCGGCGTTCGTGCCCGGCGTCGCCGCCGCGCCCGCGCTGTCGTGCGGGGGGTCGCCGGGCGTCGTGGGCTCGCCCGCGGCATCCGTCTCGTCGGTCATTCGGGGAATTGTACGCGGCGCCCCGGAGCGCAACCTGACTGTCGCCCGAACGCCCGCTGGGCGTGCGACCGGCCGAGGTCGGGATCACGGGCCGGGGTCGCTCGCCGGGTCACTCGCCGGGGTAGCGCAGCCCGATCTG
This sequence comes from uncultured Actinomycetota bacterium, assembly GCA_963802485.1. Taxonomy (GTDB): domain Bacteria; phylum Actinomycetota; class Actinomycetes; order Actinomycetales; family Microbacteriaceae; genus Agromyces. Next base: position 121,607 of record CAWDJA010000022.1, read on the forward strand.
GTCGCGGATCGAGTCGAGCGTGCCCATGATCGCCACGGTCTCGTCGATCGTGAGGAGGTCGCCGCGGAGGTTGCCCTCGGCCACGAGGCGCTCCACCGCCTCCGCCTGGAAGTGCATGCCGCGACCGGTCACCTCGGAGCGGAACTCCTCGACGACCGTGCCGTCGGCGGCCACCACGCGGAACGTCGTCGGCGTGTACCAGACGGAGTCGATCTCGATCCGGGCGAGCGTGCCGATCACGGCTGCGGTGTTGGGCCCGAGGGTGTCGCTCGCCGACAGCATCGACGCGATCCTGCCCCCGTCGTAGGCGAAGAGGTTGGCGATCTGCGCGTCGGCGCCGGTGCCCTTGAACGTCGCCGTGGACTGGATGGTGAGGGGGGCGCCGAACAGGTCCCACGAGAAGGACACCGGGTAGATGCCGAGGTCGAGCAACGCGCCGCCGCCCAGCTCGAGCGCGTTGATGCGGTGCTGCGGATCGTCGGAGAGCTTCTGGGTGTGGTCGGCGATGAGCGTGCGCACGTCGCCGAGCGCGCCCTCCGCGATGAGCTCCCGGATGCGCACCATGTGGGGCAGGTACCTCGTCCACATCGCCTCGAGCGCCAGCAGCCCGCGCCCGGCGGCGAGATCGGCGATCTCCTGCGCCTCGCGCGCATTCACCGTGAACGGCTTCTCCACCAGCACGTGCTTGCCGGCCTCGAGCACGAGGCGGGCACTGCCGGCGTGCAGCGGATGCGGCGTGGACACGTACACCACGTCGACCTCGGGATCGGCGACCAGCGCCTCGTAGCTCGCGTGGGCGTTCGGGATGTCGAACTCGGCCGCGAACGCGTCGGCGGAGGCCTGTGATCGGGATCCGACCGCCTGCACCGTGAATCCGTTGAGCTTCAGGTCGTTCGTGAAGGCGTGGGCGATGCCGCCCGTCGCGAGGATGCCCCAGCGCAGTCGATCGGTCATTGCGCCAGCCTAGTGGCGCGCCATCGCGGCGGCATCCGGTCGCCTGCGGGCTCGATCGGTGCACGCGTCGACGAGAACTCGATCGGTGCACGCATCGACGAGAATCGGGCCGGCGTCAAGGGATTGATCGACATCCCGGCCTGCGGTACTCGTTGATCATGGAGCGCATCTACTACGCGGGCGACCGCTTCCTCACCGGATCCGACATCGCTCGCGCGCTCGTCGCGTATGCGGCAGCCCTCGCCCAGCAGGGCAGCGCCGGCGCGATCGAGATCCCAGTGCGGCACGAGGAGAGCGGGCGACCCGGGGTGGTCAACTTCCTCGTCGGCCCGGCGAGCCAGCTCGTCACCGAGAGCGTGGAGGCCGTCGGCTACGACGAGGTGCGTGACGAAGCACTCGTCACCCGACTGCGGGGCCTCACCGCGGAGCTCGCGCCGATGCACCCGGTCGCGAGCACGTCGGCGCCCGACCGCGCCGACACGGTCGACTACGACTGGACCGACGAGGTCTAGACGGGCGGCTCGTCGGGGATCGGCATCACCGCGATCGGGATCCCGGGTCCGACGAGCAGGTCGGCCGGTTGGGGACGGCCCTCGCCGTGGTTGACCCTGATCCAGACGGCCCGGCCGTTCCGATGGGCCTCCTCGATGTCGGCCTTCATCTGCTCGAAGTCCTCCTGGCCGATGGAGAATTCCCGGCCGGCGTAGATGATCCCGATGCGCTTCATGGCTCCCGCTCTCCGATCGGACCCGGATCCTCGGGCTCCGGCACCAGGTGCAGTCCGCTCGGCGAGTTCGCCGCGCTCATGAGGAGGTCGATCCAGGCACGGTTGATCGACGGCTGTCGCCCGCCGGCGTACTTGAAGTACAGCGGGATCGTCGGGTGGATCCACAGTGCGCTGCGCCCGTCGCCGACCGCCGGATCGTCGCGCCAGCTGAAGTAGAACGACTCGGCACGACGCAACTTGGCGCCGATGACGAGTTGCAGGTGGGCGAGCACGCGGTCGTCGAAGTCGACGGTCAGCGTGGAATCGTAGGTGAGCTTGCCCACCGGACCTCCGATGCTCGTGACGGCCCGCGCGACCGGGTCGTCGCGGCGGTCGTGACGGCCCAAGGATAGTGCGGAGTCCGAATCTGCCGCGCCCCCTTGACGCCGCGCAGGGACGGCAGTCACGCACCCCCGAACTGGGTCGCGCGCCCGGGCGGCATCACGGGACTACCCTCCGGGCATGACAACGCTGTCGAGAACCCGACGTCTCATGACGCTCGCCAGCGCATCGATGCTCGTCGCCTCTGCGGCGGTCATCGGCGCGCTCCCCGCGCACGCCGCCCCCGGCGGCGAGTCCGGACCACCCGCGGCCGGCAAGGTCGCGTACGCGGCGCTGGGCGACTCGTATGCCGCGGGCGTCGGCGGCGGCGACTACCTCGACGCGTGCCTCCTCAGTCCGAACGGCTACGCCGCGCAGCTCGCGAGCGACCCCGGACAGGTGCACGTCGCCCTGCGCGGATGCGTGGGCGCGACCGTGGACCGTCGTCTCGGCGCAACTCTCCGGCCTCGACCACCGCACGAGTTCGTCAGCCTCACCGTCGGAGCGAACGACCTCGGGCTCGCGGAGGTGACAGCGCGTGCCTGGCGGGCACGCTCGAGGATTGCCGGCCGCGGTCGTCGCGGCACAGGCGAACCTGCCCGTGATGGGCGCCGACCTCGCCGTGGCGTTGGCGACGATCCGTGCCAGCGCCCCGAAGGCGGACCGTGACGGTGACGGGCTATCCGCTGCTGCTCGATCCCGGTCGTCCCGCCGGCGGCGCGTTCGTGCCTCGGCGTCGTGGCGCTCAACGCGATGATCCAGGGCGTCGTCGCTGCTGCGGGCGCCGGATTCGTCTACGTCGATGTGCCGGCGAGTTCGCGGGCCACGGCGTCGGATCCGGCGATCCGTGGATCGTCGGACCGCCGGCGCCCGACGCGTTCCATCCCAACCCCGCCGGGATACATCGCCTACGCGGACTCGATCCGGGCCGCCCGGTGACGACGGCGGGTACGGCGCCGACGACCTCTCGTCGGCGTGCGCCCTGTGCGCGTCCGCGCTGATCGCGCGCTGGGCCGTTCCGGTCGCGGTCGGACCCGCGGTCGGAGCGACCGCGGTGCACCCGGTCGGCCGGGAAGTAACGGATGAACGATCGGTCGGATGACTCGGTCGCCCACGTCTCGGCGAGCAGCATCGGCTCGGCGGCGTGCCGGCCCGATGCGGCGGAGGACGGCGATACGGGTTGAGCCGTCGAACATGACCCATTCACCGGGTCGGACGGATCGTAGCTTCGGCTGCCAATAGCGAAACGGGCCAGGCGCTCCCTTCGGGTGAGAGCACGCCGGCCCGCGCGGGAATGGGTCGATTCCACGAGCGGCCGAAACGACAACGCACGGCCCCAAAGGTGGTACCGTCCTCCTTCGGGGCGGCTGATGTGTCGGTTCACGCCGCGCCCGGTGTCAAGGGTCTTCACGGCTCGATTCTGACTTGTGAGTATCGACCGTGGGTGCGGGGGGTGCTCCGCTCGCGGGCCTCCACCAACGCTCCGCGGGTTCGCCCCCTGCACTCGCGGCTTGAGGAATCTGTCCAAAGTGCTCCTGGGCGGGCCGTGGTACGCCAACCTGCGTCTCGTCGCGCTCCCCTCTTCGGGTCGGTGCAATCATCGCGGTGACGGTCCGGTGATCCGATCCGGCCGGCGACGGCGAGCACCGCGAGCGCTTACGGTGGGCGGCAACGATGTCGGGTATCGACCGCGGTGATGCAGGACTGCTTCGTGCTGCGGACGAGCTCGAACCAGCGTCGAGCACGGCCGAGCTCCATGCCGATCCGGCGGTTGTCAAGGGGTTGGGTGCCGCGACCCGGGCGACGTAGAACGGTTGATACCGGGAGTTGGGGAACATCCCGGTAGCAGGCTGGATCCGATGCGAGCCCGCCCACCGCAGCGTGGCTACCTCCAAGCGGTCATCCAGCCTGCGCTCGTACCCGCCACGCGACCCGAACCGGAGACGACCAATGAGCAAGCCGACGGAGGGCCCGCATGACGCCAGCATCGTGAGCGATCGAACCGCTGGGGCACTGCTTCTGGCATTCCTCGGCGCGGTGATCCTTGTGCTCGCGCTGGCAAACATGCCGCCGATCCCCATTGAAGGCGCGACGAGTCACGAACCAATGGGCAACAGTCAGCTCGAGCTTCCTGATGAGCATGATTGAGAGGCTGGCTCAGGCGATCACATGGCGCCGTCGTCGCGCCGAATCACCCACCAACGGCGGGCGTAACATTCTGGGCCGCTGGTTGCCGCACAGGCGGGGTGGCGTCAAACTGTGCGCGAACCGTAACCCCCCTGCGGTTCAGCGCGCCGCGGCGGCCCATGGCGGCCCCCAACGCCAGTTGTCGTCGTGGCGCGCCCGCCCAAGGTGCGGGGCGGCGGCGGCGTGAATTCAGTGCACCCGGATATGCAAAAGGGCCCGGGTATCCCCCGGGCCCTTGTGGACTTCGAGCCGCCTGTGGGAATCGAACCCACGACCTTCTCATTACGAGTGAGACGCTCTGCCGACTGAGCTAAGGCGGCGTGGCATCCGGTCTCGCCTCGGCGATCCGGCTGGCACGAGAGTCTATGTTAGCGGGTTTCGCGCGTGCCGATGACCACGTCAGCACATCGGATCGCTCGCGGGAACCGTGCCGTCGATGAGGAATCCCTCGACCGCGTCGCTCACGCACGCATTGGACTTGTTGTAGGCGGTGTGCCCCTCGCCCTCGTAGCTGACGAGCACGCCGCTGTCGAGCTGGTCGGCGAGCGCGACGGCCCATTCGTACGGCGTGGCCGGGTCGCCCGTCGTGCCGACGACGAGGATCGGGGCGGCCCCTTCGGCATGGATCTGCGCTCGCTCCCGGTCGCTCTGGTACGGCCAGTTGACGCAGCCCAGGTCGCCGTAGCCGAAGTACGCCCCGATGGTCGGGGCGGCCTCGGCGATCGCCGCGGCCTTCTCGCGCATGACGGCGACGTCGGCCTGATACGTGTAGTCGAGGCAGTTGATCGCGCGGAACGACTCGGTGGAGTTGTCGCGATAGGTGCCGTCCTCGTTGCGGCCGTAGTAGCCGTCGGCGAAGGACAGCGCGACGTCGGCCTCGCCGAACATGACCGACTCGAACATCTGGCTGAGGTACGGCCACGACTCGGAGCTGTAGAGCGGGTAGATGATCGCGGTGAGGAGCGTGTCGGCCCCGACCATCCGACCGTCGGTGGCGCGGAGCGGGCTCGCGTCGACCGACGCGAGCAGGCGGCTCACCTCGGCCATGCCATCGTCGACCGTTCCGTCGAAGGGGCAGTCGGTGCCCGTCAGGCAGTCCTCGAGGTACGCGCCGAGCGCCTGCTCGAAGCCGACCGCCTGGGCCTCGGTGACCTCGGCGTCGCTCGACGAGGGGTCGATCGCCCCATCGAGCACGACCCGGCCGACGTGGTCGGGGTAGAGGTCCGCATAGGTCGCCCCGAGGAAGGTGCCGTAGGAGTAGCCGAGGTAGTTGAGCTGCTCGTCGCCGAGGATCGCGCGGAGCAGGTCGAGGTCGCGCGCCGCGCTCACCGTGTCCACCTGCCCGAGCAGTTCGCCCGTCTCGTCGCTGCAGGCCTCGCCGAACTCGGCGGCGGCCGCGCCGACGAGGTCGATCCACTCGTCGCTGCCGCGCTCGGCCGGCACGATGCCGTAGAGGTAGTCGTCCATCTGCGCCGCGTCGTAGCAGGCGACCGCCGACGACCGGCCGACGCCGCGCGGGTCGAAGCCGACCACGTCGAAGCGTTCCTTGAGCGGCTCGCCGACGGCGTAGTCGAGCGATTCGGCGATGAACTCGTAGCCGGAACCGCCGGGGCCCCCGGGGTTCACCAGCAGCGACCCGATGCGGTCGCCCGTGGCGACGTGCCGCACGAGCGCGAGTTCCACCTCGCCGTCGGCGGGACGCTCCCAGTCGAGCGGCGCCGTGGCGGTGGCGCAACTGAGGCCCTCGCCGCAGTCCTCCCACTCGAGCACCTGCGAGTAGAACGGCTGGAGGTCCTCGGCGACGTCCTCCCCGGTGGGCGTGGAGACCGGCTTCGCGGGGCTCAGGAACGTGGGCATGCAGCCCGTGAGGGCGAGCAGGGCGGCGAGCGCCACCGCCGCGATGCCGGCCCGGCGGGCGCGCGGCATCCGGCCGGGGCGGCTCGTGCTGCGTCTGCCGGTCATGCGGCTCCCCGTTCGGTCGTGGTGGTGCGGATGGCGGACACGAGCATCGCCTCGAGCGCGAGCGCGGGCTGCACGTTCCCCTCGATGCGCTCGCGCGCCTCCTGGATGGCGTCGAGCGTCGCGAGCGTGCGCGCCGGCGTGGCGGATGCCGCGGCACGGCGCATCGGATCGAGCAGCTCGCGATTCACCAGGTCGACGTGGGCCTCGAGCTGGAGGAGCAGGATGTCGCGGTAGAGCGAGGCGAGGTCGACGAGGATCCGGTCGATGCCGTCGCGGAGGCTGCGCGTGGCACGGCGCTTCTGGTCGTCCTCGAGGGCCTTGAGCTGGGGTCGCAGCGCCGGCGGGACGGCCTGGCCCGGCGCGAGCCCGAGCGAGTGCAGTGCGTGCTCGCGCTCCTCGGCGTCGCGCAGCTCGGTGATGGCCTTCGCGTCGTCGCCCGCGATCTCGAGGAACCGGGCGGCGGTCGCGACCGCGGTGGCCGCGGAGCGCACCTCGAGCGCGAGCCGCAGCGTCTCGCCGCGGCGCCGTCGCGCCTCCTCGCTCGTGGCGAGCCGGTGCGCCATCCCGATGTGGCACTGGGCCTCGCGCGCCGACCGCTCGGCGAGCTCCGCGTCGACGCCGTCGCGGCGCACCAGGAGGGCGGCGACCTCGGCGACCGTCGGCATCTGGAGCCGCACGGTGCGGACGCGTGAACGGATCGTGGGGATGAGGTCGGCCTCGCTCGGTGCGCACAGGATCCAGACCGTGCGCTCGGGCGGCTCCTCGAGCTCCTTCAGGAGGAAGTTCGAGGTCTGCTCGGTCATGCGGTCGGCATCCTCGACGATGATCACGCGGTGGCGCCCGACCGACGGTGCGTAGTGGGAGCGTCGCACGATCTCGCGCACGTCGTCGCGCTTGATGATGACGCCCTCGGTGGCGAGCACGTGCAGGTCGGGATGGCTGCGCGCCTCGACCTGGATGCGAGTGGGACGGTCGCCGTCGGGGTCGCCCGAGATCAGCGCGGTGGCGAAGGCGTAGGCGAGGTTCGAACGACCCGATCCGGGAGGACCGGTGATGAGCCACGAGTGGGTCATCTGGTGCGACGCGGCGCCCGCGGCCTCGGCGGCGGTGCGGAACACCGCGATCGCCTGCTCCTGCCCCGTCAGCTCGGTCCACACGCTCACGTCACCACGCTACCTTCCGCCGCCGACCGCGGCGCCGACACGATTCAGAGCAACCCGGCCACGCGAGCGCGGATGACGCCGGCGATCTCGTCGACCGGACGGGAGGCGTCCACGACGAGGAAGCGATCCGGCTCGCGTTCGGCGATCGCGAGGTACGCGTCGCGGACCCGGTCGTGGAACTCGGATGCCTCGGCCTCGAGCCGGTCGTATCTCGTGCGTGCCTCGTCGAGCCGCCCGCGGGCGGCCTCCGCCTCGAGGTCGAGGAGGATCGTGAGGTCGGGCGCCAGGCCCTCGGTCGCCCACTCGGAGAGGGCCCGCACCGCGTCGGGATCGAGCACCCGACCGGCGCCCTGGTAGGCCACCGACGAGTCGATGTAGCGGTCCTGGATCACGACCTCGCCGCGCTCGAGCGCCGGGCGCACGACCGTGGCCACGTGGTGGGCGCGATCTGCCGCGTAGAGCAGCGCCTCGGCACGCGGCGTGATGTCGCCGCGATGGTGCAGGACGATCTCGCGGACCTCGACGCCCACCTCGGTGCCCCCGGGCTCCCGGGTGCGCACGACGACGCGCCCCTCGGTCGCCAGCCACGCACGCAGCAGTTCCGCCTGCGTGGTCTTGCCTGAGCCGTCGCCACCCTCGAGCGTGATGAAGAGGCCGCGGCTCACGCCGTGCTCTTCTTGGCCGCGGGCTTGCGGGCGGGCGCCTTCTTGGCCGCCGTGGTTCGCTTGGCGCGCGGAGCCGCGGGACCCTTGTCGCGCTTGATCTGCAGCAGCTCGACGGCTCGCTCGAAGGTGATGTCCTCGACCGACTCGGCGCGCGGGATCGTCGCGTTCGTCGTGCCGTCGGTGACGTACGGACCGAATCGGCCGTCCTTCACCTTGATCGGCTTGCCGCTCACGGGGTCGTTGTCGAACTCCTTGAGCGCGCTCGACGCACGGCGGGCACCGTACTTCGGCTGCGCGAAGAGCTCGAGCGCGCCCGGCAGGTCGATCTCGAAGATCGCGTCCTCGCTGGGCAGCGTGCGCGTGTCGGCGGCCTTCTTGAGGTAGGGGCCGTAGCGGCCGTTCTGCGCGGTGATCTCCTCGCCCGACTCGGGGTCGAGTCCGACGACGCGCGGCAGGTCGAGCAGCTTCAGGGCGGTGTCGAGGTCGATCTCCTCGATCTGCATGCTCTTGAAGAGCGACGCCGTGCGGGGCTTGGGCGCCGCGGCCTTCTTCGCACCGCGCTTCGGCTTCGGCGCTTCGACGACCTCGCCGGTCGCCTGGTCGACGGATGCCTCGGCGGACTCGGGCTCGGGCTCGACCTCGGTGACGTACGGGCCGAACCGGCCGTCCTTCACGACGACCTGCTTGCCGGTGTCGGGGTTCGCGCCGAGCACTCGGTCGACCTGCACCGGCGCCTCGATGAGCTCGCGCGCCTTCGCCTCGGTGAGCTCGTCGGGCGCGAGGTCGGGGGGCAGGTTGACCCGCCGCGGCGGCGCGTCGGGTGCGGCATCGGGCTCGACCGCCTCGAGGTAGGGCCCGTACTTGCCGATGCGGAGGGTGACGTCGGGCGCGATCTGCACCGAATTGATCTCGCGGGCGTCGATCTCGCCGAGGTTGTCGACGACCTGCCGGAGCCCGCGGTGCTTGTCCGAGCCGAAGTAGAAGCTCGAGAGCCAGTCGACCCGGTCGGCCTCGCCGGCGGCGATGTGGTCGAGGTCATCCTCCATCTCGGCGGTGAAGTCGTACTCGACGAGGTCGCCGAAGTGCTCCTCGAGCAGTCGCACCACTGAGAACGCGACCCAGCTCGGCACCAGCGCCTGGCCGCGCTGCGTGACGTACCCGCGATCGAGGATCGTGGAGATGATCGACGCGAACGTCGACGGGCGCCCGATGCCGAGCTCCTCGAGTCGCTTCACGAGGCTCGCCTCGGTGTAGCGCGGCGGCGGGCTCGTCTCGTGCCCCTTCGCCTCGAGGTCGGCGATCCCCACCGTCTGGCCCTCGCGCAGCGGCGGCAGCTTGGCCTCGCCCGGGGCGTCGTCGGCGTTGCGCTCCTCGTCGCGGCTCTCCTCGTAGGCGGCGAGGAATCCGCGGAACGTGATGACCGTGCCGCTCGCGGTGAACTCGGCGATCGTGCCCGCGACGGCGACGTCGGCCCCCTCGGGGGTCGATGCATCCGCGGCGGTCGGCCCGACCTCGATCGTGACCGTGGCGGTCTGGCCCTTCGCGTCGGCCATCTGCGAGGCGACGGTGCGCTTCCAGATGAGGTCGTACAGCTTGAACTCGCTGCCTCGGAGCACGCTCTGCAGCTCCGAGGGCGTGCGGAACACCTCGCCCGACGGGCGGATCGCCTCGTGCGCCTCCTGTGCGTTCTTCGACTTCCCGGCGTAGACGCGGGGCTTCTCGGGGATCGAGTCCGCGCCGTAGAGCTTCGTCGCCTGCGACCTGGCCGCCGTGATCGCCTGCTGCGACAGCGACACCGAGTCGGTGCGCATATAGGTGATGTAGCCGTTCTCGTACAGCGACTGCGCGACGCGCATCGTGTCGCGGGCGGAGAGCCGGAGCTTGCGAGCGGACTCCTGCTGGAGCGTGGAGGTGGTGAACGGGGCGGCGGGCCGGCGCGAGTACGGCTTCGACTCGACCTTGGAGACGGTGCGGGAGACCCCGTCGGCGCGGAGCGCGTGCACGAGCGATTCGGCGACGCGCTCGTCGAGCACCACCGCCTTGCCCTTCAGCCGGCCGGCGTCGTCGAAGTCGCGGCCGGTCGCGACACGGTCGCCGCCGAGCCGCACGAGCCGGGCCTCGAACGCCTGCGCCTCGTCGTCGGTCGTCGAGACCGGGGAGAAGCGCCCGATCAGGTCCCAGTACCCCGCGGCGACGAAGGCGAGCCGCTCGCGCTCGCGGTCGACCACGAGCCGCGTCGCCGCCGATTGCACACGGCCCGCGGACAGGCCGGGACCGACCTTGCGCCAGAGCACCGGCGACACCTCGTAACCGTAGAGGCGGTCGAGGATGCGGCGGGTCTCCTGCGCGTCGACGAGCGCCTTGTCGAGCTCGCGGGTGTTGTCCTTCGCCTGCTGGATCGCGTCCTTCGTGATCTCGTGGAAGACCATGCGCCGCACGGGCACCTTCGGCTTCAGCTCCTGCAGCAGGTGCCACGCGATGGCCTCGCCCTCGCGGTCCTCATCGGTCGCGAGCAGGAGTTCGTCGGCGTCCTTGAGGGCGCGCTTCAGTTCGGCGACCGTCTTCTTCTTGGCGTCGGACACGACGTAGTACGGCTCGAAGCCGTGCTCGACGTCGACGGAGAACTTGCCGAGCGAGCCCTTCTTGAGTTCGGCGGGAAGGTTCTTGGGCTCGATGAGGTCACGGATGTGGCCGACCGAGGACAGCACCTGGTAGCCGTCGCCCAAGTACTGGGCGATCGACTTCATCTTGGTCGGCGACTCCACGATGACCAACTTCTTCGCGCCTGACACCAGACTCCTCTTGTTCCGTGAATGGGGAGAACGCACATCCGAGCCGCGCCCCCGAGCGGTGTGCCGTCGATCGGCGGGGCAGTCCGCCGACAGGCACACCATACACACCCTCACCGTGAGTGCACCCACTCGGCGACGCGAAATGGGGGTGGGATGCCGGGGCGAGCCCCCTTGCAGTTCGGCGAGGGCGGAGGAGAATTGGCGCCATGGAAACCTCCTCCGCGAGCTCCTACACCGCGAAGCTCATCGACGGTCCGCTCGAGGGCAAGACGGTCGCGACCGCCTTCCTCGAGACCGGCGATCCGCGTCCGCGGCTCGAGCTCAACACCGACAAGGGCAAGCACTACATCTACACCCGCGGCGCGGGCCTCGAGTTCGGGGCGGACGACGACGACCGTCCGACGGCCGTCGAGTACCGCTTCGTCGAGACCGTCTTCGACTGACGTCATCTCACCCACCCCGGCGGCCCCGCTCGCGCGACCGCTCGATGTTCGATGCCGAACGCCGAGACCGTCGCCGCGACGGAGGCCACGGGGCCATCGGTGCGACAGCCGACGAGCACGGCGCCGTTCCGCGCCGCGGCCGATGCGGCGAGCTCGCAGGGCACCCCGGGTACCGCGCCCGAGACCGCGTCGGCGGCGGCGAGGGCCGCGGCATCCGCGGCGTTCGCGGCGCGTTGTGACGCCACGAACGTCGTGGTGACCGGGACCACGAGGGCGGTGAGGGCGACGACCGCGCCGACGATCGCGAGCGCGAGCACCGACGCGGCCCCGCGATCGGCGACGCACGTGGCGGGTCGACGCCGCGCCCCACGCGGTCGCCGGCGAATCGCGGGCGGACGCCCGCCGCCGCGCGTACCTCACGCTCCCCCGCTGACGGCGCACGACTCGGCGCGCAACTCGATCGCCGCCAGCAGTCCGCCGCCCGGCGCGGTGAGGACGACGCAGACGAACGGATCCTCGCGCCACGAGACGAGGCCCGAGCCGCCCGAGACGCGATCGGCGATCGCGTGGGCCGTGCCCTCCGACTCGCCTCGCCCGAGGGCGCGTGCAGCGTCTGCGGCGGCATCCGTGAGCCGCACCTGCTGGGCCACGAGCTGCACCGATGCCAGGCAGGCGGCGAGCACGAGGGCGATCGCCGGCAGCGCGACGGCGAACTCGGCCGTCACGCTGCCGCGATCGGGGTCAGCCGACCGTGAGCGCATTCCGCACGAGGTCGGTGAGGATGCCGCGCACCTCGTCGCCGCGGAGGATGACGACGAGGAGGCCGGCGAACCCGACGGCCGCCATGGTGGCGACGGCGTACTCGGCGGTGGCGGCGCCGCGCTCCCCCGCGACGAAGCGGATCGCGCGGCGGAACCGACACGAGGCTCCCCGACCGGACCGAGGGGACCGAGGGGATCGAGCGAGCCGCGAGGTGACCGCCCGCGGCGGCTCCGGCCGGCGGCGGCGTGTCGATGGCGTGAGGGTGCATGGTGGTGTTCCTTCCTGTTGCGCCGGGGCCCCGGCGGGTGGGCGGCACGAGTCGGAGGTCGTCATGCGGCACCGCCGAGGGTTCCGGTCACGACGGAGATGAGGAGCGGCGCGACGCCGAGCAGCACGAACGCGGGCAGCACGCAGGCACCGAGCGGCAGCATCAGGCGCACCCCGAGGGCCGCAGCACGGGCCGACCCGTCGGCGCGCGCCACTCGCCGCAGGCGTGCGGCCTCGGCGCGGAGCAGCTCCGCCACGGGAGCGCCGGCGCGGGCGGCCAGGCTGATCACGTCATCGGCCGCACTCGCGTCGACGGCGGCCGCGCCATGGGTCTCGAGCGCCTCGCGGACGAGTCGCCGCGCCCGATCGACCGAGGCGCCCCCCGACATCGCGATCGCCAGCAGCTCCAGTTCGAGGCCGGCATCGGCCTCGGAGCGGGTCGCACGCGCCGCGAGCGAGGCGCTCCAGCGCCGCCCCGCCCACAGCAGTCCGCCCCCACCGGCCACGCAGGCCAGCCCGAGTGGGTTGCCGAAGAGCACCGCGAAGGTGTCGAATCCGAGGAGTGCACCGAACAGGATGGCGATCAGCGGGAGCGCGAGCACCAGTCGCGCACTCGCGATCGGCCCGGCGAGCGCGCTTCCGACCTCGCGTCGCAGCTGCGCCTCGTCGCGGAGCGCCGCGCCCAGCTCCCGGAGGCTCGCCGCGAGCGGCGCCCCCGAGCTCGCCGCGACCGCCCACGCCGCGGCCAGCACGGTCCACTGGGCGGCCGACCCCGGAGCCGTCGCACGCGCCGCGGTGATCGCCGCGGCCACCGGTTCGCCCGCCGCGGCAGCCCGCGCGGCCGCAGCGCGGACGAGGTCGTCGTCGCTCGAGTCGCCCACGGGTGGATGGACGGCCTCGGCTCCGCCCATGGCGACGCGGCTTCCCCGGGCGCGTGCGACACGATGGTCGACGGTTCGCACGTCGCCGACGTGCGCCCATGCGGCGGATGCCGGCACCCCGGCGGAGAGGAGCACCGCGAGGCGCTCGGCCACGACCGCGATCGCGTCCGCCGTGGCGCCCGTATCCGGTCGCCGGCGAAGGCCCGCGAGCGCGGCACGGATGGCCCCGTTCCGCGGTCGACCCTGCCGACGCTGCTCCTGCGCTCCACGCACGTCGGACGCCGCGCCTCGCCCGATCGGGTCCGACCCCATCACGGCCCGACCACCGCGAGCCGCTCGTCGCGCAGCTCGAACCGCCCGATCCCGGCGAGCCGGCGGCGCCCGTCGACCCGCTCGAGGTGGAGCACGAGGTCGAACGCGCTCACCGTCTGCCGCGCGACCGCCTCGGGTGACAGGCCCGCGGTGGCGCCGAGCGCCTCCAGGCGAGCCGGGACGTCGTCGAGCGAGTTGGCGTGCAGCGTGCCCGCGCCCCCGTCGTGGCCCGTGTTGAGGGCGGCGAGCAGCTCGCGCAGCTCGACCCCGCGGCACTCGCCGACGACGAGGCGATCGGGGCGCATGCGCAGCGCCTCGCGCAGCAGCGCGTCGAGCCCGACGCGCCCGGCGCCCTCGAGGTTCGCCTGCCGCGCCTCGAGGGACACGACGTGCGGATGGTCGACCGTGAGCTCGGCGACGTCCTCGATGAGCACGAGCCGCTCGCGCTCGGGCGCCTCGCCGAGCAGCGCCGCGAGCAGCGTGGTCTTGCCGGTGCCGCCCGCGCCGGTCACGAGCAGGTTGCGGCGGCCGGCCACCGCCTCGCGCAGCACCGCCTCCTGCGCCTCGTCGACCATGCCGGTGCGCGCGAGCGCGGCGAGCGGGAAGCCCGCCGCCCGCGGCACCCGCACCGAGATGAGCGTGCCGTCGGAGGAGACGGGCGGGAGCACGGCATGCACGCGGATGCCGCGGCCGAGCCGCACGTCGACGGCGGGGGTGGCCTCGTCGATGTGCCGGCCGCCGCGTGCGATGAGCCGGACGGCGAGCGCCCGCACCGCGTCTTCGTCGGCCGACCACGCCGCCTCGTGCTCGGCTCCCGCGCCTCGATCGATCCAGAGTCCCCGATCGCCGTTGACGAACAGGTCGGTCACGGGCCCGGATGCCGCGAAGGGCGCGAGTGGTCCGAGCAGCGCCAGGTCGGCGGCGGCCGTGCCTGCCGCCGGCAGGTCGACCGCGTCGTCGGTCGGGCTCGAGGGGCCGTCGTGCGAAGCGCCGGCTCCCGAGCGCGGCGGCGACGGCCGCCAGGCACGGGAATCGTCGACTCCCGTCTCCATGGTCGGCGACGCGGAGGACCCCGCGACGTTGCGCCGCGCGGGTACGCGCGTCTCACGCTCCCACGACGGGGTGGCGACGAACGGGATGGTCATGCGACGACCGTAGGGAGCGGCGCAGGAGCGCGAGGCATCCGGAGTTCGTCGCGGTGGGAAGGAGCCTCCCCCACGTCATTGTGGAGGAGGACTCGCCCTGCGCGCTCCCGGAGGAACGCCGTTAACGAAAGGGGGCGGCACCCATTGGGGGGAACAGGTGCCGCCTCGGCAGCGCAAGGATTGGGGGGAATCACGAGCGCTGCAGGCCTCGAAACGAGTGTTCGGGCGGTACCCAGTGTATGACGTGCAGAACGATGCGCAAGTATTTTTTGTCCTCATTTGTGCGGACACACAGTTTTCTCTGCGCAAAGGCACAGTAACGACTCTCATGCGTGCTCGGAAGAGCAAACGACGCGGCGTGACCGACCCGTTACGAGGCGCCCGGGAGCGGGAGGTAGGGTGCTGGTGGGGCAGGCGACCCAACCGATGCATCACTCGCGAAGGAGCGACCGGAGAACCATGACCGTTCAGATCGATCACGCGCTCGAGGAGATCAGGCGATTCCGCCCGAGCCCCGAGTTCGCCGCCCAGGCCGTCGCCGGCACCCGCCTCTACGAGGAGGCGCAGGCCGACCGCCTCGCCTTCTGGGCCGACCAGGCCCGCGACCTCCTGCAGTGGGAGAAGCCCTTCACCCGCACGCTCGACTGGTCGAACCCGCCGTTCGCGAAGTGGTTCGACGACGGCGAGCTCAACGTCGCCGTGAACTGCCTCGACCGGCACGTGGCCGCCGGCAACGGCGATCGGGTCGCCCTCCACTGGGAGGGCGAGCCCGGCGACAGCCGCGACGTCACCTACGCCGAGCTCACCGACGAGGTGAAGCGCGCCGCGAACGTGCTCACCGAGCTCGGCATCGGCGAGCACGATCGCGTCGCCATCTACCTCCCGATGATCCCCGAGGCGATCGTCGCGATGCTCGCCTGCGCGCGCATCGGCGCCATCCACTCGGTCGTCTTCGGCGGCTTCAGCGCCGACAGCCTCGCATCCCGCATCGACGACGCCGAGGCATCCCTCGTCATCACCGCCGACGGCGGCTACCGCAAGGGCAAGGTGTTCCCGCTCAAGCCGGTCGTCGACGAGGCCCTGGCGAAGGCCGAGGGCGGCACGGTGCGCAACGTGCTCGTGGTCCGCCGCGGCGAGAACGAGGTCGAGTGGACCGACGGCCGCGACCAGTGGTGGCACGACACCGTGGGGCGGGCGTCGAACGAGCACGAGGCGCAGGCGTTCGAGGCGGAGCATCCGCTCTTCATCCTCTACACGTCGGGCACCACCGGGAAGCCGAAGGGCATCCTGCACACGTCGGGCGGCTACCTCACGCAGGCGGCGTTCACGCACCGGAACGTGTTCGACCTGCACCCCGAGACCGACGTCTTCTGGTGCACGGCCGACGTCGGCTGGATCACCGGCCACTCCTACGTGGTCTACGGCCCGCTCGCGAACGGCGCGACGCAGGTGCTCTACGAGGGCACCCCCGACACGCCGCACCCCGGCCGCTGGTGGGAGATCGTCGAGAAGTACCAGGTGTCGATCCTCTACACCGCGCCCACGGCCATCCGCTCGTTCATGAAGCTCGGGCGCCAGATCCCGCACGAGTTCAACCTGCGCTCGCTCCGCCTGCTCGGGTCGGTCGGCGAGCCGATCAACCCCGAGGCCTGGATCTGGTACCGCCACGTCATCGGCGGCGGCTCCATCCCGGTCGTCGACACCTGGTGGCAGACCGAGACCGGCGCGATCATGATCTCGGCACTGCCCGGCATCACCGACCTCAAGCCCGGCAGCGCGCAGGTGCCGGTGCCCGGCATCGCGATCGACATCCTCTCCGACGACGGCACCCCCGTCGAGGGCGAGGGCGGCGGCCTGCTCGTCGTGACCGAGCCGTGGCCGTCGATGCTCCGCGGCATCTGGGGCGACCCCGAACGGTTCAAGGAGACCTACTGGGAGAAGTTCGGCGACAAGTACTTCGCCGGCGACGGCGCCCGCCGCGACGAGGACGGCGACATCTGGCTGCTCGGCCGCGTCGACGACGTGATGAACGTGTCGGGCCACCGACTGTCCACCGCCGAGATCGAGTCGTCGCTGGTCGCGCACCCGTGGACGGCCGAGGCCGCGGTGGTCGGCGCCTCCGACGAGACGACGGGCCAGGCGGTCGTGGCGTTCGTCATCCTGAAGGCCAGCCAGGTCGAGCACGTCACCGACCCGTCGGATGCCGCGGAGGAGCTGCGCCGGCACGTCGCCACGCAGATCGGCGCCATCGCGCGTCCGCGGCAGGTGTTCATCGTCAACGAGCTGCCGAAGACGCGCTCGGGCAAGATCATGCGGCGCCTGCTCCGCGACCTCGCCGAGGGGCGGCAGGTGGGCGACACCACCACGCTCGCCGACACGTCGGTGATGACGGCGATCACCGAGCAGGTCAGGTAGCGCGAACGACGGATGCCGCGGCGGGATCGCTCCCGGCCGCGGCATCCGTCGTGCTGCGTGCGAGCGCCGCTAGGCGAACTCGACCACGAGCTCGATCTCGACGGGCGCGTCGAGCGGCAGCGCCGCCACGCCCACGGCCGAGCGGGCGTGGCGCCCGGCCTCGCCGAACACCTCGCCGAGCAGCTCCGAGGCCCCGTTGACGACGCCCGGCTGACCGGTGAACGACGGGTCGGATGCCACGAAGCCGACGAGCTTCACGACGCGGGTGACCCGGTCGAGCGAGCCGAGCTCGGCGCGCACCGCGGCGAGCGCGTTGAGGATGCACGTGCGGGCATACGTCTTGGCATCGTCGGCGGGGACGAGCCCGTGGCCGTCGCCGACCTTGCCCGTGGCCGGCAGCGCGCCCGAGACGAACGGCAGCTGCCCGGAGGTGTAGACGTACGAACCGGTGACGACGGCGGGGACGTAGGCCGCGACGGGCGGCGCGACCTCGGGCAGCTCGATGGCGAGCTCGGCCAGGCGCGCCTCGGCGCCCATCAGGCCTCTCCCTCGAACTGCTTGGCCGCCACGGCGGCTGCGGCGGTACCCGCGGAGGCCGCAGCGGAGGACTCTCCGCCGACCGGCCGCTTCAGGTACGCGACGAGCCCGCCCTCGGGTCCCTGCACGATCTGCACGAGCTCCCAGCCCTCGGAACCCCAGTTGTTCAGGATGGCCGCGGTGTTGTGGATGAGCAGCGGTGTGGTGATGTACTCCCAGGCCGGCATGCGGATTCCTCGTCTCTGATGTGTGCGATTGCGTCGACCGATCCGGCGATCGATCCGACCGGAGTCGGCGGGTCGGCGCGATGACGGCGCCCGCCACGCATAGCGGGTTTTGCCAGCCTTCTCCGTTAAGCTCCACTATATGTCTGCCCAAAAACGTACGATGAGCGACGTCGGCACCGGGATCCTCGGCTTCGTCGGCATGAGCGCTCTCGCCGGCGTTCTCGTCACCGCTGCGGTGACCCCGGCACTCGCGGTGACCGGCATGGCCGCGAACAACGGCATCTCCATGTTCGAGAACCTCCCCGGCTACCTCGACATCGGCGAGCTCTCCGAGAAGACCGACATCTACGCGACCCAGCCCGACGGCTCGTCGGCGCACCTCGCGTCCTTCTTCGACGAGAACCGCGAGGAGGTCGCCTGGGAGGCGATCAGCCAGTACGTCAAGGATGCAGCAGTGGCCGGTGAGGACCCCCGGTTCTACGAGCACGGCGGCGTCGACATCCAGGGCACCATCCGCGGTGCGGTGAGCACCTACATCCTGAACCGCGACGTGCAGGGCGGCTCCTCGATCACGCAGCAGTACGTGAAGAACGTGCTCATCAACAACGGCGTGCGCGAGGCGACGACCGAGGAGGAGAAGGAAGCGGCGTACGACGCGGCGACCGAGACCTCGCCCGAGCGCAAGCTGAAGGAGATGCGGTACGCGATCGCCCTCGAGAAGAAGTTCTCGAAGGACGAGATCCTCCGCGGCTACCTGAACATCGCCGCCTTCGGCGGGCGCGTGTACGGCATCGAGTCGGCCTCGCAGTACTACTTCGGCGGCAAGCACGCCGCCGACCTCACCCTGGCCGAGGCTGCGAGCCTCATCGCCATCGTGAACCACCCCGAGAAGTTCCGCCTCGACTACCCCGAGAGCGAGACGAACGGCGTCAACACGGTCGTCGACGGCGTGCCCGTTCCGTACGCCGACAACAAGGAGCGGCGCGACTACATCCTCGGCGAGATGCTGAAGCTCAAGAAGGTCACGCAGGAGGAGTACGACGCCGCGATCGCGACGCCCGTCGCCCCGGTGATCACGGAGCCCAGCACCGGATGCCAGACGGCCGCCGGCAGCGCATACTTCTGCGACTACGTGACGTGGATCATCAAGAACCAGTTCGACGACCCGGCCACGCCCGACGTCAACGAGGGTGACCAGCTGCTCCAGCAGGGCGGACTGCAGATCCACACCACGCTCGACCTCGAGCTGCAGAACCGGGCGGAGACCGCGATCGCCGAGAACGTGCCGTACTCCGACTCGCGCTTCGACGTCGGCTCGGTCGCCGTCACCGTGCAGCCCGGCACCGGCCGCGTCCTCGCCATGGCGCAGAACAAGCGGTACTCGAACGATCCCGACGTCGTGGCGACGAGCCCGGAGTTCACCTCGGTGAACTACAGCACCGACTTCGAGTACGGCGGCTCGAGCGGCCTCCAGCCGGGATCGACGTACAAGGTGTTCACCCTCGCCGAGTGGCTGAACGAGGGGCACTCCCTCACCGAGACCTTCAACGGCTCGCGACGCGCGTTCACGTCGTTCACCGACAGCTGCACCGGCAACTGGACCGGCAGCTACAACCCGCGCAACGACGACGGCCGCATCGCGAACAACGCCGTCGACGCCACCGCGTGGTCGGTGAACACGAGCTTCATGGCGATGGCGTCGCAGATGGACCTCTGCAAGATCAAGCAGACGGCCCAGGCGTTCGGCGTGCACCGCGCCGACGGCGGTGACCTCCAGATGAACCCGTCCGACGTGCTCGGCACGCAGGAGATCGCACCCGTCACGATGGCCGCGGCGTTCGCGGGCATCGCGAACAACGGCCTCACCTGCACGCCCGTCGCGATCGACAGGATCGTGAAGGCGGACGGCACCGAGCTCACCCCGCCCGCGACGACCTGCTCCCAGTCGGTGACGCCCGAGGTCGCGCACAGCATGGCCTTCGCGATGCAGAAGACGTTCGCGGGCGGCGGCACGGCCACCGCGTCCGACCCCGGCACCGGCGTCGCGCACATCGGCAAGACCGGTACCACCGACGGTGCGAAGGACACGTGGATGATCGG
Organism: uncultured Actinomycetota bacterium; assembly: GCA_963802485.1. Lineage (GTDB taxonomy): Bacteria > Actinomycetota > Actinomycetes > Actinomycetales > Microbacteriaceae > Agromyces. The sequence continues at coordinate 141,506 of CAWDJA010000022.1, forward strand.
CGCGAGCACCAAGGCCGCGACCGCGGTCTGGGTGGGCAACGTCGTCGGCGAGGCGAACCTTCGAAACCTCAGCTTCGACAGCGGCGCCGCGGCGACGGCACGTCACCGTATCTGGCCCGCGATCATGGAGCTCGCCGACAACAAGTACGGCGGCGACGACTTCCCCGAGCCCGACCCGAGCGCCTTCAAGCAGGTGCTGGTCGACGTGCCCCAGGTGGCGGGCCTGTCGCTCGACGCCGCCAAGCAGGCGATCGAGGCGGCCGGCTTCGTCTTCGAGGACGGCGGCCAGCAGGACTCGAACATGCCCGCGGGCACCGTCTCCGGCACCGACCCCTCGGGCCAGGCCGGTCGTGGCACCACGATCCGCGTGTTCACGAGCAACGGCAACGGCACGACGGTCCCCGACCTCACCGGCATGAACCTGCTCGAGGCGAAGGCCGCGCTCGATGCGGCCGGGCTCAAGATGAAGGGCGGCAGCGGCAATCCGACCGGCAACGTCGAGAGCCAGAACCCCGCACCGAACAGCCCCGCCAAGCGCGGCGACGAGGTCACCGTCACGTTCGACGACGGCGGTGGCGGCAACGCACCGGGCAACGATTGAGCGACGGCACGCTCTCGCCTGCTGCGCGGATCGCCATCGCGATCGGCGCGGCAGGTGCTGCCGCATTCGCCTGGGGCTCCCTCGTGGAGCGCACGCGCTGGACGCTGCGTCGCGCTGAGGTGCCCGTGCTGCCCGCCGGCGCCGAGCCGATCAGGGTGCTGCACCTCTCCGACCTGCACATGGCGCCGTGGCAGCGCGACAAGCAGGCCTGGGTGCGCTCGCTCGCCGAGCTGGAGCCCGATCTCATCGTGAACACGGGCGACAACCTCGGCCACGAGCGGGGCCTCGAGGGCATCCGTCGCGCATTCGACGGCTTCGCAGGGCGTGCCGGGCGTGTTCGTCAACGGGTCGAACGACTACTTCGGTCCCGCGTTGAAGAACCCGTTCACGTACTTCGGGGGCCCGTCCGGCGTGGTCGCGCGTGCGAAGCACCTCGACATCGACGCGCTGCACGCCTACTTCGCCGAGCTCGGCTGGCACGACCTCGACAACACGGCGGCGAGCCTGGACCTGCGGGGCACCCACTTCGAGTTCTTCGGGGTCGACGACCCGCACCGCGGCTACGATCGCCTCGACCTCATCACCGCGGCGATCGACGAGCTGCGGGCCGACGACCCCCTCGGCGACGAGCTGTGGCCCGACGCGGCATCCGTCAGCGAACGCCGCCCCACGGTCACGGTCGGCGTCACGCACGCGCCCTACCAGCGGGTGCTCAACTCGTTCGTGAACCACGGCGCGCAGCTCGTGCTCGCCGGGCACACGCACGGCGGCCAGGTCTGCGTGCCGGGGTTCGGCGCACTCGTCACGAACTGCGACATCCCGCGCAAGCAGGTGCGCGGCCTCAGCGTCTGGCAGCACGGTCTCCGCACCGCGTACCTCAACGTCTCGGCCGGTCTCGGCACCTCGATCTACGCGCCGGTGCGCTTCGCGTGCCCGCCCGAGGCCACGCTGCTGACCCTCGTGCCCGCGGCGTAGCGCCGACGGCGAGCGGTCCGGCCGCCCGATCCCACGGACACGCGCGTGGTCGGATGGCCCGCGATTTATCGGCTATCCTTGTGGAGGCTCGTGAGGGCCACCGGGGTGTGGCGCAGCTTGGTAGCGCGCGTCGTTCGGGACGACGAGGTCGCAGGTTCAAATCCTGTCACCCCGACCATCGGTGAAGCCCCCTCCTCCGGGAGGGGGCTTCGTCGTATCGTGGCGCAGGTGGTGCGTCGCCGCGCGCCGGGTTCAGGGATGCCGCACGACCACGCCGTCCCCGAGCACGTGCACGACGGAGCACTCCGGACCTCGCGCCCGCTCGACCGCCTCCAGCTCGTCGCGGCCCACCACGACCTCCCGGGGATCCCGCGCGAGCCCGACCCCGTGCGCCTTCAGCACCGCCTCCTTGACCGTCCACACTCGAGCCAGCGTCCGGCGTCGCACGGCGTCGGGCAGTGCCGACACGATCGCGCGCTCGCTCTCGGTGCACATGCGGCGCACGAGGGACGGCCGGCCGAAGGCCTCGAACGGCTCGTCCTCGACGTCGACGCCGACGAGCCCCTCGGCGGCGACCCCGACGAGCAGGGTGCGTGCACCGTGCGAGATGCTCACGTCGATGCCGCCTCCGCCCAGCAGGACCGGCTTGCGGCGCGGCGCGACGACGGCGAATCCCGGCCACTCGACGCCCAGCCGCGCCTCCACGAGGTCCTGCACCCAGCGTCGGCCGACCAGGCGCCGCCGCCGGAGCTCGGCCGACCCGCACCTCGTGGGGGCCTGCGGTCGGCGGTGGCCCGGGGGCATCAACCTCCGCCGCACGCCAGTCCCCGCGGCGCCAGTGCACGCCCGTCTCGGTGACGCCCTCGACGGGTGGGGCCGACGTCCGGGACGGAGCGTCGACTCGGCTCACGCCGCCGCCGCGAGTCGGTCGGAGATGCCGTGCGCGAGCGACCTGATCGTCGGGTGGTCCCAGACGATCGTCGGATCGACCTCGAGGTCGAACCGGTCCTCGATGTCGCCGCACAGCGTCAACGCGTAGACGGAGTCGAGGCCCAGTTCGGCGAGCGGCGTCTCGGGCGTGAACGACCCGACGTCGACCTTGCCGTAGGCCACGACGCGGCCCTCGAGCCAGGCCTCGATCGTCGTTGCATCCGTGTTCATCGGATGTCTCCTTCCTCCGGCGCCGGGTGCGGCGCATCGTCTCGGGTCGAGATGGTCAAGCGGATGCCGCGATCGGTGCGATCCACGGCGTACGCCACGAGTCGCTCCACCAGGTGCGGCTCGAGGACGCCGGCGCGACCGGCGAGCCGGTCCTCGATGCGGCGGAGGCACGCCTCGCGCACGAGCGGGTCCGCCGTGATCGAGTCGTCCCCACGCTCGGCGCACACGCCGGCGAACGCCCCGGCGGCGAGCACGAGCGCGAGCCGGTGCACGAGTGCTGCCGACTCGGACGGGGTGTCCGTCACCGGCTCCGGCGCCTGGGCGAGGTCGATCTCGTCGCGGACGGCGTCGTACGCGTCGGCCAGTCCGGTCGAGCGCCTCGAGCTGCGGGCCGCCCGCACACCGAACCGCACGCGAACCTCGGGGTCGCGCAGCGCCGCGCCGAGCGGGTCGCGCGAGCCGGCGCCGGGCCCGAGCCCGAGCCCGGGCCCGAGCCGATCGAACGCGAGCGCGCCCAGCGGAGCGCCGAGTCGGAACCACGCGTGGTCGGTGGCCTCGGTGCGGCGCGCGCATCCGAGCCAGCCGTCGAGGTTCGCGTCGATGGTGCGAAGGCAGGCGTCGGTGCCGTCATGGCCGATCGGCAGCATCGCGAGGTCGCGGAGGAACTTCTCGAAGACGTCGTACGGCTCCACGCGCGCATAGAACGTGGAGCCGAAGAGCACCGACAGGTCCTGCATCGCCGACGAGAGGAGCTGCGGCACCAGGTACCCGCTCGCCGCGGTCGGGATGAGGCAGTCCTCCGGCGCGAGGTGCAGGGCGCGCACCACGACGGAGCTGAACGCGTCGGCGAGCAGGAAGTCCGCGATCGCGCCGGCGAGGAGCGCGCGCGACTGCGGGAGGTCGAGCACGGAACCGCCGTAGAGCGACCGGTCGCCGGCATACCGGACGGCGAGCTCGAGCGCGGAGTCGACGGTCGCGACGGCGAGCGCCGGGAGCACCGCCCGGGTCACCTGCGACGCGGTGCGGGCGGTCGGCACGCCGGAGCCGGGCGGACCGACCGTGCGATCGGCGGGCACGGGCAGTTCGTCGAACTCGGCCGTGCCGAGCCGTCGCCCGCGCATGCCGCCGGTGAGCACGCGGCGCGCGGTGTCGACGTGCGACCCGGTGGCGGCATCCCGGTGCCAGAGCAGGAGCGTGTGGCTGCGCGCGTCGGTCTCCCCCGCGGTGCGGGCGAGGATGAGCATGGACTCGGCCCGATCGGCGTTGTCGACGACCTGCTTCACCCCGCTCACCAGCCAGCGGTCGCCGTCGAACGCCGCTCCGCACGCGACGTGCTGGAGATCGCCGTGGTCGAGCTCGTCGAAGCCCACCGCGATGCGCTCGCCGCGCAGGAGCCGGGCCGCGACCGCCGCTCGCTGCACGTCGTCGCCCGCGACCCAGACGTTGACGGCCGCGGTGAGCGTCGTGAGCCCGTACCCGAGGCCGAGCGACGGGTCGCGACGGAAGACCGGCCGCCAGCGACGCACGAGGTCCTCCGTCGACACCCACCGGCCGCCGAGTGCCGCGGGCACGAACTCGGCGGCGGCATCCCACTCGTCGAGCAGGGCCTCGGCGTCGGCGCTCACCCGGCGCGCCTCGTCGTCGGCGACGATCGACGCGTAGTCGAACGGGCCCGGGACGCGCGGGTCGCCGAAGCGCACCTCGAGGTCGTCGGGCTCGCGGTGCCGCGGTCCGCCGTCGACGCGCGGCGGGCTCATGCCGCCCCCTCCCATCCCTCGAGCACCGACAGCCTCCTGCCGTCATGGGTCGCGTCCAGCGCGAGATCGCCGAGCAGCGCGGCCGAGGCGGACGCCGTCGCCGGGTCCAGCAGGCCGAGGCGCATCGCGATCCGGTCGAGCACCGCCTGCAGCCCGGCCTCGGATGCCGCGCTCGCGGCATCCGGGCCGGCGAGCTCGACGGCGATCGCACACGACGCGCCGAAGCAGAGCGCGATGCCCTCGGCGAGCGCGAACGACCGGGCGCTCGGCATCGCCTCGCGTGGCGCGGAGCCGGCGAGCGCGACCACCCGCTCGAGCTCGGACGCGATCCGCCGAGCCGGGCCGGCACTTCCCCGTGGTCCGAGCAGGTCGACGAGCCCTGGCAGCGCCCGGAGCAGGCGGGAACCGCGCCGGGTGACGAGCCGCAGCCGCCCGGGATCGAGCCATCCGTCGGGCTCCGCGTCGTGCCGCATGGACTCCACGACGAGCGAGGCGTCGACCGGTTCGTCGGGCCTCGCGATCGTGCCGAACTCGTTGACGATCATGTTGAGGTTCACCATCGAGTTGCCGTCGAAGATGCCGACCACTCGATTGTCGCGGGCCACCTTCTGGAAGCCCCCGGCGCCGGCGATGCCGAGCAGCTGCGCCCGCTCGCCGAGGAACGGCGTGACCTCGCGCACGAGGAGGTCCACCGTGTTGGGCACGAGGAACTTGGCGAGCGAGCTCACGAGCGCCATCTCGTGCGTGGCGTGGTGCATCTCGCGTGCCGCCGCGTACATCACGGACTCGGCGAGGAGCCCGTCGGCGACGGCCGTGCCCAGCGTCGACCGCGCCGCGAAGGCGCCGGCCGGGAGCCGGCCGGCGGCGGAGCGGGTCGCCGCGAACTCGAGCGCCACCCCGATGGCGTGGTCGGCCGCCCCGACCGAGAGCGGCGTGGTGAGCGGACGGGTGAGCTGCAGGCTCTTCAGCACCGTCTCGAGGCCGTGGCCGGGCGCACCCACGAGCATCTCGGGGTCGACGACCGTGCGGCGCATCGCGAGCCCGCTGATGTCGGCACCGCGCGTGCCGTGCGTCGCGACCTTCGGCAGCGGCGCGAGCGTGCCCGCCTCGACACGACGCTTGTCGAGGAGGACCAGGGAGAGCGACCTCGGTCCCGGCTGGTCGGAGCTGCGCGCGAGCACCGTCATCGCCCGTCCGCGCGTCGCGTTGTTGATGGGCCACTTCTCGCCGTCCAGCACGACGCGGTCCCCGAGGGTCGCGGTCGTCGCGGTGTTCGAGAGGTCGGACCCCCGGCCCCGCTCCGTCAGCCCCCACGAGACCGGGCCGCCGTCGAGCACGAGCTCGGCCATGGTGTCGGCGATCGGGCCGCCCGTGATCCACGCGCCGACCGCACCGAGGAAGGTCACCCCGTGCGCCACCGCGACGGTGAGGTCCCGGCGCGCGATGCTCCGGATCATCATCATCGGCACGAGGAAGTCGCGGAGCTCGCCGCCGTGCGCCTCGGGCACGTACCACCGCTGCAGCCCCAGCTCGTTCACGGCGGCGATCGCATCCACCGGGAACTCGCGGCGTTCATCGAGGTCCACCGACCGGTCGACGGGGATGACGGATGCCGCATCGCGCGGATCCCCGAGGTACCGCTCGAACTCGCGCACGATGGTTCGCGATGGCCCGAACCGTCTGGACCTCGACCACGGCCGCGCGCTCCGGCGGTGCTCACCGTGCGCCCGCCCGTTCGAATCCGAGCGTGAGCACGGTGGCGAGTCGGTCGTCGGCCAGGAGCGACCGGGTGAGGCTCCGCTGCACCTTGCCGCTGGTGGTGCGCGGCAGCGTGCCCTTCCGGATCAGCGCGACGCCGAGCTCGGGGAGCTGGAACTCCTCCGCGACCGAGCGCCGCACGCGCTCCGCCAGGTCGCCGAGGTCGTCGGGCGAGACCCTCGCCGTGTCGACCTCGGCCACGAGCCCGACGAGCGGCTGCGAGACGGTGCCCTCGAACGCCGCGCTGAGGCATCCGGAATGCAGCAGGCCCGCCGCCGTGCCCTCGAGGTCCTGCGGATACAGGTTGCGCCCGCGGATGATGATGAGGTCCTTGAGCCGTCCGGTGATCACGAGCTCCCCGTCGACGAGGATGCCGAGGTCGCCGGTCCGCAGGTATCGGCGGCCGTCGGCATCGCCCGGGATCGTGGCGGCGAAGGTCTCCGCCGTGGCATCCGGCCGCTTCCAGTACCCCTGCGCGACGCTCGGCCCCCGCACGAGGATCTCGCCGATCGAGCCGGCCGCCGCCCGCTCGCCGGTCCGCGGGTCGACGATGACGACCTCGTGGCCGCCGGCGGGCGGTCCGCACGACACCAGCTCCACGGCGCGGCGCCCGATCGATGCCGGCACGAGCTCGCCGCGCTCGATCCCCTCCGAGTCGGCGTCGACGGTCGAGACCGCATCCTCGCGCACGCTCGCCGTGACGAGCAGCGTGGTCTCCGCCATGCCGTACGCGGGGATGAACGCGCGCGCCCGGAAGCCCGCCGGGCCGAATCGCCCGGCGAACGCCGCGAGCGTGTCGGCGCGCACCGGCTCGGCGCCCGTGATGACGCCCTCGAGCGAGGACAGGTCGAGGCCTCCGAGCTGTTCGTCGGTCACGAGGCGCGTGCAGAGGGCGTAGGCGAAGTCGGGGCCGACCGTGTGCGTCGAGCGGTGCTGCGTGATCAGCTTGAGCCAGAGCAGCGGCCGCCGGAGGAACTGGCTCGGCGAGGTGAGCACGCTGTCGGCGGCCACCGACACCGGCTGCAGCAGCTGGCCGATCAGGCCCATGTCGTGGTAGTGCGGGAGCCACCCCATCGTCCGGGATGCGGCGGTGATCCCGACCGCGCCCGCGATGGCGGCCTCGTTGGCGACGAGGTTGCCGTGGCTCACCATCACGCCCTTCGGCAGCCCGGTCGACCCCGAGGTGTACTGCAGGATCGCGAGCGAGTCCGCCGTGATCGGCGGGGCGGCCCAGTCATCGACGACCCCCTCGATCGAGGCGATCGGCACGAGGTCCGCGCCCGCGAGGGTGTCGCCGGGCTCCAGGCCGAGCGACGGCAGGGCCGTGCCGTCCGTGAGGACGAGGCGGCTCCCGGAGTCGACGACGATCGCCTCGAGGCGACGCAGTGCGACCTCGGGCTGCCGCGTCGCCGCGACGGGGACCGGGGCGGCCACGAGCCCGGCGTAGAACGTGGCGTAGAGCGCCCGGATGAAGTCGAGCCCCGGTTCGAACGCCAGCACCGCGACCTCACCCGGCGCGTGGCCCAGCGCGGCCAGCGCCGCGGCATCCGCCCTGGCCTGTCGGTCCAGGTGCGCGTACGAGGCGAAGACGGAGTCGGTCGGGTTCGCGTAGAAGCGGAAGCCGCGCGCGTCTCCTGCGGCGACGGCCGCATCCCGCATGGCGTCGAGGAAGGTGCTGTTCGCGGTCACGCCGGATCCCTCCGCTGGTCGGCCGGGCTCTGGGCGCCGAGGCGCCCTGTCCCCCGTTCGGTCCGGCGAGCCTACGGCCCGCGTTTGAACGGGGAGGGCGCGCGATGTTGCGCCCGTGTTACAAGTCGGGGCGTCCTACCCCCAACTCGGGGGCGGCGTCGTCGGTCGCCCCTGTTACCTCCCGGTAAACAATCCCCTTCGCGACGGCCTCGGCGCCCGGTCGCCGGATACGCTGGTCGGGCTGGCGACTCGGCCGACGGCGGACCCTCCGGTGACGGCACACCGCTCGGGGGCGTGGTCCCCCGAGGTCGGCGACCGGGGAGGGCGGACGTGAACGGACTTGACCTGCTCCTGCTGATGCAGCGGGCACGCGACGCGGCCTTCTCGTGGATCGCCGGAACGGGCTTCGCGCGCTTCGGTGCGCGGACGCGGATCCTGCTGCCCTTCCGGGTCGGCAACGCGGACCGCATCGCGATCGGCTCCGACGTGCTCATCGGACCGGGTTCGTGGCTCATCGTGCCGCGTCTCGACGAGCCCGGGCCGGTGATCGTCATCGGCGACCGCGTGCGCATGAACGAGACCTCGATCTCCGCCGTGCACAGCGTCGTCATCGAGGACGGCGTGGCGATGGCGCGCGGCGTCTACATCTCCGACCACACGCACGGGTTCGACGCCCCCGACACGTTCATCAGGGACCAGCCGCTCGCCAGGGTCGCTCCGGTGCGCATCTGCCGGGGCGCGTGGCTCGGCCAGAACGCCGTGATCATGCCCGGCGTCACCATCGGCGCCGGCGCCGTCGTCGGCGCCAACTCGGTCGTCAGGGAGGACGTGCCCCCGCGCTGCGTCGTCGCGGGCGCTCCCGCCCGACTCATCCGGCAGCTGGCCGCATGACGGAGCAGACCGGCACCGGTTCGGTCCCCGCCCAGGTCGGGACGGGCCCTCGCCGTGCCGCGGACTTCGTCTTCACGTTCAGCTACGAGACGTACTCCGATGCCGTCCGTCGCGGCATGATGCGCCCGCCCGACCGGATCCTCGCGAGCCTCATGCGGAGCCCCGAGGTGCGCCGCCTGCTCGTGGCGGATCCCTTCCGCTGGCTGCCCAGGGTCGCGGCGACGCCCCTGCTCGACCGCGACGTGCGGTTCCCACCGAGTCGGCGGATGTCGCTGCACCGCCCCGCGCGGATGCGTCGCGACGACCCGACCGACGTCGTGCGAGGTCGACGCGGCCTACCGCAGCTACGACCGCTCCCTGCACCGGGCGGCCCGCCGGCTCGAGCTGGTGCTGCCGTACGTGCTCACGACGAATCCCCTCGTCGCCGGATTCGCGCCGTTCGACTGGGCCTCCGAGGTGACGTTCTTCGCTCGTGACGACTGGTCGAGCTCCCCGGCGCGCGAGGCCTACTGGCCGGCGTATCGAGCCGCGTACCGCCGGATCTCGGAATCGGGCCGCCCGGTCGCGGCCGTCTCGGAGGAGATCATCGATCGGATCGCCCCGACGGGCCCCAGCGCCGTGGTGCCGAACGGCGTGGAGCCGTCCGAATGGCTCGGCCCGCTGCCGCCCGCACCGAGGTGGCTCGACGCCATCCCGGGGCCTCGGGCGGTGTACGTCGGCACGCTCGACTCCCGGCTCGACGTGCCGGGGATCGTGGACCTCGCGGCACGCTGCCCCGAACTCCAGGTCGTGCTGCTCGGCCCGCTGCCCGACCCCGCGTACGTCGCCGACCTCCGCCCCATCCGCAACGTCCACCTGCACCCGAGCGTCGCACGCGCCGAGCTCGTCGCGACGCTTCGCAACGCCGACCTCTGCCTGCTCGCCCATCGCCGGACCCCGCTCACCGAGGCGATGAGCCCGCTCAAGATCTACGAGTACCTCGCCGCCGGCATGCCGGTCATCGCCACCGACCTGCCGCCCGTGCGCGGCATCGACGAGCGGGTGCTGCTGGCCGACACCGTGGGCGAGTTCGCCGACGTCGTCCCCATGGCCCTCGCGCTCGATCGCGCTGACGAGCCGCGGCGGACGGCGTTCATCGAGGCGAACTCGTGGGCGGCGCGACACGAGCAGGTCTTCGCCCTCGCGCGATCGTGATCGGCTCGCCGCGACCCTCGCGGACCGGCCGAAGGGCCCGAAGGCCGGTCTCCGGCTCCCGCTGTCCCCCGAACGGAGGGGGCCGAACCCCCCAATGTGTCGGCCGTGTATCGGTCGCCTGAAGAGCCTGTGAATTGCAGCCGCCGGTCGCTACCGCGCGGGCTCGACGGCTGGCTAGCATCGCCGCAGAGGACGATCGACCGCAGCACCGGGGAACGCTGCGGATCCCCGAACGGGACGTGAGCACCACGTCGATCGCACTCGTCGAAGTTCACAGGCGACGACCGCCTGCACCACTGCCAGCTTTCGGCCGGGCAGGGTGGTCGCCCCCTCCGACCGCTCGTACGAGCCGCGCGGGCCGGCCACGGAGGGGGAACGACCGTTGACCACTGAAGCAGACAGCATGTCGCTCGTCGGCTCGCCCGCCGAGCGCCTGCTCGACGCGGCAGCGGCATCCGTCGGGCAGCGCGTCGCCTCGCAGCCGCGCAAGCTCGGGTGGCGGCACCGGCTGGTGTTCGCCCTCACGGCGACGGATGCCGCGGTCATCGTCGCCACGCTCCTCGTCGCGCAGTTCGTGCGCTTCCGGACCACCGCGCTCAGTGCCACGACGGCGCAGAGCGACGTCGCCTACCTGTCGCTCGGGCGCGACCATCGCGGTGGTCTGGATGGTCGCCCTCTCGGCGACGAGGTCCCGGCTGATCCGCAACATCGGCACGGGCACGGTCGAGTACCAGCGCGTGGTGAACGCCACCCTCATCACCTTCGGGACGCTCGCCGTCGTGGCGTTCCTGCTGCAGCTCGAGATCGCGCGCGGGTACCTCGCGGTGGCGCTGCCGCTCGGCCTCACGCTGCTCCTCGCTCGGCCGCGTCACCTGGCGCTACCTCCTGCACCGCATGCGCCGTGTCGGCCGCTGCACCACGGGGTCGATCGTCGTCGGCCGGCCCGATGACGTCGCGCGCGTCGTCGACGAGCTGCGCCGGCAGTTTCGCGTCGGGTACCGCGCGATCGGCGCCACGTTCGTCGGCTCGGCGCGAACCCGGCGGACGGAGGCGATCGACCTGCCCACGGTGGACTTCGCCGAGCTCGCGGCGACGTCCAAGCGCACGAGGACGCGCGCGGTGATCGTCGCCGGGGACCTCCCGGCGGGAAGCGCCGCCATCCGGCGCCTCGGCTGGGAGCTCGAGAACTCGAACACCGAGCTCATCCTCGTGTCGCGACTCACCGACGTCGCGGGCCCGCGCATCCACCTCCGACCCATCAACGGCCTCCCGATGGTGCATGTCGACCTCCCCCAGTACTCGGGGTTCAACCACGCGGTGAAGCGCAGCTTCGACGTCGCCCTCGCGGCCGTGGCGCTGCTCCTGCTCGGGCCCATTGCTGGCGGTCATCGCCGATCGGGGTGCGCCTGTCCGGCGACGGGCCGGTGCTCTTCCGGCAGGAGCGGGTGGGCGCGCACGGCACGCGGTTCACGATGCTGAAGTTCCGGTCGATGGTCACCGACGCCGAGGCCCGGCTCCTCGACCTGCAGGATCGCAACGAGGGCAGCGGCGTGCTGTTCAAGTTGAAGGACGATCCGAGGGTGACGCCGTTCGGGCGAGCGCTCCGGCGCTATTCGCTCGACGAGCTCCCGCAGCTGTGGAACGTGCTCTCGGGTTCGATGAGCCTGGTCGGGCCTCGGCCGCCCCTTCCGAACGAGGTCGAACGCTACGAGGAGGACGTGAATCGCCGACTCCTCACCAAGCCCGGCATCACGGGCCTCTGGCAGGTCAGCGGCCGATCGAACCTCTCGTGGGAGGAGAGTGTGAAGATCGACCTCTATTATGTCGAGAACTGGTCGATCACGGGAGACCTCGTGATCCTCCTCAAGACCGTCAGGGCCGTGGTCGGGAGCCGCGGCGCCTACTGAGCACCCTCGGGGCTCCGATCGGAGGAACACGTGGCGGGTCTCATCGTGCAGGAGTGGATCGAGGAGTCCGGCGGTGCCGAGCAGGTGCTGGAGGGCATGCGCACCGCGTTCCCCGAGGCGCGCGTCGCCTGCCTCTGGAACGACGATCCCGGACGGTTCCCGCCCGATGCCGTCGATGAGTCCTGGCTGGCGCGCACGCCGCTGCGCGGCCGGAAGGCGCTCGAGCCTCCCGCTCATGTCCGACACCTGGCGCCGTGGCTGGGGTACCGCTCCGGCCCCCGACTGGGTGCTGACGAGCAGCTACGTCTTCGCGCACCACGCCGGCTTCGGCACGCGCGCGGGCGTGCCGAAGTTCTCCTACGTCCACACGCCCGCGCGATACCTCTGGGAGCCCGACCTGGACGGCCGGACGGCGCACCCGCTGATGGGCCTGCCCCGTGCATGGCTCCGCGGCGTCGATCGACGGGCGGCCCCGCACTCGGGCTCGCTCGCCGCCAACAGCGGCTTCGTGCGCGACCGGATCCGCCGCGCCTGGGACCGCGACGCGCGGGTCATCCACCCGCCGGTCGACGCGACGGCGATCGCCGCGGTCGGCTCGTGGGCCGAGCGCACGACGCCCGCCGAGCAGGCGATCCTCGCGGAACTTCCCGACCACGGCTTCCTCATGGCGGCCTCACGCCTGGTCCCGTACAAGCGCCACGCCGCGGTGCTCGACCTGGGTGAGCGGCTCGGCGTGCCGGTCGTGATCGTGGGGGCGGGTCCCGAGCGCGAGCGCCTCGCCGCCCTCGCCGCGGACGCGAGCGTGCCGGTGCACCTGCTCGGGCGCGTGTCCGACGAGCTCATGCGCGCCCTCTTCCAGCGCGCGCTCGCGTTCGTCTTCCCCCCGGTCGAGGACTTCGGGATCATCCCGGTCGAGGCGATGGCCGCCGGATGCCCCGTGATCGTGAATCGCGTCGGCGGCGGCGCCGAATCGGTCGTCGACGGCGTGTCGGGCGTGCACTACGACCCCGACGATCCGGCGGGCTTCCGGGCCGCGGTCGAGGCCGCGGGCCGGATCGACCCCGACGCGGCCCGGCGCCGCGCCCTCGAGTTCGATCGCGGCCAGGTTCCTCGACGAGCTGCGCGACTGGGTGCTCGGGGGCGTCGATCAGGCCGTCGCCGGCACGCGGCCGAACAGCGTCGCCTCCGCCGCCGGGTAGCCCTGGCGCCAGTCCGCCCTGCGCCGCCACACGGTGCCCCACGGCGCGCGCGACCGGCGCGTGACGGTCTCGAGCGCGGCCCGGATCCCGACGCCCGCGATGAGCAGGCGCACCCCGATCGCGGCGCGCACGGGCGTCCACGTCTTGCGCAGGTGGGTGACCTTGCCGGCCATCACCATGCATCCCTTCTCGCCGCCCGCGTCGCTCGAACCGCCGACCTCGTGCACGATGACGGCGTCCGGCACCACCACGCGACGCATGCCGGCGCGGCCCGCTCGCAGGCTGAACTCGGCGTCCTCGCCGTACAGGAAGTAGTCCTCGTCCATGCCGCCGAGGCGGTGGAAGTCCGCGGTGCGCACCAGCAGGAGGCATCCGGTGATGATCGGCACCTCCCGCACGGAGTCCCGGTTCCAGCCGCCGAGGGACTCGGGGTCGAAGAACGGCGAGCGCTTGAACGCCGTCGAGAGCATCGTGGCGAACGTCGTCAGGGACCAGAGGCTGGGCGCGCCCCAGCAGGAGCTCGGGTCGACGCTGCCGTCGGGCCGCAGGGTCCTCCCGCCGAAGATCCCGAACTCGGGGTGCGCCGCGGCGAAGTCGAGGAGCGCCCGCAGGGAGCCGGGGAGCACGATCGTGTCGGGGTTCAGCAGCAGCAGCCAGGTCCCGCTCGCGGCGCCCGCGCCGAGGTTGACGCCGCGCGCGAAGCCGAGGTTCTCACCCGCCTCGATCGTCACGGCTCCCGGGAACCTGGCACGGAACGCCGGGACGCTGCCATCCGTCGAGCCGTTGTCGACCACGATCAGCTCCAGGTCGACCGAGGCGGCGGTCTGGAGCACGGATCGGAGGCACGCCGCCGTGGCGTCCCTCGTGTTGTAGTTGACGACGACGACGCTCAGTTCGGGCACGGGTGCGTCCTTCCGGTCTCGGCGGTCTGGGCGGGCCTGCGTGGCACGTGCGCGCGTCAGATGGCCACGGGCTCCAGGTCGTCACGACGTGAGACGCGCCAGCGCGAGGCCTCGCGGAGGTCGTCGTACGTGATGTCGTCGGCCGGGCACACGACCGCGAGCCCGCGCTCCGCGAGGAAGGCCGCGAGGTCGTCCTGATGCGAGTCGATGTGCTCCCCGTGGTCGACCGATCGCGCGGCGAGCACGGGCACCTTCCCGGCGCTGAGCGCCGCGAGCGCGGTTCCGGTTCCCGCGTGCCCGATCACCACGTCCGCGGCGGTCAGCTCGGCGGAGAGGGTCGCCGACGACACCGACGGGACCGCGTCGATGCCGAGGCCGCTGGCATCCGTCGAGCCCGTCTGCCACAGCACGCGGGTGTCGTCGGGCAGCGCGCGGTGCGCGGACTCGACCAACCGGCGGAACCCGAAGTCGCCGTTCCCCCCGAGCGGTGACGACGGCGCGGGTGATCGGCCGCTCGCCCACGGGCTCGACCTTGAAGCCGTCGAACACCGAGAGGGCGTACCGCCACCTGCCGGAGGCTCGGGACGGATACTGCACGTAGCGGCGCACCGACGGGATGTGGTCCACCAGCTTGCCGGTGGCGGAGAGGTCGGTGACGCGGGTGGCGCTCTCGACGTAGCTGAACGGCACGCGATGCAGCAGCGCGGGGATGAGCGCGGAGAGCGCGATCTGCGCCCCGGAGCTGACCACCCGGTCGATCCGGTGCTCGGAGAACGCGCGCTGGGCGACGCGCGTGTCGCGGAGCACGCCGACCGCGTCCCGCGGCGGCCGCGACGGCACGTGGTAGACGCGCTCGCCGTCGAGGAGGGAGCGGCTCTGCGCCGTGTCGTCCGTCATCCAGACGACGTGATCGCCGCCCGTGATGCGGGGGGCGAGCATGTGGAGTTGTGCGAGGTGGCCGCCTGAGATGGCCACGAGCATCGTCGTCATTCCGATCCCCCTTCGAGTGCGTCCCACGCGATCGCGGCGATCGCACGTTGTCCGGCGATCGACGGATGGAAGAAGTCGATCCCCGAGATCTCCTCGCCGCTGAATTCGTAGGCGAAGACCGCACCGCCGTCGTCGATGCACTGCTGCGCGGCGGCGCAGGCCCGCACGATCGCGGCGTTGAACTCGTCGACCCGGGCGGCCACCGCGTCGCGTCGCGCGTCGGCCTCGGCGGAGTCGTCGTCGGCCGCACCGAGCAGGTTCGAGCACGACGGGCTGCTGTTCCAGGCCTGGACGGCCTGCGCGTTGGCGCGGCCGATCTCCCAGAGGTGGTGCAGGTCGGGGACCGAGAGGACGAGGATCGTCGCATCGGGCGCCTCGGCGTTCAGGCGCCCGAACAGTGCGGTGAGGCCGGCCTCGTAGTCGGCCGCCGGCGTCATCTCCTCGAGGGTCGGCGCGCACGCGTCATTGCCGCCGAGGAGCACCGTGACGAGCTGCGGCTGCGCCTGGATGACCTCGTCCACGAGGCTGAGCGCGTCGTCGACGTCGCCGCCGTCCTTCGCGGCGTTGACGACCTCGGGTTCGACTCCGGATGCCGCGGCGAGCCGCATCGCGATCGATCCGACGGCCGGGTCCGACCCGCCCGACCACGAGACCTCGGCGCACTGCCCCTGCTCGCCGCAGGCGTTCACGCCGAGCGACATCGAGTCCCCCAGGATGCCGAGGGCGGCCACGTCGGCCGCGGCCGCGGGCGGCTCGAGCTCGGTGAGGTCGGGCTCCGAGGCCGCGGATGACGCGCATCCGGCCAGCAGTCCCGCGACGACGAGTGCGACGAACGCCCGGCCCGTCCTCCCCCGCATCGGTGCTCTCGTCATGATTCCGCCTTCCGCTCTCGCATGGCCGCATCGTCGCGGATGACCTCGTCGACCTCGCCGACCTCGCCGGTGGCCGCCTCGGCCGGCGTGCCCGATTCGCTCGGCGGAGCCCGATTCGGCGGCCGCGGCCCGCGGCGGCTTGCGCACCTGCTTCACGAACCCGACGATCTGCGCGAGATCGCGTCGATACGCGGGGATCGCGAGGCTCGCGAGGAAGGGGACCGCACCGGCCGCGACCCCCAGCGTCAGCTGCACGATCGCGGGAAGCCCGTCGGTGGCGCGCTGGACCGCGACGGCGGCGCCGTAGCAGAGCGGCGCCAGGATGAGCGGCCGGAGGATCGGCGCCAGGATGTCCCGCACCCGCACGAAGGTCCCGGAGGTCGCGTAGTAGAGCTCCGGCACGAGGAGCGCGAGCGAGAGGAGGCCGAACACCAGCGCGAGCCCCTCCGTGCCGGCCCACCAGATGCCGAGGAAGTAGCCGGCGATCAGCAGCGGACGCGTCACGACGAAGAAGACGAGCTGGCGATGCGCCCGGCCGAGCGTGATGTAGAGCCATCCGAGGACGCTGCCGATCGACTGCGCGACGCCGGCGATCGCCAGGATGCTGAAGATCGTCGCCGCCTCCTGCCAGCCGGGTCCGAGCAGGATCGCGATCAGCGGCGCGGAGACGGCCGCCGCGACCGCGTAGACGGGGATGGTGAGGTAGCCGATGATCATGAGCGCCCCGCGGGTGTACCGCCGATAGCGCTCGGGGTCGTCCTGCAGCTTGCTCAGCACGGGCAGGGCGACCCTGCCGAGGGTGCCGTTCAGCTGCTGCATCGGCAGGAGGTAGAGCGCGTACGCCCGCGAGTACTGTCCGAGCGCCGCCGGCCCGAGCTGTTGGCCGATCACGACGTTGTCGAGGTTCTTCGTCGCGTAGTTCAGCAGCTGGACGCCGAAGATGCTGCCGCCCGTCGTCACGAGCGGGAGCACCTCGCGTGAGATGTGCGGGCGTCCGAAGCGGGGACGGGACGCCACCCAGAGCGCGACGAGCCGGTACACCTGGCCCGACCCGGACATCACGACGAGCGACCACACGCCCCAGCCGAGCGCGGCGGTGGCGATGCCGAGGCCGACCCCGACGAGCATCGACACGACGTCGATGCTCGCGAGCGTCCCGAACCTGAGGTCGCGCTGCACCCGCGCCTGCATCGGCATCGTGAGGCCGTTGATGAGGAGGATCGGCGCGATCGCGAGCGTGAGCGGGATCAGCCGCTCCTCGTCGTAGAGCAGTGCGATGAGCGGCGCCGACGCCGCGATGAGCAGCATCAGCCCGATCCCGAGCGCGACCGAGAGCCACATCACGCTCATCCACATGCGCTCGCTGAGCTTCTTCGACTGGATGATCGCACCGGTGAGGCCGAAGTCGCGCACGAGGTCGGCGACGCCGACGATCGCCGTGACCATCGCCACGAGGCCGAAGTCCGCGGGCGAGAGCAGCCGTGCGAGCACGACGGTCGAGGCCACCTGGATGAGCGTCTTGCCGCCGAACCCGCTCATGGTCACGAACACCCCGCGCGACGACGTGTGGGCGAGCCGGTCGGTCGGCGGCGCGCTCATGCGGTCACCCGGGTCGTGTCGTCGCGCGCCCACAGCGGCTCCCTCCGCTCGGCGATGAGCCTCCGGGCCGTGACCTTGGGCAGCGTCGACGTGACCGAGTAGACCGCGAACGCCACCCACAGGTCGGGACGGGCGGCGACGCGGCGCACGAGGCTCGCCGCCCGCGCGCCACCCGGTGCGGCGGTGGCGTGCTGGAGCTCGCCGGGGAGCTCGAGGTTGCCCCGCGCGATCCGCGTCGAGCGGCGCAGGTGGGCGGGCAGCGTTCGGGCGCTGCGCACGGTGAAGGCGTGCTCGTCGAGGGTCCGACGCTGGCCGGGCAGGAAGAGCTGTTGCACGAAGCGGTCGTCCGCGATCACCTGCGGCCAGCGACCGAACCGACGGCGTCCGTCGGCCGAGAGGGCGTAGACGCCGGAGCCGATGTGCCCGGTCCGTCGATAGTCCGTGAGCTCCCAGATCCGGTAGTGCTGCCGCACCGGCCAGGACGCTCCGTCGGTGTCGACCTCGAGCCGCGGCGACGCGACGAGGGGGCCGCCCGGGCCGCTCGAGCTCGTCCGCCAGCGCGAGCAGCGCCGCGACGTCCACCACGACGTCGGCGTCCACGTAGGCGCGCGGGAACACGGTCGCGGCCCGGTCTCCGGCCTCGAGCGCGGCGATCTTCGATGCCTCCTCGATCTCGACGACGGTGACGGATGCGCCGTACGACGCCGCCACGCGGGCCGTCGCGTCGGTGCATCCGTTCGCCACGACGACGAGCTCGAGCTCGTGCCCGCGGGGATCGGCCGTGAGCGCGTCGAGCAGCCGCCCGATGACGGTCGCCTCATCGTGCGCGGGGATCACGACCGACATCCGCGCGGTCATCGGCCCACCTCGAGTCCGTCGGCCTGCGCCGTCGACCCCGCCGCCGGCTCGGCTTCCGACCCGGCCGCCGCGCTCGCCCGCATCCGACGACGCCGACGACTCCCGCCGCGGCGCCTCGGTGAGCAGCCAGGCGCCCGCCGCGAGCAGCATGCAGAGGATGAAGAAGGTCTGGAAGAAGCCGAACGCGTCGTAGAAGAAGATGGCCGCGATGTATCCCGACATCGCGATCGCGATCGTCAGGGCGAGTGCGGCATGGCGCCGCTCGGCCGCCTGCGCGAACGCGAACCGGAGCAGCATGATCGGCGGCACGAGGAGGAACACGGCGAGGCCGATCGCGCCGACCGCGCCGGTCTCCATCAGCGTGCCGAGGAACTGGTTGTCGAGGATGAACGCGTTCGCCTCGTCGCCGATCACGATCCGGCTGCCGAACCCGCTGCCGAAGAACGGTCGCTGGGCGACCTCCCGCAGCGCCGGCTCGAGATCGGCGAGGCGACCCGCGCCGCCCATGCCCGCCGAGGTGTACTGCGAGGCGACGAGCGAATCGACGTCGAGGAACGACAGCACCATCTTGTCGAAGACCTTCGGCAGGACCACGGCGGCGAGCAGCACGATCGGGAACGCGATGGCGAAGAGGACGCCGGCCACCCGGGGATGGAGGATCAGCGTCACGAGGAACATGACCCCGAGCACGACCACGGCGGTGCGCGAGATCGCGGACAGCACGCCGCCGAACAGCATCACGACCGCGCCGGCGTACACGAGCCGCCGATTGATGGCGTTCGACGGCCATCCGGCGTACTTCGCGAGGTAGACCGCCAGCGGGATCAGCAGGCACAGCGCCACGGCGAGGGCGATCGGATGCTGCGCCGACCCGAACGCGCGGGCCACGCCGGCGCGACTGACGTCGCCGCCTTCGCGCAGCAGGGTGAGCGGGAGCACGTTGCCGAGCATCAGGAAGACGTTGGTGCGCGAGACCCGCTCGATGACCGCGAAGAACGAGACGACGACACCGGCCCACGTGACGAACGTGATGAGCAGCATCACGTCGCGCTCGCTGCGGAGCAGCTGGCGGAAGGCGTAGAACACCGACAGCATGAGCACCAGCTGGGTCATGCCGCCGATGGCCGTCTCCACGAGCCCGGCGTTCGCGAGCTCCATGCCGTTGACGACGAACGAGATGACCACGGTGACGAGCAGGATCGCGATCGGCACCCCGAACGCCACCGGCCGCCACCGGAAGTCCGGCTTCGTGAGGAGCGCCACGACGAGCGCGACCAGCACGATGATCAGCACCAGCCGGTAGGGCTCGAGCTGGAACGGGAGCGGGATCGGGATCGCGTAGCGCCGCGCCGGCACGAACATGATCACCCCGGCGAGGAGCACGATCGCCGTGCTCCACGCGAACACGAACCGCCGGAAGATCACGAGCAGCGCCAGCACGAGCAGCGCCGCGCCCGCGATGAGCGGCGGCAGCAGGACCACCGCGGCCAGCACGGCGACGGCGAGCACGACCGCGGCCGCGACGACCCGGCGCCGGCTCACCCCGCCGGGCCCGGACGATGCCCCGCCCGTCGACGACGGGACATCCGCCGCGCTCGTGGTCTCGCTGGCGACCCCCGACGCGCCATTGAGGACCGTCATCGGGTCGCTCAGTCCGTCCGCGGACCCGAGCCCGCGCCGACGAGCTGGCGTTCGGCGTCGTCCTCGTGCTCCGACGAGGGCGCGGATGCATCCGCCGTCGCCTCCGCGCCGTCGGCCTCGGTCGACGGGGCGTCGGCGGCGTTCCTGTTGCGTCGACGCGACTTCGTCCGCCGCTTCTCGCGGCTGGAGCGGATGCCGCCGAGGATGAGCGCCAGGGCCACGAAGGCGAGGAACACGGCGACGCCGGTGATCACGATCGGGATCGCGGGGTTGCTGGTGTCGCCCTCGACCGCCGCGTTCCGGGCGAGCACCTCGAGCTCGACCCGGTTCTCGGGCGGGATCTGGTCCGCGTCCTGCTCGGCGATGACGTACCCGAGGAAGGCGTCGGTCGCCGCAGCGCTGATGTCCTCCGCCCGATCCTCCGTCGCCGCGGTGCCGACGATCTCCAGCACCGGGAGCTTCAGGGATCCGGGGAAGCGCTCGTCACCGGCCGGCTGGGTCGTGCGCCGGATCGCGGTGATCGACTCGGTGTCGTCGTCGAGGGTGCCCACCTCCGAGACGACCTGGTCCTCGATGGTCTGCCCCGCGACGAGGTAGGCGTAGATCTGCGCGGCCTCCGAGAGGTCGAGCGGCTCAGGCGGCGTGACCCCCTGCTCGACCGTCTGCGCCGGCAGCTGCGCCTGGTAGAGCGTGTCGCTCGGACTCGTCACGAGCACGGTCGTCCCCGCGGTGTACGACTTCACCGCCCGCGACTCGACCTGCCCGTTCGTGATCGTGAACCCGGCGAAGAACGCCGCCGCGATCGCGACGACGAGCCCGAATGCCAGCAGCCACTTGTAGCTCCAGAGTGTCTGGAGGTACTTCGGAGTCTCCATGGCGTTCCCCCTATTTCTCAGTCCCGTCGGCTCTCGGCTGACGGGGCGTCGGCGAGCGCTCCCGTTCCGATCACTCGGTCCCGGTGCGTCATCGCCAACGCGAGAATGAGGAACACTCCGTCAGACTCATCGTGGGGGCGGATTGTTAACTCCGGCCCCGGTCTCTGTTGCGGGCCTGTTAACTCTGCGCGTCAACACGTCGACGTGCGTTGTGTACCCCGAGGGTCGCCCCCGAAGGTTGGAAGGACACATCTCTGCGTCACGGGGGTCCACATGGCTTCGACGGGGTCGGCGAGGGGCGGCGGCGGACGGATCTCGATCCTGTACAGCTTCCCCCACGCATTCGGCGCGCCCGGCATCGGGTGGACCGCCTGGAACCAGGTCAACGAGCTCGTGCGCGCGGGCCACGACGTGCACCTGGTCGCCGCGAGCATCTCGCGTCCCGTGCCGGGCCTCGCCTCGGTCACGACGTCGCTCGCGATCGCGGGCCGGCGCGTCCCCCACCGCGTGATGGGACGTGACCGGGCGCTCGCCTGGCACGATCGCGTCGCCGCCCGGGCGGTGCTCCGGCACCCGCTCGGGGCCGTGCAGGTGGTGCACGTGTGGCCGCTCGCCGCGACCCGCACCATCGAGGCGGCGCGCCGTCGTGGCATCCCGTCGTTCCGGGAGGTGCCGAACACCCACACCGCGAACGCCTACGAGGTCGTCGCCCGCGAGTCCGCGCGGCTCGGCCTCACGCCGCGCGCCGGCGCCTCCCACACCGCCGATCCTCGACGGCTCGCCACGGAGGAGCGGGAGTGGGCGACCGCGACCGCGCTCCTCGTGCCCTCCGACGCCGTCGCGGCGACGTTCCTCGAGCGCGGGTACTACCGGTCGCGTCTCCGCCGGCACCGCTACGGGTGCACCCCCTCCGCGCCGGTGGTCCGCCGCGAGCACGGTCGACCGGGCCTGACCGCGGTCTTCCTCGGCCGCGTCGAACCGCGCAAGGGCCTCCACCACGCCCTCGACGCGTGGATCGCGTCCACCGCCAGCCGGGAGGGACGCCTCCTGGTCTTCGGCGCCGTCGACGACGAGTACCGGGCCGTGGTCGCCGACCGCCTGGCGCACCCGAGCGTCGAGCTGCGCGGGGTGACGCCGACCCCGATCGAGGAGCTGGCGCGCGCCGACGTGCTGCTGCTGCCCAGCCTCGAGGAGGGCAGCGCCCTCGTGACCTACGAGGCCCAGGTCGCCGGATGCGTCCCGCTCGTGTCGCGGGCCGCGGGTGCGCTGCTCGACCACGACGTGCACGGGCTCGTCCACGAGGCGGGCGACGTCGAGACCCTCACCGCCCAGCTCGACCTGTTGGACCGGAGCCCCGAGACCCTCCACCGGCTCCGCGACGCCGCCATGGCCCACGCACCCGAACTCAGCTGGGAGGCGGCCGGGCGGAGTCTCCTCGCCGCCTACGGCCGCACCGCGGCCGGCGAAGCAGACGGGGAGCTGCATGCCGACGCCGCGTGACCTCGCCGTCATCGTCTGCACGCGCAATCGCGCGGCGATGCTCGCCGACGCCCTCGAGTCCATCGTGGGCGCGATCCCCGAAGAGGTCGAGGTCGTCGTGGTCGACTCGGCATCGGAGACGTCGGCGACCCGCGAGGTCGCCGCGGCATCGCGGGCCGTGTACGTGCGCAGCGACATCCGTGGCCTCTCGATCGCGCGCGACCTGGGCATCGACGCCACCGACCGTCCGCTCGTGCTCTTCACCGACGACGACTGCATCGCCGTCGACGGGTGGATCGATCCGATCCTCGAGCGGTTCGCCGATCCGACGGTCGGCGCCGTCACGGGGCGGATGCTGGATCACACCCTCATCGGCCGCGACGCCCCGGCCGCTTCGCTGCGACGCTGCACGCGCACCGTCGAGGGCCTCGACGCCGGGCACGGGGCGGTGATGGCGTTCCGGCGGGAGCTCGTGCTCGAGCTCGGCGGATTCGACCACGTGCTCGGAGCGGGACGCCGGCTCGCGGGTGCCGAGGACCTCGACATGTTCTGCCGCGTCCTCGACGCCGGGCACGCGATCGTGCACGACCCCGCCTGCGTGGTCCATCACATGAACACGCGCGACGGCGACTCGTACACCGCACTCCACCTCGGGTACGGACTCGGCCTCGGCGCACTGGCGAACAAGCTGGTGCGGCTGCGGTTCCGGATCGGCGTGGCGATGCTGGCCGTCCTGCTCAAGCGCACGGTGGGACGCGCCATCCGCCACCTCCGCGATCCGCGCAAGGGCGCAGCGGACCGCGCGATGCTGCGCGGCATCGGCCAGGGCTTCCTCGCAGGCGCCCGCCTGCGAATCACGGGAACGACGTTCATCGACGAGCATCCACCCGAAGCGACCCCGGTCGACGAACAGGTCGACCGAGACACCGGGAGGACGCGATGAACGCACCCCAGCCCACGGCCGAACTGATCCGGACCCTCGACGAGAAGTTCGTGGCGAACTCCATCGCGTTCGACGCGATGATCGCCGCGGCAGCCCTGCTCGTCGAGGGCGGGCCGCTCCGCGGGCCGGACGGCGCGATCGACCTCGCGGGCATCCGTGCGCGGTTCGAGGCGGTCACCTGGCACGTCCCGGCGATGCGGCAGCGGCTGAGGCCGACGCCGCTGCGGCTGACCACGCCCGCCTGGGTGCCCGTCGCCGACCTCGACATCTCACGCCACGTGACCCTCCACCCCACGGTCGAACGCGACGATCCCGACCACGTCGAGGTGCTGACGGGTCGGCTCAACGGGCCGATGGATCGCGACGCGGCCGCTCTGGGACATCCGGATCATCGAGCTCGACTCCGGACGGGTGGCGATCGTCGCCCGCTACCACCACGTGATCGGCGACGCGCTCTTCGGCCTCCGGATCGGCGAGGTCGTCGCGGGCACCGAGTCGTCCGCGGCGATCCCGGCGGTGACCGACGCGGAGCGGGCGGCGCTGGGCGTGGCCCCGCGCACGGGCTTCGGCATCCTCGCCATCGCGTTCCGCGCGTGGCGCAGCCGGCAGCACGGCTTCCGCGGCGCGTGGCACGAGTACTGGCGGAAGCCCTTCATCCGTCGCCTGCGGCGCTGGGGCGGCCGTGTCATCCGGCCGCTGAAGAACGTGATCATCGAGCGGTCGGGCGAGGCGGAACGGGTGCTCGTGCCGCGGCACTCCCGCTTCCTCGAGCTCGACCTGCAGCCCGTCGCGAAGTACGCCTACCGGCTCGGCGGGACCGTGCACGACCTCACCGTCGCCGCGACGCTGCGCGCTGCGGCGGCCGCCGAACCCGACCGCGAGACCGTGTCGCTGCTCGTGCCGATCTCCCGTCGCACCGCGGCGGACGCGAACGTGCGGAACCACATCAGCATGGCCAAGGTGACGGTGCCCGCGTCGGCGCCGATCGAGGAGCTCGTGCCCGCCGTGCGAGCCCAGGTGCAGGCCGCCGTGCAGGACA
This sequence comes from uncultured Actinomycetota bacterium, assembly GCA_963802485.1. GTDB lineage: Bacteria > Actinomycetota > Actinomycetes > Actinomycetales > Microbacteriaceae > Agromyces. Next base: position 165,836 of record CAWDJA010000022.1, read on the forward strand.
CCTCGCGGCGCGACCTCGGCGAGCGCGACTGGAGCGGCTACGCCACGTTCGTCACCTGGGGGCGGCAGCAGCGGTACTTCGGCGACGCCGCGATCGAGTCGGTCACCGGATGGCCCGCCGGAGACCCGCGCGACGACATCGCCTGCCTCTCGTGCCACTACGAGACCCGGCTCACGATCTGCGTGACGACCCGCGCGACGACCGACATCGACCGCGTCATGGCGTCGATCGCGGAGTCGTTCGCGGTGCCCGTCGGCGTGGCGGGGTGAGTCGGATGCCCCGGTTCCCCGGAGCGGCCCGGTCGCTGCTCGATCTCCGCACGTACCTGCACGCGTTCCGGCTGGCGCACTTCTCGAGCTACTCGCACGTGCGCCAGGTACGGCGGCTGCAGCTCGGCGAGGGCGTCTCGATGGCGCCGAACGTGTCGTTCCGCAACGCCGAGCGCATCAGCATCGGCGCGGGCTCGCACCTCGGCGAGCACTCCGTGATCTGGGCGGGCAACAGCACGGGCCGCGTCGTCATCGGCGAGAAGTGCCTGTTCGCCCCCAACGTCACCATCACCGCGTCGAACTACCGCATCGTGCAGGGCGATGTCGCGATCATGGACCAGCCGAAGGACGAGCGCGACGTCGTCATCGGCGACGGCGCCTGGCTGGGGGCGAACGTCGTGGTGCTCGCCGGCGTCACCATCGGCGAGGGCGCCGTCGTGGCGGCCGGGGCGGTGGTCACGAAGGACCTTCCGGCGCAGTGCATCGCCGGGGGCGTGCCCGCCCGGGTGATCGGCACGCGGCCGCTGCCGGCTCCCGCCGAATCGGTCGGGCCGGATGCCGCGGACGCCGGAGCCGACGCGGCCGACGCGGCCGCCGGAGCCGACGCGGCCGGCGCAGAGGCGGCCGCATGACGGGCGGCGAACGCCCGCTCGTCGTCGAGGCGGAGCCGGCCTTCCGCACCGCCCACGCCAACCCGTACAACGCCCGGCTCTACACGACGATGGCCGGCGACGGATGCCTCGTGCGCGACCTGTCCTACCTGCGCCTCGCCACCCGACCCATCGACATCGTGCACCTGCACTGGCCGGAGCTCACGTTCCTCACCGGCCGTCCGTGGCGGGTGCTCGCGCGGATGCTGCTGTTCCGCGCGGCCCTGCGCATCGCCCGGCTCCGCAACGGCACGAAGGTCGTGTGGACCGTGCACAACGTCGCCTCGCACGAGCGGCGCGCCACCCCGCGGCTGCGCGCGATGCTGCGGAGACTGCTCGTGCGGGAGGTGGACGGGCTCCTGTCGCTGACCGAGGGCGGCCTCGAGACGGCGCGCGCGGCGTACCCCGAGCTCGCGGACCTTCCGGCGGCGGTCACGCCGCACGGCCACTACCGGGACGACTACGACTTCGCCGCGACGCGCGACGAAGCCCGCGCGCAGGTCGGCGTGCGCCCCGACGCGTCGCTCGTCGTCGCGGTGGGCATGATCCGCGAGTACAAGAACATCCCCGAGCTCGTCCGCACCGTGGTCGGCAGCGACGACCCCGACCTGGTGCTGGCCGTGGCCGGCAAGCCGTCGTCGGCGACGCTCGCCGAGGAGATCCGGTCCGCGGCCGGCGGCGACCCGCGGGTGGTGCTCGATCTCGCCTTCCAGTCCGACGACGTCGATGGCGACGTGGCTCCGCGCGGCCGACGTGGTCGTGCTGCCGTATCGCGCGATCCAGAACTCGGGCTCGGCCGTGCTCGCCCTCTCCGCCGACCGGCCCGTCGTCGTTCCCGCGCTCGGCGCGATGCGCGAGCTGCAGGCGTCGGTGGGGGCGGACTGGGTGCGCTGCTACCCGGGCGACTTCGACGGCGACGAGCTGGTCGCGAGCGTCGAGTGGGCCGGGAACGACCGGCCGGAGCGTGCGCCGCTCGACCGACTCGACTGGCACGGCATCGCCGCCGACACGGTCGCCTTCTACCGGCTGGTGCGCGGCGGGACGCCGTCGCGGCGGCCGGCGCCGGTCCACGAATCCGTACGCGGCTGATCAGGCGGTGCGCGGGCGACGTGCGCCGATCGCACCGTCCAGGCTCGTCACCCGCAACGGAAGGAACCACATGAAGCTGTCCGTCATCGGATGCGGCTACCTCGGTGCCGTGCATGCCGCGGCCATGGCCGAGCTCGGCCACGACGTGATCGGCATCGACGTCGACCCGGGCAAGATCGAACAGCTCCGGGCCGGACGGGCGCCGTTCTTCGAGCCGGGCCTGCCGGAGGTGCTCGCCTCGGCGATCGCGTCCGGGCGGCTGCGATTCTCGACGGACATCGCCGACGCCGGCGACGCGACGGTGCACTTCGTCGCGGTGGGCACGCCGCAGTCGCGGGACGGGAACGCGGCCGATCTCCGGTACGTGGACGCGGCGATCGAGGCGCTCCTGCCGCACCTGAAGGCCGGGGACCTGATCGTGGGGAAGAGCACGGTGCCCGTCGGCACGGCGCGGCGGCTCGCCGACCGCGTCGCCGACGCCGGCAGCGGCGCGCGGCTGGCCTGGAACCCCGAGTTCCTCCGCGAGGGCTACGCGGTGAAGGACACCATCGAGCCCGACCGGCTCGTCTACGGCGTCGACGACGACCGCGACACCGCGGTGCTCGACGAGGTGTACGCCTCGGCGATCGCCTCCGGCACGCCCCGGATCGTGACGAACTTCCCGACCGCCGAGCTCGTGAAGGTCGCCGCGAACGCCTTCCTCGCCACGAAGATCTCGTTCATCAACGCCATGGCCGAGATCGCCGAGGTGACCGGCGCGGATGTCACGCGGCTGGCCGACGCCATCGGCCACGACGCCCGCATCGGGCGTCGATTCCTCAACGCCGGCGTCGGCTTCGGCGGCGGCTGCCTCCCGAAGGACATCCGCGCGTTCGCGGCCCGCGCCGAGGAGCTCGGCCGCGGCGAGTCGATCGCCTTCCTCAAGGAGGTCGACGCCATCAACCTCCGACGCCGGCAGCGCGTCGTCGAGCTCGCACAGGAGGCGCTCGAGGGCGCCGTCCACGGCAGGAAGGTCGCCGTGCTCGGCGTGACGTTCAAGCCGCACTCCGACGACGTCCGCGACTCCCCGGCGCTCGATGTCGCGGTCCAGCTCAAGGGCCTGGGCGCCGACGTGGTGGTGACCGACCCCGAGGGCATCGACAACGCGCGGATGCGGCATCCGCAGCTGCTCTACTCGAACGTGACGGAGGAGGCCCTGCGTCACGCCGACCTCGTCGTGCTGGTGACCGAATGGCCCGAGTACCTCGGACTCGACCCGGCGCACGTGAAGGAGATCGCGCGGGCCTCGACGATCATCGACGGACGCAACGCCCTCGACTCGGAGGCGTGGAAGGCCGCCGGCTGGCGCTACGTCGGCATGGGCCGGAGCTGAGCCGCTCGGGTCCGTCGCCCGTGCCGGTGGCGGACCCGGCCGGCCGGCGACTGTCGGCGATGCCGGCGGGGATCAGGTCCAGATGCTGCGGAGGTAGTCGTCGGTCGGCGTGGGCGTGCGCGCGTCGAACCACGCGGCACCCACCGACGCCATCGCCGGGTCGTAGACCCAGGCGCCCGAGACCGCCTTGTTGTTGGCCGGGGCCTTGTTGTAGGCGACGAAGCTGTTCTCGACGGTGCCCCACTGGGTGGTGTACATCGAGCCGAACACGTACGAGTCCTTGGCGAACAGCTGGCCCGACTCGCCGCTGCCGTTGATCGCCTGTCCGAGCTTGGGCGCGTAGGCGCCTGCCGGCAGGGGATACCTCGCCTGGATCGCGGTCACCTGCGCCGTGAGGATCGAGTGGTCGAGGGTGAGGAACGGCGTCCCGAGCTCGGGATCCTCGGGCTTCGGTCCGCCGAGCTGCAGCGCGCTGTTCAGGGCGCCGAAGAGCGTCGAGTCGCGGATGGTGAGACCACGGTAGGCGCCGTTGCCGTACATCTGCAGCGTGTCGATGTGGTCCGATGCCCCCTCCGGCCGGAACACCGGTGCGCAGTAGCATCCCTCCCACACCGAGTCCGTGATCTTCGCGTTGCTGCCGGCGGCGTAGCCCAGCGGGTCGCTGATGTCGACCTTCGCGTCGGCCATGACGACCTCGTAGGCGTTGCACTGGCGCACGATCCCGCTGGACGCCGTCATCCGGAAGTTGACCGAGACCTTGGCCTGGGCCCAGTTCGTGCGCGAGCAGTCGGTGAGCAGCACCGATCGGCCGTTGATGCGGGCGAACGTCACGCCCTTCACGTTCGTGAGGCGCACGTCGTCGCCGATCGTGACGGATCCCCAGCCGTCCTTCGGCGAGACCAGGATGTTCTTCGACGCGGTGCCGCGGCCGAATCCCTTCAGCGCGGGCGTCGAGCCCGACGACGAGCCGAACCCCTTGAGCGTGCCCGGAGCGATCCGGATGTGCACGCCCGCCGAGATCTGGGCATCGGTCACCGACGCGATGGCCTTGCCGATCGCGGCCCAGTCGCAGGCCACGTCGATGACCTTCCCGAACTGGGAGCCGATCGGCGGGGTGTTCGCGGGCCAGTGCGTTCCGTTCGGGCCGTACGACCTGACGGTGGCGACCGCCGTCGTCGCCTCGGGTACCGACGCGGGCTCGGTCGCGGTGCGCTTGGTCCACGGTTCCGTGGGATCGAGGGGAACGTGCGGGGCGATGAACGTCGGGACGATGAACGCCGCTGATGCGAGCAGCGTTCGGCGTGAGATTCGGTCGGTCATGTGCGTCCTCCGGGTCGTGTGATCGGTTCCGGTGCACGTCCGACAGCTCACGGCCAGACGCGGGGTACGCGTGCATGATCGCCCGCTCCCCCTGATGCGACGCCTTCGACGCTATCCGCATGCCGTTAACCTCGCATTACGAACGCGCGACAAGTCTGGGTCCCGGATGTCCCCCGTTCCGGCACGTCGGCCCCGTCCCGAGACGACGTCGGACACCTCGGGGAAACCTGGGCGGAACGCCCGTCGAGCTAGCCTGACCGGATGACTCCATCCGATCGCGGGGGGCGCTCGGGGCATCATGGGAGGCGACGTGGTCGCTGAGGCATCCGTGAACTCCGGTCCCAGAGGACGCCGGTGGCTCGCTGCCGCCGCCGTGCTCTATGCCGCGGCGGTCGCGATCGTGCTCTTCTGGCCCGTGCACGTCGACGGCGACGGCGGCCTCTTCCGGTTCGACCCCGTGCTCGACCTCCTCGGGCGATTCGGGATCCCCGCCTGGGCGAGCTACTCGGCCCTCGAATTCGTGAGCAACGCGGCGCTGTTCCTGCCGCTCGGCGTGCTCTGGGTCGCTGGCCGCCGATCGCTGCCCGTCGTGCTGCGCATCATGACGGCCGGCCTGCTCGCGGCGGCGATCAGCGTCGGGGCCGAACTCGTGCAGCGCGCCTTCCTCGACGACCGCACGATGGACCCCCGCGACGTGGTGGCGAACACCCTCGGAGCGCTGATCGGGGCGATCGCGGCTGTGCTCGTGGTGCGCGGCGTGCGTCGTGCGCGTCGAGCCGGTGCGCGACAGGTGCCTGCGGTTGACCGCGGCTGAAGGCCAGGACACGGGACAACGAGCGTCGGGCGGGGTCCGAGTCACCGACGCGAGCTTCGCGCGACGCTCGCCGACGCCCCGGCCGCCGCCGTGCCGCGCGCATGCGCGATCGCGTCGGCGGCGCGGACGAGCGCCAGGTGCGAGAGCGCCTGCGGCGTGTTGCCCGCCTGCCTGCCGGTGTTCGGTTCCGCCTGCTCGGCCATGAGTCCGAGGCCGCTGCCGTGGCGGAGCAGGCGGTCCATCAGGGCGGTGGCGTCGTCGAGGCGCCCGCTGTGCGCGTAGTGCTCGACGAGCCAGAACGAGCACGCGAGGAAGGCGTTCTCGTCGCCTGGAACACCGTCGATCTGGGCCTCGGTGCGGTAGCGGCAGACGAGCCCGTCGCGGATCAGCGTCTCCTCGATGCGGGCGACCGTGCCGAGCATCCGCGGATCGTCATAGGCGAGGTAGCCGATCTGCGCGAGTTGCAGCAGGGCGGCGTCCACTTCGGTGGTTCCGGGGAACTGCACGTAACTGCCGAGCGAGGCGTCGTACCCGTCCTGCTCGATCCGCTCGGCGATCCCGGCGCGAAGCTCTCGCCACTTCTCGACGGGGCCGTTCCGCCCGTCGAGCTCGACCGCGCAGATGGCCCGGTCGAAGGCCGCCCAGAGCATCGCACGCGAGTGGGTGAAGTGCCGCTCGGGGCCGCGGATCTCCCAGATGCCCGAGTCGGGCTGGTCGAGGTGCTTCTCGGCCTCCCGCAGCAGGGCGAGCTGCAGCGACCACGAGAAGCCGTCGTCGTCGACGCCGCTGTGGCGCGCCGCGTCGAGCGCGATCATCACCTCGCCGAAGACGTCGGCCTGGTACTGCTCGGATGCCGCGTTCCCGACGCGCACGGGCGTGCTCCCCTCGTACCCGGGCAGCGTGTCGACCTCCCACTCGGTCAGGCGCCGCTCCCCCGCGAGACCGTACATGATCTGCACGTCGGCGGGATCACCCGCGATCGCACGCAGCAGCCACTGCCGCCACGCCTGCGCCTCCTGCTTGTAGCCGTGGTGCACCAGCGCCTCGAGCGTGAGGGCGGCATCCCGGAGCCAGACGTACCGGTAGTCCCAGTTGCGCGAGCCGCCGAAGTCCTCGGGCAGGCTCGTCGTCGCGGCGGCGACGATGCCGCCGGTGTCCTCATGGGTGAGCAGCCGCAGCACGAGGAGTGAACGCCGGACCTCCCGGTCGTACGCGCCGGGCTCGATGCACCCGCGCACCCACGACCGCCACCACGTGGTCGTGGCGGCGATCGACGCATCGACGTCGAGGGGCTCGGGCACGGCCCGGTATCCGGGGAACCAGGACAGCTGCAGGTCGACCGTCTCGCCCTCGCCGATGAGGAACTCGCCGCGGTGGGCCCGGTCGCCCGCGGTCATGCGTGAACCGCGCACCACGAGCCCGTCGGGTCCCGCGACGGCGAGCAGTGCGGGAGCATCCGTCGTGCCGATCTGGCGCATCCACGGCAGCGTCGCCGCGTAGTCGAAGCGCACGCGGAGCTCCTGCTCCATCCGCACGGTGCCGCGCAGGCCGCGGACCCGGCGGATCACGTCGCTCCGGGCGTCGGAGCCGTCGCGGACGGGCATCAGCTCGGTGACCTCCACCTCGCCGTCGCCCGTCGTCCACCGTGTGACCAGGGTGAAGGTGTCGGTGGCGTACGCACGCGTCGCGGTGGCAGCGGCATCCGCCGGCCGGAGGCTCCAATGGCCGTGCTCGGTGTCGCCGAGGAGCGCGCCGAACACGGATGCCGAGTCGAACCTCGGCATGCAGAGCCAGTCGATCGAGCCGTCGTCGCCGATCAACGCGGCCGTGCGGCAGTCGCCGATGACGGCGTACTGCTCGATCGGCCGCGGCATGGTCAGGGCCGGCCGAGTCCGCGCACCTGCCAGCCGGCCGCGCGCCACGCCGCGAGATCGAGGACATTGCGGCCGTCGATGATGCGGCGCTCGGCGACGAGCCTTCCGGTCTCGACGGGATCGAGCGCGCGATACTCGCGCCACTCCGTCACGAGCACCACGAGCTCGGCCCCACGCAGCGCCTCCTGCGTCGACGAGGTGTAGTCGAGCTGCGGATGCCGCCCGCGCGCGTTCTCGATGCCCTCGGGGTCGGTGGCGACCACCTCCGCACCGAGGCCCTTGAGGTGCACTGCCACGTCGAGCGCCGGCGAGTCGCGCACGTCGTCGGAGTCGGGCTTGAACGTCACGCCCAGCACGGCGATCCGCTTGCGATGGACCGAGCCGCCGAGGGCCGCGACGGCGAGGTCGACGACGCGCTGGCGCTGCCGCAGGTTGATCGCGTCCACCTCGCGCAGGAACGCGAGCGATTCGCCGCGCCCGAGCTCCTCGGCGCGGGCGGTGAACGCGCGGATGTCCTTCGGCAGGCAGCCGCCGCCGAAGCCGACGCCGGCGTTCAGGAACCGGCGGCCGATGCGTGCGTCGTGTCCGATGGCGTCGGCGAGGGCGGTGACGTCGGCGCCGGTCGCGTCGGCGATCTCAGACATCGCGTTGATGAAGCTGATCTTCGTGGCGAGGAAGGCGTTCGCCGCGACCTTCACGAGCTCCGCCGTGGCGTAGTCGGTGGCGATGCGCGGGGTGCCGGCCTCGATCGCCGCGCGATAGACGTGGTCGAGTACGGATGCCGCGTGCTCGTCTGCCACCCCGTACACGAGCCGGTCGGGCTCGAGCGTGTCCTTCACCGCGAATCCCTCGCGGAGGAACTCGGGGTTCCAGGCGAGACTCGCGTGCGGTGCGGCTTCCGCGAGTCGAGCGGCGAGTCGTGCCGCCGTGCCCACCGGCACGGTGCTCTTGCCGACGACGAGGGCACCCTCGGCGAGGTGCGGGAGCAGCGACTCGAATGCGGCGTCGACGTACCTGAGGTCGGCGGCGCTCGTGCCGGCGGCCTGCGGCGTGCCGACGGCGAGGAAGTGCACCTCGCGCGTCTGCGGCATCCGCGATGTCGGTGCTGAACCGCAACCGGCCGCTCTCCGGTGGCGGACGTGAGGATCTCGGGCAGCCCGGGCTCGAAGAACGGCGGATGCCCCGCCGCGAGCGCTGCGATCTTGCGCTCGTCGACGTCGATCCCCACGACGTGGTGCCCGAGCTCGGCCATCGCCGAGGCGTGCACGGCGCCGAGGTAGCCACAACCGATCACCGAGATGCGCATGCTCACCCTTCGTTCAGACACTGCGGTCCATTCTGCCGCACCGGCATCGACGCCGCCGATCATGCCCCTGTCTGAATGCGCACGTCCCTCCTAGGCTGGTGGGATGGCGCCCACCGGCCGCGCGCGCGGCTGGGCCGCGCTCATCCTCGTGCTGTACGCAGCGCTCGTGGCGGTCGCGTTCGTCATTCCAAGACCCATCGATCGCGGATTCACCCCGTGGCTCCGCGGGGTGGTCGCCCAGGTGCAGCGTCACGTCGCGCCGAGCTGGTTCGATTACGAGTTCGTCGAACTCGCTGCCCATGCGGTGCTGTTCGTGCCGCTCGGGATCCTCACGGTCGTCGCCCTCGGCAGGCGGCTGACGTGGCTGGCCGTGCTCGCCGCCCTCGGACTGGGTGCCCTCGTCGAGTTCTGGTCGGCGCGGGCGGCCGGCGAGCCCTTGTCTTGGCTGGATCTGCTCCTGAACGGCGTCGGTGCGGTGGTCGGCGCGGCGATCGGTTACGCGGTGCTCGCCGGGTTGCGACAGGACCCGACCTGACCCGCCTGATCCGCGACTCGAGGGCCCTCTACGTTCGATCTTGGATTGAAAGCGCCGCAGGTCCAGCCATCCTCACCGATGTTCGGACGTTTGCATTCGCCGCCTATTATTGAGTCCTAATGCGCCTCGTCAGGACCAGTCGACGGATACGACACAGTTCCACCGCCGTCATCCAAGTCTTTTATCAAGCAAGAACCGCCCACCTTGAACGACTCAGCGAATCGAGAGACGTTGCGCTCCTGTATCGCACCCGAAGCTACGACTTTGACGAGTGCGTCGCGCTCGATACGCGTGCGCAACAGCTGAGCCTGCTCGGCATCGCCGAAAGAATTATCACAAACCCGCCGAACGCGCTCGAGATCAACGAACCGATGTTTGTACGCGCATGGCCAACAATCGTCGTTGCTTCGATCGCGGCGTCGATCGCGAGCCTGATTTCTCGAAGGCGTGTCCGCGTAGTGACCTATGCCATTGAGAATGGCGATGTGCTGCCGAAGCTCGCGTATCGGATGCGTCCTATTCCAAGGTCATGGGCAATGGCTTTGTGCCGCTTCGCTCTTCGCATCATAACGAAGCGCCTTGATCAGATCGCTTTCGGCACAGAGGCCGCGCGGGCCAATTACAGGCTCGAGCTCGGCCACACGGTGCATGCAAGCCGAACATTTGAGGCGTTGGAACCGCCCTGCCACTGTGATTCGGTAGAGAAGGAGCCTCTTGTCCTCTTCCTCGGCGCGCTCGAAGAGCGAAAGGGAATCCTCGATTTGGTGGAGGCATGGCCCCGGGTCGTGGAGATGGTTCCCGAGGCGTCCTTGCTGATTGCAGGCAAAGGAAACCTTGAACAGCAGGTGACGGAAGCGACCGGAACTTGGAAATCTGCGTCGGTCGTCGTCGATCCGCCACGCGACGATATTCATCGAATGTTACGAAGAGCGAAGGTCCTCGTCCTCCCATCCAAGAGGACGTCATCGTGGCGAGAACAGGTGGGGCTTCCAATCGTGGAAGGTCTTTCGCACGGCACCGAGATCGTTACGACGCGGGAGACCGGGTTGGCCCTATGGCTGGAACATCACGATCATCAGGTAATCGAGACCAGCGATGGTCTTGTCGCGGCGCTTGCTCGTGCGCTCACCACATCGAGGAGCGCGGCGACGATCTGCAATACGCTCCCGCTAACGTCTGGCCGGCAGGCGGCAGCCGAGTGGATGTGGCGATCAACGATTTCCGGTCCCTCGGCGGCGGCGTTATCTCGCGTTGACGACCGGCCGTGAGGCGATCTCTTCGGGCATTCGGTGGCGTCGCCGGAGTGAGTCTGCTCTCACAGGTTGCGGCGGCGGGAGCTGTTCTCTCGATTGCTTTGCTGGGACCAGATGCCGCCGACGCATACGCAATCGGACTCCAAATCGGCACGGCGACCCTTGCAGGATACTCGATCGGTGTCATTTACAACCTCGGCTTGGGACGACCAAGTTTTGACGCTTGGGGTAGAGCAAAGCTCGGAGCGGTTGCTTCAGCGGTTCTGCTCGGGCTCATCATTCTGGGCGTCACCGAGATCATCGCGGCCACCGAGGTTGACCCGATTATCGTTCTTGCGTTTGCGGTAGGCAGTGCAGGCCTTGGCGTTGCCGGCGTCCGCGGCGCTCAGCTCGCGTGTATGGGGCAACCACTTCCTCTGGCGAGAACGACCATCCCGTCGAACATCGCGATGAGTCTTACGGCCGTGGTCACTCTCGTATTGGCTCCTGAAGCCACATATGGCCCGGCATTCGCTTGGAGTTCCGTGGCAGTCCTTCAAGGTTTCCTCGCGTTACGACGGGTGTCGCGCACGGAGATTCACAATCTGACAACACGCGATAACTCCGATGGGCAGATGCGTATCCACCTGGCCGGGCTGATCGTTGGCTCCGTTGTCGCATCTGTGGCCCCGACTCTCTATCTGACTGCAATTGCGCAGCTTGCGAGTGGGGTCGCTGGCCTAGTGTTCGTCGTGTGGCGGCTGCTCAGTTCCGTCGTGAATGTCGGCGTCAACTCGTTGCTTCTCGTTGCATACAACTGGGCCTCGAGGCCCGTGCGATTGGAGAAGTTCGCCGCTGGCATCGCTCTAGCCGGCCCGTTGCCTGTCGCGGCTGGCATAGTGTCTCATGCATTCAATGCACCCGACTTGATAACTTACGTACTGATTCTGATCGGGCTTGCGTTCTACCTCGTGGCGTCAGCGATGACTGTTCGATCGGCGAACGCAAACTCGGAATCACGTGCGATCCTCACGAAGGCGCTAGTGGATGCGGCGCTCTCGGCAATTGCAGTTGTTGTTCTCTTCGTGTGGCCAAGCGTGAGTGGCTTCTTTGGTGCGTACTTGGTCTCGCAAGGTGTAACCATTGCAGTGTTGGGATTTGCGAAACGAGACTACCTTCGCGGCACAGCCGGAACCATTGCGGTGGCACTGTCTATACCACTTCTTGCGTTGGGATGGTAGGCCACCTCGGGCCTCCAGCGTATCGCGGCAATGCACGCGCCTAGTACCGCGTACCACATGGGCCCAATGGAGTCCCATGCGTGAAGGGCGAGAAAGATGCCGGCCACGGTTATGGCCAGCGCGCTTAGCCCAGCGTCGAGCGAGTTCCGCATTGCAGACGTGGCGATCAGAAGAGGGATGAAGTAGGCAGCGAGACCGATCCACCCGAACGATACTGCAAGATAAACGGGCTCGGAGTCCACCGTCGCTGCAAGGTCGCGGACGCCAAACAGCTCGCTCGGTAGAAGCCAGAGTCCATAGGGAATCGACGTAAATCCAATTCCAAAAGGGACCGATTCCAGGATGTTCGGCAGAAGTGCGTAAATCGCGAAGCGATACTCGATCGAGTACGCAGCGCCTGTGGCCCCGGTAGCAATGGGTTTCCAGATGAAGAACGCCGCTGCCAACAACGCAAAGTAAGTTACGACCGTGATGACCCGCACAAGGCGGTACTGCCGCCCGATCCATCGACCGACAGGGGGAACAATGACAGTAATCAGCAGAGCAACGGCAATCACGGTTGGCCAACGACTTCCGGTGGCGACGACACCGCCTAGCAGGATTACCGCGGCGGCTCGCGGATATCTGATCTCGGCCGAGCGCACCAATGGAATCGATCCAGCGAGGATCGCGCCCAGCACAAGTACGTGCTCAGAACCCACGATCGCGCGTGCAGATCCTTCCCGTTGAAGGTGTGAAAACGCTTCGTCTCGCCCGAGAACGGACCCGCCCTGAACGGATTCGATTGCGGCGAGGACTGCAACCACTAAAGCCAACGTTACGAATGGCCTCAGGTAGCTACTGCGTCGAGGCGATCCGTAGAGCACGTATCCAAGCCCAGCCATCGTGGGTAACACCACGAGAATCCGTTGAGCGTTCGTCGTGATCATTGGGTCACCAATTGCGTCGCTCGCGTGGGAGCCAATCAGTAGAACCAGGACGCCAACCAGGAACAGCCCGATCGCGGCCAGGAGGGCACGCCGGCGACGCTCACGGATGCCTTCCACCCCGAGGATGAGAGCGGCGACAACCACCAGAGCCATCCTCGTCGGCACGAACTGCTCAAATATCGACGGAAAAAGGATCAGCACCGAGATTAGGCCGCCGAGTATCCAGCTCAACGGGTCCGTTCTGGTCCTGCCGACATCTCCGATCGCAGACTGAGCGAGCGAGCGGTTCGAACCCAGCCGAGTCATCACGACAGGTCCGAACTGAACGCACGAACGTCCCCACGCTCCGACCTCGAGCGGACGGCACTTCGCCAGCCAGCGAACATCTGAACCACATACGACAGACGTTGCCGACGAAGAAGAACGCGTAGAACCTCGCGAAAGACCTCAAAAGGCACACCAAGAGTGGCGGCGAGGAGGCCCCCGTGAAGGTACTCGAAAATCTGTAGGTTGCGGGCCTTCAGAAATGGCGGCGCGCCATTCGACGTCTGACTCGCACGGGCCTCGCGGGCACAGACGATCTCGAATCCCATTGATCGTAGGCGAGTGTGGTACTCGTACTCTTCGACGTAGAGGAAGAACTCCTCGAGGATGCGCTGCCCCCGGAGCACGCTTGCTCGATAGAGGACAACTGACCCATCAAGCCAATCAACGTTCACGGTTTCCGGCGGAACGGTGTCGGCATTTTGCCCAGCGAACGTGTGCCGAGGTAAGTGCAGCAGCTTCGTTGAACGACCACCTGCCGACCACACGCGAGACTTCCGGTGGCCGTTGACAATGAGAGGTCCTACGGCAGCAACGCCCGTGTCGCGAACCAGTGCGTAGAGCATCTTCTCTAGAGCTCCCGGTGCCAGTCGAACGTCATGCGTGACCACAAGTATCGACGTTGCCGAGGACGCGATGACCGAAAGGTGGTCAACACCGACGTTGACAGCATTTGCGTACCCGAGATTTGGGACCGTTGACATGCAGACACCACCGGGGAGCCCGGCCTGGAGTTCGCGGCTCGTTTCCTCGTCCTCACTGTTATCGACCACGTGAATCTGAGGAGGCTGCAATCCAGCGCTCAGCAGGTCAAGGACCGTGTCTTGCACGGTGAGGGTAGAGCGATGATGGACCACGATCACCGCTAGTCCTTCGATCTCCGTCGGCTGACTCGTCATGCCGGGTTCTTCGCTTTCCACATCAACCCGACGGGATAACCGAACATCTTGGCCACGTCACCAACAACTACGATGACGGGGACAAGAGCCATAGCCACGAGTAGGCGGCCGCCGAGCGCAGCCCGACTCCGCCAGACTCTCCTCCAATACTTTGAGAGGTACCCGGTGAACCCCACCATCACGGCCGGAAGGATGATCGGAAAGGACGCCGCAGCCATCAACCCGACGACCCCAACTAGGTATGCGGTATAGCGGGCGAAATGACGCTTCTGCCACAGTCCGGCCTTCCCATCGCCCCTCGCATATCGAAAGTACTGGTTGGCGAACGCACCTAGGGACGGCCTCGCGTCCCAGGTAACGACTGCATCGGGCACGAACGAGAAAGAGAAGTTCTCATTCCGAAGAGTCAGATCAAAAACCAAGTCTTCACAGTAGTCAAGCCACTCCGGATATCCACCGGCCACCTTCCACGCCGTTCGTGTAAATGCAACTGACCGGCTGGAAGGTAGGATCCCGGAAGGGTCGATCTCTCTCAGATCGGGGAGAATCACTGTCCCAAGAACTTGCTCAAACCAGCGACCCTCGCCCGGTCGGAAGAACCCTGACGCTACATCGTGTCCCTCGCGGAGCGATTCGTAGAGGTGCATCAGCCATTCTGGGGAGAGTGTGGTGCCAGCATCCGTCACTGCTATGAACTCGTGGGATGCATGCTCGATTGCGACGTTACGGCCTGTCGAGATGGATGCGCCGCTCCGATCGATAACGCGCACCCCCGTAGATGCTTCCGACCACGCCATGAGATACTCACGGGTTCCGTCTGTCGATCCACCATCAACGATGACGATCTCCGCCGGCGTCGAAGTCAAAGACTCGACCGACTCTCGAAACGCGTCGATGCCTCCGATCTCGTTCAACACTGTAATCACGAGGCTTATCGGGAGAACCGTCAGTTCTGCTGCCCGCTCACTCATCAGGGTGTCGCCGTCTTTGCGTTGTCTTGCAACGCTCTGGTTTTTCCCGGCAGGAGGAGTCCGGGGTGCCGGCGATAGAATGTCGCGGCCGATCGAAACTCCTGCCGCCATGGTTCGATTCGCAGTCGCGCGGTCTCCCGCGCCCATCCGTGTGTCCACCGAACAGCGCCCACGACGTGTGTAGGAAAGCCAAGCTGCGCCCCTGCAAGTCCAAGCTCTGCATCCTCGTAGTAAATGAAGTACCTGTCGTCCCAGCCGCCAACTGATTGCCAGGTGTCTCGGCGAGCAGCAATCGCAGCTCCCATGGCCCACGTGACCCGGAGGATCTCGCCGCTTGCTGCTATTCGCCGATACGTCCGGTGCCGTCCTTCACGCAGCATTCGGTTCAGGAGTTTGTTTGCAAGCGTCGGCGCCCCGCGACCGTTTGCCTGCAGACTCCCGTCCGGGTTTAGCAACTGGGGAGCAACAAAACCGCCGAGATTATCGATCGCTTCCTGGAGGATCGACAATTCGTCCTCTACGACGCGGACATCGGGATTCAGACACGCGACATACTGCGCCGAGGCGAGCTCGATCCCAACATTGTTCGCAGCACCAAAGCCAACATTCTTCGAGAGGCGAACTACCGTTGCGCCTAGGCTCTCTGCGAGTTCGGCGCTACCGTCCGTGGAAGCATTGTCAACGACGATCCATTCAATGCCTGACGCCACACCGCCGGCCCAAAAACGCTCCAGGTCGGGGCGACTGTTGAACGTAACAGTCACCAGAGACCAACTATTCATCCTCGGCTTGCCCATTCGAATCTCCTCTTAGGTCGCGTTAGTACGCGCCGCTCGAAACAACGACTGCGCGAACCGTCCGCGCCAGAATCAGCACATCCGCAGTGAGCGACCAGTTCTCGACGTAGTAGAGGTCGAGGCGGAGTGCATCGTCCCAGTCGAGGTTCGACCGACCGCTCACCTGCCATAGCCCACTGATCCCGGGCTTCATCATGAGCCGCCGGTGTGCGACGTCGTCGTACAGAGCGACTTCGTCCTCACGTTGCGGCCTCGGGCCGACAAGACTCATGTCTCCACGGAGCACATTGAAGAACTGTGGTAGCTCGTCGAGCGAGTACCTGCGAATGAATCGGCCAACCGGCGTGATCCGGGGGTCATCGTTGATCTTGAACAGTGGACGGTCGGACGTGCCCTGCGCATCCAGCAGGCTCTTGAGCTGATCGTCCGCGCCCTGCACCATCGAACGGAACTTGAGCATCTGGAACGGTCGCCGCCAAGACCGATTCGCTCTTGGCTGTAGAGGACCGGGCCGGGGCTCGAGATCTTCACTGCGATCGCGACTGCGACCATGACCGGGCTGCTGAACATGATGAGGACGCAGAGGCGCCGAGACGTCGAAAAGGCGCTTCGACGACACGCTTTCGGCCCTCGAACGCCGGATACTCGACGTGGATGAGCGGGAGCCCAGCGACCGGCCGCGCATGGATGCGTGGACCCGCAACATCCGTGAGCGCTGGCGCGACGATAAGGCTGATCGACCGCGCCTCGAGATCCCAGCCCAGCTGGCGCATATGCTGCGGGCCGATGTTGTCCGCCCCAGTGAGGACGACCGTGTCCGCGCGTGCGGCGTCGATGGCATCGAGAATGTGCGAGTAGTCCAGCGATAACCGGAATGCCCGGCGAGAGCTCCTGCTCGGTCGTGCCGTGTTCGGTGATCGCGCCGACGATCTGGATGCCGGAACCGCCGTCTCGCCTCATCTGTTCGGCGACGTGTTCGGACTTCGCGCGCTCGCCGAGGAGGACGGCGCGATGGAGGTATCCCCGCCGGCGCGCTGGCGGTTCAGCCATTGGCGCCAGGACCAACGACTGACGAGGAGCAGCGCCAAGCCGGTCGGGAGCGCGATGAGCAGGTAGCCGCGACCCACCTGCGACTGGAGCAGGAAGGCGATGATCGCGAGCAGACCGAACACACGAAACGTCGCGTCGGCGATGCGCTTGTACTCGAGGCTGCCGGAGCCGATGATCTTGTGGTCGCGAGTGGCGTAGAACTCGAGTGACGATCATCCACGCCACGACGAGCACAAGCGACACCAGCGTGTAACTCACCTCGAAGTCCGCGGACGCGAACCGCGGAGTGTCCAACTCCACCATCCTGCGTGCCGAAGCGGAGGAGCTGCGAGCCGTAGACGGCGACGCAGGATCGCGACAAGGTCGGTGAGGAACAGGCGGGTCGCGTAGTCGCGCTGCCAGCGCGCGACGACCGCGCTCGGCGTCAGCGTGAGGTTGATCGGTCACAGCCACGTCGCACCACCGTTCTCAGATCGTGCGAGCGCGTCGCCCGCCCAGAGCCACGTCACGTTCTCGCCTGCAGCCAATGCCACGTCGCCGGCCGCAGCCGTCGCCACGAGACAAGCGCCGGGTGCGCCGGGCGCGAAGCCCGCTTCAGTCACTGGAAGTTCGATGATCTGGGCGCCCGTGCATCCGTTCTGGTTGAGCACGGCGACGCGGTATGACGCAGCGTCGGCCGTAATCGCGGACACGCCGGGCACGGAGGCAGGAGGCAGCCATCCGACACCGCCATCGACCGTTGCGTGAATGGCACCGTCTTCGCACAGCACGGCCGCCGAGTTCTCGTCGATCACCGCGAGCTGCACAACGGCGCCGCAGGGTGCGGCCCGATCACCGGACGGCGCATGGAGACCGGCGCGGTTGGCCGGATCCACGAACCACGAGGCGGCGAGCTCGTCGGGTGCAGCCTCCCATGCTGCACCTCCGGAGAACGATCGCTCGTACGCCGGCGCGCAGCCTTCGACGGACAGCCCGATGAGCGAGACGAACGCATCGGCCCCGGCGCTGACGCGCTGCACTGCCGACACTGCCGGAGCCTCGAACGCCTCCCAGGTCGCACCGGCGTCAGCTGTGACCTCGACCATCGAGGGTGCCGGGCAACCGGTGGTCGACGTACGCACCGCTGCATCGCGGTCGACCGACTGCGATCACTCGGTTCGGCACCGCAACGGAGGCGACCGGCGGCGCCGGCTCCACCGGCACTGCGGATGGCTCAGCCTGCGCCACGCTCGGTTCCACAGCCCCCGGGGTCGCCCCCGCTTCGGCCACGGATCGATTCTGGGTGAGCGCCACCAACGAGAGCGCTCCCACCACGATGGCGAGCAGTGCTACGCCAAGGCTGGTCCAAACGGCGCGGGCGCGGCGCGCGCCCGATCGGCGAGATGTGACATGCGGCTCGCCCTATGCCCGCTGCGCCGCACGCGCGAGGAGCGCGACCGTCGACTGGACGGCCGGCACGAGCTGCGCTGCCGACTGCTCGTAGACAGCAGTGGACTGGCGATACGGGTCGACGACATCGGCGTCGTCGGGTGAGTTGAACGGTTCGACGAGGCCTCGCAGCGACGCGGCCGCGACGACCGCCTCGCGAAGGCGGCTCGAGACCGTTCCGTCGCTGAGCGGCGACGCCGCGTCATAGAGGTCGATGTCGGTGACGGATGCGGCGAGGCGCGCGAACTCCCGCAGGGTGAAGGTGCGGCGCGTCGCTGCCGGGACGAGCTCGACGATGGCACGCCGGTGTTCGCGAGCGAGCCCGAGCACCAGGTCGGCATCGCGGATGGCCTGCTCATCGAGCTGCCGCGCCTGGTGGGACTCGGCATCCGTGCTGCCGTACCGCACCGCCAGCGCCTTCGCCTCAGCCGGCATGCCGGCGCCGACCATTGCGATCGTGCCCGCACTGCCGACGGTCACGCCGTCGATGCCCGCGAGGCCGGCCCGCAGCAGCTGCTCAGCCAGCGGTGAGCGGCAGATGTTGCCGGAACACACCGTGAGGATCGTGAAGCTCATGCCCGGGGGCCCCGGGGCCGCTCGCGCATATCGTCGACGTCGAAGACCGCGTCGAGGTCGTGGGTGACGCCATACGTGTAGTTGCCGTAGCCGTAGCTGTCGGGACCCTTCGTGGGCAGCATGGTGACGACGATCCCCAAGAGGCGACTCCCGATCGATTCGAGCGCGCGCACTGCGCCCGCAAGTTCCTGCTTCTTCGTTGCGCCCGACGCGGCAACCAGGATCGCACCGCCGGCGAGCTTCGAGACGACCGCGGCGTCGGTGACGAGCAGCAGCGGCGGCGCGTCGATCAGCACGTAGTCGAACTGCGCGGTGAGCGTGTTGAGGAGCGTCGCCATCGCCGCAGAACCGAGCAGCTCGCTCGGGTTCGGCGGGATACGGCCGGATGGGAGCACGTACAGTCGCCCTCTTCCCCACTTCTGCAGGACGTCGACCAGCTCCGCGCGACCGATCAGGACATCGGTCAGCCCGACGCCGCCCTCGATGGCGAGGTACTCCGCGACCTTCGGGAGGCGGAGGTCGCCGTCGATGAGGGCGACGCTCGCGCCCGTCTCGGCGAGCGAGATCGCGAGGTTGGCGGTCGTCGTGGACTTTCCCTCGCCGGGGCCGGCGCTCGACACGACGAAGCTGCGGGGCCCGCCTTCGATGTTCACGAACTGCAGGTTCGTGCGGAGACTCCGGAAGGACTCCGCGCGCGGGTTGCGTGGATCGGCGTGCACGATCAGCGGGCGCTTGCTCGCACCGGGATCGAACGCGATTCCGCCGAGGAGCGGCGCATCGGTGACCTGGGCGATGTCGTGCAACGAGTGGATGCGGGTGTCGAGCACGCTGCGCAGGACGGCGATGCCGATGCCGATGGCCAATCCCACGAGAGCGCCGAGTGCCAGGTAGAGCGGCACGTTCGGGCTCGAAGCGGCGGCAGGCACCGTGGCCGGCTGGATCGTCTCGATCTTCACGAGGCTGAGCGCTTCGCCCTCGGGCTTCTCGAGGTTGTTCACGACGACATCTTCGAAGGTCGTCGCCGACGGCGTTCGCGATCGCGGCCGCTCGTTCGGGATCGCTGTCGGCGACGGTGATGTCGATCAGGACGGTGTTGAGCGGCGAGCTCGCCTCGATCTTCTCGGCGAGCTCGGCGCTCGTCTGGTCGAGCTCGAGTTCTTCGATGACGCGATCGAGGACGATCGCGCTGTCCACGACATCGACGTAGCTCGTCACGGCCTGACGCGCGAAGTTCGTGCCCTGCACGAGATCCCCGGTCGCCGCGCTGTCACCGGATCTCACCGAGACATAGAGCTCCGTGGCGGCCTCGTACTTCGGCGTGACGACGATGGAATAGAGCAGCCGCGACGCCGATCCCGAGGAGCGTGGACGCGAGTATCAGTACCCAGCTCTTGTGCAGGATACGCACATAGTCGCGCAATTCCACTGGTCAATCCTCCTGGTCGGTGCGGCTCCCCTCGTCGTTAGCCTCAGCCAGTCTCGCATACGCGTGCATGCGGGATTGCCGAATCGGAGGTCGCCCTCGACTTTTCACGTACCCCCGTTCGGGGGTCAACGCCTCAGCCGCACGGCGCGTCGGCTGAGCGTCACCTTCGTCGCATTGATCATGGGCGTCGTGCGGACCTCGGTAGGTCCGTACTTTCCCGGCGCACCGGCGAACGTGGCGCGCACGAGCGCCGTCTGTCCGTCCTCGCATGTCGACGGTGAACTTCTCGGCGGGCCGAGAGAGGTCGGTGACCGAAGGCCCGGTCGTGGTGTCGAGGCCGGGCTCGGGCACCTCGACCGCGGTCGTCGTGGCACCGATGGGGCCATAGAGGAACACCTCGGTGCGATAGAAGTCGTACAGGTTGCTGTCGACGTAGTCGGGAAGGTCGACGTTGTTCGGGATGTCGAATCGCAGCCGCACGTCGACCGTGTACGTCGGGGCGTCGGGCGTGCAGGCGTTCGTCGTGACGGTGGCCTCGGAGTGGAGGTAGTAGTCGATCTTCGACGACGACCGGTCGCGGAAGTACACGCCCAGCACGGTCGCGCCCTCGTTGGTCGCCGGCAGCACGCCCTGCAGCCGGGTGCCGTCGAAGAGCGCCTGCGTTGCGGGGTCGGCGCTCCACATCATCAGCGTGCCGCGGTTGGCCGTGTCGATCACGGCCTGCGCCATCGCCCAGACGTCGTAGTCGGCGGACATGACGCGCTCGAAGACTGCAGATGCCGCAGCTGCGAAGTAGGCGTCGGACTCGGCGCCGCCCTCTGGATAGCGGAAGTACGCCTCATTGAGGAGCTTCGACACCACGTTGTCACTCGTCAGCTGCTCACCGTCGGGCATGCTGACGGGGCCGGTCACCTCGAGGAGCCGCGACAGCGCGATCGGATCGAGTGAGACGACCTCGTCAGGTGCGATGCCGAACGTTCGCTGCCAGTTGGCCGAGATGATCTGCGCGGCGGTCGGGAAGTCGGGCCGGCTGGTCGCCGCGTTCAGGTTGTCGAGGAAGATCGAGTCGTACAGCTGCTTGGCGCTCTCGTCGACGGGCACATCGACCGGGATCGCGATCGGGAAATCGGCGCTCGACACCTGACGCACGACGTTGACCGTGCCGTTGTCCACCGACAGGAGCGTCTGCGCAGCCGGACCGCCACCGAGCGCGGCGGCCTCGGCATTGTTCAGGAACGCGAGCACGACGTCCTTCTGACCGTCGATGCCCAGGAGCGCGCCGACACCGGCGAGTGCACCGCTCAGCTGGGGAATCGTCTCCTCCGCCGAGCCGAGCATGTCGTCGAACTGGCCGACGGCCTCGGACACCTGGCCGATCGTGGCATCCGTGTTGATCGATTGCACGTCGTCGTGCAGGTCGCCGACGACGCGGTCGGCGGTCGCGACGATCTCGGTCGCCTGGCGCAGCGGCGCCATGTCGAACCCACCGGTCGCGGGATCACGCTGCAGCCCGAAGGTACTGACCAGGCCGACCGCCGGAGTGACGATCTCGCTCGACACCTCGTCGACGCCCTCCGCGATCACTCGCACGGCGCGGAAGTTCTCGCCGATCACCGGCAGGAACTCGGCGGCGCGCCAGAGCGGCTGCGTCGTCGGCTCGACCGCGTCCGCGGCGGACGCCGAGAGCTGATCGGCGATCGGCTGGAGCTGGTCGAGCTGGCGGTCGGCCGCGGCACGCTGGAACTCGGAGACCGAGGTCCTGGCCTCCTCGAGGTCGTCGCGCACCGACATCGCGTCGTTGTACAGGGCCCAGGCCGCGAACCCGCTGCCGACGAGCAGGAGGACGAGCACCGGCCAGATGATGGCGTGCGCGATCCAGCGCCGGCGTCGCTTCGGCTCGGGGCGTGATCGGGAGTCTCCGCGCTCAGTGGCGCCGAAGGGTTCGGGTTGCGTCACAAGGCATCAGCATAGACGTGAAGGTCGGTGCAACACCTGCACGGGGGCATCCGCCCCATCAGTAGGCGCCTTGTGCGCGGGCGACCGAGCGCACCGTGCGGTAGAGGATGATGATGTCGCCCGTGAGCGACCAGTTCTCCACGTAGTAGAGGTCGAGGCGCACGCTGTCCTCCCACGAGAGGTCGGAGCGGCCCTGGGTCTGCCACAGGCCGGTGATGCCCGGTCGCACGAGCAGGCGGCGGCGCGTCCACTCGTCGTAGCGCTCGACCTCGGACGCGAGCGGCGGACGGGGCCCGACGAGGGACATGTCGCCGAGGAGGACGTTGATGAGCTGCGGGAGCTCGTCGAGGCTGTAGCGCCGGAGGAACGAGCCGATCCGCGTGACTCGGGGGTCGGACTTGAGCTTGAAGAGCGGCCCGTTGCCATCGGTCCGATCGAGGAGCGATGGCAGCTGCGCCTCGGCGTCGACGACCATCGAGCGGAACTTCAGCATGTGGAACCGCTCGCCGTTCAGTCCGACGCGCTCCTGCGTGAAGAAGGCGGGTCCGGGGCTGTCGCGCCGAACGAGGAGGGCGATGATCAGGAAGACCGGGCTCAGCACGACGAGTGCGAGGAACGCGACCACCAGGTCGAACGCGCGCTTCGCGGCGTACTTGCGGCCCTCGAACTCGGGGTAGTCGACCTGGATGAGCGGGAGGCCGGCGACGGGACGGGCGTGGATGCGCGGGCCCGCGACATCCGTCATCGCCGGCGCGACGATGAGGTTGGTGGAGGTCGCCTCGAGCTCCCAGCCGAGGCGGCGCATCCCCCTCGGGTCGATGTTGTCGGCTCCGGTGAACACGACGGTGTCGGCACGCGCGTCCTCGAGGACCCTGGAGAGGCTGGAGTAGTCGCCGAGCACCGGGATGCCCGGCGCGAGCTCCTGCTCGGACATGCCTCGCTCGGTGATCGCGCCGACGATCATGATGCCCGACGCGGTCTCACGGGCCATCTGCTCGGCGACGTGAACCGACTTCTGTCGCTCGCCCATGAGGATCGCCCGGTGCGAGTACGCGCCGGCCGCGCGGCGGCGCATGAGCCACTTGCGCCACATCCAGCGCGAGACCAGCAGCAGCGCGAGCCCGAGCGGCAGCGCGACGAGCAGGTATCCGCGTCCGACCTCGGACTGCAACAGGAACGCGGCGATGGCGAGCACGGCGAAGACACGGATGGTGGCATCCGTGATCCGCTTGTACTCGGAGGTTCCGGCTCCGACGATGTTGTGGTCGCGAGTGGCGAAGAGTGCGAGCGAGCAGAGCCAGCCGAACGCGAGCACCGCCGAGACCAGCGTGTAGCTGAGCTCGTACACCTCGCCCTGCTCGAAAGGGATACGCAGGTCTTCCGCGCTGGTGCCGAAGCGGATGAACTGCGACGCGTAGACCGAGACCACGATGACGATGAGGTCGGTGATCAGCAGGCGCTGCGCATACGCGCGCTGCCATGCCGCGACCACTGCCGCAGGGGTCTCGACGGACGTTTGCCGAGCCAGGGTCATCTGCGCCTCCACGCCCGGCCCGCGTCTCGGGGCGGGTCGGCGAGCCCAACGTCCGGGTGTTGGGCCATGGGTCAGGCTACCCCGATTGTGTCCCCTCTTGAGAGGACGTGGGCGAGAAAGTCCCCCGAAGTGGGGCCCTGCGGCGGCCGTGGTCAGCGCGACGTGGGCGCAGCCTCGACATCCGCCCGATCACGTCCACTCGCCCAGCGGAGCAGCCGCTCGAGCGGACCGCGCCCGAGGTATCGGCGCCACAGCCACGCGAACGCCATCGAGCCCACGATCAGGCCGATCACGAGCGGCCACGAGTCGTCGGTCGTCACGCCGTCCTCCCGCCGCTTCGCCATCGCGATGACCACGAGGTGGATCGTGTAGACGCTGAGCGGCATCGCCCCCATCGCGACCACCGGGGAGAGCACCGCCCCGGCCACGCGGCGCACGACCGGCCGAGCCAGCGCCGTGAGCGCGAGCATCGCCGCGACGACGAGCGCGCCGACCCCGACATTGCCGAGGGTCTCGAGCGAGGCGCGCAGCGGCACCGACCAGCCCGCCTCGCTCACGAGCTCCGGTGCCGGCAGGAGCGACGAGAGCGGCAGGAACACGGATGCCGCGGCGGTGCCCACGAGCGCGACCGTGCCGACCACGCGCGGCGACCCGAGGTCCATCCGCGCGAGCGCGAGGCCGATGAGCATCACCGGCACCCACACGATCACGGGATACGCGCCGCCCACGATCCAGTCGGACAGGAATCGGAACGGCGTGTCGCGCACGGCTCCGACGAACTCGGTGCGGGCGCCGATCTCGGCGAGCGCCGGCGTGACCGCGATCAGGCCGATGCCGAGCCCGAGCGCGGCCCGCGGAGGGAGGAAGAGCAGCGGGAGCATCACGAGGAACGCGACCCCGTACACGTCGAGGATGATGAAGACGAGCGGCTGCAGCGTGGCCCAGATCAGCATGCCGAGCGCGATGAGGATCAGCGCGCGCACGGCGATCTGCCGGCGCAGGTCGCTGCGGCCCTCGGTGATCGGTCGGATGCCGCCCGAGATGAAGCCGAGCCCGATGCCGGCGGTGAGGGCGAACAGCAGGCGCGGGCGGTCGTCGGCGAGTGCGATGAACTCCGCGGCCTGGATCGAGGCGACCGCGGGTGAGACGTGCGCCACGAACATGCCGATGAGCGCGAGCCCACGGGCGGCGTCCACGCCGTCGACGCGGCGAGGCATCCGCTCCACGACGACGCTCATGCTGCCATGCTCGCATCTCGGGCGACGCCCGTCAGCAGTGCCCGCTCAGTGCCGGCCGTCCAGCACGCCACCGCTCTCCTCGAGGTAGCAGACGCCGCACAGCGATTCGTAGGTCACGTCCTCGCCGTCGATCGCGACCTGGTCGCCGTCGAAGACGAACACCCCGCCGATGCGACGGGCGTTGAAGATCGCCTTGCGGCCGCAGCGGCAGATCGTCTTCAGCTCCTCGAGGCTGTGGGCGACCTCGAGCAGCCGCCGGCTTCCCGGGAACGCGACCGTCTGGAAGTCGGTGCGGATGCCGTAGGCGAGCACGGGGATGGCATCCATGAGCGCGATCCGGAGGAGGTCGTCGACCTGCTCGGACGCGAGGAACTGGGCCTCGTCGATGAGCAGGCAGCTCACGTCGCGACCGTGCTCCTCGATCACCCGGCTGCGGTGATGCTGGAAACGGTCGAGCACGTCGGCCTCGGGCTCGATCGTGAAGTCGACCTCGCGCACCACGCCGAGGCGCGACACGATGCTCCGGTCGCCCTTGGTGTCGACCGCAGGCTTGGCGAGCAGCACCCGGTGGCCGCGCTCCTCGTAGTTGAATGCCGCCTGGAGCAACGCCGTCGACTTGCCGGAGTTCATCGCCCCATAGCGGAAGTAGAGCTTCGCCATCTACTCGAGCAGCCCGTCCTCCGCCGCCCGGCGGATCAGCTCGGACTTCCGGCTCGCCGGCCGCCCGGCTCGCGCGTACTTCTCGCGCACCCGCCGCAGGTAGGTCTTCGCGGTCTCGTAGCCGATGTCCATGCGGTCGGCGACCTCGTGGGTGCTGAAGCCCTTGGCGTACAGCCGCAGCGCGCGCTCCTCTGCGGCGCTCAGGTGCGCCGAGCCGGAATCGTCGGCATGTCGCCGCGGGACGGCGTCGGGCGCCGCTTCGCCGGTCGGTGCCACGGCCCGGCGACGCAGTCGTTCGCCCCGGGCGACGCGGCGAGCCAGGTCGACGAGTTCCTCGGCCTGCATGGTCTTGGAGACGAACGCCGCGGCACCCGCGGCGATGCAGCGCTCGCGGGAGGCCTCGTCGTCGAGTGCGCTGACCACCACCACCTTCGCGCCGGCGGCGCGGCAGGCCCGGATGCGCGACTCGATCGAGACGCTGTCGCCCAGCTGCAGGTCCATCAGCACCAGGTCGACCGGGAACTCGGGGTTGCGGATGAGGTCCATCCACGTCGTCGCGCGCACCACCACCGAGAAGTCGGGCGCGTGGTCTTCGAACCACGTGGCGAGGCTGTCGACGATGAGTCCGTGGTCGTCGAGCAGCGCCAGGCGCACCTGGGCGCCATCGGCGGGATCGCTCGGCACCGTCGGCGTGCTGGCCTCAATCGGGGACATGACTCAACTCCACAGACACATTCTCGCGCGTCACGGCCACTTCCGCGCGCATCGAGACCGCGCGGGCCACCGCGGCGAAGCGATCGAGCTCGCGACGAGACGGCGGTGAGGCGCCGTGCTCGGCGACGATGCCGATGTGCCGGCGCCGCGCTCCGCCATCGATCGAGACCCGGATCGCCGCGGAACGGCTGCCCTCGCCGAGCCACGAGAGCAGTGCGGTGAGCGCGGACCGCTGGTCGGCGGCGAGGTCGGCGGCGGCCCCGACCGGGTCGTCGACGACGACGGGGATGCCGCGCGACATCCGGACCGTCGCGGCGAGGTCGTCGAGCCAGGTCGACTCGATGCCCGCCTTCAGCGCGCGGCGGAGCGCCTCGGCGAGCTCGCGGGCACGGTCGGCATCGGCCACCGAGATGCGGTCCGAGGTCATGACTCCGGCGAGGAAGGGCAGCACCTCGCGCCCGAGCACCGACACCTGGCTCTGCTGCACGGATCGGGCGATGCCGGCGCGCAGCTCCGCATCGCGGTGCAGCGCCGAGCGGTTCGCCTCCCGCTGCCAGGCGAGCGTCTCGTCGACGATCGCGTAGGAGTAGCCGGCGGCGGCCGCCGACATGGCGAGCACCGCGGCCGCGTTCACCGCGATCAGCGCGGCGAGCGGCGGGGCGATGGCCGCCGTCGTCGCCGATCCGACCACGAGGATCGACAGCACCGCCGCCGAGAGGAGCCCCGCGAGGATCAGCGACACCCACGTGCAGTACGGCGCCAGCGAGAGGATGAGCATGCCGATCACGACGGGGCCGAAGTCGTCGTAGATGTACCGGTCGGCGCCGATCGTCGAGACGTACTCCGCGATGGCCGCGCCGACCGCGAGTGCGACGACGAGCCACAGCCGCTCCGCCGAGAACGGCGCGCGGGACGGTGATGCCGAGATGGCCGCCGCGAGTCCCGCAAGCGCGACGAGCACGATGCCGAGCAGGGCCACGAGCGGCGAGCCCACCTCGCTCCAGTGCGCGTAGGTGAGCACGACGGAGGCGCCGAATGCGAGCACGGCGCCGATCACGACGATCGGCGCGGCGGTGATGCCGCCGATCGGGTCGGCCTCCTGCTGCGTGAGGCGCATCCGGCTCATTCGCCGCCCTCCGGCACGGTGAGCACGATCGTCGTGCCGACGCCCTTGGTCGACCACAGGCGCACCGTGCCGCCCTCCTGCTCGATGCGGGCCCGGATGGAGGTGCGGAGCCCGATGCGGTCCTCGGGAACCTCGCGCTCGTCGAATCCGACGCCGCTGTCCATCACGGCGACGGTCACCTCGCCGTCGCCGAGGCCGAGTGCCAGTTCCGCCTCGGCGACGTCGGCATGGCGCGCGACGTTCACGAGGCACTGCGCGACCGCTGCGTCGAGGGCGGCGGCTCGCGCGGGCCCGAGGGCCCCGAGCACGCCGAGGTCGCCGGTCATCCGCACGGCGAGCCCGGCGTTCGCGGCGGCGGCGAACGCGCCCTCGAGCGTCGGCGTGTCGTCGGCGGCGGACGCCGCGCTCGCCGCGGTCGCCGTCAGTGCGGAGCGATCACGGCCGCGTCGCGTTGCCGCCCGACTGGACGGCCGGGCCATGGTCGATCGCCCAGTCGCGGCCGACGATCAGTCCGAGGTCCTGGCGGATGCCGTCTCGCAGGCGCTGGTCGACGGGTCCGGAGCCCGCGGCGGCGATGGCCACGAGGTGGCTGAGGGCCGTGTCGTGCAGCCGTGCCGTCGCGCGGAGCTCGTAGTCGTGTCGGATGACGAGCTCTCGGGTCTGCTGGCTGGCCCGGTGCAGGCCCGTCTCGCGGCGCGAATCGGAGCGGCGGCTGACCCCGTCGAACGTGCGCACCACGACCACGATGCCGAACGCGGTCGCGGCCGCGACGTTCGGCGCCCAGTCGCCGCCCGCGAGCGCCGCGCCGAGGAACGAGGCGGCCTCGCCGAGCCCGTATCCCAGCGCGGCCCACGTGATCGCGAGCACGGAGCCCACCCCCGCGCCGCCCACGAGGATCAGGGCGACGCGCGGCAGCGCGAGGATCACGTTGTTCGTGGTCTCGAAGCGGTACGCCGGATCCATCACGAGCACGGTGAGCGCGAGCACCGAGCCGGTCCCGACGACGAGGTACACGAGCGTGAGGGTGACGGTGGGGTATCGCGCGACGAGCACGAGCAGCACGGCCATCAGGGTCGAGAGGGCGGCACCGACCCACCCGGCCGGGTCGCCGCCGATGGTGGCGCCGATGACGCCGACGACGGCGCCGATGCCGAGGCAGACCCAGGCCGCGCAATGCCCGGCGTGCGCCAGCGCCCGGCTGAGCGAATCGCGGGCGAGGTGTCCCGGCAACCCCAGGGTCATCGTCGTCCTCCGCTCGCGGCCGTCGGCGATCTGGGTCCGCGGCTTCCTGCGGATTATCGCATTCCGGCGCAACGGGCGTTGACGACCGGTCCGCTCGGCGCCGCGACGCGTCACGCGCAGCACGATGCGCGCCGCCTCGGTGCGGCCTAGAAGAGCGCCGACGGATCGGGAGGCAGCCCGAGCGCGTCGGGCAGCCTCCTCGCCGCGCGGGCCGAGCGGCGCGGCCGATCGCACGCCGCCGGTGACGGGGTCCTCGCGGCCGCGCTCGAGTCCGTGCGCCCTGATCAGCGGTCGGATCCGCTCCCCCAGCCAGCGCCGGTACGCCTTCGGCGCGTACGCGTTGTTGCCGTAGTACATGGAGCGGTACTTCGGCACGAGCTCGGGGTGCTCGCGTTCGAGCCACTGCATGAACCACGGCTTGACGCCGGGCTTCAGGTGGAGCGCGGTGTAGAGCACGCTCGTGGCGCCCGCCGCCTTCGCCTGCCGCAGCGCCTCGTCGAGGTGTGCCCGCGTGTCGGTCAGGTAGGGAAGGATCGGCATCAGGAAGATCGCGCAGTCGAGTCCGGCGTCGCGCACGGCCGACACGGTGGCGAGCCTCGCCTTCGTGCTGGGCGTGCCCGGCTCCACCGACTGCTGCAGGTCGTGGTCGTAGACCGCGATCGACATGGCGAGGTCGATGGGCACGTGCTGTCGCGGCATCCGCCAGCAGCGGCAGGTCGCGACGCAGCAGCGTGCCCTTGGTGAGGATGCTGAAGGGCGTGCCGCTCGTCGTGAGCGCGTCGATGATGCCCGGCATCAGCGCGTATCGTCCCTCGGCGCGTTGGTAGGGATCGGTGTTGGTGCCGAGGGCGACGGGTTCGTGCCGCCACGCCGGCTTGGCGAGCTCGGTGCGCAGCACGTCGGCCACGTTCACCTTCACGATGATCTGGCGATCGAAGTCGTCGCCGGCGTCGAGGTCGAGGTAGGTGTGGGTGGGGCGAGCGAAGCAATAAACGCAAGCGTGCGAGCAGCCCCGATAGGGATTGATCGTCCAGCCGAACGGCATGGCCGACTGGCCCGGCACCTTGTTGAGCGCCGACTTCGCGAGCACCTCGTGGAACGTGACGCCGGCGAAGTCGGGGGTCTGCACCGAGCGCACCAGGTTGTTGAGCTTGGCGAGCCCGGGCAGCGTGTCGACCTGCTCGACGCCGAGTTCCTGTCCGCTCCACCGCATGCACCCATTCGAACACATGTTCGAATCTCAGGCAAGCGGATGCCGCGGCGAGCCGTGGCCCGGTCGCGGCATCCGCCTGCCTCGATCACGACCGCAGTGCGGGCTCCCCGACCGGCGCGGCCGGCCGCGAGCTCGAGCCGCTCCCCCGTCCACCGGCGGCGCAGCCACCGGTCGTGGCTCGCGATCACGACCGCACCCGGGTACGTGCCGAGGGCGTCCTCGAGGTCGGTCGCGAGCGCGAGCGAGAGGTGGTTCGTCGGCTCGTCGAGCAGGAACACGTGCGGCGGCCGTGCGATCACGAGCGCCAGGGCGAGCCGCCGCTGCTGTCCGACCGAGAGCGATCCGACCGGCCGGGACTCGTCGCGCCGCGCGATGAGCCCGAGGCCGGCGAGCGGCACCTGCTCCGCCCGCCGCTCGCCGAGCACGCGCTCGTAGAGGCGGCGGGGCGAGGCATCCGGATCGGCGAAGCGCACGTCCTGCTCGAGCAGCTGCACGCGGAGCCCCTTGCGTCGATGCACGAGGCCACGGTCGACGCCCTGCGTGCCCGCGAGCACGCCGAGCAGCGTCGACTTGCCCGCGCCGTTCGCCCCCGTGACGAGCAGCCGCGTGAGCGGAGCCACCTCGAGCGCGCCGAGCTCGAGCCGGCCGTCGACCGACACGTCGGACAGCCTGCAGCAGCAGGCCCGAGGCCTCCTCGAGCGCGTGCGAGCCCGACGGGATGCCCGCGAACGCGAGCGGGGTCGGCGGCTTGCGCACCTGCTCGCGCTCGAGCGTCTCGAGGCGATGCTCGGCGTTGCGCACGCGTCGCGACACCGCCTGCTCGACGTTCCCGCGCTTGAAGTGCTTGAGGAACTTGTCGTTGTCGGTCGCCGCACGCCCGTGCGACACGTTGCGCGCGGTCTCGGAGACCGAGTCGCGCAGGCGGCGCAGCTCGTCCTGCTCGTCCTCGTACTGCCGTCGCCAGCGATCGCGCTCCTCGGCCTTCACGGTGAGGAACTCGCTGAAGCCGCCGCCGAAGACGGTGCCGCCGGATGCCGCGAGCACGTCGACGCGCGACGTCCCCGCGTCAGCACCCGACCCGGCGAGCGCCAGCGCTCCCCGCCGGCCCGGGTCGAGGTCGAGCAGCCCGGTCGCCACCCGGTCGAGGAACTCCCGATCGTGGCTGGCGAACAGCACCGGTCCGCGCCAGGCGCGCAGCCGTTCCTCGAGGAAGGACGCGGCGTCGTCGTCGAGGTGGTTCGTCGGCTCGTCGAGCAGCAGCGCGTCGGGGGCGCTGAGCAGCAGCGCCGCGAGCGCGAACCGGGTGCGCTGTCCGCCCGAGACCTCGTCGATCCGGCGATCGAGCCCGAGCCCGGCGACGCCGAGCCCGTCGAGCACCTCGTCGCGTCGCGAGTCGGCCGACCAGACGTCGGCGCGTTCGGCCGCGTCGAGCGCCGACGAGTACCGGGCGGCGGATGCCGCAGCGGCGCGCTCGTCGGATGCGTCGACCGCGAGCTCCGTCGCGGCCGCGTCGAGCTCGCGCTCGATGGCGCGCACCTCGGCGAGGGCGGCCTCGAGCACGTCGCCGACGCGATCGTCGGGGCGGAAGGGCAGCTCCTGCGCGAGGAGCCCGGTGCGCGCGGGGCGGGAGAGCCGACCCGACACGGTCGCGTCGCCGAGGGCGGCGGACGCGGCATCCGCTCGACCGTCGGCGCGGCGAGCAGGCGGAGCAGCGTGGACTTGCCGACGCCGTTCTCGCCGATCAGGCCGAGCCGCTGGCCCGGCGCGACGGTGAAGCCGAGGTCGGTGAAGACGCGTCGGTGCGCATACGAGACCGAGAGCCCGTCGGCGCGCAGGTAGAGGGAATGAGAGAGGTGTACAGCCATGCGAGACGTCCGTTCGCGAGGGCTCCCGAGCCGTCGCCCGACGCCGCCGGCGCGGGCGGGCACGAACGATGCACCGAGCGGCGCGCACGCGGCACGATGGCGCGGACGACGACCCGGGAGCGGAGTGGTGGGTCCCGCCGGGCATCCGCCGTCGTGAAGGGTGCGCGCGACACTGTCGCGATCAGTGGAAGGTGCACACCCGTGTCAACGGCGCCTCAGGCGCGGGACGATGGGATGTGCTCACTTCATAGCGGGGTCGACGATAGCAGAGGTCGCCCCGCGAAGCCAAGCGTCGGCGCGGCGATGTCGGTGCGGCACGTCAGACCAGGCCGTCGCTCGCTAGGCGGTCAGCTCGAGCACCTTCGCGGTCTCGGTGAGCGACGCCTCGGCGGCGGCGGGATCGACCGACAGCTCCCGGCCGAAGCTCGGGATCATCTGGCGGAGCCTCGGCTCCCAGCCGACGAAGCGGTCGGGGAAGCAGCGCGCGAGCACGTCGAGCATGATCGGCGCGGCCGTCGACGCACCCGGCGAGGCGCCGAGGAGTCCGGCGATCGTGCCGTCGGCGCCGGTGATGATCTCGGTTCCGAACTGCAGCACGCCGCCCTTCTCGGGGTCCTTCTTCATGACCTGCACGCGCTGGCCGGCGGTGATGAGCTCCCAGTCGCGGTCCTTCGCCGTGGGCATGAAGTCGCGGAGGGCCGCCATCTTCTTGGCGCGCGAGGCGAGGAGCTCGGAGACGAGGTACTTCACGAGGTCGAAGTTCTTGAGCCCGACCTGCAGCATCGGGCCGAGGTTGTGGAACCGGATCGAGAACGGCAGGTCGAACCAGGTCGACGTCTTGAGGAACTTCGGCGTGAATCCGGCGAAGGGGCCGAAGAGGAGTGCGGTCTCGCCGTCGACCACGCGGGTGTCGAGGTGCGGCACCGACATCGGCGGAGCGCCGACGGCGGCCTTGCCGTAGACCTTCGCCTGGTGCTGCGCCACGACCTTCGGGTTCGTCGTGCGGAGGAACTGGCCGGAGATCGGGAAGCCGCCGAAGCCCTTGATCTCGGGGATGCCGGAGTGCTGCAGCAGCGCGAGCGCTCCGCCGCCTGCGCCGACGAAGACGAACCGGGCGCGCACGACCTTGGGGGTCTGCCCGACGAGGTGGCGCACGCGGAGCTTCCACGTGCCGTCCTTCTGGCGCTTCAGCCAGGTGACCTGGTGGTTCGTCTGGACCGACGCCCCGCGACGCTCGAGGTCGCGGAACAGGTACTTCGTGAGTGCGCCGAAGTCGACGTCGGTGCCGGACTCGACCCGTGTCGCGGCGACCTTCTGCTTGGGGTTGCGCTTCTTCGCGAGGAGCGGGGTCCACTCGGCGATGCGCTCGAGGTCCTCGGTGTACTCCAGGTCGGGGAACAGGGGTTCGTGCTTCAGGGCCTCGACGCGCTTCTTGAGGTACTCGATGTTCGCCTGGCCCTTCACGAACGTCATGTGCGGCGTCGCGTTGATGAAGTTGTGCGGCTCGGGGAGCGCACCGATCGAGACGAGGTACGCCCAGTACTGACGACTGATCTGGAACTGCTCGTTGATCGAGACGGCCTTCGCCGCGCTCACGGTGCCGTCGGCGTTCTCGGGCATGTAGTTGAGCTCGCACAGGGCGGCGTGGCCGGTGCCCGCGTTGTTCCACGCGTTCGAGGATTCCTGGGCGACCTCGCCGAGTCGCTCGTAGACGCTGATGCTCCAGTCGGGCTCCAACTGGGAGATGAGGGAGCCGAGCGTTGCGCTCATGATGCCCCCGCCGATGAGCACGACGTCGACGGTTTCCTCTGAATTCACGGATTCCAGTCTAGGTGCGTTGTGGTGGTGCCCCTGACCGAGGTAGCATCCCGGCCGCCCGCTGCGCGGCCGCGCGAAGGGACGCTCGGTCGCATCCGCGGCGTAGGAGTGGACTCCCGGCTCGTCAGTCCACCTCGCCGCCGACGCGGTGCGATGGCCGAGCGGATGCCACGGGCGTCGCGCCGCGGCATCCGCTCGCCGGTATCAGGCGACCAGGCGTCGCTTGACGGCGACGCGCTCACCCACGATGGCCGAGCCGAGCGCGAGCGCACCGAGACGCCGCAATGAGGATCCAACCGCCGTCGAATCCGGCTACCGCCGCCGGACGAGGTCGAGTCAACGGCACGATCACCGCGCTCGACTCCGTCGGCGTCGCCGAGGGGGTCGGTGTCGGGGTCGGCGCCGGCTCGAACGAGTACGAGTAGTGGCTGATGCCCTTGCCGGTCGGATGCTCGAAGGTGAAGGTCTGCGAGGGCGGGTCGACCGGGATGATGACGGCCCCGCCGCCGGATGGCCCCGCACCGGCCTTCACGCAGACCTCGGTGATGACGAATCCGTCATCGACCGTGATCGTGATCGAGGTGACCTCGGGGTCGTCGGGGACGTCGATCCTGCCGGAGTCGAGCTCGGGGCAGATCTGGCCGGCGGGCGGGTCGGCGTACGCCGGCGCAGCGCTGAAGACGACGGCGCCGCCGGCGAGCAGCAGCGCAGCTACGATCGCACGCGCGGTCGTCAGTCTGGTGGTCATGGGAGGGCTCCTCACATCCTCGTGAGCGCAGCACAGATGTGTACGGGTGTGCGCTCGACTCGGGTTCGGCGCCTTCGTGGACGCCGGTCGAGTATCGCGTCACAACAATGACGGAGTCAGGATATGAGTGTTCCTCAGTTTCCGTCATCCCCCGAAGAGGGCACACTCGCCGGATCACGCAGGTCGATCAGAGCGCGGCCACGCCCCCGGCGATGAGGCCGACGCCCGCGGTGATGAGCGCGGCCGTGAGCGAGACGACGCCGAGCCAGAGCAGCACGATCAGGCGGTTCGGTCGCTCCGGGTCCTTGCCGAGCACGGAGAGGAAGAAGCCGGCGGGCATGAGGATCGCCGCGATCGGGACGCCGGTGCGGGCCAGCTGCATCCAGAAGCCGTCGAGCGCGGCGTACGAGATCACCGCGAGGATCGCGACCGACAGCACGAGCAGCACCGCGGCGTGCGCATGGCCGGCACGGAAGAAGCTCATCTGCAACCGGTTCGCCGGGGCGTGCCCGCGCACGACGCGGGTGAGGAAGTACCCGCCGCTCTCGACGGTGACGAGGGCGAGCAGCAGGATGCCGATGAGGATGAGGTCGTTCGGGTTCGGCATGGTCGGACCTTCCGGGGACTCGAGGTGTGATTGGATAGTGTTACTCTCCAATAATAGAGAGTTGAACTATCCAATGCAAGGGAGTGGCATGCGCATCTCCGCCCTCGCCGCCGCGGCCGACCTGCCGCTCGCCACCGTCAAGTACTACCTGCGCGAGGGCCTGCTGCACCCCGGGACCGCCACGTCGGCGACGCAGGCGAGCTACGACGAGACCCACGTGCGCCGCATCCGCCTCATCCGTGCGCTGACCGGGCCGGTGGGGCTCAGCGTGCAGCAGGCGCGCACGATCCTCGGACTCATCGACGACCCGGGCGACGACCTGTACGCGACGCTCGGGCGAGCGGTGGGCGCGCTGCCGCCGCCCGTCGACGCGGCGTCCGTCGACGACCCCGACCCCTACCCCCGCGCGCGGGCCGCGCTCGCGGCGCTCGGGCAGGTCTACGACCCGCAGTTCGCGGCCGTCGCCCAGCTCGAGACCGCCCTGGCGGCCACCGAGGCGGCCGGGATGCCGCTCAGCGACGACCGGCTGCTCGAGTACGGCCGCCGCCTGCGCGAGATCGCCGCCTTCGACCTCGAGCGGATGCCCCAGGAGCCGCACGCCGCGGTCGAGTACACGGTGCTCGGCACCGCGCTGTACGAGCCCGTCATCCTCGCGCTCCGACGGTTGGCGCACCAGGACGTGGCCGCACGCCGCGACCTCGGCTGACGGCGCGCCGGGCGCGCGAACCGCTACAGGCCGAGGCGCTCGAGCTCGGCGGACATGCGCTCGGCGATCTCGGCATAGCCCTCGTCGTTCGGGTGGATGCCGTCGACCGACATCCACTCGGGATGCCCCTCGAGCCAGCGCGAGGCGCCCTCGATGTGGTCGGCTCCGACCCGGTCGGCGGCGGACGCCACCCACTCGATGATCGTCTCGACGGAGTCGGGCCGCTCGTCGGTGTACCAGAACGGCTCGACGACCACGAGCCGAGCCGCAGGCAGTTCGTCCCTGAGCCGCTGCAGGTCGGCGTCGATCGCGGCCTCGATGTCGTCGGCGTCGGCGGGCATCGAGAGGTTGTCGTTCAACCCCATCGTCACGATCACGACGTCGGGCGACGGGTCGTGCTCGACGATCCGGTCCACCAGGTCGTCGTGGAATCCCCGATTGTTCACGAAGCCGAGCCCGTCGACGCTGGGATTGAACTCGTACCAGCCCCGTCCTTCGGCGATGATCGTCGACCACCGCCGTTCGGGCGAGCTCGCGCCGGTGCCCCGGGTGTACGAGTCGCCGTAGAACGCGACGATCGGCGCTCCGTCGCTCGGCGGCACCGGGCCCGCGTCGGGCATGCCCGGCGAGCACGCCGCCAACAGGGCGACGGATGCCGCGGCCGCCACGACGGCGCCGAGCACGGCCGCGGCGCGCGCAGCCCGCGACCTCGAACGGCCCCGGGTCGTGCGCGATTCGGTCATGACCGTGGTTCGGACCCGACAGCCGAGCGGATGCCGCGACCGACCTCCTAGACGGCGGCGGGCAGCTTCGCGGCGATGAGCTCCGCGATCTGCACGGCGTTCAGCGCCGCACCCTTGCGCAGGTTGTCGTTGGACACGAAGAGCACGAGGCCCGTGCCGTCGGGTGCGGACTGGTCCTGGCGGATGCGTCCGACGTAGCTCGGGTCGGTGCCGGCGGCCTGCAGCGGCGTGGGCACGTCGGAGAGCGCGACGCCCGGGGCATCCGCCAGCAGCTCGGTCGCGCGCTCGGGCGTGATCGGGTTGGCGAACTCGGCGTGGATGGAGAGCGAGTGGCCCGTGAAGACCGGCACGCGCACGCAGGTGCCCGCGACGCGCAGGCCCGGCAGCTCGAGGATCTTGCGGCTCTCGTTGCGGAGCTTCTTCTCCTCGTCGGTCTCGAGGTCGCCGTCGTCGACGATCGAGCCCGCGAGCGGGATCACGTCGAACGCGATGGTGCGCGGGAACTTCTGCGCCTCGGGGAACTCCACCGAGCGGCCGTCGTGCACGAGCCCGATCGCGTCCTGCGCGACGGCGGCCCTGGCCTGCTCGAGCAGCTCCTCGCCGCCCGCGAGGCCCGCGCCCGACACGGCCTGGTACGTCGAGATCATGAGCCGCTCGAGCCCTGCCTCGTCGTGCAGCACCTTCAGCACGGGCATGGCGGCCATGGTGGTGCAGTTCGGGTTGGCGATGATGCCCTTCACGGCCTCGTCGATCGCGTGGGGGTTGACCTCGCTCACGACCAGCGGCACCTCGGGGTCCATGCGCCAGCCGCTCGAGTTGTCGATCACGGTGACGCCGGCGGCGGCGAAGCGCGGCGCCTGCGCCTTCGAGAGCGTGGCCCCGGCCGAGAAGATCGCGATGTCGAGACCCGACGGGTCGGCCGTCGAGGCGTCCTCGATGACGATGTCCTCGCCCTTCCACGGCAGCGTCGAGCCGGCCGACCGGGCCGATGCGAAGTAGCGGATCGAGGCGACCGGGAAGTCGCGCTCCTCGAGCAGGCGGCGCACGACCGCGCCGACCTGGCCGGTGGCGCCCACGACGCCGATGTTCACTCCGTTGGTGTTGCCCACGTCTCTTCTTCCTCCATCACCCGGTCGGCCGCGCCGACGGGAAGCGTTCGTTCAATTGTCCCAGCCCCTGCGCCCGCAGCCCGCCGTTCGCGGAACCTTGGCAGGAATCCCCCGCGATGCGGGCGGATCTCGACGATCCTGCGGCGGCGGCATCCGACGGCACCGGATGCCGCGACGACGGCGTCGCCCTCAGCGCCCCGTGCCGGCGTGCACGACGGCATCGTCCTCGCCGTCGAGCTCGAAGGCCGTGTGCACGGCGCGTGCGGCGGCGTGCACGCTGTCG
Organism: uncultured Actinomycetota bacterium; assembly: GCA_963802485.1. Taxonomy (GTDB): domain Bacteria; phylum Actinomycetota; class Actinomycetes; order Actinomycetales; family Microbacteriaceae; genus Agromyces. Next base: position 203,500 of record CAWDJA010000022.1, read on the forward strand.
GCGCGCGTCACGACCGAGATGCGGATCTCACTCGTGGAGATCATCTCGATGTTGATGCCGGCGTTGTACAGCGCCTCGAACAGCCGCGCCGAGACGCCGGTGGCCGAGCGCATGGCGGCGCCGACGAGCGAGAGCTTGCCGATCTGGTCGTCGTACTGCAGCGACACGAAGCCGACGGCCTCCTGCGAGTTGGCGAGCGCGGTGAGCGCCCGCTCGCCCGTCGGACTTCGGGAGCGTGAACGAGATGTCGGTGCGGCCGGTCGAGGCGGCCGAGACGTTCTGCACGATCATGTCGACGTTCGCGTTGGTGTTCGCGACGATCTTGAAGATCTTGGCGGCGACGCCGGGCACGTCGGGTACCCCGACGACCGTGATCTTGGCCTCGGTCAGGTCGACCGCGACACCGGCGATGACGGACTCTTCCACAGCTGCTCCTTCGGGAAGACGCGAGGGGTCGTAGACGATGGTCCCCTCGCTGTTGTTGAACGACGAACGCACGTGCAGGGTGACGCCGTGGCGCCGGGCGAACTCCACCGCCCTGATGTGCAGGACCTTGGCCCCGGATGCCGCGAGCTCGAGCATCTCCTCGCTCGTGATCTTGTCGAGCTTGCGTGCCCGCTTCACGATGCGCGGGTCGGACGTGAACACGCCGTCGACGTCGGTGTAGATCTCGCAGACGTCGGCTTCGAGCGCCGCCGCGAGCGCCACCGCGGTGGTGTCGCTGCCGCCGCGGCCGAGCGTGGTGATGTCGCGGGATTCGCGGCTGAAGCCCTGGAAACCGGCGACGATCACGATCGCGCCGTCGTCGAGCGCCTCGCGGAGGCGCACCGGGGTGACGTCGACGATGCGCGCGGCGCCGTGCGTGGCATCCGTGATCATGCCGGCCTGGCTGCCGGTGAACGAGCGCGCCTCGTGGCCCATGCTCTTGATCGCCATCGCGAGGAGCGCCATCGAGATGCGCTCGCCGGCGGACAGCAGCATGTCGAGCTCGCGCGGCGCCTGGATCGGCGTGACCTCGTTCGCGAGGTCGAGCAGCTCGTCGGTCGTGTCGCCCATCGCGGAGACGGCGACCACCACGTCGTTGCCCGCCTTGCGGGTCTCGACGATGCGCTTGGCGACCCGCTTGATGCTCTCCGCGTCGGCGACGGATGACCCGCCGAACTTCTGCACGATCAAGCTCACGTGGTCTCCCAGGGGTGGTGGCAGGCGCCGGGATGCGCATCCGGTCGCCGGAAGCACCATCATACGGCGGCGCGTATGCGCCCCCGGCAATGTGACGGCGCCGGACGGCCCGACGCTAGAGTGCCCTCATGGCGGACGCGCTCGAGGGGTGGACGGACTTCAACGTGGCCATGGTCGGCGCCACGGCCGCGCTCGCGGGCCTGATCATCGTGGCGATGTCGGTGAACATCGCCGAGATCATGAAATCGCCGGCGCTGCCGGCGCGCGCCGCGACCTCGATCGCGACGCTGGTGCTCGCGATCGTCGCCGGCGCGTTCGGACTGATCCCCGGGCAGGGCTCCTTCGCCTACGGCGTCGAGGTGCTCGTTGCCACGCTCATCGCCGGGATCTTCCAGGTGCACGCGATCAGCGTCATCATGCGCCAGACGTCGAATCGCATCAGCTATCGGCTGCTGCAGAGCCTCGCCGGCGTCCTGCCGCTCGCGGCCTTCCTCACGGGCACCGTGCTGATCGTCGCCGGCGCCGCATCGGCAGGGCTCGTCGCCATCGCGTTCGGCTCGGTGTTCGCCGTGATCTCGGCGATCACCATCGCGTGGGTCGTGCTCGTCGAGGTGCTCCGCTAGGTTCGCGCGCTGCGGCGCGCTCAGTGCGCCACGGCGCGCTTCGGCGACACGGTCGAGGATGCCGCGGTCAGGCCTTGTGCGGCCGCGGCATGTACCACTCGGTGTACTCGGTCGCCCGGCCGTCGTCCGCGAGGCGGATGATCCAGAGGTTGAGGTAGTCCTTCTCGGCGGGGTACTCGGTGCGGCCCTGCACCACGACGAAGTCGTCGTGCTCGTCGAGGATGCTCCAGTCGAACGCCCACGTGCCCGGGTCGTCGAGGTCCTCCAGCCATCCGGCGACGATCGCCTCGCGGCCGCGCCGTGGCTCGGCGTCGGGTGCCGTCAGGTACACCGCGTCATCGGTGAACAACGCGCCGATCTGCTCGGGGTCGTTCGATTCCCACGCCGCGACGTAACCCGCGACCCATTCCGCGCCCTTGCTCGCCATGCGTCCCATTCCAGCCGCGGCGGGCGAGCGGCGTCAAGGGGTTGCGGCGTCGAAGGGGCTGAGCGGACGGCGGACGGCGGATGCGGGCAGCCGACGGCGGATGCGGGTCAGCCGACGATGCGCCGACCCTCGAACGCGCGCCCGAGCGTGACCTCGTCGGCGTACTCGAGGTCGCCGCCGACGGGGAGCCCTGAGGCCAGCCGCGTGACGCGGATCTCGAGGGTGGTCAGCAGGCGGCTGAGGTAGGTGGCCGTCGCCTCGCCCTCGAGGTTCGGATCGGTCGCGATGATGACCTCGACCACCGTGCCGTCGGCGAGGCGCTGCATCAGCTGGCGGATGCGGAGCTCGTCGGGTCCGATGCCGTCGATGGGGCTGATCGCGCCGCCGAGCACGTGGTAGAGCCCGCGGAACTCGCGGGTGCGCTCGATCGCGACGACGTCCTTCGCCTCCTCGACCACGCAGATCGAGGTGGGGTCGCGCCGCGGGTCGCGGCAGATCGAGCAGGTCTCCTGCTCGGACACGTTGCCGCAGATGTCGCAGAAGCGCACCTTGTCGCGCACTTCGAGGAGGATCTCGGCGAGCCGGGTCACGTCGAAGTGCTCGGTCTGCACGATGTGGAACGCGATGCGCTGCGCGGACTTCGGGCCGATGCCGGGGAGGCGCCCGAGTTCGTCGATCAGCTCTTGGACGATGCCTTCGTACACGTGCTACCCGCGCTCCCCGAAGCCGGGGCGGCCGGGCGCCTCGACCTCCTCGAGGAACGTCGCACCGAGCACCTCGCGCACCACGGACTCGCCGTATCGCTGGATGCCGCCGTCGGCGGGAGCCGAGCCCGATCCGCCGCGCGGGACGGATGCCTCGACGACGAGCTCGGGCGGGGGGCCGGGATCGAACGGCGGCTCGAGGTCTTCGGGCGGCGCGTCGGCGTCGTCGGGGGCGTCGGCGTCGATGGGCGCCACGATCGGCGCAGCGGATGCCGCGGCCGGCGCCTCGGCGAGCGCGGTCGCCGTCGTGCGCCCGGAGCCGACGGCGGCGGACGCCGTGGATGCCGGCTCGGCCTCGATCCCGGTGGGGATCGCGATCGTGGCCCAGGAGTCGACGGGGCCGGACGGCGCGGAAGCGGTCGACGCGGAGGCCGTCGGCGGAGGCGTGGCCGACCTGGATCCCCGAGGTGCGGTTCCCTTGGTTGCGGCACCCTTCGGTGCGGCACCCTTCGGTGCGGCACCCGTCGGTGCGGCACCCTTCGGTGCGGACCCGGTCGGTGCCTGGCCCGTTGCGGCAGGGCCTGCCGACCCGCGGCCCGATCCACCCGGCTCGGCCGGCGTCGAGGGGTCGGTGCCTGCCTGCGCCGGCGAGGCGGCAGCCGCGACGGGCGGCGTGACCAGCGCGGCGTCGGGAGCCTCGGCGCCGGGGCGGCCGGGATCGGCGTCGGGGGCGACGGTCGGCGATGCGGACGAGGCCGTCTCGGCGGCGCGCGCACCGGGTCCCTCGACCTTGGCGATGAACTTGACGGTGACGCCGAGCACCTCGGCGATCGCACTGCGCAGCAGCTCGCTCACGCTCTGGCCGGGTGCGCCGCCGCGGAAGCCCGCGACGTCCTGCTCGCTCGGGAACGCCAGCACGAGCACCTCGCCGTCGCGGAACTCGCGCACCTGTGCGGTGAACGCCACCATCCAGGCGCTGCGCTTCGTGCGCTGCAGGGACGCGAGCACCTCGGGCCACGCATCCCGCATCTGCTGCAGCGTGACGGGGCCGACCGGCTTCGGCGCGGCGGCGGACTTCGGCGCGGCAGCGCGTGCGGGCTCGGCCGGTTCGGAAGCCGCGGGCTTCGAGTCGACCGCGCCGGCCGCGCCGGACGATGCGGGCGTGGGCGCCGCCTCGTCGCCCGCGGGCGCCGGAGCGGAGGTCGCCTCGGCGCCGCGTGCGGCAGGACGGGACGAAGCGGGAGCCGGGGCGGCCGGAGCGCCGCGCGGGTCGCCGCCGCAGGTTCGACGGGCGCGCCGCCGCGAGGCGCGGAGGCCTGGCCCGCGGCATCCGTCGCGGCATCCGTGACCCCGACGCGGCGCTCGAGGCGCTCGACGCGCGCGAGGGCACCGCGCTCGGTGTCGTCGCTCGACGGCACGAGCACGCGCGCGAGCATGAGCTCGAGGTGGAGCCGCGGCGAGGTGGCGCCGGTCATCTCGGTGAGCGTCTGGTTCACGAGGTCGGCGACGCGTGAGAGCTCGGCCGAGCCGAACGTCGACGCCTGGGCGGCCATGCGCGCGAGTTCGTCGGCCGGCACGCCGCGCAGCACGGCCGCGGCCGTCTCGGGCGACGACGCCGCGACGACGATGAGGTCGCGGAGGCGCTCGAGGAGGTCTTCGACGAACCTTCGGGGATCCTGCCCGGTCTGCACGACGCGGTCGGCCGCGGCGAAGGCGCCCGCGGCGTCCTTCGCGCCGATGGCGTCGACGACCTCGTCGAGGAGGGCGCCGTGGGTGTAGCCGAGCAGGGCGACCGCGCGCTCGTAGTCGATGGTGGGGCCCTCGGAGCCGGCGATGAGCTGGTCGAGCAGCGAGAGCGTGTCTCGCGGCGAGCCCCCGCCCGCGCGGACGACGAGCGGCAGCACGCCGGGCGCGACCTCGACGCCCTCCTCGGTGCAGAGCTGCTGCACGTACTCGAGCATCGGCCCGGGCGGCACGAGCCGGAACGGGTAGTGGTGCGTGCGCGAGCGGATGGTGCCGAGCACCTTGTCGGGCTCGGTCGTCGCGAAGATGAACTTGATGTGCTCGGGCGGCTCCTCGACGAGCTTGAGCAGCGCGTTGAAGCCCTGCGGCGTCACCATGTGCGCCTCGTCGAGGATGAAGATCTTGTAGCGGTCGCGTGCGGGGGCGAACACGGCGCGCTCGCGGAGGTCGCGGGCGTCGTCGACGCCGTTGTGGCTCGCGGCGTCGATCTCGACGACGTCGAGCGAGCCGCTGCCGCCGCGCGAGAGCTCGATGCAGCTGGGGCACACGCCGCACGGGGTGTCGGTGGGGCCCTCGGCGCAGTTGAGGCACCGGGCCAGGATGCGGGCCGAGGTGGTCTTGCCGCAGCCGCGTGGGCCGCTGAACAGGTAGGCGTGATTCACCCGATCGGTGCGGAGCGCGGTCATGAGCGGCTCGGTCACCTGCGACTGTCCGATCATCTCGGAGAACGTCTCAGGCCGGTAGCGGCGATACAGGGCGGTGACCACGCATCAATCGTAGTTGCCGCGTGTGACACGGCGTCCGGATCCGGCAGGCGTAGCATTCCTTGATCGGAAGGGGGCGAGATGACGGCGACGATGATGACCCCGGCACAGCTCGCACGGTTCGAGGCGCGACTCCGGGCGGAGCGCGCCGACGCCGAGGAACGGCTCGCGGAGTTCGACGACGCGATGGCCGAGGTGCGCATCGCGAGATCGGATGCCACGGCCGACGACGAGCACGACCCCGAGGGCCCGACGATGACGCAGGAGTGGTCGCAGCGCACCGCGGTGCTGGCCGACGTGCGCGCCGAGCTCGCCGACGTCGACCAGGCGCTCACACGCATCGCCGACGGCAGCTACGGCATCTGCGCGCGCTGCGGCAAGCGCATCACCGTCGCCCGCCTCGACGCGCGCCCGACGGCCACGCTCTGCATCGACTGCGCCCGGCTCGTCCGCTGACGCATCAGGCGCCGGTCGTGGTCTCCACGAGCGGGCCGGATGCCTCGAGCTCGCGCTCCGCGTCGGCCTCCGCCGAGCCGTGCGCACGCGCGGCGGTGAGGCCCGAGAACGAGCGGATGAACAGCGGGCTGCCCCCGAGCACGAGGTAGAGCGCCGCGCACGTCGCGAGCGTCGGCACGAGCCCGACCTGCTCGACCGCCAGGCCGCCGAGCAGCGCCCCGAGCGGCATCGACGCCGCGACGCCGGCGGTGGTGGCGCCGAACACCCGGGCGCGCATGCCGTCGGGCACCTCGCCGTACATCGCGGTCGCCATCATGGGGTTCAGCGCCCCGGCGGCGAGGCCCGACAGCGCGAGCACCGGCAGCAGCACGGGCAGCGGGGCGCCCAGGGCCATCGCGAGGTACGGCGGCGCACCGGCGAGCACGAAGCACGTCGCGAACATCAGCCGCCCCGAGTAGCGGTGCCCGAAGACGCCGAAGAGCGCCGAGCCGGTGAGGGCGCCGGCGGCGAAGCATCCGACCATGAAGCCGAGCATCGCGGGGTCGTGCAGCACCTCGGTGGCGTAGACCGGCTTCAGCACCGTCATGCCGGCGGCGTCGATCGCGTTCGTGAGCGTCACGAGCAGCACGATCGCCCGCAGCAGCGGGTTCGTCGCGATGAAGCGGATGCCGGCGACGAAGCCGCCCGTGCCGCGCTCGTCGGCTTCGGTGCCCACGTCGGCGGCCTCCGCGGCGGCGCGCGGCACGAAGCACGCGACGAGCAGCGCCGAGACGACGAATCCCGCCGCGTCGACGACGAGCGCGGGCACCGGGCCGAGCAGTGCGACGAGCGCGCCGGCGACGCCGGCCCCCACCATCGAGGCGGTGCGCTGCACCGCGGACTGCGCGCCGGCGGCGCGGGCGAGCGGCATCCGCGCGAGGCGTGCGAGGTCGGGCACGAGGGCGGTCTTCGCGGTGTCGCCGGGCGGGTCGAGGAGTCCGCCGAGGAAGACGAGCGCGAGCAGCACGCCGAACGGCAGGCCGACCGTGGCGCTGAGCAACGGGATCGCGATCACGGTGAGTCCGCTCGCGACATCCGCCACGATGCTCGAGACGCGGTACCCGAACCGGTCGACGAGCACGCCGCCGAAGGTGCCGCCGATCACCAGGGGCACCGTCGCGAACACGCCGGCGACGCCCGCGGCGAGCGGCGACCCCGTCTCGATGAGCGCGATGATCGGGATGGCGATGAGCGCGATCGCGTTGCCCCCGAGCGAGAAGAACTGCGCGGCGAAGAGCGCGAGGATCGGCAGGCGTCGGCGCGGGGCATCCGCTCGGCCGATCGCGGCGGTGCGGCCGTCGCCGTCGGAGGCCACGGCCGCGTCGGCCTCGCCGATCTCGCCGACGTCGCTCGCCTGGGCCGCGGCGGTCTCGGCGGTCACGCCTCGCTCCTCGGGAAGGTGTGGGTGATCCAGCGCACCGCCCGCGTGCCCTCGCGGGGCTCGCGGCCGACGCGCCACCACTTCTCGCGCACCGCGGCGAGCTCGGCGGTCAGCTCGCGGAACTCGTCGAGCGTGAGCTGGGCGGCGCCGTCGCTCGTGTCGGAGGCCGCGATCCACTCGGGTTCGAGCCCCAGCTCGGCGTCGACCGCCCCGAGCAGCTCGCGATGGTAGGCCTCGAGGACCGCACGCCGCATGGCATCGGATGCCTCGCGCCGCTCGGGATCGTCGAGGAACTCCTCCGTGCGCCAGCTCGTCATCTCGTGGGCGGCGCGCCACCAGCGCTCGCGCCCGTCGCGCTCGAGCTCGGGCGCCGGCACGACGAACCCGTGCTTCGCGAGCGTCGAGAGGTGGTAGCTCACCGAGCCGGATGCCGCGCCCGTCGAGCGCGCGAGTGCGCCGACCGACTGCGGGCCCTCGACGCGCAGCAGCCCGAGGATGCGCAGGCGCAGCGGGTGCGCGAGCGCCCGCATCGGGCCCGCGTCGTGGAGGTCGATGGAGCCTTCGGCGCGTCGGCGGTCGGCGCCGGGTTCGGGCTGCTCGGGAGCGGACATGCCTCCACGCTAACTCTGCAAGAGTTCTTGCACAACACTTCTTGCACGAATGGCGTCGGATGCGCCGCGGGCGGCGCGGAGCGCGCGAGGTGCGACCGCGGCGACCTGGTGGGCGCGCGTCAGGCGTCGACGACCGCGAGCGTCTGCCGCGCGATCTCGAGCTCCTCGTTCGTGGGCACGACGAGCACGGCCACCTTCGAGGCATCCGTGGAGATGCGACGGGGGCCGCTCCCCCGCTCGCGGTTGCGCTCGGGATCGACCTCGACCCCGAAGCCCTCGAGCCCCGCGAGCGACCACTCGCGCACGATCGACGCGTTCTCGCCGACGCCCGCCGTGAACACGATCGCGTCGACGCGGCCGAGCTGCGCGGCGTAGGCGCCGACGTACGAGCGGATGCGGTGCGCGTACACCTCCAGCGCGAGCGTCGCCGCCTCGTCGCCCCCCTCGCTCGCCTCGACCAGGTCGCGCATGTCGCCGTGGCCGCCGAGTCCGAGGATGCCGCTCCGGGAGTTGAGCAGCCGGTCCGTGGCATCCGTGTCGAGGCCGGCGACCCGTTGCAGGTGCAGCAGCACCGCGGGGTCGATGTCGCCGGAGCGGGTGCCCATCACGAGGCCCTCGAGCGGGGTCATCCCCATGCTCGTCTCCACCGAGCGCCCGCCCGAGACGGCGCACGCGGAGGCCCCGTTGCCGAGGTGCAGCACGATCATGCGGAGGTCCTCGACGGGGCGCTCGAGGAACTCGGCCGCCGCACGCGACACGAACCGGTGCGAGGTGCCGTGGAATCCGTAGCGGCGCACCCGGTGCTTCGCGGCGAGCTCCCGATCGATCGCGTACGTGTACGCCGCAGGCGGCAGCGTCTGGTGGAAGGCCGTGTCGAACACCGCGACGTGCGGCACGTCGGGGAACGCGCGCTCGGCCGCCACGATGCCCGCGAGGTTCGCGGGGTTGTGCAGCGGCGCCAGGACCTCGAGCTCCTCGATGTCGCGCTTCACCCGGTCGGTGACCACCGTGGGCTCGAAGAACCGCGCGCCGCCCTGCACCACGCGGTGGCCGACGGCGACGGGCGGGTGCTCGTCGAGCGACGGTCCGTGCTCGGCGAACGCCTCGAGCATGCGCGCGAAGGCGGCGTCGTGGTCGGGCACGGCGACGTCGACCCGGAACGTCTCGTCAGCGGCATCCGACCCGGCCGACGACGGATGCCGCACGGTGTGCGTCGCGCGACCCTCGCGCCTGCCCGATCCGCTCGATCAGCCCGCTCGCGAGGGGCTCGCCCGCCTCGACGTCGATGAGCTGGTACTTCATCGACGACGAACCCGAGTTGACGACGAGGACGACGCTCACGAGGCATCCGCCGCCTGGATCGCCGTGATGGCCACGGTGTTCACGATGTCCTGCACGAGCGCCCCGCGCGAGAGGTCGTTGATGGGCTTGTTGAGGCCCTGCAGCACCGGGCCGATCGCGACGGCGCCCGACGAGCGCTGCACGGCCTTGTAGGTGTTGTTGCCCGTGTTGAGGTCGGGGAAGATGAACACCGTCGCGCGGCCGGCCACGTCGGACTCGGGGAGCTTCGTGCGGGCGACGGCGGCGTCGGCGGCCGCGTCGTACTGGATCGGCCCCTCGACGGCGAGCTCGGGGGCGCGTTCGCGCACGAGCTCGGTGGCCCGCCGCACCTTGTCGACGTCGGCGCCCGTGCCCGACTCGCCCGTCGAGTACGACAGCATGGCCACGCGCGGCTCGATGCCGAACTGCGCGGCGGTCGCCGCCGACGAGATGGCGATGTCGGCGAGCTGCTCGGCGGTCGGCACCGGCACGATCGCGCAGTCGCCGTAGACGAGCACGCGATCGGCGAGCGCCATGAGGAACACGCTCGACACGACGTCGACGCCGGGCTTCGTCTTGATGATCTCGAACGCGGGCCGGATGGTGTGCGCCGTGGTGTGCACCGCGCCCGACACCATGCCGTCGGCGAGGTCGAGCGCGACCATCATCGTGCCGAAGTACGAGACGTCCTGCACGGTCTCGCGTGCCTGCTCGAGCGTGATTCCCTTGTGCGCACGGCGCCGGTGGTACTCGTCGGCGAAGCGGTAGACCAGCACGTGGTCGTGGTTCGAGAGCACCGTGGCCCGCGAGATGTCGAGGCCGAGCCCGATGGCCCGCGAGCGGACCTCGATCTCCTCGCCGAGGATGGTGAGCTCGGCGACGTCGCGGGCGAGCAGGGTGGCCGCGGCGCGGAGGATGCGGTCGTCGTAGCCCTCGGGCAGCACGATGTGCTTGCGCGCGCGGCGCGCCCGCTCGAGCAGCCCGTACTCGAACATGAGCGGCGTCACGACCTCGGGCGAGGCGACGTCGAGCAGGTCGAGCAGGGCGTGCCCGTCGACGTGCCGCTCGAAGAGCGAGAGCGCGGTGTCGCGCTTGCGCTGCGACTCGGCGGCGAGCCGGCCGCGCGTCTGCGTGATGGCCAGGGCGGTGTCGTAGCTGCCGAGCTGCGTGCGGATGATCGGCAGCCCCGCCTTCAGGCCGTCGATGAGCCGCTCCACCGCGTCGGAGAGCGGGAAGCCGCCGTTCAGCACGATGCCCGAGATCGAGGGGAAGGTCGCCGACGCGTGCGCGGTGAGCACGCCGAGCAGCACCTCGCTGCGGTCGCCGGGGACCACGACCACCGACCCCTCGATGAGGCGGGTGAGCACGTTCTCCATCGACATCGCGGCGATCACCACGCCGAGCGCCTCGCGGTCGAGCAGGTCGGGGTCGCCCGCGTACAACTCGCCGTCGACGGCCTGCATGATCGCGCGCATCGACGGCGCGACGAGGTACGGGTCCTCGGGGATGGCCCACACGGCGACGGATGCCGCGGCGAGCATCTCGCGGCCGGTGACCACGTCGATGTCCCAGCGCGCCGCGGCGCCGACGACGTCGACGATCTCGGCGAGCCGCTCGGGATCGGCGCGGTTCACGACGACGCCGAGGAGCGTCGCGTGCTCGCGGGCGAGCTCCTCGATCGCGAGCTCGGTCAGCTGGGCGAGCTCGTCGGGCGTGCGCGCCTCCGCATGGCCGAGTCGCTCCGAGGCGCCGCGCCCCTGACCCACCCGGCCGCCGAGCACGAGCAGCACGGGAGCGCCGAGGTTGGCGGCGATGCGGGCGTTGTAGCCGAGCTCGGTCGGGCTCCCGACATCCGTGAAGTCGGACCCGATGATGACGACCGCGTCGCAGCGGTCCTCGATCGCCTTGAAGCGCCGCACGATGGTGGCGAGCGCCTGGTCGGGATCGGCGTGCACCTCGTCGTACGAGACGCCGATCGCCTCCTCGTACTCGATCGGCACGACGCCGTCGTGTGCGAGCAGCAGGTCGAGCACGTAGTCGCGGTCCTCGGTCGAACGCGAGATCGGCCGGAACACGCCGACGCGGGTCGCGCGCCTGGCGAGGGTGTCGAGCGCGCCGAGCGCGACGGTGGACTTGCCCGTGTTCCCCTCGGCGGAGCAGATGTAGATGCGGTGCGCCACGCGCTCCAGCCTATTGGGCGCGCGGCCCGCGGCGGTCCGGGAATCGGCACGGATGCCGCCGGCGATCGCCTGGACCGACGTCGCGCCCCTGTCCGCCGTACTTCACGCCGGTCCGGCTCGGGTAGACTGTCCGAGGCTCCTCACGTGGCGCCATCCAGGCCAACTCCCCCAGGGCGGAAACGCAGCAAGGGTAACCGGGCTCTGGCGGGTGCGTGGGGAGTCTCAGGAGGATTCGCCTAGTGGCCTATGGCGCACGCTTGGAAAGCGTGTTGGGTGAAAGCCCTCGGGGGTTCGAATCCCCCATCCTCCGCCAGAACGACCCGGGTGACGCGCACAGCGCTCATCCGGGGTTCGAATCCCCCATCCTCCGCCAACCTCGCGCAGGGCCCGATCGCGTCAGCCGGTCGGGCCTCTTCGCGTCTCTCCGTGCGTCCGCGCCTGGGCAAGCCGCTTTCGGTTGCGTCGCGGGCGCGGCATCCGCCCGTGTCCTCATTAATGCCGAATAGCGCGCCCGCATGCCGACACGCATGATGAAAGAGATGTCAACGACACCGTTGGAAACAAGGAGTGGGGACGCAGGGGGCTCCTCCAACGGGTCGACGGCAGTAAGGGGCGACGGCCTCAGGGTGTTCACCCTGAGGCCGCGTCGCACCCTCACCCGGAGCATCGGACTCCCGGTCTTCGCCCTCGTGCTTCCGCTGCTCGCAGCCGAGCTGTGGCTGCTCGATCCGCGCGGTTCGTGGCCGGTCGTGGCCTGGACCGGGGCGGTCACCGCGGTGCTGATCGTCGTCGCGTGGGTCGCCTACCAGCGCACGCAGGCGTCGCTCAGCCAGTACGGCATCGTCGAGCGGGGATTCTTCGGCGGCACCTACACGGTCGCGGCACGCGACATCGCGGGGGTGCTGCGCGTGCAGCTGTACCGGTCGAACAGCCTCGACACCACGCAGGAGCTCTTCGTCGTGAGCCGCACGGGTCGGGGCGTGTTCCGCATGCGCGGACGGTTCTGGAACACCGCCACGATGGATCGCGTCGCGGGCATCCTCGGCGCGGAGGAGACGGTGCGCCCGGAGCCCGTCACGCTCGCCGAGCTGCGGCAGACCGACCCCGAGCTCCTCTACTGGTTCGAGCGGCGCTCGCTCACCCGCTGACGCGCAGCCCGGCCACGGCCACGGCCACGGATGCCGCGCGCGCGCCGTCAGCTCGTCGCGATGCCGAGCAGCGGCGCCTCGGCGCGGCTCGACGGCAGCTCGTGGAATCCGAGCCGGTCGTAGAACGCCCGAGCCCCCGTGTTGGCGGCATCCATGCCGAGGTGCACGGCGGGCACCCCGCGCTCGGCGAGCGCGGCCCGCAGCGTGTCGATGAGGCGGCGCCCCATGCCCTGACCCTGCAGCTCGGGCAGCAGGTCGATGTGGAGGTGCGCGGGGTAGGCGTCGACCTCGGCGATGAGCATCCGGTCGGGGTTCATGCCGGCCTCGATGAGCTGCGCCTCGGTGAAGCCCGGGTTGCGCCCCGTCGGCGGTCCGGGTTCCGGATGCCGCCGGCGGAACCCCGGCGTCCACTCGCGCTTCCACCACTCCACGAAGGCGCGCGTGTCGGCGACCCCGATCACGTAGCCGAGCGCCCGCCCGCCGTGTCCGTCGTCGACCACGAACGCGAGGTCGGGCGCGTACTCCACGTACGGCAGCGCGAACACCTCGGGCATCAGCGAGTCGTCGGAGTACACGCCGGTCGCGTCGCCGCCGCCCGCCGCGGTGCGCAGGCAGATGTCGAAGACGTCGTCGCGATCGGACGGGCGGTACGGCCGGATGAACGGATGCCGCGCGGCGCCGCCGTCGACGCCGCTCGTGCTGCCCGCGGCATCCGTGCGCTCGTCGGTCACCGGCGCCGCCGGGTGCCGAAGATGCCCTCGACGACGCTCGTGAGCACGTCGCGGGTGGCCTTGGAGCCGAGCACCTGCTCGAGCACCGAGTCGCCGCCCGACGAACGAGATCGCGACGACGACGAGCGCGAGGTGGTCGACGTGCGTTTCATCAGCCGGTCGTACTCGGCCTGTGCGGCCTTCTGCTCCTTGGCGCGCTGCTTCTCGATGGCGGCCTGCTGCTTCGCGAACTCGGCGTCGGCCTCGGCCTTGGCCGCGGCGTCCTCCGCGGCCTGCGCGGCGGCCGCGGCGGCGTTCATCTTCGCGGTGAGCAGCTCGTGCGCCGACTCGCGGTCGATCGCCGCGCCGTACTTCGCCTGCAGCGGCGAGGCGGCGACCGCGGCGTCGATCGCGGCCTCGGGCGTGGGCGACATCAGCGCCTGCGGCGCGCGCAGGCGGGTCCAGGCGACGGGGCTCGGGGCGCCCTTCTCGTTCATGACCGTGACGATCGCCTCGCCGGTGCCGAGGGTCGTGAGCACCTCCTCGAGGTCGTAGCCCGACTTCGGGTACGTCGAGACGGTCGCGCGCAGGGCCTTCGCGTCGTCGGGCGTGAACGCCCGCAGCTGGTGCTGCACGCGCGAGCCGAGCTGCGCGAGCACGTCGGCCGGCACGTCCTTCGGGGTCTGCGTGACGAAGAACACGCCCACGCCCTTCGAGCGGATGAGGCGCACGGTCTGCACGACCTGCTGCAGGAAGTCCTTCGAGGCGTCGTTGAAGAGCAGGTGCGCCTCGTCGAAGAAGAACACGAGCTTCGGCTTGTCGAGGTCGCCGACCTCGGGCAGGTCGTTGAAGAGGTCGGCCAGCAGCCACATGAGGAACGTGGAGTAGAGCGCGGGCCGGTCGGCGACGCCGGGCACCTCGAGCAGGCTCACGATGCCACGGCCGTCGGATGCCACGCGCAGGAACTCCGCGGTGTCGATCTCGGGCTCGCCGAAGAAGACGTCGGCGCCGGCCTCGGCGAAGGCGACGAGCTCGCGCAGGATGACGCCGACCGTCGCCTTCGAGAGCCCGCCGAGGCCCTCGAGCTCGGCCTTGCCCTCGTCGCCCACGAGGTACTGCAGCACCGCCCGGAGGTCCTCGCAGGTCGAGGAGCGCGAGCCCGGCGTTCTCGGCGTAGTGGAACACGAGGCCGAGGCTCGACTCCTGCGTGTCGTTGAGGCCGAGCACCTTGCTCAGCAGCAGCGGGCCGAACCCGGCGACCGTCGCGCGGATGGGCACGCCCGTTCCGATGCCGCCGAGCGAGAAGAACTCGACGGGGAAGGATGCCGCGCTCCACGCCTGCCCGATGCCCTCGGTGCGCTTCAGCAGCTTCTCGTTGCCCTCGCCGGGGGTGGCGACGCCCGACAGGTCGCCCTTGATGTCGGCGGCGAACACCGCGACGCCGTTCGCCGCGAGCTGCTCGGCGAGCACCTGGAGCGTGCGGGTCTTGCCGGTGCCCGTGGCGCCGGCGACGAGCCCGTGGCGGTTCGTCATCGCGAGCGGGATGCGCACCGGCACGTCGGGCATCGGGTCGCCGTTCACGAGCGCGCCCATCTCGAGGGCGGCGCCCTCGAACGCGTAGCCGTCGCGGATCGCGGCGACCTGCTCGGCATTCAGGGGGCCGGATGCCGCCGGTGCGGCCGCGGCTCGCCGGTGCGGCGTTCGCGGCGGCAGGCTCGGCCGGCTCGGCGAGTGCAGCGGTGGCTGATGCCTCGGCCGAAGGCGCGGCATCGGCCTGAGCGTTCTGTGCCGCCGTCGCGGCGGCTTCGGCGGCCGTCGCCGCAGCCGCGGCATCCGCTGCCCGCTGCTGCGCGTCGAGCGCCGCCTGGGCGAGGGCTGCGGCCTCCTCGGCCTTGCGGATCGCCTCCTGCGCCTGCACCTGCAGCGCCTCGGCCGCCTCGGCCGCTGCCGCGGCCGCTTCCTGTGCTTGCTTCACCGCGTCATCGGCCATGGGCACGATCCTAGCGACGGCGCGTGGCCCGGGCAGGCGCCGTGAGCGCCGCGCCCGTGGCGATCGCGGAGGCTACGGCTTGACGCGGATGGTCGGCCGGAACTTCGGTTCGAGCGTCAGCAGGCCGAGCCGCCTCAGCCGCACCGCGGAGTCCAGGTACCGCGCTCGAGACCGCGCAGCACGTCGTTCGGCTCGGGAGCCTCTCGCTCCCCGACTGGGTCGATGTCGTCGGACTCGAGCGGGTGCAGGCCCGCCTGCTCGAGGCGCTCACCGCGGGCGACCTCGCCGCGGGCCACGCCGCGATCGCGACGCTCCTCGAGCTGACGGTGCCCGGCGCGGCCACGACCCGGGAGCACTGACCGCGGCTCGCCGCCGCGGCATCCGCTCGACTCCGGTGGCGGGGTATCTCGTCCGGCGTGCGGTGACATGACGCGAATCGACCCTCGCGAGGCACCTCAGGTCGATTCGCGTCATCTCGCGCGGGCAAACGCGGGTGGCGCATCTCCCATTCCGCTGCGGGCCGACCTAGGGTGAAACCGTGAGTCCCGCCAAGGACAGCGCCGAGCTCCTCGAGATCGATGGTCGCGAGGTGCGCGTGAGCAACCCCGACAAGGTCGTGTTCCCCGAGCCCGGGCTCACCAAGCTCGACCTCGTGCGGTACTACGTGAGCGTGGCCGACGGCGCCCTCCGCGGCGCCGGCGGGCGGCCGATGGTGCTGAAGCGATTCGTGAAGGGCATCTCGCAGGAGGCGTTCTTCCAGAAGCGCGCGCCCGAGAAGCGGCCCGAGTGGATCGAGACCGCGACGCTGCACTACGCCTCCGGCAACTCGGCGGAGGAGGTGGTGGTGCGGGATGCCGCCGCCCTCGCCTGGGTCGTGAACCTCGGCTGCATCGACCTCAACCCGCACCCCGTGCGCGCGGAGGACCTCGACCACCCCGACGAGCTGCGCGTCGACCTCGACCCGATGCCGGGCGTGGACTGGAGCCAGATCGTCGACGTGGCCATGGTGGCCCGCGAGGTGCTCACCGACCACGGGCTCGTCGGCTGGCCGAAGACCTCCGGATCCCGCGGCATGCACATCTCCGTGCGCATCGAGCCGCGCTGGACGTACCGCGACGTGCGGCTCGCCGCCGAGACCCTCGCCCGCGAGGTGGAGCTGCGCGCCCCGGGCCTCGCCAGCGCACGCTGGTGGAAGGAGGAGCGCGGCGAGAGCGTGTTCGTCGACTTCAACCAGAACGCCAAGGACCGGACGGTGGCCTCCGCGTACTCGATCCGCCCCCTTCCCGACGCGCGCGTCTCGACGCCGCTCGACTGGGACGAGGTGCGCGGCAGCCACCCCGAGCGATTCACCGTCTCGACCGTGCTCGAGCGCTTCGCGGAGCGCGGCGACCCCGCGGCGGGCATCGACGACGCCGTCGGCGGCCTCGACGGCCTGCTGCGCCTCGCCGAGGAGCTCGGGCCGGCCGAGAAGCCGCCGAAGTCGTCCGACGGCTCCGGCCGCCGGCAGTCGACGATGCCGCTCATCGAGGTGGCACGCACGAAGACGAAGCCCGAGGCGCTCGAGGCGCTCGAACGCTGGCAGGCGAAGCATCCCGAGGTCGTGCCGCTGCTGCAGCCCGCCGACGTGCTCGTCGACGGCATGCGCGGGTCGAGCTCCCTCTGGTACCGCATCCGCGTGAACCTGCAGCACGTGCCCGAGGCGCAGCGGCCGGCGCAGGAGGCCCTCGAGGCCGACTACGACCCGTGGGCCGGCAGGGAGTGGACCCGCCCGTGAGCGACCTCGGTCCCGTGGATCCCGGCCACGCCGGGGAGGCCGCCTGGTTGCGACGGTGGCGCCTGCGCCCCGACGGCGACCAGAGGACGACCGCGTCGAGCACGCTCATGCCCGTGCTCACGGAGCTCGGCGAGCCGGCGATGCTCAAGCTCGCCCACACCGGGGAGGAGGAGCGCGGCGCCGACCTGCTCGCCGCGCTCGACGGGCACGGCGCCGCCCGCGTCCTCCAGCGCAATGGCGCCGCGATGCTGCTGGAGCGGGCGACCGGGGGCCGGGACCTCGTCCGCATGGCGGAGACCGGCGAGGACGACGAGGCCACGCGCGTCATCTGCGACGCGGCCGACCGCATCCACCGGGCCTCCGCCGACGTGCTCGCCGCCGACGACCCGCCCGAGCTCATCGACCTGCCGACCTGGTTCCGCCACCTGTTCGCCAACGCCGACGGGCTCGGCGACTTCCATCGCCGGGGCGCCGACGTGGCCGCCGCCCTCCTCGACGAGCCCCGCGAGCCCGTCGTGCTCCACGGCGACCTGCACCACGGGAACGTGCTGGACTTCGGCGAGCGCGGGTGGCTCGCGATCGACCCGAAGGGCCTGCTCGGCGAGGCCGCCTTCGACTACGGCAACCTGCTGTGCAACCCGTCGCACGAGTGGGCGCTCCGACCGGGTCGGCTCGACCGGCAGTTCGGGGTCGTCGTGGACGCGACGGGCCTCGACCCGGCACGGCTCGCCGACTGGCTCGTGGCGTGGTGCGCGCTCTCGTCGACGTGGTTCACGCTCGACGACGACCCGCGACTCGCGGACTCGGCGGCGGCGATCGGCGAGCTCGCGCTCACCCTCACGGTTCGCTGAACGGCGGTCAGCGGGCGAGCACCACGGGCGCCGCGCCGGCCCACTCCCGCACGAGCGTCCTCGCGCACGGTGACGCCCGTGCCCGGGGCATCCGGCACCCGCAGCTGCCCGCGGTGCTCGCCGTCGCCCAGCACGAACGGCTCGGTGAGGTCCTCGGCGAAGTAGCGCGACGACGCCGACGTGTCGCCCGGCAGCGTGAACCCGGGCAGGGCGGCGAGCGCGACGTTCGCCGCGCGGCCGACGCCGGTCTCGAGCATGCCGCCGCACCACACGGGCACGTCGAGGGCACGGCACGCGTCGTGCACGCGCAGTGCCTCGAGGTAGCCGCCCATGCGTCCGGGCTTGATGTTCACGATCGAGGTCGCGCCGCGCTCGATCGCGTCGACGGCGACGGACGCGTCGAGGATCGACTCGTCGAGGCACACGGGCGTCGTGCACGCCTGGGCGAGGCGCACGTGCGTGGCGATGTCCTCCTCGGCGAAGGGCTGCTCGATGAGCAGCAGGTCGAACGCGTCGAGGCGGGCGAGCAGCGGGATGTCGTCGGCGGTGTACGCCGTGTTCGCGTCGACCTGGAGCAGCC
Organism: uncultured Actinomycetota bacterium; assembly: GCA_963802485.1. Taxonomy (GTDB): domain Bacteria; phylum Actinomycetota; class Actinomycetes; order Actinomycetales; family Microbacteriaceae; genus Agromyces. The sequence goes on from CAWDJA010000022.1 coordinate 221,983, forward strand.
CGCGCGGGCCGAGCTCCTCGCGCACGGCCCCGACCGGCACGAGGTCCCAGCCGGGCTTGATCTTGAGCTTGATGCGCCGGTAGCCCTCCTCGACGTAGCCCGCGACCTCGTCGAGGAGCTCCTCGAGGGTCGGCGCGATGCCGACCGAGACGCCGCAGTCCACCCACTCCCGCTCGGCGCCGAACAGCTCGCCCATCGAGCGGCCCTGGGCGCGCAGCTCGGCGTCGAGCACGGCCGCCTCGAGCGCCCCCTTGGCCATCCGGTGGCCCGCGACGAACGCGAGCGTCGGGGCCACGGATGCCGCGAGGGGCACGGTTGCGCCGCGTGATCCCGGTCCCTCGGTCGACGCCGGGCCGGCGGCATCCGGAGCCGCGTGCGGCCGGGGCGGCCGGGCGTGCCGGCCGTGCGCGCCGAGGAGCGCCGGGCCGAGGTAGTGCTCGATGACGGATGCCGCACCGGCGACGTACTCGCCCGAGTAGAACGGGTCGCGACCGGCGACGCACTCGCCCCAGCCGTCGCCCGCATCGGTGACGACGTGCACGAGGAGCACCTCGCGCACGGTCTCGCGCCCGAAGGAGGTCTCGAACGGCCGCACGAGGGGCACCTCGAGGCGATGCAGCTCGATGCGCTCGATCGTGGGCACGGCGGTCGGTGTCGGTCGTGTCGGTCGTGTCGTTCATCAGGCCTCCCGGTCGGGGTCGTCGCGGGTGAACACGTAGTCCCCGCCTGCGTCGAGCTCGACCCGCAGGCCCGGGTCGGCCCCGAGGGCGGCGAACGCCTCACGGGAGGCCGCGCGCAGTCGCTCGGCGACCTCGGGATCCTCGGCGCGCACGTGCTCGAAGTCGTCCACCAGGTCGAGGCCGCCCTCGGGGTGCCACTCGGGCTGCGGCCCGCGCGCGAGCGCTCGAGCGGTGCGCGGCGAATCCAAGCGCCAGCGCACCTCGAAGCGGTCGCTGCGATCGGTGCCGCTGATCGCGTCGCGGAGCTCCCCGTAGAAGTCGGGCAGGAACGCCACCACCTCCGCGCCGAGCCGCACGAGGTTGAGGCGCGCGTTGCGCCGGATGAGCGGGTCGTAGGTCCAGCGCATCTCGGTGACGCCGTGCTCGAGGCAGACCGCCCGCTGGCGGAGCTTCAGCGCGACGCCGACGCCGCGGCCCCTGGTCGCCGGGTCGACGGCGTTCATGTGCGAGTGCAGGTGCACGCCGCCCGACCAGCCGAGGAAGCCGAGGGTCGCGCCGACGGGCGGCTCGGCGGCATCCGCCCCATCGTCGACGGCGACGAGCACGGTGTTGCCCGCGTGCGCGAGCGCCTGCAGCGTCGCGCGGTCGGGTCCGCGGCCGTCGCCCCAGGTGGACGCGAACCGGGCGAGCACGCCGTCGAGCTCGTCGGTGCGAGCGGCACGGGTGCGGATGCCCGCGCGGGCGTCCGCGGCATCCGCGGCGGCGATGGCGTCGGCCACGACCGGCGCCGCCACCTCGTGCGACAGGGCGGTCACGCCAGCCGGTCCTCCATGCCCCACGGCTGGCCGTAGCCGCCGTCGGACTCGGGCCGGGCCATCAGGTCGAGGAAGGGGGCGGCGTCGAACGCCTCGGGCCCGAGCACGCCGCTGCCCGTCCACACGCCGGTCGCCAGCAGCTCGAGCGCCACGACGGGGTTGAGCGCCGTCTGCCAGACCACGCACTGCGACTCGTACTCGGCCATCGTCCACTCGTTGTCGGCGACGTGGTACAGGTACACCTCGCGCGGCCCGCCGTCGGTGCCGATGCCCGTGACCCACAGGCCCGCGCAGGTCTTGCCGGTCATCCTCGGGCCGATCGTGGCGGGATCGGGGAGTGCCGCGGCCACGACGTCGCGGGGAGCGACCTCGACGGGGCCGTTCTTCGAGCGCACTCGGACCGGCGTCGTCGAATCGAGCCCGAGCAGGTGCAGCACCCGCAGCACGTTGATGAACTCCTCGCCGAGGCCGTACTTGAACGTGACCCGCCTCGCGTCGACCCAGCGCGGCATGAGGAGCACCTCCTCGTGCTCGACGTTGACGCACTCGACCGGGCCGATCCCCTCGGGGAACTCGAACACCTCGGGCTCGCTGAACGGCGGGGTCGTGAACCACCCGGCGTCCTTCTCCCAGACCACGGGCGGGTTGAGGCATTCCTCGATCGTGGTCCAGATCGAGAACGACGGCGCGAAGATCTCGTTGCCCTCGTCGTCGGTGACGACGAGGTTGGCGCCGTCGCGCACGCCGAGCTCGTCGACCAGCTCGAACAGGTGGTCGGCGGCGTAGCGCGCGAACACGTCGGAGAGGCCGGGCTCGACGCCCATGCCCACCAGCGCGAGGCGGCCGGCGGCCTGCCAGTCCCCGGCCTGCGCGAACTGGTCGTCGCCGAGCTTCACCCCGGTCTGCGCGTGGGGGTCGGTCGGGTGGGGCTCCGACAGGCTCATCGCCATGTCGAGGTAGTCCGCCCCGGCGGCGAGGGCGCCCGCGAAGATCGACGGCACGAACTTCGGCTCGACGGCGTTCATCACGTGGGTCGCGCCGTGCTCGCGGGCGACGGATGCCACGACGTCGGGATCCGACGCGTCGATCTGCGCCGTGGCGAATCGGGCGGCGACGTCGTCGCCGTGCTTCGCGCGGATCCAGTCGACCGTTCGCGTCGCCCTGCCCTCGTCGTAGTCGCTCACGACGATGAGCTCGTAGAAGTCGCGGCGGGCCGCGATCTTGGCGATGGCATCTCCGACGCCTCCGGCGCCGACGAGGAGGATCCGCATGGGTCGACGCTATCGCGATGCCCCCGGCGCGTCGATGGCGGGGCGTCCGGGCATGCGATGGATTCCGAACGAGATGTCCGTGGCCTCGGGGCTGGTCGCGGCATCCGCCGGGGGCTGCCGATCAGGAATGCAGGAAGTCGGGCTCGCGGGGCGGCGCGTCGCCCGTCATCTGGGGTGCTGGACGGCGTTTCTTCCTGCAATTCGAGCGGCGGGGCGGTGCGCAGCAGCGCCGTGGCCCGCGGCGATCAGCCCGAGATCGGCGGCAGGCGGCGGTGACGTCGCACGATCTCGGCATCCGCGACCGTGCGGGCCACGGCGGCGAGGGTGATCGGCCAGTCCTCGAGCACGTGCCGCGCACTCGGCCTGACCACGGGGACGCCGAAGACCTGGCCGACGAGCGTGCGGTCGCGGTCGGCGAAGAACGAGTCGGACCCCGAATGGAACGCGCGACCGTCGACCTCGAAGAGCACGCATCCGTTGATCACGCCGTCGTATCGGCCGAACCCGGCGAGATCGACCTGGGGCTCGACGTGGTACCCCGCACCTGAGATCCTCCGGACGAACAGGCTCTCGACGCCCGACTCCGGTCGGCCGGTGAAGCGATCGACGAGTGCGGCGCTGCGATCGGGGAGGGACGCCAGCACCTCGTCGACCTCGCGTCGGGTGAGCACGCGCTCGTGCAGCGCGGAGTCGATCGCCGCGCTCGCGTGCTCGGCGTCCAAGCAGCGGGCGGCCGTCGCGAGCGCGGACTGCGGCGAGACGATCCAGTCGAGCGCATCTCGTGGCGAGTGTTCTCGAGTCCAGTGCACGCGCACCGGGGCATCCGATGCGAGACGTACGAAGCGGTCGCGGCGCTTCGCCGGCGGTACTGACGGATGCCACACACCGACGTTCGCCGGATCGAGCGTCTCGGCTGCCGGGGCGAGGCGCGACGCCGTGCGCAGAACCTGAAGGTGGAGTGCATCGTCGACGCCCGACCAGATTCCGTATCGGCGCAGGGCGGACGCGCATCCGATGCGGCCCCCGACGGCGATCGCGCGGAGTTGATCCCGATCCGCGAGCGGGGATGCGATCCAGCCGTGTCGGGGCCGCAGGACGAGCCCCGCTACGAGCGCGGCGCGCAGGGCGGGTTGCGAGAAGCCTCGAGCGCGCAGCGTCGCGACCCGCGCGACGTGGCCGAGGCGGGCGAGCTCGCGGAGGAGGTCGGGCATGGCGACGAGCATGCCGGGCGGGCGGCGCGGTCTCCGGTCGAACGGGCATCACGCGGAACGAAGCCGATCCGGTGCGGGCATGGGAGGAGGAGTGGCGGTCGGTGCCTCCGAGATGCAGGAACTTCGGATGCCGCGGCGGCGTGTCGCGGTGATGACACGCCGTGGGCGGTCGGAAGTTCCTGCAATTCGGAAGGGCGGGGAGGGCGGGGGGCGGAGGGGGAGGCGAGGGTGGGAGGGGCGGAGCACGCTGGGTGAGGGAGGCAGGGAGGGCGCGGGGTCAGCAGAACCCCGCGATGCCCTCCCACGCCACGGCCGGGCTCTCGACGCCCTCGCGCTGCACCGCCGCCTCGATCAGGCCGTAGGGCCGGTCGGCCGCGAAGAACACCTCGTTCGGGTTGTCGAGGCCGAAGGGCGAGAGGTCCACCACGAAGTGGTGCTTGTTCGGCATCGAGAAGCGGATCTCCGCGATCTCGGGGTGGCGCTCGAGCACGCGGCTGCCCATGTCGAAGAGCGTCGCCTGCAGGGCCGCGGAGTACTTCTCGGCGAACGCCTCCAGGAGCAGGGCGCGCACGCTCGCGTAGGCACCGTCGTAGTCGACCTCCGTGCGTCCGTAGCGCCAGCGCGCCGCGACATCCGTGGCGAGGATGCGGTCGCGGGTCTCCGGCAGGGTCGTGTACCGGTCCTTCGGGTAGCCCTCGAACCCCGACTCGGTGGTCTTCAGCACCGTGAGCTCCTTGAGGCCCGCGATGACGTGGCGCTCGGCGCCGTCGGCGATCACCAGCGCGGTGCGCACCTCCTCGCCGCTGCGCACGAAGGCGTGGTCGTGCTCGGCGTCGCCGACGCGGATGCGCTGCCAGGCGAATCGCTCCGCCTCCCAGCGGCCGCCCGAGACCGAGTCGAAGGCGCCCGTGAAGTGGTCGGCCAGGCGCAGCAGGAACGCCTCGGGCGAACCGATGCCGTCGCGGGCGAACGCGAAGATCGTGTTCTTCTGGGTGTCGGTGGCCACCACGTGGGCGTTGTCGCCCGCGAGGTGCGCCGCGGCGAAGTCGCCCCGGAGCTGGGACGTGACGTTGAGGTCGTCGATCTCGTGCCGGGCGGTGTCGCGCGTGACCTTCACGACGCGCACCTCCGCCTTGCCGTACTGGTTCGGTCCGAGGACGATGGCGGGCTCGGTCATGGCTCAGCTCCCTCGATAGGTCGAATAGGCGAACGGGCTCAGCAGCAGGGGCGCGTGCACGTGACGGCCGTCGTCGGCGACGAGCACGGTGAGCACGACCTCGGGGTAGAACGTGTCGGCGCCCAGCGCCCGGAAGTACGCGCCGGTGTCGAACCGGAGCCGGTACTCCCCCGGCGCCAGCTCGTCGGGTCCCAGCGTCGAGATCCGCCCGTCGGCGTCGGTGGCCCCGACCGCGATCGACGACCACGCGTCGCCGGTACGGGCGTACAGCTCGACCGCGACGCCGACCGCCGGGCGTCCGGTGGTGGCGTCGAGCACGTGCGTGGTGATCCGGGAGATGGTCATGCGAGGAGTCCCTTCAGTCGGAGGACGGCGATCTGGCGCAGCTGGTCGGCGACGACGGGCTCCTCCTCCTCGGGCGTGTGCCCGAGGCGCTCGGTGAGCGCGGCGAGGATCTCGGCGGCCGACCGGCCCGCCGCCCGGATGAGGAACACGCGGCCGAACCGCTGCTCGTAGGCGAGGTTTCCGGCGGCGAGCGCGGCCGCCACCTCGGCATCCGCCGGGTCGACGCCCGACTGCTCGGCCCGCGACATGGTCGCCTCGGCGCCGCTGCCCGCCGGACGCTCGCCGATGCGCGGGTGATGCGCGAGGGCGCCCTCGATCTCCTCGGGAGTGAACGGCGCCGCGGCGGCCTCGGCCCACGCCACGACCTCGTCGACGGAGCCGTAGGGTCGCCCGTCGGCGAGCTCCGCGCACCAGCGATCGATGTCGAGGCACGGCCGCAGCATGGCGATCGCCTCGTCGCGATCGGCCCCGTTGAACGCGTCAAGCGACATCGCCCGGCCCACCCTCCGATTCTGCCCGCCGCAGCAGCCGTCCGCGGGGAACCGCGCGATCCACCGGCTCGCCGGCGAGGTAGGTCGCCCGCACCACGCCCACGAGCTCGCGGCCGTCGTACGGCGTGATCGGATGCCGGTGCTCGAGCGCCGCGGCATCCACCGTGAACGCCTCGTCGGGAGCGACCACGGCCAGGTCGGCCGCGAACCCCTCGGCGATCGCGCCCTTCGACGCGAGCCCGACGCGGGCAGCCGGCGCGGTCGACATCCACTCGACGACCTTGGCCAGCGGGATGCCGCGGTGCCGCGCTTCGGTCCAGACGATCGGCAGGCCGAGCTGGAGCGAGGCGATGCCGCCCCACGCCTCGGCGAAGTCGCCGTCGCCCGCCAGCTTCAATGAGGCCGGGGCCGGCGAGTGGTCGGACACCACGAAGTCGATGACCCCGGACGCGAGCCCGCGCCAGAGCTCGTCGCGGTTCGACCCCTCGCGGATGGGCGGGCAGCACTTGTACGCCGTCGCGCCCGGTGCGACGTCCTCGGCGGCGAGCACGAGGTAGTGCGGGCAGGTCTCGACGCTGAGTCGCACGCCGTCGTGCTTCGCCCAGGCGATCGACCCGAGCGCATCCGCCGAGCTGAGGTGCAGGATGTGCGCGCGCGCACCGGTGCGGCGAGCGGCCTCGATCACCGCGGAGATCGCGACGTGCTCGGCCACCCGTGGCCGGGAGGCGAGGAAGTCGGCGTACTCGCGGCTGTGCGGATGCGGCGCCGCGTCGATCAGCGACGCGTCCTCGGCGTGCACGATGAGCATCGATCGGGCCTCGGCGAGCACCGCCATCGCCCGCTCCATCTCATCGGCGGTGACGGGCGGGAACTCGTCGACGCCCGAGTCGACGAGGAAGCACTTGAACCCGAACACGCCCTCCGCGACGAGCGGCAGCAGGTCGTCCTCGTTGCCGGGCACGAGGCCGCCCCAGAAGCCGACGTCGACGCAGACGGCTCCGCGGGCGGCGGCGCGCTTCGCCTCGAGCGCCGCCACCGAGGTCGTCGGCGGGATGCTGTTGAGCGGCATGTCGACGATGGTCGTGACGCCGCCGGCGGCGGCCGCGCGCGTGGCCGTCGCGAAGCCCTCCCACTCGGTGCGGCCGGGCTCGTTGACGTGCACGTGGGTGTCGACGAGCCCCGGGATCAGCACCTCGTCGTCGGCGAGCCGCACGGTGCGCACCGCGGGGAGTCCCGAGCCGAGCGGCGCGATCCGCACGATGACGCCGCCGCGCACGCCGACCTCGGCGGGGATGAACTCGCCGTCGACGAGCACCCGCTCGCCGGCGACCACGAGGTCGTGGGGTCCGGATGCCGCCGGCTCGCCCGCCTGCGGCATCCGCTCGCTCACCCCCATCGGCTCGCGGCCCTCCCGGTGCTCGGATCGGTGAGCCGCACCTGGCGGTTCACGTCCTTGTAGAGCAGGTAGCGGAACGGACCCGGGCCGCCCGCGTAGCAGGCCTGCGGGCAGAACGCGCGCAGCCACATGAAGTCGCCCGCCTCGACCTCGACCCAGTCGCCGTTGAGCCGGTAGACGCCCTTGCCCTCGAGCACGAAGAGGCCGTGCTCCATCACGTGCGTCTCGGCGAACGGGATCGACCCGCCGGGCTGGAACGTCACGATGTTCACGTGCATGTCGTGCGCGAGGTCGTCGGGGTCGACGAACCGGGTCGTCGCCCACGCGCCGTCGGTGTCGGGCATCGCCCTCGGCGCGACGTCGGCGTCGCTCGTGACGAACGAGGCCGGGACGGCGATGCCCTCGACCGGCTCGTACGCCTTGCGGATCCAGTGGAAGCTCACGGGCTCGTCGCCGTCGTTCGCGAGCGACCACGCATCGCCCGCGGCGAGGTACGCGTACCCGCCGGGCGCGAGCACGTGCCGCTCCCCCGCGAGCGTCAGCGTGAGCTCGCCGGTCGTGACGAACACGACGCCCTCGACGCCCTCCTCCGGCTCGGGTCGCTCGGCGCCGCCACCCGGCGCGATCTCGACGATGAGCTGGGCGAAGGTCGTCGCGAATCCCGCGATCGGGCGGGCGAGGATCCACGACCGGGTGCTCGTGAAGCCCGGCAGCTTGCTCGTGACGATGTCGCGCAGCACGCCCTTCGGGATCACCGTGTACGCCTCGGTCACGATCGCGCGATCGGTGAGCAGCTCCGTCTGCGCGGGCAGTCCGCCCGGCGGGGTGTAGTAGCTCATGGGACCTCCTCGTCCGTGCCGCGTGCGCCGCGGCATCCGCTCATGGCGTCGTGCGCCTCGGGGTCGCGAAGGCGGCGAGCGCACGTTCGTCGAAGCCGGTGTCGGCGGCGACCTCCGCCAACGGTGATCGCACCGCACTGCACGCCGCGGCGGACGAACCCGGCGAGCGCCCGCACCGTCGCCGGCTCGTCGAGCACCGCGCCGGAGGTGCGGTCGTGCACGTGGCGCAGGCGGGCGGATGCCTCGGGGTAGCCATCGCGGTAGTACGCGTACGTGGCGAGGAACCGAGTGGGCAGCTGCGCCGGGTGCAGGTCCCACCCCTGCGGGAACCCGCGCTCGAGCGAGCGGCGCACGAGCCGGGCGTGCAACCGCCACGCCTCCGGTGCACGATCGCCGACCGGCAGGATGTTCGTCGAGCCGTCGGAGAGGCGGATGCCGGTGCCCGCGACCGCCACCTGCATGACGTTCTTCGCGTGGTCGGCCGCCGGATGGTCGAGCGATTGGTACGGCGCCGCGATCCCGACCGCAGCGCTGTAGTCGTAGGTGCCGTAGTGCAGTCCCGTGATGCGGCCGGCCGCGGCGAGCGCGAGCCGGGCCACGGGCGCGTCGCCGTCGGCGCCGAGCACGAGCTGCGGGGTCTCCACCTGCACCTCGAATCGGAGGCGGCCGTGCGGCAGGCCGTGCGCCCGCTCGAGCGCCTCGGCGGCGTCGACCATCGCCTCCACCTGCGAGACGGTCGACACCTTCGGCAGCGTGAGCATCAGGCCGTCGGGCAGCCCACCCTGATCCATGAGCGTCGTCAGGAACAGGTCGAGCGTGCGGATGCCGCGAGCCCGCGTCGGCGCCTCGAACGACTTGAAGCGGATCCCGATGAACGGCGGGGCGAAGTTGGCGCCGGTCGCGGCGGCGACGCGCTTGGCCGCACGCACGGCGTCGGCGTCCTCGAGGTGGTCGCCGCGGTCGCCGTAGCCGTCCTCGAAGTCGATCCGCAGGTCCTCGATCGGCTCCCGTGCGAGCTTCTGCTCCACGAGGGGAGCCACGGCTGCGGCGACATCGGGTGCGATGCCGACGTCGACGGCGAGCGCCTCCACGCCGCCCGCTCCGGCAGCGGCCTGGCGCGCCGCCCGCCCCCACTGGATCACCAGCTCGGGCGTGTACCGGTCGGCGGGCACGTAGACGGTGTGCACCGGCTGGCGCGTGCCGTCGTCGCCCGGGTAGGCGTGCGCCAGCAGCCGATCGGTCGACGCGAGACGGGCGTCGATCGCGGCGAGCACGACGGCGGACAGGGCGGCGCGCACGCTCACTCCAGCAGCTCGTACGCGGGCAGCGTGAGGAAGTCGACGTACTCGTCGGCCAGGCAGAACTCGGCCATGAGGCGAGCTGCCGGTTCGGTGTAGGCGGCGAAGCGCTCGGGAGTCGTCTCGGCGCGAAGCTGCTCGACCTCCTCGTCGAGCACCGCGCGCACGAGCTCGGGCGTCATGGTGATCCCGGTGTCGGCGAGCACCACGTCGTGGCGCAGGTGCTGCCACACCTGGGAGCGGGAGATCTCCGCGGTGGCGGCGTCCTCCATGAGGCTGTGCAGCGCCACCGCCCCGCTGCCCGCGAGCCAGGCCGCGGTGTAGGCGACGCCCACCGAGAGGTTCGTGCGCAGGCCCGCCTCGGTGACCGCTCCGCCCGCGGAGGCGACGTCGAGGAGCTGTGCGGCCGTCACCTCGACCTCCGGCCGCTGCCGGTCGAGCTGGTTGGGCCGGTCGCCGAGCACGCCGTCGAACACCTCGCGGCACACCGGGACGAGATCGGGATGCGCGACCCATGAGCCGTCGAAGCCGTCGTTCGCCTCGCGGGTCTTGTCGGCGCGCACCTTCTCGAAGGCGACCGCCGTGGCCTCGGGGTCGGCGCGGTTGGGCACGAACGCGGCCATGCCGCCCATCGCCACCGCACCGCGTCGATGGCAGGTCTTCACGAGCAGCTCGGTGTACGCGCGCATGAAGGGGGCGGTCATCTGCACGTCGGCCCGATCGGGCACGATGAACTCGGGTCCGGCGTCGCGGAAGACCTTGATGAGGCTGAACAGGTAATCCCAGCGGCCCGCGTTCAGGCCCGACACGTGCTCGCGCAGCTCGAACAGGATCTCGTCCATCTCGAAGGCGGCGGGGATCGTCTCGATGAGCACCGTGGCGCGCACGGTGCCGCGCGGGATGCCGAGCGACTCCTGCGCGAACGTGAACACGTCGTTCCACAGGCGCGCCTCGAGGTGGCTCTCGAGCTTCGGCAGGTAGTAGTAGGGCCCATCGCCGTTGTCGATGAGCTGCCGGGCGGTGTGGAAGAAGTGCAGGCCGAAGTCCACGAGCGAACCCGAGCCCCGCTCCCCGTCGACGAGCACGTGCTTCTCGGGCAGGTGCCACCCGCGCGGCCGCGTGACCACGGTCGGGCGGCGCACGTCGGCGCGGAGGGCGTAGGCCTTGCCCTCGGGCGAGGTGTACGCGAGCGTGCCGCGGGCCGCATCGCGCAGGTCGAGCACGCTGCCGACGACGTTCGCCCACGTGGGCGACGAGGCATCCTCCATGTCGGCGAGCCACACGCGGGCCCCCGAGTTCAGTGCGTTGATCGCCATCTTCGCCGGCGACGCCGGGCCGGTGATCTCCACCCGGCGGTCGGTGAGCGCCGGGGGCGGTGGCGGCACCTGCCAGTCGCCGGTGCGGATCTCCTCGGTCTCGGGCAGGAAGTCGAGGTGCTCCCCGTGGGCGATCCGCTCGCGGCGTCGTGCCCGCGCGACGAGCAGGTCGCGACGGCGGGGATCGAACCGGTGGTGCAGCTCCTCCACGAAGGCGAGCGCCTCCTCGGTGAGGATCTCCTCGCCGCCCGGGACCTCGATGTCACGGGCGATCTCGATGGTCATGCGGCTGCCGCTCCCTTCCGGGCTTCATGCTCCACACGCTGTCCTCATCTTGGCGCAGATGCGCCCACGGCGTAACCGGATCGCCGGGAAGACGGCGGCGTAGACTCCGAAACCAAGGAGTGCGAATGGATCACATCGGCGTGATGGTCAACGGGCGACGACACCCGCTGCACGGCGTGTCGGCGCAGGCGACCGCGCTCGACTGGCTGCGCGGGATCGGGTTGACCGGGTGCAAGGAGGGGTGCGCCGAGGGCGAGTGCGGCGCCTGCGCCGTGCTGCTCGCGATGCCCGACGATCGCGGCGGCACGCAGTGGACGGCGGTCAACGCCTGCCTGGTGCCCGTCGCGGCCCTCGACGGGCAGGAGCTCGTGACGGCCGAGGGCCTCGGAAGCCCCGAGGCGCCGCACCCCGTGCAGGCACGCCTCGCGGAGGCCGGCGGCTCGCAGTGCGGCTACTGCACGCCCGGCTTCGCCTGCAGCATGGCGGGCGAGTTCTACCGGGCGGGCCGCGCGGCGGGCGGCGCGGCGGAGCCGCAGCCGGATGATGCGGTCGCCACCGTCGACGGACGCGCCGACGCGCACCACGGCCCCAACGGCTTCGACCTGCACGCGCTGAGCGGCAACCTGTGCCGGTGCACCGGCTACCGGCCGATCCGGGATGCCGCCTACGCCCTCGGGGAGCCCGAGGCCGGCGATCCGCTCGCCGAGCGGCGCTCCCGTCCCGCCCCCGACGTCGTGGCGACCCGGCTCGACGGCCCCGACGGGCGGTTCGTGCGCCCGGCGTCGCTCGACGAGGCGCTCGGCCTCATACGCGACGAGCCCGACGCCATGGTGGTCGCCGGCACCACCGACTGGGGCGTGGACGTGAACCTCCGCGGGACGCGCGCATCGCTCTCGATCGCGATCGAGCGGCTGCCGGAGCTGCGCACGCTCGACATCGGCGACGCCGGCATCGAGATCGGTGCGGCGCTCTCGCTCTCGGAGATCGAGCACCGCCTCGACGGCGCGGTGCCGCTGCTCGCCGAGCTGTTCCCGCGGTTCGCGTCGCCGCTCATCCGCAACCGCGCGACGATCGGCGGCAACCTCGGCACCGCCTCGCCCATCGGCGACACCGCTCCGGCGCTCCTCGCGCTCGAGGCCCGAGTCGTGCTCGTGTCGGCCGACGGCGAGCGCGAGGTCGACCTCTCCGACTACTTCACGGGCTATCGCGAGACCGTGCGCCGGCCCGACGAGCTCATCCGAGCGGTCCGGATCCCGCTCCCCCTCGCCGGGCTGTCCGCCTTCCACAAGGTCGCGAAGCGCCGATTCGACGACATCTCCAGCGTCGCCGTCGGCTTCGCGCTCGACCTCGACGACGGCGTCATCGCGGGCGCACGCATCGGGCTCGGCGGCGTCGCGGCGACCCCGATCCGCGCCCGGGCCACCGAGGCCGTGCTCGTCGGGCGACCGTGGACCCTCGAGACCGCCCGCGACGCGGCATCCGTGCTCGGCACCGAGGGCACCCCGATGTCCGACCACCGCGCGAGCGCCGAGTACCGCTCGCTCATGCTCGGCACGGCGCTGCTGAAGCTGCACCGCTCCACGCCGCTCACGACCGAGGGGGTGCCGGCATGAGCGAGCTCGCCGCACGCCCGGTCGACCCCGTCGTCGGACGACCCACCCCGCACGAGAGCGGCGCACTGCACGCCACCGGCCACGCCGTGTACACCGACGACCTCGCCGCTCGCGAGCGCGGCGTGCTCACCGCGTGGCCCGTGCAGTCCGAGCAGGCGCACGCCCTCGTGACGCTCGACGTCGCGCCGGCGCTCGAGGTGCCCGGCGTCGTGCGGGTGCTCACCGCGGCCGACGTGCCGGGGCTCAACGACGCGGGCGTCAAGCACGACGAGCCCCTCTTCCCCAGCGAGGCGATGTTCCACGGGCACGCCCTCGTGTGGGTGCTCGGCGAGACCGCGGAAGCGGCTCGACTCGGCGCCGCCGCCGTGCGCGTCGAGTACGAGACGCTGCCGTCGATCATCACCGTGCCCGAGGCGATCGAGGCGGGCTCGTTCCAGGGCACGCCCCGCACGGTGCGTCGCGGCGATCCCGGAAGCCGCACTCGCCACGGCGCCCCACGTCTTCGAGGGCGTCATCGAGATCGGCGGGCAGGAGCACTTCTACCTCGAGACGCACGCCTCGCTCGCTCGCGTCGACTCCGAGGGGCAGGTCTTCGTCGACTGCAGCACGCAGCATCCCTCCGAGACGCAGGAGATCGTCGCGCACGTGCTCGGCCTGCCGAGCAACCGGGTCACGGTGCAGGCGCTGCGCATGGGCGGCGGGTTCGGCGGCAAGGAGATGCAGCCGCACGGGTTCGCGGCGATCGCCGCACTCGGCGCGATGCTCACCGGCCGCGCGGTGCGGCTGCGGCTCAACCGCACGCAGGACCTCACGATGACCGGCAAGCGGCATCCGTTCCATGTCGTGTGGAAGGCGGGCTTCGACGACGACGGCCGCATCGTCGCCCTCGCCACGACGCTCACCTCCGACGGGGGTTGGAGCCTCGACCTCTCCGAGCCCGTGATGGGCCGCGCGCTCTGCCACGTCGACAACGCGTACTGGATCCCCCATTTCGTGGCCCAGGGGCGCGTCGCGAAGACCAACAAGACCTCCCAGACCGCGTTCCGCGGGTTCGGCGGGCCGCAGGGCATGTTCGTGATCGAGGAGGTGCTCGGGCACGCGGCGCCCGCGCTCGGCATCGACCCGGCGTCGCTCCGGGAGCGCAACCTCTACCTCCCCGGCCAGACGACCCCCTACGGACAGCCCGTGCGCCACGCCGAACGGCTGCGGACGATCTGGGAGGAGCTCCGTCGCACGAGCGACTTCGACGCCCGTCGTGCGCGCATCGCCGCGTTCAACCACGAGCACGACGACGTGAAGCGGGCCCTCGCGATCACGCCCGTGAAGTTCGGCATCTCGTTCACCCTGACCGCCTACAACCAGGCCGGCGCCCTGGTGCACGTGTACAAGGACGGCTCGGTGCTCGTGAACCACGGCGGCACCGAGATGGGCCAGGGCCTGCACACGAAGATGCTGCAGGTCGCCGCCACGGCACTCGGCGTGCCGCTCGAGTCGGTGCGGCTCGCCCCGACGCGCACCGACAAGGTGCCCAACACCTCGGCCACCGCCGCCTCGTCGGGCGCCGACCTCAACGGCGGCGCGGTGAAGCACGCCTGCGAGCAGATCCGCGACCGCATGGCCGCCGTCGCCGGGCGGATGCTCGAGGTCGACCAGCGCGACGTGCGCTTCTCGGGCGGGCGGGTCGCCGGCCTCGGGGCATCCGGGCCCTGGTTCACGTTCGCCCAGGTCGCCGAGGCCGCGTACCACCAGCGCGTGCAGCTCTGGGCGGCGGGCTTCTACCGCACCGAGGGCCTGCACTGGGACACCGAGCGGATGCAGGGCGAGCCCTTCAAGTACTTCGCCTACGGGGCGGCGGCGACGGAGGTCGAGGTCGACGGGTTCACCGGGGCGCACCGGATGCTGCGGGTCGACATCCTCCACGACGTCGGCGACTCGCTCTCGCCGATCATCGACCTCGGCCAGGTCGAGGGCGCCTTCGTGCAGGGTGCCGGATGGCTCACGCTCGAGGAGCTGCGCTGGGACACGAGCGACGGCCCGGGCCGCGGGCGGCTGCTCACGCAGTCGGCGAGCACCTACAAGCTGCCGAGCTTCTCGGAGATGCCCGACGTGTTCAACGTGCGCCTGCTCGAGCACGCCGCGGAGGACGGCGCCGTCTACGGGTCGAAGGCGGTCGGCGAACCGCCGCTCATGCTCGCGTTCAGCGTGCGCGAGGCGATCCGGGAGGCGGTCGGCGCGTTCGGACCGGAGGGTCGCAGCGTCGAGCTGGGCTCGCCCGCGACGGGCGAGGCGACGTTCCGCGCGATCCTGGCCGCCCGCAGCCCCATGGGGGGCGATGGCACGGATGCCGCGGCCGGCGCTGCCGCCGGCGCCACTGCCGGCGTTCGTCGACCGCTCGTGCCCTCGGACTCGTAGTCGGGCGGGGCCATGGACTGGGTCGACGCCGTGCAGCGCCTGCGCGCGTCGCGCACGCCCGCCGTGCTGGTGACGGTGGCGATGGTGCGAGGGCACGCACCCCGCAACGGCGGCGCCAAGATGGTGGTCTGGCACGACGGGCTGTTCGGCACGGTCGGCGGCGGCAACCTCGAGGCGACGGCGACCAGCCGGGCCCGGGAGATGCTGGCGGATGCGACCGCGGAACCCGAGCTGCTCACCCTCGCGCTGAGCGACAAGGCGGTCACCGACTACGGCGTGCAGTGCTGCGGAGGAGAGGTCACCATGCTGCTGGAACCCCTGCCGGTCGTGCCGGCGGTCGCGATCTTCGGGATCGGCCACGTCGGGCTCGAGCTCGCGCGCATCCTGTCGCGCCAGCCGATCGAGCTCACGCTCGTCGACTCGCGGGCGGAGATGCTCGCGCCCGACCGGATCGGAGCGCCCGGCGCGAGCGGCCCCTTCGCCGACGCCGTCGCGACGGTGACGATGCGGCCGCTGCCGGTGCCCGAGGCGGCGCTCGCCGACCTGCCCGCCGGTGCGCACGTGCTCGTCATGACCCACGACCACGTCGAGGACCTCGCGATCGTCGAGGCCGCGCTCCGCACCCCCGGCCTCGGCTCGATCGGCCTCATCGGCTCCCGTTCGAAGTGGGCGCGCTTCACGAAGGAGCTGCGCGGGGCCGGGCTCGGCGAGGACGACCTCGCCCGCGTGTCGACCCCGATCGGCATCGACGGCATCCGCTCGAAGGAGCCGGCGGCGATCGCCGTGAGCGTCGCGGCCCGGGTGCTGCAGCTCGTCGAGGAGGCCGCGGCGGCCGAGTCCGGCGGCGACGACGCCCGCGGCATCCGAGCCCGCGGCATCGAGCCCGCGGCATCCGACTCGGCCGCCCCGGCCTGAGTCAGAGCCCGAGGCGCGCGAGGTACGCGTTGCGGAACCGGCGCTCGGGGTCGAACCGGGCGCGCAGGGCGGCGAAGTCGTCCCACCGGGGATACCGGCGCCGCACCTCGTCGCCCGGCAGCGTGAAGACCTTGCCCCAGTGCGGACGGGCGGTGACGGGCAGCGCGGCCTCGATCGCGGGCAGCAGCGCGCGCACCGCGGGCTCGTCGCGCACCCACGTGAAGTGGAGTCCGACGACGTCGGCACCGTACGCCGCGCTCAGCCACAGGTCGTCGGCCCGCACCGTGCGCACCTCGCACACCTGCAGGAGCGGTGCGATGCGATCGGCCAGCCCGCGCACCGCCTCGAGCGCGGCGACGGCGTCGGCCCGCGGCACGAGGTACTCCGACTGCAGCTCCTCCCCCGCCGAGGGCGTGAACTCGAGCCGGAAGTGCGGCAGGCGCTCGAACCACGGTCCGGGCACGCCGAGCTGCTCGGTGCACGCGTCGGCCGGCAGGCCGATGATCGGATGCCGCGCCTGCGTCGCCTCGTGCGCGCCGAGTCGGTCGACGACCGCGCGGCGGCGCTCAGCGGCATCCGTGTCGAACGGCAGCCGCTGCTTCACCCACAGCTGGTCGGCGACGTCGGTGCGCGACCACCGCGTGAAGATGCTGACGCTCGTGCCGAGCGACGTCACGGCGTCGAGGTCGGCGAGGATCGCGTCCCAGGCGGGCGACTCGAACACCGTCTGCGCGACGTCGTAGGTCGGCTCGACGTCGAGCTCGAGCGAGGTGACCACGCCGAGCGCGCCGAGGCTCACGACCGCGCCGGGGAAGTCGGGGTCCCCGCGCACGAGGGTGCGCGGCTCCCCGCCGGGGGTGACGAGGCCGATGCCCCGCACCGCGGTGGCGAGCGAGCCGATGCCGTCGCCCGAGCCGTGCGTGCCGGTGGCGACGGCCCCCGCGACCGAGATGTGCGGCAGCGACGCGAGGTTGGCGAGCGCGAGGCCGTGCCGTTGCAGCACCGGCGCGAGGTCGCCGTAGCGGGGCGCACCGCTGAATCGAACCGCGCCGGGCGCACTCGACACGTCGACGTGCACCGGCAGCCCGTCGGTCGCGATCAGCGTGCCGTCGGTGTCGGCGAGGTCGTTGAACGAGTGGCGGGTGCCGAGCACCCGGAACGGGCCGTCGCCGGCGAGCACCTCCCGCAGCTCGTCGACGGATGCCGGGTGCACGACCTGCTGCGCCCGGTAGGTCAGGTTGCCGGCCCAGTTGCGTTCCATCATTCTCCTCACCAGCGCAGCACGGCTCACCAGCGCAGCTCGGGCCATCCCTCGGCGTCCCAGCCGAGCGGGACCAGCGCGAGCTGGAACTGCCCGTTCAGGTCGCGGTCGTAGTAGTGCAGGGCCATCATCCCATCGGCGACGGAC
>CAWDJA010000023.1:0-117804 GCA_963802485.1 uncultured Actinomycetota bacterium
GGGGCTGAGCCGCGAGTAGCTAATCAGACTCCCAACGCTCAATGTCGTTGATTAGCGCATTCACCATCCGCGGGTTCGGTAACGCAGGGCAGCCGTCGGGCGCGAGAGGTCAACCGATCGGCAGCCTCGTATGGAGCAGCTCCTCAATCGCCTGACCGTCGAATCGAGTCGCGTCCACGCCAAACATCGTCGCAAACGTCGGGGCGAAGTCCAGGATCGAGACCTCGCGGCGACGCCCCGACTGCATCCCCGGCGCAGCGGCAATGAACAAACCACCGATCCGGTGCTCGCCGCTCCTGCCGTATTGATTGACGCCCTCCACAGTCCCGATCTTTGCCGATGACGCCCTGACGGCCGCGCCGATTCCGCCGCCAACCCTCACACTGCCGGTGGGTACTTCGTCGCTCCATTCCACAAGAAGGTCCGGCAGGTCGTCCAGGCACGGCCCCTGGTAGAGATCTCCCGTTCGCACGACCCGCCGGATTAGGGGGCGTCCGGTGCGCTCGTCGACGATATTCAGCAACTCGGCGCCCAACTGATCGCAAAAGGCGTCTGCACGAGGGCCAGTTCCAGGATCCCCTGCGGTTCCCGCCCAACCAGATTGAGGCGAATACCACTGACCGCAAGCCCGTTAAACACGACGAAGCAAAAGCTGGAGGAGAGATCGGCGTCAACGGTGGGCAATGCATCGCCGACGGTCAAAGCCTGGGCAACAGCGTCACGCAGCGGTGCCAACGGATTGCGTATCGACGGCGGCACCCGCCGCCACAGCAAACGTGCGCTGTCGGTGACGATCGACCTGACATTCCGCGGATCGCTCCGCGAACTCACCGGCTGGGTTGCACCAAGTCGAAGAAGGATGTCCTGAAGAAGGAAATTCGCTCCATGCCGTGCGACATTCCGTGCGCGTCCAGAAGCAAAACGAACGCGTCACCCGCGTCGGCAAGGACATCGCCAATGGCTGCGTCGATTGCCGCGTACACGGTCCGCAGCGGGTCACCGATCTCGGCCAGCACTGCCGGGTCATGCGCTGGATGGTTGACGTCGTGAAGGTGCCAGCATTGGTGGCCGACACAATGCGACTCCGTAAACACCTGCATGTAGAAGTCCCAGCCGCCCTGCGCCAGGAAGTCACCTGGTCAGCTCTGTCTTGGCGTGAACGGCACGGACCAGGCGGTCAGTGAAGGCCCGGTAATCGGCGGCTGTCTTCCGCTCGCCATCGCAGGGCCCGCTCACGGGGTGAACGAACCGGGAGCGTATCTCGTCCGCCGCATGCGACGGCGTTGCGTTGAATCCGAAGACCGCATCGTGACTGCCCCATTCGACGATCTGCACGCCATTCAGCGGACGGTCGGCGACGCGGCTCAGAGGAACATCGAGGATGGCGACGCGGCGACCTGCGTCGCTGAGATCGATCCAGAACGGATCGCACTTCACGATTCCTTGGTCCGCCGGGCGATAATAGTCGTACGTTCCCCGCTTGAGTTGAGTCAGGTAGTGAAAGCCGTGGCGTGCCGGCGTGACGCCCGTATAGAAGGAGGGCCACGTCGACCCCACATAGAATCCCGGCACGCTTCGGGTCCGGCCTGTCAGCCCTCGCGACATCAGCGACCCAATGTGCGGCAGCGTGCCGTCATGCGCCCACTGCTGCAGCAGCTGCGGATTTGCAGCGTCGATCGCGAGAAGAAGCACTGTGGCCGGTGCGGTCGCCATATCTAGAATGGACGCTTCAGCAGCGGCATCACGAACCTTCTGGCGAACAGCGAGCGGCGCCAGGCGCCGGGACCGCGAAGCGATTCGCGATACCAGCGCCACGCCGGTACTGATGTCGTTCTCCAGCAGGTTGTAGTCGGCGTTCCCCAGACAGGCGGACCCCAACAGCCTCCGAACCGAATCGCGCACGTCCGGCGGGAGGTTCAGCGCCAGCATCGGCGCGTGGCGTCCGCCACTCCGAGCCGATACGCTTCTGTCTTCGACTCCGATTCCGGCGTATCGGTGTGGTAGATCACGGTTGGACAGTCGAGGAACTTGAGGCGCAGGCGCGTCGCAAATTGCAGGCCTAAGTAGGTGCACTCACGAAATCGGGGGATGTCCTCGAACAGTTCGACTCCAACGGATTCGGTTCGGCACAGCCAGCAGCCAGGCAGCAGCCAGTTGTTCCGAAACATGGCCCGAACTGCGTCGGCCTCGATAGTGGAAACGTTCTCCACGAAATGCAACGTGTCACCGTCGATTCCGCGACGAATGCCGTTGGTGACGACGGCGTCGCACTGGCGATCGTTCTCCAGCGCCTGCACACGCGTGCTCAGCGCGACTGGCATCAGAACATCATCGTCGTCCAGTTCGGCGAACCACGTGGTATCGACCATACGTCGCCCGCAGTGCAGAGCGGCAGGGAGGTCGGCGTGCTCCAATGTCGCCACGCGGAGTCGACGGTCCGCACTAATGGCCGCGGCCAGCTCGGGATCGCGCTCCCGACCGTTGATGACGATAAGGGGCACACCGCGAACGCCCTCTTGCGCCAACACACTGTCGACGGCTCTTCTGATGAGTTCGCGCCGGCGAGCAGCCAGTTTCGTTGGAATGATGACCGATACGGCCCGTTCAAGCATCAAGGGGAATGAGCTGGATTATATGGGACTTCCCCTGACTGGCTACGGCATCGCTCCCGTCACAGTCTCATGCAGGTAGATGCTTACCGCCTTGCGGCAAAGACGGTACTCGATGCCGAGATCTGCATCGTTGGCGCAGGGCCCGCGGGCATCACTTTGGCGCGTGAGTTCATCGGCCGCAAAACGACGGTCGCGATCATCGAAAGTGGCGGACTGAATTTCGACACCCGCATTCAGGAATTGAACGAAGGCACGGTCATCGGCGCCGAATACGCAGGCCTTCGCCAGACCCGTTGCCGCCAGGTGGGCGGAACTGCGCATATGTGGAATACGGGCGTCGGGGGCGGAAACGGCGCGAAGTACGTGCCTCTCGATCCCCGCGACTTCGCCGAAACACCGGACGCCATCAACACGAAATGGCCGCTGAATTATCGCGATCTGGAAGCTTACTACCCACGGGCACACACGGTTTGCAGTTTGGGTCCATTCGAATATGACGGCGCGGCGTGGGCGGACGATACACATCCTCTCATCGCGCTCGAG
This sequence comes from uncultured Actinomycetota bacterium, assembly GCA_963802485.1. Classification (GTDB taxonomy): domain Bacteria; phylum Actinomycetota; class Actinomycetes; order Actinomycetales; family Microbacteriaceae; genus Agromyces. Next base: position 3,156 of record CAWDJA010000023.1, read on the forward strand.
AGCGCGCGTCTCAGCGCGAGAGTGTATCAATGCGGCAGTGGCCGCTTGTTCACCGAGACTTACCCGCAGGAACTCGCGACGAGCGGCAACATCTGTGTGTGCCGTCACGCCACGCTGCTGCATTTCCGAATGAGCAACGACGGCAGGAAGGTCATCGAGGCCAACTGTGTCTCCTCGACTGGAACTCCGTTCGTGGCGCGGGCCTCGTGCTTTGTTCTGGCCGCTGGCGCGATCGAAAACGCCCGGCTCCTGCTGCTTTCGCGCGAGAGTATCGAGACAGCGACACCTGGATCGGCCGCTGTTTCATGGAGCACCCGCGGGATTACGCGCTGACGCTCCATCCGCGCACGCCCGACCTCTTTCGGCAAGCGACCTTCTTCGACGTGCATACAGCACGGGGCGGCACTGTCGTTGTGGGACGGATTGCGGTGGATGATCCGACTCTGCGGCGACTCGATCTGCCGAATGCTTCAATCACACTTCTGCCTCGTCCGAAGGCTGCGCCGGCGCGTTTATCGGTTGCCCGAATCGCGTGGCATGTGCGTCGCCTTATCAAGTCGAAGCCGTACGTCGGCGGCTACGGCTGGTCCCGGCACGCAAACCTGGCGGACGCCTGTGACTCCTTTCAACTCCTCATCAACCTCGAGCAGCGGCCCAATCCCGAAAACAGGCTGCTCCTCGCACGAACGCGGGACGCATTCGGATCGCCGCGGGTCGACCTGTTCTGGCGCTGGAGCGCGCGCGAACAGGAGAATCTCCAGAGGCTCCGGATGGTTATCGCCTCGGCATTGGAAGACAGCGGCCTTGGTCGGGTGGAGATCAACACGGGGCTCAGGCCTGATCCGAACGCGCACCATCATTCGGGCACCACGCGAATGCACGCCGATCCTCGTTGGGGTGTCACTGATGCTGACGGCCGTGTTCATGGAACCGATAACTTGTTCGTGACAGGGTCGTCGATATTCTGTTCCGCGGGTTTTGCCAATCCGACGCTGACGATCGTCGCATTTGCGCTTCGCCTTGCCGATCATCTCAAGGCACGACTATAAATCCCTCGGACGGCACGGCATCGCGGCTGCGGCTGTCGTTGAACCCAGGCGAGCCTGGGCGCGGCTCCCGGTTCGTCGGCGTGGAAAATCGGGTCTTCCGGCGAGTGTGCTAACGATAACGCGTCGCCTCGAATCGTTCGCACCACAGCGAGGCGGCGGCGGCAGTGATTCGCCCACTGACGTCCGGCGCACCTCGGTATCGACACGATTGTTCACGGTCGCGCGGATCAGATACAGCCGTCGCCGTCGTCGTCAGCCCGCGCACGGACGAGCCGTTTTTCCGCGGGGTCGAACCGGAGCGAAGGCCCAGTCACACCGCTGTCGCTTGAGCCCCGGCAGCGCTACTGAGATGTAGAAAACGCGCTAGAATCCGCGAACTGTCTCCGAAAGGAACGAAGCATGACGAAGGCTGGAATCGTCGCTGTCACCGCCACCCTTGCTGTTCTCGGAACTGCGCTGGCACATGCGCAATCGGCTGGTGAGCGCAGCGCACCGGCTGCGTCCGCATCGACGAGCGGCCGGTCATGTGAGTCGCTTGCGTCGCTCGCGCTTCCGCACGCCACGGTCACCAGCTCCGAGCGTGTCGCTGCAGGCGCGTTCAAAGTGCCGAACGCGGGACGAGGCGCTGCGCTGTTCGCACAACTGCCTGCGTTCTGCCGGGTGGCTGCGACGCTGACGCCATCGCCTGACTCGCAGATCCAGATGGAGATCTGGTTGCCCGCGGAGAACTGGAACGGGAAGTTCCTGGCCGTTGGCAACGGTGGATGGGCGGGAACGATCTCGCTGGATGCGGTTGCGGCAGGTCTTCGCCGCGGATACGCAGCAGCCTCGAACGACACCGGTCACTCCGACGCGGGCGCCCAGTTCGCGCTCAGTCAGGACAAGTTGATCGACTTCGCCTATCGCGCCATGCACGAGATGACCGTGCAGTCGAAGACGATCGTCGGTGCGTTCTACAACCGTCCGCCACGCCTCTCGTACTACCAGGGCTGCTCAACTGGTGGGCGGCAGGGGATGATGGAGGCGCAGCGTTATCCCGACGACTTCGACGCGATCGTTGCCGGCGCGCCGGTTTACAACATGGTCCATCTCAACGTGTCGCAGACGGCGTTGCAGGTGCATATGTTGAAGAACCCCGAGCGCATCGTCCCGCCGAACAAGGTGACGCTCATCGCGAACGCCGCAACCGCCGCGTGCGACGCGAACGACGGCGTCAAGGACAACATCATCAACGACCCGCGTGCGTGCAAGTTCGATCCCGGCACGCTGGCCTGCAAGGCTGGCGATGGGGCCGACTGCCTGACGACCGGCGAGGTCGAATCAGCACGGCAGCTGTACTTGCCCGTGAAGACGAAGTCCGGCCAGGTGGCGTATCCAGGGCGCTCGCCGGGCGTCGAGTCTGGATGGGCGGCGCGTATCCCCGTGGCCGGGAAGCCTGTGAGTCCGCTGTGGGGCGACATGCCGAGGTTCGTCGGTCATCGCGATGCCAATTGGGATGCGATGTCCTTCGATCTCGAGAAGGACCTCGCGCTCACGCTGAAGAACGCGAGCTTCATCGAGGCGAGCGATCCGAACCTTTCGAAGTTCAAGGCACGCGGCGGGAAGCTTCTGTTGTGGCACGGATGGGCCGATCCGGGACCCGCTCCCGAGAACACCATCAACTACTACTCGCAGGCGGCGAAGGCGTCGGGCGGCTCGCAGGACGATTGGATGCGGTTGTTCCTGCTGCCGGGTGTGGCGCACTGCGGCGGCGGAGTGGGGCCCGATCAGGCGGACTTCCTTGGCGCAATGGAACGCTGGCGCGAGGAGGGCGTGGCGCCGGCGCAGGTCACCGCGTCACGCAACGCGGGCCGAAGCGGGCTGACCCCGATGACGCGGCCCTTGTGTCCGTTCCCCCAAGTCGCGAAATACAAGGGGACGGGCAGCACGGACGAGGCCGCCAACTTCGTCTGCGCCGCACCGTAGCTCGACTCGTCACCTCTCGCGGTGCAGACGTATCGAGCTCGCCGGGTACTTCGCGCCGACCGGGGCGGCAGCTCGTGGCCGGTGTTGATCGACACCGACGCCGGCGTCTTCTACACCAAGCTCCGCGGTGCGGCTCAAGCACCATCAAGCCTCGTGGCCGAAATCATCGTGGGCGCGTTGGCTGACGCGCTGGGATTGGCAGTGCCCGCCCGCGTGCTCATCGACATGCCGGCGGAGATCGGCGTCGACAATCCGCACTGGGAGTTGGCGCAGCTCGTTCGGTGGAGTACCGGCCGCAACCTCGGATTCCAACTCTTGTCGAACGTCCGGGGCTTTGAACAGCCCGATGTGGCACGCATCGAGCCAGAACTCGCATCGAAAGTCGTGTGGCTCGACGGACTCGTCCAGAATCCAGACCGCACGGTGAAGAACCCGAACATGATCTGGTCACATGGACAGCTCTGGCTGATCGACCACGGGGCCAGCCTCGGATTCCATCATGACTGGTCCCTGGTCACCGAGGACTCACCACGAAGGCGTGGGTGGGACGTCAGCAACCACGTACTGTCACCGCGCGCCACTCGTGTCTCCCTTGTCGATGAGGGGCTGGCCACTCGGCTGGACCGGACGACGCTGGAGTCGGCAGTGGAAGAGGTGCCGGATGACTTTCTGTCCGAGCGTGACAGGGACGCGCTGCGCCGCCGCCGTGCCGCGTATGTGGCGTTCCTGTGGAAGCGACTGAAAAGCCCGCGCCCCTTCGTGCACGCAGACGATCCCGCGGCTCCGTGATCTCGCGAATCACAGATGTCAGGTCCGGCCAGGGGTGTACCGCGATTGCCGGCGGTTCGAGGTCGCCTGAACCCGCGAAAAGTTAGGTCGCTCACCATTTTGTAACGGCCACCATCTCCGTCCTCTCAGTTTGGCCCGAAATGGCGTGGCACATGCCTTGCCACGTCATTGCAGTGGAAGTGTCTCTCTATGTCCGACCATGATGTGAAGAACGAGCCGGCGTGCCCGCGCTGCGCGGCAGCGATGCACCCTGCCGCGAAGATGTGCTGGACGTGCGGCCACGAGGTCGCACAGGCGAACGAGCCGACGCGTTCGGCTGCGAACGTCGAAGCGTTGGATCAGATTCCGCTCGTCGAGTGGACGGCAGAGGATCAACCTGCGGCCCCAGCGCCGGACGTGGCAGTTCCGGGTCCCGCTCCCGCAGTCAAGGCGCCCGACGCGGTGCCAGCGAGGCAACCCAGGAACTGGTCGATGGCGCTCGTCGGCGGCGCTGGTGTGTTGGCGTGCGTGACGGCGATGGTCGTGGTGCAGTCGCTGCAGCCTGCGGCATCGCCGCAGCCGGTCAACGCCCCGCCGCCGGTAGCAGCGCGGACGGCACCAGAAGGGCCGGTGATATCAGGTCCGGTGCCGACGTGGGTTGGCAGTCGGCAGGCGACCTGGTCGAACGACGGATCGAAGACGATCTCGTTCGAGCTCAAGTCCACACACGATGTGAACGTGTGGATGGCGCGCGTGCGTCCACTCCTCATCGTTCGATGTCTGTACCGCACGACGGAAGTCTTCGTCGCGACGCAGGCCTCGGCGAGTATCGAAGGGCAGTCGGGCAGTCACACGATACGGCTGACTATCGACAATGAGCCGGAGCTGGTGCAGCAGTGGACCGACTCCGTCAGCGGGCGCGAACTCTTTGCGCCCAATGGTGTCGACCTTGCGCGTCGCCTCGCGCGCGCCGAGCGGTTGCGTTTCAGCTTCACACCGTACAACGCAAAGCCGGTGACTGCCGATTTCGTCGTGTCAGGCTTTGACCGGCTCGCTGGTCTCGTCGGCACCACCTGCGGCTGGAAAGTCGACGGATCCGCGCAAACACGCACCGCGAGGCGCTGACACGCGCAGGCGGTGCCTGCGCGTTCCTGACTAGCGGACTTCAATCTCCACAATCTGGCCCTCGTCATTACCGAGTCGCACGAGGTGGTGTGCGTCGCCGGCAGGGACGAGCACCCACTGCCCGGGGCGATCGATCTGTTTGAGCCCGACCGGAGCGGGTGCATTCGCCTTCGCCTTCTCGTCCGGCCCCTCCGACATCACCTTGCCACTGAGAAGCACGACGATCGTCGGAACAGCGTGGGTGTGAGAGGTCTGCTGCCTGTCCTTTCCCAGCGCGACGGTGTAGACACGGAACGATCGCGACTCTTTCGCGAGCGTCGTGCCCGCGCCGGAAGCCGCCGGAGTCGATGACCAGCCATTCGCCTTCAGGTTTTCGACCGCGAAGAGCTGATACGCCGTCGCTCCCATCGTTTCGAACTTATCAGTCGAGACCTTGCCGGCGTATTCTGTAGTTTCGATGTCGCCTACTGGCCGGCGAGGACGATTCGCCCACGGTTGTCCAGCCGCCTGCGCACGCGTCTCGGCGCCATTGCTCATGGCCACGGTCACGACGTCGCGGTCGTGCGAATGGTCGAGTGTCGCTTCGCCTGGCGGCACGTTCACGTCAATGATCCGGAACTCTGCGTTCTCGAAGACGACGTGATGATGCGGCTCTTTGGTGACCGGAATTTGCGCCCCAACGAGCGCTGTCGTGGAGATGATGAAGACGAGGGCCCAGCGGGATGAATTCATGGCCCCCGATGATAGTCGGTTTCCCAGTCACCCAGTAGCCCAGCCACTCAGAGCCGAGTAACCCAGCAACCCAGTAACCCAGCTACGCAGCACCAGCTACACTACTGAGCGTGCTCCTGCGGCACGAAGGATTCCGCCGCCTCTGTCGCGCCCGCGACCTGCTGCTCGACATGCGTGAGCCGCCGCTCACGATCCTCGAGCTCGCGCGCGACGTGCAGATCTCGCCCTTCCATCTCATTCGGCAATTCGAGGCGGTATTCGGCCTGACGCCGCATCAGTTTCGACAGGCGTCGCGACTCGAGCTCGCCAAACATCTGCTCGCGACAGGAGAGCGCTCGGTCACCGAGGTCTGCATGGAGGTTGGGTTCTCGAGCCTGGGCAGCTTCAGCGTTCTCTTCAGGCGCCGAATGGGCGAGACGCCATCCGCATATCGGCGCCGGATGCGGCCATTCATCTCTGTGCCTGGCATCGTCTCGAACCATCTGACGCCCGGATGCCTGACGCTCATGGGCCGGCTGCCTGCCTCGGCGTTTGCGCCGGTTCGCAATTTCCGAGAAGCGTAGCGCCCTGCCGATCCGACACACTGTGGGTGTGCAGGGGGATTCATGCGAATCAGGCTGACGAGCATCATGGTCGACGACCAGGAGAAGGCACTTCGCTTCTATACCGACGTCCTGGGCTTCGAAAAGAAACGCGACATCCCGGTGGGCGAGTATCGCTGGATCACGGTGACATCGCCCGAAGGTCCCGACGATCTGGAGCTGGCGCTCGAGCCGAACGCGAACCCGGCGGGCAAAGCGTTTCAGACGGCGATGTTCGCGCAGGGGATCCCGGTGGCCGCCTTCGAGGTGGACGACATCGCGGGTGAGTTCAAGCGACTGACCGGACACGGCGTCGCGTTTACAACGGAGCCGACGCCGGCCGGCCCGATCAAGCTGGCCGTGTTCGCGGACACGTGCGGGAACCTGATTCAGATTTATCAGCGGGCCTGAAATCCACGCGCGCGGCGTAGTCTTTCGAGCTCCATGACGTTCGATCCGAGGGCCGATGTGCGCTCGCGATCGATCGTCAGCCCTGCGGCTGCGGCCTGCGCTTCTGAGATGCCGGCCCGTTCGAGCTCCAACAGGCTATAACCGTCGGTGAACGACACCTCGCGACCTGAGATCGTCCGCGGCTCGAGTCGAACGTCCGTGCGAGCAAACCAGCGGCGAAGCGCGCGAATCATTGCGCCAGCTCCGCAAGGGCGGCACGTACCAGTTTCGTTACCAGCGCGACCTTGTATTCGTTGTGTGCGAGCGGACGCGCCACTGCGACGGCCGCCTGCGCGGCTGACTCGATCGTCGTTCGATCGAGCGCCTTGCCCTCGAGCTCCCGCTCGGCGTCCGCGCTGCGCCACGGGATCGGAGCCACGCCTCCGAGCACGATGCGAACGTTCCGAGCCACGCCGCCGTCCACTCGCAAGGCGACCGCGACACTGGCGAGGGCGAAGTCCCACGAGTTCCGCATCGCGTACTTGATGAATGTCGACCGCGTTCCGGAGCGAATGGGCACGGTGATGTGGGACAGCACGGTGCCCGGCGTCAGGCGATGCATCACGGTGATGTTCTCGCCTGGCGGCATGAAGAGGTCTTCCAGCGGCATCTCGCGCGTGTCGGCGCCGCGAACGGTGACGCGTGCGCCAAGCGCGATCAGTGCGGGAGCAGTATCGGACGGAGATACCGTGTAGCAGCGGTTGCCGCCCAAGATCGCGTGCTCCTGGTTCTCCCCATGGCGTGCGTCACACTGGATGCCGCCGGCGCGATAGCAGTACCACGGCCCGCGATAGTACGGACACCTCGAATCCTGCAGGAGGTTCCCGCCGATCGTTCCGACATTGCGGATCTGCGGAGTCGCGACTCGCGATGCGGCCACGCCCAGAGCGGCGCAGAGCCCTCGCAGTTCAGCGTGCCGCTCGAGTTCGCCAAGTGTGGTGAGCGCGCCAATCGAGATCTGGTCGTTCGTCACGTTCAACGAGCGCAGGTTCGGAATCGACTTGAGGTTGATGACGTACCGCGGCGTTCGCCTGTGCTGCTTCAACTGGTCCAGCAAGTCGCTGCCGCCGGCCATGAGCGCGCAGTCCTGCCCGTGACGCGCGGCAAGATCGACCGCCTCGTCCAGCGAACGGGGCGAGAGCAGCTCGAATGCGAGCGGTTCGTCAGCCGCGATCTGCCACACGTGACACCAGCTTTCCGGCTCGCTTCAGTTCGTCGAACACACGCGGCCAGGTATACGGAATCTCGCGCATCCTCACACCCGTGGCGTTGTAGATCGCGTTGCCAATCGCTGCAGCGGCGTTGAACATCGGGTTCTCACCGAGACCTTTGGCGCCGAACGGACCCGCGGGCACCGGTGCCTCGACGAGGATCGGCAGGATCTCCGGCACGTCGAGAATCGTCGGCGGGCGGTACTGGTACAGCGATTGCGTGACCGGAATGCCGGTGTGCGGATCGATGTGCAGTTCCTCGGTCATCGCGTAGCCAAGGCCCATGATGGTTCCGCCATCGACCTGCGCCAGCGCGCCGGGCGTATGAATCACGCGCCCGCAGTCGTGCGCCCCGACGAGCTTCAGCACCGAGACCTGTCCAGTCTCCATGTCCACTTCGACTTCGGCGAAGCTCGCGCCCCAGCTCTCGGCAGATGGATTCCACACGTAGAAGCCGAGTCCGACCAGCCCACCGTCGGCGACGATCTGGCGCGCCAGCGCCTCGGTCTGCTCGTGCAGCTTCGGCGTCGGGTTCTTCTCGACCTGGCCTGTTGACTCGTCGAGATACGGATTCAGATCCGTGGCGGGATCGAAATACGGTGTGAAGTCCGTTCGGATAGCACTCTTGCCTGCACGACGCGCGTCGAGTTGTCGTCGAAGATCGAGCGCCGCGTTGTACATCGCCTTGCCGTGGCAGTGGACAGAACGGCTCGCGTCGGTGACGAAGTCCCACGTGCACGTCGCGCTATCGCCCCAGGTGCAATCGAGCTCCTGGACCGGAACATCGAGTGCATTGGCCACGATTAGGGCGATACCTGTGTGCGCGTTCGTGCCGAGATTGCCGGACCCGATCGGCACATGAATCTTGCCAGCCTTGTCCATCCAGACGAGGCCGTTCGACGCGTTGCGTCCGCTGTGCTCCTGGCTGAAGCGCATGCCGATGCCGCGACGCGTGAGCCTGTCTTCCTTGACGGGTGCTGCCACGTGCTCCACTTGATCGCCTCCGCGCCGTTCTGCACGCACGCCTCTGCGCCGATCGCCATCAGCGGCACGTTGGGCACGACATCGGTGTCGATCAGATCGCCAGCATGAAGACTGTTCCGTCGCCGGAACTCGAGCGGATCCATGCCGATCGCATCCGCCACTTCGTCGATGTGCGTTTCGCGTGCGAACACCGCCTGTGGATGACCGAAGCCGCGGAACTCGCCGCCGACCGGCGAGCTCGTGTAGACGCAGTACCCGTGATACCAGTAATTCGGGATTCGGTAGGTCGCGACCATGCCTTGCCCGGCAACGCTGACGACAGCGGGCCCGCTCGACGCGTAACCGCCCGTGCGCGCGATCGCTTTGCACTCGAACGCCGTCATCGAACCGTCTTTCTTCACGCCGGTTCGCAGATGAAAGACGAACGGGTTGCGCGTGTCTTCGGCGAACAGCAGTTCCTTCAGTGAATACTCGAGTCTGACCGGCTTGCCAGTTCGTTGTGAGAGCAGGGCAGCGATCCCCTGATACAGCGTCTTGCCGAGCGTGTCCGTGCACTTGCCACCAAAGCCGCCGCCTACGTAAGTGGAGATACCCGTACGTTCTTGCGATCCAGTCCAAGGGCGCGCGCGATCGTCTCCTGCGCGGCGAAGACGCTCTGTTGATAGTCCCAGAGCGTCACGCTCTCGCCCTGCCAGAGATGGGCCGCGGGGCCATCCTCGACGAGGCCATCAACGACGCGCTGCCCAAGCTCTACATCCAGGCACTCCAGGAGAACCACCTCGAGCCGCTGGCCCAGCCCGAGATCGAGGTCACCCGCCTCGAGGACAACGAGGCGCTGCAGTTCACCGCCGAGGTCGACGTCAAGCCCGCAGACCACGCTGCCCGGCTTACGACGACCTCAGCGCGCAGGGTCCCCCGACGTCGCCGTGAGCGACACCGACGTGGAGGACCAGGTGCCAGGCGCTCCGCGAGCGCTTCGCCACCCTCGTCGACAGTCGACCGCCCCGCCGAGGACGGCGGCTTCGTCGTCATCGACCTGACCGCCACCCAGGGACGGCGAGCCCGTCGAGGGCGGCCGAGCTGGAGGGGAATGTCCTACAAGGTCGGCCGGGGCGGCATGCTCGACGGCCTCGACGAGGCGCTGGCCGGCAGTGGAGCGCCGGCGAGGACAAGACCTTCACGTCCCAGCTGGTGGGCGGCGACCTGTCGGCGAGGACGTCGAGGGTCGGGTCAAGGTGACAGGTGCAGCGGCGGGAGCTTCCCGACTCGACGAGGAGTTCGCCCAGATGGCCTCGGAGTTCGACACCGTCGACGCGCTGTCGGCCGACGTCCGGGAGCGGCTCGGGTCGGGGCAAGCGCCTCGAGCAGGCCGCCGCCGCCCGCGACGCCGTGCTCGAGGCCCTCCTCGAGAGGGTCGACATACCGCTGCCCGAGACATCGTCACCGACAGCTCAACGCCCGCCGACAGAACGTCGAGCAGCAGCTGATTACGCCGGCCTGACCATGGAGAAGTACCTGGAGGACGAGGGTCAGACCGCCGAGGAGTTCGAGGCCGACCTCGAGCGCCGCGTCCGCGCCGCCGTCGCCGCGCAGTTCTTCCTCGACGCGGTCGCCAAGAAGGAGGAGTCGGCGTCGACCAGGCAGGAGCTCGACCCACCTCGTCCGCCGCGCCCAGCAGTCCGGTCAGGACCCGCAGGAGTTCGCCAACCACATGTTCGAGCACAACCACGTCCCCGAGATCGTGCAGGAGATCCTGCCGCGGGAGGCGTGGCACGTATTGAGAGTCGGCGCCGTCACCGATGCCTCGGGCAACGTCGTGGAGCTGGCCAACCTGCGTCCCGACGGTACGATCGGCGAGCCGGAGGCCGAGGTCGACTCGACCGACGACCCTGACCACACGGGGGGCGAAGAGGGCGTCGACGCGTGGCCGTCGACCCGGGCCCGACCAGCGGCGACGAGCCGACGGCGGCCGCGCGCCCCTCGGACGGTGGCGGGGCCTATGCTGCCCGCAATGACGGAGGCCTACGGCAGCTCGCTCCACATCGGCTTCGACTAACCTGGCCCAGCCGCCGCCAGGTGACGGTCTCCGAGCGCTGGAGCAGCGAAAACAAGCGCCGACGAAGGCGCCTAAAAACCCCGAAGTTCGTCGACCAGGCCCGCGAGTCCGAACGGCCACGGTTCGCCACGATGCTCGACCGAGCACCTCGGCCTGCCCGCCGACCAGCTGCCGGTCGCCGAGCAGCAGTGGGCGGCGTACGAGCACGTCAACGTGCAGGCCGCGATCGACGCCTGGCTGGCGGAGCCCGGGCGCGCACCACCGGGCGATCCGCGTCGCCGGCTACCGCCACCGCGGGTCGCTCGGCCTGGTCGACCTGCTGGGGAGCCTCACCGGCAGGAGGAGCAATGCATGAAGGCGTTCGCTGGCGTTGTCGGGATCGCGATGCACCGTCGGTGGCGCTTGCGCTCGGACGTGAACGGAATCTCCGCAATGCGCGGGAAGCGGGCGAGCGCCTCTTCGCTGACGCCGAGCTTGCGCGCCGCCACGATCAGGGCGCCCTCGGTCGGGTCGCCCTGACGCGCCAGCGTCCCTCATCGTTCTTGCGAGCGCTGCTCGTTGGCGAGCCGCCCGCCTGCAGCAGCTTTTCGACCGCGTCGCGCATGGGCGCGCCGAGCGGCGCCCCACCGACGGTGAATTCCCCCTCCGGGATGTGGCCGCTGCCGCCGACGTCGATCGCCGTCCCGGCGATTGCGACCGCCCGCACGGTCATTTCGTTGCGGGTCAGCGTGCCGGTTTGTCGGAACAGATCACCGTGGCGGCGCCGAGCGTCTCCACCGCCGGCAGCTTGCGCACGATCGCGTTCGCGGCCGCCATGCGCCGTACACCCAGGCTCAAGCCGACCGTCACATGCCGGCAGCGCCTCCGGGATCGCGGCGACCGCAAGCGCCACCGCAAACAGGAACAGAGCGAGAATGGCGTCGAGATTGAGCACCGGGGCGTTGAGCAACCCGGTTGCGAACACGACCCGCAAATTCCCAGCATGATGACGCTCAGCCGCTTGCCGGTGCGGTCGAGTTCCTGCTGCAGCGGGGCCGGGTCTTTCTTGGCGGCTTCCAGCAGCCCGGCAATGCGGCCGACCTCTGTGCCCATGCCGGTCGCGACGACCACCGCGCGGCCGCGCCCATAGGCGGCGACCGTGCTGGAATAGAGGATGTCGCGGCGGTCGCCGATGCCGACCTCCGCCTCGACCGGCCGCGCGTCCTTCGACACCGGCATGCTTTCGCCGGTGAGTGGCGCCTCGTCGGTGTGGAGGTTCGCTTCCTCGACCAGGCGGGCATCGGCCGGGATCTTGTCTCCCGCCTCGACCAGCAGGATGTCGCCGGCACGATCCACGGGTTGCGATCCGCTGGCGCTCGCCGTCGCGACGACCGTGGCTTCCGGGGCCGCAAGGGCCATCAGGGCCCGCACCGACTTCTCGGCGCGCGACTTCTGGACGAAGCCGAGCATGGCGTTGAGAATGACGATTGCCAGGATGACGATCGCCTCGTAGGGGAGCGCCGTCTGGCGCGGATCCTGCAGCAGCCACTCGATCACCGAGATGACCGTGGCGACCAGCAGGATGATCACCAGGAAATCTCGAACTGCTCGAGCAGTCGCTTCCACCACGGGGTTTCCGGAGCGCTCTTGAGTTCGTTCGGCCATATTGCTCGAGGCGCCGCTGTGCTTCCGTGCGGGTCAAGCCGCGCGCCGCGTCGGAGCCCAGTGCCGCGACCACGGCCTGCTGCGGCTGGGCGTGGACCTTCTCGATTGCCCCGGTGGCTGTGATCCCAACGGCGCTGCTGGCACGCTGCGTCTCAATGTTCATCGGCTTCTGATGCAGGTTCACGACTAGGCCTCGTTCGCTCGTTCGGTTGATGAATTGTTCGAGTGCTGGCGGCGCGCGCTGTCGCCAGGCGACGGCACGCCCTTGCAGAGTGGCGAGCCGCGCGGGCCGATGGCGCAGTGTTTCGCGTGCGCAAGCGGCGCCGCGAGCACGGCTATACGGACGCTGTCAGCGCGCCCACACGGCAGGTCAACAACGGGCCACTCCACGAGAGTCCAGTCCGACATCGCAGCCGATGGGCTGCCAGAGGGGCCCGGCCTGGTTGATTGCGCTACGGGACCACAGCGGGCCCGAGCAGATTGAGGACATTCTCCGGTTCGCTGAGCATCGCCGCGCCGCATCCGATCAGGGCGCATGCGCCGGCGATGTCCCAGGCGGTGAGGGTGTCGCCGCGTTGCCTTGCGCGGCGCGTCCAGGCGAACAGCGCGACAAGCGCCGCGGCGGCGATTGCTGTCAGGCTGAGAGTGGGCAGGACCAGCGGGCGCGGCACCACGGCAACAACTAGAACAATGGGTGCGGCGGCGAGCGCGGTCAGCACCGCCAGCGTCGCATGCGGCTTAGCTCGCTGCAGAACGGCCTCGATGGCCGAGCCGCGCAGGGTTCTCCGGCTGTCCATTGTCTATGCCACGCGGTCGCTGCGACCGTAGATAACGTCTGGGGCGACGTTATCGCGTACGCGCCGATGCGCTATTCGTAACACTCGGGTAGTATTTCTACGGGGCAATGCGGCCGAGACGGATGGCCTGGCGCACGAGCACGGCGACGCTTTCGGCCTGCATCTTCTCCATGATCTGCACGCGATAGCTCTCGACGGTGCGCTTGCTGATGCCGAGCCTCGAGCGCGATCGCCTGACTCGTGAAGCCCTCGACCACGAGGTCGAACACCTCCGCCTCACGCGGCGTCAGTCGCTCGAAACTGCTCGCGCAGATCGTCGCAGCGACTGCTCTGGCGACTGCTGCTCGAAGGTGCGCGCCAGACAGCGATTGATGGCCGCAAGCAGATGCGCGTCGTCGATCGGCTTCTCGATAAAGTCCTCGGCGCCCGCCTTGATCGCGGCAACCGCCATCGGCACGTCGGCATGGCCGGAAATCAACACCACCGGCAGCGCGACTTGCGGCGCGCCAGCTCGCGCACCAGCTCGATGCCATCCATGCCCGGCATGCGCACGTCGGCGACGATGCAGCCTGCGGCCGCGGTCGAGACCTGCGCCAGGAAGGCGTCGGCGGAGGCGAAGGTCTCGACGCTGTAGCCGAACACGCTGCAGCATCTCGCCCAGCGCGTGGCGTACGGCTTGCTGGTCGTCGATGAGAAAGACGGTAGGATCGTCATGGCAGTTGGGCCTCGCGGTTTGCAGCGGCAGCGAGAACCGGAACTCGGTGGCGCCCGTCGCGCTGGAGTGCAGCCAGATGCGCCCGCCATGCGCCTCGACGATGGAGGCGCAGATCGACAGGCCGAGGCCCAAGCCCGTCCTTCTTGGAGGTGTGAGGGCTCGAACAGCAGTCGGCCAGTCCGGCGCGATGCCGGCGCCATTGTCGGCAGACGCCGATCTCGATGGCGGGATCGCGACCGACAGATGCGCGCCACGCCGATGCGGCCGTCGTTGCGGCCCGTCTCGGTGATCGCCTCGACCGCGTTGTGGACGAGATTGAGGACCACCTGCTGCAGTTGAACGCGGTCGCCAAAAATCGGCGGCAGCTCGTCGGCGACGTCGAAGCTCGATGCGATCCGGCTTGTCGCTGCGGCCTCCGGCGCGCGAGCGATCAGCGCGTCGTCGAGCAGCGTCCCCGATGTCGAGTGTGCTGACGTGCGGCTCGGCCGCGGCGCAGGAATTCGCGCATGCGGCTGCACGACGCTCGGCGGCGTGGTCGATCTGGGCGATCAGGTCGGCAAGATTGTCGTCGGCGCGGCCGGCATCAGCGCTCGGGCAGCGCAGGATGTGCTGCGCGGAGCGCGCCAGCGCGCGGGCCGCGGTCATCGGCTGGTTGATCTCGTGCGCCAGCGCGGACGCCATGCCGCTCACCAGGTTGAAACGCGCGGCCTGCGCGGCTTCCGCCTCCTTCTCCTTGAGCCGCGCTTCTGCCTGCGTACGGCAGATCGGCGCTGCTGGCGCTCGCTGACGACCACGCCGACGATCAGCCCGGTTGTGGTAAGCACCAGCATGAGCGATCTGAAACTCGGTGAAACGCTGCGCGTCGTAGCCGTAGCGATGCAGCAGCCCGACCAGGCCGAGCTGCGTCACGGCGAGGCCGACGCAGGAGCCATCGATGCCGTGGCGGACCGCCGCGACCACGACCGGCAGGAACAGCAGGTAGAAGAACTTGAAGCCGCTCTCGGTGCCGGCTCGCCGACGATGATCCACAGCGATGCGGCGATCAGCGCGACGTAGAGCAGCGACTTCCGGCGCGAACGCGCGCATGGGCGATCAGCGAGGTCGCGGCCACGGCCGGATCGACGCGCAGCAGGAGCGGCGTCATGACGGCGATGCCGATGACGTCGCCGACCAGGAGCGGGAGCGAGGCGACGAGCACGTCGGCCCGATTCGAGCTGACCATCGGCGAGCAGCAGCGCGGACAGGAGCAGCGCCACCAGCGTGGCGCCCGCGAGGCCGGTGGCGAGCAGGACGAATACGTCGCGCAGGTGATGCAGGCCGGCATCGAGCCGCACGTATTGGCGCGCCACGGACGGCGGCGGCGCCGTAGCACGAGGGCAAAAACGGCCGCGATGCCGAGAACGATCGGCCATTGCAGGCTGGTCTGCAGGACCGTGGTCTCGGCGATCACGACGCCGGCGAACAGCACGGCCGCGTAGCGCGCGCCCGCCCAGCACCATCAGGGCGAAAACGACGCCGAGCCCCGGGTTCCACGGCGTGATCGGCACGTCCTTGTGTTCGTGGATGAAGCTGATCCATTCCAGCGCCACATAGGCCACGAGGCACGCCGCGGCGGCCACCAACTGGTGGACGAGGCTGGCGGGCTGCAGACGCGCAAGCGTCCCCGACAGCTCCAGCGGGCCGGAGACAGAGCGGGGGTTAGGGGCGAGGGGTGTCACGACGCGCTAGCTGTAGCCCGGATAGGGCGTCGGCGAAATCCGGGGACGGCGCGACGCCGGGTCGCGATCCCGGACCCTGTTTCAGCCGGTCCGGTTCCCTGCTCTAAGCGGCCGGGGCAAGTGCCGCGCGGGCGTCGGCGCGGATACGCTCGACCATCGAGCGGAAGCCGTTGGAACGCTGCGGCGTGAGGTGCTCGCGCAGGCCCAGCCGGTCGAACACCGTAACCGCGTCGGTCTCGAGGATTTGGCGCGCCGGCTTGCCGGAATAAAGCGCAAACAGGATCGCGATCAGGCCGCGCACGATATGCGCGTCGCTGTCGCCGATGAAGCTCAGCACCGGTCCGCCCGCGCCGTCGGGGCGGGCCCGGCTGGTCAGCCACACCTGGCTCGCGCAGCCCTGGACCTTGTTGGCTTCGTTGCGTTCCGATTCGGGCAGCGCCGCGAGGCCGCGACCGAGCTCGATCACGTAGCGGTAGCGCTCGTCCCAATCCTCCAGGAGCGCGAAGTTCTCGATGATCTCGTCGATCGTCATGGATCCGCCGCCGTTACCCGATCCCTTGGGATATAGAGCATGATCCCGAAAAGTGGAGACCGGTTTTCGGAAAAAGCATGCCCTCGGGCTCGACCCGGGGATTACGCTCCAGCAAAGGCCAGCTTCCGGCGCGCCAGATATAGGACGGCGGGGGACAAAAAGAAAAGCCGCGAGCGGATAGGGCAGGGGCCCCGCGCGCGGCGCCGGCCATGGCGGCCGAAGGTCAGTCGTGCAGATCCAGCCGATTCCGCATCGGCTGCAGAGAGCCCGCTAGGCGGGGCGTCTTGCCGGGGTGTCCTTGCGCGGCTCGGGTCCGCGCCACACCGGCGCCATGTCGGCCGGTGTCAGTGTGTGTTGGGATGGCGGTGCGCCGGCCGGCCGATCGGTACTCTCGGCGGAAACCGATCCGGTCTCGTCCGATCCCAGGCGCTCGCTCAGGAATTCGTACAGCATCTTGGCGCCGTTCTGCGCCTTCTGGCCGAGCACGGTGACGGCCTGCGAGCCGACCACGCACGCGTCCGGCTGGCGCGAACAGAACTGGCGCGCGTCGGAGACCGCGGCGGTCGCGGCCGACATCGCTTCGCTCGCCCCGATCTGCGGGGCGGACGTCTTGGCGTCCTGGCCTGCCGGCAAAAAGAGGACGACGATGGTCAGCCAGAAGGCTGCCTTCAACAGGAATCTCACGGCCCTGCCCTTTCCCTGGCGGCTGTTCTTTCTATCGCCGCATGGGACCACGTCTAGCAGAGAGGCTTGAAGACGCGGTTCGCCTCACAGGTGGCATTTGCGCTAGTTTCGAAGCGAATTCGCGATAAATTTTCCAAAATTCAAATCGAATTTTCCTAAAATTTGAACGAATTGCGCCGCGCCCGTGGGGCGCGGCGCCTCACTCGTATGGTCGGCGTTTTCTCCGGCACGCATTGCCAGGCCGCGCACGTGCAGGAGCTTCGCATCTTCTCACACGACGCTCGTGCCGCCGCGTCAACCTTCGATTCACCATGCCACGTGAATTAACGCCGGCAGCGCGGCCAAATCCGCGAGTTCCGGAGAACTACCGACCCAGGCGCGGGCCTCCTTAGCGTTCGCTTAAGCGGCCTTTGCGACCATCGCGCACGGATAAAGGGGAGCGCGTCTGCTTGACCGGACGTGCAGCGTTTCAACGTGAGCGTACTCGCGCCGTTTCGCGATTACATCGACCATTGGTTCACTGTCGGCGCGGCACGATCCGTTGATCGCGGCGCGCCATCGCACATTCATCGGCCGCGTTCTGGTCATCGGCCTCACCGCGCTCGCCGCCTTCCCGGTCTATCTCGCCGCCAGCGGTGTTCCCGGGCCGCTCGAAGCGTCGTCTTCGCCTGGCTGCTCTTCCCGATGCTCAATCGCCTATTTCCTCTCGCGCACCGGCCGCTATGAAGGCGCGCATGTGCTCTCTTCGCTGTCGCTGACGGTGCTGGTCGACCGCCGTCGCCGCCAAACCGGCGGATCGGCATCGTTCGCGGCGATCTGGCTGGTCGTCGTTCCGCTCGAGGCGGCGCTGTCGGCGTCGCGCCGCGTGGTCGCGATCGCCTCGACCTTCGCGCTCGCCGCGGCCGCCATCCTGTTGTTGATCGGCCAGGCCGGCTGGCTGCCGGAGCCCGGCTGCGGGCGCACGACCGGTGCGCTCGCCGCGCTCGGCATCATTTCGGCTTCGCTTTATGCAACTGGCCTCGCGCTCGGCGCGGACTCGCTCGCACGGACCAGCTTCTGGCTGTTCTACGCGGAAGAAGACCGTTACCGGCTGCTCGCGCGCAACATGACCGACGTCATCACGCGGCATGGCCGCAACGGCGCGGTGCTGTTCGCATCGCCCGCCGCCGAGCCGCTGTTCGGCGCCAAGGTGCGCGAATTGGCCGGCCACGGATTGTTCGACCGCGTGCATGTCGCCGATCGTCCGGCTTATCTGTCGGCGCTCGGTCAGTCCGCGTCGCAAGGCGAAGTGCAGTCGGTCGAATTCCGCGTCCGCCGCGATCAGGCCGGACCGGAATCCGCCACGCAATTCATCTGGGTCGAAATGCGCTGCCGCCCGCTCGATCAGGCGGTCGGCGAGCAGAGCCAGGGCCGACCGCGAGGTCGTGGCCGTGATGCGCGACGTCACCGAACGCAAGGAGCAGGAGCGGGCGCTGGAAACGCGCGCGGGCGAATCCGAACGCGCCAATGCCGCCAAGACGCGCTTCCTTGCCACCATGAGCCATGAATTGCGCACGCCGCTCAACGCCATCATCGGCTTCTCCGAGATGCTCGCGAACGAAGTGCAGATGCGCTCGATGCCGAACGCCGCCGCGACTATGCGCAGCTGATCAACGAGTTCGGGGCATCATCTGCTGTCGGTGGTGAACGGCATCCTCGACATGTCGAAGATGGAGACCGGCGATTTCGAGATCACGCCGGAGCCGTTCGCGCCTGAGCCTGTGATCAGGAATTGCTGCGAATTGCTGGCGTTGCGCGCGCGCGACGCAGGCCTGACGCTGGCGGTCTCGGTGCCGGGCGATCTTCCGAGATCACTCGCCGACAAGCGCGCGGTCAAGCAGGTGCTGCTCAATCTCCTGTCCAACGCGATCAAGTTCACCGACCGGGCGGGCACGTGTCGGTGTCCGCGCGAGCCGAGGGCACGCGGCTTGTCATCGCGGTCGAGGACAACGGCATCGGCATCAGCGACCGACGACTGCCGCGCATCGGCGATCCGTTCTTCCAGGCGCGGGCTGGCCATGCCCGCCGTCATGACGGCACCGGCCTCGGCCTGTCGATCGTGAAGGGCCTGATCGGCGCTGCATGGCGGCGATGTCGACATGAGAAGCGAGCTCGGCAAGGGCACGCGCATCACGGTCCGGCTGCCGTTCGATTGCGAGGCGCCGGTACGCAGCGCGCCCAAGCCGAGGGTCCAGGCGTTCCCGCAAGTGGAAGTGGCCAGCAATTCATCACAGACCCAGGTGAGGAAGCGTGCCTAACTATCGCACCAGTGCGTCGGCCGCCGTCATGGACGCGCGCGTGTCCGATATCGAACGTTCGTCGGTCAGCGCGATCGTCATGCGCAGCGGCGGTTTCTGCCTGCGCGGCGCCATGGCGCTCGCCACGATCTTCGGCCGGCGTCCCCTCGACTCGATCGGCATTGTGGCAGCGACGGCGGCGATCGGCGCCGTGGTCGTGAACACGCTGTTCCTGCAGGTCGCGCCGCACCCCGCGCCCATCCTCGCCGTCAAGCCGCGGCCGGTGGCGACGAGCGGAATTACCTCGAGCCTGCCGGCAGCGCCGCCAGCAGCGCGTCGCGAGGACATCGCTGCCATCAAGGCGGATGTTCCAGCGGCTACGCGCCCGCGCGCCCAGATCGTCTCCGACATCCAGCGCGAACTGTCGCGCCGCGGTTTCTTCGACGAGCCGGTCGACGGCGTCTACGGCGCCAAGACCGATGCGGCGATCCGCGACTTCGAGCAGGCAGCCGGCATCAAGGGCAGTGCGCAGCCGGATGATGCGCTGCTGCGTTTGATCGCGCGCTCGACGACGCATGCGTCGCCGACCGTGACCGCGGCAGTACCGACGCCCACGCGCGCGTCGACGCCCGCCCGCACGGCACCGACGTCATCCGCGGACCGCGGCTGCGCCCGCACCTGCGGCAACACCGGCGCCCACGCGTACGGCCGCGCCAACGCCCGTGCCGCCACCCGCGCCGGTGACGCTGGCTCGGTTGATATTCAGCAACTTACGATGTCCACCGCGATCCAACGTAACAAGCTGTGGGCCATTTGTGGGCCATTCTGTTCGGCGAAAGGCCGCTCAACCCCGATGTCGCGGACGCGCGGACAGCACGCATTATTGCAAGTGTATTGCAATAATTGGTTGCCCGAATCCTCGCACGCGAGGGCAGCAAACGAATTGAAGATTGCCGCACGACTCAAAGCCCCATTGCCGCGTAATAGTAAAAAGCATGCTTTTCCACTAGCGCCAAGCGAGAGGGGGGCATGGGTTTCGCCGGGGGCCGCTCTCCCCCAATCTGGTGCCACGCACGACGTCCGCGCTGTTTTTCCTGATGGACCCACTCAGCGATGAAGACCCGATTCATGGCTAATCTGACCGATTTTAACTCCTCCTGATTTGTAATCAGTATCCGGCTCGAACCCGGGTCATGGCTCTGTTGGCCCGAGACGGTGGCCGCCATCGGCCACCTCCCCGAGGGCCGCGGGGTGCTCGGGGCGCTCATCGACGATCCGCGGCCGATCCGGCTGCGGCACATCGGCGACGATCCGAGGTCGGTCGGGTTCCCGCCGGGGCATCCGCCGATGGACGGATTCCTCGGCGTCCCCGTCCGCGTGCGCGATGAGGTGTTCGGCAACCTCTACCTGGCGAACCCGCGAGCCGCCGAGTTCACCGCGGAGGACGAGCAGCTCGTCACGGCATTGGCGGCCACGGCCGGGTTCGCCATCGCGAACGCGCGGCTGTTCGACGAGACGAGGATGCGCCAGCTCTGGACGGCGTCCTCGGCGCAGATCGCGTCGTCCCTGCTCGACACCGCCAGCGGCTCGGCGCTGCCGATGCTCGCCGACGAGCTCATCGCGCGCACGACGGCGGAGCGGATCTGCATCGTGCTGCCCGGGCCCCGACCGTTCACCGTGACGGTCGCCGAGGCCCGCGGCGACGGGGCCGACGACCTCGCGGGGTCCGAGATCCCCGCGATGCGCACGGCTGCGGGCATCGTGCTCGAGAGCGGCGAGTCCCGGACGCGCCCGGGTGGCCGTCACGACGACCTCGCCGATGCGCTCGCGATCACCGACGGGGGCGACGTCGGGCCGTCGATGTTCGTCGCGTTGACGAGCTCGCAGCGGGCATGGGGGGTGCTCGTCGCCGCCCGATCGCCGGGTCGACCCCACTTCACGGCCGCAGAACTCGACATCGCCGACGACCTCGCCGCACGCGTCGGCCTCGCGATCGAGCTCGCGAAGGCCCGCGAGGATCGCCAGCGCGCCCTGCTCGTCGAGGATCGCGCGCGCATCGCCCGCGACCTCCACGACCACGTCATCCAGCAGTTGTTCGGCGCGGGGCTCACGCTGCAGGCGGTCGCCGGCGAGGTCGAGGACGACGAGGCTGTCCCGACGGCTCCGCTCGGCGATCACGACGCTCGACGAGAGCATCGCGCAGATCCGCACGATCATCTTCGCGATGCGGCCGCACGATGAGGCCGACGGGTCGGTCCGACGTCGCGTCCTCGAGATCGCGACCCAGTGCTCCGCGTCACTGGCGCAGCCCGTCGCGGTCGGCTTCACGGGCCCGCTCGACCTCCTCGTCACGGGCACGCTCGCCGACGACGTCACGGCGGTGGTGCGCGAACTGCTCACGAACGCGGTGAAGCACGCCGCGGCCGACGCCGTGCGGCTCACGGTCGAGGCGGGCGACGAGGTGATCCGCGTCGTCGTCGAGGACGACGGCGCCGGCATCCACGACGGCGGTCGGCGCAGTGGACTGGCCAACCTGCAGGACCGCGCCGAGCGCCGTGGCGGCACCCTCCACGTCGACTCGGTGCGAGGGCGCACGACCGTCGCGTGGAGCGTGCCCGCCGACCACCGACGGAGACGACCGATGACGACGCGGGTCTTCCTCGTCGACGACCACGAGATCGTGCGCCGCGGCGTCGCCGACCTGCTCGATCGCGAGCCCGACCTCGAGGTGGTCGGCGAGGCGGGCGACGCGTCGCATGCCCTGGGCCGGATCGCCGCGACGATGCCGGATGTCGCGATCCTCGACGTGCGGCTGCCCGACGGCGACGGGATCGAGCTGTGCCGCGAGGTCCGCTCGCGGCATCCCGAGGTCCGCTGCCTCATCCTGACCGCGTACGACGACGACGAGGCGGCGATGTCCGCCGTCCTCGCGGGCGCAGCGGGGTACGTGCTGAAGAACATCAACGGATCCACGCTGGTCCAGGACGTGCGCGCGGTCGCCGCGGGACGGTCGCTGCTGCACGCCGGGGTGACGAGGCGGGTCGCCGCCGGCGCGACCGACGAGGACCGCACCGACCCCAGGTACGGGTCGCTCAACCTCCGGGAGCGGCAGGTGCTCGCGCTCATCGCGGAGGGACGCACGAACCGCCAGATCGGCGACGAGCTGCAGCTCGCCGAGAAGACCGTGAAGAACTACGTGTCCGGCCTCCTGCGCAAGCTCGGCCTCGAGCGTCGCACGCAGGCGGCCGTGTACCAGCTCGAGCACCGGCCCAAGCCGACGACGTGAACGGATGCCGCGGCGCGCGCGCCGCGCCGCGTCAGGCCTGGTCGGCGGCCCTGGGGCGCTCGAACGTGCGTCCGCGCACGTCGGTGGCGGTGATCCGCACCCAGCGGTCCTTCTCCTCGGGCGCCCACGGCGTGATGCCGAGCCGTTCGGCCGCGGCGATCTCCGACTGGCGATCGAACTCCTCCGCCGTTCCCTTCACCACCACGCTGAAGGCGTCGGTCTCGGTGTACCCGTCGACCTCGAAGGCGACGTGGTTGCGGATGGTGAGCTCGAGGAGCTTGGTCCCGGCAGACGTGCGGAACACGATGGTGTGTCCGTCCACCTTGTGGTTGACGGGGAAGATGTCGATCTCGCCCGCGGCCGTCGCCGCCACGCGCCCGTACGGCGCGTCGGCGAGGTGTCGCCAGCATTCCTCCTCCGACAGCTCGCGGGTCGGTGTGCGCTCGTCATCGTCCATGCGTCGAGTCTGCGCTCGACGGAGCCGGCGGAGCAAGGTCCAAGGTCCCGCAGCGTCGGCACGACCACCCGGCGGTCACACGACGGCGCTCACCGACCGTGCACGACGAGCACCGGGCAGTGCGCGTGCTCGGCGACGGCGGCGCTGACCGAGCCGAGCAGGAGCCCGGCGAACCCGCCGTGCCCGCGGCTTCCGACGACGATCATCTCGGCGTGCGACGACTCGTCGATGAGGACCTCGGCGGGCCGGCCGCGCCGGGTCCGCGTCGCGAACCACTCGGGCGTGACCTCGCCGAACACCTCCTCGGCCGTCCTCCGCACGATGCGTTCGGCGTCGTCCTCCGGCGTCCAGTCGAGCTCGGGGTAGTACCCGCCGTAGACGAACGACGGGTAGTTCCACACGGCGAGCGCGCGCACGTGGAGGTCGAGCCGAGGCGCCAGGCCGGCCGCGTACCGCAGGGCCGAGATCGAGGAGTTGGAGCCGTCGACGCCGACGATCATGGCGGGCGGTCCGGGCTCCGGTTCCGGGTGCGGATCCGGTGGATGCGGGTCGCGCAGGCTCTCGGGCATGCCCGCATCCTCGTCGCGTCGCGTGGCCGCGACAAGGCCGAAGGTCACACGGCCGCGGCGCGGCATCCGCTTCACGCCGTCGACCCGGCCGGCCCTACCGGCGCTTCGCGCCCCTGTCAACGCGTTCCCCCGCGCGGCATCCGGTGGTTGGCTCGTTCGAGGACGGAGGACGCGCATGGTGCGGGAACTGTGGCTCGCGAGGCACGCGGAGAGCGTCGGGAACGTCGCCGCCACGCGCGCGGAGGCCGAACGCCTCGAGGTGATCCCCCTCGACATCCGCGACGCCGACGTCGGACTGTCGCCGACGGGCGTCGAGCAGGCCGACGCGCTCGGCGACTGGCTGCAGCCTCGGCTCACCGAGCTCGACACGCTGTGGAGCTCGCCATACGCCCGAGCGCGCCAGACCCTCGCCGCCGCGCTCGGCGAGCAGCACGGCGATCGGGTGGTGTTCGCCGATGAGCGGCTGCGCGATCGGGAGCTCGGCGTGCTCGACCTCCTGACGCACGCCGGGGTGCAGGCCCGGTTCCCCGGCGAACTCGCGCGCCGCCGGCACCTCGGCAAGTTCTACCACCGCCCGCCCGGCGGCGAGTCGTGGGCGGATGTCGCGCTCCGGCTGCGCTCCTTCTTCCGCGACTTCGAGGCCACCGCCGGCGAGCGCGCCTTCGTCATGGCGCACGACGCCATCGTCATGGTCTCGCTCTACGTGCTGCTCGGGCTGAGCGAGGCCGAGCTGCTGGAGTTCGCGCAGGAGAACCTGGTCGGCAACGCGTCGGTCACGCACCTCGAACGGGTCGACGGACGGTTCCGCCTGGTCGAGTTCGGGAACGTCGACCACCTGCGCGTCGAGGGCGCCCCGGTCACCGCGCACCCCGGAGTCGACGATGTCACGCCCCGGTGAGCCCGCCAGGGTCGACGAGCGGATGCTGCACGAGTGGCCGCTCCCCGCACCCGGCGGATCCAAGAACGCCCGCGGGCGGGTCGTGGTGATCGGCGGCTCGGAGCGCTCGCCGGGCGCGGTCATGCTCGCCGGCATCGCGGCCCTGCGCGTCGGCGCGGGACGGCTGACGCTCGTCACGCCGCCCTCGATCGCCCTGCCCGTGGCCGTCGCCGTCCCCGAAGCCGGCGTGCTCGCGCTCGTCGACGGCGATGCGGATGCCGCGCGCGACCCGCTCGGCGACACGGTGCGTTCGGAGCTCGCCACCGCCGACGCCGTGCTCGTCGGCCCGGGACTCGACGACCCCGACGTCAGCCGGCGACTCGTCGAGGCGGTGTGCACGGCGGACGGCGGATCCCCCGCCCTCGTGCTCGACGCCTTCGCCCTCGGGGTGCTGCCCGAGCTCGACGTCGCGTTGCCGCGGGAGCTCGTGCTGAGCCCGAACCTCGACGAGCTGGCGCATCCTGTCCGGCGGAGACGTGCACGACGTCGCCGCCTCGGTGGCGCGGGTCGCCGATCGGTACGACTGCGCGACGACCTCCTACGGCGAGATCGCCTCGCCCCGCGACGGGGCCTGGCACGTCGACGCGGGCGGCTCCGGCCTCGGCACCTCCGGCAGCGGCGACGTGCTCGCGGGAGCGATCGTCGGCCTGCTGGCGCGCGGCGCCGATGCCGCCCAGGCCGCGGTCTGGGCGACCTCCCTGCACGCGCAGGCCGGCGACCGGCTGGCCGAGCGCACCGCGGAGGTGGGGTTCCTCGCCCGCGAGCTCTGCGACGAGCTGCCGCGCGTGCTGGCGGCGGCGGACTGACGACGCCCGCGCGAACCCTCCCGCACGTCGAGGCGGGCCCGTCAAGGGGCTGTGCCCGCGGGCCGTGGAACCTAGGGTGACTGGCGTGCAACCCGAACCCGATGTCCATGCCACCACGCCCGTGGCCACCGCCCAGCGCCTGGCCGCCGTGATCGTCAACCCCGTGAAGGTCGACGCCGATGCGCTGCGCGCGGCGATCGCCGCCGAGCCCGCGAGCGCCGACTGGGGCGAGACCCTCTGGTACGAGACCACCGAGGCCGACCCGGGCGGCGGGCAGGCGAAGCAGGCGCTGGAGGCCGGCGCCGACCTGGTCATCGCGGCGGGCGGCGACGGCACCATCCGCGCCGTCGCGGAGGTGCTCGGCGGCACGTCGACGTCGCTCGCGCTGCTGCCGTCGGGCACGGGCAACCTGCTGGCCCGCAACCTCGACCTGACGCTCGACGACATGGAGCACTCCATCCGCGTCGCGTTCGACGGCGTCGACCGGAGGATCGACCTCGCCTGGGCCGACATCCGGCGCGAGGGCGGGGCCGTGGAGCGCGCTGCGTACCTCGTCATGGCCGGGTTCGGGCTCGACGCCAAGATGCTGTCGAACACCGACGAGGAGCTGAAGGCGAAGGTCGGATGGCTCGCCTACGTCGACGCGATCCGCAAGGCACTGCGCGAGGAGAACCGCATGCGCATGCGCTACCGCGTCGACCGTCACGGCACGCACAGCGTCTCGGCGCACACGCTCATCATCGGCAACTGCGGGTCGCTGCCCGCCAACATCCTGCTGCTGCCGACGGCCGCCATCGACGACGGCCGGTTCGAGGCGGTGTTCCTCCGGCCCGAGAGCGCATGGGGCTGGATCCAGATCCTCGTGAAGGTGATCTGGGAGAACGGGGTGCTGCGCCGCACGCGATGGGGCCGCAAGCTCGCCGTCCGCGAGGTCGATGCCGTGCGCTACGTGCGCGGACAGCGGATGGACGTCGTGCTCAGCCACCCCGAGGAGGTCGAGCTCGACGGCGACACCTTCGGTCGCGCCGAGGCGTTCCGCACCTGGATCGACCCCGGTGCACTCACGGTGCGCGTGCCGGCGGGCGAGGACGAGCCGACCGCACGGTGACGGATGCCGCGGCATCCGTCGGCCCTGGTCCCGGCTGACGCCGCCGGGGCGTCGTCGTCTCAGCGCGGCGCGAACGCGGCGTGGAAGATCGCCCACGCCCGGCGCGCCACGGCGCGACGCTCCTCGACATCCGTGCGGGCGAGCACGTCGGCGAGCATGGTGATCGCGAGGAGCACGTCCTCGGTCTCGACGTGGTCGCCGATGCGCCCGGCGGCCCGTTCGCGTGCGAGCACGGTGCCCGCGACGGCGCCGAGCCGGGTGCTCAGGTGCGCCACGTGCTCGTCGTGCCGGTTCGTCCAGATGAGGTCGATGAGCGCGGTCGAGACGACGGCCTGCTCGATGATCGCGTCGAGCAGGTCGTCGAGCGTGGCATCCGCGGGCTCGACGGATGCCTCGAGCTCGTCGATGTTCTCGTCGAACACGGCCACGGCGAGCGCGAGTCGATCGGGGAAGTGCCGGTAGAGGCTGCCCT
Organism: uncultured Actinomycetota bacterium; assembly: GCA_963802485.1. Classification (GTDB taxonomy): domain Bacteria; phylum Actinomycetota; class Actinomycetes; order Actinomycetales; family Microbacteriaceae; genus Agromyces. Next base: position 30,078 of record CAWDJA010000023.1, read on the forward strand.
GCCCGACGCCCGCCTTCTTCGCGACGGCGCTGAACGGCGCCTGCAGCCCGTCGGCGGCGAAGACCTCGCGCGCGGCCGCGATGAGCGCGCGGCGATTCCCGGGGCCGGCGGCCGGCCCGCGGTTGGGCTTCGCGGTCCGCGGAACTCCCTTCCCACGTTCAGGCATGGGTGTTACCTTACTACCGGACAACGATGTCCGGTATGAGGAGGAACAATGACCCGACAATGGGATCGCGAAGTCGACGTACTGGTGGCAGGCAGCGGAGCCGCAGGCCTCACGGCCGCGATCACCGCCGCGGATGCCGGTCTGTCGACGCTCGTCGTCGAGAGCACCGACCGATGGGGCGGCACGACGATGCGCAGCGGCGGCGGCCTGTGGATGCCGAACAACCCGGTCATGCGGCGATGCGGCATCCAGGACTCGCGCGAGGAGGCGCTCACCTACCTGGAGGCGTCGATCGGCCCGGTCGACGACGTCGGCCCGGCCAGCTCGCACGAGCGGCGTGAGGCATTCGTCGACGCGGTGCCCGACGTCGTGGGGCTGCTCGAGCGGCTCGGCGTGCGCTGGTGCGTCGCGAGGGACTACCCCGACTACTACCCCGACCGGCCGGGCGGCAAGGTCGGGCGTGCCATCGAGGTCGTGCCGATCAACGCCCGCAGGCTCGGCGAGTGGCAGCGCACGTCCCGCATCGGCGACGCCATCCCGATCCCCATGAAGACCGACGACGTGTGGCTGCTGTCGCGTGCGTGGTCGACGCCGTCGGGCTTCCTCCGCGGCGCGCAGTTCGTCTTCCGGACCCTCGGCGGGCTCCTCACCGGACGCAAGCTCGTGGGCATGGGCGGGGGGCTGATGCTGAGCCTCGGGCTCATCGTCAAGCAGCAGGGCACCGAACTGCTCCTGAACTCTCCCGTCTCCGAGCTCCTGCAGGACGACGACGGACGCGTGCTCGGCGCGCTCGTGTCGACGCCCGAGGGTCCCCTGCGGGTGCGCACCCGTCGCGGCGTCATCCTCGGCGCGGGCGGATTCGCCAACAACCGCGAGTGGCGCGAGCGCCACCACGGCATCCCCGGCTACAGCTCGGCGGCCGAGGGCGACCTCGGCACCGGGATCGAGGCGGGCGCCAAGGCGGGTGCCGCGCTCGCGCTGATGGACGATGCGTGGTGGGGCGCGTCGGTGCCGATCCCCGGCAAGCAGCCGCTCTTCGTGCTGAACGAGCGCTCCGACCCCTTCAGCATCGTCGTCGACCAGTCGGGCGCGCGCTACCTCAACGAGTCCGAGAGCTACATCGACTTCGGCCACCACCTCCTCGAACGCGACCGCACCACCCCGGCGAACCACTCGTGGCTCGTCGTGGAGCGCCGCCACCGGCAGCGCTACATGTTCGGAGCGATGCTGATGGCCGGCAAGGCGATGCGCGAGAACGGCATCTCGGTCACGGCCGGCACGCTCGACGAGCTCGGGGCGAAGATGGGCGTCGACGCCGACACGTTCCGCGCGACGATCGAGCGCTTCAACGGGCTCGCTCGCGGCGGCGTCGACGTGGACTTCGGGCGCGGCCGCACCGTCTACGACAACTACTACGGCGACCCTCGCGTGGGGTCGAACCCGAACCTCGCGCCGCTCGAGCGCGGCCCGTTCACCGCCGTGCAGCTGGTGCCCGGCGACCTCGGCACGAAGGGCGGCCTGCTCACCGACGAGCACGGCCGCGTGCTCGACGAGGGCGGCGACGTCATCCCCGGCCTCTACGCGGCGGGCAACACGACCGCCTCCGTGATGGGGCGCACCTACCCCGGCCCCGGTTCGACCATCGGACCGGCCGCCGTCTTCGGATACCTCGCCGCGAAGCACGCGTCCGAGGCATCCGTCATCGACGCTGCCCCCGCAGCGCCGCAGCAGAGATAGAGAAGGAAGCAGCATGAGCACCACCAAGACCCTCACCGGCGACGACTCGATCAAGACCTGGCTCGAGCACCCCGTCGGCGGCCCGATCATCCGCGACCTGCTCGCGCAGGCCGGCCAGAACCCCGACGTGCTCAAGCCCGTGCAGCGTCTCGCGATCAAGCGCCTCGTCAAGCTCAGCAAGGGCCAGTTCAGCCAGCAGATGGTCGACGACCTCGTCGCGCGCGCGGCCGCCGGCGACGTGCCGGCCGGTGCGGCGGATGCCGCGGCCGAGGCCCCCGAGCCCACCACCGAGGCGGCCGACGCCATCCCCGAGGTCGAGCGCCCCGAGTGGGTCGAGCGCCTCGACCAGGGCCGCTTCGCGGGCAAGACCGTCATCGTGACCGGCGCGGGCTCGGGCATCGGCCGCGCCACCGCGTCGCGCATCGCCCGCGAGGGCGGCCGCGTGATCGCCGTCGACGTGTCGCAGGAACGCCTCGACGAGTTCGCGTCGGAGCACGCGGGCGCCGACATCGTGACCCTCGTGGCCGACATCACCGACGACGCGAAGGTCGCCGAGATCGTCGGCGCCGCGGGCGAGCGCATCGACGGCCTCGCGAACATCGCCGGGATCATGGACGACATGACGCCCATCGGCGAGCTCACCGACGCCGTGTGGAAGCGCGTCTTCTCGGTGAACGTCGACGGCACCATGAAGCTCATGCGCGCCGTCGTGCCGACGATGCTCGCGCAGGGCATCGGCTCGATCGTGAACACCGCGTCCGAGGCGGCGCTGCGCGGCTCGGCCGCCGGCGTGGCCTACACGGCGTCGAAGCACGCCGTGGTCGGCCTCACGAAGTCGACCGCGTTCATGTACGGCCCGAGCGGCCTTCGCGTGAACGCCGTGGCCCCCGGCCCGACCATCACGAACATCGAGGCGACCTTCGCGTCGCCGCTCGGCGCCGAGCGGGTGCGCCAGGCCATGGCGATCCTGCCGGATGCCGCAGAGGCCGAGGCCCTCGCCGCGTCGATCACGTTCCTCCTGAGCGACGACGGCGTGAACGTCAACGGCGTCGTGCTCGCATCGGACGGCGGCTGGTCGGCCGCCTGAGCCGCGCATGACCGGATGGGCCGGCGCGCGACACCGCGCCGGCCCATCCCATGGCCGTTCGGTCGAGCGGTCAGCGCGTGCCCGGCCCCACGGTCTCCCACGCCTCCCTGAGGAGCTCGTCGAACGCGTCGTCGAGCTCGTCGACCGAGCCGAAGGTCAGCCGATGCATCGTGACCTTCTTCGTCGTCGGGAACGCCGTGCGCAGCTTCGGGTGCTCGGCACGGCGCAGCAACTCGATGCCCACCTCGAGCCAGTGGCTCTTCACGTAGGCGCTCGCGAAGACGCGCTTGCGGGCGAATGAGACGTCGGTGCGGTTCACCCGCATCTCGACGTCGCCCAAGGCGAGCCCCCGGTCGCGGAACGCCTCGAGCTTCTCGAGGTCCTCGGGCGAGAGCCCGTCGGTCAGCTCCTCCCAGGTCGCGCGCGCCATCCGTCACCCCCGCTCTCGTCACCTGCTCGGCAGGTTACTCCCAGCCCGCACCTTCCGCGGCATCCGTCGTACGCTACTCGTCATGCGCTTCGGAACGCTCGACTTCACGCCCGCCTCCGACTCCCCCGAGCTCCTCGCAGCGCCCACGGCCGCCGCGATCGGGGCAGCGGATGCCGCGGACGCCGCCGAGGTGCTCGTCTCGGCCATCGACCCCGGCCTCGCCGACACGGCCGCGTTCTGCGAGGCCTACGAGATCTCGATGGCCGACGGCGCGAACTGCGTCATCGTGCAGGCGCGCCGCGGCGAGCGCACCTGGTACGCCGCGTGCCTCGTGCGCGGGTCGGATCGCGCCGACGTGAACGGCGTCGTGCGGCGTCACCTCGACGCGCGCAAGCTCTCGTTCGCGTCGATGGACGACGCGGTCGCGCTGACCGGCATGGAGTACGGCGGCATCACGCCCGTCGGCCTGCCCGCCGACTGGCCGATCCTCGTCGACGAGTCGGTCGCGGGGCACGATCGCCTGATCGTCGGCAGCGGCATCCGCGGTTCGAAGCTGCTCGTGACCGGGGCGTTCCTCGCGTCGCTGCCGAACGCCGAGGTGCTGCCGATCGCGCAGGCGGGCTGAGCGCAGCTGGCGGGTCGGGCGCGTCGGGCGCCGCACCTCGCCGGCGTCGGGGTTGACGTGTCGGCGGGCGGGTGCAGACTGGCAGCATGTGCGGACGCTTCGCCAACGACGCCAAGGTCGACGAGATGATCCAGGAGTTCGTCGCGCAAGGCGGCGACTACCGCGACTGGGTGCCGCAGTACTCGATCGCCCCGACCCAGGTCGTGCCGATCGTCCGCGAGCGGCAGAACAAGGAGTCGGGCGAGGTCACCAGGTCGGTGGATGCCGCGGTGTGGAACTTCCACCCCTCGTTCATGAAGGACTCGAAGCGACCCCAGTTCAACACCCGCATCGAGACGGTGGCCACGAACGGACTGTGGAAGGGCGCCTTCGCGTCGTCGCGGTGCCTCGTGCCGATGCGCGGCTACTACGAGTGGACGGGCGAGCCGGGTGACAAGCAGGCGTGGTTCCTGCACGGCGAGCAACCCATGCTGGCCGCCGCGGGCATCTACACGGCGCGCAAGGTCGGCGACGAGTGGGAGGTCTCCACGTCGATCATCACGAGGGAGGCCCGGGATGCCTCGGGCGAGATCCACGATCGCATGCCCGTGTTCCTCGAGCGCGATGCGTGGGACGAGTACCTGGCTCCGGTCAAGCTCGACGACTCGGGCAAGGAGGAGATGGTGGCGCTGCTCACCGCGGAGTCCGAGAAGGTGGCCTCGACGATCTCCAACTACGAGGTCGACCGCCGCGTGAACAACTCCCGAACCGTCGACCCGACCGACGCGACACTCATCGAGCCGCTCGACGCGGCCTGACGTTCCTCCTGTTCCTCCCGACCTCCCGCTCAGCCCCGACGGTCGACGGCCGTCGCGCCGTACTCCTCGTCGGTCACGTGGTCGCCCCACGTCGCGTCGTCGTCCTCCCACATGGCGAGGTGGCACATGAAGGAATCGGCGGATGCCCCGTGCCAGTGCCACTCCCCCGGGGGCGTGAACACGGTGTCGCCCGGTCGCATCACGCGCAGCTCGCCGCCGCGGGCCTGCACCAGGCCGATGCCGTCGGTCACGTGCAGCGTCTGGCCGAGCGAGTGGCGGTGCCACGCCGTGCGGGCGCCGGGCGCGAAGCGCACGAGGTTGACGCGCAGGCGCGACGGCGCCTCGCCACGGGCGATGACGTCGAAGTGCACGTCGCCCGTGAACAGCTCGGCGGGTCCCTTGGTGGTCGGTTGCGTGGGCTGGAACTGCATGGTGGTCCCCTGTCCGCCGGTCGGTGCATCCGCCGGCTCGTCGAAGTCGGACGTCGGTCGTGTGAGAAGTCGGGTGTCGGTCGTGTGAATGGGGCGAGCGGATGCCGCGTCAGGCGCGCTCGATCGTGGATGCCGGGGCGTCGCGCCGGGTCGCCGCCCAACTCGCGAGGAGCTTGAGCGCGTCGTCCGACGCCGAACCGGGCTCGGCGCTGTACACGAGCATCGTGAGCCCCGGATCCGCGGGCAGGTCGAACGCCTCGAACGCGACGTCGAGGCGGCCGACCACGGGATGGTGGAAGGTCTTGACCCCGCTGCGGTGGAAGCGCACGTCGTGCGACGCCCACAGGGTGCGGAAGAGCTCGCTGCGCGTCGAGAGCTCGCCGATGAGGTCGGTCAGGCCGCGGTCGTACGGGTTGCGGCCGGCCTCGGAGCGCAGGAACGCGACGGTGTCGCGCGCCGCCTTGTCCCAATCGCCCCAGAATCGGGGCGCCCTCGGGTCGAGGAAGGTGAAGCGCGCGTGGTTCACCGGGCGCCTCGGGTCCTCGTAGAGATCGGAGTACAGGGCCTCGCCGAGCACGTTGGCGCCGAGCACGTCGAAGTGACCGTTCCGCACGAAGGCGGGCACGCTCGCCATCGCATCGAGGATGCGCTGCACCGGTGGGCGCACCGACGGCACCACGGACTTCCGCGCGCGCGGTCGCCGGGTGGCGTTCGCGGTGCGGGCCAGGTCGAACAGGTGCGCCCGTTCGGCCTCGTCGAGCTGCAGGGCGCTCGCCAACGACTCGAGCACGCTCTCGGAGACCCCGCCGAGGTTGCCGCGCTCCAGGCGCGTGTAGTAGTCGACGCTCATCCCGGCGAGCATCGCGACCTCTTCGCGCCGAAGCCCGGGCACGCGCCGGTTGCCGCCGTAGGCGGGCAGGCCCGCCCGCTCGGGCGTGATGCGCGCTCGACGAGTCACGAGGAACTCGCGCACTTCGGTCTTGTGGTCCACGCCATCGACGGTACGCCCCGATCCTCGGGCGAGGGAGGTACTGCCGATACCCGGAACACCGCTGACTCCCTCGACGGGCGAACTTCGCGTTGCATGGATGACGAGACACCCGCGACATCCGCGACATCCGCTCTGGAGGACTTCCTTTTCATGCGAGCAGCATTCATGTACGGCGCCGGCGACGTTCGGATCGAGACCGTGCCCGACCCCGAGATCATGCAGCCGACCGACGCCGTCGTGCGCATCGTGCGCTCCTGCATCTGCGGCAGCGACCTGCACCCGTACCACAACCTGCCGTCGACCCCCGGCGGAACCCCGATGGGCCACGAGTTCATCGGCGTCGTCGAGGAGGTCGGCTCGGACGTGGCGACCCTCGCGCCCGGTGACTTCGTGATCGCCCCGTTCGCCTGGTCGGACGGCACCTGCGACTTCTGCCGCGAGGGGCTGCAGACCTCGTGCCGTCACGGCGGGTTCTGGGCCGGCAACGGGATCGGCGGCGGCCAGGCCGAGGCGGTGCGCGTGCCGCAGGCCGACGGCACCCTCGTGAAGGTGCCCGCCGGCGTCGACGCGTCGCTCTACCCCTCCCTGCTCACCCTCTCCGACGTGTACGGCACCGGCTACCACGCCGCGCTCAAGGGCGGCGTGACCGCGGGCAGCGACGTCACGGTCATCGGCGACGGCGCGGTCGGCCTGCTCGCGGTGCTCTCCGCGAAGCAGCTCGGCGCCGAGCGCATCATCCTGATGGGCCGCCACGAGGCGCGCACCGACCTGGGCCGCGAGTTCGGTGCGACGGATGTCGTCTCCGCACGTGGCGAGGAGGGCATCGCCGCGGTGCGCGACCTCACGGGCGGCGACGGCACGCGCGTGGTGCTCGAGGCGGTCGGCCACATGCCGGCCTACGAGCAGGCCGTCGGCGTCGTGCGCCACGGCGGCGTGATCAGCCGCGTCGGCGTCCCGCAGTACGAGGAGGCGCCGGTCGGATTCGGCTCGCTGTTCGGCCCGAACATCACCCTCACCGGCGGCCCGGCTCCGGTGCGCGCCTACATCGAGCGGCTCCTGCCCGGCGTGCTCGACGGCACGGTCGACCCCGGCCGCGTCTTCGATCGCACGGTCTCGCTCGATGAGGTGCCCGAGGGCTACCGGGCGATGGACGAGCGCACGGCGCTCAAGGTGATCGTCGAGCCGTGAACGGAGCTCGACGGCGGAGAATGGAGGAACGATGAGCTCGTGGACCGAGGATGAACTGCGCCGCATCGGCGGCGCCGAGGAGCTGAAGGTCGCGTCGTACCGGCGTGACGGGTCGCTGCGCCGGTACGTCACGATCTGGGTGGTGCGCGCCGGCGACGACGTGATCGTGCGATCGGCCTACGGCCCCGAGAACGGCTGGTTCCGCCGCGCCAAGGCGAGTGGCAGGGGGCGCATCCGCGCCGGCGGCGTCGAGCGCGACGTCGAGTTCACGGATGCCGCACCCGACGCCCACGCGAGGATCGACGCCGCGTACCACGCCAAGTACGACCGCTACGGGCCGCGCATCGTGAACACCGTGGTCGGCGACCAGGTGATCGACACGACCTTCCGGCTCGTGCCCGCCGACGGCTGACGCGTGGACGGCGGCCGCGCGGCCGTCGCGCGGCCGTCGGGCGGTCACCGACGGGGAACGGCCGCCTGCGGTTCGGGCACTGATGCCGCGGTCGACCCCGGCGGAGTCGTCGGCACCGGATGCCTCGGTCGCACCGTGCACCGGATGACTCCGCTCGAGGGCCGCGCCCTCGACGTCGACGTTGGGCAGGATGCGGTCGAGCCACTTCGGCAGCCACCACGCGGACTGGCCGAGCAGGTGCATCACGGCCGGGATCAGCAGCATCCGCACGATGAACGCGTCGATCAGCACGCCGATCGCGAGGCCGAATCCGAGGGGCCGCACCATCGTGAGGTGCGAGAACACGAAGCCGCCGAACACCGCGGCCATGATGATCGCCGCGGCCGTGACCACGGCTCGGCCGTTCCGCAGGCCGGCGACGACCGCGGTGCGGGCGGGCACGCCGTGCACGTAGGCCTCGCGCATGCCCGAGACGAGGAAGAGCTGGTAGTCCATGGCCAGCCCGAACAGCACGCCCATGATGATGATCGGCGCGAAGTTCAGCACGGGGCCGGGATCGTGCACGCCGAACACCGGTCCGAGCCAGCCCCACTGGAAGATCGCGACGACCGCGCCGAAGGCGGCGAACAGCGTGAGCACGAAGCCCGCGGTCGCGATGAGCGGCACGAGGATCGAGCGGAACACGAGGATGAGGATGATCAGCGACAGGCCGACGACGACGCTGAGGTAGAGCGGCAGCACGCCGGCGAGCTTCTCGGAGATGTCGATGTTGCCGCTGGCCTGGCCCGCGACGCCGAGCGTGATGTCACCCTCGAGCGGCGAGAGGTCGCGCAGGTCGTGCACGAGCTGCTCGGTCGACTCGCTCGACGGCCCGTCGGCCGGCACCACCTGGAAGGCGAAGTAGTCGTTGTCGTCGGAGACGCCGACCGGCGCGACCGCCACGACGCCGGACTGCCCCATGAGCGTCTCGGCGAGGTCGGCCTGCGTGGCCACCACCTCGTCGTCGGCGACGGTCTCCGGCAGTTCGGCCACGACGAGGAGCGGGCCGTTCTGCCCGGCGCCGAACGCGTCGGCGACGGCGGTGTAGGCGCGGTACTGCGTCGAGTCCTCGGCCTCGGATGAGCCGTCGGGCAGGCCGAGGCGCATCGAGAGTGCGGGGATGGCGATGACGACGAGGGCGACGATCGCGAGGACCGCGCGCACGATGGCGCGCGAGGTCTTCATCGGGCGCAGCTCGGGGCGGGCGTGCGCCTCGTGGCCGATCTCGCGGCGAGCGCGGCGCGACAGCACGCGCGGGCCGATGAGGCCGAGCAGCGCCGGAGTCAGGCTCACCGCGATGAGCACCGCGATGAGCACGCAGACCGCACCCACCGTGCCCATGACGCCGAGGAACGGGATGCCGGTGACGTTGAGCGCGAGCAGGGCGATGAGCACCGTGGACCCGGCGAACACGACGGCGTTGCCCGACGTGCCGTTCGCGAGGCCGATCGACTCGTGCAGCTCCATGCCCGAGAGCACCTGCCGTCGGTGCCGGTTCATGATGAACAGGGCGTAGTCGATGCCGACGGCGAGGCCGAGCATCACGCCCAGCACCGGGGTGACCGACGACATGTCGACGACGCCCGAGAAGGCGAGCGAGCCGGCGACGCCCACGCCGACGCCGATGAGCGACGTGATGAGGGGCAGCACGGCGGGCAGCAGCGCGCGGAACACGATGATGAGCACCAGCATGGCCACGATCACGCCGACGATCTCGCCGATGCCGATGAGCCCCTCGATCGAGCCGGCGATGGTCGAGGAGTAGTCGATGGCCACGCCGTCGATGCCGGCGCCGTCGAGCGCCTCGGCGACGGAGGCCTTCACCTCGGTCGAGAGCGAGAAGAGGTCGTCGTCGAACATCACGGCGCCCACCGCGGTGCTCTCGTCGGTCGAGACGGTGCGGATCTCGGCGGCGGCCTCCATGAGCCGTCGGCCGTCGTCGAGCTGCGCCTGCTGCGCCTCGATCTCGGCTGCGCCCTCGTCGAGCTGCGCCTGCTGGGCGGCGAGCTGCTCGGCGCCGGCGTCGAGCTGCGCCTGCTGGGCCTCGAACTGTGCGGCGGCCTGGTCGTACGCGCCGGCGGCCTGCGCCTGTGCGACGGCGGCGTCCAGCTGTGCCTGGCTCGCATCGAGCTGCGCCTGGCCCGCATCGAGCTGGGCCTGGCCGGCGTCGAGCTGCTGCGCGGCGGCGTCGAGTTGCGCCTGGCCGTCGTCGAGCTGCTGTTCCTGGTCGGCGCGGTCGGATGCCGCGGTGAACGGGTCGACCGTGTCGGCGACGCCGTCGAGCTCGCCGATGTCGGCGAGGAGCGAGCCGATCTCCTCCTGCTGCTCGGCGGTGAAGGCGGAGCCGTCCTCGGTCTGGAACACGACCGTTCCGGTCGCGCCGCCGAGCCCGGACAGTTCGTCGCTGAGCTGCGCGTTGACGCGCTCGGTCTCGGTGCCCGGGATGCTCATGCTCGAGGTGAGCGTGCCGCCGAAGGCGAGGAAGCCGCCGACGGCGAGCGCGAGTGCGGCGAGCCAGGCGACGAGCATGGTCCACGGGCGACGCGCGGAGAAGCGACCGAGGCGGTACAGGAGTTCAGCCATTGCCGGGTGCCTTTCAGGAGCATGGGGACGGGGCACACCATCGAGCCAGTTCGAGGATAATCGACATCTGTCGGATATCCGACACCTGTCGATGAACTCGGGGCGAACTTCGCGACCGCTGGCAGAATCCCCGTATGGATGTCCGCGTCGAACGCACCCGCCGTGCCCTGCAGGAGGCGCTGTTCGAGCTCGCCCGCGAGCGCCCGCTCGACGAGGTCACGATCGCCGACATCGCCGCCCGCGCCGGCGTGAACCGCAGCACGTTCTACCAGCACTACTCCGACAAGGAGACCCTGCTGGCCGACGCCCTCGACGCCACCGCCGAGGCCGCGGGGGCCGCGTTGCCGGAGCTGGTCGAGCCGCCGTACGAGCCGCCGCAGGCGCTCTTCGCGTTCCTCGAGCACTTCGAGGAGAACGCCGATCTCTACCGGCGGGTGCTCGGCTCCCCCGGCTCGGCGGTCGTCGCGGCCCGACTGCGTCGCCGTATCGAGACGATCGTGAGCGACGGCGTGGTGAAGTCGGGCACCCGTGCGTTCGAGGGGCTCCCGCTCGACGTCGTGGCAGCCGGCATCGCAGGCTCCGCGCTCGGCGTCATCGAGGCGTGGCTCGCACGCGACCCGCGACCGCCGGCGGCGACCGCCGCGGACTGGGTGTGGCGCGTGCTCCTCGGGCCGGGCGGCGCCTGGGAGTGATCCGCTACGCGGGGTTCGCGATCCGCGTCGCCGTGATGAAGACGCGCCGCGTCTGGATCTCGTCGTCGTAGGCCGCGCGGGCCGCGATGTCGTCGATGCGGAATCCGGCCGCCTTCGACGCGTCTACGATCGGACGGTGCTCCTCTTCGCTGCGATCCTGCTGTTCGCCAACGCCGTCTTCAACGCCATCGCGTGGCCGCGCTTCTACCCCCGCATCGCCGCCGACCCGCGGGCCCGCGACGCCGACGGACGCCGCACGCCCTTCTACACCGTGCACGTGGTGCTCATCGTGATCGCGCTCGTGCTCGCCGCGGCATCCGCCGTCACCGGCGTCGTCATCCTGCTCTGAGCGCGGGCAGGCGGCGGCCGTTACCGCCGCCGGCGCCGCTCACTCGAACAGCGGCGAGAGGAAGCGTCGCTCGTACCTCCGGATGCACTTCGTCTCGGTCGCGAACCGATAGGCCTCGAGGCACTCGGGGTCCTCCGTCGCGGCCGCGCGGTACTGCTCGTACGCCGCGAGCGACGGGAAGCTGAACAGCGCGAACGCCTCGTCGCTGTCGCCCTCGCTCGGGAGGAAGTAGCCGTGGTGCGTGCCGCCGAGCCGGTTCACGAGGTGGATCCATCGACGCCCGTACTCCGCGAACTCCGCCTGCTTGTCGGCATCGATCTCATAGCGGAGGTGCACGGTGATCATGGTTGCGCCCATTTCGTCGGCTCGGGATGGTCTCCACGAGACTGCCACAGCCGAACGCGGGTCGGTCACCGGGCGGAGTCGCCTGGCACCCGGGCGAAGCGCGGCACGGTGCGGCCGTCACGCTCGACGATCTCGGCGAACATCGCCGCAGGACGGACCCAGCGGGCGTAGTCGCCGTAGAGCTGGCGATAGACCACGAACTCCTCCTCGGTCTCGCTGTGGCGCGCGACGAAGAGCACCTCGTACGCGGCGCCCGTGTAGTGCTCGTAGACCCCGGGTTCGATCGCGCCGGGCGCGCTCGCTTCGCTCATCGCCCCATGCTACGGATGCCGCGGCCGGTCGATGCGCGATGGTGGTCCGCATCGGTGCGAAGGAACGAAAAGGCCCCGATCGATGATCGGGGCCGGAACCGCTGGTGCGCGAGGGGGGACTTGAACCCCCACACCCTTGCGAGTACTGGCACCTGAAGCCAGCGCGTCTGCCAATTCCGCCACTCGCGCACGTGTGGATGCACCGGAGTGCGTCCAACCACGAGAGACTAACATCTCGCGGCGCGCAGCACCATTCGGGGGCGCCCTGACGGCGGGCCCGACCGCACGGTCGCGCCACGGGGCATCCGAGATGCAGGAAGTTCGGCCAGACACACCGGGGTGACGGATGCCGCGACGCGGCGTTCCGCTCGGAAGTTCCTGCACTTCGACGAAGGCGACGGTCGGGGCGCACGCCGAGCCCGAGCGCGAGCCGAGCCCGAGCACGACCCCGACACCGAGCCCGAGCCCGAGCACGCCGAGCCGAGCGGATGCCGCGAGCACCCTCCGTGATTCCCCAGAGTCTCGACTTCGGCCTCGCGCTCACCCGCCGCCGGGAATAGCATCGATCAGCGGTACCGGTGCCCTGACCGATGCGACGAAAGGACGGCGGTGACCTCGCCCGACAACTCCCCCACTCCCCCGACTCCGGTCGATCCGCGCGACGCCGACCTCACCGGCATCCGTGGCTGGCTCTTCGACCTCGACGGCGTGCTCACGCCCACCGCGGTGGTGCACATGCACGCCTGGGCGCGGCTGTTCACGCCCTTCCTCGAGGCGCACGGCGCCAAGCCGTACTCCGACGACGACTACTTCGCCTACATCGACGGCAAGCCCCGCTACGACGGGGTGCGGTCGCTGCTCGAGAGCCGCGGCATCCGCGTCGAAGAGGGCGAGGTGACGGATGCCCCGACCGCCGACACGGTGCACGGACTCGGCAACCGCAAGAACGACGCCTTCAACGCCACGCTCGCCGAGGAGGGCGTGACCGCCTACCCGGGCAGCGTCGCGCTGCTCGACGCCGTGACGCGCGCCGGCGCGAGCATCGCCGTGGTGTCGAGCTCGAAGAACGCCCCCTCGGTGCTCGCCGCCGCGGGCCTCGCCGACCGCTTCGAGGTCGTCGTCGACGGCGCCGTCGCCGCCCGCGAGGGCATCCCCGGCAAGCCGGAGCCCGACATGTTCGAGCGCGCCGCCGAGCTGCTCGGCCTGCCCACCGAGGCCTGCGCGGTCGTCGAGGACGCCGAATCGGGCGTGAAGGCCGGCGCAGCCGGAGAGTTCGGTATCGTCATCGGCGTCGATCGCGGCGTCGGCCGCGAGGCGCTCGAGGAGCTCGGCGCCGACGTGATCGTCGACGAGCTCGACGAGCTGCTGCCCGCCGTCGAGCGCGCCGCCACCCCTCCGCCGCGGCATCCGCCCCCGAATCCCCCACCCCGAGCACCACCCGAGAGGACCCTTCATGAGGTTCGCCGACCATGACCCGCTGAACCGCAGCCGGTTCCCCATCGACGAGTGGGCGCTCATCGAGACGGACTTCGGCCTGGCCGACATGGGGCGCACCGAGACCCTGTTCGCCGTCGGCAACGGCTACCTCGGGCTCCGCGGCAACGTCGAGGAGGGCCGCGACGGCCACTTCCACGGCACCTTCGTGAACGGGTTCCACGAGACGTGGCCCATCCGGCACGCCGAGGAGGCCTTCGGGTTCGCCCGCGTCGGGCAGACGATCGTCAACGCACCCGACGCGAAGGTCATCCGCCTCTACGTCGACGACGAGCCGCTCGTGCTCACCGTGGCCGAGCTCCTCTCCTATGAGCGCCGCCTCGACTTCCGGCTCGGCGCCCTGAGCCGCTCGATCGAGTGGCGCACCCCGTCGGGCAAGCGCGTGCTCATCACGAGCCGGCGCATGGTGTCGTTCACCGACCGCCACCTGGCCGTGATCGACTACGAGGTCGAGATGCTCGACTCGGATGCCGCGGTCACGATCTCGAGCCAGATCCTGAACCGCCAGGACGGCCGCGACGAGTACCGGTCGGGCGTCACCGAGGCGCCGGCCGGATTCGATCCGCGCAAGGCCGAGCAGTTCATCGAGCGCGTGATGCAGCCGCGGGTGAAGCGCGCCGAGGGCTCCCGGTACATGCTCGGCTACCAGACGACCAACTCGGGCATGACGATCGCGATCGGCGCCGAGCACTCGATCGCCACCGAGAACCAGTTCACCGAATCCGGCTCGATCGGCGACGACCTCGCGAAGCACATCTACCGGGTGCACGCCAAGCAGGGCAAGCCGATCCGCCTCACCAAGACGATCAGCTACCACACGGCCCGCACCGTGCCGGCTCGCGAGCTCGTCGACCGCAGCGACCGCACGCTCGACCGTGCCGCCGAGCTGGGCGTGGCCGAGATCTTCGAGCAGCAGCGCTCGTGGCTCGACGACTTCTGGGCCCGGTCCGACGTCGAGGTCGCCGACCAGCCGGCCGTCCAGCAGGCGATCCGCTGGAACCTCTTCCAGCTCGCCCAGGCCAGCGCCCGCACCGACGGCGACGGCGTCGCCGCGAAGGGCGTCTCGGGTTCGGGCTACGGCGGCCACTACTTCTGGGACAGCGAGGTCTACGTCCTCCCGTTCCTCAGCTACACGGCCCCGATCGTCGCGCGCAACGTGCTGCGCTTCCGGCAGCGGATGCTCGACGCCGCCCGCGGCCGGGCGCTCGAGCTCAACCAGCGCGGGGCCCTGTTCCCGTGGCGCACGATCAACGGACAGGAGTCGTCGGCGTACTACGCCGCCGGCACCGCGCAGTACCACATCGACGCCGACATCTCCTATGCGCTGTGCCAGTACGTCGCGGCGACGGGCGACGAGGACTTCCTCGGCCGCGGTGCGATCGACATCCTCGTCGAGACCGCCCGCATGTGGGAGGACCTGGGCTTCTGGCGGTCCAACGCCGACGACGTGTTCCACATCCACGGCGTCACCGGGCCCGACGAGTACACGACGGTCGTGAACGACAACCTGTACACGAACGTGATGGCGCGCTTCAACCTCGCGTCGGCGGCGGCCGCGGTCGACAACCTGCAGGTGCACGACCCGGCCGCGTACCACAAGCTCGTCGCGCGCCTCGAGGTGACGCCCGCCGAGGTCGCGAGCTGGCGCCGGGCCGCGGCGCACATGCACATCCCGTACGACGAGCAGCTCGGCATCCACCCGCAGGACTCCGCGTTCCTGCAGAAGGAGCTGTGGGACCTCGAGAACACGCCGGAGGACCGGCGCCCGCTGCTGCTGCACTACCACCCGCTGGTCATCTACCGGTTCCAGGTGCTGAAGCAGGCCGACGTGGTGCTCGCCCTCTACCTGCAGGGCGACCGGTTCACCACCGAGATGAAGCGCGCGAACTTCGAGTACTACGACCCGCTGACCACGGGCGACTCGACGCTGTCGGCGGTCGTGCAGTCGATCATCGCGGCCGAGGTGGGCTACCACGAGCTCGCGATCCGGTACTTCCGCTCGGCGCTCTTCGTCGACCTGGCCGACCTGCACCACAACGCGGCCGACGGCGTGCACGTCGCCTCGACCGGCGGCGTGTGGAGCGCCCTCGTCGCGGGCTTCGGCGGATTCCGCGACCACAACGGCATCTTCGCCTTCGACCCGCGCCTGCCCGACGCGTGGTCGAAGCTCACCTTCCGCATCACGCTGCGCGACACGCGCCTGCGCGTGACGGTCGAGCCCGCAGTCGATCTCGTTCGCCGTCGAGGTCGGCGACGAGGCGCGCGTGCGGGTGCGCGGCGTCGAGGTCGTCGTGCTCCGCGGATGCCCCGGTGACCGTGCCGCTCGACGGCCAGGGGCCCCGACTCTACGGCGCGCCGACCATGCGCGACGTCACGGGTTCGCGCCGAGCCGACGGCACGCTGCTCACCGCGTCGATGCCCACGCTGTCGCTCGATCTCGACGAGGAGGAAACGGTCGTGCCGATCGACTGAACGCGGGTGTTCACAGCCGCTGCGGCTACCATGTCACACAATCACGGAACGGGATCGGGAGACCTGTGGGCCTACTGGACAACTTCGAGAAGGGTCTCGAACGCGCCGTCAACGGCGCCTTCGCGAAGACCTTCCGCTCGGGGCTGCAGCCCGTCGAGATCACCGCGGCTCTGAAGCGCGAGATCGACACGAAGGCGGCGGTCGTCTCTCGCGACCGCGTGCTCGTGCCGAACACGTTCACGGTGCGGATGTCGCCGACCGATCACGACCGCATGGCGGGCCTCGGACCGGCCCTCGTCGACGAGCTCACCGACCTCGTGCAGAAGCACGCCGCGAGCCAGCGCTTCCAGTTCGCGGGCGGCATCTCGATCACCCTCCAGCCCGACCCCGGCCTCTCCGAGGGCATGGTGCAGGTCGACTCCCGCAACGTGAAGGGCCAGGTGGCCTGGACGCCCGTGCTCGACGTCGCCGGCAAGCGCTACCCGATCCTGAAGGGCCGCACCGTCATCGGCCGCGGCAGCGAGGCCGACGTCACCCTCGACGACTCCGGCGCCTCGCGACGCCACGCCGAGGTGCAGTGGGACGGCACCCGTGCGCGCGTGCGCGACCTCGGCTCCACGAACGGCACCCAGCTGAACGGCGCTCCCGTGAAGGAGGCGGTGCTCGAGCCCGACTCCGTGATCACGATCGGCCGTTCCCGCATCGTGTTCCGCGTGCTCGCGCAGGCCTCGGCGGCCGACCCCGGTCGTGCCGTCGACCCGGCCACCCAGCGCCACGACATGGGCGGGTTCTGGGGGCCCGGCGAATGAGCGAACTCACCCTCCTGGTCCTCCAGCTCGGATTCCTGCTGCTGCTCTGGGTCTTCATCTTCGCGATCGTCTACTCGCTGCGCAGCGACCTGTTCGGGTCAGCGGGTGCGCAAGCTGCAGCCGGATGCCGCGGCCGCGGCGCCTGCGGCGGCGGCGCCCTTCCCCAGCTCCCCGGCCCCCGCGGCGGCCGCGTCGGCGCCCACCGCCGCCGTCTCGCATCCCGCAGCGCCCGCCTCCGGACCGGGCGGGGAGACCGCCTCCACCGAGAACGCCACCCGCCTCGTCATCACGAGCGGGCAGAAGGCGGGCGCCGAGTTCCCCCTCGGCCGCGACGAGATCACGATCGGGCGCTCCAGCGACTCGGCGATCATCATCCGCGACGACTACACCTCCACCCACCACGCGCGCCTCATGCTGTGGAACGGCCGCTGGATGCTCCAGGACCTCGACTCCACGAACGGCACCTTCCTCAACGGCTCCCGAGTGACCGTGCCGACCCCCATCCCGCTCGGAGCCACCGTCAAGGTCGGAGCGACGACGTTCGAGCTGCGGCGGTAGCCCATGGCCACGGTCAAGGCGAGCGCGGCGGTCTCGCACGTCGGGCGGGTCCGCTCGAACAACCAGGACTCCGGGTACGCCGGGCGCAACCTGTTCCTCGTCGCCGACGGCATGGGCGGCCACGCCGGCGGTGACGTGGCGAGCGCCATCGCGACCCGCCGCATCGCCGAGGCCGACGGCGACTACGCGTCGGCGCCGGATGCCGCGGCCGCCCTCGAGGGCGCCCTGATCGCCGCCAACCGCCAGCTCGCCGAGACCGTGGCCGAGCACTCCGAGCTCACCGGCATGGGCACCACGGTCAGCGCCGTGCTGCTCGACGGCGACCGGGTCGTGATCTCGCACATCGGCGACTCGCGCATCTACCTGCTGCGCTCCGGCGAGCTGAGCCAGATCTCCACCGACCACACGTTCGTGCAGCGACTCGTCGACGCCGGCCGCATCACCGCCGAGGAGGCGATGGTGCACCCGCGGCGCTCGGTGCTCATGCGCGTGCTCGGCGACGTCGAGAGCTCCCCCGAGATCGACTCGATGGTGCTCGACACCCGCGACGGCGACCGGTGGATGCTGTGCTCCGACGGCCTGTCCGGCGTCGTGTCGTTCGACGAGCTGCACGAGCTGCTCTCGGCCGACGCCGGCGCCAAGCAGGTGGCCGACCGGCTGGTGAAGGCGTCGCTCGACGGCGGCGCCCCCGACAACGTCACCGTGGTGGTCATCGACATCGGGGATCCCGCGGCGCCGGCCACGCCGCCCCTCGTCGTCGGATCGGCGGCGGCGCCCCTCGCGTTCGGCGCGGCGGAGCCGGTGCGCGCCCGCGGCATCCGACTCGCGCCCTTCCGCCCGCACCCCGTGCAGGAGACGCACTTCGAGCCCGACTCGGCCGACTACTTCGACGAGCTCATCGAGGAGGACGCCCGCCGTCGCCGTCGGCGCCGCTTCGTGTGGAGCTTCTGGATCGTGCTGCTCGTCGCGGCGATCGTCGCCGTGTTCGTGCTCGGCTACCAGTGGACGCAGACGCGCTACTACGTGGGCGAGTCCAACGGCCGCGTGGCGATCTACCAGGGCATCCAGCAGGACCTCGGCCCGATCTCGCTGCACGAGCTGCACACCGAGACCACCATCGACGTGGCGGACCTGCGCACGTACGACCAGCAGCGGGTGGAGCAGACGATCAGCGCCGGCTCGTTCTCGGAGGCCCACCGAATCGTGCAGCGACTGGAGGACTCCGTTGACTGACCGCGCCGGCCGCACCGCCGAGGCGCCCCGCTCGAGCGGGCCGCCCACCGCTTCCGTGCGCCGCATCCGCCTCCCGCAGAAGCTGCGGAACATGGAGCTCTGGCTCCTCATCGTGGCGTGCATCATCAACGCGGCGGCGATCGTGCTCGTGCAGCTCGGCGCGATGGGACGCATCGACACGCAGCTCGTGCTGCTCGGCGCCGGCCTCTCCGCGCTCGTGTTCGGGCTGCACATCGCGATGCGCTTCGTCGCACGTGACGCCGACCCGTTCCTGCTGCCGATCGCGACCGTGCTGAACGGGCTCGGCATCGCGATGATCTACCGCATCGACATCGCCGACGGCGAGAGCGGCTGGGAGAGCGCGTCGGTGCGGCAGATCGTGTGGAGCGCGATCGCCATCGTCGCGGCGATCGTGACGATCCTGGTGATCCGCAACCACCGCGTGCTGTTCCGCTACACCTACCTGTCCGGACTCGTCGCGATCGTCCTCCTGCTGCTGCCGCTCGTGCCCGGCATCGGACGCGAGGTCAGCGGGGCGCGGGTCTGGATCGGCATCGGCGACGTCGCGACCTTCCAGCCCGGCGAGATCGCGAAGATCGCGCTGGCGGTCTTCTTCGCGGGATACCTCGTGCGCAACCGGGACTCGCTGTCCATGGTGGGCCGGAAGTTCCTCGGGATGCAGTTCCCGCGCGCCCGCGACCTCGGTCCGCTGCTCGTCGTGTGGGCGCTGTCGATGGCGGTCATCGTGTTCCAGCGAGACCTCGGCACCGCGCTCCTCTACTTCGGGCTCTTCCTCGTCATGCTCTACGTCGCCACGAGCCGGCTGTCCTGGGTCGTGCTCGGCCTCAGCCTCTTCATCGGCGGCGCGATCGTCGCGAGCCAGACGCTCGACTACGTCGGCAACCGGTTCGCGAACTGGCTCGACCCCTTCAACCCCGAGCGCTTCGACCAGGAGTTCGGCGGCAGCTACCAGCTCGTCCAGGGACTCTTCGGGCTCGGGAACGGCGGGCTCATCGGCACGGGCTGGGGCCAGGGCCGCCCCGACATCACGCCGGTGCCGCAGAGCGACTACATCATCGCGAGCCTCGGCGAGGAGCTCGGCCTCGCCGGCGTCTTCGCGATCCTCGCCCTCTACGTGCTGTTCGTCGCCCGCGGATTCCGCATCGGGTTCGCCGGACAGGACGACTTCGGCAAGCTCCTCGGCGTCGGGCTCGCGTTCGTCATCGCGCTGCAGGTGTTCATCGTCGTGGGCGGCGTCACCCGCGTCATCCCCCTGACGGGCCTCACGACGCCGTTCCTCGCGGCCGGCGGCTCGTCGCTCGTCGCGAACTGGATCATCGTGGCGCTGCTGCTGCGGCTCTCCGATACCGTGCGCAACCATCCGAGGCTGGTGATCGACGGATGAACCGCGAGCTCAAGCGCGTGACGATCGTCGCGCTGCTCATGTTCCTCACCCTGTTCGTCTCGACGACGATCATCCAGTACGTGCAGGCGGAGGCCCTCGCGGCCGACCCGCGCAACTCGCGCACGCTGTACGAGAGCTACTCCGTCGAGCGCGGCCCGATCCTCGTCGGCGGCGACCCGATCGCGTACTCGCAGCCCTCGGACGACGACTACAAGTTCCAGCGCGTGTACTCGAACGGCCCGCTCTACGCGCCGGTGACGGGCTACATCCCCGTGAACGGCGAGGCCACGGGGCTCGAGCGGTCGCTCAACTCGTACCTCAGCGGGCAGAGCTCCAGCCAGTTCTTCGACCAGCTGAACCGCCTCATCTCCGGACAGGACCCGATGGGGGCCTCCGTCGAGGTGGCCATCGACCCGGTGCTGCAGCAGGCCGCGTGGGACGCCCTCGGCGACTACACGGGCGCGGTGATCGTCACCGAGCCCTCCACCGGCCGCATCCTCGCGATGGTCACGAAGCCCACCTACGACCCGAACGCCCTCGCCGTGCACAACAGCGCGCAGGTGCAGGCCACGTACGACGGACTGCTCGCCGACCCGAGCGACCCGCTGTTCAACCGTGCGACGGGCGGCGACATGAACCCGCCCGGCTCGGTGTTCAAGCTCGTCGTCACCGCCGCAGCCCTCGAGTCGGGCCGCTACACGCCCGAGTCGACCTTCCCGAACCCGTCGTCGCTCACGCTGCCCGGCACCGACGCGGTGGTGCGCAACTCGGGCGGCGGCACGTGCGGCGGCGGCGCCGAGGTGACCCTCGCCGACGCCCTGCGCCTCTCGTGCAACATCCCGTTCGCCGAGCTCGGCATGGAGCTCGGCGACGCCGCGATCCGCGAGCAGGCGCAGAAGTTCGGGTTCAACAGCGAGTTCGAGATCCCCACCGCGACCGAGCCGAGCGTGTACCCGCGCGTGCTCGACGAGGCGCAGACGGGGCTGACCGCGTTCGGCCAGGGCGACGTGCGCGCGACGCCGATGCAGATGGCGATGGTGTCGGCCGCGATCGCGAACGGCGGCATCGTGATGAATCCCAACCTGGTGGACGCGATCACGGCCCCCGACTTCACCCCGCTGCAGGAGTTCGAGCCCGCCGAATTCGGCCGCGCGATCAGCGAGGAGACGGCGAACACCATGGTGCAGATGATGGTGAACGGCGTCGAGAACGGTGCCGCGAGTAATGCAAGAATAGACGGCGTCAGCGTGGCCGGTAAGACGGGTACAGCAGAGAACGGCGAGAGTGACCCCTACACTCTCTGGTTCACGGGTTTTGCCCCCGCCGACAACCCTCAGTATGCGATCACGGTACTCGTGGAGGATGGCGGGGGACTTGGTCAGGAGGGGTACGGCAATCTCATCGCCGCACCCATCGCAAAGCAGGTACTAGAGGCGGTGCTGAACACATGAGACCGAGCGCAGGGCTCACCTTCGGAGGGCGCTACGAGCTGCAGTCCCGGATCGCGATCGGCGGCATGGGCGAGGTGTGGCAGGCCACAGACCTCGTCATCGGCCGCCAGGTCGCCATCAAGATCCTCAAGGACGAGTACCTCGGCGACCCCGGGTTCCTCGAACGGTTCCGCGCAGAGGCCCGCCACGCCGCGCTCGTGAACCACGAGGGCATCGCCAACGTCTTCGACTACGGCGAGGAGGAGGGCAGCGCCTACCTCGTGATGGAGCTCGTCCCGGGCGAGGCGCTCTCGACGATCCTCGAACGCGAGCACGTGCTCTCGACCGACAAGGTGCTCGACATCGTCGCGCAGACCGCCGCGGCGCTCCAGGCCGCGCACGCTGCCGGCCTGGTGCACCGCGACATCAAGCCGGGCAACCTGCTCATCACGCCCGACGGGCGCGTGAAGATCACCGACTTCGGCATCGCCCGCATCGCCGACCAGGTGCCGCTCACGGCCACCGGCCAGGTCATGGGCACGGTGCAGTACCTCTCGCCCGAGCAGGCGTCGGGTCACCCGGCCTCGCCGACCACCGACATCTACTCGCTCGGCATCGTCGCGTACGAGGCCCTCGCCGGCCGTCGACCGTTCACCGGCGAGTCGCAGGTGGCGATCGCCATGGCGCAGATCAACGAGACGCCGCCCGACCTGCCCGTCACGGTCTCCGAGCCGGTGCGCAACCTCGTCTACGCCTGCATCGCGAAGAACCCGGCCGACCGGCCGCAGACCGCCGCGCACCTCGCGCGCGCCGCCACGGCGCTCCGCCGGGGCGACGTGCAGGCGGCCGCCGCGGCCGTTCCCGCCGTGCTCGGTGCCGCCGGCGCGACCGCGGCGACCATGCTGATGCCCTCGCAGGGCGCAACGGCCGCCACCACCGTTCTCCCGGCCGCTGCGGCGGCCGGTGTCGCGTCGAGCGACGCCCTCGAGGAGGAGCCCGCCGAGAAGAAGCGCAGCCCGTGGACGTGGCCCCTCATCGTGCTCATCGCGATCCTCGCGATCGTGCTCATCGGCACCATCATCGCGCTGGCGCTCAACCGGGGCGGCGGCCAGGACCCGGCGTCCACGACGGCGCGGCCCACGTCGTCGAGCGCGCCGCCGACCACGCCGAGCGCACCGCCCACCAGCGAGGCGCCGCAGACCATCCAGATCGACCGCAACGCCTACATCGGCATGAACGTCGACGAGGCGGCCGCGCAGATCGAGGCGCTCGGCCTGCCCGTGGTCCGCGAGGAGGGCGGCGCTGCGACCGAGCCGGGGCTCGCCAACACGGTCTCCGAGGTCAACCCGAGCGGCCCCGTGCAGCCCGGCACCACGATCACCCTCACCTACCTGACCGCCCCCGAGGCACCGAGCGCCCCGTCGAGCGCCCCGACGACGAACGACGAACCCGGTGGAGCCCGACGTCGGCCAGATCACGGTGAACTGGACCGCCCAGAGCTGCCCCGCCGGCCAGACGCTCAGCGGCTACGAGGTGTCGGTCACCGGCGACGCGACGGTGCCGAACAACCCGGTCTTCGGTCCGGGCACCACGAGCGCATCGGTCAACGTCAACAACACGCCCGGCGGCTCGTTCGACGTGACGTTCCGCTACTTCTGCGGCCAGCTCGACTCGCCGTTCTCCCCCGCCCTCACGGTGGACATCCAACCGTGAGCACGGATCGGAACTGACGAGAAGACCGGACGAGTCGAGGACGGAGCTGCAGGGTGAGCGATGAAGGACGCGTGCTCGCGGGACGATACCGCGTGGGTGCGCTCATCGGTCGCGGCGGCATGTCCGACGTGCACGTCGGCACCGACACCCGGCTCGGCCGCCAGGTGGCGATCAAACTCCTGAAGCCGCAGCTCGCCACCGACCCCGCGTTCCGCATGCGGTTCCGGCAGGAGGCCCAGTCGGCAGCGCGCATGGCGCACCCGACGATCGTGCGCGTGTTCGACGCCGGCGAGGAGACCGTGGTCGACGGGGCCGGCCAGGAGGTGCAGCTGCCCTTCATCGTGATGGAGTACGTCCAGGGCCGCCTCCTCAAGGACATCATCCACGACGGGCCGCTCGAGCCCGTGGCGGCCGTGCGCGTCATCGACGGCGTCCTCACCGCGCTCGAGTACTCCCACCGAGCCGGCGTGGTGCACCGCGACATCAAGCCCGGCAACATCATGATCACCACCACCGGCCAGGTGAAGGTCATGGACTTCGGCATCGCGCGCGCCGTCTCCGATTCGTCCACGACGGTCGCCCAGACCACCGCGATCCTCGGCACGGCCTCGTACTTCTCGCCCGAGCAGGCGAAGGGCGAGACCGTCGACGCCCGCACCGACCTGTACTCGACCGGTGTCGTGCTCTTCGAGATGCTCACCGGCCGCCCGCCGTTCCGCGGCGACACCCCGGTGGCGGTCGCCTACCAGCACGTGAGCGAGCGCCCGGTGAAGCCGAGCGTCATCAACCCGAAGGTCTCCCCCGCGCTCGACGCGGTGGTGCTGCACGCGCTCACCAAGAACCGCGAGCAGCGGTACCAGACGGCGGCGGAGTTCCGCGCCGACGTCGACACCGCGGCATCCGGGCGCGTGCCGGTGCATCGCCAGCCCGACGAGGCGACGATGCTGTTCGGGGCGCCCACGAGCTCGCTCTCGAGCTCTGAGCTGGCGCTGCGGCAGCTCACCGAGGACGAGACGATGGCGCGCACGCAGCGTCGTCCGCCGGCGATCTGGATCTGGTCGGGCATCATCGCCGTCGTCGTGATCGTGATCGCGGTCATGTACTGGGCATTCAACCTGCAGCCCACCGACGACCTGCCGTCGAACGCGCGCGAGATCCCCGCCCTCGCCGGCGTCACCTACGAGGAGGCGGTCCAGCAGCTCCAGGAGCTCGGCCTGCCGGCGTCGCGGATCGACGAGGCGAGCGACACCGTCCCCACCGACCAGGTCATCCGCACGGATCCGCCCGCCGGCGAGATCGTCGACACCGATACCCCGGTCACCGTGTACGTCTCGACCGGTCGAGAACCCGTGACCGTGCCCGACGTGCGCAACAAGACGCTCGACCAGGCGAAGACCGACGTGCAGGCGGCCGGCCTCACGCCGGGCACGGAGACGCGCGAGAACTCGCCGTCGGTTGCCGCCGACATCGTGCTCGGCACGTCACCCGAGGCGGGCTCGTCGGTCGAGGCCGGCTCGGCGGTCGACTTCCGCATCTCGAGCGGGCTCGTCACGCTCACCGACCTGACCGGCCAGACGCTGTCCGCTGCGTCGTCCTACCTCTCCGCCGAGAACCTGCAGCTGACGCCCGTGCCGAAGCCCGATCCCGCCTGCGAGTCCCAGCCGGGCTCGCCGGTGACGCAGCAGTCGCTCGCGCCCGGCGACGTGCCGCAGGGCTCGGAGGTCGAGCTGACCTACTGCGCGGGCTGACGCCCTGAAGGGATCGTCGCACGATCCTCGGATCGGTCGTCCCGACGTGCTCGAGGCGAGCTGCACCGCCTCGTCAGCTGATGCGCACCAGTGGGTTGAGGTGCACCGCGCGCTCGCGCGCCTCGGGCAGGCCGGCCACGGCGAGCCAGTTGCCGAGCATCCGGTACCCGCCCTCGGTGAGCACCGACTCGGGGTGGAACTGCACGCCGAAGATCGGCGCCGACTCGTGTCGGAGGCCCATGATGACGCCGCCCTGCGTGCGGCTCGTGATCACGAGCTCGGGCGGCATCGTGCCGTCGACCACGGCGAGCGAGTGGTACCGGGTCGCGGTGAACGGCTGCGGCACGCCGTCGTAGAAGTCGCTGTCGTCGTGCGTGATGCGCGACGTCTTGCCGTGCATGAGCTCCTCGGCGTTCGTCACCACCGCGCCGAACGCCTCGGCGATCGCCTGGTGGCCGAGGCACACCCCGAGGAGCGGCTGGCCCGTCGCGAGCGCGGCCTCGACGACGGGGATCGACACCCCGGCGTCCGCCGGCTTGCCGGGCCCGGGTGAGATGAGCACGGCGTCGTACTGCGCGAGGCGCGCAGGCACGTCGGCCACCTCGATGACGTCGTTGCGTACCACCTCGGTCTGCGCGCCCAGCTCCTGCAGGTAGCCGTTCAGCGTGTAGACGAAGCTGTCGTAGTTGTCGATGACGAGAACTCGGGTCATGTGTCCACCGTGACTTCGATCGGATTGACGATGCCATCGACCCATGGGAAGACCCAGGTGAAGAGGGCGAAGACGACTGCGGCGAGGAGCAGCAGCAGCAGGATGATCCGCAGCCACACGGGGCCGGGAAGCACACGCCAGAGGGCAGCGTACATGTCAGGACTCCCAGGTTGCGACGACGTCGGCGATCTCGGCCGGCGGACCGGCGGTCCCGGGCTGCCACGACTCGAGCACGCCGTACGCGATGATGCGCTCGGCGGTCGAATAGAGCGGGTTGCAGCTCGTGAGCGTGATGATGCGGTCGGTGGGCGGCAGGTCGGGGTGATGCGGCACGGGTGCGAGCACGTCGACGGCCTCGGGCGTCACGTACTCGAAGTCCCGGAAGCGATAGGTGTACCACCCATCCTGCGTCTGGATGTAGATCGCGTCGCCCAGCTGCAGCTGCTCGATCTCGTGCATGCCGCCGCCGTAGGCGCTGCGGTGCGAGGCGATGGCGAAGTTGCCGACGTCGCCCGGCATCTGGGTGTCCGAATAGTGGCCCACGCCCAGGTAGGTGCTGTTCAGCACGTCCGCTCCGGTGCCCTCGGCGATCCGCCGCTGCGAGTCCTCGCCGAAGCGAGGCACGTACATCACCGCGAAGGCCTCGCCGCTGCCGTACTCCGAGGCGTCGACGACCGGATCCCCGTAGTCCTCGGTCTCGGGCGAGGGCTCGGGTGCGTCGCCCCGGGCGGAGCGGCCCTCCTCGAGCCATTCCGCGCTGAGATCGGATGCCGCGCTCGACTGCTGCCCGGCCATGATGGCGTCGTTCCACCACAGCTGCCAACCGAGGAAGAGCAGGATCAGCACCCCGGCCGTGAGCAGCAGTTCGCCGAGCACGCCGACGACGCTCACCCGCGGGCGAGCGCGCGCTGACGGCGCCGCGCGACGCCGCACGGGCTGCTCGACGGACATGGGAGTGATTCTATTCGGCGTGAATCGGGCCCGAGTGGGAGTACCCATCCGACTCGGATAGAATCACCCGCATGGCACGTACGAAATCATCGAAGCCCGCGCGCGCGGAGCAGGCGAGCGGCGAAGACGCGCCGAACCCGGTCTGGTTCAAGCCCGTCATGTTCGGCTTCATGCTGATCGGGCTCGCCTGGATCATCGTCTTCTACGTGAGCCAGGGCCGGCTGCCCATCGCCGACCTCGGCTCGTGGAACATCCTCATCGGGTTCGGCATCGCATTCGTCGGCTTCCTGATGACCACACGCTGGCGCTGAGCCGGCACGGCTTCAGGGCGGGCGGATGCTGCGGCATCCGCCCGCTTCATGTGTCGACGACCGTCGGCCGCCGAGTTCTCCACAGGTTGTACACAGGGCGCATACCCCCACGGATACGCCGTGTCCCCTGAAATGGCGTCAACTACACCCGTGTAACTCTCCCCAGCTGTGGAGAGAGGTGTGGATAACTCGACACCGCGGTCACGAAGCTCCGGCGTCAGCGGGGCGCAGCGCTCGACGCAGTCGCCGAACGAGCGTCAGGTGATCGGCAGGTAGAAGTAGCGCAGGCTCAGCAGCAGGAGCACCACCGTGAGCGCGATCAGCAGCCACACCTGCAGCGCCTGCTGCGACCGCTTGCGGGTCTCGACGTAGATGAGCCCCACGAGCGCACCGCCGATGAGCCCGCCGAGGTGCGCCTGCCACGCGACGTTGAAGCCGGGCACGAACCCGATCACCAGGTTGATGCCGAGGAGCACGAACAACTGGGTGGTCTGTCCGCCGAGGCGCCGCTGGATCACGAGGAACGCGCCCATCAGTCCGAAGATGGCGCCGGATGCCCCGACCACGCCGGTACGCGGATCACCGAGCCAGAGCACGCCCACCGACCCGGCGAGCCCGGACACCAGGTAGAGCGTGAGGAAACGCCAACGCCCGAGCAGTCCCTCGAGCAGCTGTCCGAAGATCCACAGCGTGTACATGTTGAGCAGCACGTGGAAGATCAGGCCGGTCGAGTGCACGAACACCGACGTGATCATGCGCCACGGCTCGAAGTTGCCGGGGATCGAGTAGACGCCCGCGTAGAGCAGTCGGTCGGTGACGGCGAGACCCGGGATGAGCTGCAGCACGAAGACCGCGAGGGTGATGCCGATCAACGTATACGTCACCACGGGCGCACCGCGGCCGGCCGCCGATCGCGCCCGCGAAAGCACCGCGGACTTCGTGCGCGGCGCCGACGCGCGCTGCTCGCGCATGCACTCGGGGCAGATCACGCCGACCGGGGCCTGCGTCTGGCATTCAGGGCAGATCGTGCGTCCGCACCGCTGGCACAGGATGTAGCTCTGCCGGTCGGGATGCCGGTAGCAGTAGTTCGATCGCTCGACGCCCGCGTCAGTCACCGGATGGTCAGACCTGCTCGATCGTGATGCTCTCGATCACGACGTCCTCGAGGGGGCGGTCGCGCCCGTCGGTCGGAACCGAGGCGAGCTTCTCGACGACGGCCTGGCTGTCGGCATCCGTGACCTTGCCGAAGATGGTGTGCTTGCCCTGCAGCCAGGTGGTGGGGCCGACCGTGATGAAGAACTGCGAGCCGTTGGTGCCGCGGCCGCCCTGGATGCCGGCGTTG
Source organism: uncultured Actinomycetota bacterium (assembly GCA_963802485.1). Lineage (GTDB taxonomy): Bacteria > Actinomycetota > Actinomycetes > Actinomycetales > Microbacteriaceae > Agromyces. Next base: position 58,439 of record CAWDJA010000023.1, read on the forward strand.
GCCATGGCGAGCACGTACGGCTCGGTGAAGTCGAGCTCGGAGTTGATCTCGTCGTCGAACTGGTAGCCGGGCCCGCCGACGCCCTGCCCGAGCGGGTCGCCGCCCTGGATCATGAAGCCGGGGATGATCCGGTGGAAGACCACGCCGTCGTACAGCGGGTCGTTCGACTTCTCACCGGTGGCGGGATGCGTCCACTCGATCTCACCGGTCGCGAGGCCGACGAAGTTCTTGACGGTCTTCGGAGCCTGGTGGCCGTAGAGGTCCACCTTGATGGGGCCGTGGTTGGTGTTGAGGGTCGCGACTGCGGTGTGAATCGGCATGGTCCTTATTCTGTCACGGGCGGATTCGTCAACCGGCATGAAGGATTCCGACTCCCACCCCGCTTCCAGCCGTTTCGGTGGCAAGATGGAGTGATTCGCTGCACAACGATGGAGGTCGAGATGAGCCTGTCACGCAAGCGCCGGAAGGAACTCAAGCGACTGCGCAGCAGTGCGTCAGAACTCTGGGGGAATCAGCAGGACCTGCTCGAGCACTACAACACCGTTGCGCGAGAGGCGAGCCGGCAGCTCGGCCACCTCACGCGTGAGGAGGTCGTTCCGCGCGTTCGCACCGGCTACGAGGGCTACGTCCGTCCCAGCGTGGAGCAGGCGAAGAGCCTCGCGCGTTCCGCGGGCGACACGGCGGAGCGCACGCTCGGCAATGCACTCGGCTCGGTCTTCGCGATCGGCGACATCGCGAACGACGTCCGCGTCCGGCGTGCCCTCGAGCGCGTCTCTCCGCGCGCTGCCGCCGTGGTGAAGGAGAAGCAGGGTCCTGGCGTCGGCACGTACCTCGCGATCGGCGCCGGCATCATCGCGGCCGTCGGCGTCGCGTACGCGGTCTGGCAGACGTTCCGCGCCGACGACGAGCTGTGGGTCGCCGACGACGAGCCCGACGCCACGGCAACGACCACTCCCTCGGTCTGACGAACTTCACGAAGGCCCCGCCCATCGCACGGCGGGGCCTTCGTCATGCCCGGAATTCCCTCGCGCCCTCAGTGCCAGCACTGATTTCCGACGAATCTGGGAAATCGCCTTGCGTTCGGCCGGAGTATCCCGCTAATGTCAACTCTCGGCCCTGGCAAACAGAAATCCGGAGAGGAGTTGATACCCATGATGCGCATCTATGACGAGCGGCACACGGGAGTCCTCCTCGCGTGGCCGGCCTGCTAGTCCGCTTCGACGACGCGCGCGTCAGCGCCTGATCGTCGCTCCGCCCGCTCGGGCGTGACCCGCGGCATCCGCCGCAGCATCCGACGACCTCGATCGTCATGGTCCCCGCGACCCACCGGATGCCGCGTCGGACCCAGTCCCGCCGGACACCGCCCGACACCCGCCCCGGCGGCGCGCCCTCTCGCGCGCCCGCATCCGCCTCGCACACGCGTGCTCTCGCGCCGATTCGTCCACGGGCGCACGCTTCCCGGCACCACCGACGAATCACCCGCCGTCCCCGCACCCGCGGGATCGGCTCAACCGACCATCACCAACCGAAGGAATGATCGTGAACACGACATCTCTCACCGCAGGTTCGGCTCGACAGGGCCAGGCCGGCGAACTGCGTGCCCAGGCACGCCAACTGCACGAGCGGCTCGCCCGCCGCGCCGGCCTCGCGCTGCTCGCGTGGAGCCGTCGCCAGGACGAGCGCCGCAGTCACGACGCGGTGCACCTGCGTCGTCGGACCGCGGAACTCGCGACCCGTGCACACGACGAGCAGTACCGTCTCGTCACGCTCGGCATCCCGCTGGCCTGATCGCCATGGGTACCCCGATCACCGAGCCCCCGCGGCTCCTCCTCGATTCGATGGGGATGCGACCCGCGGGGGCCTCGGCTGCGCACGGCGGCGTCGAGAGCGCACCGGCCGATCAGGTCGCTGCGTTGTCGTCGTCGCCGTCATGGCCGTCGGCCCTGGCTCACGGCGCCGGCGGCGCCACCCCATCGGCCGGCTCCGCCTCGTTCATGCGGAGTGCGATGTCGAGCAGACTCACGCGCTTCAGCCGAGGCACCTCCGCGAGCGGGAACCAGCGCGCCTCGTCGCTCGAGCCGCCGACCTCGTTGCGGAGCTCGCCGCCGACGACCGTCGCGCGGTAGACCACGCGCATCGCGTACAGCGGCACCGTGCCCGAATGCCGCTTCGCCGCGGGCACGACCATGGTGTCGATCCCGAGCAGTCGATCGACGGATGCCTCGTAGCCGGTCTCCTCGAAGATCTCGCGCTTCGCCGCCACCGACGGATGCTCCGACCCCTCGATGCCGCCGCCGGGAAGCGTCCATCCCGACCGCCCGTGCTCGTTCCAGTGGGAGAGCAGGATCTGGCCGTCCCGGATGATCACGGCGTACGCAGCGATGCGGATGTCCATCACGTCACTGTACCCGCGGCGCCTGCGGCCCATGCCGGACGTACGCGGCGTCACGCGGATCACAGCTTCATCACGGCGATCACGGCTTCATCACGGAACGGGTTGCGGCGGCATCCGAGTCGCTAGCATCCCTGCATGCGGGATGAGGTGAACCGATCGATCCTCCTCCAGGCCGTGGTCGCGGTCGGAGCCGGCATCGCCTTGTTCTGGCTCGCCTCGCTGCTGCCCGTGATCTGCCCGGCGATGGCGGGCGGCTCGTACTGCGGGCCTGATCTGCGCCGGCAGGCCGCCGCCTCGAGCACCCTGCTCGTCGTCGCGGTGGGCATCGCCGCGGTGGCGGCCGCCATGTCGGTGCCGCCGCACCGTCGGCGCCGGGCGTTCGGGTGGGGCGCCCTGGTGCTGTGCGCGGTGATCATCGGCGGCATCGGCTGGATCGTGGTCTCAGCCGGATTCATCGTGATCTGACGCGCGATCGTCAGCCGCCCCAGAGGACCCAGCCGCCGTGGGGCAGCAACGGGACGGCCAGGAGCAGGAAGTCCGAGTCGGCGACCCCTATCCGGTTCGGCGAAGGTCGTGTCGCTCATCAGCAACTCGCCGTCTTCCTCTCGGGAGCCCGCCGGTGCCAGAGTGTGCGCCCAGACGGCGCGCGTCTGGCCCGGGCTCAGCACGAAACAGTCGACCCCGGGGCCGGGCTCGATGTGATGGCCGTCCTGCCCGATCGACGTCGGCGTTCTCGTCCGGGGAGTCGTCCGTGAAGCTCGAGATCCGGCCTGCGCGGAGGAGGGCCTGCACATGCGCGGGGAGGCGACGCCAGATCGACCCCACATCGCCCAGCACATCGCCGTCCTCAGGAGAGCCGTCGACGTTGAGCTTGCAGACCGCGTACCGGTCGGGTCGATAGGAGTCGGGGATGGGGTCGGACCACACCTCCGCCGGTACCGTGGTCATGCTCACGTAGATCTGGAGGTCCTGCGGCGCGAGCGTCCCGCGGCGAACGAGGTCCAAGCCGTGCGGACTGAGACGGCGTTCGGAGATGGGACCGAAGTCGGGATGGGAAAGCACCCGACCGTCGTCGAAGACGTAGATCCAGCCTTCGTGAATCTTGGCCCACACTCCGACGACTTCAGGTTTGGCCGCGTTCAGGGGATCCGCGGACATCACCGGGCTCGTCGGCTTCGGGCGCGCCGGCAGGGGCATCGGTCGGCCCCCCGAGGACGGCGAACGCGCTCCCCACCAAGGCCAGCGTGGAAGCAGCGGCGATGAGTGCGTATCCGGCCCGACGTCTCCGTGCGCGGCGTCGGGCATCCGAGATCGCGCCGTTCTCGATCGCGGGTGGCGTGGCGTCGATCTTGTCCGAGTGTGCAGGGGGATGTGCTTGCGTCGATTCATCCGGGCTGGAATGTGCATCGGCCCCATCGCTCAAGTCGCTCCAGCCCTCGGCGGTGACGTCATCGTCACGGCCGGGGTGGGGAACGTGGTTCGGCGGTGCTCATGTTGCCTGCTCCAAACAATGAAGCTATTATCAAAGCACCATGATCGATGTCAAGCTCGACCGGAATGATCGGACCGATCTGTACGAGCAGGTGGCAGGCGAGATCCGTAGATCGATCGCGGATGGCGAGGCGGCGACCGGGTGAACGGTTGCCGCCCGCGAAGGACCTGGCCGCCGTCCTCGGCGTCAACGCGAACACCGTCCTGCGCGCGCTTCGGCTCCTGCGCGACGAAGGGCTGCTCGAGTTCCGACGGGGGCGTGGCATCTCCGTCGCCGCGGTGCCAGAGCGTGGCGCCCTGGTGCAACGCTCGCGTGAACTCGTCGAGTTCGCCCGCCAGCACGGTTACAGCACCGAGGAGCTCATCGACATCATCGTGGGCATCGGCTGAAGCGGGAGATGAGTGGCTCGCGGCAATGGCCGAAGAGCCGGTGACACTGAGCTGAAGCGGAGACGACTGCGGCTCGCCGGGCATGGCCGACGAGCCGGGAATACTGTGGAGCCTAGGAGATTCGAACTCCTGACATCCTGCTTGCAAAGCAGGCGCTCTACCAACTGAGCTAAGGCCCCCGAGCGGATGCTGCGGGGCATCCGCGTGTGTGGAGTTATCGGAGTGGGGATACGAGGACTTGAACCTCGGACCTCTTCGTTATCAGCGAAGCGCTCTAACCGCCTGAGCTATATCCCCGAATTTCGGCCGAAGGAAAGACTACCGGACGCTCCGGGAATCTCCGAATCGAGCCGAGGCTCGGCGTCAGTTGTTCGTGAAGCCGACGAGCAGGCCGCCCGTGATCTTGACGCTGAGGTTGTACAGCACGGCCAGGATCGCGCCCAGCGCCGTGGTCACGACGAGGTTCAGCAGCGCCGCGACGACCGCGAAGCCCATCACGTTGCCGAGCGAGAGCACCGACGTGAGGTCGCCGCTCGAGCCGGCCACATCCTGCACGAGCGAGTTGACCTGCTCGAAGATGCCGGTCGAGCTCAGCACCGTGTGGATGAGGAACGTCACCACGATGCTGATGACCGCGAAGCACACCGCGACGAGGAACGACAGCTTCACCGCCGACCAGAAGTCGACATAGACGAGTCGCAGGCGCACCTGCTTTGCCGGGGGCCGGCGGTTCGACTTGCGGGCCAGCTTCTCGGCGACGCTACTCATAGACGGTTACTCCTCTCCCGCGGGCTCGGCCGCTTCGGACTCTGCGGCCTCCTCCACGAGATTCCGTTCGGAATTCTTCGCGATGGCGATGATCCGGTCGTCGTCCGCGAACTTCGCGAACACGACGCCCATCGTGTCCCTGCCCTTGGCGGGAACCTCGGCGACGTCAGAGCGTACCACCTTGCCGCTGGCAAGAACCACAAGCACCTCGTCGCCGCTGGACGCGATGAGCGAGCCTGCGAGGTCGCCCCGGTCCTCGTTGAGCTTGGCCACCTTGATGCCGAGGCCGCCGCGCTGCTGCTTGCGGTACTCCTCGACGCGCGTGCGCTTCGCGTACCCGCCCTCGGTGACCACGAACACGTAGGTGTCCGACGGGCTGAGCTTCTGTCCGTTGCTCTCGTCGCCCGCCGCGACCGGCTCGGGAGCCGCCTCCGTGCCCTCCTCAGCCTCGATCTCGACGCCGTTCGAATGGGCCACGACGGATGCCTCGAGCAGGCTGTCGCCGCCGCGGAAGCTCATGCCCTTCACGCCCGACGTCGACCGGCCCATGGGCCGCAGCGCCTCGTCGGTCGCCTCGAAGCGGAGCGACATGCCCTTCTTCGACACGAGCAGGATCTCGTCGTGCTCGTCGGCGAGCATCGCCGAGACGAGCTCGTCGCCCTCGCGCAGGTTGATCGCGATGATGCCGCGCGAGCGGTTGGTGTCGTACGCGGTGAGGTCGGTCTTCTTCACGAGTCCGTCGCGCGTGGCGAGCACGAGGTACTTCGCCACCTCGTAGTCGCGGATGTCGAGGATCTCGGCGATCTGCTCGTCGGGCTGCATCTCGAGGAGGTTGGCGACGTGCTGGCCCTTCGCGTCACGGCCGCCCTCCTGGATCTCGTACGCCTTCGCGCGGTAGACCCGGCCCATGTTCGTGAAGAAGAGGAGCCAGTGGTGCGTCGTCGTGACGAAGAAGTGCTCGACCACGTCGTCGGCGCGCAGCTGCGCGCCCTTCACGCCCTTGCCGCCGCGATGCTGCGAGCGGTAGTTGTCGCTGCGGGTGCGCTTGACGTAGCCGCCGCGCGTGACGGTGACGACCATCTCCTCCTCGGGGATCAGGTCTTCGACGGACATGTCGCCGTCGAAGCCCGGGAGGATGTGGGTGCGCCGCTCGTCGCCGAACTTCGCGACGATCTCGGCGAGCTCGTCGGAGACGATCGTGCGCTGCCGCTCGGGCGACGCGATGATCGACTGGTAGTCGGCGATGAGCGCGGCGAGCTCCTCCGCCTCGTCGATGATCTTCTGTCGCTCGAGCGCAGCGAGGCGACGCAGCTGCAGCTCGAGGATCGCGCGGGCCTGCAGCTCGTCGATGTCGAGGAGCTTGATCAGCCCGTCGCGGGCCTCCTCCACCGTGGGCGAGCGGCGGATGAGCGCGATGACCTCGTCGAGCGCGTCGAGCGCCTTGAGGTAGCCGCGCAGGATGTGCATGCGCGCCTCGGCCTCGCGGAGGAGGAACTGGGTGCGGCGCACGATGACGTCGATCTGGTGGTCGACCCAGTGCGCGATGAAGCCGTCGATCGAGAGGGTGCGGGGCACGCCGTCGACGATCGCGAGCATGTTCGCGCCGAAGTTCTCCTGCAGCTGCGTGTGCTTGTAGAGGTTGTTCAGCACGACCTTGGCGACGGCGTCGCGCTTCAGCACGATCACGAGGCGCTGGCCGGTGCGGCCCGAGGTCTCGTCGCGGATGTCGGCGATGCCGCCGATCCTGCCGTCCTTCACGAGGTCGGCGATCTTGATCGCGAGGTTGTCGGGGTTGACCTGGTAGGGCAGCTCGGTGACCACGAGGCAGGTGCGACCCTGGAGCTCCTCGACCGAGACGACCGCGCGCATCGTGATCGATCCGCGGCCGGTGCGGTAGGCGTCGTTGATGCCCTTGACGCCGAGGATCTGGGCGCCGGTCGGGAAGTCGGGCCCCTTGATGCGCTGGATGAGCGCTTCCTGCAGCTCCTCGCGCGAGGCTTCGGGGTGCTCGAGGTACCACTGGGCGCCGGATGCCACCTCGCGGAGGTTGTGCGGCGGGATGTTGGTCGCCATGCCGACGGCGATGCCGACCGAGCCGTTGACCAGGAGGTTGGGGAACCGTGCAGGCAGGATCGACGGCTCCTGCGTGTGGCCGTCGTAGTTGTCCTGGAAGTCGACGGTGTCCTTCTCGATGTCGCGCACCATCTCGAGGGCCAGCGGCGCCATCTTCGTCTCGGTGTACCGAGGTGCGGCCGCGCCGTCGTTGCCGGGCGAGCCGAAGTTGCCCTGCCCGAGCGCGAGCGGGTAGCGGAGGCTCCACGGCTGCACCAGGCGCACGAGCGCGTCGTAGATCGCGGTGTCGCCGTGCGGGTGGAACTGGCCCATCACGTCGCCGACCACGCGGGCGCACTTCGAGAACGACTTGTCGGGCCGGTAGCCGCCGTCGTACATCGCGTAGATCACGCGGCGGTGCACGGGCTTCAGGCCGTCGCGCACCTCGGGCAGGGCGCGGCCCACGATCACGCTCATCGCGTAGTCGAGGTACGAGCGCTGCATCTCGAGTTGCAGGTCGACCTGGTCGATCTTGCCGTGGATGCCGGGACCCTCGGTGTCGTCGGCGCCGGGATTCAGAACATCAGATGTCAAGGAAACGCACGTCCTTCGCGTTCTTCTGGATGAAGTTGCGGCGGCTCTCGACGTCCTCGCCCATCAGGGTCGAGAAGATCTCGTCGGCGGCGGCCGCGTCCTCCATCGTGACCTGCAGCAGCGTGCGGGTCTCGGGATTCATCGTGGTCTCCCACAGCTCCTGGTGGTTCATCTCGCCGAGGCCCTTGTAGCGCTGGATGCCGTTGTCCTTCGGGATGCGCCAGCCGCGCGCGGTGCCGTCGGCGAGCAGCAGGTCGCGCTCCTTGTCGGAGTACACGAACTGGTGCTCGGCGTTGGTCCACTTGAGCCGGTAGAGCGGCGGCTGGGCGAGGTAGACGTAGCCGAGCTCGATGAGCGGGCGCATGTAGCGGAACAGCAGGGTCAGCAGCAGGGTCGTGATGTGCTGGCCGTCGACGTCGGCGTCGGCCATGAGCACGATCTTGTGGTACCTGGCCTTCTCGGTGTTGAAGTCCTCGCCGATGCCGGCGCCGAACGCCGTGATCATCGCCTGCACCTCGTTGTTCGCGAGGGCGCGGTCGAGGCGGGCCTTCTCGACGTTCAGGATCTTGCCGCGCAGCGGCAGGATGGCCTGCGTCTCGGGGTTGCGGCCCTGCACGGCCGAGCCGCCGGCCGAGTCGCCCTCGACGATGAAGATCTCGGAGATCGAGGGGTCCTTCGAGGAGCAGTCCTTGAGCTTGCCGGGCATGCCGCCCGACTCGAGGAGGCCCTTGCGGCGGGTGGCCTCACGCGCCTTGCGCGCCGCGATGCGGGCGGTGGCCGCCTGGATGGCCTTGCGGATGATGTCGCGGGCCTGCGTGGGGTTGCGCTCGAACCAGTCTCCGAGCTGGTCGCCCGTGACCTTCTGCACGAACGACTTCGCCTCGGTGTTGCCGAGCTTCGTCTTGGTCTGGCCCTCGAACTGCGGTTCGGCGAGCTTGACCGAGATCACGGCGGTGAGTCCCTCGCGCACGTCGTCGCCGGAGAGGTTGTCGTCCTTCTCCTTGAGGATGCCCTTCTCGCGCGCGTAGCGGTTGATGAGCGTCGTCAGCGCGGCGCGGAACCCCTCTTCGTGGGTGCCGCCCTCGTGCGTGTTGATCGTGTTCGCGTAGGTGTGCACGGACTCGGTGTACGCCGTGGTCCACTGCATCGCGACCTCGAGCGCGATCTTGCGATCCGTGTCCTCGGACTCGAACGAGATGATCTCGTCGTTCACGAGGTCGGACTTCTTCGAGCGGTTGAGGTACTCGACGTAGTCGACGAGCCCCCGCTCGTACAGGAACGTGTCGCTTCGCGGGTGGATGGTGATCGCACCGGTCGTCGGGGTGTCCTCGGGATCGATCTCCTCCTTGCCCGCGCGGAGGTCGGTGAGCGTGATGCGCAGGCCCTTGTTCAGGAACGCGTACTGCTGGAACCGGGTGCGGAGGGTCTCGTAGTCGAACTCGACGGTCTCGAACACGTCGGTGCTCGGCCAGAACGTGATGGTCGTTCCGGTGACGTCGGATGCCTCGCCCTCCACGAGCGGCGCATCGGGCACGCCGACCGTGTACGACTGGCGTCCACACGGAGCCCTGGCGTCGCACCTCGACGTCGAGCCGCGACGAGAGGGCGTTGACGACGGATGACCCGACGCCGTGCAGTCCGCCCGACACCGCGTATCCCCCGCCGCCGAACTTGCCGCCGGCGTGCAGCACCGTGAGCACGACCTCGACCGTCGAGCGGCCCTCGGTCTTGTGGATGTCGACGGGGATGCCGCGGCCGTCGTCGATGACGCGCACGCCGCCGTCGGGCAGGATCGTGACGTCGATGGTGGTCGCATACCCTGCGAGCGCCTCGTCGACGGAGTTGTCGACGATCTCGTAGACGAGGTGGTGGAGTCCGCGGGGCCCGGTCGACCCGATGTACATGCCCGGCCGCTTGCGAACCGCTTCGAGGCCCTCGAGAACCTGGATGTCGTCAGCGCCGTATGCCGGCTTCTGCTGGGCCTTCGTGGGTTCGGCTGTCATGTGTGAATCGGGCTCCTGACCGTCATTCTGGCGACCCTTCATCCTATCAAACGGAGGGTCGACCGCAGCCCGGAAGCGCCGATCTGAGGCGATGACACAGGCGGAGTGACCGAATTTGCCGTCTCAGCCGTAGGTATCGCGCGGACCGCGCCCTGGAACCGATCTGGGGCCCCTTTTCCAGGTGGGGGCATCCGGCCCTTGGAACCGGATCGTCTCGACCCCGGCGCCCGGGTACCGATCGAGGATGCGCGTGACGAGTTCGGTGCGCATCAGGCGGAGCTGGGTCGCCCAGGCCGTCGACTCGCATCGCACCTGCAGCACCCCGTTCTCGATCGCGATCGGCTCGGAGTGCTTCGCGGTCTCCTCGCCGGCCACCTCCGCCCACGACGCGAGCATCTCGTGCTGCGCCATCGGGGCCGCCCATCCGAGTTGCGTGGTGAGACCGTCGATCGCGTCGCCCAGCGGCTTCGGGTCGCGTCCGGGCGTGAACGGCTCGCTGCCGGTGATCTCTCGTGTGCGGTTGCGGGCACGGCCGGGGCGCGGCCGGGTGTCGCCGAAGATCTCGCGGAAGTGCTGGTAGACGCGCGCCGCCTCGGATCGTGACGCCTCAGGCATCCGTCGTCGCCCCCTCCTCCTCGACGATGCGGCCGGCGTCGATGTGCACGATGCGGGCCGTCAACGGCTCGGGCACGTCCTCGAGCACGGCGGCGGTGACGAGCACCTGCTCGAAGCCGCCGATCGCGGCGGCGAGGCGCTCGCGGCGCATCCGGTCGAGCTCGGCGAACACGTCGTCGAGCACGAGCACGGGGTCTCCGGTGGTCGAGTCGCGGCGCAGGAGCTCGGCGGACGCCAGGCGGAGCGCGAGCGCGAACGACCATGATTCGCCGTGGCTCGCGTATCCCTTCGCGGGCAGGCCGTTGAGGAGCAGCACCACGTCGTCGCGGTGCGGGCCGACGAGCGTGATGCCGCGTTCGAGCTCCTTCGGCCGCAGCACGCGGAGCGCCTCGGTGAAGCGGTGGCGGGTGTCGACGTCGTCGACCGCGGGGTCGGCCGTCGACGCGGCATCCGTGAGCCCCTCGTCGTCGGGATCGGCGCCGTCGATCGAGAGGGACGGTCGCAGTTCGGGTGCGTGGTCGGCGTCGACGATCGACCGGTAGGCGTCGGCGACCGGCGCTCTGAGCTCGTCGATGAGCGCGACCCGCTGGTCGATGAGCTCGGAGCCGAGCTCGACGAGCCGTTCATCCCAGATGTCGAGCGTCGGGAGCTTGTCGGCCGCGAGCCCGCGGGCCCTGGCGCTCTTCAGCAGGGAGTTGCGTTGCCTGAGCACCCGCTCGTAGTCGGCCATCACGCCCGAGAGTCGGGGGGTGCGCTGCACGAGCAGCTCGTCGAGCATGCGCCGACGCACCGACGGCTCGCCGCGCACGATGGCCAGGTCTTCGGGTGCGAACAGCACGCTGTGCGCGTAGCGCGGCAGTTCGCGGGTCTTCACGGGCGAACGGTTGAGCTGTGCGCGATTCGCGCCCTGCCGGTTGAGCTGCAGCTCGACGAGCAGCTCGCGGTCGCCATGCGTGAGCAGCGCCCGCACGATCGCGGCATCCGCCCCGGCCCGGATCAGCGCCTGGTCGCCCGAGACGCGGTGCGAACCGAGTGTGGCGAGGTAGCCGATCGACTCGACGAGGTTCGTCTTGCCCTGCCCGTTGCGCCCGACGAACACCGTGGCGCCCGGCCCCAGCACGAGCTCGGCGCGTTCGTAGTTGCGGTAGTCGGTGAGGGAGAGGCGGGCGACGTGCACGCTGGGCTCCCTTCGAATCCGAACGGATCAACGCTACCCCGCGCCACCGACGGACTCGCGGCTCGGATCCGCCCGGGTCGGGCGGACGGATTCAGCGCAGCAGGAGGTTGGGCTGCAGCAGGTAGCGGTACGTGTCGGCGCCGGCCTGCTCGCGCGAGGACTGGCTGGTGATGAGCACGGGGCCCGGCTTGTTGGGGTTCTCGGTCTTCGTGAACGAGATGCGCACGAACTCCGAGTGCACGGCGCCGAGGCCGTCGAGCAGGAACTGCGGCTTGAGCGACACCACGGTGTCGTCGCCCGTGAGGATCGCGTCGATCGTCTCGGACGCCTGGGCCTGCTCGCTGCCGATCGCCTCGAGGGTCAGGCCGTCGGACGTGAAGCTGTACCGCAGCGCGGCCTCGCGCTCGAGCACGAGGGCGACGCGGCGAGTGGCCTCGATCAGGTCGGCGGTGTTCATGACCGCGTGGTTGTCGACGGTGTCGGGGAACAGCCGGCGCACCGGCGGGAAGTTGCCCTTGATGAGCAGCGACGTCACGGTCTTCTTCTCGGCGCTGAACGCGATGAGCTCGCGGTCGTCGCGGCTCGTGATCGCGACCGAGATGGTGCCCGAGTGGCCGAACGTCTTGCCGACCTCCTGCAGGGTGCGGGCCGGGACGAGCGCGGTGACCGACTGCTCGCTCGCGACCCCGCCGCCGTCCCACTCGATCTCGCGCACGGCGACGCGATAGCGGTCGGTGGCGACCAGGCTGAGGTTGTTCTCGCGCACCTCGAGCTGCACGCCGGTGATGACGGGCGTGACATCGTCGCGCGACGCGGCGACGGCCACCTGCGCGACGGCGGTGGCGAACTCCTCGGCGGGCACGACGCCCGACTCGGCGCCGACCTCGGGGATCGACGGGTATTCCTCGACCGGCATCGACAGCAGGGTGAAGCTCGCGGAGCCGCAGGTCACGGAGATGCGGGACTCCTCGGTGGCGACGCGCACGGGTGCGTTGGGCAGGCGGCCGGCGATCTCGGCGAGGAGGCGGCCGGAGACGAGCACGGTGCCGGGCTCCTCGACGTCGGCCTGGATCTCGGTCTGCGAGGACACCTCGTAGTCGAAGGAGGAGAGCACGAGGCCGTCGTCGTTCGCCTGGATGAGCACCCCCGACAGGATCGGCAACGTGGTGCGCTGCGGCAGGAGCTTGACGGCGAAGGAAACGGCCTCACTGAAGACGTCGCGATTGACCTGGAACTTCACGGTTCTCCCTCGTGGATGTCGCTGGGGTGGCTCCCATGCTATCTGCAGTGCTCCCGCGGGCGACGGGACATTCCGACGCGGATGGTCGGCGGGTCGATGCCGGCGTCGGAAGGGATCGTCACGCGCGACCGAGGAGCCGACCGGGCGTTGAGACGTCGGAGCCACGCCTGCGTTGCGACGCCCCGATTCAATGTTGTCGAGCCCCCCGGTTAACCAGTTCTCTTAACGGTGTTAACCGTTGTGGAAACTGTGGATGGTGTTCAGGGATCCGCGGAACGACGCCCGAGTCGGCCCATCCGATCTGTGCACAGTGTGTGCATTCAGGTACGGATGCCGCGAGCCGGCGACGTGGGCGGCAGGACGTTATGCACAGGCTCGACGCCCGTTTCAACAGGCGCAGCGGGGTTGCTCGTTAACAATCCACAACTTTTCCACAGTTGTGGGAATCGCCCTCTGAAGGGCGCGGAAGGGCCCTGGGGGCGGCATGCCGGGGTCGATCGTGGTCCGGTCGGGAACCGGTGGCGACGGGGTCGGGAACACGCGTCGGGAATCGTTCGGGCCGCCGACCCCGAGGTCGGCGATCGACTCGACGGTCGCGCCGGGCGTCGGCCGGCGGCATCCGATCAGCGGTAGCGGCTCGTCTGCTTGATGCGGGCCGTGAGCTCGGTGACCTGGTTGTAGATCGACCGTCGCTCCTTCATCAGCTCGGAGATCTTCTTGTTCGCGTACATCACGGTGGTGTGGTCGCGGTTGCCGAAGAGCTGCCCGATCTTCGGGAGCGACAGGCTCGTGAGCTCGCGGCACAGGTACATCGCGATCTGGCGAGCGGTGGCGACGGCCTGCGAACGGCTCGATCCGTAGAGGTCGTCGACGGTCAGCTTGAAGTACTCGGCCGTCGCCGTGATGATGTCGACCGGCGCCACCACGTTGTCCGTGTCATCCGTGATGAGGTCCTTCAGCACCGTCTGCACCAGCGGCATGTCGACCGGCGTGCGGTTCAGGCTCGCGAACGCGGTGACGCGGATGAGGGTGCCCTCGAGCTCGCGGATGTTGCTCGACACCTTCGACGCCATGTACTCGAGGATCTCGTCGGGCACCTGGAGGCGCTCGGACTGCGCCTTCTTGCGGAGGATCGCGATGCGCGTCTCGAGGTCGGGTGCCTGGACGTCGGTGATCAGGCCCCACTCGAAGCGGCTGCGCATGCGGTCCTCGAAGCCGGTGAGGTGCTTCGGCGGCACGTCGCTCGTGATCACGACCTGCTTGTTGTGGTCGTGCAGGGTGTTGAAGGTGTGGAAGAACGCCTCCTGCGTCTCCGCCTTGCCCTGCAGGAACTGGATGTCGTCGATCAGCAGGATGTCGATGTTGCGGTACCGCTGCTGGAACAGCGAACCCCGGTTGTTCGCGATCGAGTTGATGAAGTCGTTCGTGAACTCCTCGGACGACACGTAGCGCACGCGGATGCCGGGATACAGGCTCATCGCGTAGTGGCCGATCGCGTGCAGGAGGTGCGTCTTGCCGAGGCCCGAGTCGCCGTAGATGAAGAGCGGGTTGTAGGCCTTCGCCGGCGCCTCGGCGACCGCGACCGCTGCGGCGTGTGCGAACCGGTTGGACTGGCCGATCACGAAGCTGTCGAAGGAGTACTTCGGGTTGAGCCTCGCGTCACGCGGACGGTCACCGCCCGTGTTCTCGAACACCGACTGCGGGGACGCCGGCAGCTCGACCGGATTCGGGTAGTCGTCGAGACCGACGGGCTGCGGATCGGGCGCGCGGGACTCCTCGAGCTCGGGATTGACCACGACGTAGAACGACGTGACCGACGACGGCGCATCGATGGCGCTCATCGCGGAGAGGAGGTTCACCCGCATCCGCTGGTTGAGCATGCTCGCGGTGAAGTCGTTCGGAACCTCGAGGTAGAACGTGCCGGCGGCGATGCCCTTCGGTTCCACGAGGTTGAGGAAGCCCTGGAGCATCGGCGTGATCGCTTCGTCGTCGGAAAGCCGGTCGAGGACGGTGGCCCATGTGTCGGAGATGGGCTGCTCTGTCATCGATTCCCCGCATTCGTTCGGTGCCGTCGTGTGCCGCTGATCGATCCCCCGATCGACGATGCAAGCGGCGCGAGGCGAAGTGTTCACAGCGTTATCCACCGCCTGTGGGCAGAAACGGGAAGACGCCCGGGATTCCGCGTGCGAAGCTGGGGATAACTGGTCTCACACGGTAGCGAAATACGGCCCCGGGAACAAATGCCGGGAGAGGGATTCGACGGCGCGGGCGTGTCGATCCACAGGTGATCCCGAGGTACGCGGGATACTGTGTCGTTTGCACTACGCCGGGTTCGAGCCGCACCTGGTTTGACCCCGGGACTCCGAGGCCGTAGTTTTAATAGGTTGACCCCAGCCCTTTGGGCACCCAGTTTTCCTGCCGCAGCATCGCATCCACTGCGCGGCGCGGAGATTCCAACAGCCGGAGAAGAAGAATGAGCAAGCGTACGTTCCAGCCGAACAACCGTCGTCGTGCCAAGAAGCACGGCTTCCGCCTTCGCATGCGCACCCGCGCCGGTCGTGCCATCCTGTCGGCACGCCGCGCCAAGGGTCGCACCGAACTCTCCGCATAGTCCCTCGGTGCTCGCCAAAGCCAATCGCATCACGAGCGCCGACGACTATCGAGTCATCGTGCGCCGCGGTGCGAAGGTCGCCGGTGCCCACACCGTGAGCTATCTGCGCTCGCGGGAGTCGGGCACCGACGCACGCTTCGGCTTCATCGTCTCGAAGAAGGTCGGCACCGCGGTGCGTCGTAACCTGGTCCGCCGCCGGCTCAAGGCCGTGTGTCACGAGGCACTGGTCGACGGCGTCAGCGGCGTCGACGTGGTGGTGCGGGCGCTGCCCGGTGCCGCCGAAGCGGAGTGGGTCGACCTGCGCGCCGAGGTGCTCGAGGCGTTCACCGCATCCGCCGCCGCCCACCGGCTCGCGAAGGGTCGCTGACGTGCGCGATCTCGCCCTGTTCCTGGTGCTCCTCCCCCGCAACGCCGGAGTGCTGCTGCTTCGGGCCTATCGCAAGCTCATCTCGCCGCTCTACGGCGACGTCTGCCGGTACTACCCGTCGTGCTCGGCGTATGGACTCGGTTCGGTGCAGCAACAGGGTCTCCTGGTCGGTTCCGCCCTCACGGCGTGGCGCATCGTGCGCTGCAATCCCTGGACGGCCGGCGGCATCGATGACGTGCGCGCCGCCCGCCACGACCGCTACCGCATCACGACGTTCGGCTGGGTCGTTCCGAAGGGCATGTTCCCGAAGGCCGAAGCGGATGCCGCGGCCGCGCGCCTCGCCCACGAGCTCGAACACCAGGCCACCGCCGATGCCGGCGTCGCCCGCCACTCGCACCTGCGCCCGCTCGTCGCCGAGCCGTCGCCCACGAACTCCTCCCCCATCCTGTCCCGAAAGGACTGACCCGCACCCATGGACATCCTCAGTCTGATCCTCTGGCCGATCAAATGGGTGATCGAGCTGATCCTCGTCGCCTTCCACTCCATGTGGACGTTCATCGGCCTCGACCCCGACGCCGGCGTGACGTGGGTGCTCTCGATCGTCGGGCTCGTCATCGTGGTGCGCGCGGCGCTGATCCCGATCTTCGTGCGCCAGATCAAGAGCCAGCGCCGCATGCTCGAGGTCGCGCCGCAGCTCAAGAAGATCCAGGACAAGTACAAGGGCAAGAAGGACCAGTACTCGCGCGAGGCGATGTCGCGCGAGACGATGGAGCTGTACAAGAAGACGGGCACGAATCCGCTCTCCTCATGCCTCCCACTGCTCCTGCAGATGCCGATCTTCTTCGGCCTGTTCTCGGTGCTCAACGACGCATCGGTGCACGACAAGGCCGGCGTCGGCGCCCTCAGCCAGGAGCTCGCCGACTCGTTCGCGAACGCGGTCTTCCTCGGAGCGCCGCTCAGCTCGACGTTCATCGAGGCATTCAACAACGGTGGTCAGCCGTGGCAGACCATGGTGGTCGCGTCGGTCATGATCGTGCTGATGACCGCGTCGCAGTTCATCACGCAGCTGCAGATCGTCTCCAAGAACATGTCGCCCGAGACCAAGGCGAGCCCGATGTTCCGCCAGCAGCGCATCCTCCTCTACCTGCTGCCGCTCGTCTTCGCCTTCTCAGGCGTCGCCTTCCCCATCGGCGTCATGTTCTACTGGCTCGTCTCGAACTTCTGGACCATGGGGCAGCAGTTCGTGGTCATCCGCAACATGCCGACGCCGGGCAGCGAGGCCGCGAAGGCCCGTGAGGCTCGCCTCGCCAGGAAGGGCAAGCTCGTCGTCGAGGAGAAGCCCGAGAACGACGTCGCCGAACAGAAGAAGCCCACGCAGCGCCAGCAGCCCGTCAGCAAGGCTCGCGCGAAGAAGCAGGGCGGGAAGTAGACCATGACCAACGTGCAGCACGAGACCGACGACCGCTCGATCGCCCAGCTCGAAGAAGAGGGCGACATCGCAGCGGACTACATCGAGGAACTCCTCGACATCTGCGATCTCGATGGCGACAT
Source organism: uncultured Actinomycetota bacterium (assembly GCA_963802485.1). Lineage (GTDB taxonomy): Bacteria > Actinomycetota > Actinomycetes > Actinomycetales > Microbacteriaceae > Agromyces. The sequence continues at coordinate 75,693 of CAWDJA010000023.1, forward strand.
CGACATCGACGCCCGCAACGGTCGCGCCTACGTGTCGGTGAACGCCGGCGATGGTGCGAACCTCAACCTGCTGTCGAAGCCCGACACCGTGAGCGCCCTCCAGGAGCTGACGCGTCTGGCCGTGCAGACGAAGACCGGCGTGTTCTCGCGCCTCATCCTCGACATCGGGGGATCGCGCGACGTGCGACGCAACGAGCTCGCGGGTCTCGTGAACCGTGCCGTCGAGCGCATCGAGGCCGGCGCCGCAGAGGCCGCGCTGCCGCCGATGTCGTCGTACGAGCGCAAGCTCGTGCATGACCTCGTGAGCGAACGTGGATTCCACTCGGAGTCGCGCGGCGAGGGCGCCGACCGCCACACGATCATCACCCGCGGTGCCTGACGTTTCACGTGAAACGATGACCGACGGACTCGAACCCGAGCCCGCCGCGGCCGCCGAGATCTTCGGGCCGCACCTCGAGCAGGGCCGTCAGTTCACCGAGGCGCTCGCGCGCCACGGTGAGGAGCTGGGCCTCATCGGGCCGCTCGAGCTCCCCCGTCTGTGGACTCGGCACATCCTGAACAGCGCGCTGGTGGCGCCGCTCCTTCGTCCCGGCCGCGTCGGTGATGTCGGCTCCGGCGCGGGACTTCCCGGCCTCGTGCTCGCCATCATGCGACCGGATGTCTCGTTCACGCTCATCGAGCCGATGGAGCGTCGTGTCGCGTGGCTCGAACGCCAGGCCGCCGAGCTCAGCCTCGCCAATGTCGAGGTCGTTCGCGCCCGCGCCGAGGAATCGAAGCTGAAGGGCACGCTCGACCAGGTGACCGCCCGTGCGGTGAGCGCACTTCGCACCCTGATCCCGCTGACCGCTCCCCTGCTCCGACCAGGAGGCGAGCTGGTGCTCATGAAGGGTGCGGGAGTCGACGGCGAGATCACCGCCGCCGAGAAGGCGATCCGCAAGTACCGGGTGCACGACGCAGAGGTGCTCGTGCTCGGCGAGGGCGTCGTGTCCGAGGTCACCCGCGTGTTCCGCGCGACGGTGGGTTAGGTCGCCGGGAGCCCGTCGGAGTCGGCTGCGGTGAGCGTGGGTCGTCGCGAAGTTCATTGACTCAACCCGTTCGTCAGGGGACGTGATCGAGCCATCCGGGTGATCCGCGCGTGAGGGGCATAGACGTGACGCGGCGGGACGTGGTTCGGTCCGCCCGGTTCACCCTTCGGAGCGCCGCACCTCACGCCCTCCATCGAATCGCTGTGGCGACCTGGATCCACCCTGCCGCAGCGCTCGCCGCGCGACTCAGCGTCATCACCGGTCGCATCTCAAGCCGCCAGTGAAGGCTCGGCGCTTCAGACGAGGTGGAGTCGCGAGTCGCCCCCGATCCCCATGGTCAGCCGTCGGACGCTCGGTAGGGCGTGATCGATCAACCGCTCGCCAGGCCGAACGGTTCACCTGGGTCCGGGTCCCGCCGGCCACCCTGAATCCGCGTTCCACGTGAACGCGCCGCCGACGTTTGACTGGTGCCGACCTTGCGACCCCGCCCGACCATGTGAACATGTCGGCCGACCTTGTGACCACCCGCCCGACCTTGTGACTGCGGTTGTCGCGGTCGCGCGCTCTACCGGAGTGCGGGCTCGGCCCGTGCCGTGAACAGTGCGCGTTGCAGGTCGCCGCCAATCCACATTCCAGTGCGAAGTCGGCCGGCGCGCCGAGCCGGCTGCCGAGGTGCCGCCCGTCACCCACCTACCGCCGGTCGCCTGCATCCGACGTTTCACGTCAACACGTAGGCCACCCTCCGATCTTCCGGAGTGCGCGCGAAGTTCGACTGGTGACGGTGCGTCCGACCCATCCACGGCTCCGAGTACCACCGCCACCGGGCTGGCGTCTATCTCACTCGATCGATCTCATGGACTGGATCTCCACTGTGTCCGACCCACCCCGTGCCACTTCCAGGTCTGGTGGGTAAGAGCGCCCAACCATGTGAAGCGCGAACAATCCGACGACCCAGCACACCAGCGCCACCGACCGACGTCCGAACCCGCTCCACCGGATTGCTCGAACAAGATCTCGCCACCGCGCTTGAACCTCGCCTTCCACGCCACCCGCCACCACCGAGCTGGAAGATGTTTCACGTGAAACAGCGGGGCGCCAGAATCGCTGCGCCCGGAGCGCCCCCTTCGATCTGCGGCCCGTCGCCCTGCGATCTGCCTCACCCACCCGACAGTGATTCCGCACGTGACCCACAAGTGATTCAGGGCGACTCTCGAAACCCGCGCCTCCAGAGCAGCGGATTGCATTCGGAGCTCTCACCGGTGGGCCGGCGCAACTTCTGCCTCTCGTGCGACCGACGTCGTCCTGCTGTGGGTCGGGCGGCCGTGGCAAGAGCAGTTCGACGCAGGCGGAGCAACCTTCCCCGATGCCCGGGCGCTTCCACCGTGATCTAGCCGGCAGCACTTCCAGTGTGATTCCGGGGTGACCTCGTACCGGAGCCTCGGACGCGGCCCTCGACAGCCGGGCGCACGCTCGCCACGCCGCAGCGTCGTCGAAGCGCGAGTCATGCTCGGCCGCCTCGAAATCTGACTCGAACTGGAGTATCTCGCGATACAGGCGTTGAGTCTGCTCGGAAGTGTCCCGAATGCGAGAGCACACCCGCGGCGACAGTGCCGGTTGTGGCCTGCGATCACTCAGCCCCGGCGTCCGCGCAGGCGCCGGTTCCCCGGCATCTTCGGTTGAGGAAGGCGGGGAATACGGCGGGCTCAGCGTTCGGGTACGACCCGATCCCTTCCCTGCGACGTTTCACGTGAAACACGGAACCCGAGCATCCAGCCCTACATCCGGATCACGAGCGCATTCGATGGGCCGTTCACTCCCGGGGCGATGTCGCAGGCAGTCGACGAGGGTCATGCCGACCCCGACAGTCGTGCGACGTCGACGGCTGCGAGACGGTATTCGACGGGCTGCAATCCGATTCGCCCCGGCATGCTCGACCGCGCGGAAGGTGACGGTCACGTCGGCGGCGGATCCATCGGAGGTGCTCACAGCCCCATCGGCGGCGGCAGTCTTCCGGCGACTCCAACGGCCGAGGACGTCCGCTCCGAGCCCTCGACTGTCCACATCCTGGAGGTCATCGGGTCCCCAGTTGAGGATCGCCTCCTGATCCACACATCCGGCACGATTCAACCCGTCCACGACGGTGGCGGCGGTTAGGCTTGACTCTCAAGTCGGGAACGCGAACGCGCCCCGACGACGAGATTTCGCAACGGTTGGAGCGACGGGTATGGCACAGGGTGGACGCGGATGGTTCCACCGCAAGCGTCACCAGCCCGAACCCGAACAACCCACGGGTACCACCCACGCCAGTTCCCTCGCCGCACAACAGGCTCAGCCGAATCCGTCGACACCCCCAGCCGTGGGCCCGTCCGCGAGTGCCGCCGACAATACCCAGTGGAGCCCCGAAGCACGGAGCGCCCCCCAACCCCCGCAGTTGTCGGCCGCGACCCCCACGTCGTCGCCGGTCGGTGAATCATCCTCGTTGGGCCCAGCTCCGGCCGGCGCATCGCCGGCCGGTGCCCAGGGGCGGCCAGGCGGCGGCGCGGAAGCCGACAGCGACGGGATCGCCGGCGCCGCCGCATCTCAGTCGACCGCCTCCCAGTGGACGCGCGATCCCGACTCCCCGGCGCGAGGGACGGAGGCCTCCGCCGCCGCATCTCGAAGCTTCGACCTCCCCGCCACCCGGGCTGGCTGCACGCCGCCGGGGTCGAATCGCGGACGGCCGCACCGATGTCGTCCGACATGGAGCACCTCGAATCGAACGGCGACCAGTCGTCTCCCGCCCAGCCGGCGCAGGAGGGCACGACACCCTCGGCGAGCCCAGCACAGGAGCACACTCCTGTACACGTCGGCGTCGGTGCACCGACGCCACCGCCGACGACGACCTGGCCGACGCCGAGCAGTACGGACCCGGCCGCCTCCACGTCGACGACGGGAAGCTACGACTGGGATGCCGCCACGGCGGCGGCGCTGAGCGATGAGCCGGCCACGCCGGATACAGCCACTCCCCCGCACCACCACACCCCGACGACGGCCGACCGCCTGCTCGAGGACATCATCCGGGAGATCGTCGGCGACGCTGCGGCCGAGACGGTCTCCTCGCTGCAGCCGGAGCGCCCGGCTTCCGTGCACGGCCGCGAGTCGGGCCGCTGCCACGTCGGTGGATACCGAGCGTACGAACCGCCCAGGGCGACGAGCTTGCCGGCGGAACCGAGCCCGAACCGGCATCGACCCCCTCGAGCCTCCGCCCTCCACGTCGGCCTCGATCGCCTCGGAACCGACCGACGGCCGAACCGAGCCCTCCACCACATCCGGTTCCGCGGTGGCGGTCGATCCAGCGCGACGCCCACGCCTCGGGCACCGCGCTGGCGCCGGAGGACTCGCCGCCGACGTCTCGTGGCGCGGAAACCCACGCTGCCGAGGAGGCAACGGTTTCCCACGCTGCCGAAGCGCCCGCGGCTTCCCGCGACACCGAGGGCGTCACGGAGGCATCGATCACGTCATCCGAGGCCACCGCCGGGATGGAACGGCCATGGATCCCCACCAGCGACCGGTAGCCTTGACGAGCGAGTTCCGACGGACCGCGGCACGCATGACGACACCATCGTGCCGCGTTTCGAGCCCGGTTCCACGGAGATGACCGCAGCGTCGAGTCCTCCCTCCAACGCCGGTGTTTCACGTGAAACGGCGGAACTCGCCCCTGAAGCTTCCGTTTCACGTGAAACGGACATCCGACACGGAGGAACTCCCCTGGCCGATCAACTCGCGGACGAGACACGGCGCCGCCTCGCCTTGGACGAGGAGGTGCTGCCGTTGCCGGCCAGCACGCGCATCCTGACGATCTCCAACCAGAAGGGCGGCGTCGGGAAGACCACCACCGCGGTGAACCTCGCCGCGGCAATGGCGCGGACCGGTGCACACGTGCTCGTGATCGACCTCGATCCGCAGGGCAACGCCTCCACCGCCCTCGGAGTCGACCATCGCTCCGAGCAGGAGAGCGTCTACGACGTGCTGGTCTCCGACCTCCCCCTCGCAGATGTCGTGCGACCGTCGACCGAGCACGAGCACCTCGACTGCGTCCCCGCCACGATCCACCTCGCCGGGGCAGAGATCGAACTCGTGTCACTCGTCGCGCGCGAGCAGCGCCTCCGTCGTGCACTCGACACGCACTTGGCGAGCATGGATCGTCCGTACGACTACGTGTTCATCGACTGCCCGCCCTCGCTGGGCCTGTTGACGATCAACGCCTTCGTCGCTGCGCGTGAGGTGCTCATTCCAATCCAATGCGAGTACTACGCGCTCGAGGGCCTCTCGCAGCTCCTCAGCAACATCGAGCTCATCGAGAAGCACCTCAACGCCGACCTTCGTCTCTCGACCATCCTGCTCACCATGTACGACTCGCGGACGAATCTCGCGCAGCAGGTCGCGCAGGAAGTCCGCGACCACTTCCCCATCCAGACGCTCGACACGATCATCCCGCGCTCGGTCCGAGTCTCCGAAGCACCGAGCTACGGCCAGAGCGTGATCAGCTACGACTACGCGTCGAGCGGCTCGCTCTCCTACCGTGAAGCGGCGGCCGAGATCGCCCGGCGCGGCGCAGCAACCCAGAAGGACACCAACTGATGGCAACCAAGCGAACCGGTCTCGGCCGAGGTATCGGCGCACTCATCCCGACCGGCGACGACGCCACTCGGGCCAGCCGACCCGTCGACGTGTTCTTCCCCGACGCCGATTCCACCCCGGCGACGGCGATCGCCGCTGTCGAGCAGGCCGCGGCGGCCGAGGGGCTTCTGACGGTGCCCGGCGCACACCTGGCGCGCCTCGATCCCGACGACATCGTGCCGAACGCCCAGCAGCCCCGCAGCGTCTTCGATCCCGAGGACCTCGCGGAGCTCGTGCACAGCATCCGCGAGTTCGGTGTGTTGCAGCCGATCGTCGTGCGTCCGCATCCCGACCAGATCGGCAAGTACGAGCTCGTCATGGGCGAGCGTCGCCTTCGGGCCACCAAGGCCGCCGGACTCGACACCATCCCCGCGGTCGTGAAGGACACCGCCAACGAGGCCATGCTCCGGGATGCACTGCTCGAGAACCTGCATCGCTCGCAGCTCAACCCGCTGGAAGAGGCGTCCGCGTACCAGCAGCTGCTCGCCGACTTCGGCATCACCCAGGAAGAACTCGCCTCGCGCATCGGTCGATCCAGGCCGCAGATCTCCAACACGCTCCGGCTGCTGAAGCTCCCCGAGGCCGTCCAGCTCAGGGTCGCCGCGGGGGTGCTGAGCGCGGGTCACGCGCGGGCGATCCTCTCGATCGGCGACGACCCCGAGGAGATGCAGCGCTTCGCCGACAAGATCGTGAACGAGGAACTCTCGGTCCGCGCGGCCGAGGCGATCGCCACGAGCGAGCCGAAGCCGTCGCGAGCGAAGCCGGCCGCGGGCAAGCGCCAGGACTTCCTCGACGATCTCGCCGGCCGCCTCGGGGACCGCCTGAACACCCGCGTCCGCATCGCATTGGGCGCAAGAAAAGGCCAGATCAGCATCGATTTCGCGACGGTTCAAGACCTGCGCCGGATCCTCACGGATCTCGGCGAGGAACTCGACGGCGTCTGACGCGAGGTCGCGCTCAGGATCGTTCCTGGTGAACTGAAACGCGCCCGTTCAGCGCCCGTGCATCATCGGATTCGCCGGCGTCAGGCCGTGCGTGCCGCCGCCGCGCGAACGAGCCCGCCGTAGACGGTCGGCGCATCGGTGTCCGATGCCTCGATCGCGAGCGGAACCAGCGACGTCTCAGTGAGTCCGGGGATCACGTTCGCCTCGAGGAACCACGGGGTGCCCGCCGAATCGACGATGAAGTCGACACGGGAGAGGTCGCGCAGCCCGAGCGTGCGATGCGCGTGCACCGCGGCATCCGACACCGCAGTCGCTACGTCATCGTCGAGGCGCGACGGGGCGTAGAACGTCGTCTCCCCCGCGTTGTACCGCGCCTGGAACCCGTAGACGCCGGAGGTCGGCTCGATCTCGACCGGCGTGAGCGCACGTGGCCCATCCCCGGTGTCGACGACGGCGACCGTGATCTCGGTGCCGACCACGCGTCGCTCGACCACGGCGATGTCGTCGTAGGTGAACGCCTCGACCATCGCGCGTGGCAGGTCGTTCGTGTCGTCGACGATCGTCACTCCCTGCGCGGAGCCGCCCGATCCGGGCTTGACGACCAGGTCGCCCTCGAGCGCGCCGCGCACCACGCGAAGCACGCTCGCAGCGCCGAGCTCCCGGAACGCCTCGTGCGAGAGCACGATCGACTCGGGGACGGACAGGCCCGCACCGGCGACGAGCGAGCTCGCGATCGGCTTCGACCAGGCACGCCGCGCGGCGGCGCCGGTCGAGCCCACCGTCGGCACGCCGAGTGCCCGCAGCAGGTCGAGCAGCGACCCGTCCTCGCCGCTCGACCCGTGCAACGCCGGGAACACGACGTCGGGCCGCTCCTCGGCGAGGAACGGAAGCAGGCCGGCGTCGGGATCGCGCAGCACCACGCGGTGGCCGGCCTCGATCAGCGCATCGGCGACGCGTCGTCCGGAACGGAGCGAGACGTCACGCTCGTGGGAGATGCCGCCCGCCAGCACGACGACGTACAGGCCACTGGAATCGCTCATGATCAGGGGTTTCTCCACTACTTGAGGTCGGACGGCGGGGCGGAGTCGAAGTCGGCGCTGGGCGGGAGCTGCAGGGTGCCGGTGCCGGCGAAGGTGTCGAGGAGGTCGAGCTCGCCGTTGACGACGGTGGCGAGGCGACGGATGCCGATGCGGATCGCCTCGGGCGTCGGATAGCAGAACGACAGGCGCATCGCGTGTCGTCCGCGTCCGTCGGCGAAGAAGGCGGTGCCCGGCGTGTACGCCACGAGTTCCTTGACGGCGCGGGGAAGCATCTGCTTCGAATCGAGCACGTCGGGCATCGTGACCCACACGTAGAAGCCGCCGTTCGGGTTCGTCCACCGCAACTGCGGCAGGTGCTCCCCCAGCGCCTCGATCATGGCGTCCTTCCGCTCGCGGTACACGCCGCGGAACGTGTCGATCTGCGCGCGCCAGTCGGTGCTCGACAGGTACTCCGACACGACGAGCTGGCTGAACGAGCTCGGCGAGAGGATCGCCGACTCGGCGGCGAGGATCAGCTTCTCGCGGATCGCGTGCGGGGCGAGCGCCCAACCCACTCGGAATCCGGGAGCGAGCGTCTTCGAGAACGAGCCCAGGTAGATCACGTGGTCCTCGTCGAGCGAGCGCAGCGCGTTCGGCGCCGGCTCGTCGAAGTGCAGGAGGCCGTAGGGGTTGTCCTCGAGCACGAGGATCTCGTTCGCCCGGCAGATCTCGAGGATCTCGGGTCGCCGAGACGCCGACAGGGTGACGCCGGCCGGGTTGTGGAAGTTCGGGATCGTGTAGAGGAACTTGATGCGCCGTCCCTGGCCGCGCAGGTGCGCGATGGTCTGCCGCAGTGCCTCGGGGATGAGCCCGTCATCGTCCATGGCGACGTGCACCACGCTCGCCTGGTACGAGCGGAAGACGCCGAGGGCGCCGACGTAGCTGGGCGACTCGGCGAGGATCACGTCGCCCGGATCGATGAACAGCTTCGCCACCAGGTCGAGGGCCTGCTGCGAGCCGGTCGCGGTGACGACGTTGTCGACCGATCCGCGGATGCCCTCGAGCGACATGACATCGAGGATCTGCTCCCGCAACGCGGGGACGCCCTGGCCGGAGCCGTACTGCAGGGCCGTCGGGCCCTGCGTGCGCATCACGCGTTCCATCGACGAGACGATCAGCTCTTGCGGGAGGGCGGAGACGAACGGCATGCCGCCGGCGAGGGAGACGACCTCGGGGCGGGAGGCGACGGCGAAGAGGGCTCGGACCTCGGAGGCGGAGAGCCCGGCGGCTCGCTCGGCGTAGTTCGCGTACCAGGGGTCGAGATTGTTGCCGGTCCGCTGGGGGACGCCGTCAGAGGTCACTTCGCTTCCGTTCTGCTCAGGGTATTCATGCTAGTTGCTGGGTTCGGGCGGGCCGTCCGGGATGACGAGGCGTGCAGCCCGCGGCATCCGGGCCCTCGCGGAACCCGGATACGCGAGAGACCCGCCCGGCGTGTGCCGGGCGGGTCTCTGCGTGTGCGAGGCGGCCGACTACGAGATGTAGGCGGCGAGGTCGGCCTCGAGGGCGGGCTTCGGCTTGGCGCCGATGACGGTCTTCACGACCTCGCCCTTCTCGAAGACCTTGAACGCGGGGATCGCGGTGATCTGGTACTTCATCGCGAGCTGCGGGTTCTCGTCGACGTTGAGCTTGACGATGTCGAGCTTCTCAGCGTGCTCCGTGGCGATCTGGTCGAGGATCGGGCTCACCATACGGCACGGGCCGCACCACTCGGCCCAGAAGTCCACGAGGACGGCCTTGTCGTTGTTGAGGACCTCCTGCTCGAAGGTGGCCTCGTTCACTGCACGTGCAGTCATTGCGTATCTCCTTAGCGTGAAGCGGATGTCGCGTCGGGTCAGTCGACCGCGACGAATTCGTTCTCGAGCAGCGCCTCGGCGGCGTTCTCGTTGCCGAGTGCGGCGAGGTAGTGCTCGGCGTCGAGCGCGGCGACCGTGCCGGTGCCGGCGGCGGTGACCGCCTGCCGGTAGGTGGGGTCGATCACGTCGCCCGCAGCGAAGACGCCGGGAACGGAGGTCTTCGAGCTGCGGCCCTCGACCCAGATGGTGCCCTCGGGTGTCAGGTCGAGCTTGCCGTGCACGAGGTGGGTGCGCGGGTCGTTGCCGATCGCGACGAAGAGGCCGTCGAGGTCGAGGCCGCGCTCCTCACCCGTGACGGTGTCGCGCAGCGTGACGCCGGTGACCGCCGTCGAGCCGTGGATCGCGGTGACCGAGGCGTTCCAGATGAACTCGATCTTCTCGTTGTCGAAGGCGCGCTGCTGCATGATCTTCGAGGCCCGGAGCGTGTCGCGGCGGTGGATGACGTAGACCTTGTCCGCGAAGCGCGTGAGGAACGACGCCTCCTCCATCGCCGAGTCGCCGCCGCCGATGACCGCGATCGTCTTCTGCCGGAAGAAGAAGCCGTCGCAGGTGGCGCACCACGAGAGGCCGTGACCCGAGAGGATCTCCTCCTCGGGCAGGCCGATCTTGCGGTACGCCGAGCCGGTCGCGTAGATGAGCGCGCTGGCCTCGTGCTCCTCGCCGTTGCCGAGCTTCACGCGCTTGACGGGGCCGTCGAGGTCGAGCGACACGACGTCGTCGTAGACGACCTCGGTGCCGAACCGCTCGGCCTGCGCCTGGAACTTCGCCATCAGGTCGGGGCCCATGATGCCCTCGGGGAACCCCGGGTAGTTCTCGACCTCGGTCGTGTTCATCAGCTCACCGCCGATCTCGACGGAGCTGGCGATGAGGAGGGGCTTCAGGTCTGCGCGTGCGGCGTAGATCGCGGCCGTGAATCCGGCCGGCCCCGAACCGATGATGATGATGTCGCGCAACGCAACTCCCTCTGGTTCTCGTGCGTGTGGCATCCGAGTTCCGGATGTCACGTGTGAGTCAACACAGTCTAGGCGTCGGCTATTCCGGCGCACTCCGCGATGCCCGTGTGTGACGGATGCGTCGGAGCGGATGCCGCTCAGCCGCTCAGCCGCGACCGAAGCGGCGGAGCACCGGCTCGGCGAAACCGCGGAGCTCGGGCGAGCGCAGCAGCCAGAGGCCGGCGAAGTAGAGGACCGACATGGCGACGCCGATGACCGCCATGGAGACGATGGCGCCGATGATCCCGGATACCGCGAATCCGCCCTCGCACCGTGCCGCCGAGCAGCACCAGCAGCCCGATGCCGGCGGCGAGCGGGAGCACGAGCGCCGCGAAGGACCTGCCGAAGCCGCGGGCGATGCGCCCACCGTCGAGCGTGCCGAGGCGCCGTCGCAGCAGCCAGGAGGCGACGATCAGCTGGGCGATGCACGCGATCGTGGTGACCAGCGCGATGCCGGCCGCCAGGAGGTCCTTGGGCAGCGCGAGGCAGGCGAACGCACCGGCGGTGAACACCACGACCTGGAAGAGCGTGAAGCGGAACGGCGTGCGGGTGTCGCCGAGCGCGTAGAACGTGCGTTGCACGACGAACAGCACCGAGAAGGGCACCAGCCCGAGCGTGAACGCGATCACGACGTTGCCGAGCGCGGCGGTGTCCGCGTAGCTGCCGGTCTCGAAGACGGCCGCGAACGGGTAGGCGATCACGAGGAGCACGGCGGCCGCGAGGTTGATGATGAGCGTGATCCCGCGGATGGCGCTGGACACATCGTCGCGGACCCGACCGAGGTCGTCGCCGGCGGCGTGCTCGCTCATCCGCGTGAAGTACGCCGTCGCGATCGACACCGTGATCACCGAGTGCGGCAGCATGAAGATCAGCCACGCGTAGTCGACCGCCGCCACCGAGGCGTTCTGGCCCGACGCCGTGCCGAGCACCTGCGTCTGCACGATTCCGGCGAACGTGGTGAGCAGCAGCATCCCGAACGTCCAGCCGGCCATTCGACCCGCCGTGCCGAGGCCCACGCCGCGCCAGGCGAAGTCGGGCCGGTACCGCAGCCCGATCCGACGCCAGAACCAGAAGAGGATGAGCGCCTGCGCCGCGATGCCGGCGGTCGCCGACCCGGCGAGCACGGCGACCATCGCGGGTGTCCAGGCATCCGCCGCCCTCGTGCCGTCGGGGTCGACGCCGAACAGCGTCGCGAACACGAGCAGGCCGGCGATCGCCACCACGTTGTTGAGCACCGGCACCCACGTGAACGGGCCGAAGCTCCGCCTGGCGTTGAGCACCTCGCCGAGCAGCGTGTAGAGGCCGTAGAAGAAGATCTGCGGCAGGCACCACCACGCGAAGGCGATCGCGAGCTCGAGGGTCTCCCGTGGCAGCGTGGCGCCGTAGAGGAGGGTCAGGAGCGGCGCCAGTGCCGTCGCCGCGACCGTCGCCACCGCGAGGATGACGAGCGCGACGGTGAGGAGCTTGTTGATGTAGGCGCTGCCGCCGTCGGCATGCGCGCCCGCCCGCACGATCTGCGGCACGAGCACCGCGCTCAGCACGCCGCCGGCCACGATGACGTACACGGTGTTCGGCAGCCCGTTGGCCACCGCGAACGCGTCGGCGCCGGCCGACCCCACGACGCCGATCGTCGCTGCGACGATGATCGCCTTCACGAACCCGAGGATGCGCGACACGATGGTGCCGGATGCGAGGAAGGCGCTCGCGCGGCCGATGCGATCGGCGTCAGTCACGGGCGGGTTCCGTCGGGGCGTCGCCGTCGGTCGCGGGGGTGCCTTCGGTCGTGGGAGCCTCGACGGGTACCGGGACATCGTTCTCGTCGGTTCCCCGCGGTGTCTGCTGCCTCGGTCTCACCGCCGGCAGCGGCGTCTTCGGCGCCCGCCGCCCGCCCGCGCCGCCGACGGCGGATGTTGCGCCAGACGCCGATGCCGAACACGAGGATCGCGATCGCGGCGAGGATGGCGGCTCCGAGGCCCTCCCAGTCGGCCTGCACGTTGGCGGGGATCTCGACCGGAGTGCCGACCGGTACCCCGGTCGGCGAGGTCAGCGACACCTCGAGGGTCACCTCGCCGTTGCCGACGCCCGCGGCGACCGGCACGCGTACGGTGGACCGCGATTGCGGCTCGACGGTCTGCTCCACCCGCTCCTCGACGATGAGGCGACCGTTGGACGGGGACACGTCGACCACCACGGTCACGGGATAGGGCAGGTCGTTCTCGATCGTCGTGGGCACGCCGGTCTCGGTCGAGACCACGTTGATGGTGCTGCTCGGCACGACCGAGACGCTGGCGAGCACGTCGCGCTGCCTGAGCAGCCAGTCGGACACCGCTGAGGTCCAGGCATCGCGATCGTCGAGCCAGGCGACGTCGAGCAGCGACAGGAGCTCGCGTCGCGTGGGCCCGGTGAGCAGCCGCTCATCGGCGAGCACCGTCGCGAACTCGGTGACCTCGGCCTCCGTCTCGACCATGCGCCCGGCCACGGTGCGCCGCTCGTCGGTCTCGGGCTCGTCGAGCAGCATCCGCGACTCGGGCGGTGCGCCGATCGCCTCGGAGAGACCCGCGAGCGAGGACCAGCCGGATCCGCCGATCTCGTCGATGAGGGCCGAGACGCGAGCCGTCTGCGACGTGGCCCCGCGGTCGAAGGTGGCGAGCACGGTCGTGCGCGAAGCGCCCGCGTCGAGCGCCAGTTCGGCGAGCAGCTCACCCGTCGCCTCGCGCCATTCGGTGTCGGTCGAGGCCTCGGCTGCGGCTCGGAGCGGCCCGGTGATCCCGCCGTCGGCGACGAGCGCGGTCGAGCCGTCGATCGTCGCGGATGCCGACGCCGCGCCGTCGGCCGGCTCGACGTTGCCGGGTGCGAGGAGGGCGGTCGTGAGGCCGGCGGCGTCGAAGTAGGCCAGGTTGCCCGCCGCGACCGTGTCGTCGGCCGGCCAGGCGAGGTCGGTGCGCGTGTAGGGCCATTCGAGGAGCTCGTCGGTCGTCGGCACCTCACCGGGCGTCGGCTCGGGCTCGATCGGCTCGTCGGTGGCCGGGGCGGCGGTTCCGTCGCCCGCGTCAGCGCCCCCGTCGACGCCGGCGGCGAAGTTCGCGGGGTCGAGCACGTCGGAGAACGACGTGGGAGTGAGCAGCGCGGGCAGCTCGAGCTGCGCCTGCACGGCCAGGTCGGCGTCGGCGTAGGCGAGCGGGAACACCTCGTTCGGCACGTCGGCGAGGCGCTGCAGCCACGCGAGTGCGGACGCCGGCGCGCTCGTGCCGAGCACCCGGATCGAGGCGATGATGCGCGGGTCGATGCCGATCGCCACGCGCCGCCCGGCGAGGGCGTCGAGCTGGCGCGTGAGGAGCCCGGTGGGGCCGGTCCAGTTCACGAGCTGGTCGGGCCCGATGAGGCCGACGGCGCCGTCCGTGATGGGGGTGGTGAGCGGAGCGGCGAGGGCCACCGCGACCGAGCCGGATGCCGGCACGTCGGCGTTCGCGTACGCCGACGTGCCCGCGGCGACCACGGTGTCGCCGACGACGAGTTCCGCACCGAGGCCGACGACGGGCGACCCGTCGAGCTCGGCGAAGGCTTCACCGGGAACGGTGAACGACACGACGGTGGCGCCGCCGGCGGCGAGGCTGCGCGACTCGCTCTCGGCGAGCGGCACGTTCGACGATGAGATGCCCGTCGCTCCCTCGACGTCGGGGACGAGCCAGTCGTCGAGGGAGGCCTGGTCGTCGATCGCCGAGCCGGAACGCACGAGGCGCACGACGCCCGCCGCGAGGGCCTCCCCGGTCGCGTTCTCGATCTCGACCGAGATGGCGACGGGCGCCCCGAAGGAGACGGTGGTGGCGATCGTCGGCGCGACCCGCACTCGCAGGCCGGTGTCTTCGTCGTCGACGGCGCTGCGTCGACCCGGCGGGAGACATGCCGCTCGCGGCATCCGACCGTGCAGGGCCGCCTGCTGAGGCCCACACGGCCTGCAGGCTCGCGCCCGGGTCGACGCCCGCCGTCGCGGCGAGCGGCGCCGCGGCCGCACCGGCGAGCGCGGCCAGGGCGACGCCCGCGAGCACGAGTCGGAGACGACGTCGGGGGCGTCGGGTGGAGGAGTCGGCGCGGCGACGCGCAGGGTTCGACTCGGCCACCATGCAGGCGATTCTACGGCGTGGGCTCGGGGCATCCGCTCGGCGTCCACAGCGGGGGGCCGTCGCGGGCCCGCTTAACATAGGGGGCATGCAGAGTGTCGCGGCGGCCCTCGACCGGCTGGGCGAGCTGGCGGCTTCGCCGACCGTCGCGACGCTGGCCGCGGCATTCGAGTCGGCCGGGCACGAGCTGGCCCTCGTCGGCGGCCCGGTCCGCGATGCGTTCCTCGACCGCGGCACCAACGACCTCGACTTCACCACGGATGCCACGCCCGACGAGATCCTCGCGATCGTGAAGCCGATCGCCGAGGCCCACTGGGACATCGGCCGCGCGTTCGGCACCATCGGCGCGAAGATCGCCGGCGAGACCGTCGAGATCACCACCTACCGCGCCGACTCGTACGACGGCGACTCGCGCAAGCCCGAGGTCGTCTTCGGCTCCAGCCTCGAGCACGACCTCACGCGCCGCGACTTCACGGTGAACGCGCTCGCCCTGCGGCTGCCGCAGTTGACGCTCGTCGACCCGTCCGGCGGCGTCGAGGACCTGCTCGCGAAGACCCTCCGCACCCCCGCCGCACCCGAGCAGTCGTTCGGCGACGACCCGCTGCGGATGCTGCGCGCCGCCCGGTTCTCGGCCCAGCTCGGCTTCGAGGTCGAGGAGGGCACGCGCGACGCGATGACGGAGCTCGCACCCGAGATCGACCGCATCTCGTCCGAGCGCGTGCGCGACGAGTTGTCGAAGCTGCTGCTCACCGCGGCGCCGCGCGGCGGCATCCGGCTGCTCGTGGACTCGGGACTCGCCGACCGCGTGCTGCCCGAGATCCCGGCCCTGCGGCTCGAGGTCGACGAGCACCACCACCACAAGGACGTGTACGAGCACTCCCTCACGGTGCTCGACCAGGCGATCGACTACGAGGTCGCCCGCGGCATCCTCGACTCGCCCGACCTGGTCGTGCGCCTCGCGGCGCTGCTGCACGACATCGGCAAGCCCGCCACGCGCAGGCTCGAGCCCGGCGGGGCGGTGTCGTTCCACCACCACGACGCCGTGGGAGCCAAGCTCGCCCGCAGGCGGCTGCGCGCCCTGCGGTTCGACAACGACACGATCGCCGCGGTCTCCCGGCTCATCGAGCTGCACCTGCGGTTCTTCGGCTACGCGGATGCCGCGTGGACCGACTCGGCCGTGCGCCGCTACGTGCGCGACGCCGGCGAGCAGCTCGAGCGGCTGCACATCCTCACCCGAGCGGATGTCACGACGCGCAACCGTCGCAAGGCCGACCGCCTCGGCTTCGCCTACGACGACCTCGAGGAGCGCATCGCCGTGCTCGCCGAGGAGGAGGAGCTCGCGGCCGTGCGCCCCGAGCTCGACGGCCAGCAGATCATGGCCCTGCTCGACGTGAAGCCGGGGCCGATCGTCGGCGAGGCCTACCGGTACCTGCTCGAGGTGCGGCTCGACGAGGGGCCGATCGGGCCGGATGCCGCCGCGGAGCGCCTGCGCGACGTGGTGGGCGGCGCGCGAGCGCCTGAGGCGACGACCGGCGGCTCAGCCGGCTCGGCGGGAACGAACTCCGCGATCAGGCAGCGGTACTCGGGCGTGCCGTCGGCGTCCTCCTGCTGCCATCTCGGCGATCGCGGTCGACGATGAGTCCGGATGCCTCGCCGAGGCGTTCGAGCGCCTCGGGCCGAGCCGAACGGCCGCGTGCGACCTCCGGCGCCACCGCGACCGTGCCGCGACCGGGCTGTCGTCCGCGAAGCTCGCGACGACGATGCCGCATGCGCCGCCCGGCGCACGGCACGGCACCCGGCGCCACTCCCGCATCGCGGGCCCGCCGGATCGGGCACACGAGGTGCAGCACGGTCGAGCACGTGACCACGTCGTACGAGCCGTCGGGAGCGTCGAGGCTCGTGGCGTCCGCGACCTCGAGGTGCGCGGTCGGGGAGCGCGGCCCGCGCGACGTCGATCATCCCGGCGGACACGTCGACGCCCGCGAGGCGCCACGGGCCGCGGCGGCAGCGATCGCAGCACGAGACCGGTGCCGGTCCCCACGTCGAGGAGGTCGCGCACGGCGCCCAGCCGCACGAAGTCGGCCACCGCCTGCGCGAGTCCGCGGTGCATGGCCGACTCGTCATAGGTCGCCGCACGTTCGGTCGAATCGGGCGGCGAGTTCCGCGGTGGTCTCCACGTGGCCAGCGTAGGCCGAGGGCCCGAGTCGCGGTCAAGGTGCGGAATCCGCTAGACTGCCAAGGTTGCCCGTGTGCCGCATTGCGCGGCCTCCACGACGCGACGTATGCACAACCCTCCTGCTGCAGAGATCCTGTAGCCGTTTGAGTCCGAAGGAGGTGGGTTAGTCATGCACCAGTACGAGCTGATGGTCATCCTCGATCCCGAGATCGACGAGCGCACCGTTGCTCCCAGCCTTGACAAGTTCCTCAACGTCATCCGTAATGATGGCGGCACCGTCGACAAGATCGACATCTGGGGACGTCGTCGCCTGGCCTACGAGATCAACAAGAAGTCCGAGGGCATCTACGCCGTCGTCGACTTCACCGCCGAGTCCGCGACCACCAACGAGCTCGACCGCCAGCTGAACCTCAGCGAGGCCGTCATGCGCACGAAGGTGCTCCGCGCCGAAGAGGCCATCGCCCAGGTCGCCGCTCACGCGAAGGCCCAGGAGGAGAAGGCCGCCAAGAAGGCCGCCGCTACGGCGAAGGCCGGCGCGAAGGCTGCCGCGGCCGCCAAGGCCCCCGCCTCGAAGGACGCCTAGTCCTCATGGCCGGCGAGACCATCATCACCGTGGTGGGCAACCTCACTGCAGATCCCGAGCTGCGCTACACGCAGAACGGACTGGCGGTTGCCAACTTCACCATCGCGTCCACTCCCCGCACGTTCGACCGTCAGGCGAACGAGTGGAAGGACGGTGAAGCGCTGTTCCTGCGCGCGAGCGTCTGGCGTGAATTCGCCGAGCACGTCGCCGGTTCACTCACCAAGGGTTCCCGGGTCATCGCTTCCGGGCGTCTCAAGCAGCGTTCCTACGAGACGAAGGAAGGCGAGAAGCGCACCACCATCGAGCTCGAGATCGACGAGATCGGTCCGAGCCTGCGCTACGCCACCGCGTCCGTGACGCGCGCCCAGTCCAACCGCGGTGCGGTCGGCGGGGGCGGCTCCTTCGGGGGCGGCCAGTCCGACGACGCGTGGGCGCCCAGCGCTCCCGCTGCCCAGTCGGGCGGCGGCGGCGACGTCTGGAACACGCCGGGCACGAGCTACGGCGACGAGACCCCCTTCTAATATTCAGCGGGTCTCGCGACTCGCATCCACAAGACAGGAAAACCAATGGCTGGAAAGAGCAGCGGCGACCGCCGCAAGCCGAGCCGCGGGAAGGGCGCGAAGAACGCCGCCCCGGCGAAGTCCATCAAGGTCGGCGTCATCGACTACAAGGATGTCGCCACCCTCCGCAAGTTCATCTCGGAGCGCGGGAAGATCCGCGCCCGTCGCATCACCGGTGTCTCCGTGCAGGAGCAGCGCCTCATCGCCCGCGCCGTGAAGAACGCGCGCGAGATGGCCCTCCTGCCCTACTCGGGCTCCGGCCGCTAAGGAGCACGACAATGGCAAAGGTTATTCTCACGCACGAGGTCACCGGCCTCGGCACTGCCGGCGACGTGGTCGAGGTCAAGAACGGCTACGCGCGCAACTACCTGGTCCCCAAGGGCTTCGCGACGCCGTGGACCCGCGGTGGCGAAAAGCAGGTCGAGCAGATCAAGGCCGCCCGCGCGGCCCGCGAGCTGCACTCCCTCGAGGACGCGCAGGCCCTCAAGGCCAAGCTCGAGTCGAGCAAGGTCAAGCTGTCGGTCAAGGCCGGCCTCGGCGGCCGCCTCTTCGGCTCGGTCAAGACGTCGGATGTCGCGGCTGCGGTCCAGGCCGCCGGCCTCGGCGAGGTCGACAAGCGCAAGATCGAGATCCCGACCCCCATCAAGGCGGTCGGCGAGCACGAGGCGACCGTTCGCCTCCGCGACGAGGTCTCGGCCACGATCACCCTCCAGGTGGTCGCTGCGAAGTAGTTCGCACACCCACGCAGACGGCGGCTCGGGCTTCGGCCCGGGCCGCCGTTTCGTCGTCGCCGTCGGGTGTGACGACTCGTCGGATGCGAAGGGCGCGATCGCGGCGACCATGACCACCCGCCCGGTCGCGGGTGCTCGAGGCGCCGTCGGCGCGCCCGTCGAGGGCGTGCTCAGACCGCACCGGACCGTCCCCCTCGACGGCCGGACCCCCAGGTCTCCGACTGCACAGGTCTACCACCGGGAGCGGGTCGATCCGCAAGTCTGTGGCTCGGTGTTTCCTGTGATGGTTGTGCACAGGCGTGCACACAGCCGCCGTGGACTTCTGAAGAAGTTTTCCCCCACAGGTGTGGAAACAGGAAACGGCTGGTCGTTACTGAATTCAACCCGTGTAATTCGCCACATTTCCACAGTTTTCCACAGGCAGTGTGCACACGTTCTGCGGCGTTTCGCCCAGTTTGTCCCCAGAGTTATCCACAGGCCGGGTTGTGCTGGGGACGAGCCTCCCATACCGTGAAGCAGCGTCCTTCGATCAGCGGGTCTCCCCCGGTCGGACAGCCCATGTCGGAGGCTCCGGCCACACTGAGGTGCGGGCGCCAGCACTCAGCCGGCGGAGCCGTATCGGAGGTCATGCAGTTGTCGATCGCGCACATCGGGATCGCCGAGCCGATCGACGACGGCGAGGCTCGCAGGGGTGAGCGCACCCCCCGCACGACCTGCTCGCCGAGCAGAGCGCGCTCGGCGGCATGATGCTCTCGAAAGACGCCGTCGCCGACGTCATCGAGACCGTGCGCGGCATCGACTTCTACGTGCCCAAGCACGAGGTCGTCTTCAACGCGATCCTCTCGCTCTACTCGCACGGCGAGCCCACCGACGTCATCGCGGTCACCGACGAGCTCACCAAGACCGGCGAGCTGCAGCGCGCCGGCGGCGTGGAGTACCTGCACACCCTCACGAGCCTCGTGCCCACGGCGGCGAACGCGGGCTACTACGCGTCGATCGTGGCCGAGCGCGCCCTGCTGCGCCGCCTGGTCGAGGCCGGCACGCGCATCGTGCAGATGGGCTACGCGGGCGAGGGCGAGGTCACCGAGCTCGTCAACAACGCCCAGGCCGAGATCTACGGCGTCACGGGGTCGACCGAGAGCGAAGACTACGTGCCGCTCACCGAGGCGGTCACCGCGGCGATCGACGAGATCGAGGCGGCCAAGCACACCGACGGCAAGTTCACGGGCGTGCCCACCGGCTTCGCCGATCTCGACGAGCTCACCAACGGCTTCCACCCCGGGCAGATGATCATCGTCGCGGCCCGCCCCGCGATGGGCAAGTCCACGCTCGCGCTCGACTTCGCCCGGGCCGCATCGATCCACCACGACCTGCCGTCGATCCTCTTCTCGCTCGAGATGGGCAAGAGCGAGATCGCGATGCGACTGCTCTCCGCCGAGGCATCCGTGCCCCTGCAGATGATGCGCAAGGGCACCGTCGACTCCCGCGACTGGACGACCATCGCCTCGACACGCGGCCGCATCAACGACGCGCCGCTGTACATCGACGACTCCCCCAACATGACCCTCGTCGAGATCCGGGCGAAGTGCCGGCGCCTCAAGCAGCGCGTGGGCCTCAAGATGGTCGTCATCGACTACCTGCAGCTCATGACGAGCGGCAAGCGGGTCGAGAGCCGCCAGCAGGAGGTCTCGGAGTTCTCACGTGCGCTCAAGCTGCTCGCCAAGGAGCTGCAGGTGCCCGTGATCGCCCTGTCGCAGCTGAACCGTGGTCCCGAGCAGCGCGCCGACAAGATGCCGGCCCTCTCCGACCTCCGTGAGTCGGGCTCGATCGAGCAGGACGCCGACATGGTGATCCTCCTCCATCGCGAGTCCGCCTACGAGCGCGACAGCCCCCGCGCAGGCGAGGCCGACCTCATCGTGGCGAAGCACCGCAACGGGCCCACCCGCACCATCACGGTGGCGTTCCACGGGCACTTCTCGCGGTTCACCGACATGGTGCAGGTCTAGCTAGCCCTGGCTCCCACGGGTCGCATGGCCGACGCTGGCGTCAACCTTCGGGAGCATTCGGTTTCCACGGCCCCTCGATGACCGTCGCTTCCATGTCGCCGGGCCACGGCGGCATTGTGATGCAGAGGAACTGGAGTGGGTCGACACCGGTGCAGCGATACTGGAACGCCGTCCCAACGGGAATGTCGATGGAAACACCGCTCCCCAGAACGGTCGTCTCCTCACCAGTGCCGTCTCGTCGCCAGATCCGCCCCTCGCCCGAGAGAACATGCCAGAACTCGCTCACGGTGGCGTGGACGGTCGCCCGATTCACCTGACCTGGCGGGACGGTGGAGTGGATCATGCCGCCGGTCTCGCCTTCGATCAGGTACCGGATCTCGGCGCCGGCAGGCGAGCGGCCATCGGGGGTGGAGGGGAACGAGCGGGTCTGCATGGAGAACCTCCGCGTGCTTCCAAGCATTGTCCCCCCAGTGCTTGGCCAATTGGCCATAGGACGGTTGATGCCGCGGGCCTCGCCGCCGCAGCGTCGTCGACCTACGCTGTAGACGGCTTCGGCCGCGCAACGGGCACGGCCGCCGTTGAGAGGACGACACCATGAGCGACACCACCTCCACGCTCGCCGACTGGGAACGAGGCGAGATCGCCCGGGCGAATGAGTCGGATCGGACGCCCGTGCTGTTCGTCCACGGCCTCTGGCTCCTCTCGAGCAGCTGGGCGCCGTGGCGGGAGTTCTTCGAGGACAACGGATTCGTCGCGCTCGCGCCAGGCTGGCCCGACGACCCGGCCACGGTGGCAGAGGCGCGAGAGCACCCGGAGGCGTTCGCGAAGAAGATGGTCCAGCAGGTCACCGACCACTACCTCGCGGTCATCGCCGAACTCGATCGGAGTCCAGCCGTGATCGGCCACTCCACCGGCGGGCTCATCGCGCAGAAGATCGCCGGCGAAGGGGTCGCCGCGGTGACGGTGTCGATCGACAACGCACCGTTCAAGGGCGTGCTGCCCCTGCCGGCCTCGTCGTTGAAGTCAGCCGCGCCCGTGCTGGCGAATCCGGCGAACGTGGGTCGAGGGGTGTCCTTGACGTGGGATCAGTTCCAGTACAGCTGGGTCAACGCTCTGAGCGAGGAGGAGGGGCGGCGACTGTATGAGGAGTTCCACGTCGCGGCCGCGGGCGTCGCGCTCTTCCAGGCGGCATTCGCGAACTTCAACCCGTTCGGCGGCGACACGCAGGTCGACTCGAAGAACCCCGCCCGCGGACCGTTGCTGCTCATCGGCGGCGAGAAGGACCACACCGTCCCGCCCGCGGTCGTCAACGCGAGCTACAAGATCCAGGCGAAGAACAACACCGGAATCACCGAGGTGATCATCGTCCCCGAGCGTGGGCACTCGCTGACCATCGACTCGGGCTGGCGCGAAGTCGCGGATGAAGCGCTCGCATTCGTCCAGCGCTTCATCGGGTAGGGCACATCCGCGCGAAGATCGCCATTCCACGAAAGATGAACGACTCCAGGCAGCTTGACCCTGCCCGGCCCTCTCCCTTTCAGACCTCGGCTGTCGCCCGCTGCTCAGCGGAAACAGTGCGATACGTCAGAAGCTGGCCGAGAGCCATCAACGCGGCCTCTCCCAAATAGATCAGCCCGACGTCTTGGTTGAACAGGATCACCAAGGCATAGGGGACTATCAGGGCCCAGATGAGGAACCAGGCCCACCTCTCCCTTCGCCGGTACGGAATCAGGAGGATCCCGGCAGCCAGAAAGTTCATCCCAGCCCAGGCGACAAAGACCGTACTGGGCTGAGACTCGAAGATCGACAAGCCGATGTGGCCCAGGACATTGCCGATGGAGAAGAACAGCAAGATACCCCAGCCGATCTTGAAGGCAAACGGCCGCCGTTCTGGATTCACTTCACTCATCATGGACTCCCGACTCGCGCCGGTGGACCGGGCTCAGTCGAGTCCGAACAGCGCGAGGAACTCAGCGCAGTCATCCCAGGGCACCGGGCCGAACGCCGGATCGACGTACGGCGCGGTCGGGATCACGATGTTGCCGGAGTGCTCGAAGAGCTGCTCCCCTGCGAACCCGACGTGCAGGTGCATGTGGTGTGCCCGGGCCGGAACCGGTTCGTTGGCAGCCAGGTCGATGCACGCCTTCACGCTCGCCGGAACGGGCGGGAAGCTGCCGGGTACGACCTCGACGCCGAGCACGAGGATGTGGGCGTGGCTCGCGCGTTCGGGTTGATCGTCCTGCGCCGCCGCGGCCGCGGCGGCGGTGATGGTGGCACCACCCAGGACAACGGTCAGCAAGGTGGAGAACACAGCGACTCTGGACATGACGACTCCATGGATCGGCCACCGCGGAGGGTTGCGGAGGCGAGCTCGGGACATGAGTCCCGTAGTTATCGGGTGTGCCGCACATCGGAGCGTGGGCGCCTCGCGCGGCAGGCCCGCTCACGATGAGGTCAGGCACCGCGAGCGAGTCGTGGTCTCGCGGACCCGCCCGGGATCGAGTCCCACTTCACTACGATGAGTAATGCTATATGATTCTGAGCGTGACTACAAGACCCACGTTACGCGAACGTCAACGACAGGCAGCGCGTGCCCTGGTGGCCGAGGCCGCATTGCCGCTCTTCCTCGCGCGCGGGTACGCCGGCACCACCACGAAGGCGATCGCCGAGGCGGCGGGAGTCTCTGAAGGCACGATCTTCAACTACTTCGGCGCCAAATCGGCGGTGCTGCTCGAGGCCCTCCGGCAGCTCGTCCCGTCACCGGACGAGGTCGAGCGGACCAGGTTGGCCATGGACGCACTCCCCGATGGAGAAGCGGTGATCACGCAGTTCTGCCGGCATGACGAGGCGGTGGCCGAGCGCGCTCTTCCACTGGCGCGGGTGTTCGTCGAGGCGGCCGCGTCGGACGCCGAGGTGGCCTCGTGGTGGCGTGACCAGGAGGAGTTCCGTCACCGCGCCCAGGGGTGGCTCATCGAACTCCTCGACTCCCATGGCTGGCTGCGCACCGACGTACCCAAGGAGGTGCTGGCCCGCCGACTGTGGATCACGGCCTCACCCGAGGTCCGCCTCAAGTGGGAGGACGCCGACCTGCCGACGGCCGACTTCCGCGCTTGGGAGGAAGCAGTGCTGCAGGGCCTGCTGCTCCCACCCGGAGCGTGACGCTCTATGTTGGCATCAACCGACCCTCATGGGATGCCCGGTCCCATCCGGCGGCTCATTCTGGCGAGTGCTCGGTAGCTCCACGTGGGGTGGTCAGCCCTGGTCGATCCCGGTTTCGACGCGCTCCAGCGCGTCGAGGATCGCGGAGACGACCTCCGTGGTCGATGCCGCCGGCAGGTCGAGTCTGACCGCGGCGGATTGCGTCAGCATCAGGTTGTACTCCGCGGCATTCCCCGCCATCGACCGGAAGTCGGTGCGGACGAGCACGATCGGCTTCTTCGTGCCGTAGGCGTAACCGACTTCCCAGCATGTCCCGGAGTCCGGATCGGGGCCATCCATGATCGCGACAAGCCCCTCGGCAGCGTCGATCCAGCCCACGTCGGTGGCGAAGATGCCCTTCGCATCCTTGTCGAGCCCCTGCTCCTGGGGCAGGAAGACCTCGTGGCCGGCGGCGCGCAGCGCGGCCGTCACCTCCGCGTTCCAGGCGCGCTCCGGCGTGGTGAACAACGGTCCGGCGAAGTACAGCTTCATGCCGCAAGTATCGCGGAGGGGCCCGGCGAGTCGCGCGCTGGCGGTCACGGATCGGCCTCCGCACCTCGTGTCCCCAAGGCTTAGGCTGGCGATCGTGAGCGAGCTCGACCATCTTGTCGTAGCAGCCCCCGACCTCGCCGAGGGCGCCCGGTGGGTCGAAAGCACCCGCACCAGGCCACGTGCTGGAGATGTCGAGACCCGCGGCGGCGCGCCGTTCCGGAGCGCCCCGACTATCCGGCCATGGCGTCGCGAATGGCGTCCAGGACGACCTCCGGTTGGTCGTCCTGGATGTTGTGGCCCGTGTCTTCGACCTCGATGAGTGTGCCGCGCGTCGACTCGGCGGCGAACTCCTGGTGACCGGCGGTGATGGCCGCCAGCGTCGCCTCGTGGTAGTCGCGGGGCAGACCCGGCAGGTACGGCAGGGGTGGCGCCCTGAGCACCACAGTCGGGAGGTCCCCGAAGATCGGCCCGGGCTCGTCGAGCAGCGACGCCACCTCGTCGTCGCTCGCCGCCAGGAGGAGGTGCTCGGGGTTCTGGGCGGGGTCGAAGAGGAAGTCGGTCAGGAAGCGGCGTTCTTCGGCTACCTCCGGTGATTCGTCGGGCTTCTCCGGAGGCAATGCGGCCCGCTGCGCAACGCCGACGCGCGGCGACCACGGGTCGATCAGCACCACTCCGGCGACGCGCTCCGGAGCACGAGCCACGAGCCCGACGGCAGGATGAGAGCCGAGGGAGTGCGCGGCCAGGACGACCGGCTCCTGCAGGTCGGCGGCATCGAGCAGCGCCACCAGGTCCGTCACCTGGTCCTCCATGGTGCGGATGGCCTCCGGCGCCGGTTCGCTCCCCCCGACTCCGGCCCGGTCGTAGGAGCACAAGTGATGGCCGTCGGCGGCGAAATCGCTGGCCATGAGCTCCCAGGATGACGTGGTGGGCCCGTGACCGGTGATGAGGAGGACAGTGGGCTCGCCGGCAACCCGCTCGCCCCAGCACTGCAGGTGGAGCGACCGACCGCCGATGTCGATCTGCTCCGAGGACCTGGCGATCTCGTCCGCGGTGTCCGCCGAGCCAGACGTGTCCCGGGAACTGGCCGGGCTCGTCGCATCCCCGCCCTCGGCGCACCCACATCCGAGGAGGGCGATCGCGCGGCAAGCGAGACGACGCAGCCGACACGTGCCTCCATGCGGATCATGGTCCTCCGCCTTGGGTCGTGCACGCAACCGGGCAGCCGAGCACCCTCGACCGGGCGCAGTTCGGGCGGCTCAACAGGTGACAACTGCCGATGGTCGTGGTCGTCGGGCCTGGCCAACGCTGGGTAGGTGAATCGGAGTCGTGCTCGGGCTAGGAACCGGGCTCGTACTCGGATTCGATGAGACGCTTGATGGTGTCGTAACTCTGCTGCACGAGCGGCGTGAGCTTCTCGGCCATCGACGAATCCGCACCCGTGATGTCCACTTGAGTCGTCAGTCGAGTACGGTTCGGCCCTTCGGCGTCGAGTCTCGCGCGCCCGGTCATCTCGGTCTGTCCGTCGCGGATCTTCGCGCCCATCGCGCGCAGAGGGTCGAACTCGACGATCTCCATGGTTCCCTCATGCGGCACGCCGAAGCGGGTGTAGCGTCGCCTGATGACGGTGCCGAGACCGATCGGACCGCTCGTCACCTGCTCGAGCGACATGTCGGGATCCCAGCGCGGATGATTCTGCACATGATGCACGGCGTAGAAGTCCCAGACGGCAGTGGCCGAGCGTTCGATGATCGTCGAAACTTCGAACTCCATGATGGCGTCTCCTCCGACGAGGCGATACTACGCTCGCCGCGGCGCCGCGGCACCTGACGGGGAAGGCTCCTGGATCACCCTGCGGCTTGAGCCGCTCAGCAGCCCAAGCCGCGGCCCGCGCCTCGTCATCGAACACGCCATCATCCTGTGCCTCGAGCGATTCGCGGATGAGCTCGCCGAACCGGACGGGGATCGAGGCCGACCGCGACCGGGACGCCTGGATGAGGTCCCGATGACGCATCCGCTCGTCGAGCAGGTGCGCTTCGCCCGGGGCGGCTCACCCGCCACGGCTGGCGTCCCCGTCGCGTCACGGCGCGCCGGCATCGAGTGCGGCTCGAAGTGCGTCGTACGCCACCGCGCGATGCTCGGGAATGGTGGTGGTTCGCCACGTCCGCACCTCCTCGATCGCACGGTCGGCCCATTCGGCTTCCGCCCGTGCCGTCTCGAGGACCAGCGTCGCCGCGAGGACGTTGACGTGGGTGCGGTCGGGGAATGGCTCGTCGCCCGCGAGGTAGGGGCGGAATATCGCCTCGACAGCCCTCCAGCGCGCGCCCGAGTGCTCGCGGAACCGACGGAGGTGCTCGAGGAGTCGCTCAGGCGAGCCGCTGTCGGCGAAGAGGAGCTTCACGATCGACTCCGACTCCCAACGCGACTCAGCGGCCGGCAGCTCGATCCAGGCGGCGAGGCCCTCCCGGCCGGCCGGCGTGATCGAGTAGACCGTGCGCCGACGTCGTCCACGCGGTTCGGAGCTGGCGGACGCGAACCCGTGGGCGATCAGCTTCTTGGGCTCGGCGTAGATGTTGCTCTCCGCACGGGGCCACACGAACCTCAGGTCCCGCTGCATGTGCTTGGCCAGCTCGTAGGTCGACCACGGCTTGATCGCGAGCAGTCCGAGGATCGCGTACGACGTCGTCGTCAACTCGGGAAGACTCCTTGACATATACTCCTCCAAGGAGTAATTAATACTCCTATGTGGAGCATAACTCAGTCGAGGAGCTCCGCGCTCGAGGACGGGGGCACGAACGTGTCGTTCATTCGAGACGTGCTCCTGCGCGATGCGGCTCCAGAAGACGCGGCGGCCATCGCCGCCATCGGAATGGAGGTGGTGCCGGCCCAATACGCCGGCCTCATCGATCCGGCCGTGGTCGACGCCGCCGTCAGCCAGACCTACGCCCAGTCCGCCATCGCCGAATGCATCGAGCGCTGCCGCGGGGCTGAGGACGCGAGCTTCCTGGTCGCCGAGCAGTCGCATGAGGTTGCTGGTTTCCTCCACTTCGACGCGTTCGGCCCAGAGCCGGAACTGCACCGGCTCTACCTCGACCGCCGGCGCCGCGGCGTCGGCATCGGGTCGCTCTTGATGGATGGACTGCACGAACGCGTGCCGACCGACCTCGCGTACATGCTGCTGGTGGTCGCCGGGAACGACGGCGCGGTGCGGTTCTACCAACGACACGGGCTCCATGTCGAGCGCGCCGTCGACGGCCTCGAGTACTACAGCGAGCGCATGGGCGTCGTATTCCCCGCCGAGGCGCCGCCCGTCCGCATGATCCTGATGCGGCGAGGGGTGTCGGCTGACGAGGGTGGTGCATGAACGACGTCGTCGACGCCGCGCCTCGATAGGGTTCCACCCATGGACTCCCCGGTTACGGTTCGCCCCGCCCGAGTGGAGGACGCCGCTGCCATGGCGCGGATGCTCGTCCGCTCGTGGCAGGAGACGTACCGCGGCCTGATGCCCGATCGCGTGCTCGACGATCCCGGACTCGTCGATGCTCGCGAACGGTTCTGGACGATTGCGCTCGTCGACGAGCGCTACCGCGCGAACCGCATCGCGGTGGCTGAGCGCGATGGTGCGGTGATCGGGGTTGCGATGGCGGGCCCACCGGAGAGCCCGGAGCCCGGGTGGAGCCTGCATCTCTACGTGCTGTACGTCCTTGCGGCCGATCACGGATCCGGCGCGGGGGCGGCCCTCCTGGATGCTGTCGTCGGGCCCCACGAGTCGGCGGCGTTGTGGGTCGCCGACCCCAATCCACGGGCGCAGGCGTTCTACCGGAAGCACGGATTCGTTGCCGACGGCACCGTGCAGGTGGAGGACGGTGTGCGGGAGATCCGCATGGTGCGAATCCTCCGGCGTCCCGCCGTCTGACGCAGGCGAAGTCTGCGGCACTCCGCAACGCCTTTCGAATCATCCTCGCGAAGTTCGCTATTCAGTGTTGCTATCTACCGGTACTCATGCTTACTATGTACCGGTAGATAGCAACACCGAGTAGTTGAAGGGAGGGTCCGATGGGCAAGCAGATCACCGAGATGCTCAAGGGCACGCTCGAGGGCATCGTCCTCGCGATCATCGCCGCGCAGCCGGCGTACGGCTACGAGATCACCGCCCGGCTGCGAGAGCGGGGTTTCACCGACATCGCCGAAGGCACCGTCTACGCCCTGCTGGTCAGGATCGAACAGCGCGGCTTCGTCGACGTCGAGAAGGTCCCGTCCGAGAAGGGGCCGCCGCGCAAGGTGTACTCGCTCAATGCGCAGGGACGAAGCGAACTCGAAGAGTTCTGGAGGACGTGGAGCTTCCTCGCAGAACGTATCGAACAGCTCCACGAAGGAGAGAAGTGACCATGGCTGCGAAGTGGATCGAGACCATCACCGGCTCGCTCGAGCAGAAGAAGCAGTACAAGCAGTACAAGGCGCGTATCGAGGCGCTCCCCGAGCCGTACCGCGCCGCCGCGAAGGCATTCGAGCGGTACTTCATGTACTACGGGGGCATCACCGACGGCGACACTCTCGTCACGATGTTCGGCGACTTCGCCGATCTCTGGGAGCGCGCCGCCGTCGACGGTACGCCCGTGAGCG
Organism: uncultured Actinomycetota bacterium; assembly: GCA_963802485.1. Lineage (GTDB taxonomy): Bacteria > Actinomycetota > Actinomycetes > Actinomycetales > Microbacteriaceae > Agromyces. Next base: position 104,729 of record CAWDJA010000023.1, read on the forward strand.
CGATCGTCGGTGACGACCCCGTCGAGTTCGCCGAGACGTTCACGCAGGCCTACGGCGGCACCCAGTGGATCGACAAGGAGCGCGCTCGCCTCAAGAAGGCGATCGACGAGGCAGAAGGGAAGGAGCAGTGATGACCGGGGAAGCCGCCATTCGCGTCCAGGGCGTCGAGAAATCGTTCAAAGACCTGCACGTGCTGCGGGGCGTCGACTTCGACGTGAAGGCGGGGAGCATCTTCGCGCTGCTCGGCTCGAACGGCGCGGGCAAGACCACGCTGGTGCGGATCCTGTCGACGCTGCTGAAGGCCGACGCGGGAACCGCAACGGTCCATGGCCTCGACGTCGCTGCGAATCCCGGCGACGTGCGCGAGTCGATCAGCCTGACCGGCCAGTTCGCCGCGGTCGATGAGGTCCTCAGCGGTCGCGAGAACCTCGTGCTGATCGCCAAGCTGCGTCACCTGAAGAACCCGGGTGCGATCGCGGACGAGCTGCTCGAACGCTTCTCGCTCACCGAAGCCGGGGGACGCAAGGCGTCGACGTACTCGGGCGGCATGCGCCGCCGGCTGGACATCGCGATGAGCCTGATCGGCAACCCGCCGATCATCTTCCTCGACGAGCCGACGACCGGACTCGACCCGCAGGCTCGGATGGAGGTGTGGCAGACGGTCAAGCGGCTCGCGAGCAACGGCACGACGGTGCTGCTCACGACGCAGTACCTCGACGAGGCCGAGCAGCTCGCCGACCGGATCGCGATCCTGCACAGGGGCACGATCATCCAGAACGGCACCCTCGCCGAACTCAAGCGACTCCTCCCGGCCGCCAAGGTCGAGTACGTCGAGAAGCAGCCGTCTCTCGAGGAGGTCTTCCTCGCCCTCGTCGGCGACACCGGCGAGACAGACACCGCCGACGACGACCGCACCGACAACGCGGTCCCGGCAGGAAAGGAACCCCGATGACCACCCACGTCCTCGGCGACACGCGCGTCCTCACCGGTCGCTCGCTGCGCCACATCCTCCGAAGCCCGGACACCATCGTCACCACGGCGGTCACTCCGATCGCGCTGATGCTGCTGTTCGTGTACGTGCTCGGCGGTGCGATCAACACCGGATCCGACGAGTCGTACGTCAACTACATGCTCCCCGGCATCCTGCTCATCACGATCGCGTCCGGTGTCGCGTACACCGCATACCGGCTGTTCCTCGACCTGCAGGGCGGCATCTTCGAACGCTTCCAGTCCATGCCGATCGCACGGTCGAGCGTGCTCTGGGCGCATGTGCTCACCTCGCTGGTCGCGAACATGGTCTCGGTCGCGATCGTCATCGGCGTCGCGCTGATCATGGGGTTCCGCACCGGGGCGTCCGTTGGCGGATGGCTCGCCGTGGCCGGCATCCTGATCCTGTTCACGCTCGCCCTGACGTGGCTCGCCGTGATCGCCGGGCTCTCGGCGAAGACCGTCGACGGCGCGAGTGCGTTCAGCTACCCGCTGATCTTCCTGCCGTTCATCAGCTCGGCGTTCGTGCCCACCGACTCGATGCCCGCCCCGGTCGCCTGGTTCGCGGAGAACCAGCCGGTGACGTCCATCGTGAACAGCATGCGAGCCCTGTTCGCCGGTGAACCGGTCGGCAGTGACATCTGGGTCGCCCTCGCCTGGCTCGTCGGCATCCTCGTCGTCGCCTACGCCTTCGCGATCGCCATCTACCGTCGCAAGATCAGCTGACGCCGAGCCCTGCTCGCGGACCGCGCGATCGCGACGATGCCGCCCACGTCCCCACTGGGACGCGGGCGGCATCTTCCTGCGTGGACGACTAGCCGAGCTCGTCGCGACGGCGGGTCAGGTAGGCGGTCTCGGCGGTGTTGCCCGCGAGGGCGATGGCCCTGTCGTAGGCCGCACGCGACTCCTCGCGGCGCTCCAGTCTGCGCAGCAGTTCGGCGCGACTGGCGTGGAAGGCGTGATACCCCTTCAGCGCGTCACCGAGGCGGTCGATGGTCGCCAAGGCGAGGTGCGGACCCTCGAGCTCCGCGACCGCGATGGCGCGATTGAGGGCGACGATCGGCGAGGGGTCGAGGCCGACCAGCTGGTCGTAGAGGGCGACGACCTGCGACCAGTCGGTGTCGCGGGCGTCTCGCGCGTCGGTGTGCACGGCGTTGATCGCCGCCAGCAGCTGGTAGCGACCGGGAGCGACCCCGGAATCCAGCCGCTCGCGCACCAGCCGGTGTCCCTCCTCGATCAGCGCATCATCCCAGGCCCCGCGGTCCTGCTCGCCGATGGGGACGAGCTCGCCGTCCGCCGAGACGCGGGCGGGGCGACGAGCCTCGGTGAGAAGCATCACCGCCAGCAGACCGGCCACCTCGCCGTCCTCCGGGAGCAGCGCCCGAGTCAGACGCGTCAACCGGATCGCCTCGGCGGTCAGGTCGGAACGCACGGGGTCGGTGTCGGGGCCGGTCGCGAGGTAGCCCTCGTTGAAGACGAGGAACAGGACGGCGAGCACGCCGGTGATCCGTGCAGGCAGGTCCCGCGCGGACGGCACCCGATAGGGGATGCGGGCGGCCGTGATCTTGCCCTTCGCCCGAGTGATCCGCTGCCCCATGGTGCTCTCCTGCACGAGGAAGCCATGGGCGATCTCCGGCACGGTCAGACCCCCGACCATGCGAAGCGTCAGCGCCACCCGTGCCTCCATCGCCAGGGCCGGGTGACAGCAGGTGAAGATCAGTCGGAGCCGGTCGTCGTCGACGGCGCCGAGCGGCTCGGGCGGCTCGTCGTCGGACAGCATCACGGCCTCCCGGTGCTTGTCGTCGCGCTTGTTCTCGCGCCGGATCCTGTCGATCGCCTTGCGATTGGCGGTCGTGGTGAGCCACGCGCCGGGGTTGGGCGGGATGCCGTCCGCCGGCCACCGCTCGACCGCGGTCGCGAACGCCTCCGCCGCCGCCTCTTCGGCGATGTCGAGGTCGCCGAAGCGCTTGGCGAGTGAGGCGACCACCCGAGCCCACTCCTCGTGGTGGGCACGGGTGATCGCGGCGCGCGCGTCGATCGGGCTCACGCCACCAGGAACGGTCGCAGCTCGACCCGGCGGTTGCACGCCTTCGACCCGTCGGCCATGAGCGCGAGCGCGACGTCGAGGTCGGGAGCGTCGATGATCCAGAAGCCGGCCATGTGCTCCTTCGACTCGATGAAGGGCCCGTCGGTGAACACCGGCTCCTCTCCTCGGCCGTCGATGACCGTCGCCATTTCAGGTGCGGCGAGGCCTGCCGCGAACACCCAGTGGCCACCCGCCCGGAGGCGATCATTGAAGTCGTCGATCGCCAGCATCTCCTCCTCGGTGCCGGAGTTGGTCCTGTCGTCGATCACGGAGACCAGGTACTGCATCGCACACCTCCCGGATGTGGTTCAGGGCAATACTGCTACGGATGCCGCAATGCTAGGCGTACTGCGGTCGGCCGACGGGCCGGTAGGTCTGAGCCAGGATGCCCGTCGGGAACCTGCGCGATTCCACCAGATCGAGAGCGAAATCCCTGCCCGCCTCGGGGAACAGCCGGGTGCCCAGGCCGACGATCACGGGGCAGACGATCAGCGTCATCTCGTCGACGAGCTCGTGCTCGAGCAGCCAGCGGATCAGGTGCCCGCTCCCGTGCACCTGCAGCTCGCCGCCCGGCTTGGCCTTCAGCGCGCGGATGGACGTCTCGAGATCTCCCGAGAGCACGGTCGTGTCCGCCCATTCCGGGTCGGTGATCGTGTTCGAAGCGACGAACTTCGGGCGCGTATTCAGGGAGGCCACGAACGGGTTGTCGAAATCGTCCTGCACACCCCAGTAGCCGGCGAAGAGCTCATAGGTGCGCCGGCCGAACAGGAACGCGTCGGCGCGCCGGTAGAAGTCGCCGATGTAGCCGGTCGACTCCTCATCACCGAGCGGCAGGGCCCAGCCGCCGCGGTCGAATCCGGGATCGAGCTCGGGATTGTTGCCGCCATTTGCCTGCATCACGCCGTCGACGGTGATCTGGGTGTTGGTGATCAGCTTCATGATCGTGGTCCCTATCCGATGGCGCCCCTCGCGGGCGGCCTCTCAACGTTGCTACGAACGGCATCGCCGCGATTCGACACCGCCTGCGGAAATGGCCTCCCAGGGCCAGCTTCGGCGAATAGGTTGAGGATGCGGATCGCCGGGATCCGGCAGGAGAGGAGCCGCTCGATGGCCGACACCACCACCACCGCCGTCCGTGAATCCGGCTGGAAGGCCTTCTGGGATCGCGGTGGGTGGTGGAAGGCCGTGATGCTCGCGGCCGTCTACCTCGCGCTGTACCTCGGCACGGGGTGGGTCGTCGGGCAGCTCTGGGGCGACCTCATCGACGACGAGGATCTCTTCGCTGACGGGCTGAGCGTCTTCCTCGCCGTCGCGGTGCCCGTGATCGTCGGCTCGATCCTCCTGGTCGCGTTCGCGGCATCCGTCGACTGGCTGCCGAAGCCGCTGTTCGCGAAGCAGCCCGTGGGCGGCAACTGGTGGATGTGGATCGCGCCGGCGCTCATCGTCGCGACGATCCTGCTTCGGGTGTTCGGCATCGAGTGGAGCGAGTACTCCGCCGGCGTCATCCTCGCCACGTTCGTCGCCGGGCTCTTCGTCGGCATCTCGGAGGAGCTCCTCACGCGTGGCCTCGCGGTAACGCTGCTGCGGCGCTGCGGATACAACGAGTGGGTCGTGGCGGTGCTCTCGTCGCTGATCTTCGCGCTGCTCCACACGTCGAATCTGCTGTCGGGCCAGTCGATCGCCGTCGTCCTGCCCACGGTCGGCTTCACCTTCGGCTTCGGCATCATGATGTACCTGACGATGCGGGCCACGGGCAACCTGATCTGGCCGATCATCCTGCACGCGCTCACCGACCCGACGACGTTCCTCGCAACCGGCGGCATCGACGTGGAGGGCACGAACCCGAGCCCGCTGCTCGGCCTGGCAGGGCTGTCGACGGTCGTGTTCCTCGCCTTCGCGCTGATCGCGCTCATCTTCATCCGCGGCAACGCGCAGGGCAGGGCATCGGCGGACGAGCCCGGCCCGGCGACGTTCGCACAGCCGGCCTGACCGTCGAACGCACGTACCCCGAGGTCTCGGGAATCTACACTGGGGGGCAGCGATGGCAGTGACGCCGGACGTGTGAGGTCGACCCCGAGGGGTCCGCGGCCGGCATTCGACGAGGTGACACGACCGGGGGTTGATGATCGCATGGATGGGATGAGCGACCGACTGGTTCGCAGCACGGTGGCCGCGCTCGACCTCTACACCGTCTACATCGGCGAGCGGCTGGGCTTCTATCGCACCCTCGCCGAGGTCGGTCCGACGACGTCGACCGAGCTGGCGCACCGTACAGGCACCCACGAGCGCCTCGTCCGCGAGTGGCTCGAGCAGCAGGCGGCGACCGGGTTGCTGACGGTCGACGACCCGGCCGCAGAGGCGCTCGAACGCCGCTACGCGATCCGTGACGAGGACGTGCCCGCGCTCGCCGACGCCGACCACGTCTCCTTCACGGCGCACGAAGGGGTGGAGATGGCACGCGTCGCCCGATCCCTGCCGGACGTCGTCGACACCTTCCGCACCGGCAACGCCCCGCCGCCGCTCGGCTGGGAGCCCGAGGGCCGGGCCGAGTGGAACCGCGCCAAGTACCTGGCACGGCTCGGCCGGGAGTGGCTCCCGGCCATCGAGCCGATCGACCGACGGCTTCGCGCCGAGCCGCCTGCCAAGGTGGCCGACTTCGCGTGCGGGACCGGTTGGTCGAGCATCGCGATGGCGGAGGCGTATCCATCGATCGTCGTCCACGGCCGCGACCTCGATGCCGACGCGGTGGCCGCGGCCCGTGAGAACGTCGCCGCTCATGGACTCGGCGACCGAGTCTCCATCGCCGTGGCCGATGCATCGCAAGCAGCCGACTCGTCGTATGACCTGGTGACGATCCTCGAGGCCCTGCACGACATGACCCGTCCGGTCGAGGTGCTGCGCGCCGCGCGCGAGATGCTTGCCCCAGGTGGATCCGTTCTCGTGGCGGACGAGCGGGTCAGCGACACCTTCATGACCTCTGCCTCCGTGCGGGATCGTTACGTGCACGGGATCAGCGTGGTCTCCTGCCTCCCGGAAGCCATGGGTGACCCCGATTCGGCGATGACCGGAGCCGTCATGCGGGTCGATACCCTGCGGCGCTACGCCACGGATGCCGGGTTCGGCGCCATCGAGATCCTCCCGATCGAGGACCACGACCTCCGCTTGTATCGCCTCGTGCCATGAGCTGCCGCCGGTCGAGCACCCCCCTTATGGGAGATGACGGAACCTCAGATCAGGGCTAGGGTGTGCCCATGACGTCAGATCCCTCACGGAAGGGCCGCGTCCGGGCAAGCATCGTCGCGGCCTTCATCGCCCTCGTGGCCATCCCCGTGGGGATCGCCGGTCCGGTCGCCGCGGCGCCGGACTCCAGTTCCTCTCCGGTCGACAAGTACGTGGCGCTCGGTGATTCGGTCGCCGCGGGCCAGGGCGGTGGCGATTACCTCGACGCCTGCCTCCGCAGCCCGGCCGGATACCCGGCGCTGCTCGATGCGCAGCCCAAGGTGAGCCTGCTGCGCAATGCGGCATGCACCGGTGCCACGATCACGGATGTCACGGCGAACCAGCTCGGACAGGTCAATCGCGGCACGACACTCGTCACCGTGACGGTCGGCGCGAACGGCGTGGACCTGCAACGGCTCTATGCGGCATGTGCGAGTGGCCTGACGCCGGCCCTGTGCCTCGATGCACTGAACGACGCGGCGTTCTATCTCAACTCGGGTCAGGTGCCCTCGGAACTCGGTGCCCTCATCGCCGCCATCGACAGCCGGTCGCCGCGCGCGACGATCGTGGTCACGGGCTATCCGGTTCCGTTCGCGCCGGGCATCTCGCTGGTCGCCGACAACGTGAACCAACTCGTCGAACTGCTGAACACGCAATTGGCCCTGACCGCCCTCACCGCGGCAACCCCCGACGTGGACGTCGTGTGGGCCCCGGTCGAGTTCGGCGGGCATCGTGTCGGCGGGGACCTGCCCCCGGCCTACCTCGGCACCAATCCCAACGACCCGGTCACGTTCCTCCACCCCACCCCGGATGGCTACGTCGTCTATCGCGACGCCGTGCTCGCAGCCATCGGTTGAGGCCGGCCCCCGACCGAGGCCGACCGAGAGAGACACGTCAGAACGCCGCGATCAGGCCGAGTGAAACCGTTCCGGTGGGGCCGAGTCGCGCCGCCGAGAGTCCATAGCCCTCTGCGCCGTACAGGACGCTGAGGCCGTCGGCGGGGAGGCGCCCGGCGACGGTGCACTCGATGCGCGGCGTACCGTCGGGCATCAGGAGCACGAGGCACACGTCCGCGCCGTCCGTCGTGCGCGCCAGGTAGGCGGCCGGTCCGTCGACCCGGGTGGCGAGCAGTCGCACGGATGCGGGATCGATCGCGTCGTCGACGGCGGCGACCTGCGTCGACTCCGCGGCAGGTGGCAGCCGATCGAACACGTCGAGGATGTCGGTGTCCTCGAGCGGTGGCCCGGGAGACGCGGGGGTCGGCGTTGCCGTCGATGAGGTGACGTCCGCCGGGAGACGCTCGCCGGCGCCCCATCCGAGGATGGCGCCGAGCAGGAGTCCGACAGCACCCGCGGTGAACGTCCAGCGCAGGAGCTTCCTGCGTCCCATACCCCCGTCGTTCGGCGTTCGCTCGGCGGATGCCGGACCCGCTGGGGCATCCACGGCGTTGGTGGCATCGCTGGACATCGACGACACGCTCGCCTGGTCGGCGGGGCCCGCACCGGGAGCGTCATCGCGGCCCGCGCCGCGTGCAGCGAGCTCGGCGAGCTCGTCGACGGCCGATGCACGCTCGGCATCGGTCACATCGGCGCCGTACGCGAGGCGCTGCAACTCACGGATCCGGCTTTCGCTGGCGTCCACCCCAGCCCCCTCTGCGGCCAGCATGCAACACCGTCCGGTCGGCTGCAAGGGGTCGCAACGGGAGGAGACCGCGGATCGGCCTAGCGGCGCGTGGTGAGGTGCACGCGCACCGACGCGCCCTCCTCCTTGCCGATGACACGGCGCACCTTCGCAGTGACGGCGAGCTTGTGGCGCCCATCGCCGAGCGCCATGAACGAGCCTTGGAACGGCTCGCCGTCGATCGTGCCCGCGACCTTCACGAGCCCATGCGTTCCGAAGAACTCCGCCGAGCTCGGCCAGACCACGTAGGTCCATCCGCCCTGCGCCGGGCTGCGCTCCAGAACGGCGTCGAACGAGACGTCGAGGGGTTCCGAACCGGTCTGCGCATGCGGGTCCGTGGTCATGATGCTCATGATGCCCCTCCTCCAGGCGTTGTCACCAGTGAGTCGGACCAGCGGGCGGATTCTCGACAGCCGAGACGTCGCATCCGGAGCGGATGACGGGGAGGGTTGAGTGGTCCCACGGATGGCCGACGAGACGGGCGGGGTGTAGACCTGACCCCACAGCCGGCATTCGGTGCGGAGGTGCGTCACCATGGACGAGACCGAGACCAGCAACACCCCACGGGCGGACGAGAGCCCGCCCGACAGCGAGACCATGGTCGCCGCCGCTCCCCAGGCCGGCCACGTCGTGCGCGACCCGGGACGTCGACCGTCGGCCATTACGTCGGTGCTCGTCGGCGCACTGTGCGGCCTCGCTTGGGGTGCCGCCTTCCGGGCCTACATGGCCGAACTCGCGGGCGGCGCGTCCCGGCTCGACTGGTACGGCACGTTCGTGGGCATCCTCGGCGCGGGCGTCGTCGCCGGTGCGCTCCTCGGCCTCGCGGAGTACTTCCGTCGCACGGGAGGACGTCGGCACTGGCGATGGCTCGCGCTCGCGCCGCTCGCATTCGCGGTGCTCCCGATGACGATGCCCGATGCGCTCCTCGCACTCTTCACCCAAGGGCTGGGTGGCGGCGCTGTCGCGGTGGCCCTCACCGCGATCGCGGGCGGATATGCCGTCTCGGGCCGAGGGCGGCTCTGGGCGCGCATCCTGTGCGGCGTGCTCGCCGTGGCGATCATCGTGGCGCTCGTGCTCACCGTGCCCTCCGTCGGCGGCATCCGCCTGGCCCTCGACCAGCCGCGCGGTGTGTGGGTCGCGACGCTCGGCGCAGCATGCGTCGCCGTGCTGTGCCTCGCCGCCTCGATCCCGTTCCGCCGGGTCGAACCCGTTGCGCAGGGGACCACTGTCGAGACCGGAGCGGACCGATGACCGGCCCGGCAGCCGCTCTGGCCGTCGGCGGGCTCGCCGGGCTGACGTGGGCCGCGGGATTCCGCGGCTACATGTCCGCTCTGGCCGGCAAGGAGTCGGCGGTGACGTGGTACGGCACGTTCGCCGGGATCCTTGCGCCCGCCGCTGCGGTGGGCGCACTGTTCGGCTGGGCCGAACACCGACGCCGCGCCGGCGAAGACCTGCCTCATCGACGAGCGATCGCGGCCGCGCCCGTGGTGATGGGCGTGCTTCCGCTCACGACACCGGGTGCGCTGGCGACACTCCGGAAGACCGGCGAGGGAAGCGCTGCCGGTGCCGTCGCGCTCGCGGCAATCGGCGGCGGTTATGCGATCGCGGGTCGTGGTCCGACCTGGACCCGTGTCGTCACCGGCATCCTCGCCGTCGCCGTAGCTGCAGGAGCCGCCGCCAGCGTGCCGTCGGTCGGAGGGCGACGCTTGGCGCTCACGACGCCGCGCGGCGCGCTCACCGCCACCCTCGGCGCCGGATCGGTGCTCACGCTTGCGCTCGCGGCATCAGTGCCGTTCCGTGGGCGCGACCCGCGCGACGGCTCCGCGAGCTGATCGCTCATCCCGCCAGGCGGGTCAACTCCTCGCGCATCGCGTCCGCGAACACGGCGCCCGGGACGGTCCCCTCGTCGAAGTGGATGCCGCAACGAAGCCGGCCTGCGTAGGACACCGCCGCGACTCCGAGCCGGACGTTGGCAGCGAGCACCGCGACCGGCCAGATCGCGTCGACCGGAGCACCCGCAAGGCGGAGCAGACCGGATGGGCCGGGCACATTCGTGACGAAGCCCGCGACGACATGCTGCCGATGGGCGACGCGATCCATGATGCGCGCGCCGGTCGGGCCGCGCATGAGCTCGAGCGTGCCCTGCTCCCGTGCGCGCCCCTTCTCCTTCCGCGTGCGCGCGGCGATGAGGCGCAGGCGCGACTCGGGCTCCGGCAGAGCGAGCGGCAGGCGTATGAGCATGACGCCCACCTGGTTCGCCGAGGTCCCGCGCCGGCGTAAGGCGACCGGCACCGAGACCGGCAGGTCGTCGGGGAGCTGTTCGCCGGCGGCCGACAGGGCCGCGACATAGCCGGCGGCCACGGACGCGAGCAGGGCGTCGTTCACCGTGGCCCCGAGCGCTCGCACGTGCGCTTCGAGCGGCTCGAGGTCCGCGTCCACGAATGCCACCCCGCGCCGAGGGCTCCGGTCGCCGAGCAGCAGCGTCGGACCGATCCCCCGACCGACGAGCGTCGTCAGGATGCGGCGCAGGCCGAAGCCGATCTTCCCGAGCGCGCGCAACGGATCCCGCCCGGGGTGGACCGGGGCGGTCGGCGCGATCGGCGGGCTCGTGAACGCCGGAGCGGGGCCGACCTCAGTCCCGGCGTGCGGTTCGGCCTGCTCGAACAGCTGCCGGACGATCGAGACCGCCGTCATGCCGTCGGCGATCGCATGGTGGATGCGAAGCACGATCCCCATCCCGCCCGCGCTCGCACCGGGCACCACCAGGAGCTCCCACGGGGGACGGTCCAGCGCCAGTGGCATCGTCATCAGCTCTCCGCATCTCCGCTCGAGCCCATCCACACCGTCGACGGCATCGATCAGCCGGACGTGGTGTTCGAGGTCGATCGACACCTCCACCCAGCGATGTCGCCGACCGTCGGCGACCGGCACGCGGCGGAGCCACGGAAGCGCCGCGATCCGCTCCTGCACGCGCGCACGGAGGGCGGTCAGGTCGGGGCGGCCGTCAGCCCCGACGAAGCCGCCCGGCGAGAGCAGGCCGGCGATGAGGAACACGTTGACCTGGCCGACATGGTCGAGCACGAGGTTCGCCTCGTCGACCGCCGCGAGCCGCTCCGTCGTCGACCGCATGCCACCAGCCTAGGGGCCGCCGAACCGAGGCGGCCGAGCGGCGACTCTTCCGCGGCCCGAAAGATCGGCCGAACTTTCGACCCTGAATCAGGCGAATCATCGATCGGATGCCGCGGCGACAGGTACGCTCACCACACGTGCAGCAGTGCCGCGGCACGGGGTTCTCCCCCGCCCGGCCCGCTGCACTCCCGTGTGAGAGGAGGACCCGTGAGGGTCGGCATCGCGAGAGAGCGACGAACAGGCGAGCGGCGAGTGGCCGCCACCCCCGAGACCGTGCGACAACTGGTCGGCCTGGGGCTGGAGGTGCTCGTCGAGCACGGCGCGGGCGTGGCATCCGGTCACTCGGATGCCGCGTACGAGCAGGCCGGCGCCGCTATCGTCGACCCGCTGGGCCTCGGCGACCTCGACGTGCTGCTGCACGTGCGTCCACTCGCGCCCGAGACGCCGGCACGGCTCCGCCGCGGGGCGGTGGCCATCGGCCTCGCGTCGCCGTCGACCGAACTGCCCACCGTGCGTGCGCTGCGCGACGCGGGGGTCACGTCGTTCGCGCTCGAGCTCGTTCCCCGCATCTCCCGGGCGCAGTCGATGGACGCGCTCACCAGCCAGGCCCTCGTCGCCGGCTACCGGTGCGTGCTCGAAGCGGCCATGCGGCTTCCGCGGTTCTTCCCGCTCTACATGACGGCGGCCGGCACCATCCCGCCCGCGAAGGTGCTCGTGCTCGGTGCCGGTGTCGCGGGCCTGCAGGCGATCGGCACGGCCAAGCGCCTCGGCGCGCGCGTGTCGGCGAACGACGTGCGCGCGGCATCCGCCGATGAGGTGCAATCGATGGGCGGCACGTTCATCCACCTCGACCTCGATGCGGCCGATGCCGGTGGCGGATACGCCAGGGAGCTCGGCGCCGACCGCGCGGAACGACAGCGCCAGTTGCTCGCACCCCACGTCGCCGACGCCGACGTGCTCATCACGACGGCGGCGATTCCGGGCCGCCCCGCCCCGCTGCTCGTGACCGCCGACATGGTGCAGGCGATGCGCCCGGGCTCGGTCGTCGTCGACCTCGCTGCCGAGTCGGGCGGCAACGTCGAGGGCGCGGTCGCGGGGTCGGATGTCGCGGTGCCGACCGCCGACGGGGCCGGCACGGTGACCATCGTCGGCATGAAGGATGCCGCCTCGACGATGCCGACCGACGCCTCGCGCCTCTACGCGAAGAACGTGGCCAACCTCCTCGCGCTCATGACGCATGACGGCTCCGTCGAGCCCGATTTCGGCGACGTGGTCGTCATGGACGCCTGCCTCACGCACGACGGCGAGGTGCGGCATCCGGCGACCGTCGAGGCGCTCGCGGCCGCCGATGCCCTCGCACCCGACGAACAGGAAGGAACCCACTGATGGACGGCGTCGCCCTGCTCACGATCACCGTGCTCGCGGTGTTCGTGGGCTTCGAGGTGGTCTCGAAGGTGTCGAGCACCCTGCACACCCCGCTCATGTCGGGCGCGAACGCGATCCAGGCATCATCCTGGTCGGTGCGATCATCGTCGCCGGGCAGGCGTCCGACGGATGGACCCTCGCGATCGCCCTGCTCGCGGTGGTGCTGGCGACCGCCAACCTCGTGGGCGGGTTCGTCGTCACCGATCGGATGCTCGAGATGTTCCGCGGCCGCAAGGCGAAGCCCGCGGCATCCGGTACCGAAGCGCCCGGCGCCGCCGGTGCCGCCGGTGCCGCCGGTGGCACCGGTGCGAAGGGGGCCGGTCGATGACGCTCCTCTCCCCACCTGGACCGCGATCCTCTACCTGATCGCCGCCGTTTGCTTCATCCTCGCCCTCAAGGGGCTGAGCTCGCCGAAGACGGCCCGCCGCGGCAACCTGATCGGCGCCGCGGGCGCGATCATCGCGGTGATCACCGTGTTCCTCTCGTCGAAGCTCGACAACATCCCGTGGATCCTCGCCGCCATCGCCGTGGGCTCGGCCATCGCGGCGCC